>JBQTIY010000022.1:0-22623 GCA_052387675.1 Planctomycetota bacterium | reverse complement strand
CCGCGACCGGCCGGGCACGGCAACGCAAGCGCGGTGGTCATTGCGCACCGTCCTGGAGGCCACGTTGCCCGCCATGCCCGTGCTGCTCGCCGGCCTCGCGCTGTGGCTGGGACAATCACAACGCATCGCCGCGCCCGCGCTCATGACTCGCCTCCCCGCCGCGCTCGGCCCCGCACTCATGCTGCTGGGCGCCGGTCTCGTGCTGGGCACCGTTCTGCTGCTGCGCCCGCGCCGAGACGGTGTGGCCGCCGTGGCGCTGCTGGCTGTCGGTCAGGCCGGCGCGCTGCTCCTGACGCTGGCTTTCGTGCTGCCGCTCATCGCCGAGGAAAACGATGTGCGCCCAGCGGCGCAGGCCGTGGCCGAGCTACAGGCCCAGGGCCACGCCATTGCCAGCCTGCGCCGGCCGCGCGGAGAACTCGACTTCGCCGGCCGGCTGCGCGCCCCCATCCGCAACCTGCTCCCCGAAGAACTGCCCGCCTGGCTCGCGGCGCATCCCGACGGCTGGCTGCTGAGCCGGCGCTTGGACGAGCACGAGCGCCGGCCCGGCACGCGCGACTTTCCCGGCGGCTACGCGCTCACGCCGGCGGCGGACCACTGATCGCTTCGACGAGCACGGCCTCGAGCCCGCCGAGATAAACCAGCAGCGTGTGCTCGAAGGCCAGCGGATCCTCCGCCTTGATCTCGATCTCGCTGGGACTCTTGTCGAGGCCGAGCTGCGTGGCAAAGATCAGCCGCAGATCGTTGAGGAAACGCAGCCAGAGATCGACGCCGGCGGCATCGAGCTCGAGCTGCAGTCCATCGCGCGGCCGGCGCGCGGCCGCCAGGCTGGCCTTGATCTCGCGCAACAGATTGCCGCGCGACTCCAGCAGCGAGGCGCCGAGCAAGTTGCGGTGCAGGGCCTGCTGCGCGGGGTCGTCGTAACTGGCCGGAAAGAGCCGGTCGATGATCGGCCGGTTGCGAGCCGGATGCGTCAGCACGTCTTCCAGGCGGGCCGGCAGCGAGTTGACCAGTTCGGCCTCGAGCTTGGGCAGCCGCAGCGTCCAGTGCGGAGCGCCGTCGCGGTGACTCAGCACCACGCGCGCCATCAGGACTCGACGCCGCCGCGCTGGAGCGTGGCCTGCAGGCCGTAGGCGTGCAGGCGGGTCACGAAGTACTCGCCCTTCTCGCGGTCCACGGTGGCCACCACGGACTTGCCGTCGTTGTGCACCTCGAGCATGTGGCGCGTGGCGTCCTGCTGCGTGAAGCCGAAGAGCTTCTGGAAGACATAGACCACGTAGCTCATGAGATTGATCGGGTCATCCCAGACGACCACGTTCCAGGGTGCGCCGAGCGAGGTGACCGTCTTGGTCTCCTCCTGGACGACCGGCCGCGCCTCGGACTGCGTTTCTCGCTGGTTCATGGTGCGGGCCGGCATGCGGAGGGAGCATAACGCGTGCCACGGACGCGCCGCGCCGGAGGCGGGCAGCCGCTGCCTATAATCCGCCGCCTCAGAGTTCGGGCCACCCCTCACCGCCGCCCTGGAATCGCCAGCATGTTGAGCCTCCGCCTTCCGTTCCATTCGCTGCGCTGCGCAGCCCTGGCCCTCGTCGTAGCGGTGGCACTCCCGGCCTGCGCGGCCGGCACCACCGCGACGCGCGGCAGCGTGCCCCCAGTGGAGTCGCGCGAGCCCCTGGTGGACATCCTGCACTACGACATCTCAGTAGACATCGACCACCGCGCTGGCCAGGTGCAGGGCTTCGTGGAGATCAGGTTTGCGGCGCTGCCCGGAGAGCCGGTCCGGCAGATCGAACTCGACGCCGTCGAACTGTCCGTCGAGGGCGTGAGCGATGACAGCGGTCGCGACCTAGCCTTCAGCGTGCAGCCTGGCCGGCTGCTCATCACGCTCGCTCGGCCGCTGCCGCCCGGCGAGCAGGCCGTCGTCGGCATTCGCTACACCTGCTATCCGCGCCGCGGCCTTTACATCCTGCCGCCCACGGGCACAGGCCCTTGGCAGATCTGGACGCAGGGCCAGACGCACGAGACGCGCCACTGGATTCCCTGCTGGGATCGCCTCAACGACCGCGCCACGCACGAGCTGAGCGCCACCGTGGACGACAGCTTCGTGACGCTGGCCGCTGGCACGCGCACGGCTTCCGTGCGGCCCGGCGGCGGCCGGCGCACCGACACCTGGCGCATGGACACGCCGCACGCCATCTCGCTGCTGACTTTGGTTTCCGGCGGACTGGCGCAGGCCGAACTGCCTGGCGGCAGCGTGCCCCTGCCGGTGCTGGCCGAGGCGCCCGTTATGCCCTGGGCGCTGACCAATCTGGCCGAGACGCCGGAAATGCTGGCGATCTTCGAGTCCTGGACCGGCCGCGCCTACCCCTACCCCAAGTACGCCCAGGCCTGCGTGCGCGAGTTCGTGGCGGGCGGCATGGAGAACATCTCCGCGACGACGCTCTACCACGAGACCGTGCACGACCCGGCCGACGAGCCGCAAGTGGACAGCTTTGATCTCGTGGCGCACGAAGCGGCTCACATGTGGTTTGGCGATCTGGTCGGCGCGCGCGACTGGAATGACCTCTGGCTGCACGAGGGCTTTGCGACCTGGGGCGAGATCCTCTGCCTGGAAGCCTTGCGCGGACGCGACGAGGGCCGCGTGGCGCTGCTGGCCTATCTGCGCGAGACCGCGCAGGCCACGCGCGCCGCCGCCCGGCCCCTGAGCTGGTCGCGCTATGCCACGCCGGACGACATGTTCGACGCGCACAGCTACGCCGGCGGCGCGGCGCGTCTGGCATTGCTCACGGAAGTCCTCGGGCCGCAAGTCATGCAGCGCGGCGTCGCTCGCTATGTGCGCGAGCACGAAGCCGGCCTGGTGGTCAGCGCCGATTTGCAGGCCGCGCTGGAGGCCGAGAGCGGTCAGTCTCTGGCCCGCTTCTTCGAGCAGTGGGTGCATGGCATCGGCGTGCCGCATTTTTGGCTGCGCCTGACGGACGTCGACGGCCGCACCGCGGAGGAGCCCGAACTGGCCGTGGGCTTGCGCATTCGCCAGACACAGGGCGAGCTGGGCTGGCGCCCGGTCTTCGAGCTGCCGGTCACCGTGGTCTGGTCGCGCGGCGGCGTCGAGCAGGAGGCGCGCCTGGAGCTCGACCAAATGGATGCCATTTTCCCGCTGCCCGGCCAGGGCCGGCTCGATTGGGTGCGCTTTGATGCGCACACCAGCGTGCCTGGCGAGTTCGACTTCGTGCAGAGCGAGGCCATGTGGCGCAAGCAGCTTCAGGCGCGCGATGGCGTGACGCGCCTGCTCGCCGCGGAGTGGTTCGCCGCCGAGGCCGATGTGCGCGACGGCCTGCTCGGCGACTGGAGCATCGTCGGCGACACCTTCGAAGATCTGTGCCAAGCCGCGCGGGGCGACTCACTCTCGGCCGTGCGCGCCACGGCGCTGCGTGCCTTGGTCGACTTCACTGACGGCGACGAAGCGCACCGGGCTGCCCCCGGCGGCAGCCGCGAGGAGTCCACGCTCGAGCAGCGGCTCGTCACTCAGCTCAAGGTGCTCATGAAGCATCCTGATGCGCGTCTGCGCGAGACAGCCGCCCAGGGCCTGGGCGTGCGTGGCGACGACAGCGTGCTGCCGGCGCTCACCGCGGCGCTTGAGGACCCCAATGCCTCCGTCGCGGCCGCTGCTCTGGCTTCGCTCGCTGAGCGCGGCTATCCGGGCACGTTCCGGCTCTGCACAGACTTGGCCGAGCGCACTAGCAAGTCGCGCCTCGACCGCGACATCCTCCGGATCGTGGCCGACATGGAGTTCGAGCCGCGGGCAGTCCCCTTTCTGCTCGCGGCCGCGCGCACCGAGCTGGAGCCGGGTGTGCGCGAGGCGGCCCTGCTGGGGCTTGGGCGGCGAGCCGAACTGGACTTCGTGATCGACCGGCAGTTGAGCGAAGCCCTCTACGACCGCAGCCATAAGGTGCGCGCGGCGGCGGCCACGGCCCTCGCGCAGCGCGGCGACCCGAGCGCTCGGCTCGCGCTGGAGGCGCGCCGCGCGATCGAGATCGACAGCCTGGTGCTCGGCGCACTCGACAGCGCCCTGCAGCGGCTGCGCTAGGCGCCGCAAGCCGCATGGCGCGCAGTCTCGACTCGCTGTTCCCCGGTGAGGAGCCCGTGCTGCTCGACGGCGCCCTGGGCACGGCGCTGTGGGCCGCCGGCTGGCCGCGCGAGCGGTCCACGCTGGAGGCCAATCTGCTGGCGCCGGCGCAGGTGGCCGCCGTGCACACGGCCGCCGTGCAGGCCGGCGCTCAGGTGCTGCTCGCCAACAGCTTCGCAGCACTCGCACCGGGCCCGCTGACTGGTGACGAGCGGCGCCGGGCCGCCGTCGCCGGCGTGCAACTCGCACGAGACGCCGCACCTGCGGGTCTTCGTGTAGGAGCCTCACTCTCCACCAGCGGCCTCGTCGAGAGTACGGGCGGCGCGGCCTCCGGCGGCGCCACATCCGGCCTCGTCGACACCGCGCCGGCGCTGCTGCGCGCCCTGGTCGAGGCCGGCGCCGACTTCTTCGTCTTCGAGACCTGCAATCAGCCGGCCGAAGCTCAGACCGCACTCGATCTGCTCGACCGCGCCGCAGCGCCGGTGCCCGCCGTGCTCTGCGCCACGACCACCGACGGAAGCCGCCCGGATCGCCGGCGCGTGGAAGAGATCGCCGCCCTCGTCGCGCCCAGCGAGGTGCTCTTCGGCCTGAACTGCTGCCGCGGCCCGCACGATGCCCTGCGCCAAGCGCTCGACCTGCCCACCTTGCCGCGCTGGCTCAAGCCGAGCACCGGCCTGCCCGACGATCCGCAGGACAGCAATGTCATGGCCGCCTTCGCGCGGGCCGCGCGGCTGCGCGGCGTGCGCTTTCTCGGCGGCTGCTGCGGCACCGGCCCCGACGAACTCGAACTCATGGCCGAGGCGCTGCGATGAGGCGCCCGCGTCTGCCCGCCGAAGCGCCGGCCAACCGCCTCGGCGCGTTGCGCCCCTTTCTCATGCCCGCCATCGCCGCGATCTTGGCCCTCTTTCTGTTCCTCGATCAGGATTTCGACCAAGCGGCCCTGCTGCAGGAGCTGCAGACCGGCCGCGTGGAAGAGGCGCTCGAGCGCCTGGCCGCGGCGGAGCCAGGCCAACTGCCCGAGGCTCTCGCCGGCCAGAACTTCTGGCCGCGTGCGGAGCGCAAACCGGCCGTCGCGCGCCTCGCCTCGCGCGGCGACACTCTGCTGGAAGAGCCGGCCGGCCCCACGATTCTTTCGCCGCGCGGCAACCTGCTCACCGCGCCCGCCGAACTCGTGCTGCGTGAAGCGGTGACGGTGCCACTGCGAGTGGAACTGGCCTGCTTGGATCTGGCCATGGAAGCCGGCAGCACCGCGCTGCCGCCGGGCACCGCGCGCACGCCCTGGCAAGCGGCGCTCATTCCCGGCTCACGCTACCTGCTCGCCCTGCACGCCGGCGACGAAGCCCTCTTGGACGTTGCCAACTTCCAGCTCCTGGACGGCGAGGCCGCGACGGCCGGCGCGCAGCGCCTCGCCGCTGCGCGGGCGCTCGCCGGCCCCAGCGCTGCCGGCGCCGAACTGCTCATGGCGCTGACTGAGCTTGAGCTGCAGCTCGTCGACGCCGCGCTGCACCGCCTGGACGCGCTGCGCCTCACCGCTCCCGAAGGCTATGGCGAGGTGCTGCGCGACCTGCGCGCTCTGGCCCTGGCCGAACTGGGACTCGACCGCAGCGCTCGCGACGCGCTCGCGACGCAGCCCTGAGCGAAGCCGCTCAGCGGCCCAGGCCGAACTTCCGCAGCCGGTAGCGCAACTTGCCGCGCTCCACGGCCAAGCGCCGGGCGGCCTCGGTGATGTTGCTGTCCGAGGCCACTAAGGTCTGGCGGATGGCCTCCTTCTCGACATCGGCGAGCGCCACGCCGGTCTGCGGCAGGCGCAGCACGAAGGACTCACCCGCCAGCCGGCGCAGGGCGTCTTCCGGCAAGGCCAGATGACTTGGTGTCACCGGTCCGCCGCCGGCCAGCAGCGCAGCGTGCTGCACGACGAGTTCCAGTTCGCGCAGATTGCCGGGCCAGTCGTAGCGCTGCAGGGGAGCCAGTGCGGCACTGCTCTCCGGCCCCAGCCCGGCCGCACGCGCCAGGCGCTCGAGGTCGCCCAGGCGCTTGCGCAGCGGCACGACTTCCACGGCCTGTCCGCCCAGTTTGTAGTACAGGTCGTTGCGCAACTGGCCGTCGCGCATGCGTTCGCGAAAGCGCGGTGTCGCAGTGGCCACGATGCGCCGGCCCTGCTCCATGAAGCGCAGCAGCGCGCCCTGCTTGGGCGGCGGCAGCTCGTCCACGTCCTCGACGAGCAGCAGTTCGCTGTCCACGCGGAGATCCTCTTCGGTGCGCAGCACATGCCGCAGCAGGCGCCGGCGCAGCGTGCCGGGCTCGCCGGCCAGCACGACCGGCGCGTGTCGTTCGGCGGCCCGCTCCAGCAAGAGGCGCATCTCGCGCACGGCGGGCACGTCGCCGAGCAGCGCCTCGGCAGCCAAGGCATCGCGCGGCTCGGTGCGGCGGTCGGCGACTTCGCGCAAGAGCCGGCGCCGCTCCAGCAGTCGCTCGCGCGCCGCCTGGAAGCCGCCACGCGCTTGCAGACTGACCACGGCCAGGCCGGCCCGGCCGAGCAGCGCCTGCGGCCAATTCTCGGCCTCGTCCACGACGAGCACGGAAAGATTGGCCTCGGCCGCGAGGGCCACCTGCGCCACCGCCACGGCATCGCCGGTGCGACCGAAGGCGCCCAGCACGAGCAGATCGGGGGCGGGCCCCGACCAGGGCACGTCCGCCGCGCCGCTGCCGAGCGGCCGCACGACGGTGCGCGCATCGGCGAGCAAGTCCTCAAGCAGCCGCCGCCGCGGGTCGCTGGCGCACATGAGCAGAATGCGTGCACTCATGGGGTGCGCTTCCGGCTGCGCACGGTGTCCGGATCGACCACGCTCAGGATGCGCGCGCAGCGCGCGGCCAGATCGCGGTCACGGCGGCGCGAAGCGATCATGACCAGATTGCGCAGCGTGCGCAGCAGCATGTCGCGATCGCTGGCATCGAGCACACGCGGATCCACTTCGGCGTGGCCCGCGGAGGACAAGAGCCGCCTGCAGTCCTGCGGCGTCACCGACCGGCCGCGGTGGAAGGGGTCTAGGACCTGCAAGGACCCTTCAGCGGCAACGTCACGCGCCTCGCCGGGCGGAACAGGCAGCGTTTCCGGCGCAAAGCGCACCAGAAAGTGGCCCGGCATGTTCAGTCCGCGCAGCGGTATTTCCAGGCGGCGCGCAACGAGCACCCAAGTAATGCAGAGGGGCAACGGCAGGCCGCGCTGGCGCAGGATCACGCCGTGCAGGGTGGCGTCGAGCGTGTCGGCGCGGTCGGACTCCACGCCCAGGAAGGCGCTCTGCCGGCCGAGCACCTCGACGAGCGCCGACATCTGGCGGCCCGGATCGCGCGGCTGCGCGAGTTCAGCTGAAACTTGATCGGCGAGTGCGTCGAGGGCGGCCTTCACGCTGGCCGCGGGCACGCTCGCATCGAGCATCTGCCCGATGAGCAGGCTGCCCTGCTCGAGTTCGGGGCTGTGCCGCAGATGCGCGATGACGGCCGGTTCGTGGCGTGCGCCGACGACATCGAGCAGCGCCGCGTAGGCGCTGGTGTGTTCCTCGTCTTGCGTGCGCGTCAGTCGGTCACGCAGCAGCGGCTCAGCCAGTTCGGCATGGCTGCGCAAGGCGCGCCGGCAACTCTCCACCACCGATTCGCTGGAGTCGGAGAGCAGCGAGATCATGGCCTCGACTTGCGACTCGCTGGTCAGCCGCGGGACGGGCCGGCCGCTCGCCGCCCGCTCGGGAATGCGCCGGGCCAGGTGTTCGGGGCGTTCAGATTCCACCGAGCCTCCCCACGTGCGGCAGGAAGGCGTCGAGTTCCTTAGCGACAGTTTCGAGAGCCGGCGTCCAGCCTGCGAACGGGTGCCGCGCGCCGAAGCGATGATCGCCGCCGGGCACAGCCACCAGCCGGCTGCCGGCGATCCACTCATTGAGGCGTTGGCTCTCCGCCGGAGCCACGGTCTCATCGGCCGTGCCGCACAGGATCAGCGCCGGCACGAAGACCTGCGTGGCGGCACTCTCCAGGTCGTGTTGCTGCAAGTCGTCGGCCCAGCCGCGCGCGAGCGCCAATTCCTGTCCGGTGCGCTCGTTGCGCACGGTGATCTCGCCGCGCGCACGCAACTCCTCCTGCTGAGCGGGCGAGAAGCGGTTCAACTCGGCCAAGCCGTTGAGCGTGGCGACTTGCACGACGCGCCCGTCGTCGGCGGCGCGCAGCACGGCAATGGCGCCGCCCAGGCTGTGCCCGACCACGTTGAAATGGCGGTTGCGCTGCAGGCGGCAGCTCGCCGCGAACTCGGCGCCCGCGGCGCCGGCCGCGCTGCCGGCGGCGCCATCGAGAAAGTCCAGCACCGTGCCCAGATCGCTGAGATGCCGGCTCACGGTCTGAGCGCGGAAGCGCTCGGGATGCGGCAGCGGGCCAGTGCCGCCGCCCTCCGGCCCCACGCCGTTGTGGCTGAAGTCGAAGACCGCGATGGCGCGGCCCGAGTTGGCGAGACGCTCGGCCAGCGGCGGGAACAGACCCCAATCGCGAAAGCCCTTGAAGCCGTGACACAGCACCGTGACGGGTAGCGCCGCGCTGAGCGCCTGGCTCGGGACGTAGACATCCAGACCCATGCTCAGGCCGTCGGCGCAGGGCACGCGGGCGCTGTGCTTCACGCTTGCCCCGCTTCCAGGCGCGGTTTGCGCATGAGCACGATGCGGCGTGTCTCGCCGGGCCGATGCGCGCGGCCGTCGTAGTCGCCCCAGGTGGCTTCGAGCGCCAGGCCCGCGTGCGTGGCGAGAGCTTGCAGTTCTTCGCCGGTGAAGAGCCGCACCGATTCGGTCCAGGTCTGACTGGCGCTGCCGTCACGCGTGAGGCGCACCTGCTTGATCACGCGCTGCGCGCCATCCAGCAGCGCCCGCTCCACGCTCACGATGCGGCCGTCGGCCACGTCCACACTCTGCGGCTGGAGCTGGAAGCGCACGGTGTCGCGGTCCATCAGGTCGAGCAGAGCGGCACCGCCCGGCTGCAGCAGGCGCGCCACTTCGCGCAGCGCCTGCAGGTGCTCTTCCTCGGCCTCGAAGTAGCCGAAGGAGGAGAAGAGGCAGGTGATGGCGGCGAAGCTGCCGTCCAGGAAGGGCAGCGCGCGCAGATCGCCGCGCACGGTCGGCAGGCCCAAGGCCTGCGAGCGGCGCGTGAGGTCCTCGGAGAGATCGAGGCAGGTCACGTCGACGCGATCGAGCCGGAAGGCGCGTGCGTGGCGGCCGGCGCCGGCGGCCAAGTCGAGCAGCCGGCCTGCGCCGGGGCGCAGGCGCAAGAGGTTCAGCGCACCGCGCGCCTCGCGCTCGGCCGAGGCGTCGTCGCGATGCGCGTAGACCTCCAGGTAGGCAGAGGTGAAGGCATCGACGTACCAGGGCGCGGCAGGCATGGCGCGCATCGTACCGCGATCGCGCGCGGCGCCGGGACGCGGAGCGCGCGCGCCGCTCTTGTCAAGGGGCCGCGCGCCAGTGGCGCTCCATTTCTTCGAGCGAGGCCTCGGCGAGTCGCTCGCCGAGCGCCTGCTCCACGTGCCGGAAGCGGCGCCTGAACTTCTCGATTGTGCGGCGCAGAGCCAACTCCGGGTCCAGGCCCTGCTTGCGAGCGACGTTGACTGCCGAGAAGAGCACGTCTCCGAGTTCGTTCTCGATGGCGGCCTGGTCGCCGCCCGCCAGGGCCTGGCGCAGTTCTGCCACTTCCTCGGTCAGTTTGTGCAAGGCGCCGTCGGCTGTGGGCCAGTCGAAACGCGCACGCGCGGCGCGCTCCCCGAGGCGCAGGGCCAGGAGCAGGCCCGGCAGCCCGTCGGGCACGCCGTCCAGCGCTCCGGCGGCGGGCGCGCCGGGCGCCCCGGCCTTCTCAGCCGCCTTGGCCTGATTCCAGGAGCCGAGCGCTGCGGCCTCGTCCGCAGCCGCAGGCCCGCCGCCGAAGACGTGCGGATGCCGGCGCACCAGTTTCTCGGCGATGCCCTGGGCCACCTGGGCCAGGTCGAAGCGCCCGCCCTGCTCCGCGATGCGCGCGATGAGCAGGATGTTCATGAGGGTGTCGCCCAGTTCTTCGGCGATCTCGGCCGGGCGGCCGGCCGCAATGGCCTGGCTGGACTCGTAGGCCTCTTCGACGAGATTCTTGGCCATGCTCTCCACTGTCTGAGCGCGGTCCCAGGGACAGCCGTCCTCGTCGCGCAGGCGATAGACCACGCCCAGGAGTTCGGCGAGGCGCGCCAGGGCCACGGTCTCGGCGGCAGCCCGCGCGGCCCCTTGCTCGCGGGCCACGGCGGCAGCGTCACTCGGCGTGCCGCCGCTCAATCAGCCACCTTCCTGTTCACGAAAATCCGCGGTGCAGCGCTCGAGCGCGGCTACGAGCCGTGTCGCGACGTCCTCACGGGGAGGCAGGGGCAGGCCCAGCCGCTCGCACTCGCGCCGCATCGAAGTCATGACTTCGGCGTCGAAGCCGCAGGGCTGAATGGCGCGGAACTGCGCGAGGTCGGGATCGTGATTCAGGGCCAGCCCGTGGTAGGTGACCCAGCGGCTCGCGGCCACGCCCAGCGAGCAGAGCTTGCGCGCGCCGTCCATCCACACGCCTGTGGCGCCCGGCCGGCGTCCGGCCGAGAGGCCCGCGGCGGCAAGCGTCTCGATCGCGGCCTGCTCGAGTGCGCGCAGCCAGCCGTGCAAGTCGTGCCGGCCCTCGGCCAGCTTCACGATGGGATAGGCCACGATCTGGCCGGGCCCGTGGTACGTGGCCTGGCCGCCGCGCTCCACTTCGAAGACCGGCAGTTCCGAGGACGCTGGCAGAGCCGTAGCAGCCGCCAAGTTTGCGACCGCCGGCGTGCGCCAGCCGGCGCGCGTGCCGCGCCCCAGCGTGATGACCGGCTCATGCTCCACGAGCAAGAGCGTGTCGGCGCGCCGACCGGTCAGCCGTTCCTGCACGAGTTCCTTTTGCAGCGCCCAGGCCGTCGCATAAGGCAGCCGCCCTGGCGCGTTCAGCACCAGCGCGACCTGGCTCATGCCTTCTTCGGCACGAAGATGTGGATGGCGTGCCCTTCCACAACGTGCGCCGCCTCCATGAGCGTCTCGGAGAGCGTGGGGTGCGGATGCACGGTGAGGCCGATGTCGGCCACGGTGGCCCCCATCTCAATGGCCAAGGCCGCTTCGGAAATGAGGTTGCCGGCCTCGTAGCCCACGATGTGCGCGCCCAGCAGCGTGTCGTCGTGGGCGTCGGCCACAAACTTGACCATGCCATCGGGCGCGTTCACGGAGAGCGCCTTGCCGTTGGCGCTGAAGGGGAAGCTGCCGGTCTTCACCGACAGGCCCTGCTTCTTCGCCTCGGCCTCGGTGAGTCCCACGGTGGCGATCTCCGGATCGGTGAAGATCACCGCCGGCATAGCACGCACATCGAGCGTCACGTTCTTGCCGCCCAGCACTTCGGCGGCCACGAGGCCCTCCTTGCTGGCCTTGTGCGCCAGGTAGGGCGGGCCGATGACATCGCCGATGGCGAAGATGTTGGGGTTGCTCGTGCGGAGCTGCTTGTCCACCAGGATGTGCCCGCGCGGATCGGTGCGCACGCCCACCGCGCCGAGATTCAGCTCCTCCGTGTTGGGCCGGAAGCCCACGGCCACGAGAGCCTTGTCCACGCTGATCACGCTTTCGCCGTCCGCGCCGGCGAGGGTCACTTCCATGCCCTCCGGCTTGTGCTCCACGTGCGCCACCTTGGTGCCGGTGAGCACGGTGAGCTTGCGCTTGCGCATGCCGCGCTCGACGACCTTGGTGAGGTCGGGATCGGTGCCGGCCAGGATCTGCGGCCCCAGTTCCACGATGGTGACTTGGCTGCCGAGCTTGGCGAGGTAGGTGCCGATCTCGCAGCCCACGATGCCGCCGCCGACAACGAGCAGGCGCCGCGGCACTTCGGTGAGATCGAGCGCTTCCTTGCTGGTGAGGATGCGCTTGCCGTCCACGGCCAAGTTGGGGAGCGCCACCGGCCGCGCGCCGGTGGCGATGAGCGTGCGCTGGGCCTGAATGATTGTCTCGCCGCCGCCCGCAGCCGCCGCGGCGCTGCCGGGCGTGGGCCGCACGCGCAGCTTGCCGTGCCCGACGAAACTGGCCTGGCCCGCCACCGTGACAATGCCGTGCCTCTTGAAGAGTTCACCGATGCCGCCGGTGAGGCGCTTGACGATGCCATCCTTCCAGGACTTCATGCGGCCCATGTCCACCGACAAGCCGTCGACCTTGATGCCCATCGGCTCGCCGTGCTGGATGTGCTCGACCAGCGAGCTGGCCGCGATCATCGCTTTGCTGGGAATGCAGCCCCAGTTGAGGCACACCCCGCCGATGGCCTCGCGCTCGACGACCACGACCTTGAGCCCGAACTGGGCCAGGCGGATCGCGGCCACATAGCCGCCGGGACCGGCTCCGAGCACGGCGACATCGGCGTGGAGTTCAGCAGCAGTCATCGGCAAGGCTCCCTGAGTCCGGCCGAGAACTGTACCGTTCGCGCACCGCACTCAGAAGATCGCGCCGGGCCTAGAAGATTGGGCCGGGCCTAGAAGATGGCGAAGGTCACCGGATTGGTGAAGCTGCCCTTGTGAGCGCCTTCCTTGTGCGCCAGGCCCTGCACATCGAGCGGAAAACCGATGAGCGCCGCCGGCAGCGCCGGAAAGTGCATCAGCACCGGACCGCCGCCCGCCGGCGCATGCACGATGAACTCGAGGCCCGGCTCCTCGTAGATCAAGCCGGAATAACCCGGCAGCGTGGCCACGAAATCCGGGTAGGCCGGATGTCCAAGCCACACGGTGACCGTCGCCGGCGGAACGTTGCTCTCCGTGACCCAGTGAATGACCACGCCGCCGCCGGTGGCTGCGCTGCCCAGAATCTGCACCGAGAGTGTGGGCGTGTAGGTGAAGGCGGCGGGCAGCACGCCCGTGCCGTCAGGCGTGCGCACCGTCACGGCGCTGGCCAGGCCCGTGCTTTGTGACACCGGCGGCGTGAGCACGCGCACGGAGACACCCGGCACAACTTCCAGAATCTGCGCGACTTGATCGCCGATGCGCACGATCGTGCCCTCGGCCTGCTGCACATTGCTCACGAGAATGGTCAGCTCGGTGTCGCCGGTGAGATTGCCCGTCGCGACGCTCAGGCCGGAGATCACGGGCGGATCGCCGAGCGCTGCGGCCGGGCCGGCCAGGAGGAGCGACACCAGCAGCGCCGCGGGCAAGGCGGCCAAGGCAGAGGCTGAGCACTTCACGGGAGAAGACTCCGGGGAGGCGGGAGGGCCGCGATTCTAAGGCATCCCGGCGAGGACGTCAGCCGCCCGGCCGCACGCCGCGTTTCACGAAGTCGAAGCGCGGACTTTCGCAGGCCTGGTCGGCCGAGCGCAGCGGCTCGTCGGGAATGAGCCGCACTTTCCAGGAAAGCGTTTCGCCATTGGGCAGCTCCGCCCAGATCGCCGGCGGAATCGCCCAGCGCTCGCTGCTGAGCTCGATGTCGGCCTGTTCGTGCGTGCCCAGGATCACGCGGCCATCGGCGCGCAGCAGGTAGAGCGAGTAGCGCCGCGGTGCCGGCACGTCGGGCGGCAGCCAGCGAAAGACCGGCGGCAGCTCCACTTCAGCGCCCTGCGCGGGCGAAAGCAGCGTGATCTGCGGGAGGCGCGGCGCGCGCGCCACGCCGGTGGTCAGCGAACTGTGTCCGGGCGGCGCCGGCGCGAGTTCGACTCGAAAGGCCGGCCGGAAGTGGGCGAAGAGCATCGTGCTGCCGGCGGCGACGGGCAGCAGCGCGAGCGCCGGCAGCACGCGCCCGCGCCACGCCGTCGGCAGACGTTCCAGCAGTTCCGCAAGTCCGGCGGCTACGAGCAGCAGCAGTGGCCCCAGCACAGGAAAGAGGTAGCGACCGTCGGCAGCGGTCTGCCGCAGATTGATGGCCACGATCTGTCCGACCACGAGGAGCACGACCAGAGCGAGGAAGCGCGCGCTGCTGCGCCGGCCGGACCGCCAGCTCAACACACCGCCGAGAAACGCGGCCAGCAGCACGAGCTGGCCGACGCGCACGATCCACAGCGGCGGCGGCAGCGTGAACCAGCCGAACCAGCCCAGCAGGCTGGTGAGCATCTGCACGGGGAGCTCCGTCAGCACCCACTCCCAGCGCCGCGCCGGATCGAGCAGCAGCCCAGGGAAGGCCGCGCGCTGCACGTCGAGCGCGAGCGGACTGCCATAGAGCTGCCAATTGCGCACCAGCGTCCACGAGCAGGAGAGCAGCAGCGCGCCGAGGGTGGCGAGGATGGAGCGGCGCAACGCTGCGCGGCGGGCAGCGCGCTCGGGCGCGGGCAGGCCCTCGGCGCGGAAGGCCGCCTCCCAGTGCCACCAAGCGAACACCAGCACCCCCACGACCAGCGCCGGCAGAAAGAGCGTGGTGAACTTGCTGTGGATCGCCAGTCCGGCGAGCAGGCCGGCCGCCGCGCCGCGCCGCGGGCTGAGCCGGCGCTCGGCGAGAGCCAGTGTCAGCAGCAAGAGACAGCCGTGACTGAACACAACGACCAGCGCGTCGGGGTTGAGCGCGGCCAGCACCCAGTCGTAGCGCGGGAGGCAGGCCATGAGCAGCACGCCCACATCCGCCACCAGAGGCCGGTCCGGGAAGGCCGCACGCCCCAGGCGCCAGGTGAGCACCAGCCCGATGAGCCCGCAGAGCACTGACCAGCCGCGCAGCCAGCGCAGCAGGCGCACGCCCTCGCTCACCGGCACGCTCTCGTCCGTGCCGTGCAGAAAGACGAAGACACTCGCCGGATTCTCGGCGCCCGCGGTCACGGCCGGATTCCCGTGCGAAGACCAAAGTGTGTCGGCCGCGCCCACGGCGCGCAGACTCAGCGCCAGCAGCCAGTAGTACAGCGGCGGATGGTTGCCTTGGATCTCCTCGTCGGCCATGGAGCGGCCCAAGTCTCGTGCGGTGCCGAGCACCAGCGGCACCTGCCCGCACTGCGCCAGATGCGCCGCGTAGCCAAAGTGCGTGTTCTCGTCGGGGGCTTCCCAGACCGGCGTGGAGAACAGGTAGCCGAGCGAGAGGCAGAGAAAGGCGCCGAGCGCGAAGAGCAGTGCTGCGGAGGGACGCGCGGCCCGGCCCTCAGAGCGGGAAGGCGCCGGCATTCTCGCCTCCGCCCCGCTCGCGCAGAACCAGGTCGCGCTGCTCGGCGATGTGCGCCGGCATCTGCGCGTAGACGTCGGTAAAGACCGTGTCGACGGCGGGCGGCGGCGCGGCTTCGGCCCGCGCAATGGCCGTGTCGATGGCGAGCTTCTGCTCGGCCTGGATTTGCTCGTCCAGCGCGGCGCTCACCAGGCCCTGCTGCTCCAGGTGGCGGCGGAAGCGCGAGATCGGATCGCGCGCAGCCCACTGCTTGGCCACGTTCTCGTCGCGGTAGCGCGAGGGATCATCGCTGCTGCTGTGCCCTTCGAGCCGGTAAGTCACCGCTTCGATGAGCGTGCTGCCTTCTCCGCGGCGCGCGCGCTCCACGGCCTGCCGCGTGGCGCGATAGACCGCCAGCACGTCATTGCCATCCACCGCAAGGCCCGGCATGCCGTAGGCCTTGGCCTTGACCGCGATGCCCGCGCTGGCCGTCTGCTTGGCGAAGGGCACGCTGATCGCGAACTGATTGTTTTGGCAGAAGAAGATGCAGGGCACCTTGTGCACGCCGGCGAAAGTCAGCGCGCAGTGGAAGTCGGTGCTGCTCGTGGCGCCATCGCCGAAGTAGCCGAGCACGGCCGTGCGATGGCCCTTGATCTTGGCCGCCCAGGCCGCACCCATGGCCTGCGGAATCTGCGTGCCGATAACCGAGGAGAGCGAGACGTAGTGATGCTCGGCCGAACTGAAATGGCAAGGCATCTGGCGGCCGTGCGTGGGATCGAGCGAGTTGCCGATGAGCTGCGCCACGTACTTGTCCAGCGGGTAGCCGCGCAGGAGCAGCACCGAGCCCTCGCGCAGCGCCGGGAAAACCCAGTCGTCCTGCTCCATGGCGGCGCCACTGCCCACGGTGGCGGCCTCCTGGCCCTTGCAGGTCCCGTAGAAGCCGATGCGGCCCTGCCGCTGTAGCGCCAGCATGCGCGTGTCGAGGATGCGCACCGTCACCATCCAGCGGTAGAGCGAAACGAGACGCTCTGGGCTCAGGTCCGGCTGCACCGGTGCGGCGGCTTTCTCGGAGGAAGGCATGCGGAAAGACTAAACGCTGTCGAGGCGGCTCGCCACCGCGTTGCCCAGGCCGCCGGGCTTGACCAGCGGCTGGCAGTACAGCAGCACTCCGTCGAGAACCGGATCGGCCGGGAGCAGCAGGGGCAGATTCAGCGCGCCCGCCCCATCGGTGCTGAGGAACAGTAGGAGCAGCGGATCGACGAGGAGTGTGCCGCTCACGCCAACCGGAGCTTCCAGCCGGAACAGGCCGATGAGCAGTGCGCAGGGTTGGTTTGGCGGCGCGCCCGTGAGCGCATAGCTGAAGGACTGTCCGCCCACGGCGGCACCCTGGGCGGCGAGACTGATGCCGTTGGCCGCAGTGTTGCCGAGATCGAAGGCGGCATGCCCGCCCGGCGCCGGGGCATTGGCCGCTCCTGGAGTCGGCGCGAAGAGTTCCACGGGCAGCAGCGAAGCGTCCGGCATGGCGCCGAATGAGACATCGGCCTGCTGCGACCCAAAATTCAGCCCGTGCAATAGCGTTCCGCCCCCGGCACTGAAGAGCCCCACTTGCTCACCGCTGGAGCTGAGCTTGAAAGCGGCATGCAGCGGGCCTTCGCTTGCCTCATCATCAGCCCAGACGAGCAGGTGGCCGCCAGGCGGCAGCACAGTTCCGGCCGGAATCGTCCACTTGGTGGGCTGCGAAAAGTTGTCGGTGAGATGCAAGCCGCCCAGATCAGCAGGCTGCGAGCCGGCGTTGTGCAACTCGACCCAGTCTTCGTGGTCGCCGGCCTCGTCGGTGAGCCCAGCCGAGTTCGAGGCGAGCAGTTCGCTCACTCGTACGGGGCTCTCCACGGCCCCGGCAACTGTGTAGCTCTGCGCCGGATCCTCGCCAAGCAGTAGCAGGCCATCGGCGGCCTGCACGGAGTAGCTGACTTCCGAGCCCACGGGCTGGGCCGGAATCGTCGCCACCCAGCGGTACGGACCCTGCGGCGACATGGCCAGCGGCTGCGCGGCACCGCCATTCACCTGCACCAGCAGCGTGGCTGCCAGCACGCCGTCGCTGTCCTTGATCTTGCAGCCCACGGTCACCGCATCCGTCGGACCCACGATGACCGGCGCCTGCTCCACCCAGGTGATGAGCGGCGGCAGATTGCCGCGACCGTCGTTGACTGCGCCCGGCGTAGCCTGCGCCAGGGTGCGGAAGAAGGCGCCACCGTCGGGCAGGCGGCCCTCCGAGAGCCCAGGTCGCTGCGGCCGGAAGTGCCGCACATCGAGCAGCGTCTCGCCGTCGGCGGCGAACAGCCCAAGTTCCTCGCCCGACCTGGAGAGCGAAAAGCTCGCATGCAGCGGCCCCTCTCCGGTTTCGCCATCGGCCCAGACACGCAAGTGCCCGCCGGTGGCGATGGTCGTACCCGCGGGCAGGGCCCAGCCCATCGGCTCACCGAGATCGTCGGTCAGCCACCAGCCGCTCACGTCCACCGGCAACGCGCCGGCGTTGTACAGCTCCAGCCAGTCGGCAGCTTCGCCTTGTTCATCGAGCACGCTGCCGTCGTTGTCGGCCATGAACTCGTTGATCCAGACCTGGGTTGGCGCGGCGGGCTGGTAGCCGGGCAGCGCGGCCTGCAGAAAGGGCACGCGCACATCCAGGAAGGTCTGCAACTCGCCGGGCGCTTGCGTCAGGCTGACCGGCGATTCCCAGCCGATCTTGGCGATGTCGGCCACGCCGTCGGCGAAGACCTCGGCATGCGCCGCAGGCACTTCGCCAGATAGCGTTGCGCTGCGCGCCAGCAGTTCGGCCAGCTTGGCGCAAAAGCGCCAGCGGAACTCTGGCTCACCCAGCACGCGAGTCTTGAGTCGATTGAAGGGGATCTGCGGAGCGACGCCAAAGTCGATCGGCAACAACGCTGTGGCCGGGTCGATGCCCCAAGTCGCTTCGTTGTCCCAGGCGATGAGTTCCCAGCGCTCGAGCGCCAGGTCGTGCAGCAGGAAGGCGTTGTGCCGCACGCTGTCGCCGTCGGCCAGCAACGTGATCACAGCCAGGTAGCCGAGATAGTCGTCGACGTCGAAGCGCGCCGCCAGCTGGCGTGCGAAGTCGGGCGCGGGCGGCGCATTGAGGAACTGCAGGAACTCGATCAGGTCTCCGAGACCCGTGCCCTCGTTGGTCTTCTTCTCGTAGTGCAGCGCGTAGTACTCGGGGAAGATCTGTGGATCCACGGGCAGGTCGAAGTTGCTGTTGCACTCGTAGATGCTGCCGTCCGGATCCCGGTCACGCGCCTTGAGGTACTCGCGCTCGATCTGCTCGATCGCATCGAAGACGCCGCGCACTCGCCCGTTGACGATGAGCTGCACCGGCTCGTGCTCGGCAGCGGCGTGGCCGACGGCCTGCAGCAGATCCAGCGTGAGCGGTTCCCGCACCAGGCTGCTGTCCGCGAAATGCGCCTTGAGGTTCAGGTCGAGCTGGCCCTCGAACGGAGCCGAAGCCGGAAACTTGATCTTCCAGCTCTTCTTGCTGTAGGTGCGTGCCGTGTTGCCGCGGTAGCGCACCTCGACGGGCTGCTCATGGCCCTCAAAGCGGAACAGGGCCGGTACCTCCAGCTTGGGATCGGTGAAGAGCTTCTCGTCGATGATCTTGAGCTGCGCAGGCTCGACCTCCAGTTCGTAGAGCCGGAGCGCTGAGAGCGCAGGGTCGAGCGGCGTGGCCGAGACCGTCGCGCTGCTCGGACCGAGCTGATCCAGATGATTGAGGGCTGCGACGCGATACCAGTAGGACTGTCCCGGCGCCAAGTCCTCGTCCAGGTAGCGCGGCGGCGCGGCCCAGGTCGTGGCCAGCGGCACGAAGGGCCCAGCGGCCGACACTGCGCGCGAGACCACGTAGCCCTTCAAGCGCGGATTGCCATCGTGTGCCCAGGTCAGCGCGTTGCGCCGGTGTCCACTCAGCGCAGCGAGGCCGCTCACGGCCGCAGGCGGCGGCATGCCAGTGGGCAGCCCCCAAATCTCGATCGCGTTGAGCAAGGCCGGATCACTGCCAGGTAGCGGCTCGATGTCCACGATGCCATCAGTCAAAGGGACGAGCACAGAAACTACGGCCCCGTACTGCAGGCCTTGCGCCGCCGCAAGGTCGAGTTGCTCCAGAACTGGAAGACCCTCCACCGCGAGCCCGAAGACTCTCAGTTGCGGTCCGTGCACCACGATCTCGCCGAGGTGCAGGCGCACGATGACCTGCGGAAAGTGGGCCACGAAGCGGTAGGCCGTGAAGCCCTCGCGCCCGTCGGCGTGCAGTTCTTGCCAGGGGTTCTGCCAACCGCCGATGTACTGGCCCTGGGCGCCGTTGAGCACAGTCACGGCCGCGCCTCCGACGTAGCCGGAGGAATTCGTTGCACCCAGTGGCAGATCCGCGCTGAAGTTCGAACCGCCGGCGGTCACGGCACCACCCCCGCAATTGACCCGATGGAGGAGCACCTGACCCCGAAGGGAGGTCGCGAGGATCAAGCCGGCGAGAGCCAGCCGGGCAATCGTTCGAGGCAGCATGGAGCGGCCCTCCAGAGAGGGCGCCACTCTACTGCCAACCGAGTCCGCTATGATGCGACCCGCCCGACCCGGCCCCCGAACGGCCGGTCCTCTCCCGGACCCTCGGAATTCAGCACCATGGACCTGCTCCGCCCCTTCGCGCGTCGCTCCTTCGTTGCCTGCGCGCTCTTGGCGTTTTCACTCTCCGCGGCAACCGAACTCGCCGCGCAAAACCCGACCCCGGCGCGCGGCTTTCCGCTCCTGAGTGCGGGCCTCGACACAGGCACCGGCCTGCCTCTGCTGCGCCCCGCGGCAGCGGCCATCGCCGAGTTGGCCCAACCGGGTGGAGCCGCGACCGTGCAGTTCACCGGCTTCCCCTGGCCGGCCCCGACCGCGGCAGGCGGAGCCGCCGCCGTGCAGGCCGACCTCGGCGTCGTCACCCTCGAGTTGCGTCGCCTCGCCATCGAGCGCTTCGGCTTCGGCTTCCAAGTGGACGGACAGCCGGCCCCGGGCCTGCTCGAGGGGCTCGCTCTCAGCGTGTGGACCGGCCGCATCGCCAACCAAGCGGACTCCGAAGTGCTGGTTTCCTTCTCCCGCTCCGGCAGCTTCGGCTGGTTGCGCAGCGGAAACGATCTCGTGCACTTGCTGGGTCAGCCCGGCCCGGGCAACAACTGGAACGATTCGCAGGTGCTTGTTGCGCGTGAGGGCGAGTTGGCCGCGCGCGGACTCGTCGCAGGCCCGCTTTGCGCGGGCAACCCGCTGCTCCCCGGAGTCGCCGCTGGCCCAGCGGTCGCGCCCCCGCCTGCGCTGCCGGCAGGTGCGCCGACGCCCGGCGACGGCGACTGCAGCTTCTGGACGTGCCCGATCGCCATCGAAACCGACTATCAGCTCTACGAGCAATTCAGCGATCTGGGCGCCACGACCGCCTACCTGACGACGCTCCTCTCCGCGATCGGCGATCGCTACCTCGAGCAGATCGACACGGTCCTGACTTTCCCGTACGTGCAGTTCTACACCACGCCCGCCGACCCGTGGAGCACGCCCGACGTCCAGGGCTCCACGATCGACTTGCTCAATGAGTTCGCCGCGGCCTGGCAGGGCGCCATTCCCGCCGACGCCAAACTGGGGCACATCATCTCCGGCGCGGAACTCGGCGGCGGCGTCGCCTACCTCGCGGTGCTCTGCGACACATCGGAGACGTACAGCTTCGCCGTGAGCGCCAACATCAGCGGCGACACCCCCTTCCCCATCGCGGTGTCACCGCTCAACTGGGACTACATGGTCGTGGCCCACGAGACCGGCCACAACTTTGGCTCGCCGCACACGCATGACTTCGTGCCGCAGATCGACGACTGCGCCAATGGCAACTGCATCACCAATGGCACGATCATGAGCTACTGCCACCTCTGCTCGGGCGGCCTGGCCAACATCACCACCTACTTCGCGCCTGAGTGCGTCGACGTCATGCAGGACCACGCCGGCAGTTGCCTCGATCTCACGGCGCCGCTGGTGGCTCTGGCTTCGGCCCAGCCCGCGCTCATCGCGCCCTTCCAGCCCACGCCCCTGCAGGTCGAAGTGCAAGGCACCCCGGTCGGCAACGTGAACCTGAACTACCGCTACGCGCCGGCGGCCAGCTTCTCCGCCCTGGCGATGTCGCCCAGCGGGGGCGGCCAGTGGACGGCCATCCTGCCGGCCGCAGCCTGCGGCGAGCAGCCGGAGTGGTTCTTCAGCATGGTCGAGCAAACCTGCGGGCTCTTCGCCACAGAGAGCTTCAGCGCCGAGGTCGGCAACTCCACCACGCTGCTCTTCGAGGACTTCGAAGTGAGCAGCGGCTGGACCGTGGGCGACGCCGGCGACGATGCCACCACCGGCATTTGGGAGCGCGGCGACCCTAACGGCACCGGTGCGCAGTCGGAGGACGATTTCACAGCCTCAGGCACGGACTGCTTTTTCACCGGACAGGGCAGTGTCGGCGGCAGCCTCGGCGACAACGATGTGGACGGCGGTCAAACTACTCTCACTTCGCCCCTCATCGACCTGTCCTCCGGCAATGCGCGTATCGGCTACTGGCGCTGGTACAGCAATGACGCCGGCAGCACCCCGCACACGGATGTCTTCGTCGTCGAGGTCAGCAACGGCGGCGCCTGGGTGAATGTCGAAACCGTCGGCCCGACCGGCGACGAAACCAGCGGCGGCTGGTTCTGGCACGAGTTCAGCGTGTCCGACTTCGTGACTCCCAACGCCAGCGTGCGCGTGCGCTTCATCGCCTCCGATGAAAACGACGGCTCGATCGTGGAGGCGGCGATCGACGACCTCTCGGTCTTCCGCGTCACCTGCGGCTCGATCTGCCAGACCAACCTCGGCTCAGGCGGCCCCGGCACGGCTTCGCTGACGGTGTGTGGCGGCAATCTCTCCACCGGCACGACGGCCACCTTCGCGATCACCGGCGCCACGCCGAACGTCACCGCGCACGTCTGGGTCGGCCTCAGCTCGCTGCCCACCTTCACCAAGGGCGGCGTGCTCGTCCCGGTGCCGCCGACGCTGCATCTGCTGCTGCCGCTCAACGGCGCTGGCGCCTTCTCGGCCTCAGTGCCGGGCGGCAACGGCCCCGTGAGCCTCTACGTGCAGGCGACGTACTCGCTGCCGAGTGCTCCGGCCGGCTGGGGCTTCACCAATGCGGTGCGAGTGGATTTGCTGCCGTAGAGCTGAGAAGCGCTTAGTGCGCCCGCAGCGGGGGCTCGGCGGTGCCGCTCAGACACCTCGCCGACTCGGCCGATGCGGCCGAGAGGTCGGCTCGGAACTCGCGGCACACCGACACCCGCCGCGTCGCACCCCGCTGCAATTGTG
>JBQTIY010000021.1:0-33060 GCA_052387675.1 Planctomycetota bacterium | reverse complement strand
CGAGGTGCGACGCGGCGGGGGTCGGTGTGCCGCGAGTTCCGAGCCGACCTCTCGGCCGCATCGGCCGAGTCGGCGAGGTGTCTGAGCGGCACCGCCGAGCCCCCGCCGCGGGCGCACTGAGCACGCTTCGCCCGCTAACTCTCCAGCCCGAAACCGGTCTCCATTCGCGGCCGGAAGCCACGCAGCCGGAGCGCGTTCCCCACGACGAGCAGCGAGCTGACGGCCATCGCCGCGGCGGCGTAGGGCGGGTGAATGTGGCCGAGCGCCGCGGCCGGCAGCGCCACGAGGTTGTAGGCGAAGGCGAGTACGAGGTTCTGGCGAATCGCGCGCAGCGTCGCGCGGGAGAGCTCGATAGCGGTGGTGGCGCGCGCCAGGTCGCCATGCACGAGCACGATCGGCGCGCTGCCGCGCGCAATCTCGGTGGCTGAGCCCACCGCGATGCCGACATCGGCTGCTGCTAGTGCCGCCGCGTCGTTGCTGCCGTCACCGACCATGCCCACGCGATGGCCCTGAGCTTGCAGCGCGCGCACGCGCTCGGTCTTGCCGGCCGGGGACTCGTCGGCGTGGACTTCCGAAACACCGGCCAGGGCCGCGATGGACTCGGCCGAGGCAGGGTGATCGCCGGTGGTCATGATCGTGCGCAGGCCCATGGCGTGCAGCACGCGCACGGCGCGCGGGCTGCTGGGGCGGATGCGGTCGGCCAAGCCGAGCACGAGGCGCGCTTGGCCGTCGAGCGCGACGAGAGCCAGCGACCAGCCGCGCGCGGCGAAGGCCGTCACGACAGCCTGCGCGGCGGCGAGATCGACGCCGCGACTACCGAGAAAGGCCGGCGAGCCGATGAGCACGGCAGTGCCGTCGGCGAGTCGGCCGGACACACCGCCCGCCGCGGCTTGCAGGCTGCCATCCTGCAGCGCCGGCGGCTGGAGCTGCGAGCGCGAGAGCTCCTGCCGAATCGCCGAGGCCAAAGGATGGCCCGAAGCCAGCTCGACGGCCGCGCCAGCCGCCAGGGCGTCGCGCGCGCCAGCCAACAGCTCGGCGGAAACGGCCGCGGATGGCTGAGCACGCTCCGCGCGCACGGCGAGATCGTGCCCCGTCGGCAGGGACCAGCGGTGCTCCGAACGCGGCAGCTCGTGAAAGCGCCCGCTCGCATCCGCCGCGGCGAGACCTTCCACGAGCGGTTCGCCAACGGTCAGCGTGCCGGTCTTGTCGAGCAGGAGCGTGTCGATGCCGGCGGCAGCTTCCAGCGCCGAGGCATCGCGCACCAAGATGCCGAGCTGCGCGGCCCGGCCGGTGGCCACCTGCACGGCCGCGGGCGTGGCGAGACCCAGCGCGCAAGGGCAGGCCACGACGAGCACGGCCACTGCGGCGAGCGCGCGAGCTTCGAGCGGCCCGGCGCCGAAGGCGAGCACGGCCAGCGAGAGCAGCAGCACGGCCGGCGTGAAGACGCGCGCGACGCGGTCGGCGAGGCGCTGTACCGGCGGCTTGCTGGCCTCGGCTTGGCGCACGAGTGCGAGCAGCCGCGCCAGCGTGGAGTCGCTGCCGGCGGCAACGGCGCGCAGCGTGACGAGCGCGCCCCCCACGTTGAGCGAACCGCCCGCCACGCGCTGCCCGGGGCCGCGATAGATCGGCATGGCCTCGCCGGTGAGCAGCGACTCGTCGAAGCTCGAACTGCCGCTCACGACTTCGCCATCGGCCGGTGCCGCCTCGCCGGCGCCCACGAGCAAGAGGTCGCCGACGGCCACGGTCTCGGCGGGCACGCGCGCCTCGACGCCGTCAACCAAGACGCGCGCTTGCTGTGGCGCCTTGGCTCCGAGTGCGCGGAAGGCTGCGGCCGCAGCGAGGCGCGCGCGCTCCTCGAGTGCGCGGCCTGCCAGCACGAAGGACAAGATCATGCTGGCCATGCCGAACATGCTGGCGTGCGCGCCGTGTCCCGCCGCGCCGGTCTGCAGCCAGATCGACAGGCCGAGGGCCGAAAGCGCACCGAGTGCGACGAGCGCGTCCATCGCGGCGCGGCCGGCGAGCGCCTGGCGCCGGGCCGCGCGGAGCAGCCCGAGGCCGGGCCCGAAGAGTGTGGCGAAATCGAGCGCGGCGGCCAGCCACGGCCAAGGCGAGGCCGTGAGCAGGGCGGCGCCGGCGAGTCCGGCGGCCCACAGCGCGCGCAGCAGTGCCGGCCGCGCCATGTCTTCGGCGGCGTGGCTCGCTCCAGGGCCGAAGCCGAGACGTGAACCGTGTCCCTCACTGTGTCCCGCTGCGCTCGCCACGCCTTCGTAGCCCAGGCTGGCAATGCGCTCCAGCACGATGGCCTCGGACACCGCGCCCTGCACGCTGGCCGTGCGCGTGGCGAAACTCACCGAAGCGGATTCCACGCCCGGCAGCGTCTGCAGGCCGCGCTCGATGGTCGCCGCGCAGCCGCCGCAGGTCATGCCGCGCACAGGGACGACGAGCGTCGAGCCCGCCATGGGCTTACTTCGGTGGATCAGCGCCGTTGGTCTCGGTCGGCACCACCGCCGGGAAGCCGGGCCGCACCGCCAGATCCTCGATGCGGTACTTGGGGTCCATGTAGATGTAGTCGATGGCCACGATCTGCAGGGCCGCGCGCATGCGCTCTACATCGGCGGCCATCATCGCGCGCGCATCGGCCTTGACCGTGGGCGGGATATCGTCCAAGAGCACATCGAGGGTCTTGAGATCCTTGAGGTCGCGAGCGCTGCGCTCGTAGCTCTCTTTGAAGCGCGTGTAGCTGTCGGCGGCCAACGCCGCGAGGGCTGGCTCATCCGCGCCGCCCTCCACGGACTTGAGCGCGGACCACATCACGCGCGTGTGCCAGGCGAACTCCGACCAGCTCATTTCGGCCGCTTCCAGGCGCGTCGCAAACTCCTTGAGCGAGGGGCTCATCAGGTCCACGAGCTGCCCCCACATCTCGAACATGCCCGGCTCTTCGCCCGCTGCGTCAGGCTCGTGCAGCGCACTGGCGGCCCGGTCGATGCCGGCGAGGTACTCAGTGAGGCCCACGCGCAGGTCGAGCATGGCCACGAAGCGGCGCGTGTCGAGTTGCGTCTGCGCGTCCTGTTCGAAGGGGAAGCGCGACTCCAGCGCTGTGAGCGCCTCGAAGCCGGCCGTCCACTGCTCCTGCATCTTCACGACGTGCGGATAGGCGCGGTAGGCCACGTAGCCGAAGCCGGCCAGCGCCAACAGCACGATGACCCCGCAGCCGATGAAGAGTTTGCGCATGGCGCGAGATTAGCAAACGCGCCGCAGGCCTTGCTGCGGGCGGTGGGCCCGCACGTCGTGGCTCAGTGCCCGGGCGGCGTGAACTGGCCGGGGCTTAGCACGGCGGCATCGCCATAGCGAAGCTGCAGCGAGAGCAGGTAGGGCTGCCACCAGTGCCAGTCGCTGCTGCCGAAAGCCACCGGGCTCTTGGAGCGCGCCGCGAGCTGCCGGTAGTAAGGATAGATTCGGTCCACCGGGCGGTGGTCGCCGGTCACGAAGGCGGCCGCAGCCAGCGCTCCGGGCACCCACTGCGAAGTGCCGAGCGGCTCCTGCGCCGTGCCGCCGTCGAGCGCACCCTCCACCGGCAGGTCGGCGACGAAGCCATTGCCGCGCCAGCCGGCCATGAGGAAGCGCGACAGGTCGGCCAGCATCGGCGGCACGCGCGGGTCACCGCTGGGCGCGGAGGCTTCGGCGTGCGCCGCGCCGGCCGCATCGTTCGCTTTGCCGCCAGTCGCCGCGTAGTAGGCGCACAGCCCGTGTACCGCGACGGCCACCATCCAGGGTGACTCGTACTCGCGATCAGCCAAGTGCCGCGCGTCGGGCTTCATGCGCACGAGGTAGGGCACATCGCCGCGGCCGCGCTCGCGATCGGCGCGCTCGACGAGGCGCGCCGCGGTCTCCAAGTAGTGCGCCTCGCCGGTGGCGCGATGCACCTGCACGAGCGCGCGCAGCGTCCAGCCCACGACGCGCGCGCTGTGCAGCCGCCCCTCGGGCAGCACGTAGCGCCACGTGAGCATGGCTTCGCCGGCACTGCGCAGCGCGTCGAGCGCGGCCCAGCTTCCAGTGAGCAGCCAGCACTCGTAGACGTCGTCGAGCGTCATGTGCTCCGGGTCGAAGCCGTTGTAGCCGTGCCCCTTGGCGGGCAGGCCGGACTTCCACTCGGGGAAGCGCTGCGCGAGGCCCGTGCGGCCGAGGCGGTTCTCGGGCGGTTCGTTCTCGTGCGGCAGGCCTTCGTTCAGATTGGCCTTGGGGAAATCCGCCGCGCGGAAGCCGTGCAAGTGATACGGCCGCAGGTCCATGGCGTGGAAGGCGCGCGCCCGGGCCAGCTCCCACAGGTCGCTGCGGCCGGACTGCACCGCTTCGAGCCAGACCGAGAGTCGGTTGCGCGGCGAGCCGGAGACGCGCGTGCTCTTGGTGTGCCACTCGCCCCAGTCGGCCCAGCCGGTGGGCAGTTCCTTGGGCAAAGACACCGCGTTGCCGAGTTGTGCGGCCTCCGGCACATAGAAGAGGCCGGCGTCGCCCCAAGCGCCGCTCGCCGCCACGTCGCGCGGATCAATGGCGACGTGCGCGGGACGCTGCAGTGCGGACATGGCCTGGCGTCCGATCGGCCCGAGATCCTGTACCAGCGTGAAGCGGAAGGTTTTGCGCGTGGCATCGTCGAGCCAGTACTCGCGCCCGCCGCCCGGCGGCAGGAGGCCGATGCGCAGCGGGCCCGCGGGGCCGCGCAGCAGCGCCTTGGGATGATTGTGCGCCGAGTCGAAGAGCTGCACGTGCAGCGAACGGCGCGGCGCCGAAATCGCGCTCGCATTGGCCGCGTCGCCGGAGCTTGCGGGCACGACGAGTCCTAGCCAGAGGTCGTCGGCGCGCGCGGGCCGGAACTCTTCGTCGCCGATGCGAAAGCTCATCGTGCCGGGCGTGGCGCCGTCCTGGCGCAGGGCCACGGCCGCGTCCTCGCGGCGCAGACTGCCGGGCACATCGAGTTCCCGAGGCCCGGGGCCCGGATCGAGGAAGAGTTCGTAGGAACGAAAGGCGAGCGGGCCGGTGGGATTGTGCAGCGGCGTGTTTTCGAGCGCCCACTCGACGCGCGCCTGGCGCTGGCCCGCCAGCAGATGGATGCGCGCAGTGAAAGTGTGGAAGGCGACCGCCAGCGGAGCGGGGGCGTTGCTGCCGGTCTCGGGCCGGTCAGCGCCGGTGGCGGAAGGGCTTGAAGCAGCGGGAGCGTCGGCGAGGTGTTCGCCACGCACTTCGAGGCAGAGGCGCAGCGGGCCCGCCTCCAGCAGGCGCAGGCTTTCGGGGAGGAAGCGACCGCTGTACACGTGACCGAAGCGGTCGACCAGCCGCGGCTTCAAGCCAAGCATCGAATCGCCGTCCAGCAACGGCCAGCGAGTGAGGCCATCCTCGAGCGCGGCGCCGGACTTGGAGAGAAGAGGAGCGATCTTGGCGGCGATGTTGGCGTCGGTGGTGACGCCGGTGGCAGCGTCGAGCGTGACGCGTTGGCCCTGCGGCGTGACCAGGCGCCAGGTCGAGGCCGTGGCGGGCAGGTCGGGGGCGAGTCCTACGGCGAGGCGCACCGATTCCCGCGAAGCCAGCGCGAGCTGGGTGTCCAACAACGCCCAGCGCAGGCTGCCGTCGGGCCAGCGCGAGAGCGCGCGGGCCTGCGCGGGCAAGGCCGCCTGATCCGCCGACCGCCAGATCCGCAGTGCGGCCGGATCACGAACCGCGCCGAAGGGCAGCGGCACGCCGAAGCTCAACGCTTCGACGCGGGCGAGGCCGGCGGATTCGCTGACTTCGGCGGAGCAGAGCGCCGTGCGGACGGCAGGCGCCTGTCTTGCGGGCGCGGGCGCGGGTGCCGTCGCCGCTGCGGGCGCTACTTGCGCGAGGGCGGCGCCTGACGCAGCCGGGACCAGCGAGATCGCAAGCAAGAAAGCGAGGCTGCGGCGAGCGACTGGCTGCCACCTGGCCGCTGTCGGCCGCGGTTCGACTCCACCGGATCGGTATCTTGATGCGCTGCGCGCTCGCAGGCACTGCCGAAGTGAGTCCGCGAGGCGGCGCATCCAGAGGCGAGTCGGAGCAGGTGTGAGCAGCGGCAACATGCAGGACGACTCCGGCGGCGCGGCGCGAGCGGCGCGCTGGGCTGCCAGGATACGCAGCGTCACGCCATGGATGGTGGTTCTGGGGATGGTGGTCCTGGCGTTGCTGCCCGGCTGCGGCATCTTGCGCGGCGGCTGGAGCGTGCCTGAACCGGCCACCACGTCGCATTCGCTCGAGGGCACCTGGTCGCTCTGGCTGGATCCGGGTGCGGTGGGCTTGGCCGACCACTGGGCCGCGGCACTCTGCGCGGGCGAGCGCCCCGCCACCGCGCCCGCCGACCCACTGCCCATCGCTGTGCCGGGACCGCTCGAAGCGCATTCCGCCACGCAGAGCTACGACGGAGTCGTCTGGTACGAGCGCCGGCTGCGCGCCCCGCTCGACCTGGACGACGCGTATGTCGCTCTGCACTTTGGCCAGGTGAACTACGCCTGCCGCATTTTCTTGGACGGGCACGAAGTGGGACGACATGAAGGCGGCTACGACGCCTTCGCCGTGGACCTCACCGGCTGGCTGCGGCCTGGGCGCGAGCACGGCCTGGCCGTCATGGTGCTCGACCCGGGTGCCGTGCCGACCTTCGGCCTCACGCTCAAGGCCACGCCACACTCCAAGGAGAGTTGGTACGAGAACTTTGGCGGCCTGCTCGGGCCCGTGTCGCTGCGCGTGGAGCGCGGCTGGCGCACCGAGAATGTGCGTGTCGTCGCGAGAGTCGCAGAAGCGAGCGCGGCCCCCCCCGAGCACGACTGGCTGCAGTTCGCCGCGCGGCTGCTGCCGCCCGCGGCGGCCGGCGGGTCCAGCCGCGAACGCGCCGTGCTGCGGCTCGAGCACGAAGGCGTCGAAGTGGCGCGCGGCGAACAAGAGCTCGCGGTGCGCGCAGGCCAGCTGCTCGTCCTGGATTGGACCTTGCCCGTGCCGGGTGCGCGCCGCTGGAGCCCCGAGGAGCCGGCGCTGTACCGTGCCCTGCTTGAGATCGACGGCCAACTCGTGCTGGAACGCACGGTGGGCTTTCGCACGGTCTCGCTCGACGAGCGCGGCTTTCTGCTCAACGGTCAGCGGCGCGTGCTCAAAGGCGTGCTTTATCAGCCGCACGACACCGGCCGCGGCGGCATGCCGCCTTCTGCCGCGGAGCTGGAAGCCACCGTGCTGGACATGAAGGCCACCGGCTTCGATCTCGTGCGCGCGCATGTGCGCCCCGCGCCGCCTGCGCTTTTGGAAGCCGCTGATCGCCACGGCCTGCTCGTGCTGGAGGAACCGGCCTTCGGTTGGATGGACGAGGATGCCGGCTTGCTGCCGCGCCTGCGCGCAGAACTCGACTGGATGGTGGCGCGCGACCACCACCATCCTTCCATCGTCATGTGGGGCCTGCTCAACGAACTCTCGGGCAAGGCCTATCAGCACGCCGAGGAACTGACGCGCTACCTCGCGGAGCTCGACCCCACGCGGCCCGTGCTCGAAGACAGCGGCGGCTTCTTCGGCGGCGGCCGCTATCTCGCACCGCTCGTCTCGGCACTGCCGACGAACCCAGTGGCGACATCAGCCGAGGGGAGCGCGGCGCCGGCGCCCCGCGCCGTGCTGCCGATGATCGACCGGCACTGTTATCCGCCCTGGCCGCTGCCGCTCCATGAACGCGATGGCATGGCGTCGCTCGACGAGCCCACCGACGTCGCCGGACTGGCCGGGCTCGGCGGCCTGCGCGACGGCGAGGCTCTGCATCTGCCCGAGGGCGCGCGGCTGCCGGTCTTCGTCTCGGAGTTCGGCTACGGCACGCTCTTGGAAACCGTGCCCACGGTGACGCGCTTTCGCGAGCAGCCGGGCCTGAGCGCCGAGCGCGTGCTCTTCGAGAGTTATGCGGCGGTGGCGCGGCGCGCGCGGCAGAGCGGCGAGGCTTGGACGACGGAGCCCGTCTCGACGGACCGCAATGCGCCGAGCGCCGACTCTCACTGGGTGACGGTGGCGGCCGAGGAGCAGGCCGACGCCGCCGAAGATCTCATCGAAGCGCTGCGCAGCAATCCCGCGCTCGACCTGCTCTGTTACACGCAATGGCAGGCAGTGCATGCCGAGAGCAGCGCCGGCGTGCTCTCGCCCTGGGGCGCAAGCCGGCCCGTGCGCGCGCGGCTGCAGCGCGCACTGCGTCCGCTGCAAGTCACCGTGCTGGCGGAGCGGCCTGCGGTGCTGGTCGGCGAATCGGCGCGCTGCCGCGTCGCGATCGTCAACGACGGCGCCGAAGTGCAGGGGCGGCTGGTTCTTGAAGTGCTGAATGCGGCCGCTCGCAGCGACGCCGCCGACCGCGCCGAGGTGGCGCGCACCGTGGCGACGGTCTACGGGCCATTCCCGCGTGGCGTGCGGAGTGTCACGGTGACTATTCCGGCCTCCGAGAAACCGGCCGTGCAGCGGCTGCGCGCACGTCTGCTCGATCCCTCCGGGTCCACGCTCGATCTTTCCACCGAGCGCGAAGTCCTGGTGCTGGCGCCTCCGCGGGTTGCTGGCGCCGAGGGGCGCGCCGCCTTCGCGCTGCCGGCCGATGCGGCCGCGCGCGCCGCGCTCGCACGCCTTGGCCTGGCGCTCGTGGAGGATCTTGAAACCGCAGACATCATGCTGCTCTCCGATCCCGCCTTGCTCAGCAGCGAGGCTGGCCTTGGTTTCGAGCAGCGCCTGCGCCTTTGGGATTTCGTCTGGCGCGGCGGCGGACTGCTCGTGCAGTTGCCGCACCCGGGTGAGTCGAAGCAGGCCCGCATCCTGGGTTTGGGCCGCGCCGTGACGACGCTCACGCAGTTGCCACAGCCGCTCGGCATCTCGGGCGCCTCGGGCAACTTCATGGGCCGGCTGCAATTGGTGCGCGAACCGAGCGGCGCGCGCGCGCTGGGGCGCGGCGACGAAGTCCTCTCGCCGGTGGCCATGCTCGTGAGCGGCTTGCCCGCGCGCGTGGAGGACGAGGCGGCGGCCGGCGTGGAAGTCACGGCCATCACGCTGGGCACGCTGGGCAATCGCCTCGGCGCGACGGAGGCGAGCCTGCCCTTTGGCCGCGGGCGCATCCACGTGCTGGGCCTGCCGCTGATGCAGCCGCTGGGCGAAAACGTCGAGCCGCGCCGCGACACCGAACTCGCCGAACGCTTGGCCAAACTCCTGGCTGCAATGCCGCACTTCGCGCCGCCCGCGGTGCCTTCGGGCGAGACGTCCGATTCACCGCGCCTTCAGCCCAGCGCCCTCGGCGCCTTCTTCGCCCGCAGCGAGGAAGATCGCCTGGCCGTCGCCAAGGGTTTTGCGCGCCTCGAGCGCGTGGCTTCGCTCGCTGATCGCCACAGCCTGTTCGGCGCCGCCGCCGGCCAGCCGCTGGGCTTGCAGGGTCCGGTGGTCGAGGGGATCGCGCGCCGTCAGGAGGCGTTGCAGGCGCTTCTGACCGGCGACCTCGACGGCGTGCTGCGTGGCTTGAGCGCGGCCATGGACGCAGTCTGGACCGAACGCACCGAGGATTTCCTGCAACTGGAGCAACGCGTGCTCGCGGCCTTGGCCGTGCGCGTGGCGGCCGGCAGCCATGACGACTGGAATCGGGCTTACACAGGCATGGAGTCCTGGGTGCGCGGGATCGTGGCCTGGCACCGCGGCGAGGTGAAGGTGGCCTTCGATTGGCTCGGCCGCGCGGATCTCGCGCTGGCCGACGCTTGAGGCCCGCGCGCTCCGCGCTGAGAATGGCCGCCCACCCCTTTCGTGAGGCCCTGATGACTCGCCGCTGCACCGGCCTCCGGCTTGCCCTGCTCGCCGCGCTGCTTCTGTCCACGGGCTGCGGACTCTTCATGCGTCCCGATCCGATCGGCTTTCGCAGCTATCCGCTGCGCGGCGTCGGCTACGACGAGGCCGTGGACCTCGTGCGCGACGTGACGCGCCGCTACACCACCGAACGCTTCGGCGGCGTGACCATCACCTGGGATGCGCCCCAGGGCAACCTCACGGTGGATCCGATCTACTCCGGCAATCGCCGTCTGCGGCTCTTCCTGCACCTGCGGCCGGCGGGCTCGGACGTGGAGCTGGAGATTTTCGCCCTCGTCGAGCACCTCGACCCCGACGAGCCGGGCATTGTCTACACGCTGCCCATGCAAGACGCGCCGCTGGAGGAGGATCTCTACGACGCCTTGCTGGCCGAGCTGCTCGCGCGGCGCGTGGGCGGATCGTCGCCTTGACAGTGACGCAGCGTCCGGCCGGCGAGGCGCGCGGTCCGCGCTGGGGCCTGCTGCTCGTCAACGTGCTGCTGGCCAGCGCTCTGGCCTTCTGGATGTGGCAGCGCCTGCAGCCACGCATCGCGAGCGACTTGCGCCGCGATCTGCTCCTCGACCGCCAGCACGTCGTCTTCGAGCACGGCTTCGAGGACGTCGACACCTTCACCATCTGGAACGACCTCAAGCAGAGCAATCCGGATCGGGCCGAGGTCGCGCTGCCGGTGCGCCGCAACTCCGCCTTCACGTGGAAGCTTGGCGCGCGGCGCGGCGTGCTGCACTTGGCCGTGGCGCGCCTGCAAGTGGGCCCGGAGGCCGATGCCTCGCGCTGCCGGCTGCGCATTCACGTTGAACTCGAGTCCGGCGCGAGCGGATCTGCCGGCAGCGAGTCTCAGCTTGAGGTCGAGCTGCCGGCTTGTGCGGCGGACCCCGCCGCGCCTGCGGGTGTGTGGCGCGAAGGACTCGCGCTGCCGATCGAGCTGCCGCTGCCTGAGGGAGCCGCTGCGCTGCGCTTTGAGGTCGTGTCCGAGGGAGAGATTCCGCCGGGCGCCGCGGTCGCGCTGCTTTCACCGCGTGTCGAGCAGGAGCCGCTGAGCGAGCGCCTCGCGACGCATCGTGTGCTCGTGCCGCAGGTCGAGCGCCTCTTGCCGCAGATCAAGGCCGAGTCGGGAGAGGCCGCAGCCACCGTGCTGTTCGGCGAGCGGCGTCGTGCGGCGCCCGACGCAACGCCCGACGCAACGCCCGATGGAGCGCCGAGCGCAGCGACGGCCGGCGACGCCGAGTCGATCCGCGTGGCCCCGCTCGAGGCGCGCGCCAGCTTTGTCGGTCACACCGCGGCGGGTATCGATGAGCGTCCGGCCCTCGTACTCACCGGCGCGGCGCGGGCCAGTTTCAAGGTGTCGATCTCCGCGGCGAGTGTGCTGCGCGGCGCCGTGGCGCTCGACGAGCGTCTGCCCGCGGGCAGCGCTGCCACGTTGCGCGTGAGCGTGGACGGCGCACTCGTCGCGGCCGAGTCGGTGGATAGCCGCCGCTGGCGCGACTTAGCCGTGGAGCTGGGCGCGTTCGCGGGGGCGGACCGACTGCTCGAACTCGAGCTGGTCGAGCCGCGCTGGCCGGCGTCGGCCGCACAGCCGGTGGAGCACCGGGAGTTCGATTTCGCCGCCGAGCAGTGGGTGAGCTGGCAAGTCACGGCCCAAGCGCCGCGCGTGGCCATCGCCGATCCACGCCTCGAAGTCAGCGCGAGTCTGCCGCGCCGCATGGCCACCGCGCAGCGGCCCTCGATCGTGCTCATCCAAGTGGAGACGCTGCGCGCCGACGCCTTGCCGCTCTACGGCGGCCTGCCGGCCGAGCTGACGCCGGCCCTGGCGGAGTTTGCGAAGCAGGCCGTGCTCTTTGAGAGCGCGCAGACCAGCAGTCCCTGGACCTTGCCGACTTCGGTGAGCTTGCTCACGGGCTTGCCGCCAACGGCGCATGGCGCCATGAACCACGACACGCTGGCCCTGCCTGCCGACAAGGCCACGCTGGCCGAACGCGCGCGCGCCGCCGGCCTGGCCACCGGCGCGGTGGTGGCCAGCGATGTGCTGCGCCCGCAGGCCGGCTTCGCACGCGGCTTCGAGAGCTACGCGCACATCCCTTACAGCAATGCGCGGCAGGTCAACGATCTGGCCGGCGCCTTCCTCGAGAACCATGCGGGCCAGCAGTTCCTGCTCTTCCTGCACTACTTCGATCCGCACGGGCCGCTCAACGCGCCGGGCGAGTTTCGCGAGCGCTACGTGGACGCGGATCTGCGCGGCCGCAGCCTGGCAGAGGCCGAAGCGCGCCTCGTGGCGGCCATGCGCGCGGCGCTGGCCGACGGGCGCACGCTCTCCGCCGAGGATCCGGCGCTGAGCGACGACCTGCGCCTGCTGCGCCAGCGCTACTTGGGCGAAATCGCCTACTGGGACAGTCAGTTCGGCGAACTCCTGGCGGGCTTGAAGCGCATGGGCCTCGATGACCGCACGATGGTCATCGTGACCGCCGACCACGGCGAGGAGTTTCTGGAGCACGGGCTCTACGGGCACGGCAGTCAGCTCTTCGACGAGACCCTGCACGTGCCGCTGCTTGTGCGCGCGCCCAAGAAGCTGCGCCTGGCCTGGCCGCGTGGCTCGCGCGTGGACGATCTGGTCAGCACCACCGGGCTCTTCGCCTCCACGCTGGCCTGGCTCGGCGTGCCCTTCGATCCGCTGGCCGTGGAAGCGCCGCTCGAACGCCCGCTGCCCTATGTGGTGAACGAGACGAGCAAGGGGCTGGCCTTGGATGGCCGCGGTGATCCGCTGCGCCGCTACCTGGCGAGCGTGCGCACCGCCGAGCATCGGCTCGTGCTGCGCCAGGCGGTGGCGGGCGAGAGCGCGGGCGGTGAGGCCCTGCTCTACGCACAGACCGCGGATCCGGGCGCCGCGCCGGGCGATGTCGCCGATCGGCTGCTCGACACCTACCGACTCCCCGAAGACGCTGAGCGTCTGAGTGCCGAGGCGCGCCACCTGCTCGGTTTGCTTGACGAGTCGCTGAACTGGGCGAGAGCTCGCCGCGCCGCCGCCGTCCTGCCGGGCGCCGGCGCCGAGACGGTCGAACTCTTCGAACAGATCGGCTACATGAACTCCAAGTCCCCGCCGGTGCCGCCCCGCCGCTGAGTGCCTCCGGCCGCGCCTTGCGGGGGCCGCTCCGGCCATCTAGCCTACGCGCCTTCGCCGTTGCGCCCTCGCCACCGCTCCATCGGGAATCGAAAGCAGCCATGCCAGCCACCAGCGTGATCGGCGCCCAGTGGGGCGATGAAGGCAAAGGCAAGATCATCGACCTCATCGCGGACCGCGCCGACGTGGTCGTGCGCTTCCAGGGCGGCGCGAACGCCGGCCACACGGTCATCGTCGAAGGCCAGAAGCACGTCTTCCACTTGCTGCCGTCGGGCGTGCTGCACGAGGGCAAGCTCAACGTCATCGGCAATGGGCTGGTGGTTGATCCCGAGCAACTGCTCTCCGAGATCGCGCAGTTTGAGGCCGGCGGCCTGGAGCTCTTGCCGCGGCTGAAAGTTTCGGGCGCGGCGCACTGCGTGATGCCCTACCACAAGGCGCTCGATCGCCTGCAGGAAGGCCGCAAGGCCGGCGTGCGCATCGGCACGACGGGCCGCGGCATCGGCCCGGCCTACGCGGACAAGGCCAATCGCACCGGCATCCGCATGTGGGACCTCATCGACGAGCCGCGCCTCAAGGCGCGCCTCACGGCCAACCTCGAACTGCGCAACAAAGAGATCGTCCTGATCTACGGCGGCGAGCCGCTGGAGTTCGGCGAAGTCTTCGAGGCGGCGCGCAATCAGGGCCGGCTGCTCAAGCCGCTCGTGACGGAGACCGGCGGCCTGCTGCGCGATCTGCTGCGGCGCGGCAAGCACGTCTTCTTCGAGGGCGCGCAGGGCGTGATGCTCGATCTCGATCACGGCACGTATCCCTACGTCACCTCCAGCCACGCCGACAGCCTGGGCATTGCGGCCGGCACCGGAGTGCCGCCGCGCGACATCGGCCGTCAGCTCGGCGTCTGCAAGGCCTACTGCACGCGCGTCGGCGACGGGCCCTTTCCCAGCGAGCTTGCGGGCGAGACCGCCGACCGGCTGCGCGAGGGCGGCAGCGAGTTTGGCGCCACCACCGGCCGGCCGCGCCGCTGCGGCTGGTTCGATGTGCCGGCCGCGCGCTACGCCGCCGCGCTCTGCGGCTTCGACGGCCTAGCCATCACCAAGCTCGATGTTCTCTCCGGGCTGCGCAACATCGGCCTGGTCACGGCCTACGAGCTGGACGGCAAGGCCACCGACGACTACCCGGTGGACACGCCGCGCGTGGAGCGCGTGAAGCCGATCATCGAGACCTTCCCCGGCTGGAAGGAAAACCTGCGCCAGGCGCGGCGTTTCGAGGACCTGCCGCCGGCCTGCCGCTCCTTCGTGGACGAGCTGTGCTCGCGCGTCGGCGTGCCTTGGGAAATTCTCTCCGTGGGCCCAGGCCGCGAGAGCACGATCCTGCGCGAAGCCGGAGCGCGCGTCGCAGCGCTCGAGGAAGCAGAAGAGGCGGAATGAGCGCCGCGCGGGAGGGCCTCGCCGGCATTCCCTCGAGCAAGCTGCCGCGGCACGTGGCCATCATCATGGATGGCAACGGACGTTGGGCGCAGCAGCAGGGCCTGCTGCGCACCTCAGGGCACGAGGCCGGCGCCGACACCATCCGCACGATCACCACGGAGTGCGCGCGCCTGGGGCTGGAGCAGCTCACGCTCTACGCCTTCAGCCACGAGAACTGGCGCCGTCCGCGCACCGAAATCGCCTTCCTCATGCGCCTGCTCAAGAAGTTTCTCATCGGCGAGCGGCCCACGCTGCAGAAGAACAATGTGCGGCTGACGGCCATCGGGCGGCTCGATGATCTGCCCGATGAGGCGCGCGCCGAACTGGACCGCACGATCGCGCTCACCAAGGGGCACACGGGCTTGAACCTGTGCCTGGCGCTCTCTTACGGCGGGCGCGCGGAACTCGTGGACGCCTTCCGCAAACTCGCCGCCGAGGTGGCCGCGGGCCGGCTCCGTCCGCAAGATCTCGACGAGGACGCCGTCTCAGCGGCGCTCTATCAGCCCGGCCGCGACCCCGACCTGCTCATCCGCACCGCCGGCGAGATGCGCGTGAGCAACTTTCTGCTCTGGCAGATCAGCTACGCCGAGCTCTTCGTGACGCCGGCCTGCTGGCCCGAGTTTGGCGTGGAGCACCTGCACGCCGCCTTCAAAGACTTTGCCACGCGCACCCGCAAGTACGGCGGCCTGGTCGACGCCGCCGCGCCGCGCTGATGCTCAAGCGCACGCTCGTCGGCCTCACGCTGCTGCTCATCTTGGTGGGCGCGTGGTGGTTCGACCGCGGGCGGCCGCAGTGGCCGGCGCTGGCCACGGCCGTGCTCGGCGGCATCGCCATGGTCGCGGCCCTCGATGAACTCCTGCGCCTGGGCACGGCGCGGCCCGCGCGGCGCGCCTTCGGCCGGCTGCTGGGCGTCATTTGGTTGGCGCTCGTCGTTCTGCCGATGCTGGTGCCGCAGCCGGCTCCAGCGGGCCTGCGTCTCTTGGCCGACCTGCTCACGGCCGGTTCGATCACCGCGGCCGCCTTCTTGGCGCTGCAGTTGCCGGTGGGTCCGGGCTCGGTCGCGCACCGGCTCGCGGGCAGCCTCTGGTTTCAGGTGCCCTATGTCGGCGGGCTGGCCTGCCTCGTGGCGCTGCTGCTCGACGGGGCCCTGGACTACGCCGTCGGCGTCGTCGTGGTGGCCAAGGCCTCGGACATCGGCGCCTACTTCACCGGGCGCCTCTTCGGCCGGCACAAGCTCGCGCCGCGCATCAGCCCCGGCAAGACCGTGGAAGGCGCCATCGGCGGGCTGCTTTTTTCCGCGGCCGTCGGCGCTTGGCTGCTCAGCGGTGTGGTCATGCGCCCCGAGCGCGTGCTCGCCGACGGCAGCGTGCTCGCGGCGCTGGTCCTGCCCGGCGGCGCCTGGGGCGCGGCGGCCTTCGGCCTGGTGCTCGGCGCCCTGGCCATCATCGCCGACCTCGCCGAGTCCCTGCTCAAGCGCAGCCGCGCGCTCAAGGACAGCGGCCGCGTCTTCGGACAGGCTGGCGGTTTCCTCGATCTCGTGGACTCGCTGCTGTTGGTGGGCCCGGTGGCGCTTGCCTATACTGCCATCCTTGGCTGATCGAGACCGGCAGCACTCATGGATGTGACCGTCCCCCTCCACTCGGATGAGGAGGAGCGCGCGCTGCTCGGCCCGCAGGAGGCGCATGCGCGCGCGGTGCGCAATCGTTTTGGCGTGGCCCTGGCAGTGCGCCGCGGGCGCGTCCACATCGAGGGCGAGGAAGAAGAAGTCTCCGATGCCGTCGCCGTGGTGCGCGCGCTGCTCGGTCTGCTGCGCAGCACCGGCAAGCTCGAGGCGGCCGACGTGCAGCGCGTTCTGGACAACGGCGCCGGCTCAGCAGATGACGGAGGCAGTGGCGGCGCCGGCGGCGGCTCGCCGGGTGGCGGCCTGCTGCCGCCCGGAGTGGACTGGCGCACCGGCGGCCAAGAGCGCTACGTGCGCTCGATCGACCGCAATCTCGTCACGCTGGCCATCGGGCCGGCGGGCACCGGCAAGACCTTTCTCGCGGCGGCCTTCGCCGTCTCGGCCCTGCGGCGCGGGCACTTCCGCAAGCTCGTGCTGGTACGCCCCGCCGTGGAAGCCGGCGAACACCTGGGCTTTTTGCCGGGCGACTACGTGGCCAAGATCAACCCGTACCTGCGCCCGCTCTACGACTCGCTCTCGGCGCACCTCGAGCCCGGCAAGCTCAAGTTCTTCATGGACACCGACGTCATCGAGATCGCGCCGCTGGCCTACATGCGCGGGCGCACGCTCGACGACGCCTTCATCATTCTGGACGAGGCTCAGAACACGACGCCCGGCCAGATGAAGATGTTCCTCACGCGCATGGGCCGCAACAGCAAGGTCGTCGTCACCGGCGACGCCACGCAGATCGACCTGCCGCCCAACCAGCGCTCGGGCCTGATCGATGCGGAGAGCCTGCTGCACAACGTGCCCGGCATCGGCATCGTGCTCATGGAGCGCAAGGACATCGTGCGCCATCCTCTGGTGCAGCGCATCGTGGCGGCCTACGAGGCGCGCGACCGCAACGGCGAGGGCCACGGCCTAGGACCGGCTCACGGTCCGCCGCACGGTTCGCGTTGATTCCGGTGACGAACCGGCAGCGGAAGCTGGCGGTCTCGGCCAAGGCCGTGCGGGCCGCGCTCGAAGCGGTCTTCGCCGGCGAGGGCCGCGGCGAGCCGGACCTCGCCGTGCGCATCGTGAATGACGCGGAAATCCGCGCGCTCAACGCGCGCTGGCTGGGGCACGACTGGGCCACCGACGCCATCACCTTCAGTTATGAGGGCGATCCCTCGCCCGACGGCCTGCGCGGCGAGGTCGTGGTCTCGGCCGAGACGGCCCTGCGCGAGGCCCGCTCGCGCGGCGGCGACCCGGAGCAGGAGCTCTTGCTCTACGTGGCGCACGGCGCGCTGCACCTTTTGGGCTGGGATGACGACACGCCGGCTCGCCGCCGCGCCATGAATGCCCGCGCGCGGCGCCTGCTGGCTGCGCCCGGCAGTGCTCGCCCGGCGCGGCGTTCGTCGCGCCGAGCCACCGCCGCCGCACGCTCTCGGCGCGGCGCACGCCGATGATGCTCTTCCAGCGGCGGCTCTTCCTGGAGCTGCTGCGCAACACCGGCACCACCCTGGGCCTGCTCACGCTCGTGCTGCTGCTCATCAGTTGCGCGCAGGTGATTCACGCCAAAGAAGGCCTCACGCTCGTGAGCTTTCTGCACTCGGTGCCGATCTTCGCGCTGGCCCCGCTGGACGTGACCCTGCCGCTGGCCGTGCTGGTGGCCGTGATCCTGACTTACGGGCGCTGGGCCGCCGACAACGAGATCGACACGCTCTCAGCCAGCGGCGTCTCGCCGCTGCATCTGCTCACGCCGGGCCTGCTCTTCGGCAGCCTCATGGCGCTGGTCCTGCTGGTGGGCATGGACTACGTCAAGCCGCTGGTGGATCGCACCAAGCGGCTCATGGCGGAGGACATCGCCTCGCTGCTGCGCAGCCGCCTCTCGGCGGGCGAACCGGTGAAGCTGGACGATCGCACCGTCATCTCAGCCGAGGAGTTCGACAGCGAGGGGCGCGCCCTGCGCTTCCGCTTGCAGCTTTACTCCAGTGATGGCCAGCTCGAGACGGAGCTTGTCGCGCAGCAAGCCGAGCTGCGCATCGACGAGACTACGCGCGTCTTCGAGCTGGAGCTGAGCAATTTCCGCGTGGTCGTGGGCAGCGAGGGCTCGGGGCACATGACCATCCGGCGCCCCTTGGGCCGCGGCTTGCCGGAGTTCTACGAGAAGCACCTCACCACGCCGCAGCTCCTGGCCTTTCTGGGCCGCGCGCCGGAGTACCGGCTCGACATCACCGAGGTTGAGGCCCGCCTCGCCGTGCACTTGCGTCTGGCCAACTCCATGGCCTGCCTCATCTTCGTGCTTATTGGCGTGCCGGCGGCGCTGCTCTTTCGCCGCAACGACCGCACCGGCGCCTTCCTGCTGGCCTTCCTCATCGCGCTCTTTCTGCACTACCCCTCGCAGCAGGTGGCCATCGCGCTGAGCAAGAGCGGGCGCGTCTCGCCCGAGTTGGCCATCTGGTCGGGCAGCGCGGTGCTGGCCATGCTGGGCGGCGCTCTCCTGGCGCGAGTCTTCCGCCGATGATCCAGGCCCTCGATCGTTACGTCGCGCGCATCTTCCTCTCGTCGTGGCTGGTCAGCGCCACGCTCTTCCTCGGCCTCTTCGGCGTGGTGGATTTCTTCACCAACGTGGAAGACCTGCTGCGCAATGCGCGCGCCACCGACGGCGGGCCGGCCCTGCTGGCCACCTTCTACCTCTATCAGATGCCGGGCATGCTGCTGGAGGTGGCGCCCTTCGTGATGCTCATGGCCGCGCTCTTCACGGTCATGCGCTTGCAGCGGCACAACGAGATGATGGCCATGCAACTCACCGGGCGGCCGGCGCTGCGCGTGCTCGCGCCGGTCTTCGCGCTCACCGTCATGGCCGTGGGCGGGCTCACCTGGGTGCAAGAGGTGCTGGCTCCGCGCCTCTCGCTGGAGCGCGAGCAGCTCGAGGCGCAGCTCAAAGAAGGCGAGACCGACTGGGCCATCGACGTGGACATCAAGGACGCGGCGAGCTTCGTGCTCAACGTGCGCGGCTTCCACCCCAAGACCGGGCTCATCGATGAGTTCAGCGCCAGCGGCACGGATGCGCAGGGCTGGAATACGCGCTTCGAGGGCCAGCAGTGCAACTGGGATGAGGCGGCTGGCGGCTGGCGGCTGCGCAACGGCTCGCGCGAGCGCCGCTTGCTCGAGGGCGGCAGCGGCGCCGCGCCGCAGAGGCAGTCGGCCAGCCTCTTCGTCACCGACGTGCGGCCCGAGGATTTGCTCGTGGACCACCGCCAGCCCTTCGACCTGTCCTATCAAGAAGTGCTGGCGCGCTCGGAGCGCTACCCGCAGAACCCGCGCTACCGGCTCTTGCGCCACTATCACGTGACGCGGCCGCTCTCGGTGCTGCTGCTCGTGGTGCTAGGCGTGCCCTTCGTGCTGCGCCGCCGCCCGCGCAGCAACATGATCGGCGTGGGCCTCGCCATCCTGCTCTGCGTGGGCTACCTCATCGTGGACCTCATCGGCCGCGACCTCGGCAACCACGGCTTCCTCTCGCCGGTTCTGGCCGCCTGGCTACCCGTCATCCTGGCCGGCAGCTTCGGCGTGGTCCTCTTCGACATGGTGGACAGCTAGGCGGCCCGCCCGGTAGCATTGCCGGGCTCAAGAGTGCCCCCTGCTTTTCGGAGTCGTAGATCATGAGCCGCGTGTGCCAGTACTGTGGACGGAAGACCGAGGTCGGCAACATGATCGCCCGCCGCGGCTTGGCCAAGAAGAAGGGCGGCGTGGGCCTCAAGACCACCGGCGTGACCAAGCGCCGCTTCAAGGCCAACGTGCAGAACCTGCGCGCGATGGTGGGCGGCTCCATGGTGCGCGTGCGCGTCTGCGCCCGCTGCATCAAGAGCGGCGTGATTCAGAAGGGCACCAAGACGGGCAGCGCGAAGGCCTGACCCCCAGCGCCCGGCCTAGCAGCCGGGCGTGCGGTCCCTCAGCGCGGGCCGCGTGGTGAGCTCGAGCCCGAGGCGGCTGGACTAGGAGCCGCCGGCGGCGGACTGGGCCGCGGTGCAGGAGCCGGCGCAGCCACGGGTGCGGGCGCGGGAGCCCGCACAGGAGCCGCCACTGGCGTAGCCCGCGGAGCAGGCATCGGCGCGGGTGCTACGTGCGGCGCAGGCTGCGGCAAGCTGCGCGAACTCGACGAGAAGGAACTCGACGTGGAGCGCGACGAGCTGGGCTCCGGTGTGCTCTGCGGCATGGCGCGAGAGGAAGAGCCGGAATCGCTGCCGCTGAAGCGGTCCTCGCTGCCCAAGCGCGAACTGCTGCTTCCAAAGCGCGAAGTGCTGCTCAGTCGGCTCGTCGGCACGCTCCGGGTGGTCGTGGTGGTGGTCGTGGTGCGGCCCGAACTGGAAACCGTACTGGAACCCATGTCGCCGGAGGCGGTGCTGCCGGCCGCCACGCGCGGACTGTCGGCGCCGGGCCCGTAGATGCGGCCAAGGGGCGCCGGCAGCGACACCGGCTTGAGCGAAACGACCGTGCCCGCGCGCGGCTTGGCCGTGGGCGTGCTGCGGCTCACGGTGATCGCGCGCGAGCTGCTGGAGCGCGGTTCGGCCCGGCGGCGCAGCGCGTCGGCGACGCCATCGTCGTCGCGCACGATCTTGCCGCGCAGGTCCGTGTCGCGGCGAATGGGCTCATCGTCGCGGAAGTACTGGCCACGCAGATCGGTGGCGAAGAGGCTGCCGTCGCGCGTCGTGAGGCTGCCGTCGTCGGAGTCGACAATGAGGTTGTCCCCCACGACGAGGTCGCCGCCCACCACCAGGTCATCGCCGGCCAGGCTGCCGAAGTTCGCGTAGGCCACCAGCCCGTTGGAGGTGCAGCCGCCGCCCCAGCTCGGCCCGCAGACGGTGTGCCCGCAGAAGGGCGCGTTCCACGAACCCCACGAGCTGCCCCAGCCCCAGGGGCTGCACGTCCACGGATCCCAGAACCAGCCCGGTCCGCCCCAGCTCACCGAGAAGTTCTTGCCCCAGTAGGAGAGGCCGTAGCCCAGGCCCCAGCTCCCCCACCACCAGGGCTTCCAGGACAGCGAGGTGTAGATCGGCGTGTAGACCGGCGCGTAGACAGGCACGTACTCGATCTGCGTTTCCGGGTAGGGGACGTAGATGGTGTTCTCGATGATGGTCGGCGCGCTGTCGGCGGAGCTGGGCAGCACCCCAAAGGAGGCGGCGTCGGCGGGGGCGGCTGCGGCGCGCGCCTCCGCGAGCCGGCCCGTGACCGCGCCCAAAAGCGAGCTGGCTTGCAGGCGCACGCTCTCGGTGCCTGAACTCGCGCCCACGCCGGTGAAGACGATGCGCACGCGCGTGATGGGCTCATCGAAGGAGGCGCGCGGCAGCACGGCGATCCACAGGCCGAGCAGCACGACTTGCCCGTTGGCGTCCACGTAGCTGAGTTCGGGATCGACCACGTGGCCGGCCTGCAGCAGGCTCGCGACGAGCGCGGCCCAGGTCTCGCCCAATCCGGCGGGCACATCCACCCAGGCCTCGTCGGTGGCCGACTGCACGATGCCGAAGGGCGTCGACCCTGTCGTGGGTGTTGCCGACATCGGCTGCGTTGCCGATCCGGTGTTCGCGTCTTGCGCCCCAGCGCTCTTCAAGAGCGGTCCGAAGAAGAGGGCGGCGATCACTGCACTGCTCAGAGCAGCGGTGAGAGCGCTGTCCAGCAAGCGGGCGCGTTGGTAGGCCTGCAGCGAGAGGGACAGTGCGGCGCGACGCGGAGACGTGTTCATGAAAAACTCCCGAGGTTCGGTAGCAGCCGGTCAGGTCGGCGGCCATGGTACAGGAGTCTAGAGATTTTGTAGTGCTGGCAACTACATTTTGTCGCTTGATCAGCTACACGACTCCCGGCAGGCCGAGCCTCGCTCGCCCCCGCCCGCCCCCTCACCCGCTCGCCTCCGGACGGTCAGACGCTGGCACGCTCGGTGGGGCGCTCGGATGCCCGGTCGGTGGAGCGCTCGGTCGATCGCTCGCCTGATCGTTCCGAAGCCCGCTCTCCGCCCCGCTCCCCGCCCCGCCCAGGGCCATGACCATTGCCGGTGTCGGCGCCTGGGCCTGGCTCCGGCTTCTGAGGCTCTGGCTCCTCACCCTCCCACTCGGCGGCTCGGGCCAGACCCAGGTTGAGGATGCGCTGGATCACGGCCCGGTACTTCAGGCCGGCCACCTTGGCCGAGGCGGCGAAGTCTTCGCCGTCCTCGAGGTTGGGGTTGGGGTTGGCCTCCAGCACGAAGATCTCGCCGGCCTCGGTGAGGCGCAGGTCGATGCGCCCGTAGCCGGTGAGTCCTAGCAGGCGGTAGATGCGCCGGCAGAGCACGTGGATGCGCTGGGCCAGCGGCTCGGGGATGTTCTCCGCCGCGCCCACCTTCACGCCCACTTTCTTCTGGTATCTGGGATCGAACTTCACCTTTTCGGTGGCAATGGCCTCGGCGGCCTCGGGCAGGTTCTTGAAGGACAGTTCCCAGATCGGAAAGGTGCGTAGACGGTCGTTTCCGAGCACGGCCACGTAGAGTTCGCGGCCTTCTACGTACTGCTCGGCGATGGCGTCGCTGCCCAGCTTGCGGTGTACGAAGGCCACCCGCTCGGCCAGCTTCTCGTCGTTGTGCACGATGGAGGCCTGGCTGATGCCCATGGAGGCCTCCTCCACCAGCGACTTCACCAGCAGCGGGAAGGCCAGGCGCCCCGGCCGAGTGATCCGCCGCCCGCGCGGGAAGACCTGGAAGGCCGGCACCCGGATGCGGTGGTAGGCCAGGATCTTCTTGGTCAGGGCCTTGTCGCGGGCCAGGGTCAGGCCGCGCGGGTTGCAGCCGGTGTAGGGGCGGCGCAAGAGTTCGAGGTAGGAGACCACGTGCTGGTCGTAGATCCCCAGGCCGTGGAACTCCTCCAGCAGATTGAAGGCGATGTGGGGGCGCTGCTCCTCGATGGCGGCCTTGATCACGCCCAGGTCGCTGCGCACGCCCAGGGCGCGGGGCTCATGGCCCAGGCGGGCGAGGGCAGTGAGCACGTCGTGCTCGGCCTTCCAGGGGGCCGTGGCCCGCTCGGCGGCGGGGCGCTTGCCGGCATCCTCGGGCGGCACCAGGTCCTCGTGCATGAGCACGAGCACGCGGAGGGGGCTGCGGGCACCACGGCGCTTGGCCATGGTGGGGCACTGTAGCGCTCGGAAAGCCTGCTTTCGCCGAGCTTCTGTGATTGACGATTCGCGCCGAACGGCGTTAGTCTGCCGATTCGGGCAATGAGTGCTGGCCTCTCCCCAGCGTGGCTGGGGTGGGCCTCGGTTCAGGAATCGCTTCCGAACGGGCAACGACTTGGGACGAGACGACGGCAACGGCGCGTTCGGATTCGAGCAGCCCGGGCGGCGTCGTCGCCCGGCGAAGTCCGGCGGTTCGGCCCGCCGACCGCTCACCGAGGCCGCCGTCAACCGACAAGCTCAGCGGTTGCTGAAGGACTTCTATCGCTCAAACAAGCGCCGGTACTTCGAGGAGTTGATCGGACTGACGACGGCACCGCTGACCGAGCAGGCCCACGCTATCACTCGTGAACTCGGGCTGGCCATCGATCCGGAGCAACTCGTGGCCGCCCACTTCGCCCAGATTTTTATCGATCTCAGGGTGCCGTCACCCGCCATGCCCCGCTTCCTACAGGCCGCACGAGCTGCGATGCGGGCCGCTGCGATGACCAGGCTTCAGAATCTCCAAGCAGGAGCCGCCCTCTGCGCAGTCGCCGCTTTTGGCGAGGATGCGATGCAGGTTTCGCTGGGCCTTGTCGCTCAGGGCCAGTCGAAGTTCCAGGCGCTGTTCAGCGACTGCTTTCATGGTTTGAGTGAGGACGATCGCCGGCTGCTGCTGGCGGCCGATGTCGATGGCGCGCCCCTGCCGGCGCTGGCGCGGAAGTTCAAGCTGACCGAACGTATGGCCCTGCGTCGATTGCACAAAGCCCGCGGGCGATTGGCGGCGAAGCTGGCAGCCGGCTTCCTGGCGATCGAATCTGGCGGCACAGATAGAATGGAGCGGTCATGACGACTCGCAAGCAGAGCGTGAGTTGCGGCATGAGCGCTGCAGACCTGCAGGCTGCCTTCGATGGCGGTGCAGGGATTACGGCGGTCATGCAGCACGTCACCAAGTGCCGCGCCTGCGCGAGAACCCTGCGCGCCCTTGAGGTTCAGCGCGAAGCCGTGGAGTCGCTGATGAGCGGCGCGGCCTCGGCCGGCAGCTTCGGCACGGCAACGCGGGGCGCATCAGCGACCGCAGTTCAGGGAATGTTGGCTCACTCCGCGCGAGCCGGGCGCACGAAGATGGCGGATCTGGTCTACGAACTGGCCAAAGCGTGTCTCATCGCGCTTCCGGATCTCGAGCGGCGAGTGCGCCGAATCGAGGAGCCGAGAGCCGTGCCCCAGGTCTCCAGGGATGTGCAGGCGCTCAACTTGCGTTTGCCGGCGTTCGAGAAGTCGGCAGACGTCTCTGCGCTTCCGCGGGCCAAGCCAAGCGAGCCCGCTGCCCTGGATGCGGCCCGGAGTTGCTTGAAGATCCTCGAATACCTCGAAGGCACATCGCCGCGCCAGGTGCTGGCGACCTCACATTGGCTGATCTTCACCGGCAAGCCAGCGAAGGCGGAGGCTTGCTTGCTCGAATTGCTATCGAGGCCTCGGCTTGAAGACGTTTACCGCAAATGCTCTCGAATCAACTTGATGCTTGCGCGAGCGCGACTGCAGGACTTCAACGGAGTCGTCGCGATTGGAAAAGATGCGCTTAGCGCTTCACAGAGTGACTGGCAAGTCACATACAACCTCGCGGTTGCATACGCGTGGCTCGGAGACAAGGATTCGTTCGTTGCCGTAACCAAGCAACTGCGCAAGGTAGTCGCTCTGCCGGGATCTGACTATCTAAGACAGTTACTAGAGTTTGAATCGGAGCGATTTGCTAGCCAACTCGCGATTCCTGAAGCCGAAGTTGAATCCCTCTTTGGCTTGGTCTCGACGGTGAAGGGGTAGGCGATGCAAGCACTTGAACGAACTCGCCCAACCCATAGAACGTGGTGGACCCCGGTCCTTGTTCTCGTGATGGCCTGCCTCACGCTTGGTCAGGTTGCGCCGCGACATTCCTCTAGCCGTGACCCCCTCGTGCAAAGCGGTCCAGACGGAACGGGCGTCCTTCCGTTCACGGGGGGCGGACCGACGTCGATGCCGAACATGATTCCAACTCCGGGTGTGGTGCTGGATGCACAACGGGTCGGGATCGCTGGCGTTACGGTCGTTGTCGCGATTCCTTCGTGCGGAATGGTGAAGTCCGCGGTGACTAACTCCGCCGGCGGCTTCTCGTTGAGCCTGCCCGCCTTGCCGAGTTTGGATCTTGCGATCCCAGCGCTGGGCGTCGCGGGCTTCGAAATCGACGCGGGCGTGCCGATCCTCATCATGGTGCCCTGAGGCACTCACACCACCGGCGTGCCCTCGGCCCGTGTGAGTTCGCGAAACAGCCCACTGAGCCGCTGAGCCACCGGCCCCGGCGCGCCGCTGCCGATGGGCCGTCCGTCCACCTCGATGATGGGCGCCAGTTCGCCCATGGTGCCTGTGCAGAAGGCCTCGCTGGCGCGGCGCAACTCGGCTGGCGCCACGTCGCGCACCGCGTGGGGGATGCCGGCTTGCGCGCAGAGCTCCAGCACCGCGCCGCGCGTGATGCCCTCGGGGCAGGCCACGCATCGGGGAGTGACAACTGCGGAGTCGGCCGCCGCAGAGTTCGCGCCTGCCACCGGCAGCACCAGAAAGACGTTGGTGGCATTCGTCTCGGCGAGGAAGCCGCGCCCGTCGAGCATGAGCGCGTCGTCGGCGCCGGCGCTGTTGGCTTCGAGCTTGGCCAGGATGGAGTTGAGCAGGTTGGCGTGGTGGATGCGCGGGTCCAGCACCTCGGGCCCGGGGCGCCGCACGCTGGCGGTGATGAGCCGGATGCCGCCGCGGTCGTAGACCGGCGGCTTCCACTCGGCCAGCACGAAGAGCGACGGGCCGGCGGTGTTGAGGCGCGGGTCCATGCCGCTGGTGAACTTGAGGCCGCGCGAGAGCGTCAGCCGGATGTGCACGCCGTCGCGCATGCCGTTGGCGGCGAGCGTGGCGCGGAGCTGCTCCACGATCTGCTCGTCGTTGGGGATGTGCTCGAAGCCGAGGGCCAGCGCCGAGCGGCGCAGGCGCAGCAGGTGTTGCTCGAGCCGGAAGATGCGCCCCTCGTAGAGGCGCAGGCCCTCCCAGACCGCGTCGCCGCCCTGCACGGCCGAGTCAAAGGGGCTGACGCCGGCTTGGTCGCGATGCAGCAGCCGGCCGTTGATGTTCACGATGAGGTTGCGGTTGCGCTCGTCGAAAGTTTGCAGCATGAGGCTCCTCAGGCGCCGAGGCGGTGGCGATGCAGGTGCAGATAGTAGGGGCGGCAAGCGGCGAGCAATTCCGGCGGCGGAGTTGGAGACGTTGACGCCGGCGCAGAGGCTGGCTCGGGGCGCGGCGAAGAGGAGGCGCCCGTCCGCGCAGCAGACTCTGCGTGTGCAGCGTCGCGCGGCGGCTGAAAGCCGGTGGAGCGCCAGACCGCCTCGTACCAGTGCGGGCCCCAGACGCCGTCGTCGGGGTGCGGGCCGGGCTTCCAGCTCAGCATGGCCTCGTCGAAGGGCACACCCAGAGCTTCGCAGAGCGCCGTAAGCGCGCGGCGCGGATCGCGCAGCACGTCGGCGGCGTCCAGCACGGGCGGGGCGCGGCCCTCGCGCTCGGCCACTCGCTCGAAGAGTTCGAGCTGCTGCGGCAGGCCGGTGTCGGCCAGGCCCGCCGCGGGCGTAACTTTCAGCAGCGAGGTCAGCATCTCGGCCGGCTCGCGAATGAGAAAGGCGTGGCGCAGTCCGTCGAGCCAAGGGCGTTCGATCTGCGGGAGCAGATGGTGCGCCATGTGCTTCTGGTACCAGTGGCGGCGGCCCTGCGGCACGGGGCCGGTGAGCCAGGCCGCGACGCGGCGCCAGTCGGCGTCGTGCGCGGCGAGCACGGCCTGCCGCCCCGGATGCGACACGCCCGTGGCCTGCAGGTAGTGCGCGTACAGCGGCTCGTCGGTGACGAAAGTGTCGGCGCGGCTGCTCCAAGCGCGCATGAGCGCGGTGGAGATGTTGCGCGGACCCGACCACATGGCGAGGCGGAGCACATCGGGGCGCAGCACGTCGGAGGGCGGGCGCGCGGCCGGCGAGTCTTCAGGCACGCTCATCGACCGGAATCGTACGATGCCGCGCATGACGGCGATCCAACTCGAAGCGCTCGAAGCCCGCGTCCTGGGCGTGCTCATCGAGAAGGAACTGACCACGCCCGAGAGCTATCCGCTCTCACTCAATGCCCTGGTCAACGGCTGCAACCAGAAGAACAACCGTGACCCGCTGCTCTCGGTGGGGGAGCGCGAGGTCAACGACGTGATTCTCAAGCTGCGCGTGGCGGGGCTGATCGAGTTTGTGCAGCAAGCCGGCGCCCGCGTGGAGAAGTACCGGCACAAGACGGGCGCCGCGCTGCACCTGGAGGCGGCCGAGGTGGCCGTGCTGGCGGAGTTGCTGCTGCGCGGCGCGCAACAGCCGGGCGAGCTGCGCGCGCGCGTGGAGCGCATGCAGCCCATGGCCACACAGGAGGCGCTGCAATTCGTGCTGGATTCGCTCGCGCGCAAGGGACTCGCTCAGCGCTACGACCGCCGCGCGGGCGAGCGCGCCGTGCGCTGGGGGCAGCTTCTGGCGCCAGAGGCGGGCGCCGGTTCTCCGGGCTCGAGCACTGCGGGCCTCGGCGGGGCCGGATCGCCGTCTGCACTGGCGCCGTCGGCCCAGGCTCCGGCCTCCATGCCGTCTTGGCCCGGCGGCGCGCCCTCCGCGGCAGGCGGCAACGATTCGCTCATCCAGCGCATCGCCGGCCTCGAAGGCGAGGTCGCGAGGCTGAAGGACCGCATCGACCAGCTCGAAGCCCGCGGAGACCGCCGCTCGGCCGAGTAGGCGCGCGACGCGCCTGCCGCGCAGCCAGGGCGACGCCGCCTCAGCGCCCCCAGCGCTGCGCGGTCGCACGCGCCTGCGCCTTGTCGCTGAAGGCGATCCAGGGTTCGCGCTCCGGCCGGTCGGTCGTGACGAAGAGGCTCTTGCCGTCCGGCGTGAACTGGGCCGTGCGGAAGGGGATGCCGCCCTCACGCAGGACGAGCAGCTCCCCGATGCCTGCGGGCGCGCGCGGATCCCAGAGGCGCACGGAGCTGTCGATCGCGGGCTCGAGGCCGAAGAGGCCCTCTTCCGCACCGGAGCAGCTCACCAGGCGAGAGCCGTCGGAGTTGAAGGCCAGGCTGCCGATCGCGCTGCCGTGACCGACAAGGCGCGCGTGCAGAGTCCACGTGGCCGTATCCCAGAGCGTCACGTCGCAGCCTGCGCCCTTGGAGGCCGGACGGCCACCGGCCGCGAGCAGCGTGCCGTCCGGACTGAACGCGAGCGCCTCCACGACGCCGCCGGTGTCCGGCAGCGAGGGCAGCGGCTCGAGCGCATCGCGCGGTGGTGAGCCGGTGGCGGTAGCCATGAGGTCGCCGGCGGCGGGCGCGAACCGCCAGAGGAGGATCGTGCCGTCCTCCTGGCCTGCAGCGACGAACTCGCCACGCGGGTGCAAGGCCAGCGAATGCATGCCATGTGCCAGCTCGACGTGGGCGCGGACCACGAAGTCCTGCGTGTCCCAGATCTGCAGGTGGCCCTTCAGCTCGCGGTTGAACCCGCCGCCAGCGAGCCAGCTCCCGTCGCGCGAGGCCTCCAGCGCGCGGAGCTGATCCGGCTGCTCGAGGCTGGTGACGAGCTTCCGGCTCTCGGCGTCGAAGACGTCCAGCCAGCGCTTGGCAGGGTCCTCGGTGCTCGCGCGCTCGACGACCAGGCGCGTGTCGCCGGCCACGAAGGCGGACCAGCCTGTCGTGAAGCCGGGCGGGAACGCCACGATCCCGTTGGTGGCGCCGGTCGCATCGGCCGTGAGGAAGCCGCGGCCGTCGTCGATCGCCATGCGCGACAAGGCGCCCATCGTCACAGCCCAGCTCGGAACGGCCCTGGCCAGCGAGCGCGCGGCGATGGTCGGTTCATCCAGGTCCCAGACGCGCACCGTGCCGTCCAGGGAGCTGGAGGCCAGGCGCCGCCCGTCGGGCGAGAGCGCGTGGTCGGTGATGAGCCCCTGGTGCCCGGCGAGCACGCCGATCGGCCGGCTGGACAGCACCGGCTCCAGCGAAAGCGCGGCGAAGGCCGCGATCTCCAGGTTGTTGCGGGATCGCAGGACGACGCGTTCCGTCGCCGCGCTGAAGCGCGGGGCGTCGGGCGGCCCGAGGAAGCCATTGCCGAACTCGTCGTGGTCGCGGCTGTCGAGCCACCACTGGCGCACACGCGTGAAGTCGTCGCCGATCAGCCGGTCGCCGTCGGGCGAGAAGACGAGCTGGTTGACCTCGTGCTCGAAGCCGGCCAAGTCGTCCTGGGGCCGGCGCGCCTCCCTCGCGATTTCCCACAGGCTCACGCGCCCGCTCATGAAGCCGACGCCGAGCTGCGCGCCGTCCGCGCTCGCGCAGAGAGCGCTGGGCTTGTCCTCCACGAAGGCGTCCGTGGAGCCGACGAGCGCGCCTGTTGCGAGATCCACCACGCTGACGCGACCCTCTCGGGCGCCCACGGCGAGGCGCAGACCCGGCCCGAGGAAGCACGCCACTTCGGCGTCGTCGCCGTCGGGAAGCGACGCGGGCAGCGGCATTCGCTGTCCGTCTTCGGCGCGGATCAGCGAGAGGCGGCCGTTGCTGATCGCGAGGAGCCGGCCGTCCGGGCTGAACGCCACGACGTCGTTCTCGTGTCCGGCAGCGGGCAGCATGGCGACGACGCGGCCGTTCGTGGCGTCGATCAGCGCGCCGCGGTCGGCGCGCAGGGCCAGGCGCTTGCCATCGGGCGAGTAGACCAGCTCGATGTCGTGCGCGTTGATGGAGGCAAAGGCGGCCTCCTGCTCTGCCGAGCTACCGGCCGTCAGAGGCGCCGACAGCCGCTCGACGTCCAGGCGGATCGCGCCGGTTCCCGCGTCGCGGAGGCGGAAGCGCCCCGACCTGCCGATGGTCGCAATCGTCTGCCCGTCCGGGCTCCAGGCGAGGCACATCACCGGGAGGCCGTCCTCGTCCCAGACGGCGACGGCGTTGTCGGCCTGGAGCATGAGATGGTCCCACTCCCAGCCGCGCATCTCCGGAGCGCATGCGGCGAGCCGACGCCGCGCGTCCTGCGCGTCGCCGAGCGAGAGCGCCATCTGCGCGGCGGCGAGGTTGGCCGCGTAGGCCTGGCGTTCCGCGCGCTGCGTCTGTCGGGCGGCCTCCTGGAACATCTCAACCGCGTGCTCTTCCTCGTGCAGCGCCCAGGCGAGGAGCAGGCTGGTTCCGATCAGCCCGGCCAGCGCCACCAGGCCCGCCGCGGTCACGACCGGATGCCTTCTCGTCCACTTGCGCGCCCGCGCCAGCGGGCCGGGCGGCCGCGCCAGGATGGACTCGTGCGCCAGGAAGCGGCGCAGGTCGGCAGCCAGCTCTGCCATGCTCTGGTAACGGCGCTCGCGCTGCTTCTCCAGCGCCTTCATGCAGATCACGGCCAGGTCGCGCGGCACGCGTGAGCGCAGCGCGCGCGGGTCGGGCGGATCCACGAGCAGGATCTGCTCGATGACCTGCTGGCTCGTGTCTCCGTCGAAGGGCCGCCGCAGCGTGAGCGCCTCGTAGAGAGTGGCGCCCAACGAGAAGACATCGGTGCGGTGGTCGATGCCGATGCGCTGGCTGGCCGCCTGCTCTGGGCTCATGTAGGCCGGCGTGCCCGCCAGCTCACCCGTGCGCGAGAGCTTGAAATCGTCGACGAGCCGAGCCAGGCCGAAGTCCGCTACTTTGGGCTCGCCGGCCTGCGTGAGCAAGATGTTGCCGGGCTTGACGTCGCGGTGGACGACGCCCGCCGCGTGCGCGGCCTGCAGCGCGTCGGCAATGGTGGCGAACAGCGCCGCGATGCCCACATAGTCCTCAGCGGCATCGGTGCGCTCCTGCTGGCGCTCGTGGCGCTCGCGCAGCAGGTCCCCCAAGGTGCGCGCGCCGTCCACCAGCTCCTGCACGATGAATTGCCACTCGCCGGCCGAGCTGATCTCGTACGTGCGCACGATGCCCGGGTGCGCCAGACGCCCGCCGGCCACGCCCTCGCGCTCGAAGCGCTCGCGGGCCGCCTCGGACACGCCCAAGTGGGGGAGCAGCAGCTTGAGCGCCACGCGCCGGCGCAGCGAGAGTTGCTCGGCCTCCCAGACGACGCTCATTCCGCCGGCGCCGAGCTTGCGCACGAGGCGAAATCCGCCCAGTAGCGCGCCCGGCTCCAGCCTCTCTTCGCTCACACCGCGATTGTCGCGGTGCCGCGCGCGGTTGTCCAACCTGCTACGGCGTGACGCCCATCAGCGCATTCGAGAGCGACACGCCCTGCACGGCAGCGGCGTCCTGGATCGCCCCCTGCAGCCAAAGCTCCGTGCCGGCCGGCACTCCGCGGGGCATCACAAAGGGCAGTGCGATGCCGCCGCCGGGACCGGTGCCCAGGAACAGCGGGCCGAGAAAGGGGTTGGCCTGCAGGGTCCCGCCCTTGAACGGAACCGGGGAGCTGGACACGGCGATGAACAGCGCGGCGAGCGCGTTGGGCGCCGCGCGGGTCAGCGTCAGCGCGTTGTTGCTGCCACTCGAGAGGTCGCCGCTGCCCACGAGCTTGGGGTTGCCGTTGATGCCGGCCAGTGCGCCGCCCTTATCGGTGAAGGTTTGCGGCACGACGGCGATGCTGATCTGCTCGAAAATCATGCCCATCGGATTGGCGGGCCCGTCGTCCACGGTCCAGTTGAAGACGGTGAGCCCGGAGAAAGCATAGGCGCCCACCGCATCCAGGATGTTCAGCGACGGCAAAAGCGAGGCGCCGTAGGTCACGTAGAAGCTCTGCGTGAAGTTGCCGAAGAAGCCGACCTGCGAGAGGGGCACGCCCGCCGGCCCATCGACAGCGGCCGACAGCATGAATCCATCCACGCCGGGATCGTTGTTGCGGATCACGAAGTACGCAGTCTGCCCGGCTGGATACGGGCTCGGCAGGGCCACCGTGGCCGAGTTGAAGCTTAGCGAGAAGCTCGTCTTGTCGATGATGTAGCCGCGCGTTGGGAAGCTGGGGCTGTTCACGAAGCTGTCCGAGTCCACTCGGAAGCGCAGCGTGGCGGGCTCGCCGTCAGCAACGAGTCCGAGCGGGGGCGCCGAGATCACGTCGTACTCCACCGTGCCGGTGACCGTGATCTCCACGGTCTGGCCGGCCACTGCCAGGTGAGCCGTGCAAAGGAGCGCGGCGAGTGTGAGCAGGCGTGAGCGGAGGTGTTTCATGAAGAACTCTCGGTGGGTGCTTCAGAGTTGCAAGACGACGGCCGTGAGTCAGCAGCTTAAGCCATCGCCGGCACGCGACCGGCCGGGACGTCCACCGCGCAGGCCGTGTGCTTGCGCACGTCGTCGGCGGTGTGGCCGGGCGCCACTTCCACGAGCAGGAGCGGCTGGCCGGGCCGCACATCGAGCACGCACAGGTCGGTGATGATGCGCTGCACAACGCGCACGCCGGTGAGCGGCAGGGCGCAGCGCTCCAGGATCTTGGGCTGCTCGCCCTTGGCGAGATGCTCCATCACCACGGTCACGCGGCGCGCGCCGGCCACGAGGTCCATCGCGCCGCCCATGCCCTTGACCATCTTGCCGGGGATCATCCAGTTCGCCAGGTCGCCCTTCTAGCTGACCTGCATCGCGCCGAGGATCGACAGGTTGATCTTGCCGCCGCGGATCATCGCGAAGCTGTCGTGCGAGCCGAAGATCGCCGAGCCCGGAACGGTCGTCACCGTCTGCTTGCCGGCGTTGATCAGGTCGGGGTCTTCCTCGCCCTCGTAGGGGAAGGGGCCCATGCCGAGCATGCCGTTTTCCGATTGCAGCGTGACGGAGACGCCGGCGGGGATGTAGTTCG
>JBQTIY010000020.1:0-16298 GCA_052387675.1 Planctomycetota bacterium | reverse complement strand
GTCGGGGGCTCGGCGGTGCCGCTCAGACACCTCGCCGACTCGGCCGAGGCGGCCGAGAGGTCGGCTCGGAACTCGCGGCACACCGACCCCCGCCGCGTCGCACACCGCTGCAGTAGAGGAAGGCAGTCGGCGGACGAGACGTGCTCTGCCAACGGCGGCAGGAGTGGTGGGCTGCCGATTGTCCGCGGAGCAGCCCCGAGGCAGCCGCGAAGCACGCCCCGGGTCGACGCGAAGCGGAGCCCGTGGAGCGTCAGCTTCGGCTATCGTGGCAAGCGATGCGGATCGTCTTTGTCAGCGATTTTCACGGGCGCGTGCCCGATGTTTCGGCTTGGGCGCCGGAACTGGTCATCGCGGGCGGCGACTACTGCGAGGTCGATGAGATCCGGCGGCTGAAGTTTGCCGCTCTGCAGCGCGGCTGGGCGGTGGGACGCTGGGTGGAATTGGTGGGCCGTGCGCACGCCGAGGAGTTGGTGGACCGCGCGCTGGCCGAGGGGGCCGCCGTGCTGGCTGCGCTCTCGCGCTGCGGCGTGCCAGTGCTGGCCATCCCCGGCAACAGCGACCGCATCGGTGGCGCCTTCCCGGCGCTTGTCGACCGACATCAGCCGCGGCCAGATCGGCCGCACGTCGCGGGCCGGCTGGCCAATCTGGAGACTCGGCTCATCGAACATGAGGGGCTCCTCTTCGCAGGACTGGGGGGCTGGTCCGGTCCGCCCAATCCGCAGCGATTGGAGAGCGAAATCGAGCAACTCAGCGCGGAGCGGGCGCGCCTCTCTGCTGTGCGCGGACACCAACTGCCGCTCGTGCTGGTGAGCCACAACGTGCCCTACGGCAGTTCACTCGACGGCGTGAACAATCCGGAGGTGCCCGCCTTCGCGCAGGGCAAGCTCGTCGGCAGTCAGCGCTGCCACGCGGCCCTCGCCGCGCTCCAGCCGGTGCTCTGTCTCACCGGCCATCTGCATGAGAACTTCGGCCGGACCGAACGCATCGGCTCGGCTTTATGTGTTTGCGGTGCCGGCGCCTATCGCGGCGACGCTGTGGTGATCGAAGTGCATCCCGACGGCAGCTTCGAGGAGCCGCAGTTTGTGGGCAGTCAGGCCGGCGCTCCGCGCGTTTTGGCCTGACCAGGCCGCGCCAACGGCTCGCGGCCACGAAGCAAAAAAGAGGGCGCCCCCGCAGCTCTCTCCTTCTGCAGGGGCGCCCTGTCGTGCCGACGCTTCGCCTCTCCCAAGGACTGAAGCATCTAAGCTCTGACTCCGTCAGCTTCGGTTAGTCACCCGCCAGCTGTTCGGTAACACGCATCCCGTCGAGGGCCTTGCGTACGGCTTCGGCCGTTTTGCCCCCGGCAGCCAGGACTGCCTCCATCGCGGCCTGAACCCGCTCCACGGTGGTCCGTGCAGCCGTCTCATCGCCGGCCTCGAGCTGCTCGACGGCCAGCAGATCGGCGTTCCGGATCGCTTCGACCGGATACTCCGGATAGGCCTCGGCAAAGCCCTGCAGGAGCTGCGCGGCCTGCTCGCGCTGTCCGGCCTTGAGCTGCAGCTTGCCCATCCAGGTCATGGCATGAGCCGCGCTGCGCCGATGGGCGGAGAAGCGTTCACGCACCTGACCGTAGAGCGAAAGCGCCGCCTCGACGTCCTTGCCACGCCGTGCCATGTGGGCCCGCTCCAACAGTCCGCGCGCAGCAAACTCCAGGGCTTCCGGCACGGCCTGGCCCAGCGCGGTGGCCGTGCTGTAGCGCTGCTCGGCCGCCTCTTCGTGGTGCAGCGAGCGCAGAATCTCGCCGGACCGGAAACTCGCCTCGGCACGAATGGCGGGCGCGAAGGCCTCGTCCGCTGCGATGGCGTCATAGCGACCAGCGGCCATCTGCAGCGCCGAGCTGCGCGCCTCACCGTCGAGCTTTTGCGCAGCAGACTTGGCCGCCGAAGCCTCCTTGAGCGCCGCCTTGCCCAGGTCCTTGTCGGCGATGCCGCCCAGCGGGGCCTTCATCGCGGTGTGAGCACGCGGCGCAAGATCCGCCGCAGCCGCATCGCGCGCTGCCACGAAGCCGACCACTACGAGCGCCAGCCCGCTGAGCAGGGCCACGGCCTTGGTGCCGCGGCCAGGGGCGTTGCTCGCCCGGTGGAACACGCGCTTTTCACCGGCTGCGCCAGCCGATCCCGTCATGACTGTCTTCATTGCCAGAAACCTCCTTGCGATGTGCATCGCGACCCGGCGCCCCCCATCGCGTCCTCGCGATGTCGACGGGCCGCCGGCCTTGCGGAGGTCGGCCCGGTGCGCGCCGCGTTACTTCTGGGCTCAATAAAATCCCTCACGAAAGCGGGCGAAGTCGCGCAGGCGGGGCACAGGGAGCTTGGTACAAACGCGCGGCCGCCTCCGCGGGCGGATGACCTCGCAGCGTTGGCCGGCCTCCTAACCGGGGCCGCCGAGAAAGGCAGCCGATGGACGCGTTCATGAACGTGATGAACGACGTGAACAACATTCTGTGGCACGACAACGTGCTCTATTTCATCCTCGGCGTGGGCGTGCTCTTCACGCTGTGGAGCGGCTTCTGCCAGTACCGGGCGCTGACGCACGGCGTGGCCGTCACGCGGGGCAAGTTCGACGAGCATGGCGACCCCGGCGCGATCAACCACTTCCAGGCGCTCTCTACGGCGCTCTCGGCCACGGTGGGACTGGGCAATATCGCGGGCGTGGCGCTGGCCGTCTCGCTGGGCGGACCCGGCGCGGTTTTTTGGATGTGGGTCACCGGCTTCATCGGCATGGCGCTGAAGACCTTCGAAGTCACCCAGGCGATGATGTACCGGAATCTCGACGACCCCGAGAACCCCTCCGGCGGCGCGATGTGGGTGGTGAGCCGCGGCCTCGCCAAGCGCGGGCCGGGCTGGGCCGTCATCGGCAAGGCCGTCGCGGTCATCTTCTGCATCACGCTGCTCATCAGCGCGATCACCGGCGGCAACATGTTCCAGGCCTGGAACGTGGCCGACATCACCTTTTCGTACTTCCACGTGCCGCAGATCTGGACCGGCGTGGTGCTCACCATCCTGACCGGCCTGGTCATCGTGGGCGGCATCAAGCGCATCGGCAATGTCACCGGACGCCTGGTGCCGGTGATGTGCGGCCTTTATCTCGTGGCCGGCCTGGCCGTGATCTTCTCGGAATTCGCGCAGATTCCAGGCCTGTTGCGCCTCATCGTCTCCGAGGCCTTTGAGCCGACTCAGGCGGCCGGAGCCTTCGTGGGCGGCACCGCGGCCTTTGGTTTCCTGAAGGGCATGCAGCGCGCACTCTTCAGCAATGAGGCCGGGCAGGGCAGTTCACCCATTGCGCACTCGGCTGCGAGGACCAAGGAGCCCGTGCGTGAGGGCGTCGTGGCGGGACTGGAGCCCTTCATCGACACGCTGGTGGTCTGCACCATCACCGCGCTGGTGCTGCTGCTCTCCGGCGCCTGGAACCGCGAGCCCGATCTGAGCTTCAGCGATCCGCCCGCGGTCGTGCGCAGCGCGGCGGCCGACCAGCCGGCCGGGGGAGAGGCCTCGTGGACCTTGGCAAGCAGCCGCATGGCCCTCGGCAGCGACCGCGATGTGCCCGTCGGCCAGCAGGTCTACTCCGTGCTCGCCGCGCACGACAACGAGAACCACGGCAACACCAACCACAAGCTGCCGGGCACCGTTGCGGCCGTGGAGGGCGACTACGCGACGATTGACTGGGGCACGCTCGAGAGCGGCGTCACGCCCACGGTGGCCACGGCCGGCGCCTTCCTCGACTACAAGGGCGCCACGCTCACGGCCAAGTCCTTCGACCGCGTCTGGGACGGCCTGGGCTACTGGATGGTGCCCTTCGTCGTGTGGCTGTTTGCGCTCTCGACGATCATTTCCTGGAGCTACTACGGCGAGCAGGGCGTGATCTACATCGCGGGGCGCCGCTGGGTGATGCCTTACCGGATCGTGTACTGCCTGCTCGTGCTGGTCTCGGCCACGCCACTGATCCGCACGCAGGATGAGCTGGACATCATCTCCACGCTGGGCACGGGCGTGATGCTCTTCGCGAACATCCCGATCATGCTGCTCTTCGGAGCCGAGGCGATACGCGCCTACAAGGGCTACTTCAAGCGTCTCGACGGCGGCGAGTTCAAGCCCACCGGGAAGCACTGAGCCGGCGCGCCGAGCGGCCGCGGCGCGCAGCGGCGGAGTCGCTGTGAAAAGACTGCGGCCCGCATCCGCGCGTGATGCGCGAATGCGGGCCGCTGGATCATGTGCGCTGAGAGCCGGAGCAAAACGCCCGGCTGATCAGTGCAGAGGGATCAGCTCAGCGATCGTTGCCGTGACGGTATCCACCGCCACCGCCGCCGCCACGGTAGCCACCGCCACCGCCGCCACCCCCGCCGCCGCGGTAACCGCCACCGCCGCCACCACCGCCGCCGCCGCGATAGCCACCGCCACCGCCACCGCCGCGCGGGCCGCCGAAGCCGCCACCGCCGCCGCCGCCACCCGGACGCGGGCTGCGCTCAACGGCCTCATCGCACTTGATCGTGCGACCGTCGAGCTGCGCGCCATTCATCGCCTTCATGGCCGCCTTGCCTTCTTCGGCATTGCCGAAGGTCACGAAACCGAAGCCGCGGCTGCGACCCGTTTCGCGGTCAGAGACCACCACGGCCTCCGTGACACTTCCGTACGACTCGAAGGCCGCGCGCAGAGCTGCGGCATCCGTATTCCAAGACAGCCCACCAACAAACAACTTCACGAGAATTCTCCGGGCAACGCGGTCAGAGACCGGCTGCATGAATAGATAACGACTCGGCCCCATCGTCGCCGAAAGGGCGCCGGTCGCACAAGCCCGTGGCTGCCGGCTAGCAGATCAGGCCGTCCGCAAGAGCTGTTCGGCCAGGCTGCGGATCCGGGCCAGGCCCTCGCTCAGGCCCAGGGCGTCGATGGAGGGCAAGAGCGGCGGACTGGCCGTCACCCCCGTCACCGCCACCCGCAGGCCCATGAAGAGGTCCCCGGGTTTGAGGCCCGCGGCCTCGGCCACTCCTCGCAACGCGGCCTCGCGCTCGGCCTCGGGTTGTCCCTCCAGGCGCGACAGCGCGTCCGCGGCCTGCCGCAATGCCGCCTGGAGCGCGGCGGGTTCAGCCTTCTTGGTTTTCTTGGCCAGACCCTCGAGATCGGGAGCCACGCGCTCCTTGAGGTAGCGCGCCGTCGGCGCGAACTCCGCCAGGATGCGCAGCCGGTCCTGGAAGAGCGGCAAGACACGCACGATTTCTTCCCGAGTCCAGGCCGGGCCGCCGCCGTCCTTGGCGCCGCCCTGCGCAAAGCCCTCGGAGAGCAGCCGGTCGGCGAGCTGCTCGGGCGTGAGCTTGCGCAGCGTGGCGCCATTCAGCCAGTCCAGCTTGGTGAAGTCGAAGACCGGCCCGCCCACGCTGATGTCCTGCGGCTGGAACTTGGCCGTGAACTCGGCCAGCGTGAACTCCTCGCTGGTCTCGCGCGGGCTCCACCCCTGCAGCGCCAGGAAGTTGAGCAGCGCCTCCGGGAGATAACCCTGCTCGCGGTACCAGTTCAGGCTCGTGGGATTCTTGCGCTTGCTGATCTTGGTCTTGTCGGCATTGCGCAGCAGCGGCACGTGCGCCAGCGTGGGCATCTCCCAGCCGAAGGCCGCGTAGAGCATCACGTGCTTGGGCGCCGACGGGATCCACTCCTCGGCGCGCATGATGATGGTCACGCCCATGAGATGGTCGTCGACGACATTGGCCATGTGATAGGTCGGCAGGCCGTCGCTCTTGAGCAAGACCTGGTCGTCGACGTTTTCGTTCTCGATGACGATCTCGCCGCGCAGCAGATCGGTGAAACGCGTGCTGCCCGGCCGTTGCACCAGCAGGCGCACGACATGCGGCTCGCCGGCGGAGGCGCGGCGGGCCGACTCTTCTGCGCTCAGCGCGCGGCAGGCGCCGTCGTAGCCGGTGGGCCGGCCGGCCGCCTTCTGGAAGGCGCGCAATTCTTCGAGCCGCGCGCTCGTGCAGAAGCAGCGGTAGGCGAAACCGCCCGCCAGGAGCTGATCGGCATGCGTGCGGTAGATCGCGCTGCGCTCGCTCTGCCGGTACGGGCCCACCGGCCCGCCGTCGCGCGGGCTCTCGTCCGGCGTCAGGCCGAGCCAGTCGAGCGCCTCGTGGATGGCCGTCTCGTGTTCAGGCCGGCTGCGAGCCTGGTCGGTGTCTTCGATGCGCAACAGGAAGCGGCCGCCGTTGCGCCGCGCCCAAGCCCAGTTGAACAGCGCCACGTAGGCCGTGCCGACGTGTGGGTCGCCCGTGGGCGAGGGCGCGATGCGCGTGACGACGGCCGCGCGGCCCGGCTGGCTCTCGTTGTGCACTGGGCCGCCTCGCCTTCGCTCAGGCGCCCGTGCCGGCGCCGCGGCCCAGTTCGTGCAGTTCGCGCAGGCGCACCAGCTTGCCCATGCAGACCATGACATCGCCCACGGCGAGCGGGCGTGACGGATCCGGATTGAAGCGCGTGCTGTCGCCGATGCGCCGCATGGCAATCACGATGATGTCCATTTTGGCGCGGATATTGGCCTCCTTGAGGCTCTGACCCACCAAGGGGCTGCCGGACTCCACGGTGATCTCGCGCACGCGCACTTCGTCGTCGGCCTCGGTGGCCTCGGCGAAGATGCGCATGAGATCCATGACCGCCGGCCGCACGAACTCCGCTCCGATGCGGCGCTCGCTCTTCTCGAAGGGGTTCACGGCGCGGTCTGCGCCGGCGCGCTGGAACTTCACGCGCGCATGCCCGGAGGTGTGGCTGGCGATGATGAAGACATCGGGGTTCAGTTCGCGCGCTGTCATCGTGGCGAAGAGGTTGTCGCTCTCTTCCGGCAGCAGCAGGATGATGCCGCGCGCCCGCTCGACGCCGGCCTCCTTGAGCACATCGGGGTCGAGGGCGTCGCCGGCCAGCACCTGGTGGCCGTCGTCCTGGGCGCGGCTGGTGCGCTCGGTGGACTTGTCCACCGCCACCACCGTGACGCCCTCGGCGGCCAAGTCGCGCGCCACGAGCTGGCCGGTGTTGCCATACCCGCAAACGATGACGTGATCGCTGATGCTCAACAGCCCGGCCATCCCGGCTCCTCCTCGACGGCGTTCAGCCCACGGGCGCGCGCGTCAGCGGCTTCGGCCGGTCAGCAGGCGCACGTCGCGGAAGCGCGTGACGCCGGCGCTGGCCAGCAAGCCGATGTCGCCCCGCAGGGCCGCCAAAGGGTACTTGATCGACCGCGTCACTTTCCCGCCCACGATCGGCTGCAGCGGCTGGCCGTCGATCAGCACCGAGACCTCGCGGCCGCGCACGTCCACGCGCAGCGCCACGCCTTGCACCGCGTCGTAGCTGGCCTTGAAGGCACCGTCGCCGCGGAAACTCCAGGTGCCCGAGTCGAAACTGGCGAACTCGGCGCGCACGCCGTCAGCGCCCTTGTTGCGCAGCACCACCGCCTCGTAGTGCTCGGTGTCGCGGGCGCCGAAGATCAGGCCGGCGATCTGCCAACCCGGCTCGGTGCGGATGTGCGCCTCCGCCGACCAGTCGCCATCCACGGCGCGGTCGAGCAGCAGCGCCTGATAAAGGCTCGTGCCGGGCGCCAGTGGCGCCGTGCTAGCCCCGCCCACGCCAGGCTTGGCGCCCTTGGCAGGCAGCGTGCGTCGGCTGTCGGAAAGCAGTTCGCCGTCCTTCACGAAGAAGGTGGCCTGGCCGCCCTCGGCACCGTACCAGCCGTCGATGTCGAAGCCGTTGAAGAGGCGCTGCCAGCGCGCCACGCGCACGCCGGCCTCGCGCTCGAGGCGCGCCATGAGCGCACGCGCTCCGGCCTCGAAGGGCTCCAGTTCAAGCACGGCCTGGGCCGCGCGCACGGCGCAGCGGGGCCGCTCGGCCTCGTCGTACTCGCGCGCCAGGAGCAGCATGCCGCCGATGTATGCGCGGCGCGCCTCGAGCATGGCCTGGTACTCGGGATCGAGTCCCAGCAGCCGCGCCTCGGCGTCGACGCGCCGGCGGTCGTCTTCCTCGGCGAGTTCGAGGAAGCGCCGGAAGTTCACCACCGCGCGGTCCGGCTCGCCGGTCTCGGCCAGGGCCTGTGCCGATCCGAAGAGGCTGTCGAGATCGTCCGCGGACAGATCCAAGGCGCGCTCATAGAAGCGCAGCGCTTCGGCGTGGCTGTCCTTGAGCCAGGCCAGGCGCCCCTTGTTGCGGAACTCATCGAGACGCTTGTCGCCCTCGGTGCGCTCCTTCTCGAGCGCCAGGATCCAAGCCTTCCAGGTGCGCTCGAAGTCCGCAAAGCTTGCGATGCCGGGAGCCTTCACGTGGTCCAGCACGAACTCCTGGAAGTGCGCCACCATGTCGCCGGGCGCGGCGCTCTTGAACTCGTACATGTAGTCCTGCAGCCGGTCGCGGAAGACGTACTGGCCCTGCTCGTCCACGTACATGCGCAGGAAATACATGAAGCCCCAGCGGTAGTCGTACAGCTCGGGCTTGTTCTCCAGGGCGTTCATCACTTCGCGCAGCGGCATGGCTGTGCCGCGCGCGAGCTTCTGCGCCAGCGGCGCGAGCCGCCCCGGCACGGGCAAGTCGCGGCGGATATTGCCATTGCTCAGGATCTCGATGCCTTCGAAGAGGCTGGCGATGCCCTCGTTCACGAAGGAGGGCACATTGCCCACGGCCACGCTCATGAACTGGTGGCTGGCTTCGTGGAAGAGTGTCTGCAGAGTGGCGCGGCTGCCCGAGCCCGGCTTGCCGGAGTGGTCGTAGGTATTCACCGCCGTGCCGGTGAAGTTGCCGGCGCTCCAGTCGAGCGCACCGTCACCGGCGCGCTTTCTGTACTCCTCGAGCGTGGCGTAAATGTTCACCTCAATCGGGGTGATGGACAGCTCGCGCAAGCCCTTCGGCACCTTGGCCGGCGGCGGATCGGGCACGATGCCCCAAATCTCGCGGTAGAAAGCGTGCGCCTGCTCCATGACGGCGGCCACTTCGGTGCCCATGACCCAGCCGGCATTCGTCTTGATGCGGTAGTGCGGCGTTTCCCACTTGGCCGCGTTCGACCATTTGGCTGTGCGCTTGTCGTGCTCGGCGATCCAGGCTTCGTCGCGGCCCAGCGGCGCGCTCAGCGGTTGGAAGCGGCGCGCGACATGGTCAGGCGCCAGGAGCAGGGCCTCGGCCGTGGCCGCATGCGCCTCGGCCGCTTCGGGGCTGCCGGGCGCGACCGTGGAGAGGCGGCGCTTCCAAGCCTCCAGTGCATTCGCTGGCATGCCGGCAGCCAGGTAACGCCGGGCAATTTCCGCTTGGGCGCGGCCGTACTCCTCGAGGAGCGTCCCCGCGCGCGCGCGCTCGGGATCCAACTCCGCCACGCGGGCCAGCGACTTGTCCAAGATCAGGCGGTGCGCGCTCTCACCATCGGCGATGGCCGCGGCCAGCGCTGCGTTCCAGTCCAGCCGCGCCACGATCTCCGCGTCGGCATCGCCCTTGGCCTGCGCAACCTCCACGAGCCCTTGCAGCGCCTGCAAGGAGCGCGGGTCGAACTCGAGCAGCAGCTCCCAGGCCTGTTCGGCCGCGGCCCAGTTCTGGTCGCGCACGGCGGCCTTGGCCAGCTTGGCCTGCTGCTCAGCGACCTTTTGAATGCTGCCGTCGGCGGGCAGCATGAAGCCAAGGATCAGGGCCAGACTCAGAGTGCGGCGCATGCCGAAACTCTACGCACTCGGCGGGGAACGCGCTACCCACGGCGCATGAGCGCACAGTGCGCCCGCGGCCTGGTTACTGGGCCAGCAGGCGGCCGATATGCCCCTGCTGTTCGAGCGTGTCCAGCAGCTTGGCGGCGATCATCCAGTGCAGTAACAGCGAGGGATGCCCGTCGCTGGGGCTCACCACGAGCTTGCTGTTCATGTAGGCCTCCGGCTGCTCTGCGCTGAAGGGTTTGTTGTGGTGCTTCCACATGTACTGCTGAATCTCGGGCAGCAGATTGACGTGGGGGAAGCCCTGCTGCGCCGCGGCCTCCAGTAAGCGGCCGAAGTGTTGGTCCTCGATCGTGGACAGAGTGACGACCGGAAAGCCGTGCTCGCCGGCGAGCGCCTTGAGCTCTGCCAGCGCGCCGGCGAAGGCCTCGAAGCCGACCAGCGCCTTGTACTGCTCCGGCAAATTGGCGTGGTCCTGCGTCGTGTGGTGTGCCAGACGCGGGTCGCGCCCGGCGCGGCGGTCGATCCCGGTGCGATTGGTGTCGGAGCCCAGCAGCGCCGCAACGCGCTCGGCCAGGAAGGAGCGGCCCAGGTCGAAGACGTCGTCGACTTGGCGCACGTACTGGGGCAGGACCAAGTCATTGGGCACCAAATTCAGGATCACCAGATCGGGCCCGAAGGCCAGGCCCTTGGTGCGCAAGGTCTCCACTTCCATCACGGTGTTGTAGGCCGGCACGCCGGTGTTGATCACGCGCCAGCGCTTCTGCGGATAACGCTCGTTGAGCATGGCCTCGAACTGGGAGAGGTAGTTCTTCCCGTCGCCGACGCCGTAGCCGAACATGATCGAGTCGCCCAATCCCATGATCGTGATCGTGCCGGGCTCCTCCTCGAGGGAGACCTCGGGACCTCGAAAGCCGTGGCTGTTCGTGGTGAGCGGCACGCCCGTAAAGGGCACGGCCTTCAGGTTCGGCTTGAGTTCGAAGACGATCCGGTCATTGTCCGAAACCCGGATGATGTCGATGAGGGCCACGCGCTCGCCCTTCACCAAGTGGCGCTCTTCCGAGAAGCCCACGTACATCGAGGCCTGGTTGTCGCGGTGAGCCTTGAAGCGGCAAAGGATCTCGCCGAGCAGCAGCGCCAGGAGCGTGGCGGCGAGCGCGGCCAGCAGCTTGCGGAGCGGGGCGCGCGGCGAACTCGGCATCGCCGCAAAATACCATGCACTCCGGCGCGGCAGCGGCGCCGCGAGGACCGCACGCCAGCGAGACCGCTCCGAGTAGAATCGCCGCGATGCTGCCGCGCGTGCTGGTGAACACTGCCCTGGGACTTGTGTCCGGACTCAGCCTGTGCGGTTTGGCGGTGGTCGGTCCGGCCTGGCCAGTGGCTGCGCCTGCGGCAGACGAGGGCGAGCAGCTCTTCCGCGAGCAAGTTCGGCCGCTGCTGGAACAGCACTGCTACCGCTGCCACAGCGCCGGCGCCAAGAAGCTGCGTGCCAGCCTCCGCTTGGACTCCCGCGACGCCATGCTCAAGGGCGGCGAGTCGGGCGCGGCGCTCGTGCCCGGCGATGCGGCCGCCAGCCTCCTCGTGCGCGCCGTGCGCTACGACGACCGCGATCTCCAGATGCCGCCCGACAATCGATTGGCCCAGGCCGAGATCGACGCCTTCGAACGCTGGGTGACTCTCGGCGCGCCATGGGCCGGCGACACGCCGGAGCCCAGCGCCGCGGAGGCGCGCTTCTTCGAGGAGCAGGTGCGGCCGATCTTGGCCAACAACTGCTTCGACTGCCACGGCCCGGAAGCCGTCAAGCTCAAGGGCGGCCTGCGCATGACCGGCACGGCCTCGCTCGTGGCAGGCGGAGACTTGGGGCCGGCGCTGGTGCCCGGCGACATTGAGGCCAGCCGGCTCGTGCGCGCCGTGCGTTACACGGACCCTGATCTGCAAATGCCGCCGAGCGGGCGACTCTCGCCCAGCGACGTGGCCGTGCTGGAGGAGTGGGTGCGGCGCGGCGCGCCCTGGCCCGCGTGGGAGCACGTCGAGCCGGCGCCGGCGCACGAAGGCGGCATCGATGTCGAAGCGGGCCGCTCTTGGTGGGCCTTCCAGCCCATCCAGCAACCGACAGTGCCGGCCACGGCCTTCGAGGCCCTGGCGCGCCAGCCCATCGACAACTTTCTCTTCGACGAGTTGGAGCAGCGCGGCCTGTCGCCCGCACCGCCCGCCGACCCGCGCACGCTCGTGCGGCGCCTCTCCTTTGATCTGCTCGGGCTGCCCCCCACGCTCGAGCAGGTGCAGGCCTTCGCGGCCGACCCGAGCGAAGCGCACTGGGCGCACCTCGTCGACGAGTTCCTCGCCCGGCCCGAGTATGGCGAACACTGGGCCCGCCATTGGCTCGACGTCGTGCGTTACGCGCAGACCAATGGCTACGAGCGCGACGCCGAGAAGCCCGCCGCCTGGCGCTATCGCGACTGGGTCATCGAGGCGCTCAACGCCGACCTGCCCTTTGACGACTTTTTGCGCGCGCAACTCGCCGGCGACGAACTGGAACCCGTCACGCGCGACTCGCTCGTGGCCACCGGCTTCTGGCGCCTGGGTGTGTGGGACGACGAGCCTGACGACGGCGATCAAGCTCTCTACGACGAGCTGGACGACATGGTGCGCGGCGTGAGCGAGGGCTTTCTGGGGCTCACACTCGGCTGCGCGCGCTGCCACGACCACAAGTTCGATCCGCTCCGCCAAGAGGACTTCTACAGCTTGCAGGCTTTCGTGCAGAACGTGCGCCGTTACGCCAAGCCCGTCTACACGCTGGAATCACCCACGCTGACGCCGCTCGACTTGACCGAACGCAAGAAGCTGGACTGGGAGCGCGAGCGCGCCGCCTTCATTCAAGCCGAGCGCCGCGCCGGAGACGAACTCCTCGCCAAGGGCGCCGCCCTGCTCTTGGCGCAGCAGCCCGGCCGCAGCCCGCCGACGCCGGAAGAGTCCGAAGCGGCCCTGCCCTACGCGGACCGGCATGCACTGCTACTCATGCGGCGCAACATCGAGGAAGCCAAACTCTCCTTCGAAGGCAGCCTGGAGTGGGCCCTCACGCTCAAGGAACAGGGCCCGTGGCGCGTGCCGACGCACGTGCTCATTCGCGGGCGCGCCTCCACGCCCGGCCCGCTTGTGCAGCCGGCCTTCCCGGCCGTCCTGGCGGCGAGCGCCGATGCCGCGCGACCGCGCCTGCCGCCGCTCTCGGCGCAGCGCAGCAGTCTCGGCTGGCGCCGCGTCCTGGCCGACTGGCTCAGCGCGGACAGCAACCCGCTCACTGAGCGCGTCTTCGTGAACCGCATCTGGCAGCAGCATTTCGGGCGCGGACTGGTGCCCACGCCCAACGACTTCGGCCGCGCCGGCGAGCCGCCGACCCATCCCGCGTTACTGGATTGGCTGGCCCTGGAGTTCCGGCGCAACCGAGGCAGCCTCAAGCAGCTCCATCGGGTCATCCTCACGAGCTACGCCTGGCGCATGGCCAGCGCCGTCAATGAGCCCGCCGCGCAGGCCGCCGACCCGGGCAACGCGCTGCTCTGGCGCACGCATGCCCGGCGCCTGCCCGCCGAGGCCCTGCGTGACGCGGTGCTGGTCACGAGCGGGCGGCTGAATCCCGAGCGCGGCGGCCGCGGCTTCTTTCCGCACCTCAATCGTGAAGTGCTCGGCGGCGCCTCGCGACCGGGCGAGGGCTGGGAGCTGTCCAGCTCCAGCGAGCGCGACCGGCGCAGCATCTACGGCTTTGTGAAGCGCAACATGGCCGACCCGCTCATCGAGACCTTCGATGGCCCCAATCCCTCGCTCTCGGTGGCCACGCGCGCCACCACGACCGTGCCCAGCCAGGCGCTCTTGCTGCTGAACGGCGACTTCCTCAACGAGCACGCCTCGGCCTTCGCTCGCTCGGTCGAGGCCGAAGTGGGCCTCGATCCCGCGCGCACCATCCGGCGCGCTTTCGAGCGGGCGCTGGCACGCGCCCCCACGGCCGAAGAGTTCGACGTCGCGCAGCGGCACATGGCCGAGCTCGTGGCCGAGTTCTCGAAGCGCCGGCCGACCATGCACTTCCATGCGCAGGTCCCCTCGCGCGTGGATGTGGCCTACCTCGCGCAACTTGGGGGCGCCGACATCCTGCGCGTGCCGGCCGGCGAATGGACCGTGACGAGCGGCGTGTGGGGCGGCCAGTACAACTCGACGCGCGAATTGGATCTCTTGCGAGGCCCGACGGCGCTCCTCGACGCGGGCGCGGCCGACGCCGCGTTCGCGGCCCGCCTGCGCCTTGAGGCGGGCAGCGAGTTGGTCTCGCTCGTCGTGCGCGCCGCACCCGAGGGCGACGACATCACCGGCATCGAGCTGCGTCTTGAACCGCTGGCCGGCACGGCCCGCCTCGTGCTGCATCCCGTGCCGGACGGCTCGGTCCCCGGGGCCGAGCCCGGGACATCGCTGCCCGCGCCAGCAACTCTCGCCACCGCGCCGCTCAGCTTCGCGCTAGGAGAGTGGTTGACCGCACGGCTCACCGTTTACGGCTCACGCGTGTCGGCCTCCATCGAGGCCGATAACAGCAGCGGCGCGCAGGACCGCGCGACGCTGCTCGAAGCCGACGTCACCGCCCCACTGCCCGGCCGCTCCGTGGGCCTGCGCACTTGGGGCGCGGGCGTCGAGGTGGCCTCGTTCACCATCGACTCGGCCACAACGCAGCAGCTCATCGTCGCCACCGACCCCGGCCCCGAGCGCCGCGCCCTCGAAGCCTTCTGCCTGCTCTTGCTCAACTTGAACGAGTTCGCCTATGTCGACTGAGCCACGGCCCTGCCCCGCCAACGGCCTCTCACGCCGCGAGCTGCTCTCCGCCGCCGGGCGCAGTGCGGCCGGCCTCTCGCTGCTCACGCTGCTTGGTCAGGGCGGTCTCTTCCTGCCGCGCGCTGCGGCCGCCGCCGTGGCCGCGGGCTCCGACGACCCGCTCGCCGCGCGCCTCCCGCACTTCGCGCCCAAGGCCAAGCACTGCATCTTCCTCTTCATGTTCGGCGGTCCCTCGCAGATGGACCTCTTCGACTACAAGCCCGAGCTCAGCCGGCGCGACGGCCAGTCGGTGGACATGGAGATGCGCCGCAATGACGTGAAGAGCAGCGTGCTGCTCGGCAGCAAGCGCAGCTTCAAGCAGCACGGCCAGACGGGCCAGTGGTGCAGCGATGCTCTGCCGGCGCTCTCTGCGCACATGGACCGCCTGGCCGTCATCAAGAGCCTCTACACGGATTCCTTCGCGCACGGCTCCGCGGTGCTGCAAATGAACTCCGGCCAGGCGCTGCAGGGCCACCCGGCCATGGGCTCGTGGATCACGCACGGCCTGGGCAGCAGCCAGCGCGACCTGCCGCCCTTCGTGGTCATGCACGATCCGCGCGGCGGCCCCATCTCCGGCCCGGCCAACTGGAGCGCCGGCTACATGCCGGCCGCTTACCAAGGCACACTCTTCCGCTCCACCGGCGACCCGCTGCTCTTCCTCTCGCCGGAGGGCGGCGAGAGCGGCCGCTCGGGCCTCTCGCGCGAAATGCAGAAGCGCCAGATCGACACGCTCGTCGCGCTGAACGCCGCGCACACCGCCGCGCACCCGGGCACGAGCGAACTCGCCGCGCGCAGCGCCAGCTACGAGCTGGCCTACCGCATGCAGGAGTCAGCTCCCGAGGCGCTCGATCTCTCCACCGAGCCCGAAGATGTGCGCCGTCTCTACGCGCTGGACGCGCCGCGCGGCCCGCATCGCCTCGCCGTCGCTCCCGGCGTCTTCGGCCGGCAGTGCCTCATCGCGCGCCGCCTCGTGCAGCGCGGCGTGCGCTTCGTGCAGATCTACCACGGCGGCGGACACCAGCAGCAAACCTGGGACGCCCACCACGGCGTCGAGGAAAACCTCTCCATCCACTGCCCCGAAGTCGATCAGCCCATCGCCGGCCTGCTCACCGATCTCGCGCGCACCGGCCTGCTCGACGAAACACTCGTCATCTGGGGCGGCGAGTTCGGCCGCCAACCCGTCGGCCAGCTCGCCATCGCCGGACAGCAGCAGAACCCCGACGGGCGCGACCACAATCCCAAGGGCTTCAGCATGTGGATGGCCGGCGCCGGTATCCGCCCGGGCAGCGTCGGCGAGACCGACGAGCTCGGCTCGGAAGCCGCCGTCGAGCGCCACCACATCCGCAACCTGCACGCCACCGTCCTGCACCTCATGGGCCTGGACTGGCACCGCCTCACCTTCCCCTACGGCGGGCTGGATCGAAAGCTCACCGGCGTCATCGAGCCGCAGCTCATTCAGAAAGTGCTGGCGTAGAGCGCTGAGTGCGCCCGCGGGGAGCGCTGAGTGCGCCCGCGGCGGGGGCTCGGCGGTGCCGCTCAGACACCTCGCCGACTCGGCCGAGGCGGCCGAGAGGTCGGCTCGGAACTCGCGGCACACCCACACCCCCCCGCGTCGCACACCGCTGCAAATTTTGGAAGGCAGTCGCCGTTTGCTCAGCCAATGACTGAAGGCGAATTGCTGAGGCGATCGCTGTGCCGCTGATCGGGCGCAGCGCCGCGGCGACTCCTGGGGGATGCGTAGCCGGGCCTCCACAGCGCATCGCCACCGAGT
>JBQTIY010000019.1:0-3846 GCA_052387675.1 Planctomycetota bacterium | reverse complement strand
GCGTGGCATGAGTTCCGACCGAAGGCCGGCCGCCTGACGCGCCGCAACGAAAAGGGCAGGGGGCGCCCCGGCCTGCCGGCCGAAGCGCCCCCTACCGGAAGATCCCTGCTCAAGGGTGTCTCAGGCGCTCAGAAGATCGCCTGATACTGGATGCGGTACTGAGTGTTGTCGAGGTCTTCACCCGCAGCCACAGCGTGGTTGCTGAAGGTCGTCCGCACGACGTCGAACATCCACTTGGCGTTGTGGCCGTCGACGTAACGATTGAGACCCAGGGTGAGTTCCTTGGAGTCCGTGTTATTGAGCACACCCGCGGTGGGCGCATTGGCCGTCGCCGAGGCATCGAGGCGCGAGACGCGCGCCACGATTTCCCACACGTGCGGGTCGAGGAAGTAGCCGACCTGCAGGGTCTGGCCGTCGTCGCGCTGGCCGGGCAGGCCCAGGCGATCTTCCTTGCGATCGAACCACTCGGCCAAGATGGACCAGGGGCCGCTCATGGCCTGCACGTCCAGACCCAGACTCTCGCTGTCGGTCACCGAAGCCAAGCCGCCCGCTGCCGTGATGGCGCCCTTGGTGGCGATGTCCACCGCGTTGTCGTTCTTCATCCACGAGGCGCCGAAGGACACTTTGGTCTCGCCGCTGTCCACCGTCTGGAAGGCCGGTCCGTCCGCCTTGAGCGGAGTCCCGACCGCGTTCCACACGAAACGCACGCCCTTGCGGACGCCGTTCTCGCTGTCGCCGTCGTTGTTGTTGATCGAGCGGCCGTCGCCGTTCGACACGGCGGCGTAGTACTCATATTCACCGCCGTTGCCGGTGCCGAAGAGCATGGCCATGGGCTCGTAGGCCGGCGCAAAGCGGTTGCTGGCCAGCGAGCGGTCCATGAGCGCGATGTTGCCGCTCGAGATGTTCTCTTCACGGCCGAAGGGGAACTTCGACTGGCCGAAGCGCAGCGACAGACCGTTCTCGAAACCCCAGTCCACAAAGGCGTGGCGCAGGTTGAAGGCATTGGCGGCGCCGGCGGCAGCGCCCGCGTTGAGCGTGCCGGTGGTGCTCATGTCCCACTCGAGCTTGTACTTGACGTTCTCGGCGCCAGCCTGGCCTTCGAAGCCGAGCCGCACTCGCGGGGTGCTGAAGTTCACGCCGGATTCGGTGTCGAGGTCGGTGTTGCTGTCAATGTTCGGAGCGTCATCCTTCTGGCTGATGACGCGGGCCTGGATCCGTCCCTTGAGGCCCAGCGACCACTTGCCGTCGGGCGACCTGAAGAGCAGCTTGCCGGGCGCACCGCCGTCCACGGTGACCGCCGCAGCGCGCAGGCGCTCGAGCCGGCCTTCGATGAGGTCGATCTCGCCGCGCGAGTCGGCCACTTTCTCGCGGGCCATCGCGAGCAGTTGCTCGTACTGGGTCTGATCGATGAGCCCCTGAGCGAGGAGCACGTCGAGGATGGCCGTTTCCACGGACGAGGCGTCGGTGGCCTGGGCACTGGCGGAGCTAGGCAGCCAAGCCAGAGCTGCCAACAAGGCCGCGGGAAGAACTCGAGTCACGATGCGCATGGCGGAAAGACTCCGTGAAGGGGAAGGACACAGCTGCGGCCCATCCCAACGGCGCTTCGTGAAGACGGCGTGTGGAATCGATAGGATTTTCACACAGACGACATGAAGCCTGCCGAAGCCCACGCGCGTTATTCATCGCGCCTTCACACAGCGGCGGAACACTCGCGCGCATGACGCAGCTCAAGATCCTGATCGTCGACGACGAGCCGGACATCCGGGAGATCCTTCAATACACCCTGGCCCGTGAAGGCTACGAGGTGCTGACGGCCGGCGACGGCAAGGCCGCCCTCGTGGCCGCGCGCCGCCACCTGCCCGCCGTCATGCTGCTCGACCTCATGCTGCCCGGCGCCGATGGCCTGGAGGTCTGCCGGCAAATCCGGGCCGAGCCCTCCACGGCCGGCATCGCCATTCTCATGGTCACGGCCAAAGGCGAGGAGTCCGACGTCGTGCTCGGGCTGGGCCTCGGCGCCGACGACTACATCGCCAAGCCCTTTAAGCCCAACGAACTTTTGGCGCGCGTGCGCGCCGTCCTGCGCCGCACTCGCGACGAAGGCGCCAGCACCGACGACAAGCGTGCGCTGGTCATCGGCCCGCTGCGCATCGACCCGGCTCGGCACAAGGTGCTGATCGACGGCGAGGTGATCATCCTCACCGCGACGGAGTTCCGCATCCTGCACTACCTCGCCGCACGGCCTGGGCGGGTTTTCACGCGTGACCAGATTCTCTCGGCCTCCATGGGACCGAACTCCATGGTGCTCGAGCGCAACATCGATGTGCACGTGCGCAGCATCCGGCGCAAACTGGGCCCCCACCGCGACATGATCGAGACCGTCCGCGCCATCGGGTATCGTTTCTCCGAACTGGCCAATTGACCCGTCGGGGGTCGCGATGACGGGCTTTGCAAAGGTCTTTGGGGCCGCGGCCCTCGTCGTGACGGTCACCGTGGCCGTCGTGTACGGTCTCGCCCTGAGCGGCTTGCGCGAACGAGACGCGGCCCACGTCACGGCGCAGTTGCAGACCGAGGCCCAGCTCGCCGCGGCTGCGCTTCGACCGACGCTGCTGGCCGATAACCCGGCCCAGCTGGCGGCGGAACTGGCCCGGCTGTCGGGCTTGCTCCCGGGTCGGCGCCTCACGGCGGTCGCTGCCGATGGCCGCGCCCTGGCCGACACCCACGAAGCCGCCGAAAGCCTGGGCAATCTCCTCGAACGGCCGGAAATCCGGGCCGCGCGCGGCCTGGAGGCCAGGCCCGGCGCAACGCGCACCAGCCGGCTCAGCGAGAGCCCGCGGCGCGATGAGGCCGCCGCGATCCGCGACGGCGAGCGCCTGCTGGGATTCGTTGTGCTCTCGCTCTCCGAGGCAGATCTGCTCAGTGAAGAGCAGCTCCTGCACAAGGCCATCTTGCAAGCGGCCATCCTGGCGCTCCTCACCGGCGCCATCGCTGCGGCGCTCCTGGCCCGCAGCGTGCAGCGCCCCATTCGGGAACTTTCCGATTACGTCGAGGCCGTCGCACGCGGTGAGTCTCCGCCGCGGCTGCTCGACGAAGGGCGCGGGGAACTCGCCGAACTGCGGGTGGCCCTGGACGACATGTCCACGCGCCTCGGCGCGCGCTTCCAGCGCATCGCCCGCGACGAGTCCGAGATCCGCGCCATCGTCGGCAGCATGGAAGAGGGCGTGCTCGCGGTGGACGGACAACTGCGTGCCGTGCTGGTCAACGCGGCGGCCGGCCGACTGCTGGGCTTCGACGCCGCCCGTGCCCAGGGCCGGCTCGTCTGGGAGCTCACGCGTCTCCCGCAAGTGGCCGGCCTGCTCGAGCGCTGCCTGCGTGACCAGCGCGCGACGGTCGGCGAGACGCTCCTGGCGGGCGAGCCGCACGATCGCGTCCTGGGCCTCACGGCCACGCCGCTCGGTTCGGCCGAGGCCGCCTCGGGCCAGGCCTGGGGCTGCGTGCTCGTGCTGCGCGACCTCACCGAAGTCCGCCGCCTGGAGCAGGTCCGCCGCGACTTCGTGGTCAACGTCAGCCACGAGCTCAAAACACCGCTCACGTCGCTGCGCGGCTTTCTGGATGCGGTCCTGGACGATCCCGCGCTGGACGCTGGCACGCGCCAGCACTTCCTGGAGCGAGCGCGAGTCAATAACGAACGCATGATCGCCATCGTCGGCGACCTGCTCTCCCTGGCGCGCGTCGAGGCCGAGACCGGCGTGCCGCGCGCCGAAGCCCTGGACCTGCGCGATCTGGCCCGCGAAGCCCGCGGCGCGCTGCTCAGCTTGGCGGCCGAGCGCGAGATGCAGATCCTGCTCG
>JBQTIY010000018.1:0-60000 GCA_052387675.1 Planctomycetota bacterium | reverse complement strand
CTACTCGCGGAGTTACCCCCGCTTTCGCGTTCGACTTGCATGCCTAATCCACGCCGCCAGCGTTCATTCTGAGCCAGGATCAAACCCTTCATGATGAAGAATCGATCTGGCGACCCGTCGCGAGGCTAAGTCGCGCGGGTCGTTCGTAATTGACCAGTGCTGCTGTTACGCAGCTCTGCTCACACACGCTCAAGCAGGCTTACTACCAAAATGTCAAGGATCGTGCGGCTAGCCAGGCCGTTCGAGGTGCGGCGCCGCGAAGCGCCGGACCCCATTTTCTGGCCGCCAGAAAGCGCGTTTTCAGCGTGGTTCCTGGCGCCAGACGGGCACGTTTTTTTCACCCGGAGGTGAGCCGAGTAGTGTACCGATGCCGAAAAGCCGTTCAAGCCCCCACCAGAAAATCCGGCGGGTCAGCGAGTGGCCCGGCCTGCAGCCGGCAGCCCGAGGCCGTCACCCGGCGCCCAGCCGACGAAAAGCCCTGAGTTTTCAGGGGCCTTCGAGCGATTACCCAGATTTCCTAGATGGCCGCGAGGAGGCCAGAGGGAACGAGGCCCGCAGGCTTTTCGGACGTTCCTCCCAGGCTCAGAGAATCTCGACCTGCGTGCCTCGCGCCACGAGTTCGAAGAGCTCTTCCACCTCGGCATTGCGCATCCGCACGCAGCCCATCGATTCGAACAGCCCGATGGTTTCCGGCTGAGAAGTCCCGTGAATTCCGTAGCCGACCGCATCGGCGCGTTCATCGAAGCCCAGCCAGCGCGTGCCGAGCACGTTCTCCGGATCGCCAAAGGGGATGGCTTTGCCGGCGTGGTACCAAGTGGGGTTCTCTTGACGTTCGATCACCGTGAAGGCCCCCAGAGGCGTTCGGCCCTCCTTACCAAGCCCGACCCGATACGCCGCCACGGCTTGCCCCCCAACGAACACGGACAAACCCAGCTGCGTGCTGTCCACCCGAATCCGCAGCGGCTCCACCGGAATGGCGAGAGTCTGACCGACGCGCAGCGCGTCCTGACTCAGTCCGTTCACGAGCTTGATCAAGCCAACCTCGGGGCTAACCCCCAGCGAGGCCGGTAGGGTCTTGTTGCAGAGCTTCCAGAGACTGTCATTCGACTTCACCGCGTAGGGCTTGGTCCCAATCAGGGCCAGCAGGCTCTCCTGAGGCCGCCGATTGAGCTCACGGAGCCGGGCGCCGACTTCCTCGTACTGTGCTCCCGAAACGCCTCCGCCCTGCAGAGCAGCGCTCAGCATCTGGCGCGCCTCGGAAGCGTCCGTGACGAGGAGTCCCAAGGCCAACGCTGCCCTGGACGCATCCTTCAGGGTCGTCGCCGTGCGCATGGACTCCCGCAACGAGGCTTCCGAGGGCAGCGCCTGGCCCGCAGGTGTCGCACCCTCGTCTCGACGTAGTGCAATCGGCGAGACGGCCTGTCCCGCTGAATCCGGGGAGAGCCCTGCCCCATCGGCACCTCCGGCCGCAAACACGGCTTCCGAGCGCGGCTGCGCCCCGGCCTGCTGCTCTTGCAGAGCAAACCACACGACACCCAGCACGACGATCAGCGCGACGCAAGCGCTCTTGACCATGGCAGCACACCCCCAGGGAATTCGCGCTGGCGCCGTCTGCGCCAGCAAGCCCGATCCTAGGATCCGCGCGCGCGCATTCCAGTGCGTTGAGCACCGGCCGGCCCCCGGGGTTCAGCATCCTCGGGACCCTGGCAGAGCCAGGTGGGAACACGAAGCACGGTCAGGAGATCCCGTTCAGGACGGGCTTGTCCGTCACGTGCCGAAGGGGTGTCCCCGGAGGAAGAGAAAGGGTCCGAAGACACACTGGACCCGGAGACCGACCGGCGTCGTCGACTATACGCGCGTGCGCCAGTCAGTCAATCAGCGCAGGCGACCACCGCGCTCGGTGACCGCTGCGATGATGCGCAGGCGCACCTTCTCGACTTCCGCCAGGGTGAGCGTGCGATCGGACGCCTGGAAGACGAGGTGGAAGGCCACCGAGCGCTCGTCGGCACCCAGCGGCGCGCCGCGATACACGTCAAAGGCCTCCACCGAGCGCAAATGCTTCTGCCCGGCCTGCAGCATGACGCTCTGCACGCTGTCGACGCTTAGCTCGTAACTCAGCACGAAGGCCAGATCGAGTCGCGTCGGCGGGAACCGGGGCACCTGCTGATAACGAACTCCCTCGGGCGCGGCTCGTGCGAGGTTCTCAACGTCGAAACTCAGCAGGCCTGCTGCGCCCGACACATCCAGACTGCGCAGGACCCCCGGCTCGATCGCGCCCAGCGTGGCCAACACCGCTGCCGAGCCTGCCTTTGGCACGCGCTGCGAGACACGCGCTGTGCGCTGCGGATGCAACCAGGGCACGCTGGCCTCAGGCTGCCAGGGCTGCACGGAGAGAGAGGTAAACCCGAGCGCCAACAGCGCTCTTTCCGTCACTCCCAGGAGCGCGCGCACGACCTCGCGCGCGTCGCGAACCTGCCGCCAGCCCAGCAGCAGGCTGACCTCGCGCGACTCGGACACGCCGGTCTCGGCCCCAGCTTCCAGGCGATAGCCGCGCCCGACTTCGAACACGGCCACGTCGTCTTCGTGCCGCAGCCACTCTTCCAGGCGGGCCAGCAGGGCTGGCGCCAGTGCCGGGCGCAGCCGCGCCGCCTCCTGCTGCAGCGAGTTGGAAAGGCGCGGCAAGGCGCTGTTTTCCGGCCAGCGCACCTTGCGCAGGACCGCGTCCGGCACAGTCGAATAGGCCAGCGTCTCGGTGCAGCCCAAAGCGACGAGCCGGTCGCGCAGGCTCTCCTCGACGACAAAGAGCGGGTCTTGGCGGCCGTTGCGCAACACGCCGCGCGGCGTGCTCGCGGGCACGCGCTCGTAACCGAGCAGGCGCCCGACTTCCTCGACGAGATCCTCGGCCAAGTTGACGTCACGGCTGCCGCGCCAGGCCGGCACCTGCACTTCCCACTGTCCAGGGCCAAGGACTTTCACCACGAAGCCCAGCGAGCGCAGCGCCGCGCTGACCTCGGTCTCTTCGAGCGGCAAGCCCAGCCTGGCCGAGACGACACGAACATCCAGTCTGATCAGTCGCGCCGGCGCACTCAGCGCGCCGGAAACTTCAAAACCGCCGGACACACGCGCCGTCGGACTGAGCGATTTGAGCAGGAGGGCGTAGCGGCGCAGCGCCCACGCCACGCCGTCCACTGCGAGCCCCTTTTCGAAACGCGCGGAGGCGTCGGTGCGCAGACCGAGGCGGCTCGACGTGCGGCGCACAACCGTGGGCTCGAAACTGGCTGACTCCAGAAACAGGCGCTGCGTGCTCTCGTGCACTTCGCTGCCCGCGCCGCCCATCAGCCCGGCCAGCGCCACGGCGTGTTCGTCGGCGGCGATAACCAGGTCGGTGCTGCTCAGTTCGCGCTCGACGCCATCCAGTGTGGTCAGGCGCTCCCCCGCCCGAGCAAAGCGCACCCGGATCGAAGCCTCGCCGAGTTTGTCGCGATCGAAGGGGTGTGTGGGCTGACCCAATTCGAGCATGACGTAGTTGGAAAGATCGACGAGCAGGCCGCGCGGACGCAGCCCGCAGGCGATGAGCCGGAAGCGCAGCCAGTCCGGTGAACGGCTCGGCTCAGCCTCCAGGCAGAGCCCCGCATAAGCAGCGCAGGCTTGGGCGGCCTCGCGCACCACACGAGGCGGTGTGCCGCCCGGCTCGGCCGCCGAGAGCGCAGCCGTCTCACCCGGCTCGTAAGCCCGAAGCTGCTCGTCGACCGCCAGCGGCCGCAGCGGGCGGTTAAAAATCGCCGCCAGCTCTCGCGCGAAGCCATAGTGGCCCCACAGATCGGGCCGATGGGTCACGCTCTTGTTGTCGATCTCAAAGATGACATCTGCCAAGCCGGCGACTTCCGCGAAGGAGGCCCCCGCCGTCAGAGTCCCTGGCAACGCCAGGATGCCGTCGTGTTCGGGGCCCAAGCCGAGTTCGTCCTCGGCGCAGATCATGCCTTCACTCAGTTCACCGCGAATCTTGGCGGCCTTCAGTTTCTGGCCGCCCGGCAGCGTGATCCCGACCGGCGCGTAGGCGATGGTCTGGCCCGTCGCCACATTCGGCGCCCCGCAGACCACGGCCGCCGGCTGCTCTCCTCCAAACTCCACGCGGCAAAGCGAGAGCCGGTCGGCGCCCGGGTGCCGGCCGCACTCGACGACCTTGCCGATGAGCACGCCCGCCAGCGTCTTGCGCTGATCGACGAAGCCCTCGATGAGCGCCGTCTTCAGCGTGAGCTGACGTGCAATCTCTTCCGGCGCCAGTCCGGCCAGATCCACATGCTCGGACAGCAGATTGAGCGAGAGTTTCATGGATCCTCAGAACTGCTGCAAAAAGCGCAGATCACCGCTCATCATCCAGCGCAGGTCGTCGATGCCGAAGCGCGCCAGGGCCAGCCGCTCGAGCCCCATGCCGAAGGCGAAGCCGGAGACCTTGGCCGGATCGAAACCGCCGGCCCGCAAAACATGCGGATGAACCAGGCCGCAACCGAGCATCTCGAGCCAGGGTCCCGCACTGCCCGCCGGCCGCAGGTCCAGCTCCACGCCCGGCTCCACGAAGGGGAAGTAGTGCGGCCGCAGCCGCACCTCGACGGCCCGGCCCAAGAGCCGCTCCATCACGAGTGCCAGCACGCCCTTCATGTCGGCCAGGCTGACGCCCTCGTCCACGAGCAGCCCCTCCACCTGATGGAAGGTGTGCTCATGCGTCGCGTCGGGCTGCTCATTGCGGAAGACGCGGCCGGGCGCGATGACGCGCACCGGCAGGCGCCCGGCGGCACGCTGCATAGCCCGCAGTTGCACGGGCGACGTATGCGTGCGCAGCACCTGCCCGCCTTCCAGCCAAAACGTGTCTTGCGAGTCGCGCGCCGGATGGTGCGCCGGAATGTTCAGCAGGTCGAAGTTGTAGGACTCGGTCTCCACCTCCGGACCGTCCATGACATCGAAGCCCAGGCCGAGGAAGATCGCCTCGACCTCGCGCCGCACTTGCGTCAGCGGGTGCAGGTGGCCGCGCCGCGGAGCCAGCGCCGGTTCCGTGGGATCGAAACGGTGGTCGGCGAGCTCTGCCGCCTCGCGCGCACCCACCAGCGCCTCCCGGCGCACACGCACGGTGTTCTCGAGGACGGCCTTGGCGGCATTGACTGCTTGTCCGAAGCCGGCGCGCTCGCTGGGCGCCAGACTGCCCACGCCCCGCATGAGCGTGGCCAATTCGCCCTTGCGGCCGAGCCAAGTCTGCTCGCACTGGAGCAGGGCCTCCTCGGTGCTCGCGGCCTCCAGTTCGGCCTGGGCGCGCCCGGACAACTCCTGCAGGCGTGCAGCCAGCGCACCGGCGTCCGCACCAGGATCTGCGGGGCCTGAGGCGTCGGGCATGCCGCCTGCCGTCAGGACTTCGCGGCGGACTTGACCTTGCCGACGAGGCTGGTGAAGCCAGCCGGGTCGCGGGCCGCCAGCTCGGACAGGGACTTGCGGTCCAGCCCCAGCTTCGCGATCCGGGCCAGCTCCATGAAGCGACTGTAGGTCAGCCCCTCGGCGCGCACGGCCGCATTGATGCGCACGATCCAGAGCTTGCGGATGTCGCGCCGCCGCAGGCGCCGGTGCGCGTAGGCGAAAGCGCCGGCGCGCAGCACCGTCGGCTTAGCCGAACGCAGGTTCTTGCTGCGCTGGCCGCGGTAGCCCTTAGCCCGCTTGAGCAGGCGCTTAACGCGCTTGTGATGAGCAACACCGGTGTGAACGCGAACCATGGGTCAGTCTCCGACAGGGGCCTTGAGCTTCAGGAACCGGGGGCCAGCAGAACCAGCATCGTCTTGGCGCGCTTGCCTACGACGAGATCGGTGCCGCGCAGGCGCCGACGGCGCCCGCTGGACTTGCCGGCCTTGTAGTGCCGACCACCCGGCTTCCGGCGCAAAACTTTGCCGGACTTGGTGATCTTCATGCGCTTCTTGATGGACTTCTTGGTCTTGAGCTTGGGCATCGGTTTGCTTTCGGGGAAACGGTCTGAGCGGGGTTACTTCGTGTGGCTCGGCTGGAGGATCATGATCATGCGATTGCCTTCCTGGCGGGGCTCGCGCTCGACCTTGCTGACATCCGCGAGGGACTCGCGGATGCGCTGCATGACCGTGATACCCAGCTCCTTGAAGCCGATTTCACGTCCACGGAAGAGCATGTTGACCTGCAGTTTGTCGCCATCCTGAAGGAAGCCCCGGGCCTGCTTGAGCTTGGTCTCAAGGTCGTGCACGTCGATTTTGGGTCGCACGCGCATCTCCTTGATGACCACCTGGTGCTGCTTGCGCTTGGCCTGGTGCTCCTTCTTCTTGAGCAAGTACTTGTACTTGCCGAAGTCGAGAATCTTGCAGACGGGCGGGTGAGCCTCGGGCGCCACTTCGACCAGATCGAGACCCGCGTCACGGGCCATCTGGAGGGCGGCCTCGGTTTCGACCACGCCGCGCTGTGCACCGGTCTCGTCGATGAGACGGACCTGCCGGATGCGGATTTCCTCGTTGATGCGCTGCTTGGGCTGAGCCGTTGCCGATCCTCCTGAGTGATGTTCGAGCTGAGTGTTGTTTGGGTAAGGCCCGCGCGACTGGACGTCAGCGTCGCTGCTCGATCTCGAGCCGCAACCGTTCCAGGAACGTGGCGCGACTCATGGGCTCGAGTTCTCCGGCTTGGTAGGACCTGACGGAGACAGTCGCGTCACGAATTTCGCGGGCGCCCAGTATGGCCATATAGGGCAGTTTTTCAAGACGGGCGCGCCGTATCCGGGCCCCGATCGGGTCTGACTCGAAGGAGCGGCCCACGCGCAACCCGGCCCGCTCCAGTTCGGCGGCCAGTTCCTGCGCGGCCGGAAGCTGGTCGTCACTGAGCGGGGCCACGGCCACTTGGACCGGAGCCAGCCAGAGCGGGAAGGCTCCCGCGTAGTGCTCGATGAGCACGCCCATGAGGCGCTCCAGGCTGCCGAACGGTGCCCGATGGATCATGATCGGCCGCTGCCGGCTGCCGTCCTTGGCTGTGTAAAGCAGGTCGAAGCGCTCGGGCAGGTTGTAGTCCACCTGGGCGGTGCCGAGCTGCCACTCGCGGCCCAGCTCGTCGGTGACCACGAAGTCGAGCTTGGGGCCATAGAAGGCCGCCTCGCCAAGTTCCTGCGTGTGTTCGAGGCCCATGTCCCGGCACGCACGCAGAATGCTCTCCTGGGCCAGGGTCCACTGCTCGGGTGAGCCCACGTACTTGTCTGAGGCCGGATCGCGCAGGCCGACGCGCGCCTTGACGTCGGTGAGCTTGAGCGTGGTCAGCACATGGCGCACGAGCTGCACCACGTCGCGGAACTCCGACTCGAGCTGCTCGGCCGTGACGAAGAGATGCGCGTCGTCGACGGTGAAACCGCGCACGCGCTTGAGGCCGCCCAGCTCACCGCTCTTTTCGAAGCGGTAGACGGTCCCGAACTCCGCCAGGCGCAGCGGCAGGTCGCGATAGCTGCGCAGGTCGGACTTATAGATCTGGATGTGGTGTGGGCAGTTCATGGGCTTCAGCACGAAGCCGCCCGACTCCTCGTCGCCCATGAGCGGGAAGATGGAGTCGCGATAGTTCTGCCAGTGGCCGGAGGTCTGGTACAGCGCGAGGCGCCCGATGTGCGGCGTACTCACCGAGAGGTAGCCGCGGCGGCGCTGCTCATCGCGCAAGAAGCTTTCGAGCGCTTCGAGCACAGCCGTGCCGCGCGGCAGCCACAGCGGCAGGCCCGGCCCCACTTCATCGGTGAAGTGGAAGAGCTTCAGCTCCTTGCCCAGCTTGCGGTGATCGCGGTTATTGGCCTCCTCCAAGTTGTGGAGGTGCTTCTCCAGCTCCTTGTCGGTGCGGAAGCAGGCCGCGTAGATGCGCTGCATCATGGGATTCTTCTCGTCGCCGCGCCAATAGGCGCCGGCCACGCTCAGCAGCCGGAAGCGCACGTCGAGGCGGCCGGTGCTGGGCACGTGCGGGCCGCGGCACAGATCGAGGAAGACGTCCTGGCCGTCGGCCTGGCAGTGATAGAAGGTGATCACCTCACCTTCCGGCAGACCCTCAATGAGTTCCACTTTGTAGCGGTCGCCGCGCTCGCGCCAAGTGGCCAGCGCCGTCTCGCGCGGCACTTCCTCGCGCACGAAACGCTCGTCGGCCTGGATGATCTCGCGCATGCGGGTTTCGATCGCGCGCAGATCTTCCTCGCGCAAACGCCGCCCGTCGGTGAGATCAAAGTCGTAGTAAAAGCCAGTCGCGATCGTCGGGCCGATGCCGAGCCGAACGACTTGGCTCCCGAACAGGTCCATGACCGCCTGCGCCATGACGTGTGCGGTGCTATGCCGCAGCAGGTCGAGCGCGGCTTCACTGGCCTTGTCGGTGAGAATGGAAACGGAGGCGCCGTCGGGCAGCGGGCGCAGCAAGTCGCGCAGCTCACCATTCACCGTGATGGCCAGCGCCGCCTTGGCCAGCCCGGGGCCGATGGCCTTCGCGAGGTCAGCGCCTGTGGCGCCGGCCGGCAGTTCGCGCTGGCTGCCGTCGGGCAGAGTGACTCTCACAAAGCGCCTTTGGGGCCCGCAGCGACCCCTGCGCCTGCGGCCTGGCGCAGGGCAATGCCAGCCTCAACGAGCTGCTGATCGGCGACGGGCGTTGGTGCGCCGGTCATGAGACAGGCCGCGGCAGCGGTCTTCGGGAAGGCGATGACTTCGCGGATGCTGTCTTCGCCCGCCAGGATCATCACGAGCCGGTCGAGGCCCACGGCGAAGCCGGCGTGCGGCGGAGCGCCGAAGGCAAAGGCCTCCAGCACGAAGCCGAAGCGCTCGCGGATCTCGCGCTCGGGCAGGCCAATGCGCTGGAAGACCCGGCGCTGCAGCGCGCTGTCATGAATGCGCACCGAGCCGCTGCCCAGTTCCACGCCATTCAGCACCAAGTCGTAGCTCTGCGCCAGCGTGGCCGCCGGATCCTGCTCGAGCTGCCCGAGGTAGGCCTCCTTCGGCATGCAGAATGGGTGATGCGCCGGCGTGAGTTCGCCTGTCGCCGCATCGCGCTCGAACATCGGGAAGTCGACCACCCAGGTGAAGGCCAGAGCCTGCGGATCGATCAGCTTGAGCTTGCGCCCCAACGCGAGACGCACCGCGCCGAGGGCCTTGGCGGAAACTTCCAGGCTGTCGGCCACGGCCAAGAGCAGATCGCCGGCCGCAGCCTTGGTCGCAGCCAACAGGCCTCCCGCTTCTTGGGGAGAAAGGAACTTGCTGCTGCCGCCCTCCAGCGCCAGCGCAGCCCCCGCCGCCGCACCGGCTGAGTCGCCGCTGGTCGGCGCAGTGACGACCTTGAACCAAGCCAGGCCCTTGGCGCCGCTGGCCTTGGCGACTTCCTCGAATTCAGTGATCTCTTTGCGCGAAAAGGCGCCGCCGCCGGGCGCGGCCAGCATGCGCACGCGGCCCCCGCCCTGCGCCGTGTTGCTGAAAACGCCAAAGCCGCTGGCCTTGACCAGCTCGGTCACGTCGCGCAGCAGCACACCAAAACGAGTATCGGGCTTGTCGCTGCCATAGGCAGTTTGCGCCTCGGTCCAGGTCATGCTCGGCAGCGGCAGCGCCGGCGCAGCCCCTGGACGCACTACGGCCACCGCGTGGGCCACGGCCGCCGAAACCATCTCGATGACCTCGTCTTGGCCGACGAAGGACAGCTCCACGTCGAGCTGAGTGAACTCCGGCTGGCGGTCGGCGCGCAGGTCCTCGTCGCGGAAACAGCGGCAGATCTGGAAGTACTTGTCCAGGCTGGCCACCATGAGGATCTGCTTGAAGATCTGCGGCGACTGCGGCAGCGCGTAGAACTTGCCGGGATGCACGCGGCTGGGCACGAGATAGTCGCGCGCACCTTCCGGTGTGGCCTTGGTGAGAATCGGCGTCTCGACTTCGGTGAAGCCCAGATCCGAAAGCCGGTTGCGCAGCGCGAGCAGCACCTCGTGCCGCAGGCGCAGATTGCGCTGCGGGCGGGCCCGGCGCAGATCGAGGTAGCGGTACTGCAGACGCAACTCGTCGGAGACCCCCGCCGACTCCGCTGCGCGCAGCTCAAAGGGCGGCGTCTGCGCGGGGCCGAGCACCTCCAGCTCACGCGCCAGCAGTTCCACGGCGCCCGTGGCGCGGTCCTGGTTCTGCTGCCCCGCGGGCCGAGCGCGCACGCGGCCGCGCACATGAATCACGGACTCACTCTTAAGGCCGGCCGCCGCGCGGCGCAGATCGCCGCTCACGGAATCGTCGAAGGCCACTTGCGTGATGCCGTACTTGTCGCGCAGATCCACGAAGACCAGGGCATCGCCCATTGAGCGGCAGGAGTCGACCCAGCCCGAAAGGGCCACGTCCTGACCGACATGCTCAGGGCGCAATGCGCCGCAGGTATGAGTGCGTAAGCCTTGAGAAACCATGGGGCCGCGATTCTAGGCACACCGAGGCCGGTATGCGAACGGCGGGCCCTAGAGCCGCGGCTGGCCGGCGAAGCGCAGGCGCTGCAGCGAACGGGCCAGAGCCGCCTCGGCGCGCACGCGATCGACCTCTTCGGCAGCAGAGCGCAGGCGCTTCTCGGCCCGCTCACGCGACGACTGGGCGCGCTTCACGTCGATACGGGCCGGGTCATCGGCGAAGTCCACCAGGAGCAGCACGCGATCGTCGGCGATCTCCACGAAGCCGGCCCCCGTCACGTAGCGCCGTTCGCTGCCACCCGGTTCCGTGACCACGGTGAGTCCCGGCTCCAAGCTGGACATGAGCGCCGCATGCCGCGGCAGCACCCCCATGGAGCCTTGCGTGGCCGGCACCACCACGGTGCTGGCCGCGCCCGACCAGATCAGGCCGTCCGGGCTGCGGATTTCGACCTGCAGGACCCGTTCGCCATGCGCTGTGCCGGCGGCTGTGGCTGGCCCCGCCATCTCAGCCTGCCTTCGCCATCTCGGCTGCGGCGGCGACGACCTGCTCAATGCCGCCCTTCATGTAGAAGGCCTGCTCGGGCAGCGCATCGTGCTTGCCGTCGCAGATCTCCTGGAAGGAGCGCACCGTGTCGGCCACCTTGACGTACTCGCCCTTGCGGCCCGTGAACTGCTCGGCCACCGCAAAGGGCTGGCTGAGGAAGCGCTGCATTTTGCGCGCGCGCGAAACCAGCAGCTTGTCCTCTTCGGCCAGTTCGTCCATGCCCAAGATGGCGATGATGTCGCGCAGCTCGTTGTAGCGCTGCAGGATCTGCTGCACGCGCCGGGCGGTGTCGTAGTGCTCCTGGCCGACGAGCCGTGGATCGAGCATGCGCGAGGTGGAGAGCAGCGGGTCTACCGCGGGGTAGATGCCCAACTCGGCGATCTTGCGCTCGAGGCGGATGGTGCTGTCCAAGTGCGCGAAGGTGGCCACCGGCGCCGGGTCGGTGTAGTCGTCGGCCGGCACGTAGACGGCCTGCATCGAGGTGACCGAGCCGCGGTCCGTGGAGGTGATGCGCTCCTGGAGCGCGCCCATCTCGCTGGCCATCGTCGGCTGGTAGCCCACGGCGCTGGGCATACGGCCCAGCAGCGCGGAGACCTCCGAACCGGCCTGCACGAAGCGGAAGATGTTGTCCACGAAGAGCAGCACGTCCTTGCCCTTCTCGTCGCGCAGGTACTCGCACATGGTCAGCGCGGAGAGGGCCACGCGCAGACGCGCGCCCGGCGGCTCGTTCATCTGGCCGAACACCAGGATGGTGTTCTTGAGCACGCCCGACTCCTTCATTTCCATGTAGAGGTCGTTGCCCTCGCGCGTGCGCTCGCCGACTCCGGCGAAGGCCGAGAAGCCTTCATGCGCCGTGGCGATGGCATAGATCAGCTCCTGGATGAGCACGGTCTTGCCCACGCCCGCGCCGCCGAAGAGGCCGATCTTGCCGCCCTTGGCGAAGGGACAGAGCAGGTCGATGACCTTGATGCCGGTCTCGAAGACCTGCGTCACGGGCCGCTGATTCTCGTACTTGGGCGGCTCGCGGTGAATCGGCGAGACCTGCGTGGTCTTGCTGGGGCCCAGGCCGTCGATCGGCTCGCCGAGCAGGTTGTACATGCGGCCCAGAGCCTCGAGGCCCACCGGCACCGAGATGGGCGCGCCCGTGTCCCGCGCCGACATGCCGCGTACCAGGCCGTCCGTGGTGGACATCGAGATGCAGCGGGCCACGTCGTCGCCCAAGTGCTGCGCCACCTCGACGGTGATGTTGATGTTGCGCCGGCTGTCTTCGATCTTGATGGCGTTGTAGATCTCGGGCAGCTTGCCGGTCGGGAACTTGACGTCCACGACGGGACCGACGACCTCGAGCACATTTCCGGTAGTCACGGGATTCTCCTGGCAGACAGCAGCAGCGGGTTGGCGAAGGGGTTGCGGATAGAGGTCACTTGAGCGCCTCGGCGCCGGAGACCACCTCAAGGAGTTCCTTGGTGATGCTCTCCTGGCGGGCGCGGTTGTACTGGCGACGCAGCGCGCCAATCATGTCGTCGGCCGCGTCGGTGGCCTGCTTCATGGCGTTGCGGCGCGCGGTGAACTCGCTGGCCAGCGACTCCAGCACGGCCGAGTACACCCGCACTTCGAGGAACTTGGGCAGCAGCTTCGCCAGCAGCTCATCGGGCGAGGGCTCAATGAGCATGGCCTCGTCGCCGGCCTTGGCAGCGCCGGCCGCAGCCGGCTGGCCCGCTGCGCTCGGAGCGGCAACCAAGAGGCTCTCAGGGCGGATCGGCAGCAGCGTGATGACCGTAGGCTTCTGGCTCACGGCCGAGCGGAAGGCCGTGTAGATGATGCGCACCTGATCGACTTCGCCGGTCTCGTACTCGCGCACGAGCTCACGCACGATGGCGCGCACGCGCGTGAAGTCGAGCTTCTCGACGTGGTCGCCGAAGGTTTCGTGAATCGTGAGGCCCTTGGCGCCGAGCAGCAGCGTGCCCTTGCTGCCCAGCACACGCGTGCGCTGCCCGCTGCCGGCCGTGCGCGGCACTTCGGCCAGCGCGAGGCGCACGAGGTTGCTGTTGTAGCCGCCGCAGAGGCCCTTGTCGGCCGAGACGATGAGCGTGGAGCTGACTTTGACCTCGCGCACCTGCAGGAGCGGCGAGAGATCGGCGCGCACGGAACCGGCCAGCCGCGCCACCATCTGCTGGATCGTCTCGGCAAAGGGCCGCGCCGCCTCGGCGCGCTGCTGCAGCCGCTTGAGCTTCTGCGTCGCGACCATCTCCATGGCCTTGGTGATCTGCTGGATGTTCTTGACACCCACGATCCGCCGCTTGAGTTCTTTAGTGCCCTTGGCCATGACTCGTCCTCAGCCTGTCTCTGTGCTCAGGCCTTGAAACCGGACTTGAAGCCGGCGATGGCGGCCTTGAGCTCAGCCAAGCTCTGGTCGTCGAGCTTGCCGGTCTGGCGGATCTTGTCGAGCAGCGGCTGATGCTTGGCGCGCATGTGCGCGTGCAGGCTCTGCTCGAAGCGCCGCACGGACGGCACCGGCAGGTCGTCCAGAAAGCCCTGCGTGCCAGCGAAGACCGAAACGATCTGGTCGATGACATCCATGGGTGCGTACTGGCCCTGCTTGAGCAACTCGACCAGGCGCTCGCCGCGACGCAACTGGCGCTGCGTGTTGGCGTCCAGGTCGCTGCCGAACTGCGCGAAGGCCGCCAGTTCGCGGAACTGGGCCAGGTCGATGCGCAAGCCGCCGGCCACCTTCTTCATGGCGGGGATCTGCGCCGCACCGCCCACGCGCGAGACCGAGATGCCCACGTTCACCGCCGGCCGCACGCCGGCGTTGAACAGGTCGGTCTCGAGGAAGATCTGGCCGTCGGTGATGGAGATGACATTCGTCGGGATGTAGGCCGAAACGTCGGCCTCTTGCGTCTCCACGATGGGCAGCGCAGTGAGTGAACCGCCGCCCTTCTTGTAGAGCTTGGGGTTGAACTCGTGGGCCGTCTTGCTCAGCTTGGCCGCGCGCTCGAGCAGGCGGCTGTGCAGGTTGAAGACGTCGCCCGGGAAGGCTTCGCGGCCCGGCGGGCGGCGCAGCAGCAGCGAAACTTGGCGCCAGGCCAAGGCGTGCTTGTAGAGGTCGTCGTAGACCACCAGCACGTGCTGGCCGTTGTCGCGGAAGTGCTCGCCCATCGCACAGCCCGCGAAGGGCGCGATGAACTGCATGCTGGCCTGGTCGGAGGCCGGCGCGCTGACCACGATGGTGTAGGCCATGGCCCCGGCCTGCTCGAGCTCAGCGACCACGGCCTTCACCGTGGACTGCTTCTGACCGACCGCGACGTAGATGCACTTCACGTCGCCGCCCTTCTGGTTGATGATCGTGTCGATGCAGACGGCGGTCTTGCCGGTCTGGCGGTCGCCGATGATCAGCTCACGCTGGCCGCGGCCGATGGGAATCATGGCGTCGATGGCCTTGATGCCCGTCTGCAGCGCTTCGTTCACGGACTGACGCTCGAGCACCGAGGGCGCCGGGCCTTCGATGGGCCGCTTGCCCTCGGCCTTGACCGGGCCCTTGCCGTCGATGGGATCGCCCAGCGCGTTGAGCACGCGCCCGAGCAGACCGTCGCCCACCGGCACCGAGATGATCTCGCCGGTGGACTTGACCGTGTCGCCCTCTTTGATCTTCTGGTCGCTGCCGAGCAGCACCACGCCCACGTTGTCCTGCTCAAGGTTCAGCGCCATGCCGCGCACGCCGCCGGGGAACTGCAGCAGCTCCGACATCATGCAGTCGTCGAGGCCGTGCACGCGGGCGACGCCGTCGCCCACCTGGATGACCGTGCCGACGCTCTCGAGCTTGAGGCCCGAGTCGTAGTGCTCGATCTCCTTCTTGAGGATCGCGGTGACTTCAGCGGGTTGGAGTTTCATCTCAGGATTCCTTGGCGAGAGCGCCGAGGGGCGCGTTGAGGAGGCGTTCTTCGAGCTGGTCGAGGTGGTGCTGGGTGCTGGCGTCGATGAGACGCGAGCCCATCTGGACGCGCAGGCCGCCCAGCAGTTCCGGCACGACCTGCTCGCTGAGCAGGACGTTCTGGCCGGTGAGGCGCGAGAGTTCGCTGACGAGGCGCGCGCGGCGTTCGTCGTCGAGTGCCGTCGCGCTCTCGACGCGGGCATGCAGCCGGCCGGCGGCCGCATCGGCCACTGCGGCGTAGGCCGCGCCGAGGTCCACAATCTGTCCGCCGCGGCCCTTGTCGACGAGCAGCAGCAAGGTGCGCCGCACGAGATCGTGCACGCGCCCGGTGATGAGTGAGCCGATGAGCGCGTGCTTCTTGTCGCGCGTCATACGCGGACTGGCGAACTGCGCCTGCAGTTCGACATGTTCCTGCAGGCTCGCCGTCAGGCCGCCGAGATCGGCCCCCACGCGGCGCAAGGTCTCGGCGCCTTCGGCGGCCGCGAGCTGATGCAGCGCGGCAGCGTAGCGGTGGAGCACGGATCCGCCGGCGGACATGGTCAGCCCCCGACCTTCGCCAGGCCGCCGATGGCCTCTTCGGCCAAGCGGCGCTGATCATTGCTGTCGAGACTGCGGCCCACGACCTTGCCGGCCGCGGCCATGCTCAGCGTGACGGCCTCGCGCCGGATGTCCTGCAAAGCCTGATTGCGCGCCAATTCGATTTCGCGCCGGGCCTTGTCCGTGGCCGCGGCGGCCTCGGCTTCGGCCTTGCTGCGGATCTCGCGGCGCAGGGCCTCGGCTTCGGCCTGGCCCTTCTCGCGCAACGCCGCCATCTGGCTCTCGACGCCCGACACGGCGGTCCGTGCCTCCGCCAGCAGCTTCTCCGAGGCCGCACGGTCGCGCTCCGACTTGGACAGGGCCTCGTCGATGCGCTGCTCGCGCTGCTCGATCGCCGCCAGGATGGGCTTCCAGGCGAACTTCGAGATGGCGAAGAGCAGGCCGAAGAAGGTCAGCAGGGTGAGGACGGCCGCGGCCGGGTCGAAGGTCAGCGGATTGAAACCGCCGCCCTCGGCTGCCAGCAGCGCCAAGGAGAGAACCGGACTCGTGCTCATGCTGAGGCTCTCAGAAAATCAGGGAAATAACGGGCCAAAGAAGACCGGACCGCCAACGGATTCCTCCAGCCGGACAGGCGGCCGCGAGGCCGCCCGCCCGGCTGCGGAGGAAGTCGCTCAGGCGCCGATCTTGGTCGTGAGCATGAAGCAGACGACGATCGCGAAGAGCGTGACGCCTTCGATGAAGGCCGCGGTGATGATCATCGCGCCCTTGATGTCGCCGGCCGCTTCGGGCTGGCGCGCGATGGCCTCGACGGCCGCGGCCGCGAGCCGCGAAATGCCGCCGCCGCCACCGAAGATGGCGAGACCGGCGCCGATGCCCGCGCCAAGTCCAATGAGACCAATGCCGAGATCTTGCATCGAAACAACCTCCAGGGAATGCGGGGGCACTGCGGCCCCCAAGGGAAAAGTGGGTGGTGGAACTAGTGCTCGGGGTGAACCGACGCCCCGACAAAGATGATGGACAGGTACGTGAAGATGTAGGCCTGCACGAAGCAGACGAAGAGCTCAAGGCAGGCAATCGCGATGGCCACGCCGAGCACAGGCGCCCCCACCAGGTAGCTCTGGAAGAGGTAGATCAAGCCGAAGAAGCTCAGGATGACCAAGTGGCCGGCGGTCATGTTCGCGAACAAGCGGATGGTCAGCGCGGCGGGCTTGACCACCATGCCGAGCAGTTCCACCGGGATGATGACCGGCAGCACGTACCAAGGCAGTCCGTGCGGAATGAAGTTTTTCCAGTGATGCACAAAGCCGTGCTCACGGATGCCCGAGAGGTGAATCCAGATGAGCGTGGTGAAGGCCAGGCCTGCCGTGACGGCGATGTTGGCGGTGGCCGTGGCGCCGAGCGCCGCGATGCCATCGAGACCCATCAGGCCAAAGACCGCGAAGGGGAAAAGCCCCAGCAGGTTGAGCATGAGGATGAAGAAGAACTGCGTGAGGAAGAGCGGCAGGAAGCGCCGGCCATGCTCCTTGCCCATGATCTTGTAGACCATGTCGTCGCGCACATAGAGCACGACCGCCTCGAGCAGGTGATAGAAGCGCCCGCGCGGCGCCTGGCCATTCAAGCGCTTGGCCTTGGGCGCGACGATCAGGGCCATGATGACCAGGAGCAGAACCGCGGCGATCCACTGCACCGTGATGACATTGCCGATGAGCCAGCCCTGGCCGCCGCCGAACTGCGCGGCGTAATAAGCGCGCAGTTCTTCGTGCCCGTGAAACTTCACGGGGTGACGGTGGCTATCGAGCGCCAGGGGTTGTCCGGCAGCGTCGGTGGCGTAGGGCTTCACGAAGCCAAAACCCTTGCTGCCTCCCACCCACACGGCCGTGACCGGATGCGCCTCAAGGTGCTTGAAGAGCCCCTGGAAGATGACGCCCGCGTTGGGAGCGTCGCTGTGAGCAGCAGCCTCCGCGTGGGCCTCCGACTCCGCGCCGGCCGCAGCCTCAGCAGGAGCAGTGTTCGGCTCCTGCCCGAAGACCAACGCCGGCAGCGCCAGCACTGCGCTCAGCATGAGACCGATGGCGCGTGCCTTCATGCGGAGGCCTCCGGCCGCGGCTTTCTGCCCGTGCCCGAAAGTGCCTTCATCGAAAGCAGTTCCAGGCCGGTGAGCGCGGAAAAACCCAGGAAATAAGCCAGCAAGAAGGTCTTGAGAGCCGGGTCGGCGACAAGCGTGACGAAGCCGACCATGACAGCGATCGTCAAGAAGAGCCGCAGCACCATGCCCGCCATGAAGGCGCGCACGAAGGCGGCGGGCTCGGGTCGCGAGCGCGAACGAGCCATGAGCGCCCAGCCCATGAGCATCCCGACCAGGGCTAAGCCCCAGCCGATGCCGGCGCCCAGAGTGGCGCCCGCCTCCGCAAAGGGATTCGTCAGCACGAGCAGGCCCGGCACCAGCACCGTGAGCGCGGCCGCTCCGCCCAAAAAGATCGCGTCAGCGCGCTTCATCGTCCGCCTTGTCCGCCCCGTCCGACGACTGCAAGGCATTCACCTTGCGAATGACATGCGCCATGCCGCCGGTCACGCCGAGGGCGCAGCCCACGATGAGCAGCCAAGGTGAGGTCGCGAGCCATTCGTCGAGCCAGTTTCCGAGGAAGCCAAAAAGGAGGGTTGAAGCCGCCAGGGTGAGCCCAAGGGAGGCACCCTGGTACACGTTGAAGTCGTTGCGCTGCCGAGGCTTGGACACGGGGTTCCGATCGCCGCGGGTTCCGCCCGGAAGTCCTCGAGGCGGGTCTCGCAGACCCGCCTTTTAGATACCGGTACAGAAAAGGGCGGATCCTACTCACGGCGCGGCCTGAATCAAGGCGCGAGCGGCAAATTGGCCCTATTTCAGTGAAGGGCCGCTCAGCGTCGGCGCAGGCGCGGGTTCTGGCGCGGGCTCCGGTTCTGGCGCGGGCTCCGGCGCCGGTTCCGGCACGGGTTCTGGCGACGGCTCGGGCTCGGGTGCAGGCGCGGGCACGCTGCCCGGATCCTCCGCCGCTGCGGCCGCGGCGGCCGCCGCCTCGGCCGCTTCGGCCGCGCGCAACTCCTCCAGCAGGGCGACCACCTCCGGCGCGAGCGTGCCCAGCGCCACCTGTCCGCGCTCCACGAGCAGGCGCAGATCGGCCAGCGCCTCGAGCAGGAGCCGCGACTGCGCCACGAGCGCATCGAGTTCCTGCAGTTTCAGATCCAGTTCGGCGCGCGCCAGCTCGAGCGCGCCGCCGGCCTCGGCGATCTCGGCGCGCACCAGGGCCAGATCCACCTCGACTCCGCTCAGATCGGCCTGCCGAAGCTGGTAGTCGCTCTCGGCGGCGAGCATGAGTTCGTGCAGGCGGGCCTCTTGCAGGCGCAGCTCGCTCACGCGCAGATGGAAGGCCGCCACGTGCTCACGCTCACGCGTGATCTGCTCGCGCAGTTCGGCCTGGGCGCGGCGCAGATTCGAAAGCGTGGAAAGGTCGATGGACTCGGCGGTGACCGCGGCACGGCGAGGCACGCCGCAGCCGCAGACGAGCGGCACCAGCGCCACGGCCAGGGCCAGGGCCACGAGCAGGCCGCCGCGCCGCAGCACCACCCACGGCGCCCGGCTGTCGGTCGAGAGGCTGCTGAACTCGGACATGCTGGAAAGCGTAGCGCTCAGGCGCAGCCCCTCCAACGCGGGACTCGCACCGCCGACTGCCCATAGAGCGGCGCCCCGCCGACCGGTAGAATGCGCCGCCATTTTTCGGAGCCCTTCGTATGGAACGCACTCTCATCCTGCTCAAGCCCGACGCCGTGCAGCGCGGCCTCATGGGGCGCATCCTCACGCGCTTCGAGGAGAAGGGCCTGAAGGTCGTGGCTGCGCGCTTCCAGCGCCTCTCCGAGGCCACGCTCGCCAAGCACTACGAGGCGCATCGCGCCCGCCCCTTCTACCCGGGGCTCGTGCGCTTCATGGGCGAGAGTCCGGTCCTGGCCCTGGTGCTCGAAGGTGTGGGCGCCGTGGCGGTCTGCCGCGCAATGATGGGCGCCACCTTCGGGCGCGACGCGACGCCGGGCACCATTCGTGGCGACTTTGGCGCCAGCCGCTCCTACAACCTCATCCACGGCTCGGATTCCCCGCAGGCCGCGGAGCGCGAGATCGCGCTGTTCTTCGATGCAAAGGAGCTCGTGGAATGGCAACCGGCAGGACATCGTTGGGTGTACGACCAGGAAGATCTGGCCTGAGGCCCTCCCGGCAGCAGCCCGCACGACGGGCCCGCCTTGCTGCCTCGGCCCAGGCGCTGGTGCTGGCAGTGCTGCTCGCGCTGCCGGGCTGCCTGGGCCTCTCCGAGGACGAGCAGCGCAAGCTGGACTTCTTCCTGGAGAACAGCCAGAGCTACTTCGAGCGCGGCGACTATCAGCGCGCCCTGCACCAAGCCGACATGGCGCTGGGCCTGGACGCCGACCTGATCGAGATGCGCCTCGTGCGGGCCTACTCCTTGCTGCATCTGGGACGCCCCAGCCGAAACGCCCAGCAGATTCGCGCCAGCCTGGCGGAGTTTCAGGCCCTGGCCGAAACCAGCGCCGGAGCTGCCGATCACCGCGTGGCCATGGGCCTGGGCGGCGCCTATCTGGCGCGGGCGCGCGATCTCGAGAGCGAGATTGCACTCGCCGAGCAGCGCGCCAGCAGCGTCTTTCTGCCGGAAAGCGGGCGTCTCGCCGAGGACGCCGCGCTGCTGGCGCTGCGTGCGCAGCACCAGCAGCAGCTCGCCTCCGCCGAGCACGAACTCCTGCGTGCCCTGAGCTTCGACCGGCAGGGCGAGAACCTGCCGGTGCTGCTCGATTTGCTGCTGGTCCAGAGCCAGCTCCCTGACCGCGACGCGGAGATCTTCGCCACGGCGGATCGGGCGCTGACGCTGCTCGACGAATCCGCGCGCCTCGCCGCCACGACACTCGAACGCAGCCCCAAGCTGCCGCCGGCCGCTCGTGTGGAGCTGCAGCAGCGCCTGCAGGCCGACCGCGATCAGGAGATCCGGCTGCGCGACCTGGTGGCCACCGTCCATGGCCGCCGCGGCGACTGGGCGGCCTATGTTCAGCAGATGGATCAGCTCGCCGCCAAAGACTTGCTCGGCGAGGCGCAGTGCTACGGCCGCGCGGGCGCCCATGAGCAGCTCGGCAACGTGGATGCCGCCATCGCCGACCTCGAGACCGTGCTCAAGCTGCGCTCGCGGCGGCTCGAGTACGACCGCGATGAACTTGCGCCGGAACTCTTCCGGCGCCTGGCCGAGTTGCGTGCCCGCCGCACAGCGCCCTGAGCAGCCCTGCGCTGGTCAGCCCTTCGGGCGCGCGCAACGGCTCTCGGCGCGTGCCGACTTGCAGCGCGTCTTCCAGCAAGGCAACAAACTCGTGGACCGCGGTCTTGTGCTGCTCTATGCCCCGGCGCCGCCTGACTGGCCGAGCAGCCGCCTGGGGCTCTCGGTCAGCCGGCGCATCGGCGGCGCGCCGGCACGCAACCGCGTCAAGCGCGTGCTGCGCGAAGCCTTCCGGCGCCTGGGGCCCCAGATCCAGCCGCCGCTCGACGTGATCCTCATCGCGCGGGCCGGCTCCGCCCCGCGCTCACTCGCCGAGGCCCTGGCGGCTTTCGAGCGCTGCCTGCCGCGCCTGGCCCGCGCCCGGGCCGCCGACGCTCAGCGCACTCGTCCGCCGGCTTAATGCGTGAAGACGCTCGTGCTGCTCCTGTTGGGGATCTACCGCAACACCCTGGGCCTGCTGCTAGCCGACTCCTGCCGCTTCACGCCGAGCTGCTCGCACTACGCCGGCGAAGCGATCGCGCGGCGCGGGCCGTTGGTTGGCGCGGGCCTGGCGCTGTGGCGAATCGCGCGCTGCAATCCCTGGGGCGGCTTCGGCTTCGACCCGGTGATTTCGTCGCAGCCGCCCTGCAGCGCCCAGCCCCTCGCACCGAGGACTGCGCCGCCGGAGGCCCGGCTTACTGGGCCGGCGCTTCCGTCGGCGGCGCCGCCACCTGCAGCCGGTGGCTCATCATGAGGGCCTGCGGCTCGAACTGGGCCTGAGCCTCGCGGCGCCGCTGCGCCATGAGCTGCTGCCGCGACGTCTCGTAGCCTTCCGTGTCGGCCTGCATGGCAGCCTGTTCGGGGAAGCGCCGCGACAGAATGCGCACGAGCACCGTGGACTTGCTCGGTGTGTGCCGCAGCGGCTCGGAAATGGCATTCACGGCCAGCGCGAAGACAGCGGAGCTGGTCTTGAGGAAGCGCTCCACGCTGTCGGCCGCCTCCGGACCATCCGCGCGTCGCGCATAACTGCGCACCAGCCCATCCAGGCGCAGGCGCCCGGCTCCCGCGGGCAGCGTCAGGCTGTCCCAGAGCTTGTGCTCGTGCTCCACGAGGCGCGGATGCAGGTCGCGCTGTTCGAGGTCGGCCAGCACTTGCTCGCGCAGCGACTCGCGCGAGGCCTCGTCCGCGCCGGCTGCCGCGGCGTCGGCGGCCGCCTGAATCTCGGCCAGCACGGGCGCCAGAGACTCGGCCACCTCGGGCAGGGCGCGCGTGGCCTCACGCAAAGATGCGCGCAGCTCCTTGGCCGGTTCTGAGCGGCGTTCGTCGCGCCAGGCGGTGAGCACCTGCTCGCGCGCCTCGGCGTACTCCAGCGGCTGACTCGGCACGATGGACTCGATGAAGATCAGGTAGGAGCCGGTGGGCTGGCCAAAGGGCTGCACGGCGTGCGTCTGCCCGGCCTGCTTGGTGCCGAGCCAGAGGGGCAGCACCTCATCGCCGAAGGGCAGGGCCTTGATGGCGTCGGGATCCAGCGGCGTGGCCGGATCCTCGGTGCGAAAGCCCGCGGCGCGGCAGGTCTCGAGGAAGGTGCCGACAGTGCGTGACTCCGCCGGCAGCGCCGAGAAGGCCTGATCGGTCGAGCGCGCCAGCGCCACGAGGCGCAACTCGCGCTCCAGGACGGTGTGCGCCGCCTCGTCCGGATCGCTCAGATCCGGCCAGCGCTCGGCCTTGAGCGCCTCAAAGCGGGCATCAATGTCCTCGTGCGGCGGGGCCGGCAGGACAGCCAAGCTGGCGTCGGAGATTTCCTCGGCGGGCGCATCGAGGGGCAGCCAGCCGTAGGCCAGGTCGTACTGCGCCGGCTTGTTGAAACGGCCTTGGCGCTCCGCCTCCGGCTGAGCGTCGAACCAGGGCCGCAGCACGTCGTCGCCCGGATCGCCGAGTTGTTCATCACTCAGGTCGGGCACCACGACGGCTTCGATGTCGAAGAGTTCGTTGTCGCTGCGCCAGCGCAGGTAGACATCCTCGGCTCCCACGATGGTGGCGGCCTCAGTGGCATAGCTCTGCCAGCGCGCGATGATCAGGCGCTCGCGCACGAACTCCTCGAGTTCCCGCGCGGAGGAGAACTGCATGCTGCGCCAGGCATTGTCGTACTGCTCGCGGGTGAGCGCCTGGCCACCGAACCAGCCGGTGATCGTCTCAGCCACTTCCTCGTCGGCAGCATCGATGCCCGCCGCACGGGCATCGGCGAGCAAAAGGATGTGACTCCAAACATGCTCCTCCTCCACACCGCGCTCGGACATGCGGTTGAGCAGCGAGCGCGCGCGCGCGAAGTCGCGGCGCGAAACGTGCACCGTCTCGTCGGTGCTGACCGTCACGAACTCGCCGGCCGTCTGCTCGCGGCTAGGACGCCCCTCGAGCAGCGACTTGAGTTCGCCCAGGCCGGAGAAGAGCACGAAGACGATGAGGCAGAGACCGACCGCCACCCAGAGCAGGTGCTTCTCATATTTGCGAAACAGGGCGAAACTCATGCGGATTCCAGGAGGTCTTTGAGGTCGGGCAGGGCGGCGAGCGACGGCAGGCCGAAGTGATCGAGAAAGCGCTTGGTCGTCGCGTAGAGCAGCGGATGGCCCGGTTCCGTTGAGCGGCCGGCGATCTTGATCAGGTCGCGGTCGAGCAAAAGGCGCAGCAGCGGGCCGGCCTGCACGCCGCGCACGGCTTCGATGTCGGCGCGCCCCACCGGCTGGCGATAGGCCACCACGGCCAGGGTCTCGAGCGCGGCCGGTGAGAGCCGCTCGGCCTCGGGCTTGCCGCGCAGCGCCGCGACATCGGCATGGAAGGCGGCGCGGGTCATGAAGCGCCAGCCGCCGGCGATCTCCACGAGATCGATCGCGCCGGGACGCGCGCGCCAAGCGGCCGCCAACTCCGCGAGGGCCTCCAGAACCACCGACTGTTCGAGCTCGAGGGCCTTGGCGAGCTTGGCCGCCGTGAGCGACTGCCCCGAGGCAAAGAGCACGGCCTCAAGGCGCTCGGCGAGCGGCGCGGAAGCGGCCGATGCACGGGAGGGCTCGGGCTGCGGCTCAAAGCCGTCCTGATCAGGCGCGCGTTCGATCATCGCTCGTCCACGGCTCGCTCAGGGAATCGCTCAAGGGGCGTCAGGCAACCGCCGCACACGATAGCGGTCGATCACCCGCGCTTCAAAGAGCGCCAGTTCGGGAGCCTGGAGCGGACGCTCGGCCAGCGCAGCCTCGATGCGGTCGCGGAGTTGCGGCCACGGCGAGGAATCGGCCGCCGCGCGGTCGACCAAGCGCAGAATTCGCCAGTAGCGCCGCTCACCCTGCTCGATGGGTTCCGGCCCCAGGATTTCGCCGGGCGCCAGAGCCTCCCGACCGGCCAAAAGGGGCAGCGCGAGGCCGGTGGGCACGATGCCCAGTTCCCCGCCGGCCGCGGCCGACTCGTGCAAGGAGTGACGCCGCGCCAGCACGGAGAAGGAGGCGCCGGCGCGGAGCTGTTCGGCCAAGTCGGAGGCGAGAGCCTGGTCTTCCACCAGGATCACGGCGCACTCGTCCCGGTCGATACGCCATTGGTCGAGACGCACGGCGCGCTCCAGCAGCAGCGCGGCCAGCACCATGCGCCGCACCTCGGCGCGGTAGCGTTCCGGGCTGAGGCCGTGCCGAGCCTGCAAGTACTCCTCGAGCGGCATGGTCTCGTCGACTTCCAGCGCGAAGCTCACGCGCTGCTCGGCGATGGCCTCCTCGATGCGCTGCGCCAGCAGGGCGGCCGGCACGTCCAGGCCTTCGCGCCGGGCATCGAGCTCGGCGGCCGTCGTGAGCATCATCTGCTGCAAGACCTCGGCCGAGCGGCCCGGCGCGGCGAGGTCCAGCACCTGAAAGACATCGCTGCGGCGCAGTTCGACATCGCCGATGATCAGCACGACGGCATCGTCATGCCGCGCGAGCGTGCTGAGTTCGGCCACACCCACCCGGTCGGCTGCCGAGGGCTGGGCGGCGGGCGCGGAGGCCGCAGCGGGAGCGGCGGGTGTGACGGGAGCCGCCGGGGCAGTCTCTTGCGCCCAGAGCGCGCTCGGGCAAAGCGCCACAGCGAGCGCCACGCTGAGCGCCGCGCCGACGATCTGCGCGCGCTCAGCGGAAGTTGACAAGGCGCTCGGACTTCAGACCCTTGCAGGTCGAGCAGGCGACGGTGACGACTTCGTTCTTCTCGTTCACGCCCTGGATCGTGCCCAGACCATTGCAGATGCGGCAATCGTTGAACTTGGCGCGCAGGGCTTCGAGGTGGCCGCTGAACTCGGCATACCAAGCCGTGAGCCAGCGCTGCCGATCATCGAAGGTGGCCTGCTCCCACCACTGATCGGGACTCAGGCCGCCCTTGAGCGCCTTGGCCGCCTGACTGGCCTCAGCGCGCGCCGCCGCCTCTTGCTGGCGCTTCTTCAGCACCTCCTCGATGCGCGCCTGCAAATCGTCTGGATCGACAGCCTCGCTCGACTCGGCCGCACCCGCCTTGCTCTCGGCATCCGGGCCGAGCAGGCGCAGGGCCTTGGCCGCTCCGAGAATGAATGTGCCGCTGCCGTAGCCGGCCGTGCGCACGCTGCCGCCGCGGCGCTCCCGCCAGAGTTCCTCGACGCCCTGGGGCGACATGCGGTAGTTGCTGGCCAGCCGGGCCACGATCTCTTCGTGGACGGAGGTCTCGAGCAGCTCCTGCGCCGCGTCGATGGTCATCTGCGGATTGCGCGCGATCTCGAACAGGCTCTTGCCGAGGAAGGAGTAGTAGTCGGGCACGGCCTTCTCGGCGTAGTGCCGCAGCCGCTCGCGGCCGATGTCGGCTTCGAGTTGGGCCAGGTCGCCGAGTTGCGAACTTGTGGGGTATTGCGTGCGAAAGGCCGCGACCGCCTCGAGCGCCTCGTCGAACTGCTTCTTGTAGAGCCGATTGCGAATGCCATCGAGCTGGGCCGTCTCGGCCACGTTCTCAACGCGCACCTTGGCGCGCTGCAGGCGCGTGGCGATGAGTTCGCGCCGGTAGGCCGCATCGAGCTGCTGGGCCGCGGTGTAGTGCTCCAATGCCTGCGCGTGCAGGCTGGCGCCCTCGCACACCACAGCGAGGTCGAAGTGCTGCTCGGCGGAGGCCGGCACGCCGCGCTCGGCCACGATGAGCTGATAGAGGTCGGCCGGCGAGTAGACGGCCAAGCCATCGACCTTGGCCGACTCCACCGCGCGCACGTACTGCCGCGGGAAGCTGTCGGTGCCGTGGCGGCGCCGCAGCGTGAAGACATCGGAGCGCCCGTCTTCCACGAGCACGCCCAGCTCCGTGGTGCCGTTGGCGAGCACCAGCCGCGCCACGCTGACCAGCCAAGGCTCGGGCTCTTCACCCAAAAAGCCGCGCGAGGCCTTGAGGCGTTTCACTTCGGCCAGCGGCAGATGCTCCCAGCGCAGTTGCAGCGTGCCGCCGTTGTCCACGCGCTTCAGCAGAATGCCGGTGGCCTCATCGAACTCCAGGATCTCGCCGTGTAGCAGCGTGCCGTCGGCGAGGCGCACGATCTCGGACTCGGCCGACTGCGGCGCGGCCCAGACTTGGGCCGCGAGCAGGGTCAGCGCGAAGAGCAGAGCCGGTGTGCGAAGCATGTGGGTGTCGATTCTAGCGAAGGCTGGGGCGCGAGAAGCGCAGCACGGCGCTGCGTGACAAAAGCGCATGACTGAGCGGCACGGTCACGGCTTGGGCGCGGGCGAGAGCTTTTTGGCTTTCCGCCAGCTTCACCTCGGCCAGCAGGCCCCCTTCGGCGGGCACTCGGAACTGGACCTGGTACCACAGGCCGTCGGGGTTCTTTGTGGGCGGAATGTCGCGCCACGAGGCCTGCGAGGACTCGGTGCCCGGACTGCTCTCGGCGCCCAGCCGGCCTTCGGCGCCCAGCCGGCTTTCGGCGCGATGCTCGCCGGCCGCCACCTCCAGAGCAAGCTGCCCGACCACGCCCTCCAGCGCGCTGGAGACGCGCGCCGCCGCCAGGCCGTCGCGATGCATGGCCAAGGCCGTGGTCATGAGCGCCAGAATGCCGCCGATGGCGGTGACGAAAATCGTGAGCGCCACGAGGATCTCGATGAGTGTGAAACCGCGTTCCCGGCGCGCGCTCGGCCTCGACAAGGTCATGGGTTGGAGCTCCAGTGTTCGCGCGCTGTCGGCAGCGCCACGACGCGCTCGAAGCTCTGTCCGATGCGCACCGGTGCGCCCTCGTCGTGAGGCACGGCCCGGCTGCCGCGCCGCCCGCGCTGCACGACGAGCGAGCGCCCCTCCACCGACTGCACGGCCATCCACTCCTGGTCGATGAGCACGTGATCGGGCAGTTCGGCGCGCTGCAGTACACCCGCCGAAGCGAGTTCTACGCGTGTGCTCTGCGGAGTCAGCGCATTGGCCAGGGCGCCGGCCTGGCCGCGCTCGGTGTCATCGAGCACGAGCGTGAGGCGCACCAAGCGCGGCAGGATGTCATCGTGCCCCGCGCTCAGTGACGCCGCACCGAGACCAAGAGGGAAGGCCGGATCCTCGGGCGGCAGCAGTCCGCGCGTGCTGTCCCAGGCCGAGAGCGCGGCGCCCGCATCGCCGGGCGACTGCGCCTCCCAGCGCTCCGTTCCCTGGCTCCAAAACTCCGCGCCGAACCAGAGCACGCCGGTGGCCAGCGTCTGCGCGCCACTCAGCAACTGCTCAGAGCTGAAGGGCAGTTCGGCCTCCAGCAGGCTGCCTTCGCCGCCCAGCCCCGGGCGGTCGCGGCGCACCAGCACATGCAGCGCCTGGCCTTTGGGACGGGCCATCGTCACCAGCGTTTCCACCAGTCCGTCGCTGGGGGGCGCCGAGGGATCGGTGCGTGCGAGGCGCACAAAACGCAGCAGGGGCACGCGCGTCTCGGAGTCGCCGGCTTCCGTTTCCTCGCGCAGCGTGCAGAGCAAGCGCGCCGCCTGTTCGCCCGACGATTGGCCCGGCCATACGCGCCGCAGGTCCTCTGCCAGAAGTTCCAGCACGGGCGCCGAGCGATCGTGCATCTCTCGGTTGCGTTCGCCCAGCGCCCAGACATCGAGAGCGCCGCGCACGATCTGGAAGAGCATCGTGCCGAGCACGGCGAAGAGCGCCGTCGCGGCCAGGAGTTCGAGCAGCGTGAAGCCCTGTGTGCGCCGCTTCATCGCCACTCCTCGCGCTCGAGGACCAGCGTCGGCTGCAAGTTCCCCACCGTGACGGCCTTGATCTCCGGGCCCAGCTTCCAAGCATTGCTGGCGTGGCCCGTCGCATCGAAGGCGCCCGCGCCCCAGAGCGCGAAGCAGTAGAGCTCGAGCAGATCCGCCTGGCGGCGCAGCGGCAAAGCCAGCCGCCGCTCGCCTTCGCCCTCGCGGCCCGCGAGTGACCCGGCCAGGAGCGCCGGGCGCAGCGCGGGGTCATCGTGCGGCGAGGCCAGCCGGTCGTGCACAGCGCGGAGCGCCAGCTCCACGCCGGGCAGCGGCAGTTGGGCCGTGACGATGAGATCGGTGAAGAAGGCCCCGGGCGCGCGCACCGTGAGCACGAGACTCTGCGATTCCGGCTCGTCCTCACCGAGCAGGGCGCGGTCCTGCAGTCGCTCGGGCATCCAGCGCACCATGGCCCCGGCGTCGTGCGGCGCAGGCAGCGTGCCGAAGCGGCCCCGCAGCAGGCCGCGCGCACTGGCCCGGCTCCCGCCCCCGCGCGCCGGCATCGTGAGCAGGCCGTCCTCGTTGCCGACATAGCCGATGAGTTCGTCATCCACCCAAAGCAGCCCGCCGGCTGCGGGGAACTGCGCGCCGTCCTCCACGACGAGGCTGGCTTCGTCGGCGGTGAGGCTGGCCGCGAGCGGCGAGGCCGGCCAGAAGAGCAGCGGCGTCACGGCCTCTTCGCGAGCGTGGTGCGCGCGCGCTGTGCCGTACAGACCGCGCTGCGTGAGGTAGACCGCGCCCGAGTCGGTGGGATCCAGACCGGCATAGCCCACGATCTCTTCACCGATCAGCAAGAGCCCGCCGGCCTGCGGCAGTTCCGAGAGCACTTCGAGCGCGTCCGCGCCCAGGAGCGCGCCGCGCTTGCGAGAGTGCGGCAGTTCGATCTCATCCACGCGCAGCTCGAGCTGGCGGTCCTCCTCGAAGGTGAGCTCCTCGTCGAGCACATAGCGGCCCGTGTCGGGCACCCAAGGACTGGGAGTTTGCGGCGCGTGGAAGCGCAGCTCGTCGATCGTGGCCGGCGCCGCATTGGCGCGCCCGGAGTAGTCCTCGTTCAGATGGAAGTTCTGCGGCGGCCGCGTGGGCAGCTCACCGGAGGGCCCGCAGACCATGCGCGTGAAGAGTCGCGCATCGGCATTGAGCGTCTCGAGCGCCAACTGGCTGGCCTGGCCGTCCTCGGTTTCGTCGAAGAGTTTCTCCAGGTCCAGGTCGGCCACGGCCAGGCCGGTTGGCTCGCCCTCTTGGTTGTAGGCCCAGGCGCGGCGGAAATCGCCGCCCACCGGATCGCGCAGCGCGACGAGCGCCAAGCTGCCCCAGTCGTCGTCGTTGAGGGCGGCATGATTCACGCGGTGCCACTCACGGCCACCCGGATTCTCGAGCACATGCCCGGGGTTCACCAGCGTGATGGCATCGTGACGCCCGGGCACGCCCAGCTGCGGCTCGAAGCTGGGTGTAAACCAGCCGCCAAGCAGATGCACCGGCAGCACACGCGCCCCGCCGGCATGGCTGCCAGCGCGCGTGCCGGCCTGGCCGCGGAAGTCCAGCTCATCGTCGAGCCGCTCCAGCAGGTCCTCCCCCACACTGCTCGTGTCGCCATTCCAGACCAGGCTGCTGGCGATGGCATTCAGCGCGCCGTTGATCGCGGCCGCCTCGTCGCGCACGAGCAGTCCGTCCGCGGCCGTGTCCCAGCGAATCCACTCGGTGGCATTGGCGCCCTCCGGGAAGTCGAGGTCGATCTGCGTCAGAGCGGGCCGGCCGCTGTAACCGCTCTCCGGTTCGGGATGGTAGTCGGCGTACAGCTCTCCGCCGGAGACGCCCACGGAGATGGGCACGACGAGCACGCGGACCTTGGTGGGCAAGCCGATGCCGGCGCCGGTCATGGTCACATCGAAGGTGGTGACGAACTCGCGCGCCACATCCCACGCGCGGTTGCCGCCATAGACGAGATTGGGCTGGGTGGCTGAAAGCAGATCGCTCGCCGGGCAACTGCCCGTCGCCACCGGAATGCCGCTCTCGTTGCGACTCACGCCCGTGAGCCGCGTGCCGTCGAAGGCGGTGTAGCGAATAACTTCGGCCCCGCCCAGGAAGCCGCCCTTGGTGCGCCCGCCCAGCTCCGTCTGCACCGTGGGATTGCTGGGATCGGCGATGGTCGCCCCGGTGAGGGCATCAAAACCGTAGTCGCAGACCAGCAGGGCGTGGCCGCCGCTGGACTGAAAACTGTTGGCTTCCAGCGGCACGTCCGCTGCTCGCAGCGGAATCGTGGCCGCCGTGGCGATGAGTCCAGTGCCCAGCAGCACATCGATGGTCTGGCCTGTGGCCTGTGAGACCACCGACATGTAAATCTCGTCAGTGAGTTGCGCACCGTCGACTTCGGCCACGGTGAAGGCATCCAGCGCCGAGGCGAGGGTGCCGTTGCCGCGCGCCGCCGGCTTGGAATCCAGTGGCCGCGTCCAGCCGGCCAGTTCCACGAGTTCGGTGGCCGGATGCGCCGCACCCACACTGCCGCGCCGGCCGCGCCCGCCGAAGGGATCGCTCAGGCCCGCGGGCTCGGCGCGAAAGACGCCCGGGCTGGTCTTCACGAACTCCAGGAATTCCCCGCCCACGCGCAGCACGCCGCTCTGCGGAAAGCCCGAGGTGTCGGCCACGTGGACGTCGATCGCTTCGCTGCCGGCCGGCAGGTCGCGCGTGAGGGCCGTGGTGAAGCTGCGCCGTCCGCGCGGCACTCCGTCAACGAAGAGCGCCAGCCGCGTGTCGCGCGCGCCGCCGATAAGCGCCGCCACGTGGTAAGGCACGCCGGGCAGGAGCTGCAGCCCGTCATCGAAGGCGTAGCGAATCTCTCCGCCCGGCGGCGAGCGGCCCTCGGGCAGGCGGGCTTCGAAGTCGGGCAGGCCGGTGTGATCGACGCGCAGCACCAGTTGCCGGTCGCGCACAAAGATCACGACGCGATCTTCGATCTCGTCGGCGGCTCCGTCGAAAAGCACGGTTTCGGCCTCGACATCACTCAGCTCGAACCAGAACTCCACGGCGAAGCTGCCGAGCAGGCCCTGGCTGGAAACGAGCTGCGGCCGGAGCGCTTCCAGCGGCAACTGGCGCGCGGCGCCCAGGCCGCGCGGAGAGTTGGCCGGCCGCTGCCCGTCGAAGTGCTCGGTGTCGGGCAGCGCACTGCGCACGGGCGTGAGTGCCGCAAAGCCGCCGCTCAGTGACTCCGCCGCCGCGGGACGCCCGCCGACCAGACCGCCCGCCCGGCTGGGCAGCCGGCCGGCTCGCCCGGGCACCGCCTCTCCCGGAGGCGCGAGTTCCAGCAGAGCGGGAAAGCTGGTCCAGCCGGAGCGCCGCGCGCCCACTTGCAGCGCCTCGTCGAAGTCGCGCTGCGCCAGAAACTGGTGCGCACTCTCTTCGGGCGGCGCAACAGAGACGATCTCCCGCGCGTGACGGCGCGCGATCTCGCGGCCATTGGCCTGGTTGCGGCTCACCGAGGCCTGCAGCGTGAACACGCCGCCTGAAGCGTAGGCGAAAGGCGCCGTGCCGCCCACCAGCGCGGCATCGGCGCTGTCCACGGCATTGATCAGCAAGGCGTCGCGCTGATCGCGGTCGAGCAGGCCCTCGCCCACGGCCAGATCGAGTGCGGCGCGCAGTTCCTCAGGGCTGCGCGGCGCGGCACTGCGCAGGCGCTGCGCGAGCGCGGCCGCCTCGCTGGCCGAGACACGCCGTGCTGTGCGCCGTGCGGTGAGGCCCTCCAGGCGCGTGGCCAGTTCCTGCACGCCCAAGTCGCCGGGCGCTAGGTCGAGGCGCACCAGCTCGGCCAGCGCGGTCTGCAAGTCGAGCGGGCTGATGTCGCCTGCGGCCAGGGCCTCCTCGAAGAGCGGCTCGATGAGCAAGGGATCGGTGCTGAACTCCGCCGCGACGAGGGCCACCGCCAGAATCTCGGCCTCCGTCGCATTGATCACATCGCGCACCGGATTGAGTCCGACGCCCGTGAGCAAGGCCGTGAGCACGGCCGGGGCGCAGGTGTTGATGTTCACCGGCGCCGGCGCGAGGGCCGCGACGCGCACTGCGCCCTCGTCGAGCGGTAGGCCGCAAGGCAGCAGGAGCGCAATCCGCCAGTTCGGATCCTCGTGCGTAGCGCTGAGCACGAGGTTGTGCTCGCTGCGCCCGTCGGGCAGACGCAGCGCGAGCACGGTCCCCGGCCCGTAGCGGCTGCCGTCGGCCACGCGCAGTTCCGGCCCGCCGTCGCGGCCCGTGACACCGGCCAGCACGCGCTGTTCGTCACGAAAGCTCGGCGCCCCCCAGTGCACGCTGAGGTAAGGGCGCACGCTTTCGAGTTCTGCAGCGGAGTAGCCGGCCTCGCCGTAGATGCCGATCTCGCGCAGCGCATCCACGCGGCGAAAACCCTGGAAGGCGCCAGGCCGCGCCTGCCAGCCGTGCTGAGCGAGCAGGAGCAGGCGCAGGTCCAAGACTTCGGCGCCGGCCTCATGAGAGGTGGCGATGGAAATCGGCAGAGCGCTTGCGGCGGCGCCCCGGCGGCAATCGCCAAAGGAGCGCGCATCGCGCGAGGAGGTCTCCACGATCTCGCGTCCGATCCAGAGCAGTCCGGTCTCGGGGAAGCTCTGCGTGCCGGCCACCGGCAGCACGTCGTCGGCCGGCGTGACCGGCTCGCTCAGGCGTGTGCGGCCGCCCAGCAGATTGCCCAGCAGCCAGACAGAGGCGCTGCCGAGCGGCACCTTGCCCTGCTCATCTGCGAGCGACACCGAGGCCACCGTGCCGCGCGGATCGCGCGGCAGCAGTTCGGGATAGCGCTCGGCCAGATCGGGCGGCTGCAGCTCGGCGAGGTCATCGCTCCAGCGGCTCTGCTCGTCGAGGAAAGGGTGCGTGGCCTGCGCCTGCCGGCGCGCCGCCTCGAGCGCCAGATCCAAATCCGCCCGCGCGACTTCGCCCTGCAGGCCCAGCAGCGCGGCGGACTCCAGGCCGCGCATCGAGAGCGCGAAGGGAGCGGCGATGATGGCCAGCGCCGCCAGCACGACAATGACGATCATCAGCGCGAGGCCGCGCTCGCTGCGCGCGATGCGCGGGGCCAGGCGCTGGCGGCGCAAAGTCCGCGGACTCATGGCGACTCGCGCCAGGAGTGCAGGGCGCCGAGCATGCTGCACTCCACGACATTGCGCTGCGGCGGATCGCCGGTCAGGAAACTCACTCGCACCGGTTCGCTGTGGTGCGCTGGATCGAGCCGGCCAAAGGCATCGAGGTGAACGAGACGGGCCGGGCCCTCGAGGCGCACATCCGCAGGCAACTCCTGCCCGGCGGACGTCAGCGGTGCGAGCAGGCGCAGCTCATCGAGGCCGCCGCGCAGGGCCAGCAGTCCGGTGCCCGTGCCCAGCACCGCCTTGGCCGCACTCACCAAACGGCGCGGCCGGTCAAAGACCGTATCCGGCACGGCGCGCTGCCCGTTGAGCGCGAGATGCAGCGTGCGGCCGTCGAAGCTGAGCGTGATGCGCGTGAAGCGGTCGGCGGGCAGCCTGCGCCCCGGCACGACGAGCCGGAATTCCTCCGGCGCTGGGTCGTTGAGCAGGCGCAGCGTGACCAAGACTTCATCCTCTTCGTTCAGCCGCAGCGACCAGACGCCGGCGCGCTCGAAGAGCGTCATGGGCCGCGGATCCGCTTCGGGCCGCACGAAGAGATCCAGGCCGAAGCCCGTGTCGGCTTCGGCGGCAGGCGGCAGGCCGGGCAGGTCCAGCGTCTGCTCTGCGCCGAGCTGCAGTCCCGCGCCCAGCACGCCGGCCGGCACGAGCGACTCCGCTTCGTAGCGCGCGGGCACCGGCCAGCCAGTGCCGGCTTCGTCTTCGAAGTGCCAGTTGCCGATGGTGCGCAGCCCCACGCCCACTACGCGACTCTCCGCCGGCAAGATGAGCAGGCTCGCCGGCGTGCTCTCCCGCTGCGCGTAGAGCCGTGCCGAGCGAAAGGCCTCCTTGACCTGGCCCAGCGCCACGCGATCCGCCGTGGAGAGGTTGGTGAAGACGCCCGCGCCCATGCCCAGCAGCGCCGCCAGGATCGACATGACCAGCAAGAGTTCGAGCAGCGTGAAGCCGGCTCCTGCGCGCGAGCGGGCGCAGCGCACAGCGCGGCTGCCCGGCTTGCTGCCTGGCTGGCCGCGCTCAGCGCCCGCCGGCGTCGATCTCGTAGTTGGCAAGATCGTCCTCGGTTCCGAAGACAGCGTCCGGCCCCGCCGAGCGGAGTTGGAAGCTCTCGATCTGGAAGTAGGCCTTGGTCAGCGGATTCACAGCGGCGCGCACCGAGCTCTCCTCGGCCGCAGCTCCGTAGCCCACGCGATACCGGCCCTCGCGCGCATAGTCACCGGAGACCATGTAGGCGAAGGGATTGTCCCAGGGGTCCACGAGTTCCAAGAGCGCGTCGCTGCCGTCGAAGCCCTTGAACTGCTGGCTGGTGTCCTCGTCGCCGTTGGCCAGCCAGCGTTCCTCGGGCCGGCGGCCGGCGTAGCTCGGCGACTTGAGCGCGGCCACGAGCGCCTCGACACCCACGTTGATCTCGTTCGCGTCGCGCACGCCCAGCGCCGTGAGCGTGCTCGGCGGGTAATCGCCCTGGCGGTCGCGCCAGCTTTCCACGAGCAGAGAAATCTGTTCGATGCGCGAGCGGCAGTCGGCGACGCGCCCGGCTTCGCCCTGGCGTCCGATGCTGACGGCCACCAGGCCGATGAGCAGGCCGATGATCGCGATGACGACCAGGATCTCGATGAGCGTGAAGCCGGCCGCGTTGCGGGCCAGCGCAGCCCTTCGGGGCGGGGCGGGGCTGCGGCGCGGGGCTGAACTCGGCGCCGGGTGCGGCATCGTCGGAAGCATCCTCAAGGGGCCTGCACGATGCGCACCAGCGCGATCGAGGCGCTCACTGTAGCGCCGGGCGCGGCGTCGGCGAAGAGTGCCAGGTCGAGCGGACTGCGCAGGTCGCGCAGCGACCGGATCTCCACCGGCGCGCCGAGCGGCCGGCCCGCGAGCGTGAACTGGAAGCGCCCGCTCTTGTCATCGAGGCGCTCGATGCCGACGAGGGCGGCCTCGCCGCGCGCGACAAGCGCGCCCGGCACCGGCGCCGCAGCCAGGAGCTGCGTGTCGAAGTTGTCCAGCGCCGAGAGCCGCAGTTGTCCGACTTCGTCCAGGAAGATTTCCAGGCGCGCCTTGGGCAGCCGGCCTTGAGCGCCCTTCTGCGAAGACAGCGTGAGCGCCAGACCCACGCGCCCCTCGCCGAACTCGCCCTGACTGATTTCGGCCTGCACGCCGTAGAAGCCCTTGCCGTCCACGGGGCGCGTGATGCCCGGCCGGTCGTCCTCGCGGCTGCGCTCCATGCGCCCTTCGATGCGCAGGCGGCCCCCATCGAGGAAGACTTGCGGGCTGCCTTCCCAGACGCGTTCGGTCCAGCCGCGCTGCAGCGTGCTGCGCCCGAAGCGTTCGAGCCATTGCCGCTTGGAGAGATTGTCGCGAATGCGCGCGGCCTGTTCGGCGGCGTAGACCGCCTGCGGATCGCTGGGCTGCCCGGCGTAGGCCTTGGCCACTTCGTCGAAGTGCTGCAGCGCTGTCTTGGCATCGCCGCTGCGATAGTGCGCCACGCCCAGGCCCACGTGAGCGCCGGCTAGGCCGGACTTCACAGCAGCGAGCAGCGGCGTGCGGCAGGCCAGCGTCTCGCCGGCGATGAGAGCGGTGAGTCCCAGCGACCAATGCACTTCGCCGTTCTCAGGTTCGAGACGCTCGGCTTCGCGCAGATAGCGCAGCGCGAAGTCGCGCAGCATGGCCGGATCCTTGGGCCAGAGTTCGAGCGAGGCGCGGCCGAGTTCCAGCAGGACCTGCACCCAGGAGCCGCCCAGGCGCAGCGCCTCGCTCAGAGTGCTGACGGCCCCATCGGCATCGCCGTCGAGACGCTGACTGCGGCCGAGCCGGTAGAGCGCCTCCACGTGGCCCGGCTCCAGCACCAGCGCCTGCGCGTAGGCCTCGCGGGCCGCTTCGGGCTGCGCCGCATCCTCGAAGAGCACGCCCAGCGCGAGCGTCGGCGCAACGGCACGATAGGGATCCGCTTGCTGAGCCTGACGCAGCAAGCGCAGGGCGCGCTCGCCGTCGCCGGCCAGCCAGCTCACGAGTCCGGCATTGGTGAGCGCGCGGCTGTCGCCCGGCGCAGCGGCCAGCGCCGCCGCAAAGGAGGCTGAGGCAGCGGGCAGGTCGCCGCGCGCAGCTTGCGCCGCGCCATGCACGACCAGGGCCTGCGCATGACTGGGCTCATCGACAAGCACGCGCTGCGTCTCGCGCAGCGCGGCGTCGGGCCGGCCGAGCGCGATGAGAGCGCTGGCGATCTCGAGCAGCAGTTCCTGCTTCTGCTGGATCTCGAGCGGACCGAGGAAGGGCAGACTCTCGGCCTCCTGCAGTGCAATGAGCGCCGATTCCCAGCGCCCGGCCTGCGCCTGCAGGCGACCGGCGAGCAGCGCGACCTCCGCCGTCTGCCGGCCGAGTGTGCGCGCTTCATTCAGCAATTCCTCAGCGCGCTCGCGCAGTCCGAGCCGGCGCAGCAGTTCGCCGTGCGCCGCCACGAGTGCCGGGTCGGTGAGGCCGGCCGAGCGCGCCGCGGCATAGAGCGCCAGTTCGCCCTCGATGTCGTGGCGGCGGCGCAGCACCGTCGCCAGCAGCCGGCAGGCCGCTGCATCGGTCGGAGCGCCCGTATGGGCTCGCCGCGCTTCTTCCTCAGCAAACTCCAGGGCGCGGCTCTCGCTCTCGGCCTGCTCCAGGAGTTCCAGCGCCAGCGCCCGGCGGCTGGCTACCGCACCGGCGCCCGAACCCAGCGTCGCCGAGCGCAGGCGATAGGTGTTCTCGAAGGTCTCGGCGAAGCCGAACTCCACGACGTCGGCGCGCGGCACGACAAAGGGCAAGCCGAGCGGCCCGCCGGTCTTCTCCGAGACCTGCTGGAACTTCAGGTCCTCACCCGGCCGGCTGGCCAGTGCCAGAGCATTGGCATTGAGGATCGTGCCGGTGAGCCGCGTGCGATTGCTGCGCACGATCCAGTCGTGGCGCTGCTTGCCATTGGTGGCCGCCGCGGCGGTGCTGGCCGCCGCCACCGGCGCCACCGGCTCGGCCTCCTCGACAGGCTCGGCCGACTCGAGGGCCGCGCCCAGCAGCCCGAGGTCGCCCAACTCCGCAGCGGGCAAACGGTAGACATGCGCGTGCACGCCCTGCAAGGCGGGCTGCACCGCCGGCCGCAGCACGGAGAGCGGCGGCAAGGGCGGCGTGGGCAATTCCAGGGGATCGAGCGGGAGCAGTTCGCGCGGCGGCGCGAAGACCGACTCCTGGCGCTGCGAAGACGGCGCGTCCGCGAGCGCACCCAGCACGACCGACGGCGGCGCCGGCAAGCTCTCGGCCTGCGCCACCACCGCCGACGGCGCGCGCTGCGCCTCGTAGCGCGAGCTGAGATCCCAGGCGCTCAGCCCGGCCGTCACGACCAGTGCGGCGAGGAAGACGAGAGGCTGCCGGCCGCGCATCGCTCAGCCCTCGCCCGCACTGAGCAGGGCTTGTTCGAGATCGAGCTGCACCGTGCCCGCCGAGAAGCGGCACTTCACACGCGCGCCCTCGTCGTCGAGCGCCTCGAGGCGCACTTCATCCAGCGCCAGATAGGGCTGGCCGCCGGCGATGGCCGCCAGCGTGTCGCGCACGGCGCGCGGAGTGCCGCGCAGTTCGAACTCCACGCGATGCGTGCGCAGAAAGCCCGACTCCACGCGCGTGCGCCGCGCCGCGGTGGGCGGACGAATGCTGTCCACGGCATCGATGCCGGACTGCAGCGCCGCATCGACGACGCGATGCACGATGTGCAGCGAACGCAGCGTGCGCAGCACGTCTTCCAGGCCCGTGGGATTGAGGTCGGGCAGGCCCAGATTGGCCGGCACCGAGCGGCCCTCGAAGGCCGCGCGCCGCACGAGCGCCTGCTGCTCGCGCCGCACGATTTCGAGATAGGCCAGGTCGGGGCTCTGCCCGGCCGGCACGCTGAACTCCGGCGGCTGCTCGTACTGCACCGCCGGCGCGAGGCGCTCGAGTTCGGCCAAGAGTTCGTCGCGCAGTGCGCTGGCCGCCTGCAGCGCTTCGCGCGAGGGGCGGCTGCCGGCCTCGCCGCCCGAACGCAACTTGCCGCGCATGGCGGCGGCTTGCCGGATGGCGTCATCGGCGTCGTACAGCGCGCCGATGAGCGCGCGCCCGGTGAAGAGCAGCACGGCGCCGCCGGCGACGAAGAGCAGCAGGCGGCGCAGGTCGCGGTCCATCAGCGCGGCTCCTCCTGCGGAGGCTCGGCGGCGGCTGTGCTCTGCGGCACCACGCTCGTGTTGAGCTTGAGGCTGAACTGGAAGGCGCCGCGACTGTCGGGTGAAACCTGCGGCAGCACGGCCGCCACGCCCGGCTGGGCGCGCAGCACGGAGGTGAGATCGGTCACGACCTCGGTCAGACCGCGCGACTGCTCCTTGCCGCTGCCCTCCGCGATGACGAAGGCGCGCGAGCCCTCCCCGAAGGCCGGCTCCAGGCCGCGTTGACTGCGCAAAGTGCGCAGCCACAGTTCCGGCGGCAGGCTGGCCTCCAGCAGATCGAAGGCCGCCAGCACGCCCGAGCCGGGCGCGGCCAGATCCTGCAGCGCGCTGAGCTTGGCAGCCGCTTCGCGGGCCTCGGTCACAGCGCGTTCATAGCTGCGCAGATCGGACTGCCGCGCCTCGACTTCGCGCCGCAGCCGCGCCAGATCGGTGAGCGCCTCTTCGTGACTGCCCTTGGCCGTGACGAAGGCCAGGCTCAACTGCGCGACGACGAGCACACCGGCCAGCACCATCCAAAGGGTTTGCTGCTGGAAGCGCTGGCGAGCGCGCGCCGCCTCGGCCAGGATCTCGATGCGCCACGCCTCCTTTTGCAGGGCCATGAGTGCAAGCCCGGCCGCCACGGCGTAGTCGCCGCCCCGGCCCTCGGGCACTTCGGCCCTCGGCGCCAGCGCACCTTCGGTCACATCGAAGTTCGCCACCGGCACACCGAGCGTGCGCGTGAGCGCCTCATCCAGGCCCGGAATCGTGGCGCCCGGACCGCAGAGCAGCACGCGCTCGAGATTCAGATCGGCCGCCTTGAGTTGGCTGCGGCACAGCACGAGCGAAGACTGCAGCATGGAGGCCAACTGGCGCAGAGGGCCTTGCAGAGCCCGTGCGACAGCGGCGCGCTGACCGGTCGGTGTCTCGCCGGCCGAAGGGAAGGCCGCCAGCTTGCGCTTGACCTGTTCAGCCTTGTCCGCCTCGAGCCGAAAACTCGCCGCGAGCGCCTCAGTGAAGAGGTCGCCGCCGCCCGCCAGATTGCGCGCGAAGAGCAGCTCGCCGTCCTCGAGCAGCGCGATGTCGGTGTTGCGTCCACCCAGGAAGACCACCATGACCACGCCGGCGCCGCCGTCGGTGGCCAGCACGGCGTTGTGCAGTGCGACCGCGTTGGGCGTGAAGCAGGCCACGCGCAGACCGGCCGACTGCAGCACAGCGCTGCGCTCGGCGATGAGGCTGTCGCGCACGAGCGCCAGCAGGACCATGTCGTCATCAACGTGGCGCGCAGCGCCCTCGAGCTTGTGAAAGTCTGAGGAGAGCGCATCGCCGGACTGCTCAGCGACTTCCTCGCTCTCGAAACGCATGAGATCGCGCAACTGCCAGTCGGGCACCGTCGGCACTTGGGTGGTGCGCAGGATCATGTCGCGACCCGTCACACCCACCACGGCCTGCCGGCCCTTGAGCTTGGAGGCAGCGACCTCACCGGCCAGCTCGTCGTGGTCGACAGTGGCCGCGCGCAGGATTTCGAGCGCTCCGCGCACGAGCCGGGCCTCGACGAGGCGCGTGCTCGTCGCGCCCATATCCAAGCCCACGATGCGGGCGCTCATGGCTGGCCCCCCGCCGCGGGCGGCGCCAGATGCCGGCTCAGATAATCCTCGAGTTCAGCCACGACCGTGCTGTAGCCGCCCGCGCGCTGGAAGGACACGAGCACGGCTTCGAGGCTGGCCGCACGCCGGCGTCGATCCGCTTCGAGCAGAGCTGCGGCGCCGCGCGCCACCGCCTCGGCGCGCTCCCGGAAGAGTGCCTCGGCCTCGCTGCCCGCATAGGCCGCTGCGGCCGCCTCGCAATCGCGCAGCACTTCGCGGCAGCGCGCGGCCGACTGCAGAAAGAGGGCGTCGTCGAGGTCATCGTCGATCTGTTCAAAGCGCTCGCGCAGGCTGGACTGCACGCGCGCGCGCAGCGCCAGCGCCGTGGCGGTCACCTCTTCATCGTGCGGATAGCGCGTGACCACCAGTTCGGCTTCGAGCAGCGCTTGACCGAGGCGGCCGGCCCGCTCGGCTTCCACGGCGGCATCGCGGTGCTGCGCGGCCGCCACACGTTCCTCCTGGAAGCTGGTCTGCAGCGTGAGGTGCCGCTCCGCCGTGGCCTGCGCCGGCCGCTCGGCGCGCAACACGACCACGCCTTCGGAGAGCCAGGTGCCGCTGAGCTGGGCTTCCTCGCCCCAGTCCAGCGCGAGGCGGTCCTGGGTGCGGCCGAAGGCCAGGCCGCGCACACCGTCGAGCCGGAAGTCGCCAGTGAAACTTTGCAGGCCGCGCGCCGAGACCACGCCCACCGGCTCGGCAGCCAGGGCGCCGCAGACCACAAAACTCTGCACGAGCTGGGCGCCCTCAGGCAGGCCGGTCAGCGTCTCATCGAGACTGAGCAGCCGGCTGTCGCTGCTGATCTGCGCCGTGCGGGCGCAGAGCGTGCCGTCGGCAAGTTGCATCTGCCTTGTGTTCGGCAGCCAGCCGACACCGGGCGGCAGCAGCGCGCCCGAGTTGAGCCGCGCCGTGAGGCCATGCACTTGGAGCGCGAGTTCGTCGCCGCGAAAGATGAGCAGGTCGGGCTCGGCCGCCAGAACGTCGAAGAGTCCGCGGCGCTGCAGTTGCTCGGTTTCGCCTGTCGCCTCGACAAAGCGCAGTTGCAGATCGTCCACGCTCGCCGGACCCAGCGCCGAGATCCCGGCACGCACCGTGGTGTAACCGGGCGGCACCAGCGTGCGACCGGAGAGCGCGCCCTGTCCGGAGGCCAGCACGCGATCAATCGGCCGGCGCCGTGGAGCTTCGAAGCGCAGCCAGAGCTGCAGACCCTCGCCGGCACTCTGCCCCGAGAGCTCGACCGCGCCGCGATGTGCGCCGAGCGGAAAGGCCTTCTCACTCAGCAGCCGGCAGAAACTCAGGCCGCCGTCGGCACCGGCCTGGCCGGCGCCGAGCGCCCGCGCGCCGAGTTCGCCGCTCACGGCCGCGCCCGCCACGAACTCGAACCCGGCCGGCGCTTCCTCCGGCACGCGCCAGGCACTGCTCGCACTGCTAGCCTCGGTCGTCTCGAAGGACCACGCCGCGCCGAGCAGGTTGTCCGCTGCGGGCGACGGCGCCACGGCGGCTGCCGGCCCACCGAGCAGTCCGTCCAGCAAGGCGGGATCCAGCGCCAGCCACGCGCCGACGGCAGCCAGCACGAGCACCAGGCCCACGCCGAGGATCGCCGGCAGGCGTGAGCGCCGCGCCGCCCCGTCCACCTGGAGTACGTGGACCTCTTCGTCGTTCGGCGCCGCTGGGCTCACGTTCGGTGCGGATCCTCTGGCAACCAAGGAGAGCCCTCTGCGGGACCACTCCGCGGCTCGGAGCGGACACTTCTACCAAGCACACCCCGAGGGGGCAACGCGGGCGCGCTCGGGCGCCCGCCTCAGAAGAGCGCGAAGGCCAACAGGAAGATCGGCGCTGAGCAGATCATGATCGCCAGCGTGTAACCCAGAATGTCGCGGGCGGCCAAGCCGGTGATGCCCAGGAGCGGCAGCGCCCAGAAGGGCTGCAGCATGTTGCTCCACTCGTCGCCATAGGCTAGGGCTAGCACGACGCGCGGCTGGGAGAGTTGCAAGTCCGCCGCCGCCTGCAGCACGATCGGCCCCTGGATGGCCCACTGCCCGCCGCCGCTGGGCACGAACATGTTGACCACGGCCGCCGAGCAGAAAACGACGAAGTCCAGGGCCGCTTGGGCGGGCACGCCGAGGTTGGCCAGGGCCGCGGCCGTCTGAGCCGTGTGTCCGGCCAGCACCTGCACCAGGCCGCCCGTCTCGAGCAGGCCGAGGATGCCGAAGTAAAAGGGAAACTGCAGCAGGATGGCGCCGGCCTCTCCGGCCGAGGCCTCGAAGGCCTGCGCGTAGCGCAGCGGCGAGGCGAAGAGCAAAAGTCCGGCGACGAGCAGGATCACGATGACCGTGCCCAGTGAGAGGCCGCGCAGCGCGCCGGCCTCGCTGAACACCTGCACCAGGCCGGCGATGGCGAGCACCAGCACGAGCAGCAGCAGGAGGCGCGCGGCGAGCGACTGACCTGCACGCTCTGCCGTCGGCGGCTGCTCCAGCCGCGCCAGCGGCGTGACGGGCCAGTGCCGCTCGTGCGCAGGATTCGCCATGCGCGCGAAGATCCAAGGCACACAGAGCAGCAGCGCCGCCGACACGGCCAAGTTCATCGGCGAGAGCACGGTGTCGGCCAGCGGCACGAGCGGCATGCCCGTCGCGCCTGGTTCGGCCACCTTGAGCGGCGCACTGCCCGAGAGTCCGCCATGAAAAACCATCAGACCCACGTAGCCGGCGGCGGCCACGAGCGGATAGTCCAGCTTGCGGCCGGCGGCGGAGGCGCGGGCGCCGATCTGCCGCGCCAGCACGGCACCGGCAATGAGTCCAAAGCCCCAGTTCACGAGGGAAGCGGCCACGGTCACGGTGGCAGTCAGCCAGGCGGCCTGCGCGGTGGTGCGCGGCCGCTCGGCGAGCCGATCGATGAAGCGAGCGACGAGCGGCGCGCGCGCGAGGGCCGAGCCCGTCACCAGGATGAGCGCGATCTGCGTGGTAAAGGCCAGTGCGTCGGGGGCGATGGCCCGGCGCAGCCAGCCCGCGGCCAGCGCAGTGCAGCGGCTGCCGGCGACCGGCTCCGGCATGGCCAGCCAGCCCAGCAGAAAGGTGAGCACGGTCAGGCCGAGCGCGATGAGAAAGGGATCGGGCACCCAGCGCTGGGCCCAATCGGAGAAGCGCGCCGCGAAACGGGAGAGCATGCAGCCGCCCAGCTTGCCGCAGCGGCTTCCCAGACCCAAGCCTCCGGTATCATCGGCCGGATGATCCTTGCGCTCGTCCTCGCTGTGGCCGGAGCCGTCACGGCCGCGCCGACCGAGCCGGCTCAGAGCACGCTCTCGCTCGACGGCCGCTGGGATCTGCTGCTCGATCACGAGAACATCGGCCTCGTCTCCGGCTGGAGCGACGGCGAAGCTCGGCCCTGGGCGGACGCGCTGAAAGTCCCTGTGCCGGGGCCGCTGGAACTGCAAGCCAAGGCCGCCGACTTCGACGGCGTGGCCTGGTTCCGCCGCGCGCTGCCGGAGCTGCCCGCACTCGGAAGCGGTCAGCGGCTGCTGCTGGAGTTCGAGCAGGCCAACTGGCGCGTGGACGTTTGGCTCGACGGCCAGAGCCTGGGCCGGCACGACGGCGCCGACACGCCCTTTCGCTTCGATCTCAGCGCACATCCGCGGCGCCCCTCGCACTGGCTCGTCGTGCGCTGCGTGGACGTAGGCACGCGCCCCATCGATGGGCTGGTGCTGCTCGGGCTCCCCGCCGGCCGCGAAGGCTCCTTCCCCAACTACGGCGGGCTGACCGGCGCAGTGCGGCTGCGCACCGTGCCGCGCGTCGAAGTGCTGCGGCACGAGGCCGAAATCCTGGAAGACGGCACGGCGCGCCTGCGCCTCGACCTGCACAATCACGAAGGCGGCCCGCGCGCCGTGGAACTCAGCGCGACGCTGGCCGGCGTTGAGGAGCTCACCTGGAGTGCGGAGCTGCCGTCCGGGCCGGTGACACTGCGGATGCCTTGGCCCGGCCTCGAGACTCTGCCGCGCTGGAGCCCCGCTCAGCCCGCGCTGCACACCGGACAGTTGCGCCTGCAGGACGGCGAGCGCCGCGATGAGCACGAACTGCGTCTCGGCCTGCGCCGCTTCGTCATCGCCGGCAATCGTTTCCTGCTCGACGGCCAGCCCGTCGCGCTGCGCGGCGTGGTCTATCAGCCCTACTATCCGCGCACGCTCTGCCTGCCGCCCACGCCCGGCTTTCTGCGCAGCGAGCTGCTCGCCATCCGCGGCGCCGGCTTCAATCTTGTGCGCGTCACGCCACGCTTGGCGCCGGCTCTCTACGCGCTCTGCGACGAGATCGGGCTCTTCGTGCACGCCGAACCGACCTTGGGCGCGATCCAGCACGAAATGCCCAGCACGGCCGCCGCCGTGGACGCCGCGTTGGTTGCTCTCGGCGAAGCCGTCGTCGGTCATCCCTCGGTGGTGCTCGTGGGCCTGCTCGATGAACTCGGCGGACAGCTTCACCGCCGGGTCCAGCCACTCTTCGAGCGCGCCGCCGCGCTCTGCTCCGAGCGCGTCCTGCTCGACGACTCGGGAGGGCTGAGCGGCAGCGCGCGCTATCGCAACCCCGGCGCGGCCGCGGCGCTGGCCTACGACGACCGGCACCTCGCCATCCCTTGGCCGATGAGCCCGGAGGAAGTCGCCGCCCTCAAGGCGCTGACTCCGGCGCAGTCTGCCGACGAGCAAGTCTCGCGCCTGCTCTATCTCTCGCACATCAGCACGGCGGGCATGCCGGCCTTCCGCGCCACGCTCGAAGGTTACGGCCGTCAGCTCTCTTCACCGGATGCGCGCGCCGTCATCGACTGGCTGCAATCCGTCTCGCGCCCGCTGGCCGAACACGGCCTGCAGAGCTTCATCGGCGATCTCGACCGGCTCGTCTCGCTGGGGCAACTCGCGCAGGCGCATGCGGCGCGGCAGAGCGTGGCCGCGCTGCTGCAGAACCCGGCCGTCGCCGGCTTCTGCCTCGGCCCGTGGCGGGACAACTTTTGGGAAGAGGGCGGTCTCGTGCAGGCCTGGGGCGAGCCCAAGCCGGCGCTGCGCGCGCTGGCGGCGCTGCTGCGCGCCGAGGAACCGGCTGCTGACAGCGCGGCGCTCCCGGTCGAGCAGGCCCAGACGGCAGAACCGGCGCCGGCTGTGGCGCCGGCTCTGGCGGCCGCTTTGGCGCCGCGCGAGACGCGCGCCATCGCAGCCGGGCCGCGCCTGGGCCTCTCGCCCGCGGTGGACGCTGTCCTCGCGCCGCTCATGGTCACTGTGCAAGACGATGTGCACTCGTTGGCGCGCCTCGTGGTGCGGGCCGCCGCTCCGAGCGACACCAACCCCGACGAACTGCCGCGCACGCTCGCGCTCCTGAGCTGGGTGCAGAGCGGCGGCACACTGCTCTTGCTCTCTGCGCCCGATGCCGGCAGTTCCGTGCCAATACCCTTCGGCCTGGCCGGCTTTGGACAAGTGGCGGAACTTCCGCTCGATCTCTCAGCGCGCCCCGCTCTGCGCGAGAGCACGCACCTCATCGCGCGCGAGCACTCGCCGCTGCTCGACGACCTCGGCAGCGAGCAGCCTTTTCTCGAGGGACTCTTGGCCGGCGTCGCGCCGCGGCATGTCCTGCTGCAGCGCGGCACACCGGCGGCCGAGGTCCTGCTTGGCGCCTTCAGCGGCACCGGCGAGTGGCTGGGCGGCGCCGTGCAGGCCGTGCCCCTCGGCCGCGGCATCCTCGTGCTCTGCACGCTGCGCTTCGACGAGGAGTCACTGCAGGACCCGCTGGCGCGCCGGCTGCTCGAGAATCTCTTGCGCGCCTGCGCAGGGCTGGCTGGACGGCGCCCGGCCTCCGCCCCGCTGACCGGCCTCGACACGAGCCCGACCTTTGCGCGCGACCTTTCGGCCGCTCTGCGCCGGCAGGCCATCTTCTTCGGCATGGCCGAGCGTCTGGCAACGCCGCGCCTGCCCGGCCTGCGACCCGAGCGCGACGAGTTGCGCGACCTGGCGCTGGCCATCGCCCGCAAGAATGCGGCCCTCGAAGCGGCTCTGGCCGGGCGCGAGGACGAGGCGCGCTCCGTCCTGGCGCTCTTCGATCGGGATGCGCTCACCGTGGACCGCGAGAACTTCGTACGCGCCGAAGTCGCGCTGGCCGTCGCTATGGAAGGACAGACACTCGCCGAGCCGCTGCGCCGCGAGTTGGCGGCGCTGCACGCCCGTGCGGCGCGCATGGCGCGGCTGGATGTGCCTGTGGGAGCGGCCGAACAGCTCGCCCTCGCGCTGCGCTCAGTGCCGCCGCGTCCGGCAGCGCCGGCGCCCGCCAATCCCGCGCCGGAGAGTCCGGCGCCTGCTACCGCAGCGCCCACCAGCCTGCCTCCCGCCGGTTCCACCCTGGATGAGGCCACGCCGGAGCGCTAGGATTCTCGCCCCGCTCCTTCGGAACCCGACCCTGCATGCGCGAGATCGCTGGCACCAACGACGGCCGCTCCCTGCGCATCGCGGTGGTGCAGAGCCGTTTCAATCGCTCCGTCACGGACGGCCTTTTGTCCGGCGCCCTCGCTGCGCTGGCCGAGTGCCGCGTCCCCGAAGAAGCCATCACGCTCGTGCCGGTGCCGGGCGCGCTCGAACTGCCTCTGGCCGCGCGCGAGCTGGCTCTCAGCGGACGCATCGACGCGATCGTGGCCCTGGGCGCGGTCATCCGCGGCGAGACCGACCACTACACCTATGTCTGCGCCGAGTGCGCGCGCGGCTGCGGCCAGGTGACCCTGGACACCGGCGTGCCGGTGGCCTTCGGCGTGCTCACTTGCGACACGCTGGCGCAGGCCCGCGACCGCTCGACGGCGCCCGCCAAGAACAAGGGCGCTGAAGCCGCGCGCACCGCCGTCGAGATGGCGACGCTCATGGCCCGCTTGCGCGCCGCGGAGGCGCTGCCCGCTCTGCTCCCCAGCACCGCTCGATCTCCATGATCGGCAGCCGCACCCGCTCCCGCGAGATTGCGCTCCAGGTGCTCTACTCCTGCGATCACGTGACGGCTCCGTCGGCCGCGCTCTGGGAGGCCACGCTCGGCGAGACCGAGGTCTCGCCGGAAGTGCGCGCCTTCGCGCACGAGCTCGTGGGCGGCGTGCTCGCGCAGCGCGGCGAGATCGACCGGCTCATCACCGCCGCCGCCGAGAACTGGGATCTGGCGCGCCTCGCCGCGGTGGACCGCAACGTGCTGCGCCTCGGCGTGCATGAGCTGCTCTCGCGCCCCGACATCCCGGCCAAGGTCTCGATCGACGAAGCCATCGAGCTGGGCAAGCGTTACTCCACCGCGCAGTCCGGCGCCTTTATCAATGGCATCCTGGACCGCGTGCGCCGCGACCTCGGACGCAGCGCGGAGGACGCGCCCGCCGGGCCGGCGACCTAGAATGGTCTTCGAACGTCTTTTCGCCGGCCTGCGCAAGACGCGCGAGAGCCTGGTCTCGGGCCTGCGCAAGCTGCTGGGGCGCGGCGAACTCGACGCCGCCACGCTCGACCGCGTGGAGGAGCTGCTCTACTCCGCCGACCTCGGGCCGGCCGCACAGCGCCTGGTGATTGAGCTGCGCCAGGCCTTTCAGAAGGGCTCCATCAAGCGCAGCGAGGAGGTCGAGCCCTTCCTGCGCGCGCGCTTGCTGGAGCTGATGGGCCCGTCCGCTGCCGCAATTCAGCTCGCCGGCCCGCCCCATGTGATCCTGGTCGTGGGCGTGAACGGTTCCGGCAAGACAACCTCCATCGCCAAGCTGGCGCGTCTGCACCAGCGCGAGGGCCGCCGCGTCATGCTCGCGGCCTGCGACACTTTTCGCGCCGCGGCCGTGGAGCAGCTCAGCATCTGGGCCGAGCGGCTCGGCGTGCCCATCATCAAGCGCCCCACCGGCAGTGACCCTTCGGGCCTGGCCTTCGAGGCCGCCGAGGCCGCGCTGAGAGCCGGCGTCGACCTGCTCATCGTGGACACCGCCGGGCGGCTGCACACGCAAAAGAACCTCATGGCCGAGCTGGAGAAGCTGCGGCGCGTGCTGAGCAAGCGCATTCCTGGCGCGCCGCACGAGACGCTGCTGATTCTCGACGGCACCACCGGCCAGAACGCCATCGCCCAAGCGCAGCGCTTTCGCGAGGCCGTCGCCGTGGATGCGCTCATGGTCACCAAGCTCGACGGGACAGCGCGCGGCGGCGCGGTCGTCTCGATCCATGAGCAGCTCGGCCTGCCGGTGCGCTTCATCGGCGTGGGCGAAACGCCCGAGGACATCGAGCGCTTCGATCCGGCGGCCTTCGTGGACGCGCTCTTCCGCCAGGCATGAGCGCCGCCCTCACGCTGCTGCTGGTGCTGGGCGGGTTGCTCGTGCTGCCCGGGCTCTTCGACGCCGACACCTTCAAGGGCGCCGCGCTGGCACTTCCGGTCGCGGGCCTGCTGCTGCCCTGGCTGCTGCTGCGCCGACGCGAACTTTTGCTGCAACTCTTTTCCTCGCGCGGGCTGCTGCTCTTGCTCGCCTCGCTGGGCTGGTCCTTGCTCCTGGCGTGGCCCGCGCTCGCGCACGGCCAGGTGGCCGACCGCCTCGTCGTGGCCCTGCTCGGGCTGGGCGCGGCCGCTCTCGCCGCGGCCGCCGCACGCGACAACTCACCGGCGCTCGTGCGCGCCGTCCTCGCCGTGACGCTGCTCACGGCGCTGCTCGCGATCCTGCAAGCGGTGGGCATCGAAACGCTGCTCAACGTGGGCTCGGGCGAAGTCGTGGCCGGCCTGGGCAACAGCACGCGCGCCGCCGCCCTCCTGGCGCTGGGCCTGCCCGTAGCGCTGGCCGTGCTGCTCGCTCCGGCAGGCAGCGAAGCCCCCGGGCGTGTGCGCCTCGCGGCAGCCGCCCTCAACTTCGGCCTCGCGGCCCTCTTACTCACGCGCGGACGCGCCGGCTGGCTCGCCGCCGCCGCCGGCCTCCTTGCCGTCATGCTGCTGGATCTCGGCGCCGTGCGCCGGCAACTCCGCACCTGGCTCATCCCCGTCCTCGTCGGCTGCGGCCTCGCCGTCTTCCTCGCTGACGGCCCTTCAGCACTCTTCGCGCCCAAGCTGCCGAGCGACGCCGGCCTGCTCTCCGCAGGCGACACGACACTGGGTGTTCGCCGGGCCGTCTGGCAAGGCACGCTCGCGATGGTCAACGAGCGTCCACTCCTCGGCCATGGCCTCGGCCGCTTCCGCGAGAGCTTCCCGCCCTATCGCGATCCGCTCGAAGCCGCACTGCCCGGCCGCGGCGGCGCCGCCACCGAAGTGGATCACCCGCACAACGAGCTCTTGCTCGCCGCGGCCGAGGGCGGCTGGCCCGCAGCGCTGCTGCTCGCAGCCTTTCTGCTCCTCACACTGCACCGCGCCTTGCAGCGTGCGCGCTCAGCAGACTTCGCTGAGGCCGCGGTCCATCTCGGAGATCGCGCCGCCTTCGGCCTGCTCGTCGCCAGCTCGATCACTGCGCTGGCGCAGAACGCCTGGACCTCGCCCGGCACGGCCCTGCCCTTTTTCGCCGCTGTCGGCTGGATCTGGCGTCCCCTGCCCGGCGTCGCCGACTCCACGAAGCCCTCAGCCGCGCGCGCCCTCCTCGTGCCGGCCGTCGTCGCTGCCACGCTGCTGCTCGCAGTGCTGGCCGTCCCGCGTCTGCGCGGCCAGCTCCTGCTGCGCGACTTTCTGCACGGCGCCGAAGCCGAGGGCGTCACCGTGACGACCTTGCAGCCGCTCCTGCGCGCCGCGGAGATCGACGCCGGCAATGCCGACGCTCAGCGCCTGCTGATCGCCTACGGCGGCGAAGTGCTGCGCCTGTCGCCTGCGTCGGCGGCCACGCTCGCGGCTCCCGTGGAGTCGGCGCGTCGGCGGCTGGAGTTGCTGGCGCCGCACAGCCGGTAGAGATACGCGCTCAGTGCGCCCGCGGCGGGGGCTCGGCGGTGCCGCTCAGACACCTCGCCGACTCGGCCGATGCGGCCGAGAGGTCGGCTCGGAACTCGCGGCACACCGACCCCCGCCGCGTCGCACACCGATGTATGGGTTGAAAGGCAGTTGGCGACCGAGGTGTGCTCTGCCAAAGTCGGTAGGAGCGGTGGGCTGCCGATTGTCCGCGGAGCGGCGCGCCCGGGGCTGCGGAGGCCGGCCTCCACAGCGCCTCGCCAGTGTGAACGCTTGACTGCAGGAGTAGTGCAGGGGCGAGCGCGAGGACAGACGGCCGGAGCAGGCCCCGTGGCAGCCGCGGAGCGGAATCCGGGTCGACGCAGAGCGGAGCCCGTGGCAGCCGCGGAGCGGCAGCGCGCCTACTTCAGCTCGAAGCCCGTCGCAGGCAGCACCTTGAAGCTGAAGGGCTCGCAGGCGTCGATGACACCGTTGCCGTTGCGGTCACCGGCCAGGCCGAAGAAGAACTCGAGCAAGTCGGGCAGGCCATTGCTGTCGCAGTCGGTTTCAGCCTCATCGGGAATGTCGTTCTGGTTCTTGTCCTTGCTGGCGCCCGTGCCGATGTCCACGGCATCGTCTTCGCCATTGAGATTGCGATCGCAGTCCGGCACGAGGTAGTGCGAGGTCTGGGCGGAGAGTCCCTCCACGTCGGTGATCTTCAGCGAGATCTCGTAGTAGAAGACGCCCTCGCCGCAGCCGTGATCACCGAGCAGCACGGCGCTGCTGCTGCAATTGGGATCGAGCGGGCCGGGGTGCGTGTGCGTGTTGTGATGCAGCGTCGTCTGCCAGGTGCAGGTGAGGAAGCCGGGGCTCGACTCGGCGTCGCTGGAGGCGTGGCTCAGCACGACGAGGTCGGGCACGCCATTGGCGTAGGCGCTGAATTGCGCGGGCGAGACAATGACCGGCTTGGGCGGCGTGTTGTTGACGAAGATCGTGGCGCTGGCTGTGTCCTCGGCGCCCACTTCGTCGATGACAGTGAGAGTGACGGTGTAGTTGGTCGGGCCGGCGGGCAGAACTTCGGGCAGGGCCAGGACGCGCAGTTCGCCCAGGGTGAAGAACTCCAGATCGCCGATGCCGCCTGGCTGACCGTAGAGGCGCAGGCCGTCGCCGCTCACCGGCGGAAAGCGGAACTCGAAGGTCTCGAAGTGCGGCGCGGTGCCGAGGGCGTAGGGAGGATCCGTCACGACTCCTGACACATCGTTCCACACGCCGCCTTGGCGCACTTGCACGACCGGCGGCGCCTCGAAGAAGCCGCCGCCGAGGTAGTTCATGCCTTCCTGGAAGTGCAGCCCGACGAAACTGCGCGTGCCGGGGTAGGTGTAGCCGGCCCAGTCGGGGCCGAACTTGTCCAGCACGGGGCCCACGCCGTGGATCGTGTCGTACTGAGCCTGGTCATCGAGCGAGTCGAGCGGCGCCTTGTAGCCATCGCGCAGCACTTCGGGATCGGGATTGCTGAAGCCGGTGCTGCCGGGCGGCGTCATGTCGAGCACGCGCAGATGCAGCGCGCCCGCGGCCGTGATGTCCTCGCTCGGGAAGACATGCACGGGCGCAGCGAGCGCGCTCTGGGGCGTGCCGTCGCCGAAGTCCCAGAGCAAGCGCAGCGGCTGCTCCTCCGGATCGGCGCTGCCCTCCGCGTCGAAGGCGGCCCCGTGCGGCGCCGGACCGAAGGGCTGGCTGGTCTGCAGCGCGGCCACGGGCGGCAAATTGCCCTGCGGATAAACGATGCGATGCAGCGCCCCGATTCCCGTGGCGGTGTAGTCGAGATAGAGCAGGTGTCCCTCGAAGGGATCGAAGGCCAGCGCCACGGGCCGGCCCACCGGATCAGCGAAGAGTTCCACGGTCTGCGCCTGGCCGCCGGCGCCCAGCTCAAAGCCGCGGATCCAGCCGCGGCCGTAGTCGGCGTGGAAATAGCGAGTGTCCCAGGGAGCAGGAAAGCCGCTGCCCGAGGCGAAGGTGCCGCCGATCGAACAGTTGCCGGCAAATGGCTCGCCCGCGACCGGACTGTTCAGCGCGCCGAGTTCCACAAACGCCGCGGCGCCGCGCACATCGAAGCTGGGAGCAAAGGCCGAGCCGTCGTGCACCCAGGCCAGGGCGGGCCGGCGATGCGTGAAGAGCGGTGCGCTCGTGCTGACCGGCAGCGCAGGCTGACAGGGGTGCGGCCAGAAGGGCGCCAGGGCGCTGTCCTCGACGAGCAAGTCGCGGAAGAAGAAGAAGGGCTGCGGGCAGGAGCCGGCCGGTCCGTTGTAGAGCGGATTGGGCGCGTCCTTGTTCTGCACCGGCCCTGAGCCGAAGGGCGTCACCTCGTAGCCCTCCCACTGCGGCCAGCCGAAGTTCTGCGCGGGTCCCGTGACGACGTTGAGTTCTTCCCAGATGTCGGCGCCGACATCGCCGATGGTCAGCACGCCGGGGTCCCCCGCTGCCGGTGCAGGCGAACCGGTGCCTGGCTGCACGCCGAAGCGCGTGGGATTGCGCAGGCCCAGCGACCAGACGCGTGAGCGCGGCGCGCGCGGCGCGAGCGGATCATAGAAAGGATTGCTCGGCACACCGTCGCCGGTGGCCGGGTCAAGGCGCAGGACCTTGCCGCTCAGGCTGTTCACGAGTTGCGCGCGATAGGTGTTCACGTTCTCGGTGGCCGTGATGATGCCGTCGCTGAAACAGGTGCCGCTGCCGTCGCCGGCCGAACCATCGCCGGTGGTGAGCAAGAGCGTGCCGTCATTGCCGAAGGCCAGCCAGCCCACGCCGTGCGTGCTGCTGCAGATGGGAATGCCCGTGGACTTGGTCTCGCCCAGCAGCACAAGGCGCGTGCTGGTCTTGGCGAAGAGTCCGTTCGCCGAGCGCGTGTAACGCGCCAGCCGGCCGATCGTGTCCACGTTGAACTCGCTCAAGGCCGGCGAGTACTGCGGCGTGCCGAAGTGCTCCAAGTGGTGGTAGTCCACGGCGTAGAGCACGTAGACGTAGCCGTTGCTGGCGTAGTTCGGATCGAGGGCGAAGCCCAACAAGCCGTGGTCGCCCCAGTTGCCCACTTCTTCGCTGATATTGAGGAAGGGCAGGGCCGGCTTCACTCCATCCACGACACGCCAGACGACGCCGTGCTTTTCCCAGACGAAGAGCACGCCCGGTCCGGCGACGGTGACGCCCACCGGCTGGCTCCAGTCGGCGATGAGCGTCTGATCAATGAAGCCCGGAAGCGTGCCGGAAGTGATCGCGCAGGCACAGTCTTCGGAGGCGCCCGGCGGCGCGCTCGGATCACCGCAGGCGCAGCCGCAGCGGCAGTCCGCGCCGCAGTCCTCTTCGTCTGCCGGAGTGATCGCTCCCGGATCCACCCTCAGCGTCCCCGGCGACTGCACCGGCGTGAGCATCCAGCGCGAGTCCTGAGAGTTGTGGCTCTGGTCGGGGACGAGCGGCCTGGGAGGCGAGGCCGCCGGCTGGGGCAAGGGCGCGCGCTGAGCGCTCGCGGCCGGAATCATGACCAGGGCGAGAAGAGCGCCACGGACGTAGAGCCCGGCACGGGCGAGCGGCGCGCCAAGCAAGAGCGGAGCGGGCGGGAGAGGCGAGGACATCGGGCGACGGGCAATCCGGGATAGCGCGAGGGCGGCCAGTATAGCCGTGCTGCTTTTCGGTCCGCGGGCCGCTCCGAGTGTTGGCCAGCCCAGCTCTCAGGTGAATCCCAGGGCCAAGCCGCCCTGGTAGGTGATCCAGGACATGAGCCACGCCAGCACCGTCATGTAGCAGAAGAGAAAGGTCGGCCAGCGCCAGCTCGCCGTCTCGCGCCGCACCACCGCCAGTGTGCTCATGCACTGGGCGGCCAGCGCGAAGAAGACCATCAGCGAGAGGCCGACGAGCGGCGTGTAAACACGTCGGCCATCGGGCCAACGCTCGCTGCGCAGGCGCTCACGCAGCGACGAGTCCGCTCCGTCTTCGGCGCCGGCAATGCCGTAGACCACGCTCATGGTCGAGACGAAGACCTCACGCGCCGCGAAGGAGCCGATCAGGCCCACGCCAATCTTCCAGTCGAAGCCCAGCGGCTCGATGACCGGCTCGATGAGCCGTCCGAGTTGCCCGCCCCAGCTCGAGCGCAGTTGCGCCGTGGCGCTCGGGACTTCGGCACCGGGCAGTGCGTCGGCCGGATCGTGCCGCGGGAAAGAGAGCAGCAGCCAGAGCGCGATCGAGCAGACCAGGATCACCGAGCCTGCTTCGGTGACGAAGAGCCGGCTGCGCTCCCACATCATGCGCAGCACCGAACGCGGCTGCGGCAGGCGATAGGGCGGCAGCTCGAGCAGCAGCGGCGCCGGCGCCCCGCGCAGCACCGTGCGCCCCAGCACGCCGGCGGCCAGCAGCGCCATGAGCGTGCCGAAGGCGTACATGGCCACCATGATGAGTGCCTGCACACCCAGGAAGCCTAGCACCGTGCCGCCCGGCTCTTTGGGCGCCGGAAAAAGCGCGCCGATGAGCAATGTGTAGACCGGCAGGCGCGCCGAGCAGGTCATCAGCGGCACGACCATCATCGTGAGCAGGCGTTCGCGCCGCCGCTCCATCGTGCGCGTGGCCATGATGGCCGGGATCGCGCAGGCATAGCCCGAGAGCATGGGCACGAAGGCCCGCCCGGTGAGCCCGATGGACTTCATCACGCGATCCATGAGGAAGGCCACACGCGCCATGTAGCCGCTGTCTTCCATGATCGAGAGGAAGAGGAAGAGCAGCAGAATCTGCGGCAGAAAGACGAGCACGCCGCCCACGCCGGCCACGATGCCGTCCACCAGGAAGTCGGTGGCCAGGCCGGCGGGCAGTACGAGGCGCAGCCCCGCGCCCAGCGCGGAGAACAGGCCGTCGATGCCGTCGATGAAGGGCGCGCTCCAGGTGAAGAGCGATTCGAAGACAGCGGCCATGATCAGCAGGAAGAGCAGGAAGCCTGCCACGGGGTGGATCAGCACCCGATCGATGGCGTCCGTGACGCGTCGCAGCGAGGTGGGCTGGCGCTCCACGAAGCGCGGCATGCGCTCGTCGATCCAGCGGTAGCGCGCCGACACGAGCAAGAGGTCCAAGTCGCGTCCGGCGGCTTCGGCGAGCCGACGGCGCTCGAGCACGGCTTGGCGCAGCGGCGCCGGCACTTGCCAGAGTTCGTCGTCCTCGTCCAGCGAGAGCAAGGCCCAGGTGGCCAGCGCACGGCGGCGCATGGGCTCACCGCGCGCCCATGCGGGAGGCAGGTGCTGCTCGACCGCCAGGAGATCCGCTTCCAGGGCCGGGTCGGCAACCTGCGCGGGCTGCGAGGGGCCGCAGGGTTCGGCCGCGAGTTGCGCAGAGAGCGCGGCGCGCAACTCATCGAGGCCTGTGCCGCGCGCGGCAGAGACCGGCACCACCGGGACCCCGCCCAGCTCACGCGAGAGCGCCTGCACATCCAGGCGCATGCCGGCACTGAGCACGACATCGCTCATGTTCAGCGCGATGACCGCGCGCTGACGCAGTTCCAGCACCTGCAGGACGAGATAGAGATTGCGCGCGAGTTGCGTGGAATCCACCACCAGCAGCACCAGGTCCGGCTCGCGCGTCGAACTCAGGCCGGCCAGCACGCCGATCGCGATCTGCTCCTCGGCGGTGCGCGCGGAGAGGCTGTAGGTCCCGGGAATATCGAGCAGCACGGCCGTCTGCCCATCGGGCAAGGCCAGCGCGGCCTCGTGGCGCTCCACGGTCACGCCGGGATAGTTGGCCACCTTGGCGTGCGCGCCGGTGAGCCGGTTGAAGAGCGTGGTCTTGCCGCTGTTGGGATTGCCGGCAATGGCGATGACGGGCCGGCTCATGGCGTGGTGTCCACGACGAGCGCCTTGGCCTCACTGATGCGCAGCGAGACGCGGCTGTGGCGCAGCTCGACTTCGAGCACGTCCCCCACGGCCACACGGCGCACGAGGCGCAGCTCCGAGCCGGGCAGAAAGCCGAGTTCGAGCAGCCGCCGCCGGAAAGGCCGCTCGGCAGAGACCGAGACGAGCACGGCCACGCGGCCGGCGGCCAGGTCCGAGAGCGAAAGCCTCACGCCCCGCCGAGGCTCCCCGAGTGGCCCGCCCGCCGCACCCTCGTCTTGCCTCCGCTGCGTGCGGCCGGCCGCTCGCCGCCCGCCCTGCTGGCGCAGCGCGCGCAGTTGCCGAAGATGTTGAGCCGGTGCGTCGTGGCCTGGAAGCCGGCGCGCGCAATGGCCGCCGACTGGGCTTGCTCCAGTTCGGCATCGCTGAACTCGAAGATGCGGTGGCAGCTCAGGCAGATCATGTGGTCGTGGTGCTCGTGCCCCAGCGTGTGCTCGTAGAGCGTGCCCTGCTCGCGGCCCAGGTCGATGCCCTGCACGAAGCCGCCCTCGTCGAGAAGTGTCAGCGTGCGGAAGACCGTGGCGCGGCTGATGCGCAGGCGCGCGCTGGCTGGCGACGCGCGCAAAAGGGCGTAGAGCTGGTCGGCGGTCAGATGTTTGTGCGTCGCGTAGATGCTGCGCAGGATCTCGGCGCGCTGACGAGTGAGGCGCAGGCCGCGCTCGCGCAGGAAGCGTTCGAAACGCTGCGCGATCTCTTTCACGGCGCGGAGATCCCGCCGTCCACGACGACCGGCCCGGCGGTGCGATCGAGCTCGCGCCAGCCGATGTCGCGCCGATAGCGCATGCCCGGAAAATGAATCTGCGTGACGGCGGCATAGGCGGCGCGGCGCGCGGCGGGCAGATCGGCGCCCAGGCCCGTCACGCAGAGCACGCGGCCTCCCGCGGTCTCGAGCCGGCCGGCCGTGCGGCGCGTGCCCATGTGATAAATGTGCACGTTGGGCAGCGCAGCGGCCCGTTCGAGGCCCTCGATGGGCTTGCCCGGCTTGACCGCTCCGGGGTAGTCGCCATCGGCCAGCACGACCGCGCAGGCATGCTGCCGGCTCCAGCGGATCTCGCCGTGCTCGGCGAGGCCGGCCGTCGCCGCCGCGTGAAAGAGCTTGAGCGCGTCGCTCTCCAGGCGCGGCATGAGCGCCTCGATCTCCGGATCGCCGCCGCGCGCATTGAACTCCAGCACCACCGGCCCTTCGCCGGTGAGCATGAGCCCCGCATAGAGAATGCCGCGAAAGGGCCGGCCCTCGCGCGAGAGCGAATGCACGGCGGGGATCAGCACGCGCTCCTCGATCTGCTCGTAGGTGCGTCGCGTGAGCAGGCGGCTCGGCGAGAAGGCGCCCATGCCGCCCGTGTTGGGGCCGGTGTCGCCGTCGCCCACGGCCTTGTGATCGCGGCTCGGCTCAAGCACGGCCACGGTCTCGCCGTCCACCAGCGCCATGATCGAGAGTTCCTCGCCCTCCACGAACTCCTCGAAGAGCACGCGGCTGCCCGACTCGCCAAAGGTCTTCTCGAGCATCATCGAGCGCACCGTGGCCACGGCCGTGACCGCGTCATGCACGATGACCACGCCCTTGCCGGCGGCCAGGCCATCGGCCTTGATGACCGTGGGCCAGCGCTCCAACGACTCGGCGTGGGCAATGGCCTCTGAGGAAGAACTGAAGGTTCGGCAGCCGGCGGTCGGGATGCGCGCGCGCCGGCACAGATCCTTCATGTAGGCCTTGCTGCCTTCGATGTGCGCCGCGGCGCGCGTGGGGCCCAGGGCGGGAATGCCCGCCGCCTGCAAGCCATCCACCAGGCCGGCCACCAGCGGGCCTTCGGGCCCAACCACCACCAAGCCCGCCTGCATGTCCTTGGCCAGGGCCACCTGCCGGGCGGTGTCGGTGAGGGGCACCTCCACGCACTCGGCTTGCTCGGCAATGCCGGCATTGCCGGGCGCGGCCACGAGACGGCCGATCCCCTGAGCGCGGGAAAGCGCATCGATGAAGGCGTGCTCGCGGCCGCCCGAACCCACCACGAGAACGTTCACGGCGAGATTGTACCGATCCGTCACGGGACCTCGCGCGGTACAACGGTGCCGCGATGCAACGAGCCTCGCCGCTGCTGGCCTTCGCCTTCATCTGCCTGCTGGCGCTGGCCATGGCCATGCCGCTGCTCCCCCAGGCGGAAGGCGGCTTCGCGGCCAAGCACATCGCCTTCCTGGCCCTGGCCGGCGCGGGCGTGCTCGCGCTGTGGATGGCCTCGCTGCTGGGCGCGCGTCTGCCGGCAACCGGCACCCCCACCGACCTCGCGCTGCTGGCCTTCTTCGCGCTGGCCGTGCCCTCGGCCTGGCTCGCGGCCAATGAGGGCATGGCGCGCTACACGGCCGGACTGCTCTTGGCGCTCGGCTTTACCTACTTGCTGGCCCTCAAGACACTCACCAATCCCGCCCGCGTGCGCTGGCTGGCGCTGGCCGTGCTCTGCGTCGCGCTGGTCATCTCCTGCTTCGGCTTGCTCGGCTACCAAGGCTTTCTGGCAGCCGGCGCCGACGAGATGGGCCGCGCGCAGGCGCTCTCCACGCCCTTTTTTGCGCACAGCTACCTGGCCGCGCAATACCTCGTCATGGTCCTGGTCGCCGGCTTCGTGCTGCTCCTGGAGCGCGCCCTCTCGCGCGGCCAGAGCCTGGCGCTCGCGGCGCTGCTCTTGCCCATCGGCGCCTTCGTGCTGGTCATTGGCAGCCGCGGGGCCTACCTGGCCGTGCTCGTCGCGCTGGTCTGCCACGTGCTCCTGCGCGCCAGCGCTGCCGGCGAGCGCGAGGGACGCCGGCATCTGCTGCTGCGCCTGCTCTCGCGCGGCCTGCTGCTGCTCGGCGTGCTGGCCGTGCTGCTCACGCTGGCCACGCTCACCGGCCTGCTCCCGGGCGCAGCCCAGCACGCGCTGGCCCGTGTGCTGCTGGTCTTCGACCCGCAGGCCAGCGATTTCAACTTCGCGCGCCTCTCCATCTGGAGCGACACGCTGCGCATGGCCGCCGACCACTTGCTCTTCGGCGTCGGCCCGGGCGGCTTCGACACGCTGTTGCCCACCTACCACGTCGCCGCGCGACCCGTGCCGCATGCGCACAATCAATTCCTGCATCTGCTCGCCGAGCACGGCCTCGTCGGCCTGGTGGCCTTCCTCTTTCTGTTGCGCACGACGCAGCGCGCCGTCGTGCGCGGCACGGCGCATCTGCAGAAGGACACCGAGCGGCGCGGACTCTTCCACGCCGCCGTGGCCGCCCTCGTCGCGGCGCTGGTCTACTTCCTCTTCGAGACGCCCCTGGTCTGGGCGGAAGCCGGCAGCCTGATCATGATCCTGCTCGCGGTCGTCACGCGCGCCGGCTGCGACTCGCGCGAGCGCCTGGCCGATCGCCGGCACGCCACCGCGGGCCTGCTGGCCAGTGCCGCGCTGCTCTTTCTCGTCGTACCCAACTGGATCAACTACAGCGTGGCCAGCCGCGAGATGACGGCGCACATTCGGCATCGCGAGGCCGGCGACAGCGCCGAGCAGGCCGGCGACCGCGCCACCGCCGAACATGAATACTCCGCCGCCGTCGACGCCCTGCAGCGCGCCGACGCCGCCTTCCCCTGGCGCCCCGACTTTCACGTGCTGCGCGCGCGCCTGCTCTTCCGGCTCGGCCGCCTCGACGAAGCCCTGCAAGCCCTGCGCCTCGCCGATGCGCGCCAGCCCGGCAGCTTCCGCACCCTGCACAGTCTCGGCGTGCTCCTGCTGCACATGAAGCGCGCCGGCGACGCCATCGACCCGCTGCGACGCGCCATCTCCGCCCACCGCGGCCCCGAAGCCGCCGAGAGCTACGCCGCCCTCGGCCGCTCCTTCCTCGCCATGGGCCGCTACGAAGAAGCCTGGATCGTCTTCTACTCCCTCCTCGACCACGGCCTCTGGTACGACAGCGCCGAACCCTCCGTGCTCCTCGACGCCGCCCGCACCCTCGTCCAGCTCGACCGCAACCTCGCCCAGGCGCGCGTCTTCCTCAATCGCTACCGCGTCCGCGCCGCCCAGCCCGGCTCCCGCATCCAGCCCTTCGACCTCGCCCAGGCCGACGAGCTGTACCTCGAAGTCGAACGTCGTTTGGCCCGTCCGCGCCGCGACCTGCCCCCGCGCTGAGCCCGGGCGTTTCCAACTGTGGCGGCCGCGATGTTCAATGCACGGCGGGTTCCCGTAGCTCAGCCAGGATAGAGCAGCGGATTTCTAATCCGCCGGTCGGAGGTTCGAATCCTCCCGGGAACGCCATTGTGCGGGCGTTGAGCGCTGAGTGCGCCCGCGGCGGGGGCTCGGCGGTGCCGCTCAGACACCTCGCCGACTCGGCCGATGCGGCCGAGAGGTCGGCTCGGAACTCGCGGCACACCGACCCCCGCCGCGTCGCACACCGT
>JBQTIY010000017.1:0-41126 GCA_052387675.1 Planctomycetota bacterium | reverse complement strand
CTGGCGCGCGTCGAGGCCGAGACCGGCGTGCCGCGCGCCGAAGCCCTGGACCTGCGCGATCTGGCCCGCGAAGCCCGCGGCGCGCTGCTCAGCTTGGCGGCCGAGCGCGAGATGCAGATCCTGCTCGAACTGCCGGCCCAGCCGGTGCCGGTGCGCGGCGACCGCATTGGCCTGCTCACCGCCCTCACGAACCTGCTCGACAACGCCCTCAAATACGGTCCGCGCGGATCCCCGGTCCGGCTGGCCGTCTCGGGTCAGGGCGGCGATGCGGTCGTGGAAGTGAGTGACCAGGGCCCCGGCATCCCGCCCCATGAGACCGAGCGGATCTTCGAGCGCTTCTACCGCCTCGACAAGAACCGCTCACGTGACTTGGGCGGCACGGGACTGGGCCTGTCCATCGTGCGGCACGTGGCCGCCTCGCACGGCGGCCGCGTCTTCGTGCTGAGTTCGGTCGGGCACGGCAGCACCTTTCGCTTGGCGATTCCTCTGCAGGAAGACGGTCGGGCAGGGCTATCATCGGAGCCTGCAGGCGCTGGGCCTGCTCGTTCCGACGCTGGCTCCCGCCCCACGTGACCAAGACCCTCGACGAAGACCTCGCCCTCCTCAAGCAGCGCATGCTTCGCATGGGCGGCATGGTGGAGGAAGCCACGCGTGACGCCACGATCGCGCTCACGCAGCGCCGCCCCGACCTCGCCCGGCGCGTCATCGAGGCCGACGACACCATCGACATGGTGGAACTCGACGTCGACGAGGAGTGCCTGCGCATCTTGGCCCTGCACCAGCCTGTGGCCGGCGATCTGCGCTTCATCACGGCCATGATGAAGATCAACAACGACCTCGAGCGCATCGGCGATCTGGCCAGCAATGTGGCCGAACGCGCGCTCGATCTGTCGCGCAGCGACCCGCTCCAGGTGCCGCAAAACTTCGAGCGCATGACGGCCGTCGTGCGGCAGATGCTGCACGACAGCCTGGATGCCCTGGTCAATCGCAACGCCGAACTGGCCCGCTCCGTGCTGCAGCGTGATCGCGAAGTCAACGTGATCCACAAGGACCACTTCGCCACGTTGCAAGAGGCCATGAAGCGCGATCCAGAGAGCGTCGAGCGCGCGGTGGACCTGCTCTCGGCCAGCCGCCAGCTCGAACGCATCGGCGACCAGACCAAGAACATCGCCGAGGACGTGGTCTTCATGGTCGAGGGGCATGTCATCCGGCACCACCGGCTGACCAGCGACGCCGTGGGCCAGCAGCGCCCGGCCTGACGGCCAGCCGGTTCACGGCTCAAGACACGGGCCTCCAACTCCCGAAGGAAGGGCGATGCTCGGCCCCTCCGTCTTGCGCCCCCTGCTTCGCTCACTCGCCGTGCTCGTGGGCGTGGCGCTCCTCGCAGCGGGCTCGGCTGCGCAGCTCAACCAGCCCGATCCGCTGCTGCAGCGCGTGCCCTGGAACGGCATCGAGGTTCTGGCCAACGAAGTCCTGGTGCAGTTCCGCCCCGGCACGCCGCAGCAGATCCAGAGCGAGCGCCATGCGCAGGCCGGCACGCAACTGCTGGGCCTGCCCGGCCCGCAACTCGCCCGCGTGCGCGGCGCACCGGGCACGGACGTGAATGCGCTCATGGCGCGCTACGCCGCTTTCGCGGAGGTGAGTCACGCCCAGCCGAATGCCCTGCACCGCAAAGTCGGCACACCGACTGACCCGAAGTGGAGCCAGCAATGGGGCCTGCCCAAGGTCAACGCCCCCGCCGCCTGGGACCTGGCGGCCGGACACCCGGGCACGGTCATCGCCGTCCTCGATTCGGGCGTGGACATGACGCACCCCGACCTCGATGACCATTACGCCTGGGGACTCGACACCTTCGCAGGCGACTCAGTGCCCGAGGATCTCGACGGGCACGGCACGCACTGCGCCGGCATCGCCGCGGCGGAAACCAATAACGGGATCGGCGTGGCCGGGCTGGGTTTCGCCTGCCGCTTCGCCGCTTACCGCTGCGGCAACGACACGTTTCCCAGCAGCGCACTCGTGGCCGCCATCCACGACGCCCGGCTGCAGGGCGCGCGTGTGCTCTCGATGAGCTGGGGCAGCACCTACAACGATCCTGCCATTCGCACCGCGCTGCAGGCCGCGCGCGATGCCGGTTGTGTCTTGGTGGCGGCCGCCGGCAACGACAACACCACCTCCCTCTTCTATCCGGCGGCGCACGCCTTCGTGATTGCCGTGGGCGCCAGCACTTCGAGTGATGCGCGCGCTTCCTTCTCCAACTACGGGAGCTGGGTGGACGTCGCCGCGCCGGGGCTCTCGATCTATTCCACCTGGAAGGGCAAGACCTACTCGTACAGCAGCGGCACCTCGATGGCCTGCCCCATGGTGGCCGGCTTGGCCGGACTGCTCTACGCCCATCTCGGCGGGCCGCGCAGCGTGACGTCGGCCACGGCCATTCGCGAGGCCATCGAGTCCAGCGCAGTTCCGGTCGGATCCTGGATCGTGCACGGACGCATCAACGCCCTGGCCGCAGTGCAGGCCTTGGGCCCGGCTGGTCCGCCGCAGCTCGAAGTGCCGGCCACGGTCGCGGCCGGCGCAAGCTTCTCGTGGACCTGGAGTCTGGCGCCCGGCCACACGACGTGGCTGCTCATCGCCGTGGATCCCGGCACCTTTCTCTTTCAGGGCCAGCCAATTCTTGCGCAGACCCTGCTCATGCTGCCCGTGCCCACGGATGCCTCTGGACAGGGCGCGCTGCCTCTCACCGCACCGGCCGCTGCCGCGGGACTGACCGTCTACTCGCAGTTGGCCGCAACCGGCCAAGGTCCCGTGCTCGTCAGTGCAATCGCCACGACCGCGATCCTGCCCTAGGGCTGGCCCGAGCCGTCGCGCACGAGGATGCGGCCGTCTGCGTGAGCCAGGAAAAGTTGGCCCGCGGCAAAGGCCATCGCCGTCGTCCCGCCGCCGCCCTCATCACTGAAGTCGAAGAGATTCTCGCCGCGCTGCGCGTCCCAGACGCGCAAATGCCGGCCGTGGTACCCCGCGGTGAAGAGCAGACGGCCGCCGTCGCCGAAGGCCAGACAGGGCACGCCGGCCTCCAGGTCGGTGAGTTCGCTGAGCTGCTCGCCGGTCACGGCGTCAAAGACCCCCACCGAGCCGCCTTCGGCCTGCGCGGCAGCCAGCCAGCGGCCGCCGGCATCCAGAGCCACGACGTGATCCTCGAAGGATTCGCCGCGCTGCACGACGAGATCCACGCCTGTGCGCAAATCCCAGGCGCGCACCGTGCCATCCACGGAGGCCGTCGCGGCGCGCCGGCCGTCCGCCGAAACTGCCAGCCCGGTGATGGCGCCCTGATGCGCAGCGAGGCGCTGCAGCACTTTTCCGTCGGCGTGCACCGTGACCAGCTCGCGATCCACGGCGGCGACCACGAGCTGCCCGCCGTCGACGAGGGCCACCGCCTCCACGGGCCGCTCGCCCACCCGCACGACGCGGCGCCGCGCGCCCTCGTTGAGATCCCACAGGTGCACGGTTCCGTCAAAGCGGCCGGCCACCAGCAGACTGCCGGCGGCATCGAGCGCGACGCAGCTCAGCGAAGCGGGGCCGAGATCGACGCGCTGCACGGATCCCGCGCGCTGGATCACGGCCACCGAACTCAGGCCGTCGCAGGAAGCCACGACGCGGCCATCGGCGCTCACGGCGAGAGTGCGCGCACGCGGCCCCGGCGGCGCCAACTCACGCACCGGCCGCTCGGCGCGTCGGTCCCAGAGATAGGCCACGCCCCCCGAGCAGCCGGCCAGAACGCGCAGCCCGTCGGACGAGACCGCCAGGGACAAGACACGGCCGCTTTGCCCGGAGAGTTGTGTGATGTCGACACTCGCGCCGGGATCAGCAACTGCCTCGGGGTCGGCAGCCGCTCCAATCTCGATCAGAGCGACCGGCTCGTCGTCGGCGCTCGCTGAAGCGAGCCAGCGACCGTCGGGGCTCAGTGCGAGCGCCGTCACCGCTCGGCCATGCACTGGCCAGGGCCGCTCGTCCACCCAGTCGGGGCCCCTCCAAGTGCGAAGGCTCCCGTCGGGCAGGCCGGCTGCCACGCGCTGCCCGTCGCGGCTGGCCGCCACAACCGCCGGGCCGCGATCGAAGCCGTGCAGCGTCAGCACTTCACCTGCAGCCTCAAAGGGCCACACAAGCACGAGTCCGTAGGGCGAGCCGGTCACGAGTTGCCGGCTGTCGGCGGAGAGCGCCAGCGAGGTGAGTCCCGTGCCGAAGTCGGATCGAAACACTGAGACCGCGCCGCTCTGCAGATCATGGGACGTGAGCGTCGCATCGTCGGCGCAGCGCATGACGATGCGGCCCGTCGCATCGAAGGCCACCGCCCGAATCGCAGCCCCAGCGCCGTGAATCAAGCGCGCCGGCGCCGGGCTGGTGGGATCCCAGACTTGGAGCGCTCCTGCCTCGGTGCCGATCGCCAGCAGCGCCCCGCCCGGAAACACATCGAGCGCGCGCACGCGCCCTTGCAGAAGTTCCAGGCTGGCGACGGAGGCGCCCGACGCGCTCCAACTGCGCAGCATCGAATCGGCGCCGGCCGTGATGGCCGTGACATTGCCTGCCGCGCCCAGCTCTGTCAAAGCCACGGCCGTGACCCCGCCCCGATGCCCGGAGAGAATGCGCACATCCGCATCGACGAAACGTGAAGCATGGCGCCATTCCCAGCCGCGCAGTTCCGGGGCGCAAGCGCTGAGCCGCTCGCGGGCCTCGACCGAGTTGCCGCGCTGCAGATAGGCCGCAGCCGCGCGCAGATTGGCGAGATAGCTCTGCCAGCGCGACTCGACCGCACGTGACTCCGCTTCCCCGCGCAACTGGGATTCCCGCACGAGCATGGCGGCCACCACCACGAGCGTGAGACCGCCGAGGAACAGCGCCATCGCGCGGGCCGGATGTCGCCGCGACCAGCGCCACAGCCGGCCGGTGGCGCCAGGGCTGCGCGCCCGCACCGGCCGGTGCGCGAGGAAGCGGCGCAGATCCTCCGCAAACTCGTGCATGTCGGCGTAGCGCGCGGCAGGCTCTTTCTCCAGCGCCTTGAGGCAGATCGCCGCGAGATCGGCCGGCAGTTCGGGGCGCAGGCGCTGCGGTGCGGGCGGCGCCTCGCTGCGGACCGCCTCGAGAACTTCGCCGCTCGTGTCGCCCAGAAAGGGCCGTCGCAAGGTCAGCGCCTCGTAGAACACCGCGCCCAGGCTGAAGACATCCGAGCGCCGGTCGAGCGCGGTGACGCGGCCCTCGGCCTGCTCGGGACTCATGTAGGCACAGGTGCCCGCCAGCCCGCCGGCCGCGTCGATGCCCAGTCGCAGGGCCAAGCCAAAATCGCCGACACGCGGCCGGCCTCCGGGATCGATGAGGATGTTGCGTGGCTTGAGGTCGCGGTGCAGGATGCCCGCTTCGTGCGCTGCGTGCAGTGCCTCGGCAATCTCCACGAAGAGCGCCGCGAGACGTTCGGGTCCCGGCAGTCCATCCACGCGACGGCGGTCGATGAGATCGGCCAGCGTGGCGCCATCGCCCACGAGCTGCTGCACCACAAAGTGCAGGCCCTCCGCTTCACCCGCGGCGAAGACGGGCACGATGCCCGGATGATTGATGCCGCCGGCGGCCCGCGCTTCGCGCAGCAGGCGCTCGCCGCCCGAGTCGCGGCGGCCAGGACGAATGGTCTTGAAGGCCACACGCCGGCGCAGCGAAAGCTGCTCGGCCTCCCAGACCTGGCCCATGCCGCCAGCACCGATGCGGCGAATGAGGCGGTAATCCCCGAGCACGGCTCCGGCCGCCAGGCGGCTCTCGAGTTGCTCTGCATCGCCCGCGAAGAGACCCACCGCTCCCGGCTGCGGCAGCGCCGACTGCAGGCTGCGCCAGGCTGAGTAAAGCTGGCGCAACTCTTCCGCCTGAGCGGCGTGGCGAGCGGCGAAGACTTCGAAGGCCTCTCCGCTCTGCTCGTGACGTTCGAGCCAGATCTCGAAGAGGCTGTCCACGCTCCCCTGGGACGAGGGCGGTACCATTGCCACGAGTGTAGCTAGATCCACCCGTGAGTGACCCTCGTGGTTGACCCAAGCAGCAGGCCCGCCTCCAGCGAGAAGCCCGCCGACCCCGTGCCGCTCGGCGCCCTGCCCAGCGCGGAAGAGACCTGGGTCTCGATCGAGCTGCTCAACCGGGCTCAGGCCGGAGATGCGGGCGCGCTCGATCAGCTCTTGCGGCGCTATGAGGACCGGCTACGCCGAGTCGTGCGCGTGCGCCTCGACGCCAAGCTGCGCGGCCTCTGCGAGTCGGCCGATGTCGTCCAGGAAACGCTGTCCGCGGCGCTGACGCGCATCGGTGATCTCCAAGTCTCGGACCGCGGCGCGATTCTGCGCTGGCTCACGCGGATCGCCGAGAACGAGATGACCGATCTGCGTCGGCGCGCGCTCTCGGCCAAGCGCGACCGGAATCGCGAGAAGGCTCTCGACACGCACTTCGACCTGCCCGCGCGCGGGGATTCCCCCTCAGAAATCGCCGCCAACCGCGAACTGCAGCACCGTGTGGACGCGGCCGTGGCGAGCCTGCCGGCCGAGGCCCGCGAAGTCATCCTGCTGCGCACCTACTACGGCTCGAGCTGGGAAGACGTCGCGGCAGCGTTGGGCTCGCCCAGCGCAGAGGCCGCGCGCAAGCTGCACAGCCGCGCCATGATCAAACTGGCGCGCGCCATCCAGCAGTCCGCTTAGTCGCGGAAATCCGTGTGGCAGGCCTTGCAGGACTTCTGAATCGCGTCAGCGGTCGTGGTGGCCAGGGCCAGGTCGCCGGCTCTGAGGGCCACTTCGAGAGCGGAGAGTTGCTGCTCGGACTTCAGCGACTGCGCCAAGAACTCCGGGCCCCGCTTAATGGCGTCCTCGTCGCGCTGCATCTCGCGGAACAGTTCCCGGAGGATGCCCGCCTCGTGCGGCGGTGACTTGTCCGGCGCTTCCGCAAGCGCGCCCCAGGACTTGCCCTTGCTGGCCTTCATGAACTCCCAGCGCATATCGATGTCCACCATCGCAGCCTGAACGCCCTGCGGGACGACCTTGCTCGGCAGCGGGCCCAGCGCGGCCAGCGCAGCCGGGGTAGGCGGCACAAAGTTGTCGACGACTTTGTAGAGACCGTCGTAGGCCGGACTGCAGCCGCTCTCCTTGAGGTCGGCATAGGCCTGCTCCTTGGCCACACCTTCGAGCGCCATGCGCGCGACGGCGGCCGCCGCCGGACCGCGATGCAGCCCGTGGTGACAGTGCATGAAGACCGGGCCCTGCGACTCCTGAGCAGCCTTGACGATGCGCGCCTGCGCATCAGCATCGATGCCGTCGTAGCCGATGGGCACGTGCACGTAAGTAATGCCGTACTTCGCCGCGAGTTCCACGGCCGGGATCGCCCCATCCACACTGATGGCCGTCTTGATCCCCATGGCCGCCAATTCCTTGAAGGCGGCTTCGCCCTCAGGTTGCGCGCCTTGGACGAGCTTGTCCGACCAACGGCGCAGGTTGTGGATCACCGAGTCGTGATGATCGTCGGCGTGACCAGCGGAGGCCGCGCTCGTGACTGGGGCCGCTGCGGGGGCCGCTGCGGGCGGGCTGCTCTGCTGCGCCGACTGAGAGCCCACGCCCGCCTCGGAGGAGCAAGCGGCGGTGACGAACAGCACCGCCGCAATCAAGATCAACGCGCCCTTGGTCGGCAGCTCAAGCCGGGAGACGCTGCGCGTGATCGGCGCGGAGTTCGAGTTGAGAAGGGGCTGAGGCGCCATGTTCCAAGGGTCCACTCTACTTTTCCTCATCGGGGAAATTTGCGCTGCGTCGCAGCACCGGGGGTCTGAACGGATTCCCGAGGCCAGCCGGACAGAGTCTCTCTCTTCCGTCCGGCCGCGCGGAAGGGTGCGTTGGCGTCCCAACGAATCCGGCGGCGGCGACTGGACCTCGTGCGAGGCCAGCCCAGACTGCCAATCGTCCGGGAGAACTCCGTTGCAAAACGTCCGAATCACCCTCGCCCTGCTGTGCGTGCTGGCCGGCTTTCTCGCTGCTCCCGCAACTGCACAGGCAACCGACGGGACGACGGTCGAGGTGGCCATCCTGGATGTGCTGTTGGCTCGCGGCCTCATCGACCAGCCCACCTACGAGGAACTCTTGGCCCTGGCGCGCGAGAAGGCCGCTGGCAGCCGGAGTGAGATCGACCTCATCGAAGGCCGGCTCGAACGCTTGCGCGCCGCCGACGTGGCCGTCTCCGGCGGAACTGCGGGCAAGCTGCTTTTCAAGTCGCCCGACGGCAAGTGGTCGATGGGAATGCGTGGGCGCGTGCAGTTGCGCGCCAGCAGCCAGACCAACGACGCCCCAAACATCGACAGCAACGTCGACGCCGACGGCGAGGACGGCCAGAATTTCAGCTTGCCGCGCGTGCGCTTCGGGCTATCGGGGCAAGCCGGCGCCGAGAACGTCACCTACAACGTCGAGTGGGACATGAGTTCGACGTCCACGCTCAACGGCGCTGCGGCCCAGGCCGGCGCCAAGGCCTTCAATCTGCGCGCAGGCTATGTGGACTGGGGTTTCCAGAACGGGATGACCCTGCGATTCGGTCACGGCAAGTTTCCCTTCGGCCGTGAAGAGCTTATGAGCGCCTTCAACCTTTCGCTCATGGAGCGCTCGCTCGCCTCCAACAACTTCACGCCCTCCTATGAGCCGATGGCCATGCTCTATGGGACTTCCGGGGCGAACGAGTTCGAGTACTACGCGGCCGTCTCGAACGGTGACGGCGCCATGGTCCAGAACAACGATGGCGACTCCGAGAACGGTCTGCGCCACGGCGTCAGAGTCGTCTGGAATGCCGTCGGCGCCCCGCTCAAGGCGGATGGTCCTTCGTTTCAGACCCTTGAGAAGGGCGACACGCGTTTCGCGATGGGCGCCTCCTGGATGAAGAACGACAACTCGGTCGACAAGAACACCAAGGGCGCCATCACGGCCGCCGGCGGCAGCTCGGTGCGCGACAGCACCAGCCTCGGCCTCGACCTGCAGCTCATGAGCGGCCCCTGGTCGGTGCTGGCCGAGTGGTTTGATCGGGACGAGGAGCGCGTCGGCCTCCCCGGGCAGCGTGACGACGGACAGACCCTGCAGATCGGCTACTTCCTCGAGCCCCGCGTGTGGGAATTGGTGGCCCGCGTTTCACGGGTCGACGCCTCCAGCACGGCGAACGCCCCCACCGCCGGCGTTCTGGCGAACACGGATGCCAAGGAGCTCACGCTCGGCGTGAATCGCTACTTCGACGGCCACAACAGCAAGTGGATGTTCGACGTGGTGCGCACGAACTTCAGCAACCATGCTCTCGCCGGCGGAGAGGATGTCGACACGACACAGTACCGCCTGCAGTATCAGGCCGTTTTCTAAGGCCTCAGTCGCGCTTGACGCCCACCCACAGGCCGTCGCCGATCGGCACGATGACGCTCTGCAGGCGCGCCTCTTTGGCCATAAAGTCATTGAAGGCGCGCACGGCCGGCACTTCACGGTCGGTCGGGGCCTCGTCGAAGAGCTGACCGAAGGCGAAAGCGTTGTCCACCAGGATCAGGCCCCCCGGCCGCACGATGCGCAGGCACTGGCGCAGGTACTCGGGGTAGCCGCCCTTGTCCGCGTCGAGAAAGGCCGCGTCGGCCGAGTGGTCGGCCCAGGTGGCCAGCACATCCCGCCCGGCGCCGCGATGAACGGTGATGCGCTCGGGCACATCCGAGCGCGCGATCCAGCGTTCGGCAAAGTCGGCGTGCTTGGGCAGCAGCTCAATCGTGCGCACACGTCCGCCGGGCGGCAGCGCCCGCGCCATGGCGATGGCCGAGTAGCCGGCCAGCGTGCCCACTTCCACGACGTCGCGGCAGCCCCGCAGGCGCAGCAGGATCTGCATCAAGGCGGCCTGCTCGGGTGAGATCCAGATGGCCGGGATGCCGGCCGCCAGCGCCTGCTGCTTGAGCTCGCGCAGGAACTCGTCTTCGGGAGTCGTGCGCGCGGCCACGTAGGCAAAGTGGCGATCCGTCACGAGCGTGCCTTCAGCGGACATGGCCGCGACGATACCCTGGGCGGCATGAAGAGCACCACGCCTGTCCGCCGCCGTTCTGCCTCACGCCGCCCCGCCCCGAGCCGCCCCGCCGCTGGTCACAGCGACTACCAGGAAGTCGAGCGGCGCTACGCCGAGATCCACGATCTGTCGGTCGCCGCTTCGCTGGCCGGCTGGGACCAGGAAGTCATGATGCCGCCCGGCGGCGCCGAACTGCGCGCGCACACGCTGGCGGCCCTGGCCGGCATCGTGCACGAGCGCACCACCGACCGGAAGTTGGTCGCACTGGTGGAGTCTCTGCATCGGCGTCGCGCCCGCCTGGCGCCCCAGCAGCGCCGCGGCCTGGAGCTGGTGCGCCGTCGCGTGCGCAAAGCAGCCTGCCTGCCGCCCGAACTGGCGCGGGAGCTGGCGCTGGCCGAGAGCCGCGGCCTCGAGAGCTGGCGGCGGGCGCGGACGAAGCGCGACTTCGCCCGCTTCGCGCCCGACCTGGAGCACATGGTCGAGCTCAAGCGCCGTGTGGCCCGCCTGACCGGCACGCGCGGCGCCGAGTACGACGCTCTGCTCGACGACTTCGAGCCCGGCGCGACCACGGCCGCCATCGATCCGTTGCTGGCCGAGTTGCGCGCCTTCACCGTGCCCCTGCTGCGCAAGATCGTCGCCAGCGGCGTGCGCGTGGACAGCTCGCCGCTGACGCGCCGCGTCGCCGTCGAGGCGCAGCGTGAGCTCACGCGCCACGTTGTTACCGCCATGGGCATCGACCTGCAGAGCGCGCGCCTCGATCTCTCGACGCACCCTTTCTGCTCAGGCTTGGCCCCCGGCGACGTGCGCATGACGAGCCGCTACCAGCCCGACGATCTGCGCGGCGGCCTCTTCGGCGCCATCCACGAGGCCGGCCATGGCCTCTACGAGCAGGGGCTGCGCACCGAGCGCGCGCGCCAGCCGCTCGGCGGCGCGATCTCCATGGCCATCCATGAGAGCCAGTCGCGGCTCTGGGAAAACTTCGTCGCGCGCGGCCGTCCCTTTTGGACCTGGTTCCTGCCGCAGCTACGGCGCGCGAGCCCGCGCCTGCGCGGCGTTTCGGTGGAGGCGCTCTGGCGTGCGGCCAACGCCGTGCGCCCCTCGCTCATCCGCGTGGAGGCCGATGAACTCACCTACAACTTGCACATCATCCTGCGCTACGAGATCGAGCGCGAGCTCATCTCCGGCCGGCTCGAAGTGCGTGAGTTGCCTGTGCGCTGGAATGACGGCATGGCGGAGTTGCTGGGCTTGCGTCCGGCCCACGTGGGCGAAGGCGTGCTGCAAGACATCCACTGGGCCATGGGCCTGTTCGGCTACTTCCCCACCTACAGCCTCGGCAATCTCTACGCGGCGCAGTTCATGGAAGCGGCCCGGCGCGATCTGCGCGGCCTGGACCAGAAGCTCGCCAAGGGCCAGTTCCTGCCGCTCCGTGAGTGGCTGCGCGAACAGATCCACGCTCGCGACCAGCTCGACACCGCCGAGCAGCTCGTGCGGCGCGTCACTGGCCGGCCGCTGGACGTCGACGCCTTCGCGCGGCACCTCCGCGCCAAGGCCAGTGCGATCTACGGCGTCTGAGCGCCGGCTCGCAGGTGCCTGGCACGAACTGGCGCGGACTGCTGGCCCTTACGCTCGTTCTGGGCGGGGCGCTGGCGGCTGCGCACGGCCTGCTCACGCCACTCTGGGAATTTCCGGGCGAGTGGGAGCAGGCACAGAGTGTGCTGCGCGCCGCACGCGGCGAAGCACCGCTCGTGCTCACCGATGCGCCGCCCGGCACACCCGTCGAGGCTGCGCTTCCGCCGCCGGCCCACTGGCCGCAGGCCGCTCTGGCCTGGGCACTTGGGCTAGCTGACATCGTGTTCCTGGCGCGCACCGACGACGCGCCGAGCGGCCGGCCGGTCTTTCGCTGGCTGCATGGCGCCGACGAAGTGTGGCCCTTCGCCGGACCGGCCCGGGCTGCGCACGGGCTGCGCCTGCTCTCAGCGCTGCTCGTCGTGCTGGCCGCCTGGGGCGCGGCCGCGCTGGCACGACGGCTGCTGCCCGACGGGCGCGGCGCAGGGGCGAGCGTGCTGGCCGCGGCGCTGCTTCTCGCGGCGCCCTACGTCAGCATGCACGGCGCCAGCGTCGGCGCCGGCGCCCTGACTATGGCCCTCGGCGCGCTGACACTCGTGCAGTTGCTCGCACTGCGCAGCGACCCGGCACCGACCCGCGGACGCTGCCTGCGGGCCGGTCTTGTCCTGGGCGTGGCACAGGCCAGTTCGTTGGCCGCCGTGGCCCTGCTGCCGGTGGCTGCGCTGGCGCTGTTGCGACATCCGGCGCACCGGGCCCAGTGGCGCGGCGCGCGCCCGCAACTCGAAGCCCTGCTGCTGGGACTGCTGCTGACGGCTGGGCCGCTTTGGACTTATTACCTGCTCAACTACGGCAGCCCTTGGCCGTGGGCGCAGACCGTGGCGCGCCCAGGGGCCGCGCTCGGTGCCAGCGGCCTTGATCTGACGAGCCTGACGGAGTGGCTGCCGACGCTGGGGATCGACTTGGCGCGTCGGCTCTCACTCGGAGTCTTCGCAGCGCCCTGGCTGGGCTGGCTTTGGGCGCTCGTGCTGCTTGGCGCGCTGGCTGGGTTCTTCCGGTCACGCTGGGTGGGTCGCGCACAGGCCCACACCGCGGCCGTGCCGCAGGCCGGCCTGGGGTGGCTACTGCTCAGCGCGGTCGTCAGCTCCAGCTTGCTGACTTGGCTGGTCTTCCTCTGGCGCGGCGAGAGTCAGGCTGCCGGCTTGCTGCCCGCGCTCCCTGCACTGGCTGCGCTTTGCGCCGTCGGCCTAGCGCAGCTTTCAACGCGCCCAGCCTTGCTCGTCGCCGCCGGACTGCTGCTGCTCCTGCTCACGGCTCAGCAACTCGGCGCACGGCTCGTTCCGGCTTATGCCGGCCTGCAGCGGCTCGACGACCCCCACTGGCTCTGCTTCGACCCGCTCGCCACGGTGCCGCCCATCCGGCGCCTGCCAACAATCGCCTGGGTGCGTCCTGCGCAGGGCAGTGCCCACGCCAAGGCGCCCACGCTCCAGTGGGCCGGGCCAGCGGATCCTGCCGCTCGCTACACGGTGCAACTGAGCACTCCCGGCTCGCTCCTGGCCTGGGGCAGCTACGAGAAATTCGGGCAAGCTCTCACCGACCGCTGGGAGATTCCCGCTGCGCTCTGGAACAGCCTGCCGCCCAAGGTGGAGCTCGTGTGCCGTGTCGTGCGGCTGCCGACGAGCACGGAAGCGCTGGCCGTGGCCCCGGGCACGCTCGACGTGGACGAGAGCCTGCCCCTCTCGGTGCGGCGCGCCGCAGATTGAGCGCTGGAGGCGGCACCCGGATTTGAACCGGGGATGACGGATTTGCAATCCGTTGCCTTACCACTTGGCGATGCCGCCGGCGATCACAGCGACGGCGAGTCCTACGCCGACGCGCCGCCGACGATAGCAGGGTGGCGGCCTGCCACGAAAGAGTACGCCCGCCGCGCAGCAGCGATCCGGAGCGGCGACGAGCGGTTCGGCTGTTACGCTTTCCGCCGTGGGCCTGACACTCACTCCCGAACAGGTGCTCTTTCCGGGCGAGCGTCCCTTTCCCGCACTGCCGGCTGTGGATCACTACGCGGGCACCGAGCGCTTCATGCGCCGCGCCCTCGAATTGCAGCGCGAGCGTGGGCCCGTTTTTGACGTCACCCTGGATCTAGAGGACGGAGCCGCAATGGGCGGCGAGCGCGAGCAGCTCGAGCGCGTGGTCGGCCTGCTCTGCGGCGAACTCAATGTTCAGCGCCGGGCCGGCGTGCGCATCCACGATCATTCCAGCGCCTGGTGGCGGCACGAGCTCGACCTGCTCGTGCGCGAGGCCGGCGACGTCCTGGCGCATATCACCATTCCCAAGCCCACGGCAGTCCGCGAAGTGGCTGAGATGGTCACGTATTTGCAGCGCGCCTGTGCCATCGCCGGACTGCGCCGGGAAATCCCGGTGCATGTGCTTATCGAAACGCACGGCGGACTCCAGGATGCGCACAAGATTGCCCGGCTGCCCTGGCTGCGTGGCCTCGATTTCGGGCTGATGGACTTCGTCAGTGCGCATCACGGCGCCATCTCCCGCTCGGCCATGCACTCGCCCGGACAGTTCGAGCACGCGCTCGTAGCCCGCGCCAAGGTGCGCGTGGCCGCAGCAGCTCTGGCTCACGGCCTCGTGCCCAGTCACAACGTGACGATCGCCGTCGAACATCCCGAACAGGCCCACGCCGATGCGCTGCGCGCGCGGCGTGAGTTCGGCTTCCTGCGCATGTGGTCGATCCATCCGACGCAGATCGACCCGATCCTGGCCGCCTTCACGCCCGATGACTCGGAGATCGCCGAGGCTTGCGAGGTGCTGCTCGCCGCCTCTGCTGCCGACTGGGCGCCCGTGCGGCATGGTGGCGTCCTGCACGACCGCGCCAGTTATCGCTACTCCTGGCATGTCGTGCAGCGCGCACGCCAAGCCGGCCAGACGCTGCCGCCGGACGTTCTGGCCCGGCTTTTCGCCGCGCCGACGGCCTGAGTCAGGCGCGACCCGCCGCCGTCGCGCCGAGGTCGGCCACGGCGGCCGTCAGCGGCGCGCACTCAGGCCACTGCTGCTGCGCGATCTGCAGGTAGAGCAGAACATCCGAGCGCTCGTGCGCAGCCAGCAGCGTCTGCACCGCGTCGGCCACGCGCGCGTCGTCCGGTTGGCCCTCCGGTCCGACCTGGCCATCCTCATGCTGCACGCCGGCTGAGTCGAGGAACTCCACGACGAGCGCCTTGCGGGGCCCTAGAAAGTAGGCCCGCAGCAAGTCACCGGCCACCGCGTCGTCCCGCTGGCGCTGGATCCACAGACGCAGCGCCTTGGCCCGCAGCGCCGGCGGCTGACGGCGCACCGAGGGCAGCCGGCAGTTCAGCATGCGTGCCACGGCCCCATCAAAGGCGGCCGAGAGTTCGGCGGGCAGGGCTTCGTAAAGAACGGCGAATCGGTCGAGCGGCAGATTGATCAGGAGTTGGTGCAAGGCGGCGGAAACCCAGGGAATGCGGAAAGGGACGCGATTCTAGCGGGCCGCTGAATCACATACACATACTTTCGGTTTATGCAGTGAGTAGCGGATTGAACATTCCACATTAAGATTGCGAACTCGTTGCGTGCCGAACACATGAGCTGCGCGGTGACAGCGGCTGCGGAAAATCAACGCAACAGCCGAGAACTGCCTTAGACTCTGCGCCACGACGCGCGACTTCGGGAGTTTCAGTGGTCGTCGGTCAAGGGCCGAAGCGCCGTCTCGCTGAACTTGGGAGTGTTATGAAAATCGTTCTGATTTATGCAAAGTCGCAGACCATTCGTGGCAAGGCTGCCAACGCCTACGCCGAAGAGGACACGACCAACGGCGAGTATTCGCGGGACGAGATTTATCCGCCACTCGGCATTGCCACGCTCGCCGGCCGCCTGCTCGAGATCGGCGGCTTCGATGTGCGCCTGCGTGATGATTCCATCGACACGCTCGATGAACTGAAGGAATCTATGCGCTGGGCCGACGTGGTCGGCATCTCGTCACTCACGCCCAACGCCAAGCGCGCGCGGGAACTCGGACGCATCTCGCGCCAGGAAATCGGCCGCTTCACCGTGTGCGGCGGCCCGCATCCCACCACGAACCCTGAGTACTTCCTGCAGGCCGGCGCCGCTGATGTCTGCGTGCAAGGCGAAGGCGATTTCACTCTGCCGGAACTGCTCCACCACAAGGATGACCCGGCGAGTTGGGATCAGATCCAGGGCATCACCTTCTTGCGCGACGGCCAACTCGTGGCCACCACGCGCCGCGAGCTGCTGAAGGACATGAATGCCATGCCCTGGCCCGCTTGGCAGCTCTACGACATGCCGCGCTACATGTCCGGCATGGTCACGCCGGGCATTTCCATCATGACCAGCCGCGGTTGCCCCTTCTCCTGCACTTTCTGCGACGCCGAAATGACGCCGCGCCAGTATCGGGCCATGTCGCCTGAGCGGGCGGTGGACATGATCGAGATGTTGCTGCGCACCTACAATCCGCCGCAGATCTTCATCTTCGACGACTTGTTCACCATTCAGCGCAAGCGCGTCATCGGCATCTGCCAGGAGATCGTGAAGCGCGGCCTGTCCTTCGAGTGGAGCTGCGAGTCGCGCGTCGACACCGTGGACTTCGAGATGCTGCGCTGGATGCGCCGCGCGGGCTGCGTGAAGATCTACTTCGGTCTCGAGTCGGGCTCACCCAACGTGCTCGTGACCATGAAGAAGGACGTGACCCCGGAGAAGATCCTGGCCGGCGCCAAGCTCACCCGCGAGGTCGGCATCTACTTCAAGTTCTTCATCCTCTACGGCTTTCCCAGCGACACGACCGAAGACCATCTGCTCACCGAGGACCTGGTCGTCAAGGCGCGCCCCGACGCGATCTCGTGTTCCATCCTCGTGCCCATTCCCGGCACCGAGGTCTACGAGGAGATCAAGCACCAGCTCATTGGCGACGTGACCGAACAGGAGTTCCACTTCTGGCACCACAGCGAGTTCTGGAAGCACCCGCGCTTTTCGCACGATGAGATCGTGGCCGAGCGCGAGCGGCTGCTCAAACGGCACGCCACGGCCATGACGGGCCTGCGGCCGCGGCTGCTGCGCAAGTGGGAGCGCCTCTCGGTCACGCTGCGCAAGCCGGTGCTCGTGCTGGACTTCGTCGACGTTCTGCTGCGTAAGCGGCGGCACAAGCTGCGCGTGCGGGCCAGCGGCTGGATGGAGCGCCACGCGCGCGATCGCATCAAGCTGCAAGTGCCGACCTACAGCAAGCACTGACCGGCCGCCGACGGCAGCTGCCTAGGCAGAGCCCTTGCGCCGAGCCGGACTGCGCTTGACGGGGCTGGCCGAGTTGTCGGTCCAGCGCTCCAGCGCGTCGTAGAGCAGCCGCACGCCAAAACCCGTGCCGCCTTCAATGTGGTAGTCGCGCTTGCGGCCATCCCAGGCCGTGCCGGCGATGTCCAAGTGCGCGTGCGGATAGCCCTCAGTGAACTGGAAGAGGAACTGCGCCGCTGTGCAGGACCCGGCCTCGCGCCCGGCCGAGTTCTTGATGTCGGCCACGCGGGCCTTGATCTTCTCGTAGTAGGCCTCGTAGGTCGGCATGCGCCAGAGCTTCTCCTGCGTGCGCTCGGCCGAATCCAGCAGGTGCGCCGCGAGCCGGTCGTCCTTGCAAAAGAGTCCGGCCGCCTCGCTGCCCAGGCTCACCACGATGGCGCCTGTGAGCGTGGCCAGATCCACAATGGCGTCCGGCTCGAACGTCGTGGCGTGGTGCAAGGCATCGGCCAGCACGACGCGGCCTTCGGCATCGGTGTTGATGACCTCAATCGTCTTGCCGGCGGCGGTCGTGACGACATCACCGGGCTTGTAAGCGGCCGGCCCGGGCATGTTCTCGGTGGTGCCCACGATGCCGATCACGCGCACGCCCGGCGGACGCAGCGCGCCGAGGGCCTGCATGAGCCCGATCGTCGCTCCAGCTCCGCACATGTCGTACTTCATCTCCTCCATGCGGTCGGCCGGCTTGATCGAAATGCCGCCCGAGTCGAAGGTGAGCCCCTTGCCGACGATGCAGATCGTGCGGCGCGCGCGGGGCGCGCGATATTCCATCTCAATAAGGAAGGGCGGCTGAGCCGAGCCCTGATTCACAGCCAGAATGCCGCCCATCTTCAGGCGGCGCAGTGCGGCCTTGTTGTAGACGCGGCAGCGCAGACGCGCGGCGCGGCAGACGCGCTGGGCGGTCGTCGCGAGGTGGCGCGGCGTGGCCACATTTCCCGGCAAGTCGCCCAGTTCTCGGACCAGATTGGCGCTCTCGGCGAGCACCTGCGCCACGTGCAGAATCTCGGCCGCGCCCCGCGTGGCCGCCACAACGCGCGCCTCGCGCGGCGGGCGCTGTTCGACGGGCCGCTGCGAATAGCGGTAGCTCGCCAGCACCAAGCCCTCACCGAGGGCTTGCAAGGCGGCCGCGTCGGGCTGCAGATCGGCTCCGCCGGACACGGTGAGTGACGCTGCGCCGAGTTCGGCGCCTTGCTGGGCGGCGATGGCTCCGGCCCGGCGCCAGTCTTCGGCCGTCAGGCGCTCCGCACTCCCCATGCCCACCAGCAGCAACGCCCGCGGCCCGCCACGCGCTTCAGCGTGCAGCAGGAAGGTCTTGCGCAGTTCGGCCTTGAACTGACCTTGGCTCAAGAGCGCAGCGGCGCGCTCGCCGAGCGTGCCGCCCGGCAGGCGGGCCGCGCGGCGACTCTGGCCGCCTTTCTCGGGCTTGGGGACAAGGAGCACGAGCAGCGGACTGGCCGCCTGCAAGGCGGTCGCGGGAGCAGCAATCAGACGCATGTCAGGGGCTTCCGGGGGGAGGGCCCGTGGCCGCCGGCCCCGGGCGCGAAGAGTTCGCGGCGCCACGCAAGGCGGTGCGCCGACGGGCCGCGAACGTTATCACAGGCACCCGTAAGGCCGCAGGCCCCCGGGGCTGCCGCCGTTTTTTCGGAAACCCTGCCCATGCCCCTGCCGCCGCGCTGCCTGGTCGACGAACTCGCGGGAGACAGCGTGCGTCTCCCCGCCGCCGCACAGCACCACTTCGAGCGCGTGCTGCGCCTGCGGCGCGGTGAGGCGCTGGAACTGGTGGATGGCCGCGGCGCCTTGTGGCACGCGCGCTGGACCGGCACGGCCGAACTGGAAATCGTTGCACGCCAAGCCCCGGTGCCACCGCCTTCGCCGCGCGTGGAACTCGCCGTGGCTCTGCCACGTTTGCCGCGCCTGGAGTGGCTGGTGGAGAAGCTCAGTGAGCTGGGGCTGGCGCGCTTACACCTGCTCATCACTCAGCATGGCGAGCGCGAACTGGGACCGCAGAAACTCATGCGTCTGCAGCGCATCGCCGATGAAGCCCTGGCCCAGTGCCGCCGGCTGCACCGCTTAGCCATCGAGGCCCCCGCCCCGCTGTCCACCGTGCTCGCGCGCCGCGCCGACGCTCAACTCTGGCTGGCCAGCCCGCCGCACGCCGGCACCGTCTGCGCGCGGCTGACAGTTGCGCAACCGGCCGGCGCTGTCCTGCTGCTGGTCGGACCCGAAGGCGGCTTCGATGCCGCCGAGGAAGCGCTGAGCCTGGCGGCCGGGGCGCAGCGGATCGTGCTGGGCGACACGATTCTGCGGGTGGAGACGGCGGGATTGGCGCTCGTCGCCCTCGCGCAGGCCGGACTGCGTCCCGATCGTTAGGATGCGCAGTTCCATGGATCCCAGCGCGCGTCGCTTTCTCGAGTCGATGCAGGCGGCCGGTGTGCGACGCCTGCCGCGGCCCGGCCAGCGGCCGGCGAAATCGGCCAGCCCTCCCACGGCCGGCCTTCCTGCAGCGAGCGCTCCCACTCCGGGCCCTCCCACGGCGAGCACTGCTTCGGCCGGAACTGCGGCGAGCGTGCTCGCGGCCATCGCCGCGGAAATCGCAGGGTGTCGGGCCTGCCCGCTGTGCGAGACACGCCACCAAACCGTGCCGGGCGAAGGCGCCGCGGAGGCGCGCATCGTCTTTGTCGGGGAAGGCCCCGGTGCCGACGAAGATCGCACGGGCCGTCCTTTCGTCGGGCGCGCCGGCCAACTCTTGGAAGACATCGTCAGCAAGGGCATGAAACTCCGCCGCGAGCAGGTCTACATCTGCAACGTGGTCAAGTGCCGGCCTCCCGGCAATCGCGTGCCGGAGCCCCAGGAAGTGCAGGCCTGCGCCAGCTACCTCGACCGACAGATCCGCGCGGTGGCGCCGGCTGTGCTCTGCGCGCTCGGCGCCACGGCCGCGCGGCGCCTGCTTGGCGGCGAAGGCCCGCTCGGCGCACTGCGCGGCCGCACGCACGCCTACCTCGGCATCCCCGTCGTGGTCACCTACCACCCGGCCTATCTGCTGCGAAATCCAGCCGCCAAACCCGAGGCGTGGCGTGACATTCAGCGAGTCATGGAGCTGGCCAAGTCGCCATGAGCCTGTTCGACCGCACGGCCCTGGGCGTGGACCTCTCCGACGGGACGCTGAAGGCGGTGCAGATTTCGGGACGCGGGCGGCGCCTGACACTGGAGCGCCTGTGGCGCATCCCGCTGGCTGAGCCGGGCGATGTCGCCGCGCAACTGACCGCCCTGCAAGAACTGCTTGCGCAGGCGCGGCCCTGGGCGAGCACCACGCTCGTGCTCTCCGCGCCAGAGCGTGGCCTCGTCAGCCGCAGCGATCTCTTGCCGCCCATGGAGGCGAGCCGCCTGCTCGAACTGGCCCGCTACGAGATTCTCTCGCAGGCCGGCCGCAGTGCGGACGACTGGATCGTCCGACACCAGCTCCGGCGCGGCGCAGGCGAGCAGACGGTGTTCAGCTTCGCCCTGCGCCGTGCGCCGATCGACGACTTCATCGCCCGGCTCGCCGAACGCAAGCTGCCTTGTGATGCGCTCGAGGCGCCCGGCTGCGCGCTGGCCTCCTTCTGGGAGCACCAGTCGCCCACGACCAAAGACCGTGTGCTGCTTGGCGTGGGCCGCCGCAGCACGGAGCTTGTGCTGCGCACCGAACAGGGCCTTTGGGTGCGGCAGTTGCCCCTGGGCCTGGCCGACGGTTCACCAGCCGAAATCGCCGAGCGCCTGGCGGGCGAACTGCACTCGGCAGTGGAGTTCTTTCGGCCCGGCGCCGGACAGTTCGAGCCGCAGGACGTGGCCTTGTCGGAGGAGGGTGCGCTCGACGCGGGCTTTACGACAGAGCTCAAGTCCGCGCTGCGCTTGCCGGTGACCCGGCTCACTGCACTGCAGCGCCTGGGCCTGTCGTACCGGCTGCGCCGCGAGCCCGAACGCGCTGAGCAGGCCCTGGCCTGTGGCAAGGCCATGGGCCTGGCCCTGGCCGGACTCGGCTTGGCTCGTGTGCGCTGCACGATCGAGACCACCGACCCGGCTCGGCGCGCGCAGCGCAGCCTGCCGCTCGTGGCCGCCTCGGTGCTCATCGCCAGCGCGCTCCTGGTGAGCACGGGCGCCACGGCACGCCAGCTCACTCAAGAACTCGACGCCACGCTGCCACGCAGCCTGCAGGGCGAACTCCTGGACCGCGCGCGCGAGCGCGATCGTGTGCTCGGCGAGCAGGCCGCCCTCGAACAGAGCGCTGAAGCCTGGCTGCAACTGGCGCGCCGCCGCTTTGCCGCGCTGCAAGTGCGTCCGGCGCTGGCCGCCTTGCAGCGCGCCACTGCTGAGCGGGACACCTTCATCCTCCACCTCGATCAGCTCTCTCTGCAGGCGGCGCGCGCCGGCGGCCGCGGCGGAATTTCCCTGCGCGTGCTGGCCTCGGTCGAACTCAACGAAGTGCTGGCTGACCGTCTGCGCCGCGCCTTCCAAGCCGATTTCGCCAGTGTGGAAGTGCGCGGGCCCGAAGCGCCCGCCACTCCCGATGGCTTCGCGCGCTGGGCCGTGGAGCTGAGCTTTCCATGAGAAGCCTGCTGCTGCTGGCCGCCATTCTGCTGGGCTCCGCGACACACTTCGTGCTGGTCGGCCTGCCCGCCGTCGAGCAGCTCAAGCTGGCACGCGAGGACCTGCTCTTGCGCGAGGTTGAACTCGCGCGACGGCGCACCGAGTCGGGCCTCGTGCGCTCGGCCGACTATGCGCGTCTGCTGACGGAACGCGAGCGCGCGGCGGCTCGCCTGCGGCAGCGGGAACGGGCTTTCGCCGGAGACGGCGCCGCTCAGCAGCCGTACCCCACGCTGGCCGAGGCGCTGCTGTCCTGCCGCCAGCCCTCGCTCGGACCTGGCGGACCGCTGGAGGTCGCACTGCGCGAGGCGGCCGCCGTTTCCGCTGAAGCCGACGCCACACTGGCCGCGGTCGTCACGGCGCTCACCGGCCTGCCCGGACTGGCGCTCTCCACGCTGCAGCTCGCCGACGATCAAGGGGCCCGCGAGATTCCCGACCTGCCGGGAGTCGTCGAGCGACATGTGCAGCTTGTCCTGATTGCCGCGCCGGCCGATGCCGTGGCCTGCCTGGAGTCGCTGTTGCCGAGCCGCGGCCACGGCTGGCCGCAGCTCACCGTGCTCTCCTCGTCGCTGCGCCGGCTGGAGCCCAAGGTCTGGGGCTCGGATCTGCTCGGACTGCGCGGCCCGCCCGTCCGTTTGTCGGCCACGCTCGCGGTCCTGCTCCCCGCGCCCACGCTGCCCACCGCGGCTGAGCCGGAGCGCTAGGGATGCCGCTGCGGCTCATTCGCCTGCTGGTCCTGACCGGCTTCTGGGTCACGCTGCTCGGCGCAGCCGCGGCGGCCTGGCTGCATCTGCAGCTTTATCGAGCCGACATCGACCGGAACGCCGCCCTCGCGGCGGAGATTCGCGCCGAGCTGCAGCCGGTGCCCGACGGGCGGAGCCTGGCCGCTGCCGACCGCGCCGTGCAGCCGCTCGACGCCGTGGAGCGGGCCCTGGCTCAGCCCCCGGCGGTCCGCGAGATCATGGCCCATGCCTTCTATGAGGATGTCGAAGAGGCCGGCTTCGTGGCAGCCCAGGTGAGCGGCGGGCTGCAGGCCGGCCCCGAGACGCGGGTCGCGGCGCCGCGCGCGATCACCGCGCTTTACAGCGCCGGCACGGTTCTGGTCCGCTGGGATCCGGGCCCCACGAATGCTGTCCTGGCCGGCCAACTGGCCGGACGGCCCGATGGCCTGCGGCTGGCCTTCCGCGTCTACCGCAGCCAGCAGCCTCAGCCGCCCCAGCTCCAAGCCACGGTCCCCTTTGGCGCCATGGAATGGCGGGACCGGCTCTTGCCGGTGGCCAGCGCCCGGCTGGATTACGAGGTCTGGGCGGTCCTGCTGCGGGACTCAACCGCCGGGGAAGTCCTGGTTGGCGCCGAACGCAGCGAGAAGGTTACCGTGGAGAGTCCCGAACACTTCAAGCTGAGCCTGATCGGCGGCAGCGTGGAAGCGGCCCTCTTCCACGTGGACGTCGAACTGCCCTCTGCTCGCGGCACGGTCACCGTGACGGCGCGGCCAGGGGAAGCTCTCATGATCGGCGAGTCGTCGTCGGGTCTGCTGCTTCAGTCGCTGCAACTGAAGCAGGAGGAGTCGTTGACGACGCAGCGACGGCTGTTGTTGACCTCTGACGGAAGTCTCGTTCTCGACCCCATCACTCACGAACCCCGAACCACGCAGACGCAGGTCCTCATGCCGGTAAAGCGGCTCGTGGCCACGCTGCTCGCCGACCATGGCGAAGCGCGCGTGCTCCAAGCCGACCTGCCCTGACCCGGAACCACTGCCCATGTCGCAGCTCGCTCGACTGACGCTCGCCGCCTCCCTCCCTGCGCTTCTCGCCGGCTGCCTGGGCAGTCCGCGCGCTGCCGAGCCGCTGCCTGCGGAGCCGCAGCCACAGCCGAGCACGGCGACGCCGGCCCCGAGCGACGACTATCTCGAGACGCTGCGTCGCGACCTGGCCAACATTCGCGCCGGACAACCGGTGGAAGCGGCCGCGCCCACCGCGTCCGCGGCACCCACCGCCGGCCAGCCGACAGTCGCGCCTGCGCCCGTGCCTGCGCCGGCTCCTGTCATGGCGCCCCCGCCGATGCCTGCCCCCTCCCCGGTGCAGGATGCGCCGCTCGCTCCGCTGGGCATCCCCGACACCGATCTGCAGGCCATGCTCGAGGCCAGCCGCCAGCACAGCCAGCTCAGGGACAGCCGCACCGCGGTGCTGGTCGCCGGCTTCGTCGAGGAGGGATTGGCGGCCATTGCCCGCGGCGACTACCCCGCCGCCTACCAACTCTTCGGCAGCGCCTATGAACTAGATCCCGATGATCCGGCCGCCGCGGAGCTCTATCACCGCACCGGCGCGATCCTCGGCGTGCAAGGCAATGAACTGGCCACCATCGCTGCCGCGGCGCGCGAGCGCTACGCCGCGCTCGGCGACCAGACGCGCGTCCAGATCCTGCATCATCAGCAGCAGGGCGAAGCGGCCCTGGCGCGCAACGATGCGCGCACGGCGATCGAGGCCTTCGAGAATGCGCTCGCTCTGTTGCGCTCGTCGCCCGATGCCTCGTCCAGCGGCGTCCGCCCCGCCGACATCTCGGCCCGGCTGAACTTCGCGCGCAAGATGGAAGCTGAGCGCCTCGGGCAGCGCGATGAAGAACTGCTCGCGCAGGCGCAGGCCGCCGAGGACGAGGCGCGGCGCACCGAGTCCGAGCGCCAGGCTTTGCGCATCGAGCAGCTCATCGAACGCGCCGACAGCGCCTTCCTCAATGACGACTATCCCGCCGCGGAAGCTGCCCTGGCCATCGTGCTCGAGATCGATCCGGAGCACGTCGCCGCAGCGTCACTCAAGCGCATCGCGGCGCAGGCGCGCCACAGTCAGCAGGACCGCAACACGCGCATCCTGTACCGCGAACAGTGGCAGGACACCTTCGACGAGCTCGAACAGGATCTCGTGCCGCAGAACGACTTGGTGCTCTTTCCCGACAGCAAGAGCTGGGAGCAGATCACCGAGCGCGGCGAGAAGGCCTTTGGCGGCAGCACCGGAGCGCAGACGGAGCTGGACCGTGCCGTGGCCGAGCGCCTGGAAAAACGTATCCCGGTGAACTTCGTCGACGAACCGCTGAGCGAGATCCTGAAGCACCTGTCCACGGTGACGGGTGCCAACATCCTGATGTCACCCACGGTGGCCGGCGAGTACGCCGACGCGCCCTACAGCCTGGAAGACCGCTCTTCTCAGCCGGTGGCGCGCATCCTCAAGATCCTGCTTGAGGACCAGACCTCGCCGCCGCTGTCCTACACGATCCGCGACGGTGTGGTGCAGGTCATCGGCACGGACGAGGCCCGTCACGATTACACGCTGGAGATGTACGACATCCGCGACCTGACCTTCGTGCCCAGCGACTACGCGGCCGAAGACTTCAACCTGCTGCCGTCGGGCACCGACCCGGACAGCTTCCAGAGCGGCGTCGAGGATGAGGACCCCACGGCCTTCATCGGTGAGGACGCCCTGGTCGGATTGATTCAGGACAACATTGCCCCGGAGAGCTGGACCGAAGATCCCCAGCGCACGATCCAGACCATGCGCGGCACGCTCGTGGTGCGGCAGACGCCGGATGTGCACGCCCAGATCCGCAGCCTGCTCTCCGACTTGCGCCGCAACATCCATACGCTCATCCACATTGAGACGCGCTTCGTCGAGGTGGAGGACAGCTTCCTCGAAGACATCGGCGTGGATCTGCGCGGCCTGTCCGGCGCCGACACCAACGGCCTCCCGCTGGAAGACTTCGGCGTTTCAAACCAGGGCGGCTTCGGCGCCCCCTCCGCACCCGCCGGCATCGGCACCGGCAACGATCCGGGCATCTACTACGGCGGCAAGAACGGTGACATCAAGGGACACGTCGAGAACCTGTTCGACTCCACGCTCGGCGAATCCGACACGCTCAATGGGGCCGGCGGTTTCTCGCTGCAGGCGCTCTTCTTGGATGACACGAACGTGCAGGCCGTCCTGCGCGCCGTGACCAAGTACCAGACCAGCAACATCGTGAACGCGCCGTCGCTGACCTTGCGCAGCGGCCACCGCGGCAACATCAAGGCCATCACGACGCGCACCTACGTGCGTGACTTCGAGCCGGAAATCGCTCAGGCGGCGGTCATCGCGCAGCCGGAGCTGGACAACGTGAAGAACGGCGTGATCCTCGACGTGCGCGCGGTGGCTTCGGCCGATCGCCGCTTCGTCACGCTGGAAGTTCGGCCCACGGTGGCAGATCTCATCCCGGCCGAGGATGGCAGCGACATCAACGTCGACACCATCAGCCTCGGCACCGGCACGGGCTCGGACGTGGAACTCATGCTGCCCGAGCTGCAGATCCAGCGCCTGCGCACCACGGCCACGATTCCGGACGGGTCCACGCTCATGCTCGGCGGCCTGAAGCGCTCAGTGGAGCAGGACATGTCTTCGGGCGTGCCCTTCCTCAGCGATATTCCGGTGCTGGGCTCGCTCTTCTCACGGCAGGGCGATTACACCAGCAAGCGCAAGCTCATCATTCTGTTGACGGCTCGCATCCTGGCCCCCGAGGAGCACGAGCCGGATGCACCCTTCGTCCGCTGACGGCGGCTGCGAACCCCACTGCGCATGATCCTCGCCTCGCTGCTCGCCTTCGTTTCGCTGGCCCCGGCCACGGCGGCACCGCTCATCGCGCCCTGCGCGGCGGATGATGACGCCACCCGGCGGGTTGCCGACGACATTCGCTTTGCAGAGAACCTCAGCCGCGCGCGTTACTTCCGGCTGGCCGATGAAGTGCTGCAAGAAATCCGCAAAGAGAAGCTCAGCGACGAGCTGACCGGCGAGGTTGCACTGGCCGAGGCGCGCCTGCGCAAGCGCGCCGCAGAACTCAGCAACGACGACACCAAGCGCCTGGAGTGGCTCACGCGCGGCGTCGATCTGCTCTTCGACTGGGGCCAGGACGGTTCGTCCTGGATCTACCATCCGCGCCGCCCCGAGGCGCTGGAGGATCTGGCCGCTCTGCTGCAGGCGCGGGGCAAGCTGCGCGCGCAGATGCGCGGCGCGGAGAGCGACCCGGCCCGTGCCGAGGCCCTGCGCTCGCTGGCGGAGGCCGACTTTCAGCAGGCCGAAGTCACGCTCACCACGCTCGATCGCGAGTACATGTCGCGCGCGGGCCAAGCCGAGAGCGACGAGAAGAGCGACCTGGCCGCGCAACTCAAGGACCGCGCCGGCTTTTCCAAGTTCCAGCGCGGGCTGAACTCGCTGGAATGGGCCGAGGTGAGCAAGGAGCGCGAACTGCGTCTCGACAAGGCGCTCACAGCCTTTGATGACTACCTCTGGTCCCTGGAAGAGGAGCGGCTTTCGCAGTACTTCGCGCTGCACTACGTGGGCATCGTGAACCACCGCCTGGGGAACTTCGACGAGGCGCTGTCCATTCAGTCGGACGTCCTGACGCAGGCCCGCTACTACTGGGACGACTACCGCGGCGATCCCACTCAGGACGGCTACATCACCGATCTCTTCGATCGCACCTGGTATGCACAGGCGCAGGCGCATCTCGCCAAGGACGCACTCGACGCAGCCATGGCCTCCATGGACACGCTGCTCGCCGAGCACGAGCGCGGTCAGCGCTCCATCAGCCGCACCGGCTATCAAGCGCTGCTCGACTGGGCCGAGACCCTGCAGTCGCTGGGCCGCGGCGCCCGAGCGGCGGAACTCGTCAAGCTCGTGGCCGATCAAGCCGCCTCCTTCCCGGAGGGTCAGCGCGCCAACGACCTCCTGGCCTCCCTGGCCAGCGAGGGCACTCTCGAAGGCTCCGCCTCCACCTATATCGCTGCTGCCAAGGGCCTGATCGAGCAACAGAAGTTTGCCGACGCCGCGTTTCAGTATCTGCGCGCAGCCGGCAGCCTGCGCGATGCCGGCGAGCGCGAGACCTACGCTCTCGAGGCCTGGATGGGCGCGGGCCGCGCCTACCGGCAGCAGCGCCGCTACCTCGAGGCCGGTCTGGCTTTTGAACGGGCGCTGGCGACGGCCACCGAACTCAAGGCGCCCATCGAAGCCGTCGGAGCAGCCGCCAGCGGTCTCTCCGACGCCTTCGACAAGCGCTACAAGGAGACGCGCGATCCCTTCGACAAGGCGCTGCGTGACGAGGCCAGTTCGCGCCTGTCGGCCCTGGGCGTGGTGGGCGACCTGCCCTTCACCCAGGCCAAGGAAAAGTTTGATGTCGCCACGCTCTCCCAGCCGCCAGACCTGGCGCTGCTCGCCGAGGCGCGCGAACAGTTCGCCGGCGTGGCCGAGACCGCTTCCGTCTATGAACGGGCGCTCGTGCTGGTGGCGCGCTGTCTGGCGGCCGAAGGGCGCCCGACCGAGGCGCTGGCGCAATTCGACGTGCTGCTCAAGCGGGCGGCCGACCCCAAGTTCACGCCGGCCGGAGTCGAGGGCCGCGACAAGCGCGAAGGCGCGCTCGCCGAAGCGCTGAACTACAAGGCCACGCTCTTGCTCGACCCGGCCGTGAAGCGGCCGGCGGAGGCGCTCACGCTGCTTGCGGGCTTCGAAGTCAAACTGCCCCGCCAGCCGACCTTCATCGAGAGCGTGAAGGCTCTGCGCGCGCGCGCGTACATCCAACTGAAGGATGCTGCCAAGGCCGAAGAGGCCTTCGCCGACTTGCGCGAGTACAAGGCCGATGGCGCCATGTCCCGCATCGTGGCCTTCGAACTGGCGCAATTCCTTTCCGCCCAGGCCGCGGAGGCCGAGACGGCCGGAGATCTGCCGCGCTCGCGCGACCTGCTCTCACGCGCAGCAGACGCGCTGTGGGCCAACAACGAACTCTCCGCCTTCGCCTCCTATTCGAATCTCATGGGCAACGCCGACTGGTACGCGCGCGCCGGCCGGCACGACCGCGCCACCGTCGCTTATCAGAAGGCCCTGGATGTTTTTGCGCGGCCCGGCTCGGGTGTCGATGCCGCGCGCCTCGACCAGACGCGGCTCGGCTTGGCCACGAGCTGGAACGAACTCAAAGAGTTTGGCCGCGCTCGGCCGCTCTGGCTGGACCTCAAGACGCGCAACCCGACCAATCTCACCATGCTGCGTGGCGCCGCCCGCGGCTTCGGCGGCTGGCTGGAACTCCAGCCCGATGGCTCGGTGACGGAGATCGCCGGCAGCGGCGACTTCGATGAGGCGCAGGAGTTGTGGAGCACGATCTTTCAATCGGCCCGTCCGCTCGAGCCGCAGAAGCTCTACTGGGAATCCAAGCTCGGCATCATCTACGCCTACTACCGTGAGGGCGCGGCCCGGCCCGAGCTGCTGAAGGATGCCCGCATCGTGCTGGCCGACTTGCTTGTGCTCAAGCCAGACTTGGATGAGCAGACCAGCCAGGAACTGCCGCCCGAGCAACGCTACGCTCCACCGCTCAAGCCCTTGTTCAAGTACCTCGACCGCAAGCTGCCGGCGGCCGGCGCCGCACCGGCCTCCTCGCGTTGATCCCGGCGGAGGTCATGGCCTAGAATGCTGCGCTTTCCACGGTTGCCCGCCCGAAGCACCCCGGAGTCGCTCGCCCCCATGCTCCGCCCGCTCCTGGTGCTTGGCGTCATGGCGGTGGCTGCACTGCCGGCCGGCGCCCAGAGCCGGATCGACGTGCTCAACCGCGAGCGCAAGCTGACCACGATCACGAACGTGGTCATCGCCGAGGAGAGCCTCGACAAAGTGAAGGTGCTGCGCGCAGGCCGCGAGACGTCCTACGACACCATCGATGTCGTGCTCATCGACTACGGACCGGGCTCGCCCGCTTGGGAGCAGGCGCGCTCCGCCGCCGCCGCGAACGACTGGGTGAATGCCGAGAATCTCTTCGCGGCTGCCGCCCGGGACACAACGCCCCCCTGGGTCGCTGCGCAGGCGCTCTTGGCTCAGGCCGACGCCGCCAGCCGGCGCGGCAGCTCCGGCCTCACCGCCGCGCAAACCGCCATTGCCGAGTTCCTTAAGCGTCACGCCAACCACCGTCTGCTGCCGCAGGCCCTGTTGGCGAAGGCGCGCTTCGCGGCCCGCGCGGGCGACAAGCCTGCAGCTCAAGAAGCCACCGCATCGGTGCTCGATCTGGCGCGGCAGGGCAAGATCACCGCGGACTGGACTGCGCGCACCCATTTGCTGCTGGGCGAACTGCGCCTCGGCGAAAAGGACACGCGCGGTGCCACCGAGGCTTACACCGCGGCTGAGTCGGCGGTGAATGCGGCGCGCCCGGCCGTCACCGCGCGTCCAGACCTCGCCGACGAGTTGGACAGCCTCGCGCTGGAGGCTCGCGTGGGCAGCGCCAGTTGCTTACTCGCCAACGGCGATGTCGCCGGAGCCCGCAGCTATTACCAGCGCCTCGCCGCCGACGGCAAGACCAACCCTGCCGTCGCCGCCGCTGCAGCCAATGGCCTGGCCGAGTGCGACTTCCGCGAGCCGGCCAAGCTGAAGCAGGCGCAACTCGGCTTTGCCCGCGTCGCGCTCACGGCGACGGCCTTCCCCACCGAACGGGCACGCGCGCTCTATTTCCTGGGCAAGTGCGCCGAGACCCTCGGCCAGCAGAACCTCGAACCCGACGCCCGCGTCCGCGCCATGGCCTATTGGCAAGAATGCGCCCAGCTCTACCCCGAGACAAGTTGGGCCCGTCTGGCCCGCGAGTCACTTCCCTGAATTCCCACGGTAACCCTTCCTGAGGCCCCCCATGAAGTCCAAGTTCCTGCTCGTCGCGCTGCTGCTCCTGTGCCTGTCTCCGCTGGCGGCAGCGCAGACCGACACCTCGGAGATGTCCGCCATCGAGAAGTTCCAGCACGGTGCCGGCTGGATCGGATGGATCATCGAGGGCTTGTCGGTCGTCGCGCTGACTCTGGTCATCAAGGAGTTCGTTGAGATCCGCAAGGCCAAGCTGGCCCCGCCGGAAGTCGTCGACGAGTTGGAAGCCCTGCTCGAGGCGGGCGAGTACCAGGAGGCCATGGAAGTCTGTGAGTCGGAGCCCTGCTACTTCACCAACGTCGTGGCCGCTGGCTTGCCCAAGCTGAACGCCTCCTTCGATGCCATCGAGAAGTCGCTCGAAGAGATGATGGACGAAGAGAACACCAAGCTCTACGGCCGGCTGTCTTGGCTCTCGCTGCTCGCCGCCGTGGCCCCCATGCTGGGGCTGCTGGGCACGGTGCAGGGCATGATCGGCGCCTTCGACCAGATCGCCGCCAGCAAGGGTCAGGCCACGCCCGACCAGCTCGCCGACAACATCGCCATGGCCCTGATCACGACCCTGCTCGGACTCATGGTGGCCATCCCGGTGACGTCGGCCTTCGTGTTCTTGCGTAACCGCGTGGTGTCCTACTCGCTCGAGATTTCGGCCGTGGTCGAGGACATGTTCGAGCGCTTCCGCCCCCGCAACCCCGGCACGTCGGCCTGAAGGCGCTGAGAGCACATGGCTGACGACGCTCACGCACCGATCAAGATGGACATGACGCCGATGATCGACGTCGTGTTCCAGTTGATCATCTTCTTCATGCTCGTCACCGACATGTCGCAGCAGGACTTGGCCGAGTTGAAGCTCCCGCTCGGGACGGAGGCGGTGAAGGACGAGACCAAGGCGGGACGCATCACCGTGAACATCCACAAAGACGGCACGGTGGAGATCAAGCGCGACCATAAGACCAGCGGCCTGGAGAACGCCGACACTCAGAACTGGGTGCGCACTTACCTCGCGAATGAAGTCGCCAAGGCCGACAAGGAAGAGGACGGCAACAGCACGCGCTCGATCCTGGTGCGGGCCGATCGCGACACCGAGTTCAAGCATGTGCAGAAGCTCATGCGCATCTGCGGCGAGAACGGCATCCGGATCTACCAGCTCGACCTCGCCGCGGCCCAGAACGAGCAGCCCTGAACCATGGGTAAGAAGAAGTCTACCGAGCCGCAGGAAGTCGAGTCGGACATGACGCCGATGATCGACGTCACGTTCCAGCTCATCATTTTCTTCATCTGCACGATCAAGTTCAAAACGCTCGAGGGCAAGCTCGCCACGCAGCTTCCCAAGGACGTCGGGCCCAACCCGACGCCGCTCAAGGAGCAACTCGAGAAAATCGACATTTATCTGCATCGCGACGCGACCCAGCCGGACGGCTTTTACGCCACCGTGGCCGGACAGCGCATGGCCTCGGCCGAGGCGCTGCGCGCCCGCTTGATCCAGATCAAGGCCTCCCGCGGTGAAGAGACCAAGGTCACGCTGCACCCCCAAAAGGCCGTGACTTACGCCCACGTCGTCAAGGTCGTGGACGAATGCATCCGCGCCAAGGTCTACGACATCACCTTTGGCGGCGTTCCCTTCGATGCGTAACGAATGCTAACCTCCCGCGCCCAACGACCCGAGACGGCGCCCCGCACGCGCCGCCCTGGACAGGAGTCGACCCGACCATGAGAGCCACGATCCTCCTCGCCCTGCTCGGGACACTGGCCCTTGCGGCCGCGTCTCCCCGCGCGCAAGACGAGCGCGTCTTGCAGGAGCGCGCCCGGCGCGACCTGCTCACGCAGAAGACCTTTCTGCTCGTTGAGCGCCACCGCCTCAATGCGATCGCCTTCGAGGAGCGCCTGGACTTGGTGGGTGCCGAAGCCGAACTGCTCAAGGCGCGCGAGCTCGATCCGGCCAATGCGGTCATCCTCGACTACTTGGCTCAGGTGCAGTCGTTGCTCGGCAAGCCCGAGGCGGTCGCGCGCAGCTTGCGCGTCTCCGCCACGGAGCGCGCCGCCGCACACCAGCAGCAGATGAAGGTCATGGCTCAGCAGGACTTGGTCTCGGCTGAGCAAGCCCTGGCCGCCGGCGACAGTGTGCAGGCCGAGATCCTGGCGCGCGGCGTCGTGCAGCGCATCGAATGGTCCCGCGACCATATCGACTGGTCCGACCTGGCTCCGCGGGCGACGGCCTTGCTGGCCCGCGCCGAGGCACTTTCGGGTGCAGCCGGCGCCGAGCTGCGTCGCCAGCGCGAGAAGGACGCCTACGCGCAACTCAAGGCCGAGGACCTGCGCCTGGCGCAGCAGGCTTCCGGCCGGATCGACGCCCTGCTCGACGCCGGTTACGCCGCCTACGACCGCCACGACTTCGTCCAGGCCGGCGAGCTGGCCACGGCCGTTCTGCGCGACGAGCCGGGCAACAGCTTCGCGGCGGACCTCCGCGATGCGGCTCGCGATGCTGGACGGGACAGTTCCCGCCGCCAGTATCTGGAGCGGCGGCGCGAGGAAATGCTGCGCTGGCGCGAGTCGATGGAGGCCGTGCGCATCCCCAATCAGGACATCTTCACGCCGCCCGATCGCAGTGAGTGGGCCCGCCTGACGGCCCTGCGCACGAGCGCGACAGCGCTCGGCTTCGATGCCGCGGATCCCGAGGTGCTTGCGATCACAGCCCAGCTCAGCGAGAAGCGCATGGACGCCGAGTTCGAGGAGCTCACGCTCTCGCAGGTGGCCAACACGATTTTCGTAACCACCGGCATACCGGTCTCGGTCGATCCCGAAGTCTCCCGCGAACTGGACGACGCCGCCCAGTACGTGAACCTCAGCGGACTGCGCGACTTGCCCGTGTCCTCCCTGCTCAACATCCTGGTCGAGCAGACCGGCGAAGCGAACGCCTGGACCATCCGCAACGGCCGCGTCTACATCACCAAGGCCGAGAAGGCCGCCGGCGCGCCGCTCGTGCGCGTGCACAACATCCAAGACCTCACCTTCCCGATCACGGACTTCAAGGGCGTCAAGATCAGCGAGATCCCGCTGCCTGGCGAAAGCGGTGACGACCCGGAGACCACGGTGTTCAACTCCGAGTTGGCGCGTGTCCGGCTCATCGAGCCCGACGAAGTGCTGAACCTCGTGCGCGAGAACATCGCGCGCGAGACGTGGGAGAACCCTGCCTACAAGATCGATTTCGTCGACAGCCAGAACCTGCTGGTGATCCACACGCCCGACGTGCAGGCGCAGGTGGGCAACTTCCTCAACGACCTGCGCTCCTTCTCGACCAGCATGGTCACCATCGAGTCGCGCTTCTTCGCGCTCACGGACGCCTTCCTCGAGGAGATCGGCACCGACCTGCGCGGCCTCGGACCCTCCGGCCAGAGCGGCACGACCGCGGTGCTGGACGACGTCACCAACGAGAACACGCAGGGCCTGGACAACAATGGCGACGGCACCGGCAATCCCGCCGCCGGTCTGCTCTTCCAGGACGGGGATCAGTCCTACGCCGGCGTCTCCGAGCACTTCTTCGACAACCCGTTGGGCAAGCTGCTCTCGAATGTCGGCGGTGGCGCCTTCCAGTTCACGATCCTCGACGACACGCAGGTGAACATCGTGCTCACCGCGATCCAGAAGAGCCGCAACGCCTTCGAGATCAGCGCGCCGATCGTCTCGGTCTACAACACCCAGCGCTCCTTCGTGACGGTGGTGAACCAAGTCTCTTTCGTCCAGGGCTACGACGTCGACGTCGCCAACGGCGCCTTCATCGCCGACCCGAACATCGGTGTCGTGCAGGAAGGCATCGTGCTCGATGTGCGCCCCACCATTTCCTTCGACCGGCGCTATGTGACGCTCGACGTCCAGGCCACCGTGGCCAGCCTTGTGCGGCCGATGCAAACCTTCTCGACGAAGCTGGGCGGCTCGTCGAATGAAGTCAGCTTCTCGCTGCCGCGCCTCGACGTGCAGGACGCCCAGACCACCGTGGTCGTGCCCGACGGCGGCTCGGTCGTGCTGGCCGGCTTCAAGCACGTGCTCTACCGCAACCGCACCGCCGAGGCGCCCTGGTTTGCCGACATTCCCGTGGTCGGCTTCTTCTTCCGCGAAAAGGGCCTCGCCGACGAGATGACAGACCTCATCATCGTCATGAAGGCCACCATCAGCGACTACGGCGAACTGGCGCGCACGCCCGTCGCCGACGCGACTCGCTAGGGAAGGATGGGCGCTGAGTGCGCCCGCGGCGGGGGCTCGGCGGTGCCGCTCAGACACCTCGCCGACTCGGCCGCGGCGGCCGAGAGGTCGGCCCGGAACTCGCGGCACACCGACCCCCGCCGCGTCGCACACCGTTGCATGGGTTGAAAGACACTCGGCTGTCGCAGGGTGCTCTGCCTGCGCCAACGGGTGCTCTGCCAACGGCGGAGTAAGTGGCGGGCAGCCGATTGCTTGCGTAGCGGCGCGCCCGGGGCTGCGGAGGCCGGCCTCCACAGCGCCTCGCTTGTGTGATCGTGCGATCGCCGGAGGAGTGCAGGGGCGAGCGCGTGGACAGTCGGCCGGAGCAGGCCCCGTGGCAGCCGCGGAGCACGCTCTGGGTCGACGCAGAGTGGAGCCCGAGGCAGCCGCGGAGCGGCACTTTCTCGTGCGGCTTGATCGGCTGAGCGCCGAGGCCGAGAATCGCCCGGCGTGGGCAAGCTGCGGGCCATCTTCTTCGACGTCGATGACACGCTCTACAGCACCACGCAGTTTGCCGCGCTGGCCCGGCAGCGCGCCTGCGAAGCCATGGTGCGCCAGGGCCTGCGCCTGCCGGTCTCGGAGGTGCGCCGCGAACTCGATGAAGTCATCAGCGAGTTCACCAGCAACTACGGCAACCATTTCGACAAGCTGCTGCTGCGCCTGCCGGCGGCCTGCTGGGCCGGCACGAACCGGGCCCTGCTCATCGCCGCGGGCATCATGGCCTACCACGCTACCAAGGCCGAGCTGAAGCCCTTCCCCGATGTGCCGGGCTTCCTGCGCCGCGTGCACGACGGCGGCGAGGTCATGCTCGGCGTCATCACGCACGGCCTTGAGATCAAGCAGGCCGAGAAGCTCCTGCTGCTCAAGGTTTTGCCCTGGCTGAATCCGGCCGCGATCTTCATTAGCGACCAGCTCGGCATCAGCAAGCCCAACCCCAAGCTCTACCTGCGTGCCTGCGGCGCGATTGGACTCGAGCCCAGCACGGTCATGTATATCGGCGACAATCCGCTCAACGACATCGACCCGACGAATGCCATTGGCATGGCCTCGGTGCGCGTGCATCGTGATTCGCGGCATGCCGGCGTGACCGGGAAGACCAAGCCGCGCTTCGAGATCAAGAGCTTCGACGAACTGCCGCCGATCCTGGAGCAGGAGTTCGGCATCGCGTTGCCGGCGTGAGCGGGCGCGCGGCGGGTGCGGCCGCGCTGGTGCTGCTCATGCTGCTGGGCGGCTTCGCTCTGGGCGGCCGCAGCCTGCGCGAGCGCGCCGACTTCGCCTTCTGCAACCAGCAGGAACTCTCGTCGCTGGATCCCGCCATCGCCACCGGCACACCGGAGGCGCGCATCCTGCAGGCCCTCTTCGAAGGCCTGCTGCGGGCCGACCCCGTGACGGGATCGCCGCTTCCCGGCCTGGCCGAGAGCTGGGAGGTCTCCCCCGACGGACTCAACTGGACCTTCCAGGTGCGGACCGACAGCCAGTTCAGCGACGGCAGCCGCATCACGGCGGAAGACTTGGAGTACAGCCTGCGCCGGGTCTTGGATCCGGCCACGGCGGCGCCCTATGCCGATCTCTTGTGGTGCGTGGTGGGCGCGCGCGCCTTCTCCCAAGGCCAGGGCAGTGCGCAGGCCGTCGCCGTGCGGGCCAGCAGCCCCACGCGGCTGGAGATGCGGCTGGAGAATCCCACGCCCCACCTGCCGGCCATCCTGGCCATGGCCCCCTTCGGCACGGTCCAGCGCGCCTGCATCGAGCGCTGGGGACGGGCCTGGGTGCAGGCCGAACACTTGGTCAGCAGCGGCTCCTTCCGCCTCGTGGAGCGGCGCGTGCGCGACCGGCTGCGCCTGGCGCGGCACGAAGGCTACTGGGGGGCCGCCGACGTCGCCCTGCGCACGATCGACGCCTACGCCTCCGAGGGCGTCACCACTCAGCTCAATATGTACCTGACCGGGCAGGTGGACTGGATGATCAAGCCCCCCACGAGCCTGTACAGCGCGATCCTGCCGCGGCCCGATGCGGTGCGCGGCCCCCAGGCGGGTGTGACCTTCCTGCGCTTCAATGTGACCCGGCCGCCCTTCGACGACCCGCGCGTCCGGCGAGCCCTGGCCCTCTCGCTGGATCGTGAGGCGCTGGCCCGCGATGTGCTCCGCGGCGGCGAGCGTCCCTGCCGCTCCTTCGTGCCCGATGTCTTCCCCGGCTACGCGCCGGCCGAGTTGGCTGTCGCGGACGTCGCGCTTGCGCGCCGGCTCCTGGCCGAGGCGGGCTATCCCGGCGGCGCCGGCTTCCCCGACTTTGAATTGCTCTTCCCCAACAACGAGCTGACGCGCGACTTCTGCGAGGCTGTGGCCAGCCAGTGGAGTGAACGACTCGGCGTGCGGCCGCGGCTCGTGAACCAAGCCTGGAAGGTCTACCTCGACTCCAGCAAGAACAAGCTCTACGACGTGGCCTGGGGCGCCTGGACCGCCGACGTCTTCGACCCGATCACCTTTCTGGGACTCTTCCAGACCGGCGTGGCCAATAACCGCACCGGCTGGGGCAGCGCGCGCTACGACGAGCTTCTGGCCGAGGCGGGCCGACAAGTGAGCGCCGAGGCGCGCGCCGCGCTGCTCGCCCAGGCCGAGGCAGTCCTGCTGGCGGAGCTGCCCATCGCGCCGCTCGCCGAGCGCATCTGTCTGAATCTCGTCGCGCCACGCGTGCACGGCTTCCATCACAATCCGCTCGATCTCCATCCCTTGCGCGACCTCTCGGTGAGTGACCGCGCACCGTGACGCGCTTTCTGATCAGCCGCGCGCTGTGGGGCCTCGCCACGCTGGCCGTCGTCGTGACGCTCGCCTTCGCGCTGGTACGCAGCCTGCCTGGCGGGCCCTTCGACGAGACGCGCGCCTTGGACCCCGTGATTCGCGCCAACTTGATGGCCGCCTATGACCTCGCGGCGCCGCTGCACGAACAGTACCTGCGCTACGTCGGCGGCCTGCTGCAAGGGGACTTCGGCCCCTCACTGAAATACCGCGATTACAGCGTGAGCGCGATCCTCTCCGAGAGCCTGCCCCTCTCGGCCCTGCTGGGTGCCTCGGCCCTGCTGGTGGCGCTGTTCATTGGGCTGCCGGCCGGCGCGCTGGCCGCCAGCCGGCGCGGCCGCTGGCTGGACAGCTTCGTCATGGGCGCGGCCACGCTGGGCATTGCCGTGCCGAACTTCGTCCTTGCCGGACTGCTCGTGCTGCTCTTCGCGTTCCACTGGCAGCTCTTCCCGGTGGCGGGCAGCGGCAGCCTGGCGCAACTGGTGCTGCCCTCGGTAGCGCTAGGCCTGCCCTTCGCCGCAGCGATCGCGCGCCTCTTCCGCGCCGGCCTGCTCGAAGTGCTGGGCGAAGACTGGATCCGCACGGCGCGCGCCAAGGGCCTGTCGCCCTGGGCCGTGCTCTGGCAGCACGCCGCGCGGCCGGCGCTGCTGCCGGTGGTGAGTTATCTCGGGCCGGCCGTGGCGGCGATTCTCTCGGGCAGCCTCGTGGTGGAGCGCATCTTCGCCATCCCGGGCATGGGCAGCCACTTCGTCGACTCAGCCTTCAATGCGGACTACAACCTCGCGCTGGGCGTGGTCATCGTCTACACGACCCTGGTCTCCGTGCTCAACCTGCTCGTGGACCTGAGCTACGGGCTGCTCGATCCGCGCATCGAGGTGACGCGCTGAACCGGCTCTGGAAGCGGCTCCTGCGGCGGCGCGGCACGGGGCTCATGGCCGCGCTCCTCGCGGCGGTTGTGGTCGTGTCGCTGCTGGCGCCGGCGCTGCCGCTGCCGCACTACGCCCGCCTCGAGCCGGCCGCTGCCGGCCGCGCGCCGGCCGCCGTCTGGGAGCCGACGCCGGCCGGGAACTCGCTGGATCTGCTGCGGCAGGACCATCCTTGGGCGGCCGCACTACGCGAGGCCTGCTTTGGGCCGGCCGAGTGGCAGGGCGCGCTGGGCACCGATGCGCTGGGGCGCGACGTGCTCTCGCGCCTGGTCTGGGGCGGACGCATCTCGCTCATGGTCGGGCTCATTGCCAGCCTCGTCTCGGTGCTCATTGGCGTGAGCTGGGGTCTGGCGGCCGGCCTGGCCGGTGGCCGTGTCGACAATCTCATGATGCGCACCGTGGATGCGCTCTTCTCGGTGCCGCTGCTCTTCGTGGTGATTCTGCTGGTCGCGATCCTGCGCGACTTCGCCGGGCCGCTGGCTGCACTGGGCATCACGCGCACGGTGGTGCTCTACGCCGTCATCGGCGCCGTGTCGTGGCTCACCATGGCGCGCATCGTGCGCGGGCAGGTGCTCTCGCTGCGCGAGCGTGACTTCATCGCGGCCAGCCGGGCGCTCGGCAGCGGCCCGGGCCGCATCGCGCTGCGCCACATACTGCCCAACCTCTGGGGCCTGATCGTCGTCTACCTCACGCTCACCGTGCCGCGCGTCATGCTCACCGAAGCCTTCCTGAGCTTCCTCGGCCTGGGCGTGGAGCCGCCCGGCGTCTCGTGGGGCATCCTCGCCTCGGAGGGCCTGGAACAGCTCACGGTCATTTCGGTGTCGTGGTGGCTGGTGGTCTTCCCCGGCGCCGCACTGGCCTTGACGCTCACCGCGCTCAATGCACTGGGGGATGCGCTGCGTGACGCGCTGGATCCGCGTCTGGTGCGGTGAGATCATTCCGCGCAGGTCACCCGCCGGCGACGCACTCTTCCGCGACTCGGAGCCTGGTCAGGCCGGCCCTCACCTCAGGTAGGCACAGCAAGACGCCGTGATGGCTGCCGGGCAAGCTTTCCTGATCCTTCTGGCGACGCTGCTGGCCCACCTCCCGGTGCTCCGCGCGGGCTTCGTCTGGGATGACGACACCTTCCTCACGGCGAATGACCTGATTCACGCCGAGGATGGCCTGTGGCGCTTTTGGTTCTCGACGGCGGCGCCCGACTACTTTCCCCTCACGTCGTCGCTGCTTTGGCTGGAGTGGCGACTCTTCGGGCCCGAGCCGGCGGGGTATCACCTCGTGAACTTGGCGCTGCACGGACTCAATGCGCTTTTGCTCTGGCGCGTTCTGCGGGCCATGGCCTTGCCCGGTGCCTGGCTCGCAGCGCTGATCTTCGCGGTCCACCCGGTGAACGTTGAGACCGTCGCCTGGATCACGCAGCTCAAGAACCTGTTGCCCATGACCTGCTTCCTCGCCGCGCTCTTGGCCTGGTTGTCCTTCGAAGGCAACGGCCGGCCGCGGGCCTATCTCGCGGCGCTGCTCTTCTTCCTGGCGGGACTCCTGGCCAAGACCAGCATCGTCATGCTGCCGGTCGTGCTGCTCGGCTGGGTTTGGTGGCAGCGGGGCGGCGTACGGCGCGCCGACTGGCTGCGCCTGGCCCCCTTCTTCGCGCTGTCCGTAGCTCTGGGATTGGTGACCGTCTGGTTCCAGGCCGAACGGGCCATCGGTACGGAAGTCGTCCGCAGCGATGGTCTCCTTGATCGCCTCGTCACGGCCGGCGCCGCCGTCTGGTTCTATCTCGGCAAGGCACTGTGGCCCGTGGACCTGAGCTTCGTTTACTCGCGCTGGTCACCCGACGCAGCGAGTGCCGGCGCTTGGCTGCCGCTCGCAGGTCTCGTCCTGAGCTTCCTCGTGCTGCTGCGCTTCCGCAGCCGGGCCTGGGCGCTCGCTGTGTTGGCCACTCTGGCCTACTTCATCGTCATGCTGCTGCCGGTGCTGGGCTTTCTCGACATCTACTTCATGCGCTACTCCTTGGTGTCGGATCACTGGCAGTACTTCGCGCTCATCGGGCCCGTCGCGCTGGGCTCGGCCTGGTTTGCACAACGCTGGCGGCAAGCTCCTCGACCGGCCGTGCTGGCCTGCTTCGCGCTGGTCGTCGTCTGCGCTTTGGGAACTCTCAGCTTTCAGAGGGCCCAGGTGTTCCATGACGCGGAGACTCTCTGGACCGACACGCTCCGCAAGAATGCCGGCTGCTGGCTCGCGCACAACGAACTGGGACTCCAGCGGCAACGGGCCGGTGAGCTCGAGGGGGCCATGCTCCACTACGAGTCGGCCCTGCGACTCCAGCCAGACTTCCCGGAGGCCCGCAACAACCTCGGGTTGGCGCTGATGGCAGCCGGCCGCACCGAGGAGGCGCTCTGGCACTACGGCGAGGCGATTCGGCTGCAGCCCCACTCGACCAAGTCGCTCATCAATCGAGGCAATGCCCTGCAGCGCCTCGGACGTCATCGAGACTCCCTCCAGGACTTCTACGAAGTGCTGCGCCTCGAACCGGCCCGCGCGGAGATCCACAACAACGTCGGCGTGCTGCTCTGTGCTGTCGGTCAGCCTTGGCAGGCCGTCCCTCACTTTGAGCAGGCGCTGCGCTTGGCTCCCGACCATGCGAAGGCCGGGTCAAACCTCCAGCGAGTCCTCCAGGAGCTCGGCGCGAAGAATTCCAGTCCGCCGCGCTGAAGCGTCGCCGGGAGGCTCAGGGTCGGAGCAGGCGACGTGAGCCCAGCACCGGCTTCAGGGGGGGCTGCCTTGAAGAGCGTTGCTCAGCGCGACGCCCGCCACGGCAGCGGCGTCCTGGATGGCGTACTGGAAGTAGAGCTGCGCGCCGGAGAGGCCGGCGGGCCAGGACGCCCAGCTCAGCGGGATCGTGCCGCTCGGCGAAGTGAAGATCGGCAGCGAAAGGG
>JBQTIY010000016.1:0-21765 GCA_052387675.1 Planctomycetota bacterium | reverse complement strand
GATGCGTTGTGATTGTCCCAGCCACAGCGCGAGGCCGGCGAGCAGCACGGGCATGGCGGGCAACGTGGCCTCCAGGACGGTGCGCAATGACCACCGCGCTTGCGTTGCCGTGCCCGGCCGGTCGCGGACGCTCGTCCCCAAGTCGGCCAGTGCGCGCGCTGCCAGCAGGGCGCAGGCGGGCAAGAGCGGCAGCAGGTAGTGCTCCTGTTTGCCGGCGATGATCGAGAGTGCGGTCAGTGCACCGCCGATCCAGAGCAGGCAGAAGCGCGTGCCGTCATCGAGGCGCGCTCGCGGTGCGCTTCCATCTCGCGGCTGAGTCGACGCGCGGCCGCGCAGCAGCGCGGCGAGTGCGCTCCAGAGCGCAGGCCAGAGCGTCCAAGGCAAGAGCAGGGGCAGCAGGCGCGGTAAGTACCACCACCAAGGCTCGGCGTGCGTGCCGCGTTCTTCGCCGGCGAGGCGCGCAGCGGCTTGGCCGAAGAGTGTCTCGCGATAGGCCGAGCCGGCCTGTGCGCAAGCCGGCAGCGCCCAGAGCAGAAAGAGTCCCGCGCCGACGGCCAGCGCGAGCAACACTCCGCCGTAGTGCGTCGGCCAGGACGGCGGGCGGCGCGCGCGAGCCCAGAGCGGTGCGGCGAGGGCCACCGGCAGAAATCCCAGCCAAGCTGCGGGCCCCTTGGCCAGAAGCCCCAGACCCAGCGCCACGCCGACGAAGAGCCAGCCTCCCAACCAAGCTCCTAGACTCGTCCCCGGCTCGGTCGAGTGCTCGGCCATGTGTTTGGCCGTGTGTTTGGCCGTGTGTTCGGCCGCAGACCGAAACTCGCCGCACCGGCCTTTGTTGCAGACCCCCAGCAGCCCGACGAGTGCCAGCAGCGAGCAACTCGTGAGCAGAGTGTCGTAGAGCAGCAGCGGCGTGAGCGCGATCCAGAAGAGGGATCCGGCCAGGAGCAGAGGCGCCAGCGCCGCAGTGAGCGGCCGCTCGGGCCAGAGTTGGCGCGCGAGCCGGGTGCAGAGGCCGAGTGCGAGCAAGGCGAGCAGCGGCGAGAGCAGCCGCGGCCAGACTTCGCCCACACCGCCCAGCGCCCAGCCGGCGTGAATGAGCCAGTGCAGCAGCGGCGGCTTCTCGGCATAGGGCTCGCCGTTGAGCTGCGGCACAAGGAAGTCGCTGTCGGACCACATGCCCCAGGCCACGGCCAAGACGCGCGTCTCGTCGGGCGGAATGGGCGGGCGCGTCAGCAGCGTGATGAGCGTGCCGGCCAGCCACAGCACGAGGCAGAGACCGACGCTCCAGCGCAGGCTGCTAGACGCTCGACTTGGAGTGCCGGGTGGCGTGCCAGCGGGCGGATGAATCGAAGCGGACATGGCCGGGCATTGTGGCCCGGAGCGCGCGCTGTCGTATCGTGGGAAGCGGATGATGCGCGCCCTGCTGATCGCGTTGCTCGCCGGTCTGCTCTTGCGGGCCGCGAGCCTGGACTATGGCCTGAACTGGGAGGATCCCTCGCGCGCGATCTTTTCCCACCAGCAGGACGAGGAGGGCATGGTGCGCGCGGTGCTCGACGGGGCGCTGGCCGGCGACCTCGACCCCGGCATCTTTCGCCTGTGGGGCTCGGCCGGCTACTACCTCTTTGCCGCGGCCGACGCGCTCGTGCTTTGGACGTGGTCTTTGTCCTCGGGCCAGTCCTGGGCGGAGCTGCTGGCTGCGCTGCGCAGCAATCCCTCCACGCTGCATCTCGTGCACCGAATCGTCTCAGTGCTGGCCAGTCTGGCCCTGCTCTGGGTGGTGCATCGCATTGCGCGCCGAGAAGCCGGGCCGCGCGTCGGCGCGCTGACGGCGCTGCTGCTCGCCGCGGCCTATTTGCCCGCGCGCGAGGCGCACTTTGGCGTGCTCGACACGCTCTGCGCCCTCTGGGTGGTGCTCGCGGTGGACTACAGCCTGAGGCTCGCGGCCGAGCCGTGTCGACGGAACTATCTGCTGGCCGGCCTGTGGGTGGGCCTCGCGGCTGCCACCAAATACTTCGGCGGCGTGGCGGCGCTCTGCGTCGTGGCCGGTCATCTCGCCGCGCGCCGCGCCGCTGGGCGCCAGCGCGCGCAGGTCGGCGGCGGGAGCGTTGGCGCAGATGATTCGCCGCCGCCCTTCGCGCGGCTGCTGCAGGCCGGGTTCGCCGCCGCGGGCCTCTTCCTGCTCACCTCGCCGCACGTGCTCTACGCCCCGGGCGAGTTGCTGGAGGCACTGGCCTTCCAGCGCGACACGATTGCCGTGCAGCCCAGCTTGGCCGGGCTGGCCGAGATCGCCGGACATCACCTCGGCTACAGCTTCGCGGTGGGTCTCGGCGAGATCCTGTTTCTGCTGGCGCTGTGGGGTGCGCTGCAAGCTTGGCGCGCGGGAGGCCGGCTGCGCCTGCTCGTCATCTGCCTGCTGCTGCTCTTGCCGATGTTCTACGTGGCGCGCAGCAGGGCCGTGCGCTACGGCATTGCGCACGTGAGTCTGCTGGCTCTGCTCGGGGCGCTGGCGATCGATCGGCTGGCGGGCGCGCGGCGCCGGCTGCTCGTCGTGCTCACTCTGCTCGCGCTGCTGCCCTCGCTCTTCCGCACGCTGAGCTTCAACTTGGCCCTGGGCGCACGCGACACGCGGCAAGACGTCTTGGACTATCTGGAGTTGGCCGGCGCTGCGCGCGACGAGGTCGTGGCCGTGGGCATTTACTTGCCGCGGCCCTCGCTCATGGGCACTGGCCAGCCGGGCGAGGCGGCCGCGAGCTGGGCCTTCATCGACTATCTGCGCGCCACGCAGCCCGGCGCCTGGCTCACGCGCGAAGAGGGCCGCACTTGGCGGCCGCGCTTCTTGCTCCGCGATGACGGCGTGCGCGCCCTGGACGAGTTCGGCTGGGCCGACTTCGCGTCGGTGGTGGAGAGCGAGTACCGCGTCGTGCTGCGCGTCGATGGGCGCAGCGATCCCGAAGCGGCGCCCTTGCCCGACAAAGTGGCCGGCTCGCCGGCGCTGCTCTTGCCCTACACCAATCCCTGGGTGATGAGCCGCCCAGGACCGCCCATGACGCTCTTCGAGCGCCTCGCGCCCTAGGCGCGCACCGGGCTCAGGACTTCTTGGCGGGCTCGACGGGTGCCGGCGGAGCCGCGGCCGTGTCCGTCGTCACCCCGTCCGGGCCCACGACGCGCGCCGCGGCCACGCGCGACTTGTGCATGCGCTTGGCGATCGTGCTGCCCTCGACGCTGCCCGCCATGAGCGGCGTGCCCTCGAAGACATTGAAGGGATCGCTGCGCGTGCCGAGCAGTGCGGAGTTGTAGTCGTGTCCGCTCTTGCGATTGTTCTCGGCCCACTGATCGGGGCAGGTCTCGAGCAGGCAGAAGCTCTTGTGCTTGATGAACTGCTCGTACATGCGCTTGTGGATGTCGGCCAGCGGCTCGTCGTGGATGTTGCCGTAGATGGCGTGGATGCGGTCGCAGGTCATGACGTCGCCGTCATTGGTGACGTAGAGCTTGTGCGTGCCGGCCGGGCAGCGGTCCTTGCCGCTCCAGAAGAGGTTGTCCTCGCGGCAGCGCGGGTGGTAGCGCATCTTCCAGTAGTACTCACTGTCCACGCCGATGTTGTTGTAGATCATCGGGTAGTTGAACAGCACCGAGAAGTCGTCCTCCTCGGCCATCTGGAAGGCGAACTCGATGTTGGGGCGCTCCTTGAGGATGTTCACCACCGAGAGCGTCACCGAGATGCCCTGCTCCACGCAGTAGCGAGCCAGGTCGCGCTTGAAGCTCTTGAGGTAGTAGCCGCCGTAGGACATCTGGATGGTGGAGAGACCGGCCTTCTTGAGGCGGTCGATCTTCTCCTTGGTGAGCAGCGTGGAGTTGGTCACCAAGCTGATGACGATGTCCTTGGGAATCGCGTCGACGACCTCATAGATGTCCTTGCGCACCATCGGCTCGCCGCCGGTCACGTTGACGTGGATCAGGCCCAAGTCGCGCGCATCGCGGGTCAGCTTGGCCACCGTCTCCACCGGCATGTCCGGCGGCCGCTTCTGGGCCTTCATGAGGTCCTCGGCGTAGCAGAACTCGCAGTCGAGATTGCAGATCCAGGTGACGGCCAGTTCGAGGCTGCGCAGCGTGCGGATTCCGGCGCGCATCTTGGCTTCGCTGGCCAGCACCCGGGCGGCCTGGGCAGGCGACTTGACTCCGAGAGCGAACTGCTTGATGGCCTTGCGAAGCATGGAGTCGGGAGTCCCTGGGTGTGCGGCGAGCGGGCGAGTCTAACCGATCATCGGTCGCCGGCTGCGGCGGCCTGAACTGACAGGCCCTGAACTGGCAGTCCGCGAACTGGCGGGCGAGCGGCTCGATGGAGGATGATCTGGCCTGTCTGTCCGGAGTGTTGCCCGATGGCCCGCCGTAGCCCGCCGCCGCGCCGGCCCTCGCACCTGGTCTTGACGCCCACCGTGCGAGCGCGCCCTCAGCCTGTGGCGCAGCCCGATCCAGAGGCGGCCGCGCGCCCGGTGAACTACTTCGCGCCGTGCACCCTCGGGCTCGAGCAGGCGCTGGTCAGCGAGCTGACCGCACTCGGCGCGCAGCAGATCGAAGTGCGGCCTGGCGGCGCGAGCTTCCGCGGCGACCGGCGGCTCGGCTACGCGGCCAATCTCTGGCTGCGCTCGGCGATCCGCGTGCAGGAGCAGCTCCTGCTGGCACCGGCCGTCGGCCGCGACGAACTCTACGAGGCCGTGGCGCGTCTCAACTGGCAGAGCTACCTCGGCGTGGATCAGACGCTGGCCATCGATGCCTCGGTGCGCGACTCGGCCATCACGCACAGCAACTTCGCGGCGCTCACGGCCAAGGACGCCATCGTGGACCAGTTCCGTGCGGCGCTCGGCCGGCGTCCGAGCGTGGACACCGAGCAGCCCGATCTGCCGCTCAAGCTGCTCCTGCAGCGCGACGTGCTCACGCTCTACAGAAATCTCTCAGGCACCAGCCTGCACAAGCGCGGCTGGCGGCCGGTGCAGGTCAAGAGCCCGCTCAACGAAGCCACGGCTGCCGGTCTGCTGATCCTCAGCGGCTGGGACCGCGCCTCACCGCTCGTCGATCCGATGTGCGGCTCCGGCACCTTTCTCATTGAGGCCGCCTGTCTCGCGGCCGACCGCGCGCCCGGATTGCAGCGGCGCTTTGCCTTCGAGCGCTGGCCCGACTTTGACGGCGTGCTGTGGCAGGAGCTGCGCGCCGAGGCCGGCCAGCGCGCGCGGCTCAGCCTGCCCTTCAACCTGGAGGGTGCGGACTTGCATGCCGGCGCGATCGCCATCGCCGAGAAGTGCGCGGCGGCCGCGGGCGTGGACGGCCTGCTGCGGCTGCGCGTGGCGGGCGCCGCAGAGTGGCAGCCTTCGAGTGTGCCGGCGGTCGTGGTCTGCAATCCGCCCTGGGGCGAGCGGCTCGGCGAGGGCGAGGACCTCCTTCAGAGCTGGCGTGATCTCGGCCGCTTCCTCCACGAGCGCTGCGCCGGGGCGCGCGCCTACGTGCTGTGCGGCAATGCCGAGCTGACGCGCCATCTCGGCCTGCGCGCCGAGCGCCGCTGGCCGGTGATGAATGGCCCCATCGAGTGCCGCCTGCTGGAGTACGAGCTGCACGCGGCGCGCTGAACGCCCCGCGCTTCCTGACCTAGCCGCCGGCCGCTTCGAGCGGCTGGAAGCGGGGCGGAGGCAAGCTGAGCGTGCGGCTCTCCACCGTCTCTCCGCGCAGGAAGGCCTTCAGCAGTTCCAGGTACTCAGGAGAGAGCAGCTCCAAGGGCTCGTGGCCCACGTTCTCAGCGACGATGTGCGCGTGCCGTGTGAAGCCCGCTTGCAGTTCCTCCACATTCTCCGGAGGCGTGCGCGCATCGAGGCTGCCGCTGACGAAGAGCACCGGCACGTCGCAGGTGAAGGGAGTGCGGAAGTCCGCGCCCAGGTCCGGGTCGCCGCAGCCCGAACAGGCACCGGGATAGGGGACGTTGACGGCGTCGCCCAAGAGATTGGCCTTGTCGGCGGTCTCTTTCTGGATGCGCTGGTGGCGGGCTGGGCTCGCGCCCGAGGAGCAATCCATCATCAGCGCCATGGCCGAGTCCACGCCGCCCCGGCGGTTCTCCAGCGCGAACTCAGCCAGCGTGCTCCAGTCGCCGCGCGTCATGCCGTGCAGCGCGGCCGGCACGCCGGCCAGTTCGAAGACCAGTCCCAGTGAGTTGGCGAGGTAGGACTGCAGGTCGAACGGTCCCAGGGTCACGCTCACGCTGCCGCCGTCGCGTTCTAGCGAGACCTGCGCCGGCTGCTGGGCGAGCTGCTTCAGCAGGGTGCGCACCGTTCCGAGCAGGTCGGGCAGGCCGGCGGACAGCTCGGGATCCGCGGCAACGAGCTGGTGGAGTTGCACCAAGTGGCGCTGCGTCGTGCTCGGAAGCTTCAGTGTGTGGTCAGGTCCCTCCACTTTCATCAGGATGGAACGGGCCACCCTGCTGGCGTGCCGCCGCAGATGCGCCAGCCCCAAGTGCGAGCCGTAGCTCGCGCCCCAGGTCATGATCTGCGGCAGTTCCAGCGCGCGGCGCAGATCCTCGATGTCGTCGGCGCTCTCCTGCGTGTTGTAGGCCGTGAGATCCACGCCCTGCTGCTTCCAATGAGCGGCGGCGTTGCGAGCCGATTCGCGGTGCGCCTTGATCACGTCCGCGCGCGTGAGCGGCTTGTCGCTGGGCAGCGTGTAGCTGAAGTCGGGGCCCTCGGAGAGATTCGGGCGACAGAGGCCCGTGCCGCGCTGATCGAGGCCGATGACATCGCAGAAGTCGAGCAAGCGCACGCGCCGGCCAGTGGCCGGGCCGACGCAGCCCTCGATCCCCGAGCCGCCCGGGCCACCGGCCAGGATGACCACGGGCGGCGCCGGGTTGGGGTTCGTGGTGCGAAAGCGCACGAAGGCCAGTTCGATCGTCTTGCCGTTCTGCACGTCGCGGCGCTCTGGGACGAGCAGGCGGCCAAGTTCGCCGCGCAGGGGCTGCTCGTCCGAGCCCATGGTCTCGTAGGCTTCCCAACGGATCTGGCCGAGGGTCGCGTCGCGCGCGGCGGGGGCGGTCTGAGCCAGAGCCGGCTCTGCCGCCGCGAGGGTGAGAGCGAAGCCGAGTGTCACGGCGAGTAGGACGTGAGCGCGGTTCATGATGAGGCTCCTTGAACGAGGGTGTGCGGACTCAGGCGTGGCGCGAGCAGCCAGGTGCCCACAAAAGCGGCAACGGGCAGCCCCAGCAGAGTCAATCCGATTTCCAACCAGGGCATGCTGAAGCGGAGCGAACTGGCGGAATTGGAGAGCGAGAGCAGGCCCAGCGCCGGCAGCAGACCCGCCGGGATCGCGAGCGCGCTGCCGAGGAGCGCGAGGTAGCCGGCGCGTGCGGCCAGGTGGCCCCGCAGGACCGCGGGCGCCGCGCCGATGACGTGCAGCAGGCGCGCATCCCCGGCCGACTCCACCGCGGTGAGTGCGGTCGCCACGCCGACCACGACGAGTCCTGTGAGCAGGCAGATGAGCAGTACGATGCGGTAGTCGCGGCGGTCGGGGCCTGCGCGCAACTGCTGTGTCTCGACGGCCGTCTCAGCGCACTCCGCGGCGAGCACTGAGGCGCGGCTGAGCAGGGCCGCTGTCACCGGCTCTGGCACGCGCAGCAGCCAGGGCACGCTGGCGCGCTGCGGCGGCGGCCCGCAGTGCAGGCCCAGGCTTGCGGCGGTCGCGCTGTCGAGCAGCCAGGAGGGGCCGCGCACGGCCTGCGCGGTGCTCACGGCGCTGACGTCGAGCTGCAACAGAGCGCGGCCCGAAGCGTCGCGCAGGACAGCCGGGGAAGCGGAAGCGGGCAGGTTCAGGGCCAAGAGCTTGCCGGCGCGAAAGTCGGCCAGCCCGGCCTCGGCTCCCAGGGCCCGCACGAGGTCCTCGCTGCCGCAGGCCACCCAGCCGGCTGGCGCCGCCTCGACGGTCGCTGGCTGGCCTGCGCTGTGCAGCGCTTGCAGCGGCGCGCTGGCGAGCGCAGCGGATTCAGAGCCGAGACGTTGCGCCAGCGCTTCGGCACCGAGCCCCTCAATGAGGACTTGGTCGTCCCGCAGCGCGGGCAGCCGCTCACCCAGCATCGACTCGATGCTGCTGAGCAAGGCTGCGAGGAGGATGCTCACCGAGAGGCCGGCCAGCACGGCAGTGACGACGGGAGCGTTGCGCGCGCGGAAGCGCCCGGCGTCGCGCACGGCGAGCCGCCATGGCAAGGGCAGCGGAGCGGCAAGGCGCGCGAACACACCGAGCAGCCAGGGACTGCAAGCTCCCAGCCCCAACACGCTCAGCACCGAGCCGGCCAGCAAGCTCGGACCGGCGCTCGGTGCGCTGAGGCCTGTGCTCCACAGCACGAGGATCGTGCCCGTGATCAGCAGCGTCAGCCCGGCGACGAGCCAGCGGCCGCCGCCGCTAGTCACGGGACGACGCCCGCTGAGCGCCACGCGCACGGTCAGCCGGCTCGCTGACCAAGCGGGCCAGCCCGTGGCGGCCAGTGTCGCGAGCAGGCCGAGCAGCAACGCGCCCACGAGCGCGAGCCACGGCACCTCGAAGGCGCCGTTCAAGCGTTGGTTCCAGTCGTCGAGGAAGGGCTGCAGCAGCGCTGCTGCGCCGAGGCCCACCGCGAGGCCGAGCAGCGCGCCGGCGAGCGCCAGAAGTCCGGCCACAGCGAGCATGGCCAAGCGCAGCGTGGCCGGCGAGGCTCCGTTTGCACCGAGCAGTCCCAGTTCGCGCTGACGGCGGCGCAGGCTCACGGCGAAAGCGGCTCCGATGACCAGTGCGGCCTCGAAGCAGCCGAAGCCGCCCACCACGAAGATCATGAGCGCCTCGAAGCGGTCGCCGGTTTCGACGTCCGTGCGCAGCGTGGTGCGATAGCCGGAGGCGCGCAGTTGCACAGCGGCCGCAGCCGCTGCCTGCTCGTCGAGCTCCACGAGCAGACTCGTTACGCCGGGCGTCGCAGCGCGTTCGCGCGCGTCAGCAGGCGCGGCACTGCGCCAGGCCAGCGGCAGGTCGCGGCGCTCGGGGTCCACGACCAGTCCGGTGACTTCGTACGGCAGGCCGGCGAGTTGCACGGTCTGCCCCAGGCTGCGATCCAGGCGCTCGAGCAAGAGCGGCGAGAGCGCGATTTCGCCGGCCTGCGCCGGGGCGCGCCCTGCGATCAGCCGCAGCAGGCCGACGCCGAGGCCGTCCTCTTGCAGCGCCGAGGGGGCGAGAACGAGAGAGCGCGCCCCTTGGCGGCGCCCCGGCGCGGTGAGGTCCGCAGCGTGAATCGCGAGTTCCTCGCAGCGCGCCGTCGGGGAAAGCAGTGCGCGTGCTGCGCTCAAGTTCTGGCCGGGCGCGGCATCGACACGCAGGGCGGCGCGGCCCATGGCCGCCGCGCGGTACTCCTCCACGGTGGGCTGCGTGATCGCGAGGAGAGTGCTGCCGCCCGCCATGGCGGCCACCGGCACGGCCACGAGCAGCAGCACGAGCCATGAACGAGCTCTGTGCCGCTGGAGCTGACGCCACTCCACCCGGCCCAGCGCCCGTAGCGCGTGCCAGCTCTTCACGATCCGCCGCGCCGCGCGGGCTGCGGAGCCGTGGCAGAGGTCTCGACCAGCCGGCCGTCGCGCAGATAGAGCACGCGATCGGCCCAGGCGGCGTGCGCGGCGTTGTGCGTGACGAGCACGGCCGTGCGCCCCTCATCGCATTGCCGGCGCAACAGTCGCAGGATGAGTTCACCGGTGACCGAGTCGAGCGCGCCAGTGGGTTCGTCGGCGAGCAGCAGCGTGCGTGGACCGACGAAGGCGCGGGCGATGGCAACGCGTTGCTGCTCGCCGCCGGAGAGGTCGTCTGGGAAGCGCGCTGCCAGCGCCCCCAACTGCACGCCCTCGAGGGCCAGTTTGGCGGCGGCCTGTGCTGCGGCCAGCGGCTGGCCGTCGAGTTCGAGCGGCAGGGCCACGTTCTCCAGCGCGGTGAGTCCCGGCAGCAGATTGAAATCCTGGAAGACAAAGCCGATGCAGCGCCGGCGCAGGGCCGCCAGTTGGGCACCGCCGATCTTCGAGAGGTCCTGACCTTGCAGGAAGACGCGGCCGGAAGTGGGGCGGTCCAGGGCGCCGGCCAGCGCGAGCAGCGTGGACTTGCCCGAACCGGAGGGCCCCATGACGGCCACGAGTTCGCCGCGACGCACGTCGAAGCTCACGGGACCCAGGGCGTGCACGGCGCGGGCGCCGGCGCCGTAGTTGCGCACGACATCCTGAAAGCTCAGCGGCTCCGCCGCGGCCGCGTTCACTGCGCCTCCTGCTTGTGCCGCAGCCGCTCTTCGCACAGGTCCAGCCACTTGATCTCTGCCTCGGCCTTGAGAATCAGCGCATCGAGCAGGAGCAGCCAGGGGAGTTCGCGTGCCGGGTCGGCCTTGGCCTTTTGACGCGTGTACTGTTGCAGCCGATCCATCGTGGCCACGCGCTGGCGCTGCAAGATCTCCTGCACGTCGATGGCATCGGCGGCGACCGCGAGCAGCACCTTGATGGCCAGCTCGTCGCGCGAGGGCGGATCGTCTACGACCGGGCTCTGGTACCACTCGGCGAGAGCGGCGCGGCCCGCCTTGGTGATGCGCCAAGATTGGCGCGGGCTGTCGGCGAGACCTTGCGCCTCTACCAGGCCGTCGCGCTGGAGACGGTCGAGCGTGGTGTAGACCTGCCCGACGTTGAGCGGCCAGGCCCCGGCCGTGCTCTTCTCGAAGGAGGACTTCAGGCTGTAGCCGTGGGCAGGCTGTTCAGCGAGGATGGCGAGGAGGCTGTGTCGGACGGTCATGGCCTGACGGGCTCCTTGGGGTAGGCGATACTGAGTATGCATACCGAGTACGAGCCTAGCAAGGCAGCGGTTTCGCGCCGTGCGGGGCTTTCGCTGGCTGCGCTGAGATCCGCCCTGCTCGACGCCGGATGGAAGGCCGCCCTGGGCGCAGGAGTGGGCGTCTGCGCGGGCGCCTGCACCGAGGCGCCCGCGGCCGTGCAGACCATGCGCTTCGAGGAGGCACAGCCCGTGCTGGCACTGCACCGCCGCGGGTCGCCGACGGAGGCCGAGTGGCCCGCCTGGATCGCCGAGCGCAAGGCCGATGTCAGCGCGCGTCTGCAGCATGGCGACGAAGATTCGGTAGTGAACTTCCTGCTCTTTGGCACATCGTTCACGTCGGCGCCGCGCGCTGTGACCCCGGATAGCGCCGGCGTGCGCGCACGCTTGCTCGATCTCACGGCGGCTCTGGCTGGCCCCAGCGAGGATGAGCGCTTGTCGTTCGTGCGCAGCGTGCTGGCTCGCTCCGGCCTCGATCCGCGGCGTGCAGCCGACCAGCCGCGCATTCGTTCGCGACTCGCGGAGTTCTACGCGAACCTGAGCGCAGATCTTGCGGACTATGAGCGCGCGCTCGAGGCGGTGCCGCCCACGGAATCCGCCGAGTCGCAAGCGCAGGCCTATGCCGGGATCTTCCAGGAACGCGGCCTCTCCTCCGACACCAGCCTCGTAGTGGACTGCGGCCTGGCACAGGTGCTGGCCGTGCTGGCCGAGCAGGGCCGCTTTGCGCCGGGAAGCGTGCGGCGCGTGGCTCTCGTAGGACCTGGGCTGGACTTCACTAACAAGGTCGATGGACACGACTTCTACGCGCAGCAGTCCATCCAGCCCTTTGCCCTGATGGACACACTTCTTCGCCTGGGTCTTGCCGTGCCGGGCCGGCTTGAGCTGACCACTCTCGATGTGAGTCCGCGCGTCAACGCGCATCTCAGCGCGGCCGTAGAGCGCGCCCGGCAGCAGCAGCCCTATCAGCTCGTGCTGCCGCTGCCCGCCGATGAGCCCTGGACTCAGCCAACCCTGGAGTTCTGGGCCCAGCTTGGCGCGCAGATCGGCCGGGAATTGCCGCCACTCGCAGCCCCAGCCGCCGCCGGCGCGCTGCACCTGCGTGCGCTGAGCGTCGCGCCCCAGTGGCCGGCCGCGCTACGCCCCGTGGAACTCAATCTCGTCTTCGAGCGCCTCGCGCCGGCCGCTCTGGGCGAGGGTTTTGATCTGCTGGTGGCCACGAATGTGCTGCTCTACTACGACGCGTTCGAGCGCAGTCTGGCGCTGGCCAACGGCGCGGCCATGCTGCGCCCGGGCGGCATCCTGCTCACGAACACGGCCGCGTTGCACGCGCCTCCGCTCGCCGCGGGCGCGCACCGGATGCGCGTGCTCTACAGCGCCCGACGCCACGACGACTTCTACTGGTACCAGCGCGAGTGAGCGGCGCGGCTACTCGCGGTCGAGGAAGATCACGCCGTCGATGACCCCGAGACGCAAGGCGTCGTCGGTGGACATGTCGAGCGCCGTGGGAATGCTGCGCTCGGCCCAGACGGCATCGTGATTGAGGAAGCGCCCGATGTAGGCATTCTCCAGGCGACGGCAGAGCTCCACGTACTTTTCGTCGGGCGGAGGCAGCGGTTCCTCTTCCTCTTCCTCGTCGCCCTCGCCGCGGCGGCCCTGGTGAGGGTCGTCCCAGACCATGCGATGGATGAGCAGCACTGAGTTCTCGAAGGCGGTGCGCACGCCCGTGCCGGCCATGAGGATGATGCAGGCCGCTGCCTGGGCGAAGCCCATGCAGACCGTGTTCACGCGGCACGGGATGCCGTGCATGGCGTTGATGACCGCGCAGGCGGCTTCCACGTCGCCGCCGGTGGAGTTGATCAGCAGATCGATGGGCTCGATCGGATCCTCCTCGGCCAATTCCAGCAGGCGCGTGACGACCTTCTCGGCGGAGGCCGCGTTGATGTCGCCGAACAAGATGACGCGGCGCTTACCGGCGAAGGCGTGGCGGCGGGGCACTGTGGCGCGTGAGCTGGGATCGGGTGGAGGGGAGCTGGTTGGCTGGCGACGTTCGGCCATGGCGGGGAGTGTAGCAGTGCGAGGGGGGCCGGCGCTTGCCCGCGCGGCGCATGACTTTCCCGCACGACTGCTCTAGTCTGCGCCTCCATGTCCCGTTGGGAGCCATTTCCCCGAGCCGTACCGCGTCGCAGGCTCGCGAGCATCGGCCTCTGGCTGAGCGCGCTGCTCGGCGCGGCAGGCTGCGGCGGCGACGCTGCAGAAGGCGGCTCGGCTGCCGGCACGCCTCGCTCCCACCTCATGGTGGACGAGGAAGCGCTTGATCTCGTAGCGCTCTTCAGCGCGCGCGATCCCTCCGTGAGTGTGCTCGCCCAGGATTCGGCGCAGCCGCTGGCGGCCTGGCCCTTCGCCTTCATCGACAAGGAGCAGCGCCTCGCCTCGGATGCCAATGATCTGGTCATCCACGCGCGGGCGGAGAGCGACTTTCAGGTGCGCGCCGGGCCCTTCCCCGCCGGCGCGCGCCTGCGCGTGCGCACCATGGTGCTGAGCCAGTTTCGCACCGATCCGCTCAAGGCCGATCCCGCGCCCGTCACGTTCCGAGTGCTCATCGACGGCCAGGAGCGCCTGGCGCTGCGCAGCGACTACATCCTCGATCGCGCCGATCACGAACACCCCTACGACCAAATCATGCGCACGATCGAGCTGCCGCTGGATGACTTCGCCGGTCGTGCCGTGGAACTGCGCTTCCAGACCACGCGCCACGGGCAAGCCGTGCCCGAGGGTGTCGTGCCGGCCGAGCCGCTCTGGTGGGAACTGCTCATCGTGCAGCCGCGCGCGATCGCGCGGCAGCGCACGGGCCCCGGCCGGCCCAATGTGCTGGTGCTCGTGGTCGACACACTGGCCGCGCGCCGCATGTCCCTGCACGGCTACGCCCGCCCGACCACACCTGAACTGGAGGCCTTCGCGCGCACGGGCACGGTCTTCGAGCGCGCGCTCTCGACCAGCAGTTGGACGCTCCCCGCCACGGCCTCGCTGCTCACGGGCCTGCCGCCCAATACGCATGGCGTGCTGGGCGACACGCGCAGCTATCTCATGGAGAGCCTCTCCACGTGGCCCGAGCGGCTGCGGCGCGCGGGCCTCGAGGGTGCGGCCTTCGTGGCGAATGCCCTCGTGCAGCCGGCCAACAACTTTCATCAGGGCTTCGGCCACTGGGATCAGTCCAATGACTTGCCGGCCTGCGCGCTGAACGAGCGACTCTTGGCCTGGCTGGACGGACAGCCGCAGGGCGAGCGCTGGTTCGCCTACGTGCACTACATGGATCCGCACGCGCCCTACGGCGCGCCCGGCCCTGAGCGCACGCGCTTCGCCGAGGGCTATGTGGAACAGCGCGACTTCGCGGGCTTTCTGCCCAATCAGCTCCAGCGCAATGAAGTTGAGCCGCTCAGCGCCGAGGCGCGCCAGCACGTCGTGGATCTCTACGACGGCGAAGTGGCTTGGTTCGATGCCTGCTTCGGCGATCTGTGGCGCGCACTCGCTGCCCGCGGTCTCCAGGAGCAGACCGTCGTGCTGCTCACCTCCGACCACGGCGAGGAACTCTTCGAGCACGGCGGTCTTGGGCACGGCTACTCGTTGCACGACGAGCTCTTGGCCGTGCCGCTCATACTGGCCGGGCCGGGTGTGCCGGCAGGAGTGCGCCGCGGAGAACCGGTAAGCACGGCGGCCGTGTCCGCCACCCTGCTGACGCTGGCCGGCCTGCCGCCCGACCCCGACGCGTCGCCGTCGCTGCTGCCCTTCCCGCCGGCCGGTCGTCACGCAGCGCCGGTCTTCGCCGGCGTGCGCACGCAGCTCTTCGGGCCGCGGCGCAATCTGCTCGCTGCGCAGGATGCCGAGGGCCGCAAGCTTCTGCTCACGCTGGCCGACGACCACAGCGTGGCGGGCCGTGAGGCCTTCGACTTGCGCAGTGATCCGCAAGAACTGTTGCCCCTGGATCTGGCGGCGCGCGCCGACCAGGCCGACTGGCTGGCGCTCGAGTCGGCCGCCCTGCAGTGGTATCGCGAGAGTGCCGAGCGGCGGCCGCGCGAAGAGCAGCCGGTGAACCCCGCGATGGAGGAGTCGCTCAACCAGGTGGGTTACACAGACGGGAAGCGCCGGGACAAAAAGCAATGAGCACGACACCGCCGCTACAGGCCTTCCGCTTCTGCGCCAGCGGCGAGTTGGCGCCGGGACAGGTGCGCTCGGCGCGCGTGGGCGGGCGCGCCGTGGCGGTCCTGCGTGCGGCCGACGGATCCCTGACAGCCTTCGGCGCGCTGTGTCCGCACCAGCAGGCCGACTTGGCGCATGGCCTCGTCGTGGACGGCGGCATCACCTGCGCCGACCACCTTTGGCACTTTGAGCTGCCCTCGGGACGCTGCACTTCCATCGAAGGCGCGAGCTTGCCGGTTTATGGGGTGCGTGAGGCGGAGGGTTTCGTCGTCGTGGAAGTCGTGCCGCGATGACGGCCGAGCGCGTGCTGCCGGAGGTCGGTCGCCGCGAGGTGTTCCAACTGGCGAGCCGCACGCCCCCGCGGTGGGCCCCGGCCGTGGCCTCGGACGTGCCTGCGCTGCTCAGCGATCACGCGCATTTGGAACTCAAGGCCGCCGCCTCGGCGATGACGCTGCTCAAGCGCCAAGCCGGCCGGCCCGGCTTCGCGCTGCGGCTTGCGCCGCTGGTCCGTGAAGAGGCCGAGCACCTGCAGCGCGTGCTGCGCGAGTTGTCGATGCGCGGCTGGCCGCTGCTGCCGGATCGCCCCAGTCCCTACGCTGCCGGCCTGCTCGCGGCGGCGGGGGCCCCGCGCCGCCGTGAGGCCGGCCTGCTGGACAGCCTGCTGGTCGCCGCCCTGATCGAACTGCGCAGCCACGAGCGCTTCGAGTGCCTGGTGGCTTGCCCGGCCCTCGCCGAACTTAGGCCTCTCTATGAAGGCCTTGCCGAGGCCGAGGCGCGGCACGGCGAACTCTTCCTGGAGCTGGCCCTCGAAATCGCGCCAGAAACGGCCATCCGGGCCCGTTTTCTGGAACTGGCCGGGGCCGAGGCGGCCCTGCTGGAGTCGCTGCCCTGCGAGCCGCGACTGCACTCCGGCCCGGGCTGAATTCACGCAGTCTTTACGAAGCCCCGCGAAGATCCTCATCGCCGGTAGCGAGAACTCGTTTCAGGTCGGGGGGGGCCCGACCACCTGAACCCCGGAGACAAGCACAGATGAAGACTCTCGCCTCTTTCGCCGCCGCCGCCTGCCTGAGCGGATTTCTGGCCAGTTCGCTGGCAGCGCAAGCTGTCCAAGTGGACCGCGCCATCCCCGAGTACAAGCCCGTGCAGGGCGTCTCGGGCAACCTCAAGAGCATCGGCTCGGACTCAATGAACAACGAGATGACGCTCTGGGGCGAAGGCTTCAAGGGCCTCTATCCCAATGTGAAGATCGAGATCGAGGGCAAGGGCAGCTCCACGGCGCCGCCCGCGCTCATCTCGGGCACCTCGCACTTCGGTCCGATGAGCCGCGAGATGAAGAGCGACGAGATCGACAAGTTCGAGAAGCAGTTCGGGCACAAGCCGGTGGGTCTGCCGACCAGCATCGACATGCTGGCCGTGTACGTGCACAAGGACAACCCGATCGCCGGTCTCACGCTGCAGCAGGTGGACGCGATCTTCAGCAAGACGCGCAAGGGCGGCCTGTCCTCCGACATCCGCACGTGGGGCGACCTCGGCCTCACCGGCGAGTGGGCCAACAAGCCCATCAGCCTCTACGGCCGCAACAGCGCCAGCGGCACCTATGGCTACTTCAAGGAGAACGCGCTGTTCAAGGGCGACTACAAGGATGAGGTCAAGGAGCAGCCGGGCAGCAGCTCGGTGGTGCAGGGCGTGGCCAGCGACAAGTACGGCATCGGCTACAGCGGCATCGGCTACAAGACCGCCGATGTGCGGCCGGTTCCGCTGGCCGCCCAGGCCGGCGAAGCCTTCGTCGAGGCCACTCCCGACAACGGCTACTCCGGCGATTACCCGCTGGCCCGCTACCTCTTGCTCTACCTGAACCACAAGCCCGGCACGCAGCTCGATCCGCTGCGCCGTGAGTTTGTGCGCTACGTGTTCAGCAAGCAGGGCCAGTCTGAAGTCGTGAAGGACGGCTACCTCCCGGTGCCCGCCAAGATCGCGACTGAGGCTCTCCGTCAGGTCGGGCTGCAGCAGACGGAAGTCGTCGGCACCTAAAAACTCCTCCGGAATCCGGCCGATGCCTGCCAGCGAGCAGCAGCCCATCACGGGACGTCGACGGCAGCGCAAGACCTCTCGTGCGGTCGTGATTGGCGAGCGCGTGGCGCGCAGCCTCATCACCGTGGGCGGCATCGGCACGATCGTGGCCGTGATCACGATCTTCGGATTCCTGCTCTGGGTTGTGCTCCCGCTCTTCACCGGAGCCGAGGCTGAGGCGCTGCCGCCCACGCCTCGCGCTCCGGTGGAGGCAAGCGCCGCCGTGCCCTGGCATGTGGGCGTCGACGAGTACCAGTGCCTGGCCTGGGCGCTGCAGCCGGACGGCACGCTGAGCTGCTTCCGGCTTGATGACGGCAGCGAGCTGCTGCGCCGCAAGCTCTTCGGCGAGCAAACGCCTACCGCCTTCCACGCCACGCTGCGCGACGCCTACGTGGCCTTCGGCTTCGCCGACGGCACGGTGCGGCTCGGCAACATCTCTTTCGCGACGCGCTTCCTCGGCGCGCAGGAGCTGACGCCGGAAATCCAGGCCTTGGCGCAGGGTGCGCGCCTGCCCTGGGGCGAGGGCCTGCTTGAGCGCCTGCCCGACGATCGCTTCCGCCTGCAGGAACTCTCTGTCTCGCTGGACGAACCGGTAGCGGGCGGCACGGCCTCGCCGGTGCTGCTGCTCACGCACGCGCGCGGTGACGCCCAGACCCTGCTCACCGTGCTCAAGGCCGACGGCACGCTCACGCGCAGTGAAGTGCGCCGCCGCACAAATCTGCTCACCGGCGCGGTGACGACCAAGCTGCTCGAAACGGTGCTGCCCTTCGAGCCCGCGCTGGGCCGCCCGGCGCCGCGCTTTCTGGCGCAGTCCGAGCGCGGCGACAGCATCGTGCTGGCCTGGGAAGACGGACTCGCGCAGCGCTTTGATGTGCGCGACAGCTCCGCGCCCTACCTGGCCGAGACGCTGCAGCTCCTGCCCGAGCCGGACAGCCGGCTGCTGGCCCTGCAGCCGCTCATCGGTTCCACCACGCTGGTGGCCGGCGACGACCAGGGGCGTGTCTCGGCCTGGTTTCCGGCGCGCGCGCCGGGGTCGGACACGCTGCGGCTGACCCGCGCGCATGAACTGCCGCGGCACGCGGCGCCGGTGAGTGCCCTCTCGGCCAGCCAGCGCAATCGCGTGCTGGCCGTCGGCTTCGCCGATGGCGTGGTGCAGGTTGTGCACGTCACCAGCGGCGAGCTGCTCACCGAGCTGAATACCGGCGGTGATCCGCTGCTGGCGCTGGCGCTCTCGCCGCGCGGCGACGGGCTGCTGGGTGTGGGTCAGCGCACGGTGCATCGCTGGCAGCTCGACGCGCCGCATCCCGAGACGACACTCACCGCGCTCTTCACGCCGGTCTGGTACGAGGGCGCCGGAGAGCCGGCGCATGTCTGGCAGTCCTCTTCCGGCACCGATGACTTCGAGCCCAAGCTGGGCGTCTGGCCGCTGGTCTTCGGCACGCTCAAGGCCAGTCTCTACTCGCTCATCTTCAGCTTGCCCATCGCGCTGCTGGCTGCGCTTTACACGAGCGAGTTCCTCTCGCGTCAGGCGCGCGCGCGCATCAAGCCCTCTATCGAGCTGATGGCCAGCCTGCCCAGCGTCGTGCTGGGTTTTCTGGCGGCCATCGTCGTTGCGCCGGTCATCGAACAGGTCGTGCCGCAGACTCTGGCGGCCTTCGCGGCCATTCCCTTCTGTTTCGTGGCGGGCGCCTATCTGTGGCAGCTCCTGCCGCAGTCGCTGAGCCTGCGCCTGGCCGGCTGGCCGCGTTTTCTGGCCATGGTCGCGGCCATCGGCGCCGGGCTGCTGCTGGCGCGTGCGCTGGGCCCGCTGGTCGAGCGCACCTGGTTCTCGGGCGACCTCATGGCCTGGCTCGACGGCCAGGTCGGCAACAGCGTCGGCGGCTGGATGTTCCTCACGCTGCCGGGTGCCGTGCTGGTGGTGGCCGTGCTGCGCGGGCGCCTCGTGGCGCCCTGGGTGCGTTCGGTGGCGGCGCGCTGGAGCCGCGAGCGCTCGGCGCTCTTCGACCTGGGGCTCTTCGTGGTCACCGCGCTGGCGGCCTTCCTGCTCGCGCGCTCCGCCGCCGGCCTGCTCGACGGACTGGGCTTCGATCCGCGCGGCGGTTATCTCGGCACCTACGTGCAGCGCAACGCCATGATCGTGGGCTTCCTGACCGGCTTCGCCGTCATCCCCATCATCTACACGCTCGCTGAGGACGCGCTCTCCAGCGTGCCCGATCACCTGCGCGCGGCGTCGCTCGCCGCGGGCGCCACGCCCTGGCAGACCGCCGTGCGCGTGGTCGTGCCCACAGCCATGAGCGGCGTCTTCTCGGCTGTCATGGTGGGCGTGGGCCGCGTGGTGGGCGAAACCATGATCGTGCTCATGGCCGCCGGCAACACGCCGGTGCTGGATTGGAATCTCTTCAACGGCTTCCGCACGCTCTCGGCGACCATCGCCGTGGAACTGCCGGAAGCCGTGCAGGACGGCACGCTCTACCGCGTGCTCTTCCTGGCAGCCCTCACGCTCTTCGCCATGACCTTCGTGATCAACACGATTGCGGAAGTGGTGCGCTTGCGCTTCCGCCGCCGGGCCTACGAGCTGTGAGCACCAGTCCCGCCAGCACACCTCCGAGTAGCACGCCCCCGGGCAGCACAGCGCCGGCGCGCGGGCGCTCGCGCCCGGCCGGGCCGCCGCGGCGCTCGGCTCTCTTCGCGGCCGGCGAGCCCATGATCTGGCTCACGGGTGGCTCGCTGGCTCTGGCGCTGGTCATGATCCTCGGCCTGCTCACGCTGGTGGCGGTGCAGGGATTCTCCACCTTTTGGCCCTCTGCGCTGGTGCGCATCGAGACCACGCGCGGCACGAGTGTGCAGGGCGAGGTCACGCGCGACGAGCTGTGGGCGCCGCCGGAACTGCAGCCCACATCGCAGGCGGCGGCGGCCGAGCCCGTGGAAGTGCGGCGCCGGCTCGTGCGCACGGGCAACTACGAGATCACCGGCGAACACTTTCAGTGGGTGAGCGATCACGAGACGACGTCGGAGAGCCTGCCCGAGTGGGGCGTGGTCGTGGAGCGCCTCACCTGGGGCCGGTTCTACGGCGAGCCGGTGGGCTTCCTGGTTGATGGGCAGCCGGTGGCCGAGACACCAGCGCAAGCCTGGGCGGAGTTCGAGGCGCGGCATGACGAAGTGCGCGAGCGCTGGAGCCGGCGGCGCGCGCTGGAACTCGACGATGTCGGCGACATCAACCATGCCCTGGAGCGCGAGCGCCTGACCCTGCGCAGCGTGGAGCTGGAGCAGGGCCTCACGTCGCCAGGCTGGCAGGCAGCCAACGAGCGCTTCCTGGTCGTCACGGCTGAGCTCCAGGCACGCTACGAGCAGATCCGCGCCGAGATCCGTGCGCTCGATGCGCAAAACGAGGGCGTGCAGTTCCTCTTGCGCACCGTGGGCGGCGAGGACATCTCACTGCCGGTGGCCGAGATCGTGCGCGCCTACCCGGCCAATCAGCTCGCCTTCACGGGCAAGCTCGGCCTCTATCTTGCGCGCTGGGGGGAGTTCCTGTGGGGTGAGCCGCGCGAGGCCAACAGTGAGGGCGGCGTGTGGCCGGCCATTTTCGGCACGGTCATGATGACGCTCGTCATGTCGCTGCTGGTCGTGCCCTTCGGCGTGCTGGCAGCGCTGTACTTGCGCGAGTACGCGCGCCCGGGAGCGGTGACCAGCGCCGTGCGCATCGCGGTCAACAATCTGGCCGGCGTGCCGAGCATCGTCTTCGGCGTCTTCGGCCTGGGCTTCTTCTGCTACATCGTCGGCGGCGGTCTGGACGAGTGGCTCTTCAGCGAGCGCCTGCCCTCGCCGACTTTTGGTACGGGCGGCATCCTCTGGGCCAGCTTCACGCTGGCGCTGCTCACACTGCCAGTCGTCATCGTGGCCACGGAAGAGGCTCTGGCGGCCGTGCCGGGCAGCATGCGCGAAGGCAGCTACGCCTGCGGCGCGAGCAAGTGGCAGACCATCCGGCGCATCGTGCTGCCGCGCGCCATGCCCGGCGTCATGACCGGCATCATCCTGGCGATGGCGCGCGGGGCGGGCGAGGTGGCCCCGCTGATGCTGGTGGGCGTGGTGAAGCTGGCGCCCGAGTTGCCGCTCGACGGCTATTTCCCGTTCCTGCACCTCGAACGCAGTTTCATGCATCTGGGCTTCCACATCTACGACGTGGGCTTCCAGTCGCGCAATTCCGAGGCCGGCAAGCCGATGGTGTTCGTCACCACCTTGCTGCTGATCGCGCTGATCTTCGTCATGAACGTCGGCGCCATCGCCATCCGCAGCCGGCTCAAGCGCAAGTTCGCCGGCAGCCAGTTCTAGAAGGACGAAAGAGGATTCACCGATGGTCGCAGCGCTGAAGCTCACCCCGGAACCGGACACCGTCTATCACACCAAGCCTGGCGGCTTGGGACCGGCCATGTCGATCCAGGGCTTCAACCTGTGGTACGGGGCCAAGCAGGCGCTGTTCGACGTCGCCATGGACGTCGAGCGCGGGCTGGTGACCGCGCTGATCGGACCCTCGGGCTGCGGCAAGTCCACCTTCCTGCGCTCGCTCAACCGGATGCACGACCTGACGCCGGGCACGCGGCACACCGGCGACGTGCGCTACGACGGCGCCTCCATCTTCCGGCGCGGCATGGATCCGGTCGAGCTGCG
>JBQTIY010000015.1:0-66760 GCA_052387675.1 Planctomycetota bacterium | reverse complement strand
GTGGTGATGGTGGGGGGGGGGCCGCGCGGGTGGGGGGGGGGGCCGCCGCGCGCGTTCCGCCCCCGGGGGCGCGCGGCGCGCCGGGGCGGGGGCTCCCGGGCGGCGCGACCGCCAGCCGGCGAGTGAGCCGGACGCTCAGGCCGGCTTTTCCGACATCAGTCGTCGACAAGCACCGCCGTGAAGCGATTGCTCACAAAGGCGATGCCGCCGAGGTCTTCCTCGAAGACCACGAAGCTGAAGTACAGCTTCTCCGGCAGACCCTGCGGGTACAGCTTCGGCAGGAGCGAGGTCTCGAAGACCGCCGAGGCGTCCTCGCTCTCGCTCAGCTCGCCGACGAAGCCCGGCAGGAGCCCGAACTGCGTCGCACGCGACACGAGCAGTGTCGTCGTGTCGAGGATCAAGGGCACTTCGAAGCCGGCCACCATCGTCACGCCCTCGGTGGCGCTCGCCACCACCAGGTAGGGATGGTGAGCCAATCCCGAGCCCTCGTGATCATCGCCGGGGCCGTGCTCGTGCTCGCCGGGCAGCGACAACTCCAGGTGGATGTCATCGGTGCCGGTCACGACGCCCGGCAGCAGGCCCAGGGCCGAGAGCGGCGAGCCGACGCCATCGCTCAGCGTGAGCGAGGCGGCGCCGCCGCCCTGCGTGCCGTGCAGCACGATCGAGCTGTTGTCCACGTGCGCTGTCGCGATCGTGAGCTGCGCGGCGATGGCCTCGGCCACGTCGTGCAGATCAGCGTGCGACGGATCGGCGAAGAGGCCCGGCGCGAAGACCACTGTCTCCGTGCTGCCCTCGCCGTCCGTCACTGAGAACTGCGCGCCCTCGGTCAGGGCCACGTGATGCTCGTCGATGCCGACGCGGTAGGCCGGCACGCCGAGGTTGTCGGACTGGGCGAAGTACGTGACTTCGGTCAGCACCTCGGTGCCGAACAGGCTGGAGAGCGCCACGGGAATGTGGTGCGCGAACGTCACAACGCCGAGGGCGAGCACGCCGCCGGCGACCAACACAGAACGGAACTTCATGGGATCAAACTCCTGGCGTGGCGGAGCGCACAAGGCGTCGCGCGCACGCTGACTCTGGAAGACCGCGACGCGGCAGCACACACGTGCGGCATCGCGTCACGGCCTGCGGCCGCGACAGACCAAGCCGTCGCGCACCGAGGCACCGGAAAACTCGTCAGGCCGCGCGGCGCGGCGGTGGCGGATCCGGAGGCGCTCCCCAGAGTTCAGGAAGCAGCGTGGCGATCAGAGGCAAGGCGTCTTGAACTGCCGGCGCGGGCAGGCAAAAGGCGGCCCCGGCCGGGGCGAGCAAAGTCAGCGGCGCGGAGCCGAGCTGCTCCGGCCCGCCGTGCGAGCCGCAGTTGCAGGAGGACGTCAGCGCGGCCATCGGCGCTGAAGCGCCGCAGCAGTCGCCCGGGCCCGCAGCGCCCTCGTCGGCGGCCTGCTCCGTCGCAGACGTCGGAGCGATGCCCTGAGGCGGGGCGCAGCAGCAAGCGCCTGTGCCGCACACGGCAGATCCCGCCCGCAGCGCAGCCAGCAAGGCCGGCGCGGCGCTGGCGCACAGCGCGACGAGCAGCAGCAGGAGTCGAAGCCGCAGTGAGGTGTTCACGCCGCGCCGGTGTACGACAGCCCGCGGCGCCAGGCAAGACCCAGCAGGACTCCGCAGCGCGAGGGCTGATCAGAGGCAGGGGTGGACGGCGTGCGCCTTGACGATGAGCCGCACGGCGGCGCCCTCGCGCAGGCCGAGTGCCGCCACCGCGCGCGGCGTGAGTCGAGCGACCCAGCTCTCGTCGGCAATGGCGACGCGCAGTTCGACACTCGGACCCAGCGGCGCCAGTGCCGTGACTCGGCCGGTCAAGATGTTCTGAGCAGAGAGCCCCACGGGCTCGGCGACCGCGAGGAGAATGTCTTCGGCGCGAATCGCCACGCGCCGAGGCTGCGGCGCGCCGGGCCGCAGGGCCAGTTCCAGCGAGCAGCCGCCGCGCGTCACCACGCGCAGCGTGCCGCTGGTGCCGACGACCTCGGCCACCTCGAAGACATTCTCCGCTGCCAGCGCTTCCAGCGCATCGATGGCCGCCGCCGCGCCGAGCAGCGCGCGCGCCGGACCGCAGGCCGTGATGCGCCCGGCCTCGATCACGAGCACCTGCTCGGCCAGCGCGAGCACCTCGTGCGGATCGTGGCTCACCAGCAGCATGGGCACGCCGGTGCGCGCCGGAAGCTGCGCCAAGAAGGGCACGATGCGCGCGCGCAGCGGACGGTCGAGAGAAGCCAGCGGTTCGTCGAGCAGGAGCAGGCGCGGTTCGGAGGCCAGCGCGCGCGCGATGGCCGCGCGTTGCCGCTCGCCGCCCGAGAGCTGCGTGGCGCGCCGATCGAGCAGGGGCTCCAACTCCAGCGCCTGCACGGCCGCGCGCGAAGCCGCGGAGAGCGCGGCCTGCCGGCCGCCCCCCTGCGCAAAGAGCAGGTTGCCGCGCAGATCGAGATGCGGAAAGAGCGAGGCGTCCTGCGGCACCCAGCCCAAGCCGCGCTGCTCCGGCGGCAAGTGCTCCACGCGCTGGCCGGCGATCTCGATCGCGCCGTGCACGTCGCGCCGCAAGCCCACCAGCGCCTCCAGGACTGTGGACTTGCCCGAGCCGCTCGGCCCGAAGAGCGCTGTGATCGGCGCGGACCAGTCCGCCGTGGCGGCCAGTTGAAAGTCGCCCCAGCCTCCGCGCAGCTCGAAGCGATGCGCGGGCTTCATCGGCTACGCTCCGCGCTGCGCCGAGCCAGCAGACTCTCGGCGCACCAGGTGGCGGCGAGCGCGAGCGCCACCGAGGCGCCGGCCAGCCAGAGCGCCTCACCACTCTGAAAGGCGTCGATGCGCCCATAGGTAGCAAGCGCCAGCGTTTCGGTTTCGCCGGGAATGTGGCCGGCCACGATGGTTGTCGCGCCGAACTCACCCAGCGAACGCGCGAAGGCGAAGAGTGTGCCGTAGGCCAGCCCTCGCGCGGCGAGCGGCAGTGTGATGCGCAAGAAGACACGGCGGCGCGAAGCTCCCAGGCTGCGCGCCACTTCCTCCAGTCGCGGCGGCACGGCCGCGAAGGCCTGCTCGGCGCCGCGCACAAGCAGCGGGAAGGACATGACCGCCGCGGCGATGGCCGCGGCCCACCAGGTGAGCAGCAGCGTGCCGCCGGTGAGGCGCTCGAGGAGCCCGCCGACGGCGCCATGCCGCGAGAGCAGCAAGAGCAGCAGCAGGCCCACCGCCGTGGGCGGCAGCACCATCGGCAGAGCCACGAGCGTCTGCACGAGCGCGCGGCCGCGAAACCTGCGCCGCGCGAGGACCCAGCCCAGCCACACGCCCGGCACCAAAATGATGGCGGTGGCGACGAGGCCCACCTTGAGCGTCAGCAGGACGATCGCGAAGAGATCCTCGGCCGTCACGGCGGCGGCGCGCGAAGGAAGCCGAGCGCCTCCGCTTCACGCAGAAAGGCCTCGCTGCCGAGGAAGTCGAGATAGGCCTCGGCCCAGGGCGAGCCGGCCGTCGCAAGCACGGCCGCAACGTAGCGGATCGGCGGCAAGGCGTCTTCCGGCGCGGTCCACAGCCGCTGCACGCCGGGCGCGATGGCCGCATCCGTGGCGTAGACGAAGCCCACGTCCGCGGCACCACTCGCGACGAGCGCCAGGGCCGCGCGCACGTTGTCGGCCACGGCGGCGCCCGCGGCGACGCTCTCAAGCAGTCCGGCGCGCTCGAGCATGGCTCGCGCGTACTTGCCGGCGGGCACTTCCGGCCCGGCCAGCACAACGCGCAGCGGCCGGCCATCGACGTTGGCGGCCTTCGCTCCGGTGAGCCGCTCGGCTAGTTGCTGCGGCGTGGTCGGCGGGTTCTTCAGATCGGAGCACCCCACCATGACGAGGTGATTGCCAAGCACGACGCGCCGGGTTGCAGCCGGCGCGTTCTCACCCAGCCGATAGACACTGGCCTCGTCCGCCGAGAGGAGGACGTCGTAGGGCGCGCCCTCGAGGATCTGGCGGGCCAGCGTGGACGAGGCTTCAAAGGAGAAGCTCAAGCGGACGGGTTCGCCGGGCGGCTGAAAGAGCGGAGCCGTGCGCTCCAGGAGTTCGCGCAGCGAGGCCGCCGCTGCAACGGTCACGCGGCGCTCGGCGGCGGCCTCACTCGGCTCACCGCACCCGCCGACCAGCGAGGCCAGAGAGAGGACCAGAAAGCAGCTCATGACCAGCGCGCGCGGGAGGCACTTGCCCATCGGGACCACGCTACCATGCGCGCCGATGAGCCCACCCACGGCGCCGCCAACCGCTGAAACCGCACTGGGAACTCCCGCTGGTGCGCGTGTTCCAGAGCAGTCGCTCGGCGCGATCTTTGTCCGCTTCCTGCGTTTCGGTTGCTTGGCCTGGGGCGGCCCGGTCGCGCAGATCGCCATGATCCGCGAGGAACTCGTCGAGCGCGAAGGCTGGATCTCGCGGCCCCGCTTCAACCGTGTGCTGGCCGTGTACCAGGCGCTGCCCGGCCCTGAGGCGCACGAGCTGTGCGTGTACTTCGGCATGCTCGCGCGCGGCCGCGCCGGCGCCGTGCTCGCAGGCCTGGGCTTCATGCTGCCGGGCCTGCTGCTCATGCTCGCTCTGTCCTGGGCCTACGTGCGCTTTGGCATCGCCTCGCCGATCTTCGCGGCGGCCTTCTACGGCTGCCAGCCCGCGGTCGTCGCGCTCATCGTGCGCGCCACCCATCGCATCGGACAACACGCGCTGACCAAGCGCTGGCTTGCGGCCGTGGCGGTTCTGAGCTTTGCGGCCTCGCTCTGGTTCATGACGAGCGGTACACCGACTAGCGCGCCAGCCTCGACACCTGGGCACTTGGCTGCTGTACCGACCCAACCAGCCCCCGCCGGGGCGCCCGGATCGACGCACGAAGCACCCGGAGCGCCGAGCGTGCCGGCGCTCTTCGGCTACGGCCTGCGCACCGGGCTCCTCACCTTCGGCGGCGCCTACACCGCCATTCCCTTCTTGCAGCACGATGCCGTCGTCGTTGGCGGCTGGATGAGCACGGCGCAGTTCTTGGACGGCTTGGCGCTATCGGGCCTGCTGCCCGCGCCGCTCATCATCTTCGCTACCTTCGTGGGCTATCTCGGCGGAGGCCTGCTCGGTGCGCTGGCGCTGACACTGGGCGTTTTCCTGCCGGCCTTCGCCTTCACCTTGCTCGGACACGGGCTGCTCGAGCGGCTGGTGGAGCTGCGTTCGCTGCACGCGCTGCTCGACGCCATCACGGCAGCAGTCGTCGGACTCATCGCGGCGACCGCCGTCCTGCTGCTGCGCGACACAATCACCGACCTGCCGCGCCTCGGCATTCTGCTCGCCGCCCTGCTGGCCTGCTACGTGTGGAAGGCGCGCGGCGCCGTGGCTGGCATCATGCTCGGCGCGGCGCTGCTCGGCCTGCTGCTTGCACCGGGTCCCAGCGCATGACTGACGCCGGCCAAGCGGCCGCCCCGCGCGGTCAAAGCGCAACGACAGGCAGCCCGGCGCCACGCCGACGGCGCCGCTGGCGTTCTTGCCTCGTGGCCTTGCTCGTTCTGGCGCTGCTGGCCGAGCTGGCCGTGCGCGTGCTGCTCACTTTCGAGCCCTGGTCGCGGCCCTTTCTCACCGGGCCGGTCGGCGTCATTTACCCGGAGCTGCACGAAGTCCCGGCGTCGCAGCCGGACCAACTGCGCCTGCTGCTCTTGGGCGGCTCGGTGCTGGACCCCGACTGGAGCACGGTGGCGGTGGACCTCGAGCAGCGCCTGCCGGCGGCGCTCGGCCGCGCGCCGGACAGCGTGCGCGTGGTGAACCTGGCGCGCGCCGGCCACACCACGCTGGACAGCTTCTCCAAATATCGGCTGCTCGCGGGCGAGCACTTCGATCTCGTGGTGCTCTACCACGCCATCAATGACCTGCGCGCCAACAACGTCCCGCCGGAGCTCTTTCGCGCCGACTACTCGCACTATCTCTGGTATCGCGTGCAAGCCGGCCTGCTGCCGCCGCTGGATGCGCTCGACGCGCAACCGCTGCCCAGCCCCTTCGTGCTGCCGCTCGCGGCGCGCTACGCCGCGCTCGCCGCGGGCCACGCCCTGGGCTGGCTGGAATTCCTGGCGCCTGGCGAGCCGCAGGCCGCATGGCTCGCACATGGCGCCGAGTTGAAGACCGTGGCCACCTTTCGCGCCAACCTGCAGCGGCTCGCGCGTCTCGCCGAGCAGCGCGGCGAACGCGTGCTCATGCTGGGCTTCGCCAGCTACGTGGCGCCGGGCTACACGCGGCAGGCCTTCGGCGCGCGCCAGCTCGACTACGCCGGCGCGCATGGCTCAGCGATCGAACTCTGGGGGCGGCCCGAGCACGTCGTCGCCGGCCTGGCCGCACACAACGCCATCATCGCCGAGGTCGCACCGCGCTACTTCGACATGCGCCCGCTGGCCGAACTGCGCGGGTCGGCCTTCCGCGACATCTGTCATCTCTCGTTGCCCGGAACCAGCGCCTTCGTGGAACGCCTGCTGCCGGAGTTGGTGGCCGCGCTCAGCGAGCCGTCCGCGCCTAGCGCGCCAGCCGAGCCCGCGCCGCCGCGCTCCGAGGCGACCACGCCAAAGTGAAGGCGCCGAAGCGTTGGCCCTCGGCCTGGCCGCTGAACTCCTTGCTGCGCAGCGTGCGCTGGTAACCAAGCCGGAAGTCGCCCGCGACGTATTCGAAGCCCATGTGCAGCTCGCGCACGAAGGGTTTGCGCGGCACGTCCTGGCTGTCGCGAAAGGTGTTGCCGTCCAGGAAGAGGTTGCGCGCTACGGCGCGGCCCTCGGCGCCCACAAAAAAATGGAAGGAGCGCGGGGCCGGCTCATCCAGGCCCAGCGCATGGCGCCGGTCACCGCTCTGCAAGTTGAGGCTGCGCGGGAGATTCCAGCCGAGGCGGAGCGTCTCGCCGAGCAAGACATGCGTGCGCAGCGTGCCCAGGGCGCCGCCGGCGTTCAGGATGGCGTCGGCCTGCAGCCCGCTGTCGCTGAGCTGGCCGAAGGCGTGGCGCCAGCGGCGATCGACGTACAGCACGAAGGCCAACTCGGAGCCGAGCTGGTTGTCCCATCCTTTGGGATCCGTGAGCCCCGCGATCCGGTGGGCGAACTTCTGAGCCCACTCGCCGAGTGCATGCGGCCCAACCAAGCCAACATCCAGCTCCACCGCCGTCTCGGTATCGTCACGTCGCGTCTCGTCGAGATCAAAGTGACTGTCGTAGCGCGCGACGCCGACGTAGAGCCAGCCCGCGTAGGGCTGGTCGTTCTTCAATGGCGCAATGACCTTGAGGTTGGCAGGCGTGTACAGCTCCTGTCCACCGACGAAGTCCACGGTCGTCAGAGCCGGATCGGCATTGGGGTAAAGTTCATCGAACCCGCCGAGCAGATCGGCGACTGCGCCGACCGACTCGTCGAACCAATGGCCCGGCTCGGCGGGAGTGGGCACCGTGAGTTGGCCGCGCAGGCCGCTCGTGAAATAGCGGTCGCCGTTGCCGCCGAAGCTGTCCTGGTCATTGGTGATGATCACCGCACAGGCCGGCATCAGCAGGAGCAGGGGCAGCAATAACAAGGACAGCAGCAGCCAGCGCGCTGTGCCCGGTGCTGTGGCGTGTGCCGTCCCTTCCGCGTTCCCGTTCATCGCCGCCACCTTGCCAGGGTTGGCTGGGCCTTTCCATCGGCCAAAATGGGTCCAGCGGCCCGCGCTAGCCGAATTCTGACCTTTCGGGCAGACTGCGCATCCGGCTGCCCTCCCGAACGGCAGCCGACGCCGCGTGCGGCGACGCTCACTCCCCGAGGACTCTCCCCTTGGCCATGATCGCGGTGCGCCCTTTGACGGGCGTTGGCTTGCCGGCCCTTCTGGGCTTCTTCGTCCTGCTGACTCTCGCGGCGCCCGCTGCGAGCCAGCACAACTTCCTGGTGCTGCTGGCCGACGACCTGGGGCCCGATCTCATCGCGGCCTATGGCGAAGATGCCAATGCCGCCCCAACGCCGCATCTCTCTGCGCTCGCCGCCGAGGGCGTGCTCTTCCGCCGCGTCTATGCCGCGCCGGTGTGCTCGCCCATGCGCGCCTCCTTTCTCACCGGCAAGCACCCGCTGCGCACGGGCATCGGACAAGGCCTGGCCTACTTCGGCGCCAGCTATGAGCTGCGCCTCAGCGAGCTGACGCTGCCTGAAGCTCTTGCTCCGCTCTACACCTCGGCGCTCGCCGGCAAGTGGCACGTCGCCGCGCTGGCCTTGAGCGGCCCGCAGCACCCGCTGCTCTGCGGCTTCTCTCAGGCTCGCGGCAACATGGAGATCTTCACCGGCGGGGTGAATGACAACTTCTACTCGTACACCAAGTACGTGAACGGCGTGCCGGAGCAGGCCAACGTTTACGACACGACCGGCATCGTGGACGATGCTCTCGAGCTCATTGCCGAACTGCCGCAGCCTTGGTTCCTGTGGACGGCCTTCAATGCGCCGCACGCCCCCTTCCACAAGCCGCCGCAGGCTCTGCACACCTACGATCTGCCGGCGAGCGTCGGCAACAACGTCCCCGTGCACGTGCGAGCGGTCACGGAAGCCCTGGACACCGAGATCGGGCGCCTGCTGGACAGCATGGATCCAGCCGTGCGCGCCAACACGATCGTCATCTTTCTCGGGGACAATGGCACCGACGCCCCAGCCGTGATGCCGCCGCTCCAGGCCAACAAGGTCAAGGCGACGGTTTTCGAAGGCGGCATTCGGGTGCCGCTCATCATCTCCGGGCCCGGCGTGGCTCGCGGTGAGGAGAGTACGGCTTTGGTTTCCAGCACAGACCTCTTCGCCACGCTCGTGGAGTTGGCTGGCATCGATCTGCAGGCCGCCGGCCACACGCCGCCGCCGGATTCGACGAGCTTCGCCGCTGTGCTGGCTGACCCGGCGCTGCCCTCGCCGCGGCCCTGGGTCTACGCGGAGATGTACGGCCCGGTGGGATTCACTCCGCACAGCTTCTGGCGGCGCGCCGTGCGCGATGAGCGCTACAAGCTCATGTGGCTCTACAGCAACTCCTCCACACCCACCACGCAGGCGTTCTACGATCTGCTCACCGACCCGCACGAGAACATCAATCTGTTGTCCGGGAATCTGACGCCGGAACAAGCGCAGGCACGCACGGCGCTGGAAGCCGTGCTGAACGGTCTGCACGAAACCTGGGCCACCTTCGGTGCGGGACTGGCCGGCAGCCGCGGTGTGCCGCAGATCTCCGGCAGCGGCTCGCTCCTGCCCCACACTCCGGTGAACTTCCAACTCGAAGGCCTGCTTGAGAACAGTTTCGCGAGCATGGTGGCCGGCGTCGGTTACGCAGGCCTGCCCTTCAAGGGCGGCATCTTCCATCCGACTCCCAGCGTCCTTTTGCCCGGTCTCGCCACCGGACCGGCCGGCGTCATCGCGCTGAACGGCACCTGGCCGGCGGGCATTCCCGCGCAGTCCTACATCTACTACCAGGCCTGGGTCACTGATCCGGCCGGGCCCTTCGGCTACTCAGCCACCGGAGCGCTGGTCTCCATCACGCCCTGAGGCCGCGCGGCAAGGCCGCGGCCTGGACTGGGGTCCTTCGTCGGCCGCCGCAGGCCTTCGGAGGTTTTGAGACAGGGTTGCATGAGAGACCTCGGCTCGGCGATGCTCTTGCGAATGAATCTCCACTCGCGCCGGACCTCGAACCCCTCCCTGTCTCGCCGCCTGTTCTCCCTGGCCCTCAGCGCCGCCCTGTTGCTGGGCCTGCCGCAGCCGGCCGGCGCGCAGTCCACGGACGCCACGAGCGTGGAGGTGGCGATTCTCGACATCCTGCTCGAGCGCGGCCTCATCGATCAGGCTCAGTATCAGGGACTCTTGACGCTGGCGCGAGAGAAGGCGGCGGGCACACGCGGCGAGATCGATCTCATCGAAGGGCGCCTCGAGCGGCTGCGTGCAGCCGATGTCATCACCACGGGCGGCACGCCGGGCAAGTTGCTCTTCAAGTCGCCCGACGGCAAGTGGTCAATGGGTCTCAAGGGCCGCCTGCAAATGCGCGCCACCGTCCAGAAGGATGACGCCCCCAACCTCGACGCCAACACCGGCCTGCCGGCTACGGACGTGGACAGCGAGTCAGGCACGAACTTCAGCGTGCCGCGCGTGCGCCTCAGCCTCGAGGGCCAGGCCGGCGCCGAGAATGTCGCCTACAAACTCGAGTGGGACATGAGCACCACCGCCGCGCTCAACGGCGCCGCTGCGCAAGCGGGCGCGAAGGCCTTCAACATGCGCAATGCCTATGTGGACTACGGCTTTCAGAACGGGCTCACGCTGCGCTTCGGTCAAGCCAAGTTTCCCTTCGGGCGCGAGGAGAACACGTCGGCCTTCGGCACGGGGCTCATGGAGAAGTCGCTGGCTTCCAACAACTTCACGCCGGCCTACGAGCCGCTCATGATGCTGCACGGCAAGCAGGGCGAGGGCGAGTGGGAGTACTACGCCGCCATCAGCAATGGCGACGGCCAGTCGGTGAACAACAACGACGGCGATTCAGAGAACGGCCTGCGCAAAGGCGTGCGCGTCGTGTGGAACCTCGTCGGCCAGCCGCTCAAGCTGGACGGCCCTTCCTTTCAGACGCTGGACAGCGGCGAGACGCGCGCTTCGATTGGCGCCAGTTGGATGAAGAATGACAACGCCGTGGACAAGAACACCAAGGGCACGCTCGTGGCGGGCGCGCCAAGCGTGCGCGACAGCGAGACGCTGGGCCTGGACTTTCAGCTCATGAGCGGGCGCTGGTCGGTGCTGGCTGAGTGGTTCGATCGCCAGGAGGATCGCGTCGGCGCGGCGGGGCAGCGCGACGACGGCAACACACTGCAAGTCGGCTACTTCCTGGAGCCGCACGTCTGGGAAGTCGTGGCGCGCGTCTCGCGCCTCGATGGTGACGCCGTAAATCCGGCGCCCGGCGCGGCCGGCCTGCCGCCCTTCAGCGCGGGAGTGCTGGCCAACACCGACACGCGCGAGATGGCGCTGGGCGTCAACCGCTACATCGACGGCCACAACAGCAAGTGGATGTTTGATGTCGTGCGCACCGACTACCGCAACCACGCCCTCGTCGACGACATCGACCACACTCAGTACCGCGTGCAGTACCAAGTGATTTTCTAGACTGGAGGCATGCCTCCGAGTCTGGTCTGGCTTCGCCGTGATCTCCGCCTCGCCGACCAGCCCGCGCTGAGCGAGGCCCTGGCACTGGGCGGGCCGGTGATTCCGGTCTTTCTCTGGGCGCCGGCTGAAGAGGGTCGCTGGGCGCCGGGCGCGGCCAGTCGCTGGTGGCTGCATCACGCCCTTGCTGCGCTGGACGCCGATCTGCGCGGCGTCGGTTCGCGTCTCGTGCTGCGCCAAGCAACCAGTAGCCTGGACGCGCTGCGCGCACTGTTGCGCGAAACCGGCGCGCGCACCCTCTTCTGGACGCGCCAGTACGAGCCGGCGGCGCTGGCCCGCGACGCGCGCGTGCGCGAGGCGCTCACGGCCGAGGGCTGCGCCGTGCGCGAGTGCGGTGGCGCGCTGCTGCACGAGCCGTGGGACGTGGCCACTGGCGCCGGCAAGCCCTACCAGGTGTTCACCCCCTTCTGGCGCGCGACACAGGCCGCGCGGCCGGCCGCGCCGGGCCCGGCGAACTCACGCTCTCCCACGGCCGCGGGCCCGCGGGCTTCCGTCGGCGCTCGCAGCGTGCGCGTCACTCCCGCCGTACCGCGGCGCCTGCCCGCGCCCACGACATGGCCGGCCTCCGAGCCGCTGGCCGCGCTGGGACTGCTGCCCAGTCGAGACTGGGCTGCACGCTTTGCCGAACACGGCGAGCCCGGCGAGGCCGGAGCGCAGCAGGCTTTGCTGCGCTTCACCGAGACCGCACTCGACGACTACACGGTGCAGCGCGATCACCCCGGCACGGACGGCACTTCGCGTCTCTCCGCGCACCTGCACTTTGGCTCACTGAGTCCGCGCCAGATCTGGCAGGCCCTGCCCCCCGAGAGCGCCGGCACCGAGAGCTTTCGGCGCGAGCTGGGCTGGCGCGAGTTCGCGCACCACCTGCTCGTGCACTTTCCGAGGACCACTGATGAGCCGCTGCGCGAGCCCTTCGCGCGCTTTCCCTGGCGCGAGGATGCCGCGGCGCTCGCCGCCTGGCAGCGCGGCGCCACCGGGTATCCGATCGTGGACGCCGGCATGCGCCAGCTCTGGGCCACCGGCTGGATGCACAACCGCGTGCGCATGATCGTGGCCTCCTTTCTCGTGAAGCACCTGCTCATTCGTTGGCAGGAGGGCGCGGCCTGGTTCTGGGACACGCTGGTCGATGCCGACTTGGCCAACAACACGCTGAACTGGCAATGGAGCGCCGGCTGCGGCGCCGACGCGGCGCCCTACTTCCGGATCTTTCATCCGGTGCTGCAAGGGCGGCGCTTCGACGCGGACGGCGCCTACCTGCGCCGCTGGGTGCCGGAACTCGCGCGCCTGCCCGCGCGCTGGATGCACGCCCCGTGGGAAGCGCCTGCTTCAGTGCTGCAGGAGGCGGGCCTGCGGCTGGGCCGCGACTACCCGGCGCCGATCGTCGACCACGCTGCAGCGCGCGCGCGCGCACTCGCCGCCTTCGCCACGCTGCGGCAGCTCGCGCCAGGCAGTGCCAACGGGCCGCAGCGCGGTGCGAAATAATGGCGAGGGTGAAGGGACTCGAACCCTCGGCCTCTAGCGTGACAGGCTAGCGCTCTAACCAACTGAGCTACACCCCCGCCGGCGGGCGACTCCGAGGAGCCAACCGCCTTTGGAGCGGGGAATGATAGGCAGGCCCCCCTGGGCCGACAAGCCCCAGGCGGAACCGGTCAGAGCCCCAGCGCGTGCTAGCGTGGCCGCCCATGGTCTCCGTGCTGCTCGTCCAGCCGCCGCACCGCGACACCTTCGGCTACTCGATGCCGCCGCTGGGCATCCTGCACGTCGGGGCGGAGGCGCGTGCGCGCGGTCACGCCGTGAGTTTCCTGGACCTGGCGCTGCTCGTGCGGCGCGGCGAACTCCCGGCCGGCTCGCCGGCCGCGGCGCGCGCGCTCATCCCGGCCTGCGTCGAGCGCATCTTGCAGGCCGAGCCCGAAGTGCTGGGACTGGGCGCGATGGTCTCGTCGATGCCCGCCGCGCTGCATCTGGCGGCCGAAGTGCGTCGCCGACGGCCCGAGCTGCGCATCATCTTGGGCGGGCAGGGGCCCGAGAGCGTGGAAGAGGCCGTGCTCGCCCGTCACCCGGCCATCGACGCGGTGGCCGTGGGCGAGGCCGACCACACTCTGGCCGACTGGCTGGACGCACTGGGCGCGTCGGGCACATCGCGCACGTTGGCCGCGGCGCGCAGGTCGGGCGAGTCGGAGGCAGTCTGGGCCGTGCCCGGCCTCGTCCTGCGCCGCGACGGCGCGCCCTTCCGCACGCCGGGGCGGCCGCTGCTGCGCGCCGTGGACGGTTCGCTGGACGCCGTGCCCCCGCCGGCCTGGGATCTCGCCGAGCCGCCGGCTGCGTACGCGGCCGCTGCGGGCGAAGCCGCCGCGCTCTTCCCCATCGATCTGGGCCGCGGCTGCACCTATGCCTGCACCTTCTGCACCACGCCCGTTTTCTGGGGCCGCAGCGCGCGCCACCTCTCTCCGGCCCGCGCCGTGGACGAACTCGACCGGCTCGCGGCGCTGGGTCACGTGGACTGCGCCTATGTCACGCACGATCTCTTCACCTTTGACCGAGAGCGCGTGCTGGCCATCTGCGCCGAGAAGCGGCGGCGCGGCAACACGCTGCCTTGGGAGTGCCGCACGCGCATCGACTTGGTGGATGAGGAACTGCTTGTCGCGATGAGCGCCGCGGGCTGCCGCCGCATCCTGTACGGCGTCGAGAGCGATCGCCCAGAAGTGCTGCTGGCCATGAACAAGGGCGGCCGGGCCGCGCAATGCGATGTGCGTGGCACGCTGCGCACGGCGCAGCGTGCGGGCGTGGCCTCGATCCTCGGCACCATGGCCGGCGTGCCGGGCGAAACGGCTGCCGATGTGGAGAGCAACTTGCAGCTCATGGCGCGCGCGGCGGTGATCGACGGCGTCTCGCTCTCGCTGCACTGGTTCAATGTGACGCCGGGCAACGGGCAGGCGGCCGTCGTGGAATCGGCGCGCGTCGTCGTCGCACAAGCCGCGGGGGCTGGCGCGAGCGCGGCCCTGAAGCTGCTGCCGGGCCTGCACGCCGATCTGGTGCGCGGCCACGACCTGCCCGCCGGCTTCGTGGCGCCCGAGCAGGCCGCGCTCATCGCCGCCGACGCAGAGATCTTCGCGGCCTTCCGCGTCTTCACGCCGGGACACACCGCAGAGCGCCGGCTCTACCTGCTCACGCGCAATGCGCACTTGCTGCTCGAAGCCTTGCCACGCACGGCGCGCGCGCTGGCGGCGGCGCGGGGCAGCACCCTCCTGGAGACGCTGGGCGACTTTCTGGAAACGGCAGCCGTCGACTACGGGTTCGCGCCGGGCTCGGTCCCCACCACCGGCACAGCCGACGCTCCGGGCGAATCGGCACTTTTCGCGGAGCCCCTGGTGCTGCAACGCGCGGCCGGCGTCGCCGCGCTGGCCGCGCATGCACGGGCTGCCGCGCAGCGCCTTGGCGACCCACGGCTCGCCGCGTTGGCCGACTACGAGGAGGCGCTGCTGGCCACGGACTCGGTGCGCGTGCTGCGCTTTGTGGTGAATCCGCTGCCGCTGGTGCGCGCCCTCGATGCCGACGAGCCGCTGCCGCCGGCCGAGGGACCCGCCGCCGTACTCTTCACCCGACGCGGCGAGCGCACTGCGGCTCGCGTCATCGCGCCGCTGCTGGCCGACGTCGCCGAGGGGCTCGACGCCGCGCGCCTCGCTGAACGCTGGCCCGACCTGCCGGCCACCGCTTTCGAGCAGGCGCGCGCCGTCCTGCTGCCGCTGGTTGCGGCCCCGCTGGTTACGATGCCCACTCCCCGCGCGACCGCGGCCCCGGAAACCGTCGCATGAAACCTGCCGACCTGCGCGTGCTCTTGGCCTTTCCGCCGCAGGGCCATCCCACGCAGCCCTACCTGGCGCTGCCCTCGCTCAAGGCCTGGCTCGCACAGCACGGCTTCACCGGCGCCACGGTGTGGGACCTGAACCTGGAGGCTTACGACACGCTCGTGAGCAACGCGCGCCTCACGCTCGCGCTGGAACGCATTCGCGCACGCGCTGCGCAGTGGCAGCCGGCCGGACACGACGCGCAGCTTGCGCCGGACGACTTCGACCGCTTCCGCCTGGAGGCCGATGCGCTCGCCGCCGGGCCCTACCTGGTGCGTCACGCCGACGAGGCCAAGGCCGTGATCCGCGACCGAGAGGCCTTCTACGACCGGCAGCGCTACCTCTGGGCCATGCGCACCTTTGAGGCCGGCCTCAAGCTCATCTCCACCGAGTACCACCCGGCCCTGCTCACCGCGCACAACTACACGCAGGCCACCACCATCGACAGCGCGCGCGAACTCTTCGCCGGCGTGCACGACCCCAGCGGCAATCTCTTCCGTGAGTTCTTCGAGCAGCACGCCCTGCCGCGCATTGAGCGCGAGCGCCCCGACATCCTGGGGCTCTCCATCACCTACGGCAGCCAAATGGTGCCGGCGCTCACGCTGGCCAGTCTGGTCAAGGCGCGCTGGCCCGAGATTCACATCACGCTGGGCGGCGGCATGCTGGCCTACGTGGGGCACCGGCTCTCGGCCACGGCGCCGATCTTCGAGCACGTCGACAGCATCCTGGTTTACGAGGGCGAGCGGCCGCTGCTCGAACTGTGCCAGGCCGTCGCGGCCTCCGGCGGCGCGGCCGGCGCGCGGGCGCGTGCGCGAGCGCGCTCGACCAGCGTCGGCGGTGTGGCCAGCACCGGCACCGCAGGCAACTCCGTGCCGGCGTCTCCAGACTTTTCTGGCGTCAGCAATGCGCTCTATCGCGGCGCTGACGGCCGTCCGCGCACCAATGGCGAACTGCTGCCCCTGCCCATCGACGAGCTGCCCTGCCCGGACTTCTCCGACCTGCCGCTGGACCAGTACCTCTCCGGCGAACTCGTGCTGCCCATCGCGCCAACGCGCGGCTGCTACTACGAGAAGTGCGGCTTCTGCACGCTCTACACCGCCATCGGCCCCACCTACCGCGAGCGCAGCGTGGAGCGCCTCGTCGAAGACCTGCAAACACTCCAGGCGCGGCACGGCACGCCTTACTTCTATTTCATCATGGACGACTTGCCGCCGCTGATGGCCAAGCGCATCCCGCCGGCCTTCGCCGCGGCCAAGCTGGACGTGCGCTGGTGGTGCGACGCGCGCTTCGAAGAGCGCATTTTCAATCGCGAGACGCTGCCGCAGCTCTACGCGGCCGGCTGCCGCAAACTCATGTTCGGTTTTGAGTCGGGCAGCCAGCGCGTGCTGGACCTGGTGGAGAAGGGCACGGATCTCACCGAGGCCGAGCGCGTGCTGCGCGCCGCGCACGAGGCCGGCATCTCGGCCACGCTCTACACCATGGTGGGCCTGCCTACGGAAACGCGCGAAGAGGCTGCGCTGACGCGGGCCTTTCTCGTGCGCAATGCCGACTGGATCGGCGAGATCAGCCTGCAGATCTTCAACCTGGATATGGTCTCGCCGATGTACCGCGAGCCGCAGCGCTTCGGCATTGCGCGCGTGCTCGATGATCCGCGCGACTTCGCGCCGGGTGGGCCGCGCGCCGGCGAGCAGCCGCGCGATGACTTGGCCCGCTACCTCGAGCACGAATCCGTGTCGGGCATGAGCCGCGCCGAAATCCGCGCGGCCTTCGAGGATGTGCTGGGTGCCGCCACCGAGGCCCTGCCGGCGCTGCGCGGCGACAACTTCCTCTACTACCGCTTCAAGAGTCACATCTTCTTGTACCTGTGCCGCTTTGGGCGCGATGTCTTCCGGCGCGACCAGCCGCCTCCACGCCTGGCCGGCCCGCGCGAGCACGTGCGCAGCGCACGCGAACTGCCACAGCGTCTCGCCCTGCGCCGCGACGTGAGCATCGCCACGCTGCCCTTCTCCTATGCCACGGTGCGCGCGCGGCTCGACCGGGCCTGGTCGGACCCCACGCCGCTCGGCGGCGTCACGCGCAGCGAGAGCCACGCCGCGGCCGGCGCCGAAGCGGTGCCGGCCACGCCGGGCGGTCTGGCCTTCCTCGGCGCCGAGCACCGCTATCTCGATCTCGGTGCTGACGCGACGCGCCTGCTCGCCGCCGCGGTGCAACAGGGCACCGAGCCGGCCCTCGCGCTGCTGGGCCAGGAGCATCGCGGCGCGGCGGCGCGCTTCCTGGCAGCCGCCGTGGACAGCGGGTTGCTTGTGCCGGCATGAGGCGGCCGGCGGCGCTGCTCTTTGCGCTGCTTGTCGCGGTGCTCTTTGCGCCCCTGACCGCCTCGCTCCTCGCGCAAAGCCTGCCCCCGGCGTCCGAGGAACCGCCTCTCGATCCGCCGGAAGTGCGCCTCACCCAGAACTGGCGCTGGCGTGCCATCGACGAGAAGTCCGACTTCCCGAGCTATGACTTCGTCGGCCCCTGGCTCGATGGCGGCATCGTGGCTCGCGAAGACCACGGTCTGCACATCTATGACGGCTGGAAGTGGACGCTGCTCCCCGGCAGCGAACCCTTCGCCGAAGGTGATCTGAGCGACGTCCTGCCCTCCGGCGACGGCTACGTTGTCGTGCGACACGGCTCGCTGACCGCCATCGATGCCGAGGGGCGCGTGCGCGAGCGGCTGCACGTCGATGAGCACTCCGTGCCCGGCCGTGCGCTGGCGGCTCCGGACGGCAGTTGGCTGCTGCCGACGGGGAAGTTTGTGCTGACGCTGCCGGCGCCGCGGACACCGCGCTCGCCCGGCTGGAGTGTGCGCTGGACGGCGCCCGAAGCCGCCTCGCGCCTCGCCGGCCTGGCCCTCGACGCCTTGGGCCGCGTTCTGGCCATCTCACCCGAAGGGCTCTGGCGCCGCACGGACTCGCGCTGGGAGGCGCTCGCCAAAGTCCAGGTCGAGACCGGCCCGGAAGTGCTGGGCGGGCGGCCGCTGCACGTGCTCAGCGCCGGCGGTCTCACAATCGTCTTGCCCGAGCATCTCGACGAGTCCGACTCCGGATTCCTGCTGAGCGGCGACCGCGTGGAAGCGCTGCGCAGCCCGAGCAATGCCGTGCGCGTGAAGAACGCAGTGGCCCTCGCCGACGGCACCGTCATCGTGCTGGCGGCCGACGCGACCCTGCTCGTGCTGCGCGAGGGACGCTGGTACGAAGTCATCTTGCCACTGCAGAACACGGAGGCGCCCAGTTCGCTCGCTGTGACCTCCTCCGGACGGCTCGTGGTCTCCAGCCGCGCCGGCAAGCTGTGGAGCTGTGACCTCATGTCGCGGCGCTGGACCGTGCTGGATCCCATGCCGGGCGTGCCCGGTCCGAGCGTGAACACCATTGCGCGTGCACGCGCGGGCGGCTTCTGGCTCGGCACGACCGAGGGACTGCTGCGCTGGGACGGGCAACGCTTTCACGAGCTCGTGCGCGTGGCCGGCCAGACAGGCGTGCGCCTCGCGCGCCTCACCGCGGTACACGAAGACGCTCAGGGCGACCTGTGGGTTGGCAGCGGCTCGGGCTTCTCCGGCGTGCTCCAACTGCGTGACGGGAACTGGACACTGCACGAACGGCCCGAGATTTTCCGCCAGCAGTTCGTGCACGCAATCTATGAGGTGGACGGTGAGCTCTGGCTGCTCTTGCTTGGCAACCCAGACATCGACTTCGACAGCGGCAGCCTGGTGCGCTACTCGGCCGCAGGCTTCGAGCGCATTGAGGAACTGGCCGGCCGGCCGCTGGCCCGCACGTACTCGCTCACGCAGCCCTCACCGGGGCGGCTGCTGCTCGGCACGCGCGACACGGTTTACCTGCGTGAAGGTCTGGGCGAGAGCGCCACCTGGAGCGTGCTGCCCGAGAACGGGCCGGGGGGCGAGTCGCTGCTCGGCCCGCGGCCGGCCTTTGCACTGCATGAGTCGGAGCCGGGCCTGCTCTGGATCGGCACCGGCCTGGATCTGGCGGGCCTGGTGCTCAACGAGCACGGCCGCTCGCGCCTGCTGCAGGAAGGCGGCTGGCGCAATGCCGCCGCGGCGAGCTTTGTGCCGGGCCCGCGCCCCGATTCGCTGTGGATCGCCGGAGCGCAGGGGCTCTACCTCGTGGATGGATTCAATGCTCGGCGCGTCTCAGCGCGCCTGAACAACGAGCGTTTCTGGCCCTCACTGCCGGACGAAGACGGCGGGCTCTGGCTGGGCCATCTCGGCGCGGGCTTGGTGCGATTCCGGCCCGACGACGATCAGCCGCCCCGGACGAGCCGCCTCGAGACGCTGGTCGATGTCGATGATCGCGGCCTCGTCCTCTGGGAGGCGGCCGACGCTTGGAACGACACCGCGGTGGACGAGCTGCGCCTGCGCTGGCGCCTCGACGGCGGGCCCTGGCAGGAAACCAGCGGCGGGCGCGAGCTGAATCTGCAGAACGCGGGCTGGGGCGTGCACGAACTCGAAGTCCAGGCCGTGGACGACTTCGGCAACGTCGAGCCGGAGCTGCGCCGGCTTTCCATTTCGCTGCCGGCGCCGCTGCTGCTGCGACCGCCGATGCTGGCGCTCATGGGCGCGCTGGCCGGCGCGCTGCTCAGCGTGGGCTGGCTGGTCCGGCGGCGGCAGCGCGAACGCCAGCAGGCCCGCGCCGAGCAAGACGCGCTCACGCGGCAGCTTGAGGCTCTGACGCTGGCTCTGCTCTCCACTCAGGAGGAGGAGCGCAAGCGGCTCTCGCGCGACATGCACGACGACCTCGGCCAGCTCCTCACGGCCATCTGCCTCGATGTGCAGCGCGCGGCCGCACTGCAGAACTCCGAGCGGCGCGCTACGGCGCTCGGCCAGGCCTTGCGCACGGCACGGCAGGCGCTCGATCGCGTCCGTGAGATTTCCTCCCGCCTGCGCCCCACCGTGCTGGACGACCACGGCCTGCCGGAGGCCGTCGGCACCAATCTGGCCGAGTTCACCGTCCGCACCGGCGTGGATGTGCGTTCGGAGGTCGCGCTCGAAGGCGTGGATGTGCCGCCGGCGATTGCGGCCCACGTCTTCCGAATCCTTCAGGAGTCGCTCACCAATGTGGCCCGGCATGCGACGGCCGAAACTGCGGATGTCGTGCTGCGCACGGTCGGGGGCAGCATCGAACTCATCGTGCGCGACGATGGGCGCGGCTTCGATCCCGGGCGCCCGCGCTCCGGTCAGCACATCGGGCTGCTGAGCATGCGTGAGCGCGCCGAACTCCTAGGGGGGACCTTCGAACTGAGTTCGCGCCCCGGGGCCGGCACCACCATCCGCGTCACGATCCCCCTCGTGGCAAGCGAACGGCACGGCGGTGTTTCGGGGATGGGTTGACGGAAAGCGCCGGGAGAGTCCATGCTGGCACCCGATCATGAACCCGATCCAAGTCATCCTCGTCGACGACCACGAAATGGTGCGTCAGGGCCTGGCCCAGGTGCTCGAGGACAGCCCGGACATCAAGGTCGTGGGCCAGGGCAGCCGCGGCGAAGAGGCGCTCGGGCTGGTGAAGCGCTCGCTGCAAAACGGCTCGGCCGCCGAGGTCCTCGTGCTGGACTACGGTCTGCCCGACCTGGACGGCGCGGCCGTGGCCGCCCGCATCCGCAAGGATCACCCCCAGGTGAAGGTGGTCATCCTCACCGTGCACGACAACGTGCACTACGTGCTCAAGGCCCTGGAGGCCGGTGCGGCGGGCTTCGTGGTCAAGTCGGATGCCGTCTCGGAACTCGTGCGCGCCATCCGGCAGGTGCACGAGGGCAGCGAGTACGTCTCGCCGCGGCTGGCCGAGCAAGTGAATCAGCATCGGCGCGGACATCGCGGCCGTCACGTGGGCTTGGCCAAACTCAGCCAGCGCGAGTTCGAGCTCTTGCGCCGGCTCGGTGTGGGCGTGAGCCTGCAGGAGTGCGCCGCGCAGATGGGCATCAGCGAGAGCACGGCCTCTACCTATCGCTCGCGCATGATGACCAAGCTGGAACTCACCAGCACCGCGCAGATCATTCGCTTCGCCGTGGAGCACGGGATCTCGGCCTGAGATCCAGCGGGCTCGTGCGGTACAGCGTGTCGGTGGTGCTGCTTGTGCTCGCGCTGCTGCCGGCGGAAGCGTTTTCTCAGGGCGGCAGCCGCGAGGCCACTTGGCCGGCTCCCACCGCCGAAGACTGGGCCAAGCCCTGCCTCATCGCCTGGCAGCGCAGCTTCGAGGATGCCGTGGCCGTGGCGCGCGAGAGTGGCCGGCCGCTCTTGGTCTGCGTGAACATGGATGGTGAGATCGCCAGCGAGCATTACGCCGGCGTGCGCTATCGCCAGCCCGAGATCGCCGCGCTCTACGAGCCCTACGTGTGCGTGATCGCCTCGGTTTACCGGCACACGCCCCGCGATTACGACGACTCTGGCGCGCGCGTCCTCTGCCCGCGTTTCGGCAGCGTGACCTGCGGCGAGCACATCGCCATCGAGCCGGGGCTCTTCGAGGCCTTCATGGACGATGAGCGGGTCGCCCCGCGCCACATCGGCGTGGAACTGGACGGCAGCGAGATGTACGACGTCTTCTACGCCTACACCACCGAGGCCATCTTCGATGCGCTGCGGCAGGGCGTGGCGAATCGGCCCGCGCCAGGGGCCCCGGAAGCGCGCGGCGACCTCACGCTGACGCAACTTTTGGACAGCCGCGACAACCGCGCGCGCAGCGAAGTCGAGGCCGCCTATCTGCGCGGCGACGCGGCCACGCGCCGCTCGCTGCTCGAGGCCGTCCTGGCCAGCCAGCAGGAAGTGCCCCTCGAGTTGCTGCGCTTGGCGCTGGCCGGCAGCGACCCCGAACTGATCCGCCTCGCGAGGCAAGCGCTCGCGCGCACCAGCGCGACCGCAGCTCTGGAGTTGCTGGTGCAGGCCTTGCAGGCTGCCGACCCGCCGCTCGCGCCCGAGGAGCGCGCCGTACTGCTCGCCGCACTGGAGCGGCTGGGCGGCAATTCGCCCCGAGCCGCCACTCTGGCCGTGGCCTATCGCGGACTCGAAGAGCGCTCCCAAACCGTGGACATCGCCGGCTGGGAGCGCGTGCTCGCCGCCGCATCGGCGACACCGCGGCGCTCCGCGGAGTCGTCGGGCTCGAGCCGCCGCCGCACGCTCGTCGAAACGGTGCACGCCGACCGCCTCGCCAACCAGGATGAAGTGCTGTCCTCGCCGGATGCCGAGGCTCACCTGGGACTGGCCGAGGCCTTTCTGGCGCTGGCCCAGGCCGAACCGCATCGCGCTGACGCGCGCCTGCTCGTGCTCGACGCGCAGCACGCGGCGGAGCGCGCCGCGGAACTGGGGGCCAGCGGTCCGCGGCTCAGTGCCGCGCTGGCCGCCGTGGTCTTTCACCTCGGCGACGAAGAGGAGGCGCGCCGGCAGGCCCTCGCAGCGGCGGGCGCGCTGCCCGACGGGCCCCTCGATCGCGAGTCGATGATCGTGCTCTCGCTCTTCGCGCAAGCGCGGCTGGAAGCCCTCGCGCAGGCCGTGCAGAAGGGTGAGGAATGGCCCGCACACTGGCTCTCCGATGTGCATGCCGCCTTCAGCGTGTTGGCTCGCCACCCCTTCGGCACGGACACACACGTGGCCCTGCACCACGACGTGCTGAGCTGGTGCGGAGCCAAGAGCGCCGCGCATGCGGCGCTGGAGCAGGGCCTCGAGCGCTTCCCCGCCTCAGCACTGCTGCACGACCGGCAGCGGGCCCGGCTGCTTGAGCAGGGCGTGGGCGCGCTTGAGCTTTACTACGAGCAGGCGCTCTCGGCCTGGCGCCGCACTGAGCCCGCAGAGCGCCTGGGCTCGCTGCCGCACTTCGCCGCGCAGGCCGCGCTCGTTGCTGCCGAATATCACCGGCGGGCCGGACAGCCGGAAGCCGCCGACCAAGCCTATGCGCGCGCCATCGCGCACCTGCAAGTGTCTGTCGCGGCCGAAGAGCGGCTGCGCCCACAGGCGGAGATCGGCACGGCGCTCGCTCTGGCCGGCCAGGCCCGCTTGGCCTTCGAGCGCAACCAGGACGACGACGCGCTGACCCTGCTGCTGAGTTCGCTCCGGCTCGCTCCGCGCAGTGCCGCCACGCTCGACGGACTCAATGTCTCAGCCGTGGAGACCGGCAAGCTGCTCATGGCGCGGCTCACGGCCGCCGGCCGCAGCGAAGCCGCCGACCAGCTCCGCGCTGCCTTCCAGGCCCTCGCGCGGCTCGACCCCGACCTGCTGCTGCCGCCGGAGTACGACAGGAACCAGCCGGGCGAACTGCGGCGCTAGCGCGCGCGCGCGACAGCGCGTCGTGGGCGCGCCGCCGCCACCATGGCCTGCAGACGCTCCAGGCCGAGCGTGAGATTGTCGAGCGGCGGCCCGAAGGAAAAGCGCATCCACTGCGCATAGGGCGAATCGCCACGGCGACGCTTGCCGGGATTCACATCGAAGAAGGGCCCGGGCACGGTGAGCACCTTGCGCTCCAGAGCGGCGCGGAAGAATCCAAAGGACTCGTTCAGCGGCGCCGGCAAATCGGCCAGGCAGCCCCAGACATAGAAGGTGGATTCGGGCTCTGCCGCGAAACGCACGCCTATGTCACGCAGCGTCTGCACCATGAGGTTGCGCTTGTGCGCGAAGACCTTGCGCAGAGCCGTGGTCTCCTGGTCGGCGATCGCGGGCGCCAGCACTTCCAGCGCGGCGCGCTGCGCGATGCGCGAGGGCCCGCCGTCCATGGCGCTGGCCACGCGCGAGACCGTTTCGACGAGCGCCGCCGGGCCCACGACCCAGCCGACGCGCCAGCCCGGATAGCGATGGTTCTTGGTGAGGCCGTCGAAGAGCAGCACGGGGTCGCGCTCCACGTCCTGCACGTGCGCGGCGGCGCTCACCGGTCCGGCGGCCGGACCCCAGACACCCTTGGCGCCGCGCTTGTAGATGAAGTGGCTGTAGAACTCATCGAGCAGCAAGAGGCAGCCGCTCTCGCGCGCGACCTCGAGCAGGCCGGACAGCTCGGGGCCCTGCAGCACGCGCCCCGTGGGATTGCAGGGATTGCTGAGCAACAGTGCGGAGAGTCCTGTCGAGCGGGCCGCGCGCCGGAACTGCTCCACGGTGAGCGCAAAGCCGGTCGACTCTTCCGCCACGAGCGGAATGGGCGTGATGCGCGAGAGGTGCAGCTCGAGCAGGTCTTCGTAGGCGGTGTAGTCGGGCAACTGGTAGCCGATGTTGCCGGGAGCCAGCGCCGCGGCCGCGCGCGAGAGCGCGAGCCGGCCGCCCTGCGCCACGGCCACGTTCTCTGGCCCGTACTGACTCTTCAGGCCGCGGCGGTAGAGGCGGTTGTAGTGCTCCGCCACGGCCGCGCGCAGTTCGGGCAAGCCGCCCAGCGGTCCATAGGCATGGTCCTCAGGGCGCAGGTGCACCGTGGTGAGGCGCGGTGGCGCGCCCGCCATCTCTCCGACTTCCGGCTGACCCTGGCCCAAGTTGCACCAGTCCGGGTGCCCGTTGGTGAAGCCGAGTTTGCTGGCCTCGGCCACGACCCAAATGACGCCCATGTAGGGCACGTCGCGCAGCGGGCTGCGGACGGAGGCGGGGACCGCGCCGGGGACCGCACTCGGCGTGGCCTTGGGTTTGAGAACGCGACGCTTGTTGGTGGTGGTGCTCATGATTCCCGGCGAGCTTACCGGCCCAAGGCCGCGCGGCGCCACGACTAGGCGGAGACCCGAACCGTCTCAGAGTTGGGCGCGGGACGTGGCTTGGGCCGAGCTTGCTAGACTGGCCGCCATGAGCGAACCCGCTGCCCCCGATCCCCGTTCCGCTCGCAAGCCGGCCCTGCCCATCGCGGCGCCGACTCGCAAACCGCAGCCGCCGCGTCCGGAGGGCGTGCCCGATCTCCACATCGAGGAGATCGAGGAACGCCACATTCCCAAGGACCGCAACATCTTCGACAAGTAGTCGCGCGGCCCCCTGTCGGCCCGCGACCGGAATCGACGCGGCCGCAGTCGGCGCGGCCCAAAATGGCATCGGCCGCCGGCAGCGCTGAGCGCCACCGACGGCCGATGCTCACGAGAGAGTCAGGCCTGTCTCAGGGCAGGAACTGCGCGTCCACCTCGAAGGTGCCGCCGACCAGAGCCGGCTGCGCGAGGAAGAGGCTCAGGCCGCTGCCGGCCTGGTAGTTGGTGCCCAGGTTGTTGGCCCCGAGATGGAAGACCAGGCCGTTGCTGGTCTTCACCGGGTCGGCCGGGAAGTTCAGGAAGTCTTCCAGAGCGACCTGCGCGAAACCCTCAAACCCGGCAATGATCGGATCGTTCGGGATCGGGATGCTCGGGAAGGTGAGCCCCGTGCCCGGCAGGACAATGTTCGGGAAGGCCAACAGGTGGTCGCTCGGATCGCCGCTCCACTTGAGCGGAACATCGATGCGGCGCACACCCACGTACATCACGCTGTAAGGCGTGTAGCAGGTGGACTGCGTGATGCTCAGCTCGTGGTCATCCAGCGGCGTGCCGTTGACGTCGACGAGCAGCAGGCCGTCGTACTCGAACACCTGCGGCACGCAGGGCGGGCCGACAAGGTCGATCACGAACTCGACGCACACCGTCTCCTGCGGATCATTCGGCAGCGCCACGTCGTCGTAGGCGGCCGGCGTGATCGCCGTGATGAAGGGCACCGTGCCGCCCAGCGCCGTGAGGCCCACGTCCGCGAAGCTCAGCACGCTGCTCACCGCATCCAAGATGGCGTCGGTGATGTCCGCAGCGTCCGTGATGAGGCTGGAGATGCCGCCGGTGGCCGACGCAAGGCGCGTGGCCTGGCCGGGCACGCCGTTCGGCGTGCAGAACGGGATGTAGTCCTCGGCAAAGAGGTTCGGGTCCGAGTTCAGCGCCTGCGGATAGACGAGTTGGCTCGTCGGAGTGCCGATGGCGATGACTGTGGTGCCGCCGACGCCGCTGCTCTGCAGCACGCTGGTGAGCAGCGCCTCATCGATCTCGAAGGTCGGCACGCCGAAGCCCACGAAGATGTCGCAGATCGGATCGTGCGCCGGGGAATCGCCGAACCACGCGATGACGCGCTTGGCGTCCGGACGGAAGCCGATGGCCGGATCCAGGCTGATCTCATGCATCGCGTAGAACTGGCCTTCGCTGCCATCACCGCCGCCGTTGGCGACCCAGGTGTTGATGCCCGCGACGAGATCGCCCACGTTCGTGGTCGGAGAGACCTGGTGCACGAAGGGGATGTCGAAGGGGAAGTCGCGGTAGCTGCCGAGGCCCACGCGCATGTCGAGACCGGGCGTCGCGAGCAGCGTGGAGACGACCGAGACCGCGTCGTTCTTGAGCTGGTTGAGGAAGGGCGTCATCGAGGTCGTGACGTCGGCCAAGATGTAGATGTCCACCTTGGCGGGCTGGCCGGGGAGGCAAACCGTGGCCGTGATCTGCGCCTGCTCGCCTGGATTCAGCGAGAAGTCACGGATCGGCGGGTTCCAGGTCACCGTCTGGGCGCTGACCATTGGCGCCGAAACAAGCGCACCGACCACGAGGGAGGCGAAAATCTTGGGGAGAAGGCGATGTTGCACGGGGCACGGCTCCAAGGGGCAAATATGGAAGGAGGCTGATGGTTTGTGAGGCAAGGTCGGGCTAGACCGCAAGACTCGGGAGTGGTCCTTTCCCGACCGATTTGGGGCGCAGTGTAGGGGTGACCCTGGAATTCGTCAAACCGCGCGGGAAATTCGAGGAGTTCCAGACTTGCTAAACCGCAAGGAGAACTCGGTAGTCGATCGGTGCACCCGCTGTTGAGTCTTCACACGATCCGGCAGGAGCCGGTTTTCTATGCTGCCACGATGCGCCTCACCGATGTCTCGCTCCAATTTCTGGTGCAGACCGGCTTCGGCTCGATGCTGACCTTCGTGGTCAACGACCGCAAAGCCTTAGGGCCTAAGTACTTCAAGTTTGGTGGCTGGGTCTTGCTCGGCCTCTACGGCCTCGCCGCGACCTTGGTCTGGGAACAAGGCTTTGTCGTTGGCGCAACGACAAGCCAGCAAGCCAGTTCTTGGTCGGTACTGGCCACGGCCGCCGGCCTGCTGGCATTCTCCGCGGCGTGCGGCTGGGGCCGCGCCTGGCTCGAGACACTCCTGTTATGGGTCGCCCTGCTCGCGGGGGCAGTGGCCGTCGCCGCGGCCGCGCTCAGCGCTCCGCTCCCCGCCCATCCAACCACCACGCAACAGGCCCTGCGGGTCAGCGCGGCCTTCGGTTCAGCGCTCACGCTGGGCTTCACGACCTGGGGCATGATCCTCGGCCACTGGTACCTGGTTTCGCAGGGACTCTCGGTTTCTCATCTTGCCCGCATCGTGAAGCCGCTGCCCTGGCTGCTCGGCGCGCGCCTGCTGCTCTCGGTCCTCGCGCTGTGGTGGCTCTGGCCGCTCGTGCTGAACCCGGCCGGCTCCGGGTCTGTGGCAAGCCTGGGGGACGTCATGGCCGTGGCGCCCGAGCGCGTGCTGGATCTGGTGAATCTCTTCGGGCGCATTCCCGTGGGCCTGGCGTTGCCTGCGCTGCTGGCCGTCATGACCCTCGTCACGGTTCGCATGGAGCGCACGCAGCCCGCAACCGGCATCCTCTACGCGATGTGCGTCCTGGTCTACCTAGGTGAGCTCATGGGCAAGATGTTCGAGGGCGGAACGGGAGTGCCGCTCTGAGCAAGCTCTTCGGCGACATTCCCGAGCGCGACCACGTGGTGCGCTCCTTCGTAGCGACCTGCTCGCAGTGCAAGCGCCCCACCGAGGTGCGCGTGGGCACGCCGGCCCGTGAAGCGCCCAAGGAGTTGCTTTGTGCGCACTGCGGCCACACGCAGCGCCTGGGCTTCGGATCGCACTTCGGGCCGGAGGCGCGCCTCGACGGCTGCCCGGTCTGCGACTATCACACGCTCGCGATCCAGAAGGACGTCAACGGCAAGCTCGGTGTGCTCGCGGTACTGGCTGTCTTCGGGACCTTGCTGCTGCTGCGCGTGGAGCTGCCCTGGATGCTGGGCATCCTGGTGGTCTTCGCCGTGCTCGACTGGCTGCTCTTGCGGCTGCTCGTGAAGCGCCTGCTCATCTGCTACCGCTGCAAGTCGCTCTTCCGCGGCTTCCCGGCGGGGCCGAGTTGCCGGCCCTTCGATCTGGCGACCTGGGAGGCGCACGACTGACGATGCCGACGTCTTTCGCAGCTCCGCCGCCGGGCGCGCACTGGGATGGCGAGGCAGTGCAGGTCTCCGTGTGGGCCGAACGCGCGCAGGCCGTACAGATCTGCCTTTTCACGGAGGCGCTGGGCGCTGCGGAGACGGAGCGCCGCGATCTCACGCGCAGCGAGGGCGGGTTCTGGCGCGGGCGTTTCACTGATCTGCGGCCCGGTCAGCTTTACGGCCTGCGCGTCACGGCCCCTTTCGATCCGGCGGCGGGCTTGCTCGGCGATCCGTCCAAGCTGCTCGTCGATCCCTGGGCCGCCGCGCTCACGAGCGGCTTTCAGTGGCACGAGGCGCTGTTTCGCCGTGAAGGCGCGCCCTCCCTCGACAGCGCCCCCTTTGTGCCCAAGGGCGTGGTCGTGGAGGAGCGCTTCGACTGGGGCGAGGATGCGCCGCCGCACATTCCGTGGAATGACACGCTCATCTACGAGTGTCATGTGCGCGCGCTCACGCAGCAGCATCCGGGCGTGCCGGAGGCGCAGCGCGGGCGCTACCTCGGCCTGTGCAGCCCGCCGATCCTCGAGCACCTGCGCAGCCTGGGCGTGACGGCGCTCGAACTGCTGCCCGTCCAGCACTTCGTGAGCGAGCACGGTCTGGCGCGACGCGGCCAGAGCAATGCCTGGGGCTACAACCCGCTGGCCTTCACCGCGCCGCACGCCGGCTACGCCAGCGGCGATCGCGGCGAGCAGGTGCGCGAGTTCAAGACCATGGTCAAGACGCTGCACGCCGCCGGCTTCGAAGTGCTGCTCGATGTGGTCTACAACCACACCGCGGAGGGCGATGCCTTTGGGCCGATCCTCTCGCTCAAGGGTCTCGATACGCGCGCCTACTACCGGCTCTTGGACGGCGACGCGCGCCGCTTCGTCGACGTCTCTGGCTGCGGCAACACCTTCAACACGGCCACCGTGCCCGGGCTGCGCCTCACGCTGGACAGCCTGCGCGCCTGGGTGCGCGACTTCCACGTGGATGGCTTTCGCTTCGACCTCGCGCCGGCCTTGGGCCGCGACGCTGCGCTGCGCCACGCCGAGGCTTTCTGGCACGCGCTGCTGCAAGACCCGCTGCTTTCGCGGGTCAAGCTCATCGCGGAGCCCTGGGACTTGGGCCACGACGGCTGGCGCGCCGGCACTTACCCCGCGGGCATGGCCGAGTGGAACGGCGTCTTCCGCGACACAGTGCGCCGCTTCTGGACGGGAGCGCCTGGCCAGATCAGCGATCTCGCGCGGCGCCTCGCAGGCAGCGCCGACCTCTTCCCCGACTCGCCGCTGCGCAGCGTGAACTTCGTCACCTGCCACGACGGCTTCACGCTGGCCGATCTCGTGAGTTACGAACGCAAGCACAACCTGGCCAATGGCGAGGAGAACCGCGACGGCACCGACAGCAACTGGAGCCGCAACTGGGGCGCCGAGGGCTCCACCGACGATCCCGCCATCCTGGCGACGCGGGCGCGGGTGCAGCGCAGCCTCTTGGCGACCACGGCGCTTTCGCGCGGCGTGATGATGCTGCTGGCCGGCGATGAGCTCGGCCGCACGCAGGGCGGCAACAACAACGCCTACTGCCAAGACAATCCCAGCGGCTGGGTGGATTGGCAGCTCACAGCGCCGCAGCGCGAGTTTCTGGACTTCGCGCGCCGGCTGCTCGCCGCGCGCCGCGCCTGCACGAGCTTGCGGAGCGCCGTGCCGCCCGGCAGCGAGGCCTTGCGCTGGCTGCGCCCCGATGGCAGCGAGATGAGCCTCGACGACTGGCACGCTCCCTCCAGCACGGCGGTGGGCATGCTCGTGCCTGAAGAGCGGGCCCTTTTGCTCCTGGTGAACGGCGGCGAGGCCGACGTGGACTTCGCGCTGCCGCGACCGCGTCAGCGGCTGCGGGCTGTGTCGGCCCCGCCGGCTGCGGGTGAGTGGCAAGTGCTCGTGGAGAGCGGCGCCGCGCGTTCCGCCGGATCCGCAAGCTGCACGCTGCCCGCGCAGGGGCTGATCCTGCTGCGTTGGCAAGCGTCCAGCGAGCACCCCGTGGACTGGGAGCCCGGTTCGCCTATCCTGTGAGCCCTCATGGCAGGATCCCAGGGCAAGCGGCGTGGCAGTGGCAAGGGCAAGGGCAAGTCGGCGGCAGCGCGCCGCGCGACCGGCAAGGCCAAGCGCAGCTCCAAGGCCAAGACCAAGTCGAAGTCGAAGCGAGAGCCCGCTCGTAAGGCTACGGCCCTCGGCAGCCAGGAGATCGATCGCGGTGCGGCTCTGCGCGGCGCGCTCGCCGGCCGCAGCACACCTGCCACACGAGACTCGGCTCCCAGGTTGCCGGCCAGCGTGCAGGTCACGAGCGTGATTCACAGTGTGCTGGCGGCGCAGTCCAGCGCGACGCCGCTGCCAGCCTGGCCCGCGGAACTGTCGGAGGCCCACCAGGCCACGGACGTCGCCGCACTGGCGCACCGCGAGACGGCGCCCCCTCGCGAACCAGCGCGGCCCAGCAAGAGCGACGCGCCCGCCGCCGCCGAAGTGCTAGCCGAGCCCGCGCCGCGAGCGATCCCCCGCCCCTCCGTCGCGCACACGCCTTGGCAGGCCAGCGCCTGGACCCTTGACGACCAGTACGCGCTGCCGAGTTCCCTCGGTGAACTCGACCTGCACCTCATCGGCGAGGGCACGCATCGCCGGCTGTGGGAGGTGCTGGGCAGTCATCCGCGGCGCATGGCCGGCGACGAGGGCGCGAGCTTTGCCGTCTGGGCGCCCAACGCCAAGAGCGTGAGCGTGGTCGGCGACTTCTGCGACTGGGACCCGACGCGCTATCCGATGCGTCCCTTGGGTGTTTCGGGCGTGCACGAACTCTGGGTGCCCGGCGTGAAACCGGGCGACCTCTACAAGTACGCCATCGAAGGCCTCGACGGAGTCGTGCGGCTCAAGACCGATCCGCTGGCTTTCAAGCACGAGCAATGGCCGGGCACGGCCGGGATCGTGCAGCGCCTCGATCATCACGTCTGGGGCGACCAGGCCTGGATGAGCGGGCGCGCCCGGCGCGACGCGACGCGCGAACCCCTCGCCATCCTCGAACTGCAGCTCTCCTCGTGGAGGCGCGTGCCCGAAGAGGACAACCGCCCGCTCGGCTACCGCGAGGCGGCGCCGCTGCTCGTCGAGCACTGCCGGCGCTTTGGCTTCACGCATGTGGAGCTCATGCCGGTGATGGAGCACCCCTTCGGCGGCTCGTGGGGCTACCAAGTCACGGGTTATTTCGCGCCGACCTCGCGCCACGGCACGCCCGACGACTTCCGCTACTTGGTGGACACGCTGCACCAGGCCGGCCTCGGCGTGATCCTCGACTGGGTGCCGGCGCACTTCCCCGACGACGCGCACAGCCTGGAGCGCTTCGACGGCACGGCGCTCTACGAGCACGAAGATCCGCGCCTCGCGCGGCATCCGGACTGGCACACGCTCATCTTCAACTACGGCCGCAACGAGGTGCGCAACTTCCTCGTGGCCAGCGCGCTCTACTGGCTCAAGGAGCTGCACGCCGACGGCCTGCGTGTGGACGCGGTGGCGAGCATGCTCTACCGCGACTACAGCCGCAAAGACGGCGAGTGGCTGCCCAACAAGTACGGCGGCCGCGAGAACCTCGAGGCCATCGACTTCCTGCGCATTCTCAACGCCACCGTGCAGCAAGAGTGCCCCGGCACGCTCATGCTGGCCGAGGAGTCCACGGCCTGGGGCGGGGTCACGGCGCCGCCGGATCACGGCGGCCTGGGCTTCACCTTCAAGTGGAACATGGGCTGGATGCACGACACGCTGCGCTACTTCGCGCGCGATCCGATCCACCGGCGCTGGCACCACGACGAGATCACCTTCGCGATGCTCTACGAGCACAGCGAGCGCTTCCTCAATCCGCTCTCGCACGACGAAGTGGTGCACGGCAAGGGCAGCCTGCTCGGACGCCTGCCCGGCGACGAGTGGCAGAAGCTGGCCCAGTTGCGCCTGCTGCTGGCCTACCAATACCTGCGGCCCGGCAAGAAGCTGCTCTTCATGGGCACCGAACTGGCCTCACCGCGCGAGTGGGACCACGACCAGAGCCTCGACTGGCATCTGGCCAACGATCCGCCGCGCCGCGGGCTGGCGCGCTTCCTCGAGGACCTGGGGCGGCTCTATCTTGGACACGCCGCGCTTTGGCGCAGCGATCCGGATCCCGAAGGCTTTCAGTGGATCGACTGCAGCGACCGTGAAAACTCGGTGTTGGCGTGGGCGCGACGCGACGTGGGCGACACCCTCGTGGTCGTGCTGAATCTCACGCCCGTGCCGCGCCGCGACTACCGCATCGGCATTCCCAGCGCAGGCCGCTGGTCCTGCATTTTCAGCAGCGATGCAGGCAGCTATGGCGGCAGCGACTACGCCACACGCGACCGGCCCACCAGCGAGCCGGTGCCGCTGCACGGCCAGGAGCAGTCGCTGGTGCTGGACCTGCCGCCGCTCTCGGCGCTGGTCCTGCGTCCGGCCTGAGCCGCGCACCCACCGCGGGCCGCCCGCCGCGGGCGCTCAGCTCATCCAGCTCATCACGCCCGAGACGGCCCAGGGCATGAAGGGCATGGCTGCGAAGAGCAGCAGCGTCTGCAGCGTGGAACCCAGGCCGATATGGTCGAGCAGCTTGTAGATCCCGTAGTAAAGCGTGGCGAGCACCGACCAGATGACGAGCATGAGCACGGGCACGCCGGCCATCCAGGGCCCGTCGAGCGGCGTGCTGACCAGCGCGGTGTAGAAGGGCGGATCGCGCGGCAGTGTCCAGCCCATGCCGAGCGCGGCGGCTTCGATGGGCCAGGCAATGAGCCCGGCGAAGAGCCCCGTCGCCAGGACGTGCACCAAGTGGTTGCCTGAGAAGAAGCCCTGCTCGACGACGCCCTTGGTGATGGCCGCGGCGAGGTAGATGACCAGGATCGGCAGGAGCAGCGCTTCAGGCGCAGTGCGCTCACCGGCCCAGAACCAGCCGAGCACGAGTCCCGAGCCAAACCACGTGGCCGCGAAGTAGGGGTTGAGTTTGCGATAGGCATGCACCGCCGCGAAAAAGGTGGCGATGGCCACGCCGGCGCGCCAATGCTCGGGCGTGAGGAAACTCATGCCTCGTCTCCCGAAGCACTGCGCGCACTGGCCGCGCTCTTGCTGCCGCCCTTGCCGCCCGACTTGCCCTTGCCGCCGGAGCGTCCCTTGATGAAGTAGAGCAAGAGCAGGCCCAAGGCCGGGAGCGCGGGCACGAGACGCAGGGCCTCGCCCTTCTCGGAGATGGCCACCTGCGCCGCCAAGAGCACGACCGCGAGCAGCAGCAGCGCCGGGAGGCGGTCGATGAGTCGATCCAGCATGGCCACAGACTGCCGCTCGGCCGGGGCACTCTCAAGCGTGGAGATCGCCGCCCGGCCGTGTCAGCCTCTGGCGCTATGAGCAGGCCCCCGCCGTCGAACCGGCTCTGGGCGCTCGCCGCGGGTCCCGCGGCGGCAGCCCTGGTGCTGCTGCTGGACCCCGGCGGCGACCCAGGCGCGTCGAGCGATGTCGCGCGCATGCTCGCGCTCGTGGCCTGGATGGCGGTGTGGTGGGTCACCGAGGCGGTGCCGGTGGCAGTCACGGCGCTCTTGCCGCTGGTGCTGATGCCGCTCGCGGGCCTCGCTCCGGTGGCCACCGTGGCCCGCGACTACGGCCGCGAGACGATCTTCCTCTTCCTCGGCGGCTTCCTGCTCGCGATCGGCCTGCAGCAGAGCGGCGCGCATCGCCGCATCGCGCTGGCGATCGTGGGCGCGATCGGCAGCCGGCCGCGGCGGCTCGTGCTGGGCTTCCTGCTGGCCGCCACCTGTCTCTCGATGGGCCTTAGCAATACGTCGACGACGCTGCTCTTGCTGCCCATCGCGCTCTCGGTGCTCGAGACGGCGCGCACACAGGGCGCCGACCCGGCGCTCTTGCGCCGTTTGGCCGTACCGCTGCTGCTGGGCTTGGCGCATGGCGCGACGATCGGCGGACTGGCCACGCCGATCGGCACACCCACCAATCTGGTCTTCCGCCAACTCTATCCGCAGCTCTTTCCGGACGGTCCCGCGGTGAGCTTTCTGGATTGGATGCTCTTCGGCGTGCCGCTCGCGCTGGCCTTCGCCGTCATCGCCTGGTGGCTGCTCGTGCGCGTGATCTTTCCCCTGCCTGACACGGAAATCTTCGGCGCCGTCGCCGAACTGCGGCGCCAGCTCGGCCCGGTGCGCCGAGATGAGCGCGTGGCGGGCGGCGTCTTCGCGGCCACGGCGCTGCTCTGGGTCACGGGCCAGGGTCTGGACTTCGGCACCTTCGCGCTCCCAGGCTGGCAGTCGTGGGCGCCGCTCGGCGGCCGCGTCGACGACCACGTCGTGGCCATTGGCATGGCCATCCTGCTCTTCGCGCTGCCCTCGCAGAGCCGCCCCGGCGAGCGGCTGCTGGAGTGGCGGCACGCAGCCGAGGTTCCCTGGGGCGTGCTGCTGCTCTTCGGCGGCGGCTTCGCCCTGGCGAGCGGCATCGCCAGTTCAGGCGCCGCCCTTTGGGTCGGCGGGCTCTTTCAGGGACTGCAGGAGTTGCCCTTCGCTGCGGTGCTGCTCATCACCTGCGTCGCGCTCGTGGCGCTTTCGGAGTTCGCCAGCAACACGGCCTCCGCGCAGATTGCGCTGCCGATCCTGGCCTCGGCCGCCACGGCGCTGCAAGTCGATCCGCGCGCCCTCATGATTCCGGCCACACTCGCGGCGAGCTGCGCCTTCATGATGCCGGTGGGCACGCCGCCGATCTCAATCGTCTACGCCACGGGCCAAATCCCGATGCGCGACCTCGTGCGTGCCGGCCTCTGGCTGAATCTGCTCGGATTGGCCCTGGTCATCGCGGTTTTCTATCTGATCGCGGCGCCGCTCTTAGGCATCAGCCTCGACAGCCTGCCGGCCTGGGCCTTCCGCTAAGCGGCACACCGCATCTCGGCGATTGGTCGCCGAGGACTGCTCGGCCGCCCGCGCGCTCAGAAGACTTCGTCGGCTTCCGCCGGGTGCACTTCGGCGGTGTCCACTTCTTCCGGCAGGCCGCCGGTCACAAAACATCCCACGACATTTGCGCCGGCTTTATCGAGCTGTGCCAGAGCGCGCTCGGCGTCTTGCTTGCTCGTGTCGTCGATCGCAACCACGAGCACGATGCCGTCGATGAACTTGGACAGCTCGGCCGCGTCGGCGAAGACCAGCGCCGGCGGCGCGTCGAAGAGAATGTATTGGTTGCGCTGCTTGAGCCAGCCCACGAGCTGCTGCATGTAGTCACTGCCCAGCACTTCGCCGGGATTGTCGGCGTCGCGCCCGCAGGTGAGGATCGAGAGGTTGCCGGCGGCCGCGGTGTGCAGCACCGCCCGCGGCGCGAGGCGGTCGAGCATGATGTCGGAGAGCCCGGGCTCGCGCGGCACGCCGAAGAGCGCATGGAGCGTGCCGGCGCGCAGGTCGGCATCCACGAGACAGACTTTGAGCGCTTCGTTCTCGGCCAGGGCCAGCGCGATGTTAGCCACGCTGATGGACTTGCCGACACCGGGCAGGGCCGAGGTGAAGAGCAGCGTGCGCGGCTGGTCGCCGGGATTCAGGGCGCGCAGGTTCGTGCGAAAGCCGCGGTACTGCTCGGCCTGCCGGCCGGCCGGCTCATGGAAAACCACGAGTCGCTTATCCACGGTGTCGTCCACCAGGACCACGAGCTGCTGGCCACCCGCAATCCCGGCTGGATCAGCCAATTTTGCGGCGCGGCGGCGATTTCCGAAGGGCCAGAGCATGGTTTGTCATCATCGTCGAAAACCCGGCCGGTCTGAACCACTCGCTGTCTGACCCGTTGACGGCCGATGAGTCCGAGCGGACAGTCTGCCCCCCTTCGACCCCAAGTTTGCCCCTCCGCCTTCCGGCCACTCGACCTTTGCTTGTGACGCCCCCGCCTTTAACGCCCCCGCCCGCGATGTCCCAGCCCTTTGCCCGCCGTCTCTTCGACCTGCTCCGCGGGGCTTCGCGCGAGCAGAGCCTGGACCGACTCCGCCACGCCGGCCACCGCCAAGTCTCGGTGCTGAGCTACCGCGACGTGGAACGCATGCTCTCGGAGGCGGTGGACGAGGCCCTGGCCGACCTGGGTCTGGATATCAACGCGCGCGGTGCCGCCGGGCTCACGGAGGAGGCGCGCACGCGCTTCTTCGCGCTGCTGCAAGAGCGCAATACGCTGCGCGACACCGTCGACGAACTCAAGCGCCGGCAGGACGAACTCTCGCGGCATCGCGACATGCTGGCCACCGAGGTCGTCCGCACCGAGGAGGAACTCGCCGAGAGCCATGAGCGCGCGCGGCGCGGACTCTGGGCTCCGGCGGATGCGGCGTCGGCCGCGCAGCGCTTCACCAGTCGCCTCGAGTCCCTGCTCGGCGAGATCGAGCCGGGCCTGCGCCAGCGCATCGCGGCGGCAGGCGGCGAAGCCCTCGGCGCCGAACTCTCGCAGCATCTCCAACGCGAGCAAGACTCGCGCGAGGAACAGCTCCGGCGGCGCATCGAGAAGCTGCGCGGCAAGCTGCAGGAGTCGGAGGCGCTCCTGGCTCGTGTCCGCGCCGCCCAATCGGCGCAGTCCGCCGGCGGGCAGTTCGGCAGCGGCCTGCCCATGACACCCAGCGACCTCACCGGGCCCGCCGGCGCACAGCGCGCGGCCCTGCTCGACGAGATCTTCCGCATGAATGTTGAGTTGCAAACTATGATGTCCGACCTTCCACCCAGCGAGACAGGCCCATGAGCAGCGAAAAGACCGGCGATAAGAAGCACTCTCCGCGGGGCGCCAGCCCTGATCCGGTGGTGCACGCTGGAGACGAAGGCATCCTGTGGATCGGCATCGACCTGGGCACCTCGCGCACCGCGATCGCCGCCAGCAACGGCGTGCGCGCCTCCACGCTCTCCTTGGTGGGCTATCCGCAGGACGTCGTCTCGCGCAAGCTGCTCGGCGACGGGCCGCTCTTCGGCGACGACGTGGTCAAGCACCGGCTCGCCCTGCAAGTCTTCCGGCCCCTCGAGGCCGGCGTGATCAAGGGCAGCGGCGACGACCTGAAGGCCGATGAGGCCGCGGCCAATCTGCGCGCCGCGCAGGATCTCGTCCGGCAAGCCATCGCGCTCGCGCGCCCCGCCAAGGACCAGCTCATCTATGCCGTCATCGGCACGCCGGCCGAGGCCTCGGTCAAGAACCGCAAGGCCATCCTGCAGGCTGCCGCCGGCGAAGTGGACTCGGTCATGATCTGCTCGGAGCCCTTCGCCGTGGCCTACGGCCTCGATCGGCTGAGCGACACCTTGGTGATCGACATCGGCGCGGGCACCACCGACCTCTGCCGCATGCACGGCACCATGCCCGGCGAGGGCGACCAGCTCACGCTGACCTCAGCCGGCGACTCGATTGACCGCCTGCTGGCCAAGCTGCTGCGCCAGAGCCACCCCGACGTCGCCTTCAGCGACCACATGGTGACGCTGGCCAAGGAGCAGTTCGCCGACGTGAGCAGCCACGGCGGACGCGTGCATGTGAAGTGGCCCGTAAACGGCAAGCCCACCGACATCGACATCACGCGCGAGATGAATCAGGCCTGCCTGAGCATCGTGCCGCCCATCGCCGAGGGCCTGCAAAAGCTCGTGGCCAGTTTCGACCCGGAGTTCCAGGCGGTGCTGCGCGGCAACGTGCTGCTCGGCGGCGGCGGCAGCCAAATCGGCGGCCTGGGAGAGGCCCTGGAGGCCTATATGGAAGAGCACCTTGGCGGCGGCACGGTGACCACCGTCGAGGAGCCCGTGTACGCCGGCTGCAACGGAGCGCTCAAAATCGCGCACGACATGCCGCGGGACTACTGGGAACAGTTGCGCTGAGGGCGACGGCCGGCCGATAAACCCCGGCCAACGGCGGATGGTCTAGAATGCGCCGCCCATCGCCGGGCTGAGCCCGCCCCGCTCGATCCTCTCCTCGCCCGACCCGACCCGGAGCCCTCTCGCTGTGACGACCGCACTTCAGGCCCGGACTCTGCTCACGACGCTCTGTGCCGCCGCTCTGCTGCTCTGCGCGGACGTGGCGCGCGGGCAGTGCCCGCCGGCCGACCCTCTGCCCCTGACGCACGCACCGATCCAGGGCCTGGATGCAGACACCGTGCTGCTCGGCCGTTTCAACGGCGGAGACATCGCGCTGCTCAACGCGCAGGGCCCGCTGTCGTCCAAGGTGGACTACTCGGCCGATGCGATCGGAGTCTTCGGTGACACGGCCTTGCGCGTGCCCTTTGGCTCGGGCGTCGGCATCTATCCGTCCACGGGCTTTCCGCTGGCCGCAGGCACGCTCGAGATGTGGATCAAACCCGGTCTGCTCAGCGGCCGGCGCCAGTACCTCTTCAGCCTGCGCGGCACCAAGTCGCTGGATGGCGACGGCTTCAATGACCTGATCGTCGGCGAGCCCACGCCGCCGGGCTTGGCCACGTCCTCGCGCATTTACTTCGACCAAGGCACCGGCCTCGACTTCAACAACTCGGCGCGCTTCTTGTCGCAGACCACACGCGGCATCGGCGTGGGCGATGTGAGCGGCGACGGCGTGCTGGACCTCGTCGTGGCCATGAACCAGGGCCAGCTCCTCAGCTCCCCGATCACGCCGGCTACGCCCGGCGAAGTGCAGGTCTTTTACGGCCCCTTCTTTAAGAACAACCAGTACCTGCCCACGACCGCGCTCGAGGTGGACCTCGCTCAAGGGCTCGTGCTCGCCGACTTCGATCAGGACGGCGACCTGGACATCATGGCGGCCAGCTACGCGAGTTCGACGCCGGCCGTCATCGGCTTCGCCAACAACGGCACCGGCAGCTTCAGCCTGATGAACTTGCCCTGGATGGACATCGTGGCCAGCGCCGAGGCCATTGCCGCCGAAGACGTGAACGGGGACGGCGTGCTGGACGTGATCTACGGCAGTCTGGGCTTCCCGATGAGCCGCGTGCTGCTCGGCGAGATCGGCCCGAACGGCTACACCTTCGCGAACGTGGCCCTCACCGCCTCGGACCGCAGCAACCAGGTGCTGGGCGCTTCCTTCGGTGACATGAACGGCGACGGCTGGCCCGACTCGGCCTTGGCGCAGACGCTCTACCCCAATGGCGAGGGCCTCAGCTCCGGACGCGTCGCGCTGCACCTCAACAATGGCGACGGAAGCTTCGACCCCGAACCCGACTGCGCCATTGAGACACCGCGCCCCTTCACGCTGAATGCCAGCAAGGATCTGGACAACGACGGCTTCCTGGACGTCGCCGTTGCCAACTGGCGCGAGGGCCCCTTCGACACGCTGAGTTCCTCAGTGCTCTTCGGCCCGCTGGGTCCGCTTGATCCTTCCGGGCTCGCCGCTGGCTCGCTCTGCACGGCACCCGTGCGGAACTTCGCCGCGCTCAACGCGGTCTGCGTCGTGCTCGGCGACCTGAACCGCGACGGCACCGACGACATCCTCTTCCGCTCGTCTTCCGGTGTGGTCTCGCAGATCTTCCATCTCGATCTGGACGGCCGCTCGCTAGCCGGCGTGAACGGCCAGGGCTGGGAACTGCCCACGAGCACGTTCACGACCAAGCCCACCACGGGCAATATCTATGGCGAGGGTGCGGGCGCTTGCGTGCCGGTCGTGGGCGGCACGACGGCCTACGGCACCTTCCACGACAACTCCAACAGCTTCGAGCTCTACGTCGAGGATGCGGCGATCCACTTCGTGGTCACGGACGTGAAGAACGGCCGGCATGAGGTCGTCGCGCCACTGCCTGGCCCGCTGCATGTTGACGCGGTCAACGGCTTCCACCATGTCCAAGCGGAGTGGAATCCGAGCGCCGGCCTGGTCGAGCTGCGCGTCGGGCATCCCAGCGTGGAAAACAACGTCTTCACCACACTCTCGGCCCCCTTCACGGTGACGTCGGTGAGCCCGCTGCTGCGCCTCGGCAGCGACGTGAACAATCAGTTCCGGGCCCTCGGCTGGGTGTTCGACGATGTGCGCGTGTCGAGCGTGCGCCGCAGCCAGCAGGACGTGGACGGCGACGGCGCCCCCGACGAGTGGGACAACTGCCCGCAGATCCCCAATCCGCAACAGGTCGACTCCGACGACGACGGCCGCGGCAATGCCTGCGTGAGCTGTCAGCAGGATTTGGGCTTCGGCGGCCCGGGCACGGTGAGCCTCTCGGTCTGCGGCGGTGTGCTGGCCGAGTGCGAGACGTCCACGCTGTTCCTCAGCGGCGCACCTCCGAACGCGCTGCTCTTCATGGCCGCTTCGCTCAGCCTGAATCCACTGCCCTTCAAGGGCGGCGTGCTCGTCACGCTCCCGGCACTGCTTGAGTTCCCGGCGCTCACCAATGGCCTGGGCCAGCTCAGCCTCAGCATCGTCGGCGGCATCGGCGCGCCGCTCGACGTGCTGCTTCAGGCGCGCGTGCTCGATGCGGCGCAGCCCTTCGGCGTCGCCATCTCCAACGCGGTCTCACTGCACTTCATCGACTGAGTGGCGTGGCCGCCAGCCGCTCGAGTGCCGCCGCGAGTTCCGGCAGCGGTCCGAGCAGCGCCTGCGCAATGAGCAGTTCCCGCACGGCTTCGGACGGCCGCTCGAGCTGCAGCAGCGCCCGGCCCGCGAGATAGCGCGCCGGTCCGAAGGAGGGCCGCACGGCGAGGGCCGCCTGCAAAGTCGTGAGCGCCTCCTGAGCGCGGCCGGCTTCGAGCGCCAGCAGGCCGGCAGCGAAGAGGCCGTGCACACCGGCGGGATCGAGATCCGCCACGCGCTGCCAGCGCGCAGCCGTCGCGTCGGGCGCACCACGCCCTCGCCCCAGCCAGGCACGCTGAAACAGCGCCTCGACATCTCGCGGAGTGTCAGCGAGGACTTCGTCGAGCAGCGCCAGGGCTGCCGGCCGGTCACGGCTGGCCAGTTCGAGCGCCTGCCCGAAGCGAGCATCCACGACGTCGAGCGGCAGACCGAGTTCGGCGCGCCGGCTCACGGCTGCTTGCTGCAGTTCGGCGCGCGGCGCGGCCCCCGCCGGCCAGGGCATCGTCGCGAGCAGCCGCTGGAGCACGCTGAAGGCCAGCAGCCGATGCCCCTGCGGTGTGGGATGCACGTTGTCCACGAAGAGCGGGTGCGGGAAGAGCGCGCGAAACTCGGGGCGCGCGTCGGCGAGCGGCAGGCCCAGTTCCTGCGCGCGCTGCGCGATCGCGGCGCCGAACTCCACGAGAATCGGCTCAGCCGCGGCGACGGCCGGCGGCGGAGCCAGCAGGACCACCACGAAGTGCGCCCCGGCCGACTCGGCCGCCGCGCGCATCGCGGCGAGCTGCTCCTGAGCCATCTCCAGCGGCACGCGGCGCCGCGCATTCGCCGCCCCTTCATGCACCACCGGCCAGAGGTTCAAGGACTCCTCGGCCGCGCCGAGCAGCAAGCGCACCACGCGCCAGCGTCGCAGGCGCACGGCCCATGAGCGGTTGTGTTCCGCCATCTCAGCGTCGGTGCGCCCCTGCACGAGGCGCGTGTCGTTCTGCCCGGTGAGCAGCGCCACCACGACATCGGGCTGCAAGGGCAGCACGTCGCGTTCGAGCTGCACGCGGTTGAGCAGCGTGGAGTAGCCCGGCACGCCGGCATTGATCAGCTCCACTTCGAGCTGGCCCGCGAAGAGGCCGCTGAGCGCCTGCTGCAGCCGCGCCGGCCAGCCATCTTCCTCGCGCACGCCCATGGCAAAGGTGCTGGAGTCGCCCATCGTCACGAGGCGCAGCGTGCCGGGGCGCCGCTCGCGCAGAAAGTCCGCGCCGCGCCAGCCGGCCGCATTGATGCGGTACTCCGGGAAGGCGCGCGAGCCGGGCACGAGCGCGTAGCCCAGGTCGCGGTCCCAGCGGCCAAAGGGCTCGAGCAGCGGCAGGCCGCCGGGGAGCCGCAGCGGCGAGCCTTCGGGCGGGGCGCCGGCCTGCAGGCCACGCAGCGCGACTTCCGCCACGATCAGCCCGGAGAGAGCCGCGCCGCCAGCGAGAAGCAGGCGCAGGCCGATGCGTCGCAGGGGTGGCTGCATCTCCTCATCATGAACGAGCGGCCGGGGGCTACAATCGCCGGTTCGTGAACGCACTGCGCTACTTGCCCTTCCTGCGCCGCGGCCTTATCCGGCGCGGACCGCCGCTGCACCTGACGCTCTTCGTCACGGGCACCTGCAACGCCCGCTGCCGGCACTGCTTTCACTGGCAGGAGGTCGCGGCCGGGGTCAAAGGGCCGAGCGTGGAGGACGTGCAGCGCCTGGCCGATTCCTCGGCGCGTCTCGGCCCGCTGCTCTGGGTGAGTTTCGGCGGCGGTGAGCCCTTTCTGCGGCGCGATCTGCCGGAGCTGGCGCGCGCCTTCGGACGCCACGGCCTGCGCCACCTGGCCATCCCCACCAATGGCCTCGTGGAGGGCTGGCAGCACGAGAGCGTCGAGCGCATGCTCGCCGAGAATCCCGACACCTTTCTCTCCGTCTCGGTTTCCTTCGACGGGCCGCCCGCGATCCATGATTCGATCCGCCAAGTGCCGGGCGGACACGCGCGCTCGGTGGAATCGGTGCGCAGCTATCGTCGCCAGGCCGAGGGCCGCACCAAGCGCCTGGGCGTGGGCCTGATTCTTACGGTGACCTCCGAGAACCAGCGTGTGCTCGCGGACCATCTCGAGGAGCTCGTGGACGAGTTGCACCCCGACAACGTGACCATCAACCTCGCGCGCGGCACGGCCATGGAGCAGCACCTGCTCGACGTGGACCTGGACTGCTACCGTGAAGTCGTCGCGCGCAAGCAACGGCTCATGGAGTCCGGCGCCTTGCCCTACTTCCGCTACCCGCTGGCCGACGTCGCCGCAGCGCGCGACCGGCTCATGTACGAGCACGTGGCGCGTGTGGCCGCCGGTGATCTGTCGCAGCACCTGCCCTGCACGGCCGGCACGCTCTCGGCGGTGATCTTTGAGAACGGCTCGGTGCAGCCCTGCGAGATGCTCGGGCGCGACATCGGCAACCTGAACGACACGCGCTGGGATCTGGGCGCGCTGTGGAACGCACCGGCCGCCGAGGCGCTGCGACGCGAGATCCGGCAGACGCGCTGCCACTGCACCTGGGAGTGCGCTCAGGCCGACAACGTGCTGTTCCAGCCGCGCGCCTGGCCGCGCTTGCTGGGCAAGACGCTCGCCGTGCGGCAAGCGCCGAAGACTCCGCGTCCGCCAGTGGGAGCACAGACCCGTTGAGTGCGACCGAAGGCCAGGTCCCCGGCCTCGTGCTGGGCGTGATCATTCCCTGCCGCAATGAAGCGGCGGTCATCGAGCGCAAGCTGCGCAATCTCGCTCACGCGCGCTGGCCCTTCAGCCAGCGGCCGCACCAGATCGTCGTCGTGGACGACGGCTCCAGCGACGGCACGGCCGAGCGCGCGCGGGCTCTCATCGCGACGCTCTTTCCCAAGGCCTCCGGCACCAATCGCATGAGCGTGCCCTCGATCACCGGCGCCATGCCGGCCTCGGCGCGCGTGATCAGCAATGCCGGCCGGCCCGGGAAGGCCGGCGCCATCCATCACGCCATCGGCGTGCTCGGCTCCGAAGGCGTGGATGTCTTCGTGCTCACCGATGCCGACGTGATCCTGCGGCCGCCCTCGCTGCTCAACCTGGAGCATCACTTCCGCACGCGGCCCGATCTGGGCATGGCCTGCGGCCGTCAGGAGTTCGTGCAGTCACTGGCCGACGACGGCTCGTGCCGCGGCAGCGATCACAAGGATCCGGTGCCCGCCGACGAGCCCTACGACCGCTGGACCGCCGCCATCCGCCGCTGGGAAAGCCGCCGCGGGCGGCTCTTCTCAGTGCATGGCCAGTTCCTGGCTTGGCGGGCGCGGCTGGGCATCTTTCCCAGCCCGGGGCTGGCCGCCGACGATCTGGATCTCATGTTCCAAGTGCGGCAGCGCGGACTGCGCGTGGAGATCGTGCCGGGGCCCTGCTTCATGGAGGTCAAGCCGCCGCCCGGCCCGGCGCGCCGCGAACAGCAGCTCCGCCGCGCCGCCGCGTGGTTCCAAGTGAGTCCCAATCTGCGCTCACCGGCGCGCGCGCCCTTCACGGACAAGCTGCAACTCGCGGCCTACAAACTCGGCCCGCGTCTGCTCATGGATGGCGGCTGGACCATCACGCTTCTGCTGGCACTCTTCGGCGCCGCGCTGGCCTGGCTCGGCACGCTGCTTGGCCTCACGCTCCTGCTGGCAGTCGCACTCGGCGCCGTCCCGCTCCTGCTCTGGCTGGCCTTTCTGGCTGGTCCGGCCGGCGCGCATCTGCGTGCGTTGCTCGCCGTCGTGCGGCAGTCGGCGCGCGAGCGCACACAAAAGGCCAGCGATCGCTGGGACCGCCCAGGGCGCTGACTCGCTCGGGGCGCGGCCGCCGCCCCCCACTTAGCGAGTTCGGAAGCTGCGCCAGTCGATGCCCAGCTTGCGCATGCGTGCCCGGAGTGTGTGCGGATTGATGCCCAGCCGCGCGGCCGCTCCCTGTGGGCCTTCGATCTTGCCCGCCGTGCTGGCCAGAGCCGCTTCAATGTGGCGCATCATGGCGGCATCGAGTGCAGCGGGAGCGTTGCCTGAGAATGACCCTGCCTCTGACTCCTGGCCCGTGCTTGACCGAGTTGCGGCCGTCGCCGGCTCGATCTCGCGGCGGACTGTCGAGGGCACGGCCGCCACGCCCAGAGCCGAAGTGATCTCCAGCCGGCGTCCGCCGCCCAGGATGGTGGCCCGCTCGATGACCGCAGCCAGCTCACGCACATTGCCCGGCCAGTCGTAGGCCGAGAGCGCTTGCAGGTCCGCGGTTGTTGGTTCAAGCGCCACGCCGCCGAGTCGCAGCCCGGCCCGCTTGGCAAAGTGCCGCGTCAAACGGGGAATGTCTTGGCGGCGCTCGCGCAGCGCTGGCAGTCGGATCGGGAAGACGCTGATGCGGTACCAGAGGTCCTCGCGGAAACTTCCGCGCGCCACCATCTCTTGCAAGTCGCGGTGCGTGGCGGCCACCAGCCGCACATCCACCGTGCGCGGCTGCCCCCCGCCCACTCGCTCGAAACCGCCGTCCTGGAGAATGCGCAGCAGCCGAACCTGAGCGGCGAGCGGCAGCTCGGCGATTTCGTCCAAGAAGAGCGTGCCGCCGTCGGCGCGCTCGAACCAGCCCTTCCGCGTGGCGACAGCTCCGGTGAAACTGCCGCGCTCGTGACCGAAGAGTTCGCTGTCGATGAGCTCCGAGGGTATGGCGCCGCAGTTCACGCGCACGACCGGTCCCTGGGCACGCCGGCTGCGCTCATGGATCGCGCGGGCAATGACCTCCTTGCCCGAACCCGTCTCGCCCAGGATGAGCACCGGGGCCTCGGTGGGCGCCACCTTCTCGACCTGCTCCATGACTTCGCGCAGGCCCGATTCGGCACCCACCACGGTCTCGCTGATGTCATCACGCTGCAAGCGCGAAAGAATGGCGCGGTTGTCGGCCTCGACCGCCTCACGCAGCCGGGCCATTTCGCGAAACTGCCGGTCATTGGCCAGCGCCACGGAAAAGGGCTCCAGCAGTGAGCGCGCCAGTGCGACCTGCGTCTCGTCGAAGCGCGCGGGCGCTCTCGCCAGCAACAGCAGGACGCCCAGGGCCTGATCGCCGTCGCGGAGCGGCCCGACCAGGACATCCCCCGCGGCGCCGGCCGGCAGGAGTTCGGCGAGCGGCCACGAGGCCCCGACTGCCACCTCATGGGCCACGTCCCCGCTCCGGCACCAGGCGGCTAGCCGCGCGGCATGGCCCGGCTCAAGCTGCCGTTGCCGGGACCCCGCCGACGTGAGCTGACCGACGGACGCCAGGGTTTCCAGGTGGCTGTGCGTCTCATCCAGGCGCAGAACCAGCACGAGGTCCAGCGGCAGAGCACGCCCGAGCAATGGCACGATGCTGGCGACCGAGTCGCCGATCTCGGCATGCCGGCAGGCCTCACGCCAGACGGCGATGAGCAACTCGTGGGATGGGTCGGTCATCGAAGTCGCCTTGCGCAGGTGTTGACCAGAATCGATTTCCGAAGCTTGAGCAAAGTCCGTGCCACAGCCAGCGCCCAGCACGGGCCGCCCAGTATAGGCAAAGGCTCAGCCGTTCCCGCCGCTGGCCGAGCGTGCAGATCTCGACGTTCTGAGGCCTGCTCGGCACGAAGGCGCTGTGGCACACGCTTTGCAATCTCGGTCCGCACCCCCGACCGGAGACTGCGTGATGCGTGTTCCCTCTCTGAAAGTGCTCGTCCTTCTGCTCGCGTGCTGCGCCGGAGCCGCAACGCGCGCCGCCGCGCAGGGCGCGCACGACACGCACCTGGAATCGGCGCTGCTCGAACTGCTGCGTGAGAAGGGCGTGCTCACCGAGGCTGAGTGCCAGCAGCTTCTGGCCATCGCCAAGGAGCGGGCGCGGGCCGAGGGGCGAGAAGTGGAACTCATCGAGTCGAGCCTGCAGCGCCTCGCGGCGCCCGATGTGGGCGTGCGCGGCGGCACAGCCGGCAAGCTGCTGTTCCGGTCAGCCGACGGCAAGTGGACCATGGGTCTGCGCGGCCGCATGCAGATGCGCGTGAGCAGCCAGTCGGACGACGCCCCGAACATCGACAGCAACGCCGATCTCGACACGGAGGGCGGCGTCAATTTCAGCGTGCCGCGCGTGCGTTTCGGCGTGGCCGGCAACGCCGGCGCCGAGAACGTCAAATACAACCTCGAATGGGACATGGGCACGACGTCAACGCTCAATGCGGCGGCGGCCCAGGCCGGCGCGCGAGCCTTCAATTTGCGCGCCGCCTACGTGGACTGGGGTTTCGCGAATGGCACGACCCTGCGCTTCGGCCAAGCCAAATTCCCCTTTGGCCGTGAAGAACAGATCTCGGGCTTCGGGATCTCGCTCATGGAGCGCTCCCTGGCCTCCAACAACTTCACGCCCTCCTGGGAACCCTTGGCCATGCTCTCGGGCACGCTCGGCGGCGGCGCCCTCGACTGGTCCGCCGCGGTGAGCAACGGTGACGGCCAGTCGATCAACAACAACGACGGTGATGCGGAGAACGGGCTACGCCAAGGCGTGCGGCTCGTGTGGAACGCCGTGGGCGAACCGATCAAGACGGATGGCCCCTCCTTCCAGACGCTTGCCGCGGGCGATACCCGTGCAGCCTTCGGCGCCTCGTGGATGAAGAACGACAACAGCGTGGACAAGAACACCAAAGCCCCCATCACCGCCGCTGGCGGCAAGTCGGTCCGCGACAGCGAGAGCCTGGGCTTGGACTTCCAGCTCATGAGCGGCCCCTGGTCCTTCATGGCGGAGTGGTTCGAGCGCAAGGAAGACCGCATTGGCCTGGCAGGACAACGCGACGACGGGACCACGCTGCAGCTCGGTTACTTCCTGGTGCCCAATGCCTGGGAGCTTGTGGCGCGTGTCTCGAGACTCAGCCCCAGCGGCAATGCCGCGGCACCGACGGCCGGTGTCCTGGCCAACACCCAGGCGCGCGAAGTCACGCTGGGCCTCAATCGCTACCTCGACGGCCACAACAGTAAGTGGATGTTCGATGTGGTGCGCACCGACTTCCACCACGTGGTTGGCGTCCCGCTCGGTGAGGACGTCGACACGACTCAGTACCGCATCCAGTACCAAGCCATTTTCTGAGCAGAGACTTCCTCGAGACCGCCCACCCGTGTGGGGACACAGGCTGGTTCCAGCACGGGTCACGGCCACCCGTGACCCGTGCTGGGCCATTGACCACGTTTCGACGGGATCTCGCCAACCGGCTCCGGCACACGCTTTGCTCTCACCCCTGTTCCCAAGGATTCAGCCATGTTCAACGCACCTCGCCCAGTTCAGCGCTTCTCCGCCGCCCTGCACCAGGCTGCAGCCCTGCTCTGCCTCACCGCGCTCATGGTGGCCACGCTGGCCGCACTGCAGAACGCGCACGCCTGCCCCACGAACGCAGCGCCCGTCGCAGACGAGGTCAAGCTCCTGAACGTCTCCTACGACCCGACGCGCGAGATGTACAAGGAGTTCAATGCCGACTTCGCCAAGTTCTGGCTGGCCCAGACCGGCGACAAGGTCACCATCGAGCAGTCGCACGGCGGCAGTGGTAAGCAGGCGCGTTCCGTCATCGACGGCCTCAAGGCCGATGTCGTCACGCTGGCGCTCGCCTATGACATCGACAGCATCGCAGTCCAGTCGGGACAACTGCCCGTGCTCTGGCAGTCGCGGCTGCCCAATCAGAGCGCGCCTTACACCTCGACCATTGTCTTCCTCGTGCGCAAGGGCAACCCCAAGGGGATTCACGACTGGAACGACCTGATCAAGCCGGGCGTCGAGACCATCACGCCCAATCCCAAGACATCCGGTGGCGCGCGCTGGAACTATCTCGCGGCCTGGGCCTTCGAACTGAAGCGACAGCTCGGGAGCTTTGACGCACTGAGCGACCCGGCCCGCAAGGCGGAAGTGGCCGCAGCCCAGCAAAAGGCGCGGGACTTCGTGGCCAAACTCTTCAGCCAGGTGCCCGTGCTCGACTCAGGTGCGCGCGGAGCCACGACAACGTTCGCACAGCGCGGCATTGGCGATGTGTTCCTGTCCTGGGAGAACGAGGCCTATCTCGTACTCAAGGACCTCGGCAAGAACGGCGAGTTCGAGATTGTCTACCCCTCGCTCAGCATCCTGGCCGAGCCATCGGTGGCGGTTGTCGACAAGGTGGTCGACCGGCAAGGCACGCGCACGGTGGCTGAGGCCTATCTCCAGCATCTCTACACGCCGGCCGGCCAGCGCATCGTGGCCAAGCACTACTTCCGCCCGCGCCACGCCGAGCACGCCGATCCCGCCGACATCGCACGCTTCAAGGAGATCGAGCTCTTCTCCATCGATGACGTCTTCGGCGGCTGGCACAAGGCCCAGAAGGAGCACTTCGACGACGGCGGTGTCTTTGACCGCATCTACGCACCCGGCGGGAACTGAGGGCGCTTGAGGCTCAGGCAGCAGAGCGCACTGCCCGGGTTCGGACTGACCCTCGGCTACACGCTGCTGTATCTGGGCCTCATCGTCTTGCTGCCTCTCGCAGCGCTCATCGCCAAGGCCAGCTCCCTGACGTGGGAGCAGTTCTGGAGTACGGCCACCGATCCGCGCGTGGTCGCCTCCTACAAGCTCACATTCGGAGCTTCGTTCGTCGCGGCGCTGCTCAACCTGGGCTTCGGCTTCGTCGTGGCTTGGTCGTTGGTGCGCTATCGCTTTCCAGGACGCCGCCTGCTGGACGCGCTCGTCGACCTGCCCTTTGCGCTGCCCACCGCGGTCTCCGGCATCGCGTTGACCACGCTCTGGGCCAAGACCGGCTGGCTCGGCCAGTGGCTCGAACCCTACGGCATCAAGGTGGCTTACGCGCCGGCCGGCGTGCTCGTCGCGCTCACCTTTATCGGCCTGCCCTTCGTGGTGCGCACACTTCAGCCGGCGCTGGAGGAACTCGAACCTGAGATTGAGGAGGCCGCAGCCAGTCTCGGAGCAGGCCGGCTGCGGCGCTTCCGCCGCGTGATCCTGCCCGGCCTGGTGCCCGCGATGCTGACGGGCTTTGCCCTGGCCTTTGCACGCGCGCTGGGCGAGTACGGCTCGGTGGTGTTCATCTCGGGCAATCTGCCCATGAAGACCGAGATCAGCTCGCTGCTCATCGTGGCCAAGCTTGAGCAGTACGACTACGCCGGGGCCACCGCCATTGCCGTGATGCTGCTGGCGGGGTCCTTTGGCATCTTGCTGACACTCAACCTGCTGCAGTGGCTGTGGCGCCGCCGGCTGGGACGCGCTTAAGCAGATGCTTGAGGTGACACAGGAGCCGGCCTGGGTGCGCCGACTGCTGATCGGCTGCTCGGTCGCCTTCCTCGGCCTCTTTCTGCTCATCCCGCTCGTGGCCGTCTTCGTCGAAGCTTTCCGCGATGGCGTGGGCACTTACTTCGCCGCGCTCGTGGAGACCGATGCAGCGGCGGCCGTGCGCCTCACTCTGCTCGTGGCCGCCATCTCCGTGCCGCTCAACGTGGTCTTCGGATTGGCGGCAGCCTGGGCCATCGCCCGCTTCCGCTTCATGGGCCGCAGTCTGCTCATCACGCTGATCGACCTGCCCTTCGCCGTCTCGCCGGTCATTTCGGGCCTGATCTTCGTGCTGCTCTTCGGACTGCAGGGCTGGGCCGGAGCCTGGCTGCTGGAGCACGACCTGCAAGTCATCTTCGCCGTGCCGGGCATCGTGCTCGCCACGACCTTCATCACCTTCCCCTTCGTCGCGCGTGAACTCATCCCGCTCATGCAGGAGCAGGGCAGCGACGAGGAAGAGGCCGCGCTGACCCTAGGCGCCTCCGGCTGGAAGACCTTCCTCCGCGTCACGCTGCCCAAGATCAAGTGGGCCCTGCTCTACGGCATCATCCTGTGCAACGCGCGCGCCATGGGCGAGTTCGGCGCGGTGTCGGTCGTCTCCGGTCACATCCGTGGCCGCACAAACACGATGCCCCTGCACGTGGAGATCCTCTACAACGAGTATCAGTTCTCGGCCGCCTTCGCGATCGCCTCGCTGCTGGCCTTGCTGGCCATGCTGACCCTCGTGCTCAAGAGCTGGATCGAATGGCAGTCCCAGCGCACGCGCGCTCTGGCCGCACAGGTAGGCGGAGTGCAAGCCTCTGAGGGGAGCACGACATGAGCGTCGACGTCGAACGCATCTCGCGCACTTTTGGCAAGTTCCGGGCGCTGCGCGAGGTCAGCCTGACCGTGCCCACCGGCCGGCTCGTTGCACTGCTCGGGCCCTCCGGCTCCGGAAAGACCTCGCTGCTGCGCATCATTGCGGGCTTGCAGCACCCCGACGAAGGCAGCGGCCCGATCCGCTTCCACGGCGAGGACGTGAGCAACCTGCGCCCGGAGCGGCGCCGGGTCGGTTTCGTCTTCCAAAGCTATGCGCTCTTCAAGCACATGACCGTCTTCGAGAATGTGGCTTTCGGCTTGCGCGTGCTGCCGCGCCGCTCGCGCCCCAAGCGCGATGAGATCCGCGAGCGCGTCATGCGCCTGCTGACCCTGGTGAAGCTGGAGAGCATGGCGGGCCGCTTCCCGCACCAAATCTCCGGCGGTCAGGCGCAGCGTGTGGCTCTCGCGCGGGCGCTGGCCATCGAACCCCGCGTGCTGCTGCTCGATGAACCCTTCGGCGCACTCGATGCGAAGGTGCGGGCCGAGTTGCGCCGGTGGCTGCGCCGGCTGCACCAGGAGCTCCACGTAACCAGCCTCTTCGTCACCCACGACCAAGAGGAGGCGCTCGATGTGGCCGACACGATCGTGGTCATGAACGCCGGACGCATCGAGCAGATCGGCTCACCCGACGAGGTCTTCCACCGCCCGGCCAGCCCTTTCGTGATGAGCTTCCTCGGCAAGGTCAATCGCTTTCCGGCGACGCTCGATCGCCAGCGGCTCAGCTTTGCTTCCCTGACTCTGCCCGTGCCGGCGGGCGGTGCGCGCTTCTCGCCGGACGCGAGCCCGGCGCCGGCCAGCGAGCGGCGCAGCGGCGAGGCCAGCGCAGAGGCCTCCGTCTTCGTGCGCCCCCACGATCTGCAGCTTCTGGCCGCGCCCAATGGCCGCCCGAGCTTCCCGGCCAGTGTGCTGAGCGTGGACTCCGCCGGGTCAATCGCGCGCGTGGAACTGGAGGGCCAGTCGGGCGCCATCCTGCGGGCCGAACTCGGACTGCATGAACTGCAGGCTCTGGGACTGCGCAGCGGCAGCAGGGTCCACGTCGCGCCGCGCGGCCTGCACGTCTTTGTCGGTGAGCGGCGCGTCGACTGGCCGGCTGCCTCGGCGCCTAACGCTTGATGACTTCGCGCAGGATCAGCGCGGTCTCCAGCAGCGCCAGCGCCTGAACGCCCGCGGGCGTGTTGGTGAGGTCGGCCGAGCGCGGGTCGGGCGCCGGTGCCCACGGGTCGAGCGTGGCCCCCACGGCATTCACCAGCGCAAAGCCGCCGCTCTCCAGCGTGACCTCCCACTCGAGGAGGCGCGGACCGCGCTCGTCCTGGAACTCCACGGCCACGCGGCGCGTGCCGGCCGGCACGCTGAGCCGCAGCGCTCGCACTTCGGAGGGCAAGAGCGACCAGCAGCGCGTGTCGGGCGGCAAGGCCTCGGCCACCACTTCGCCGGCGAGAAAGCCCAGCAGGTCTGCCAGCAAATTGCGCGTCGCGGCGGCTGAGCGGTCGTGATCCTCGATCTTGCGTTCCACGGCACTCGTCACGGTGGAACGAGCGAGCATCTGCAGCGCGGAGGCGGCCAGGAGATGCGGCAGCTCGCGGTCATAGCGATGCAGCGCCTGCGCCGAGAGATCGAGCAGCACGGGCGGCTCGCCGGCCGGACGCCCGTCCACCAAGACCTGCGCTGAGCCGAAGCCGGGCGAGCGCGGCACGAGCGTGGGCAGTTGCAGCCGCTGCAGGTTGCCGGAGACGAAAAGCCAGAACCTGCCGGGCACGCGCACCGGCGCCTTCCCGTTCTGCACGACGACGAGCAGGCTGGCCTCGCCGGGGCCCGGACGCGCGGCGAGGTCGGGCCGGTCGGCCGCCTTGAAGGCGTCGCGCGCCTCGCTCTCGGCGCCGGCGAGCTGCAGACTCACGCCGGCCAGGCCCCAGGCCAGCCGGCTGGCGTAGCGCTCGTCCTCGGCCAAGTCCTCCTGCAGCATGAGCAGGCGCGCCCGCCTCGCCTCCACCGCCGCGCTCTCCCAGTTTCCGGCACCGAGGAAGTTGACCATGTTCTGCACATTGAGCATCAGCCGCTCGGGACGCGTGGCGCGGTAGTTGCCCGGATCCACGGAGAAGAGCGCCGAGGCCAACTCGTCGAGCGGCGTCTCGACGTAGTCGAGCTGCTCGAGGTGCTGGTCGGCGGTCATGAGCTGCTCGGCGGCCTCGGCGTAGCGCCCGGCCGCTTGCAGCGCCGAGGCCAGCTCCAGCCGCAGCACGCCCTCGTCGGAACTGCCGGTCGCTTCCGTGAGCTGCGCCTGAAGCAGCACGACGGCGCCTGTGGCGTCGCCGTCGTAGAAGGCGCGCTGCGCGGGCGCAATGCGCTGCTCCCAAGTGCCGCGGCAGCCGGCCAACACAGCCAACGGCAGCAGGAGCGCGAACGCGACGCGCTGACGATTCATGCGCGCGCCCTCCGGGGCGCCGCCGCTCTCAGTCTTCGACCTGCTTGGTGATATCCACCTGCGCCTGATACTTGATCAGGTTGGTGGCCACATCGGTGACGCGCAGGAAGAGGTAGTACTGCACGCGGCGCGTGTCGCCGGTCTTCTCGGCTGTGTCGCCCACGCGGCCGTTCACGAAGTAGTGAATGCCGTACTCCTTGCCCAGCGCCGAGCGCGTGGCCGGGTCCACGGCGTCGCCGGCCTGGCGCAGCCGCTCGGCCATGACCGCGTCGGCCATGAGCCGCGTGTTGTCGATGACATTCCACTGGCCCGAGTTCACCAGCTTGGTTTCGGCGGCCGAGAGCAAGTTGTCGAGCGCGCCGCCGATGTGCTCGCTGGTGTCGTTGGCGATGTGCAGGATCGCGATGTTGGGCTTCTGCAGGCCGAGACCGTGCACGAACTCCGAGCCGCCAAAGCCCACGACCCACTCGGCCAGGGCCAGTTCGAGGTCGCGCCGGTCGAGGCGCGTGCTCATGGCGGGGTCGTCGATCTCGGGCTCATCGGCCGAGCGCGTGAAGGTGGGACCGCAGCCGGCGAGGAGCAGCACTGCGAACAGCGCGCCGAGCAGCGTGCCGACGGGCGCCCCAACCGGGGCCGAGGCCAGGGGAGCGCCGGGGCGCCGCTTCAGGACGGGAACGAAAGACTCAGCGAACATCGACGACCTCCTCATTGGGCCGGCCGGCGATGCCGGCCAGGCAGGCTTCGGCGGCGCGTGCCGCCTCCTTGATCTCTTCGTCACCACCGCTCAGGTAGAGGCGCCCGAAGGCGCCGAAACTCACAACCTCGAGCAGCCGGATCGGCGCGGCCTTCTCGGCCTCGTTCGCCGCCAGCAGCGCGTAGCCGGCCGGGTGCGTCTCGAGAATGTAGAGCGATTGTCCGCGCAGGATCACGTCGCCGTGCCGCATGCGGTTGATGAGCATGGTCTGGTAGGCGTCGGTGCCGGTGATGATCTCGGAGGTGATCACGCGCGGCTGCAAGCGATCGCCCTCGGTCAGTCCGCAGTAGCGCAGGATGGCGTCGCCGGCGGCGCGCACTTCGCCCTGATCGTCGGCGTGCACCTCGAGCACACCGAAGGAGCGCTCCACGATCTGCATGCCGGGCCGCACGCTGGAATTCTTGAGGGCCACGTCGGTGAGGCGGTTGATGGCGATGCCGGGCTGCACTTCCACGAAGAGCGCGGCCTGTTCCTCGATGGGCAGGTAGCCCTGGGCCACGGTGGCGAGGAAGCTGGCGAGTTGGGGCTGCAGCACGTCGAGATAGACGAAGGTGCGCAGCGTGATGGCGGGCGCGGTCACGGGGCTCTTCTGCTCCTCTGCGGCTCAACTTCCGCGGTGTGCGGCCGGGCGCCGACGCCAGGGGGAAGCTGTCGCGGGCATCCTAGCAAGACGGCTATCATGTCGCCCCATGCTCGACACGCGCCACGATTCGGTCACCCTTGAGCGCCGCGCGCACGCGGTCCAGTCGCAAGTTGCCGGCGGACGTACCGCGCTCGCCCTGCCCCTCGGTCTGCTCGTGCTCGCAGGCGGCTTGCTCTCCGGCTGCGCGGAGAAGCGCTACTACGAAGTGAGCTTCGACGGCAGCGTGACGCGCGTGGACAAGGAGGGCCTGCCGCTCCACGCCCCCGACGATCCGCTCGTTGTCGGACCCGAGGAGGCGCACTTCCCCGGCGACGGCCACGACCACGGTAGCGGTAGCGATGGCGATCCGCAGGCGCTCGACGAAGGCCCGCCGACCGTCTTGCTCAGCGGCGTTATCGAACTGCCGGCCGAACTCGGGGTGAACGCCGCGAGTTTCGACTGCGTCTTCATCATGGCCCGCGCGAACCCAGAGCAGCCCATGGCTGACTTTGTGAAGAAGATCGAGTCGCCCAGCTTTCCGCTGAGTTTCGAGATCACCGACCGCGACGCGATGCAGGCCCATGCGAGGCCCACCGAGTCCGAGGGTTACTCGATCGTGGCGCGCCTCGACCAGGACGGCGACGCGGTGGCGCAGTACGGAGACGTGCAGGGCCAGACAGCGGAGCCGGCGCGCGTGGGCGGCCCGCCAACCACGCTAAGACTCACGCAAGTACTCGGCGGGAAAACTGCGCCCACACTGCCGCCCATGAGCGCGGCCACGCCCACACTCTCCGGCGGCGCGCCGGCCGGAGCCCAGCCGCCAGCCGCGACTGGAACGGCAACGACGGCTCCCGCCGCCGGCCCGCGCCTCAAGGCCCGCATCGAACTCGCGCCGGTCTTCGCCGCGAACAATGGCAAGCACACGCTCTTCGTCATCGTGCGCAGCGCCAATCAAGGCGGCGGCATGCCCATCGCCGTGCGGCGCTACGATCTCGCCAGTTTCCCGCTCGACATCGAGATCGGCGTGGAGCACGTGCCGCTGCAAGTCGACAACAAGGCCGAGATGCTCGGCGGCACGCTCAAGCTCTCAGCGCGGCTCTCGCTGGCCGGCGGTGCAATGCCGGCCGCGGGTGATCTGGAAGGCGAACCGGTGCTGGTGCAGGCCGGCGGTGAGCCGGCCACGCTGCTCCTCGATCGCGCGCGGCCATGAACCTCGCCATGGCGAAGCTGCACCGTGAGCGCTACTGCGCCGCGCTGGCGGCGAGTGGCTTGGGCGGCTCGGTAGCGGTCTTCCCCGCGGGATCCGAGCGTCTGCGCAGCCGTGACACGCACTTCCGCTTCCGGCCGGACAGCGACTTCTGGTACTTGACCGGCTTCGCCGAGCCCGACGCCGTGGCCGTGCTGCGGCCCGAGGCCGACAGCGAACGCTTCGTGCTCTTTGTGCGGCCGCGCGACCCGGAGATGGAAGTCTGGAACGGACGTCGCGCGGGCGTCGAGGGCGCCCGCGAACTCTATGGCGCCGACGCGGCCTTCCCCATTGAAGCCCTAGACACCGAACTGCCGCGCCTGCTGAAGGGCTCGCAGGCGCTGCACTACACCACCGGACTCGACCCGGACTTCGACCGCAAGATTCTGAGCTGGCTACGCGAGATGCACGCGCGCACGCGCGATGGTGTCCGCTTCCCGGCCCAGCTCGTGGCGCCGGGCGCGCTGCTGCACGAGCAGCGGCTGATCAAGTCGGCCGACGAAGTGGCCGTTCTGCGGCGTGCGGCGGCCATTACCAACGACGCCCACCGTGCAGCGATGACCAACGTGCGCGAGGGGCAAGGCGAGTTCGAGATCGAGGCGCTGGTCGACGGCACCTTTCGCCGCGGCGGCGGCTGGGGCCCCGGCTACCTCTCGATCTGCGCCTCCGGCAAGAACGCCACGATCCTGCACTACAACACCAATCAGGAGCACGTCGGCCGCGGCGATCTGGTACTGCTCGACGCCGGCTGCGAGGTGGAGGCCTACACGGCCGATGTCACGCGCTGCTTCCCGGCCAACGGCCGCTTCTCGGCACCGCAGCGCGAGCTGTACGAGGTCGTGCTGGCGGCTCAGCTCGCCGCCATCGCGCAGGTGCGTCCCGGCCAAAGCTTCCTTTCTGTACACGAAGTCGCCGTGCGCAAGCTCGTCGAAGGGCTGCTCGCCCTGGAACTGCTGCCACAAGCCGAAGGCGGCCTCGACGCCGTGATCGCTTCCGGCAGCTTCCGCCGCTACTACATGCACCGCACCAGCCATTGGCTCGGTCTCGATGTGCACGACGTCGGCGCCTACTTCGAGCCGGACAAGTCCAGCCGCCTGCTGCGGCCGGGCATGGTGCTCACGGTGGAGCCCGGTCTCTACGTGGCCGCGGACGATGAGCGCGCGCCGGAGCGTTTCCGCGGCCTGGGCGTGCGCATCGAGGACGATGTGCTCGTCACGGCGGGCGGACACGACGTGCTGACAGCGGCCATCCCCAAGACCGTCGCCGAGATCGAGGCGCTGCGGTGAGCGCTGGGCCGGCTGCGGCGAGCGACACGGCGCCAAGCTCGGCGCCGCTTACCGAGACGGAGGTCGCGCGCTGGCGCGCCGAGTTCCCGATCCTGGCCGATACGACCTACCTGGTGAACCACTCGCTCGGCGCCATGCCGCGCCGGGTCTACGAGCGCCTGCGCGACTACGCCGACCTCTGGGCCACGCGCGGCATTCGCGCCTGGTCCGAGGGCTGGTGGTCCTCGCCCGTGGAGACGGGCAACCTACTGGGCAGGCTCATCGACGCCCCGCCCGGCAGCGTCGTGATGCACCAGAACGTCTCCGTGATCCAGGGCCTCATCGCGAGCTGCCTGGATTTCAAGGCGCCGCGCAACCGCGTGGTCTACAGCGAGCTGAACTTTCCGTCGGTCATGTATGTGTGGGAGGCGCAGCGCCGGCGCGGCGCCGAAATCGTCACCGTGCGCTCGCGCGACGGCATCGGCGTGGCCACCGAGGACTTCCTGGCGGCCATCGACGAGCGCACGCTCATCGTGCCGCTCTCGCACGTGCTCTTTCAAAGCGCATACGTCCAGGATCTGGCCGCCATCCAGGCGCGCGCGCGGCAGGTCGGCGCGCTGGTGCTGGCCGACTGCTACCAGTCTGCAGGCACCGTGCCCTTCAGCGTGCAGGCCCTCGATCTCGACATGGCCTGCGGCGGCAGCGTGAAGTGGCTGTGCGGCGGGCCCGGCGCAGGCTGGCTCTACTGCAAGCCCGCGCTGCGCGAGCGCCTCGAGCCGGCGCTCACCGGCTGGATGGCGCACGAGCACCCCTTCGCCTTTGAGCGCGGCCCGCAGAAATACGCCAGCGACGCCACGCGCCTGCTGCACGGCAGCCCCGCCGTGCCGGCGCTCTATGCGGCGCGCAGCGGCTACGAGATCCTCGCCGAGGTCGGCATCGAACGCGCCCGGCGACGCAGCGTGGCCATGACGACGCGCTTTCTGGCGCGCGCAGCCGAGCGCGGCCTCAAGAGCCGCTCACCGACGGACCCCGCGCGGCGCGGCGGCAGCGTCACGCTGCTCGTGGACCACGCGCCCGCCGTCGTGGCCGCGCTGGCCGAGCGCAAGATCCTCATCGATTGCCGCCCCGACGTGGGCCTGCGCCTCTCGCCGCACTTCTACAACACCGAGGCCGAGCTCGATGCCTGCTTGGACGCGGTGCTCGAGATCCTGCGCACCAAGGCCTGGGAGAAGCACGCCAGCAAGGGCACGGCGTACTAGCGGAGTTTTGGGCGCACAGTGCGCCCGCGGCGGGGGCTCGGCGGTGCCGCTCAAACACCTCGCCGACTCGGCCGATGCGGCCGAGAGGTCGGCTCGGAACTCGCGGCACACCGACCCCCGCCGCGTCGCACACCGCTGCATGGGTTGAAAGACAGTTGGCGGACGCAGGGTACGCAGGCTGAGGCTCTCAAGGGTGACGGGCTACGCGCGCATGGACCCGGAGGCTACGATTCCCCGGAACGAAGCGACCCCACGGCGGCCCCCGACCTTGAGCAATGCCTACGGCCAGAATCCGCGCCTGACCTACTCCGACTACCTCAAGGTGCCGGAGTTGCTGCGGCTCCAGCAGTGTCTCGCGCAGCCGGTCGCGCACGACGAGTTGCAGTTCATCGTGGTGCATCAGGTCTACGAGCTGTGGTTCAAGCTGGTGCTGCACGAACTGGAGGGCGTGCGGGCTGCGCTCGACAGTTGCTGCGCAACGTCCGGCGTCACCAGCCCAGGGAGCGCGGCAAAGGGTGCCGGCCAAGCGAGCGCAGACGTCGCGCTGCGCCAGGCCACGCACTTGGCGCGCCGGGTCGAGGCCATTTTTCAAATTCTGGTGCCGCAGATTCACGTGCTGGAGAGCATGCGGCCGGCGGACTTCCTGGCCTTCCGCGCCGCTCTGAATCCGGCCAGCGGCTTTCAGTCGGCACAGTTCCGCGAAGTGGAAATCCTCATGGGCCTGCGCGACGAGGCGCTCGTGCGGCGGCTCGGTCAAGATCCGCGCTTGCCGGCCGTGCTGGCACGTCTCACGCAGCCCAGCGTGCCCGATGCCTTCTATGCCGCGCTGGCCCGCTGCGGCCTCGCGGTGACGGCGCCGGAAGTGCGCGGCGCGACGAGTGCGACGCGTCCGCGCAGCGAAGCCGAGCAAAGCGCCACCTTCGCCGCCCTGCGCCGGCTCTACGAACAGCCGCAGGCCCAGCCCACGATTTACGAACTCTGCGAGGCACTGCTCGACATCGACGAGCAGCTTGTGCTCTGGCGGCGGCACCACGTGATGATGGTCGAGCGGCAAATCGGCGGTAAGCCGGGCACCGGCAAGGGCACCACCGGCGATCTGGACGGCATCCGCTACCTCAGCACCACGCTCGACAAGCGCGCCCTGCCGGACCTGTGGGCTGTGCGCGGGCTGCTGAGCGACTAGCGCGGCTGATTGACATGTTCCCCGATCGCTTCAACCTCGCCGACTACCTGCTGGAGCACAACCTGCGCGCCGGGCGCGGCGCGAAGATTGCGCTGCGCTGGCGCGACGAGGAATACAGCTACGCGGCCTTGAGCGAGGCGAGTGACCGCCTAGCCCTCGCCTTCACCGAGCTAGGCCTGCGCATGGAAGAGCGCGTGCTCATCGTGCTCTCCGACCGGCCCGAGTTCAGCCATGCCTGGTTCGCCACGCTCAAGTGCGGCGCGGTGTTTGCCATGGTCAACACGCTGCTCACCGAGGAGGACTACGCCTACTACTTGGATTACACCCGCGCGCGCGTGGCGGTCGTGGACGAGTCCCTGGCCCCCCTCTTCGCCAAGCTGGCGCCGCGCTGTCCGCATCTGCACACGGTGCTGGTAGCCGACGGCGACACGACGCTCGACAGTCCGCAGCCGCCCGGCTCAGCGCCCGGTGAGCGGCCGTTGGCACGCAGTGCGAACCGCCGCCCGCCGCAGTTGCAGGCTGGCCAGCTCGCGCTCAGCGACGTCATCGCGCACGCAGGCGGGCACGCAGGCGGGCCGGCAGGTTCTGCGGCCTCGCAGGCGGCGCGCTCCGCCCCAGTGATGGCCGACACCCGGCGCCACGACATCGCCGGCTTCCTCTTCACCAGCGGCAGCACCGGCAAACCCAAGGCCGCCGTGCATTTCCACGAGGACTTCGCCTTCAACATCGAGCGCTATGCCAAGGAAACGCTCGGCATCCGCGAGAGCGACGTGACCGTCAGCGTGCCCAAGCTCTTCTTTGGCTATGCCACCGGCACGAACCTCATGTTTCCCTTCGCGGTAGGCGCCAGCACGGCCCTCTTCAGCGAGCGCAGCACGCCGTCCGTTCTCTGCGAAGTCATCGAGCGCTACCGGCCCACCATCCTGACTTCGGTGCCCACCATGATCGGGCGCATGCTGCAGCACGAGGCCGAAGAGCGCACGCACCGCGGACCGCGCGACTTCTCCAGCCTGCGCCTCGTGCTCTCGGCCGGCGAGAAGCTGCCCGAGGCCCTGCAGCGCCAGTGGCTGGAGCGCTGCGGCGTGGAGATCCTCGACGGCATCGGCAGCGCCGAGCTGTTCCACATCTACATCAGCAACCGACCGGGCCAAGTGCGCGTGGGCAGTCTCGGACAGGCCGTGCCGGGCTACGACTGCCGCGTCGTGGATCCGCAGGGCCAGGAAGTGCCGCGCGGGCAGGTCGGCCGGCTGCATGTGCGCGGCGAGTCGGCCGCGCTCTGCTACTGGCTCGACCACGAGAAGAGCAAAGAGACCTTCGCCGGCGACCTGGTCATCACCGGCGACATGTTTCGCATCGACGATGAGGGTTACTTCTTCTACGAGGGCCGTGCCGACGAGCTGCTGAAAGTCGGCGGCGTCTGGGTGGCCCCGCACGAGATCGAAGGCTGCTTGCTCGAGCATCCGGAGGTGGCCGAGGCGGCCGTGGTGGGCTGCCCCGACGCCGACGGCCTGATCCTCCCCGCGGCCTTTGTGGTGCCGACGCCGGCGCGCGCAGCACGGCTCGGCGTCGCCGCGGGCGCGGCAGGCGCAGCGGGCGCGGCCAGCGAGCGGCCCGCCCCCCCAGGCGTCGCGAGTTTCGCCGCTGAATTGCAAGCCTGGGTCAAGGCGCGCCTCGCGCCCTACAAGTACCCGCGGCGCGTGATCTTCTTGGACGAACTCCCCAAGAATGACCGCGGCAAGGTGGACCGTCAGTCGTTGAAGACGCGCACGTAGGCGTCCTGGACCTCGTTCACATCGGCGGCCACCAGGTTCGTGGCATGGCTCTCGAAGGCCACGACGCGACCGTTACCCGAGATGGAGGGAATGAGCGAGAAACCGTTGCCGAAGGTGCCATGCCCGGGCGTGGCCACGATCTCGGTGAGGCCCGTCCACACGTCGCGCCGGAAGACATCCTGAATGAAGTCGCCGTCGCCGAGGACCAGGTTGCTGGCATTGCTGTGAAAGGCCACGTAGCGTCCGTCGAGCGAGAGCGACGGGCGCCCCGACCGCTCGTTGGCCAGCAGACCGCCGAGCCCAACGCTCACGAGGTGGTTCACGCCCAGCCAGCGATCACGCAGGAAGACATCCGTCTGGCCGTTGTTGTCGTTAGGCACGAGATTGACGGCGCTGCTCTCGAAGACGACGTAGCGCCCATCCGCTGAGATCTGCGCCAGATTCGCGGTGCCGGCGATCTTGCCGCCGGTGGAGCTCACGGAAACCAACCGCGTGGTGCCGGCCTGGCGGTCGTGCACATAGATGTCGTGCCCATCAGTGAGGTCGATCGGCGAGAAGTTCGTGCTTTCGCTGGCGAAGGCCACGTAGCGGCCGTCGAAGGACAGATGCCCGTACCAGGAGTCGTTGTCGCCCACTTCGCCATGCGAGGAGACCGAGACCATCTCCAGTGCGCCGCTCACGAAGTCGCGCACGTAGAGCTGCTGCCGGCTCACCGGGCCGAACCCCATGTTCGGAGAGAAGGTCTGGAAGGCGACCGCCCGCCCCCCCAGGGAAATGCGCGAGCCCACACAGGGCAGTTGCGCCTGCTGTCCCTGCGTGCCGACGCTTACGCGGATCGTCTTGCCGAGCAAGCGATCGCGCAGGAACACATCCTGAAAGCCATTCGTGTCGCCCGGCACGAGATTGGTTGCCCAGCTCTCGAAAACGAGAAAGCGGCCATCGGCGGAGAGCGACGGCCCATAGGACATGTCGTTGGCTTCCGTACCGTCCGAGGCCAGACTCTCGCGCGTCGTCACGCCGGTCAGCCGATCGTGCACAAAGATGTCGCCCGAGTTGTTGCCGTCGAAGTCCACCAGATTGGGCGCGTCGCTCGCGAAGGCCACGAAGCGGCCGTCTTGTGAGAGGGCGCAGTCGTAGGAGAGGGCCGTGCCTTCGTCGCCGCGCGAGCTGATGCTGACGCGGGACACTTGGCCAGCCTGCGCCTCGGCCTGCGCCGCGGACTGCGGCGCAGCCAGCGCGACGGCGAGCAGGAGGCCGGCGCAAAGCCCCACGGGGCGCCGAGAGAAAGTCCTCATGAGCTTCAGCGCCTCCGGTGGTTGGGACCCGGCTGCCCTGGTGCCGGGATGCGCGATTCTAGGCCTAGGGCCTGCAGCCCAGGGCAGAAGTCCGGCCACGACATGCGATTATTTTCGCGGTCGCCCGCGGCTCCCGCGGCCGGAGACTCTCCCGCATGCCCTCCTTTTCGCCTTCGGCGCGCTGCCGCGCGGGCCGTCTGCGCACAGCCTGCCTCGCCGCGGGCCTGTTGCTGGCCCCGCTGGCCGCTGGCTGCGCCAAAGCGCCCGAAGCCTGGCGCGCGGAACTGCGCTCAGAAGATCCTTTCGAACGTCGCTTGGCGGCCGTCGCTTTAGGGCACAGCGGTTCGGAACAGGATGCCCCGGCCCTCGTGCTTGCGCTCGGCGACAGCAATGAGGAGGTGCGCTCCGCCGCACAGTCGGCGCTGGCGCAGCTCGGCCCGGCCGCTGTCCCGGCGCTCGTCACGGCCGCCTTGCGTCTGGTCGGGGACGCGCCGGGGGAGGCGCACCTTTTCTCCGTCTTCGCCGACATCGGCTCGGCCGCCATCCCGCCGCTGCTCGTAATGCTGCAGTCCTCCGCAGACGAAGGCAGCGCCGTGGTGGCGGTGCGTGTGCTGGCGCGACTGGCGCCGGAAAGTGCCCAGGTGCTCGAGGCGCTCGAGAGCGCCGCGCACAGCGCGGACGCCACGCAGCCTGGCCTGCGACGCGCGGCACGCGAAGCCCTGGTCTACGTCCTGCTCCGGCACGCCGCGGGCCCCGACGAAGCCCGCGCAGCGCAGGCCAAGCAACGGCTCATGGATGAAGGCTCGGAGGCGCTCTCCGGCCTGATCGCCGTGCTGCGCAATGAATCGCCGGAACTCATCGAGACCGCCCTGCCGGTGCTGGCAGCACTCGGGCCGGAGCGCTTGCCGCACATCCTCAGTGCGCTGGCTGAACGCAACCTCAAGCACATCGCCGCCATGGAGCGCCTCGTCGCCGCGCTGGGGCCCGCGGCGCTGCCGCCGCTGCTCGCCATTCTGCGCGAGCCGGGGCACCCCGACCGCGTGCGTGCGGCCCTGGCTCTGGCGGGCCTGGGCGCCGAGGGCCTGCCCGCTTGGCCGACGCTCATCGCCCTGCTCGACGATCCCGATCTGCTGGTGCCCAGTGCTGCCGCACGCACGCTGGGCCTGTTGCCGCCGCCCGATGAGGCCACGCTGGACGCGCTCTACGCCGCGGCCTGGAACAAGGAAGAAGGCGTGCGGCGCTTGCTCATGCCCGCGATCGTGCGCGGACTGCTCGCGGCTTGGGCCCAGCGCGGAGCCAATGCCCCGGCACGGCGCGCCCAACTGCGCGCGCTGGGCGCGGAAGCCCGCGAGGAACTGCTCTTCCTGCGGCGCGGCTCAGACCGCACGCTCGCCGCCCAGGCTGCCGCCGCGCTGCTCGCGCTGAGCGCACCCGAAGACGGCTAGTCCCACCAGCGGCGCAAGAATTCCGCCAGAGCCTCGCCGGCTGCGGCATTGCCGCGCGCATTGAAGTGCGTGTCGCGCAGGTGATAGAGCCGGAGGCCGTCAGGCCGCGGCGGCACAGCGCGCAGAATCGGCAGCAGGTCCAGACAGGGAATGCCCTGCTCGGCGAGCCAAGCCGTGAGCCGTCGCTGCGGCAGATCGCGTTCAAGCGCCTCACCGCCCGGACCGGAACGCACCAGCTCCCAGACCGACTCCTCCACCTGAAACTCATCCGGGATGAGCATGACTGCGAAGGGCGTCTCGCCGCAGCTCGCGCGCAGCTCCAGCAACAATTCCTCGATGCGCCGCCAATCGGGCGGATCAGCCGGATCACACGCGGCTCGGGCGCGCTCACGCTCGACGCTCACAAAACGCTGCTCCGTGAAGGCCGGCAGTTCGCGGGCCGGATCGGCCAGCCAAGGCTGCAGCCGCTCGAAATCGGCCGGCGTCGAGAGGGCGTTGGTCGGGAGCGCCGGTTCTTGCACCGGCTCTGGCGCGGACTCCGGCGCAAGTTCCGCTGACAGCCCCGCGAGAGCTGGTTCACGGCTCAGCCTTAGCAGACGGCGCGGCACGCTGAGGAGCAGCAACTGGTTTCGGTCGAGCCAACGCCCTGCTCCACTGGGTTCGCGGCCATGTCGCAGGCCCTCAGCGAGGTCATTGCCGATGAAGACGTTGACGAGCACGACGTCCGGCCGCAGCGGCAGCGCCTCTTCGCGCAGCAGGTAGAGGTAGCCCTCAAGACCCAGGCCGGGGACGCCAAAGTTGTGAATGGCCCCGCGGCCCAGCACTCGCTCAGCCACGCTGGTGAAGTGGTAAGGCAGCGGCACGATGCCCGTGCTGAAGGAGTCGCCGATCGACGCGGCCAGCGGCACGCCCGGCTGCTTGGCCTGGAACTCCTCATCGAAGTGCCGCAGGGAGTTCACGCGGCCGCCCGCGTGCGGCAGCTCCCGCTTCAGGCGCTGCCGCTCGAGGAAGTCGGTGAGTTCCTCGCTCTGACTGGCAAAGAGCGGCGAGGCGCTCCAGGCAGCGGCCACGCGCAGCCCCGCTTCCGCCGTGACCGCGCACACGCACAAGAGAAAGAGCAGCAGATCGGCGACAGAGACGGCCCGACGCGGCATGCGTCTCAAGAGCGGCGGCCCGATCGTAGCCAGCAGCCCCAGCACTCCCGCGGCAACGCCGAAGGCCTGCAGCGCGACGAGCGCACGGTAAGGCTGATACCAGACAAGGTAGGCGGCCGACGTGAGCACCAAGGCCACAAAGCCCACGCGCGGCGCGAGCCGGCTGTCCCGGCGCAGCAGCGCCACGGCCAACGCGCCCGCGCCGGCGAGTTGCCCCGCGAGGAGGATGGGAAAGCTCCGCGGCCAGAGCGCCGCCAGCCCCACACGCTGCCGCAGCAGTTCCACCAGGGCCCAGCCGGCGACACCGGCCGCAGGCAGCAGCAGCAACACCGTCGCGCGGCGGCTCACCGGCGGGCGACTCATGCCGCGCGCCCCGTGGCCGGCGCATCCCTTGGCGCATCCCCTGGCTTGCCTTCGCCGAGCATGGCGGCCAGCATAGCGACATGAGCGACTTGGCAAAGCTGAGCTGGCCCGACGTGCAGGCTCTCGTGGCGCGCGGCTGCGCGGCGATCTTGCCGGTGGGCTCCACGGAAGCGCACGGCCCGCACCTGCCGCTCGACACCGACGTGACCATCGCGCTCGGCATGGCCCGCCGTACCGCAGCCCGCCTCACAGCCGCAGGCCAGGCCTGCGTCGTGCTGCCGCCGGTGGCCTATTCCGTGACCGACTACGCCGCACCCTTCGCCGGCACGCTCGGCGTGCAGCGCGCTACGGCTGTAGCGCATCTCGCCGACATCCTCGCCGCCGCCGCGACCACGGGCTTTCGGCCCGTGGCCATCGCCAATGCGCACCTCGAACCGGCCCACATCGAGACGATCCGCCAAGCCATCGAGGCGGCCGCCCCGCGTTCGGGCGGCAGCGCCGCCCGCTTCGTTTTCCCCGACGTCACGCGCCGCCGGCTCGCCGAGCGCCTCACCGAGGAGTTTCGCAGCGGAGCCTGTCACGCCGGCCGCTACGAAGGCTCGCTCGTGCTCGCCGACGACCCCGCCTCCGTGAACGACGCACTGCGCCGCTCGCTGCCGCCGCTGCCGATCAGTCTCGTGGAGGCAATTCGTGCCGGCCGCGCCGACTTCCTGCAAGCCGGCGGCACGCAGGCCTACTTCGGTGCGCCGGCTGAAGCGAGCGCGGAGGAGGGCCGCGCTACTTTCGAGATCCTCGCCGAGATTTTGGCTGAGGCGATGCGCGCGGGTTGAGCGCTCAGTGCGCCCGCGACGGGACGCTCAGTGCGCCCGCGGCGGGGGCTCGGCGGTGCCGCTCAGACACCTCGCCGACTCGGCCGATGCGGCCGAGAGGTCGGCTCGGAACTCGCGGCACACCGACACCCCGCCGCGTCGCACCCCGCTGCAGTTATGGGAAGACAGTTGGCGGTCGAGGTGCGCACTAGCGGCCTCGCGATGGGGTCCGCGTCAGTCGTCGTA
>JBQTIY010000014.1:0-70583 GCA_052387675.1 Planctomycetota bacterium | reverse complement strand
CGGTGGCGCCGTTCGGCGTCATCACCGCGCTTTACCTGCGCGAATACGCGCGCCAGGGCCGCATCGTCGCGGCGGTGCGCATTTGCGTCAACAACCTCGCCGGCGTGCCGTCGATCGTCTACGGCGTGTTCGGCCTCGGCTTCTTCGCCTATTTCCTCGGCGGCGCCATCGACCAGTTGTTTTTCCCCGAGCGGCTGCCCAGCCCCACCTTCGGCACCGGCGGTCTTTTGTGGTCGTCGCTGACGCTGGCGCTCCTGACCGTGCCGGTGGTGATCGTGGCCACCGAAGAGGCGCTGGCCGCCGTGCCGCGCTCGATGCGCGAAGGCTCGCTCGCCTGCGGCGCGTCGAAATGGCAGACCATCCAGCGCATCGTGCTGCCGCGCGCCATGCCCGGCATCATGACCGGCTTCATCCTGGCGCTGGCGCGCGGGGCCGGCGAAGTCGCGCCGCTCATGCTCGTGGGCGCGGTCAAGCTGGCGCCCGAACTGCCCCTCGACGGGCACTTCCCCTTCCTGCACCTTGAACGCAGCTTTATGCACCTGGGCTTTCATATCTACGACCTCGGTTTTCAAAGCCAGAACAGCGAGGCCGCCAAGCCCATGGTCTACACGACGACTCTCTTGCTGATCGGTCTGGTGGTTGTGCTCAACGTGACGGCGATTACGGTGCGCACGCGCCTGCGTTCCCGCTACGTGACGGGGAAGTTCTAATGGACACTCACAACGGACCCACGGACCGCCCCGGTCGCCGGCCGACTGAGCGCGGCGCGCCCGGCTTGCCCCCGCGTACACCCTCGGAGATTCCCAGCATGTTTCCGCCCGAGGACACCGGCGAGCCGCTCGTCGCCCGCCGCACGGAACGCGTGTCGGAGCTGCTTGAGGCCATCGAGAAGGGCCGCCAGGTCGACACCGACACGCACAAGGCGGTGGCGCGCGAGGAACCGGTGCTCCAGGTGGACGGCTTTTCGCTCTGGTATGGCGCGGCCCAAGCGCTCTACTCCATCGGCATGGCCATTCCGCGGGGCAAAGTCACCGCGCTCATCGGCCCTTCGGGCTGCGGCAAGTCCACGCTGCTGCGCTCGGTGAACCGCCTGAACGATCTCATCGAGAGCATTCGCATCGAGGGCGGCATGCGCCTCAACGGCGATTCGATCTACGCGCCGGGCGTGGACGTCATCGAGCTGCGCAAGCGCATGGGCATGGTCTTCCAGAAGTCCAACCCCTTCCCCATGAGCATCTACGAAAACGTGGTCTACGCGCTGCGCATCGACGGCGAGCGCGACCGGCGCGTGCTGGACGAAGTCTGCGAGCGCAGCCTGCGCGGCGCGGCACTCTGGGAAGAGGTCAAGGACCGCCTGCACAGCAGCGGCCTGGGCCTCTCAGGCGGACAGCAGCAGCGCCTCTGCATTGCGCGCGCCATCGCGGCCGAGCCCGAAGTGCTGCTCATGGACGAGCCCTGCTCGGCGCTCGACCCCATCGCCACGGGCCGCATCGAGGACCTCATTGCCGAGCTCAAGGGCAGCTACTCGGTGCTGATCGTCACGCACAACATGCAGCAGGCCAGCCGCACGAGCGACTTCACGGCCTTCATGTACCGCGGCCGGCTCATCGAGTACGGGCCCACACTTGACATGTTCACCGCGCCGCATCGCAAGGAGACGGAGGACTACATCTCCGGGCGCTTCGGATGAGCGCGCGGTGAGCGAGCACTTCGAGCAGGAGCTGACCCGTCTGCGCCGCGACTTCAGCGCCCATGCGGCGCTCTGCTTCGAGGCGCTGGAGCGCGCGCGGGAGACGCTGCGCGACCGCGACACGGCGCTCGCCCAGCGCGTCGTGGACGGCGACGACCGCGTGGACCGCCAGGAGGTCGCCATCGAGGCCGAGGTGGTGCGTCTCATCACGCTCTATCACCCCGTGGCGCACGACATGCGCCTGCTCATCACGCTGCTCAAGCTCAATCACGACCTGGAGCGCACTGCCGACCACGCCGCCAACGTGGCCTGGCTGGGCAGCCGCATCGTGCGGCGGGGCGGCCGCATCCCGCAGCACTTGCTCGACCTCGCCGAGCGCGTGGTCGGCAACAGCCGGCAGGTCTTTCAGGCCTTTCTCGATCAGGATCTGGAAGCGGCGCGGGCGGTGGTGCGCCGCGATGCTGATGTGGATGCGCTCGACCGCACGGTGCGCCACGAGGTGGCCGACATGCTCGGCGAGCGCGGCGAGATCGGCTCGGCGCTGCATGTCTTCCGCATCTCACGCGAGCTGGAGCGGGTGGGGGACCTCGTCTGCAACATGGCCGAAGACGTGATCTGGCTGATCACTGGCGAGAACGTGCGGCACCGCGAACTGCCGCCGGCCCCGGCCGAGACGGGCCGCGGATCGCCGGGCCGCGGCGGCTAGCGCACCCAGACCGTCTTCACGTTGACGAACTCGCGCAGGCCCTGAGCGGCGAGTTCGCGGCCGAAGCCGCTGGCCTTGATGCCGCCGAAGGGCAGACGCGGGTCGCTGCGCACGAAGTCGTTCACGAAGCAGGAGCCTGCCTGCAGGCGCTCCTTCGCGAGCCGCTCGCCGCGTGCGGCATCGCGTGTGAACACGGCCGCGCCGAGCCCGAAGGGCGTGGCCGCCGCGAGTCGCAGAGCCTCGTCTTCATCGCGCGCAGGCACCAGCGCGGCCACGGGGCCAAAGGTCTCCTCGTCGAAGGCGGCCTGCCCCGGGCGCACGTCGGCCAGCACGGTGGGCGGATAGAAGGCTCCCGGGCCGGCGGGGACGTCCCCGCCGAGCAGGCAGCGCGCGCCCCGTGCCACGCTGCGCAGCACTTGGTCGTGCAAGGCGTCGCGCAGATCATGCCGGGCCAGCGGGCCCAGATCCGGATCGGCCTCGGCTCCCGCGGCCAGCGGCGCGCCCGAGCGCCGCCGCGCCATGGCCGCCACGAAGGCTTCGGTGAACTCGGCCAGCACTTCGCGCACGACGATCATCCGTTTCGCTGCGATGCAGCTCTGGCCGGCATTGATCAGGCGCGACGTGGCGCAGGCCTCGGCGGCAAGTTCGAGATCGGCATCCGCGAGCACCAAGTAGGGATCGCTGCCGCCCAGTTCGAGTACGCAGGGCTTCAGCGCTGCGCCCGCGGCCGCCGCGACCTCGCGCCCGGCCGGCGTCGAACCCGTGAGCGTCACCGCGGCGATCTGCGGCGCGGCGATGAGTGCGCTCGCGCGCGCTCCCGCGATGGGCAGATTGGTGAACAGTCCTTCGGCCAACTCCGGCGGCAGGCCGTGCCGCCGGAAGGCGCCGCGCAGCAGCTCGGTCAGAGCGCCCGCGCAGCCTTGCACATTGGAGCTGTGCTTCAGCAGCACCGCGTTGCCGGCGAGCAGGGCCGGCGCGGCGGCACGCAGCACCTGCCAGAAGGGAAAGTTCCAGGGCATGATCGCCAGCAGCACGCCGAGCGGCCGGTAACTCACGAAGCTGCGCGCCGCTTCTGTGCGCACCGGCTCATCGGCGAGCAACGCCGGTCCAGTGGCCGCCAGGTATTCGCAAGCACTGGCGCACTTCTCTATCTCGGCGCGGCCCTGCGGGAGCGGCTTGCCCATCTCGCGCGCCATGAGTCGCGCTAGCGCCTCACTCTCGGCGCGCAGCACGGGCGCCAGAGCGGCCAGCACGGCGGCCCGCTCTGCCAGCCCCGTCTGCTCCCAAGCCGCCGCGGCACGCTGAGCCCTCTCAAGCGCGACCTGCACTTCCGCAGCGCTCGCTTGGGCTCGGCTGCTGATCGGCTGCCCCGTCGCCGGATCGACGCTCAAAAGCTCTCCGGCCGCAGCGTCTCCGGCGGCGACGCCCTGCCGCGCGGCCGCGCCGGCCGCACCGGTCTCGCCCGGCCGGCTCACGTCATCTCCGGCTCGAGGTCCACACCCAAGCCATCGGCGATGCGATTGATATAGGCGAAGTAGGCCGCCGCCTGGGCCGCGTCGTGGATGGCGCGGTCGTCCAGTCCCGCCTCACGCAGCGCCGTGATGTGCGCCTCGCTGGTCTCCGCCGGCCGCAGCGCCAGGCGCTCGGCATACTGCAAGAGCGCGCGCAGCCGGCTATCGGGCGCGGCCTCACTGCCCTGCGCGGCGATGTCCGCCGCGAACTGCGCCGCCAGCTTGGCCGCCTCCGGCACCTGCTCCTGCTTGAGCTGCTGTTCGACCTCGACACGGAGGTCGGCCTGGTGGGCCTGCACTCAGTAAAAGCATTCGTTGGTGCGCGAGACGACCACGGCGATGGACTCGCGCTCCACGCGCGTGAGCGGCGAGGGGCCCATCATGATCGCGCGGTAGAGCTCAAGCGACGCGGCCAGCACTGTGGGATTGGGGCTCTGCAACTCGAGGATTTTGTAAACTCGGCCCGCGCGCTGGACAGCGGCGGCATAGATCCGCGCGAGATCACCGCCGGCCTCGTCGGGCGGCACCGTGGAGATGAAGGCCATGCTCGAAAGTCTAGCAATGCGCTCGCGATCCTCGTCGCTCCTGCTCGGTGTGGCGCTGCTCTGCGCGTGCGGCGGCGACGACGCCGCGCCACCTGCCAGCACGACCGGCTCCGCCGGAGCAAGCAAGCCCGCCAAGCCGGAGGCGCCGCCCGTCGACGCCTCCACGGCTGGCAGCATCGCCGGACAGGTGCGCTTCTCCGGCGAGGCTCCCGCGCGCAAAACATTTCAGCCCGTCGGCGAGGCCTTCTGCATGCAGCACAGCGAGGGCGAGATGCTCGACGAGAGCCTGCTCGTGCAGGATGGCCGCCTCGCCAATGCCTTCGTGTGGATCGCTGCCGGCTTGTCGGACTACGCCTACCCCGAGCCGCAGAGCAATGCAGAGATCGACCAGTCCGGCTGCGTCTTCCATCCGCGTGTCCTCGGTCTTCGCACGCGCCAAACTCTCCACGTCAAGAACAGCGACCCGGTGCTGCACAACGTGCACGTCAAGCCCAACAAGGGCTCAGCCGTGAACCAAGGCATGCCGGCCGGCGCAGCTCCCCGCGAACTCGAGTTCAAGCGCCAGGACGTGATGATGGCCTTGGTCTGCGACGTGCACTCCTACATGCGCGGCTGGATCGGCGTCGTCGACCACCCGTACTTTGCCGTCACCGGCGCCGACGGCGCCTTCTCTCTCGACGGCGTGCCGCCCGGCACCTACACGCTGGAAGCCTGGCACGAGACGCTTGGACGCAAGCAGCTCGAGATCACCGTTGCCAACAGCCAAGCCGTCACAGGGACAGACTTCGTCTTCTCTGCGAAGTAGCGCTGCTCCGCAGGCGCGGGCTCCGCTCTGCGTCGACCGGACGCGCCGCTCCGCGGACACTCGGCAGCCTGCCGCTCCCGCCGCCGTTGGCAGAGCAGCCCGCGTCCGCCAACTGCCTTCCACCCGTGCAGCGGTGTGCGACGCGTCGGGGTGTCGGTGTGCCGCGAGTTCCGGAGCCGGTCTCGGCCGCATCGGCCGCGCCGGCGAGGACTGCTCGAGCGGCACCGCCGAGCCCCCGACGCGGGCGCACTCAGCGCCCAGCGCCCTCTCAGCCCTTGAAGTCCTTCCCGACGCTCGGGCCGATCTTGAAGATGAACAGCCAAGCGACGCCGAAGCCGATCAGCGAAATGATCGCCGCGGAGACCCACACATTGGCGGGGAAGACGCCGCTGAGTTCGCCGGTGTGCTTGGCGGCGCCCATGAAGGCGATGAGCGGGATCGACAGGAAGGTGTTCAGGCGCGAAGCGTTCGTCGCGACCTTGATCCAGCCGGCCTTCTCAGGCGGGTTCTCCTTGCGGATCGTGCTGCCGATGATCTTCTTCTGGCGCGGCCAGATCACAAACCACACGTTGAAGGCCATGACCGTGCCGAAGAGGAAGCCGAGGAAGATCCAGTTGCCGCGCTGGGTCTCGAAGAACCACTTCATGACGCTGCCGTCGACGCCGGGCGTCGTGTCGGCCTTGCCAAGGATGGTGGCGTAGGTCACGCCGGAGATCCACGTGAAGGCGGCGCCCCAGCGGAACCACCACAGGGCGCGCGGCATGAGTTGCGGTCCGACCTTGCCCTTGGTCTCTGCGTCGAGCGCGCCCTGGAAGGGGCCGTTGACGAAGTTGAAGAACCACAGCATCCCGATCCACATGATGCCGGCGACGATATGAATCCAGCGCAGCCAGAGTCCGTGATCGCTGAGGATGTCCAAGGTCAGGTCTCCCGAAGAATGCGGCCGCCTCCGGGCCGGCGACTCGCCGATCTGCCGTGAAGCGCACCGCCAACAGGCGCGAGAATGCGCGCCGGATGGCGGCTTTTCAAGCTATTCGAGGATCTCGTAAAGCTCCCAGCGAATGCCGCGCATCTTGGCCGGGCCAAAAATGCGCCGGAAATGCGGGTTTTTCCCGATGTCGGCCAGAGCGGGCCGCTGCGAGAGCTTTTCGAGCGGCTGGTCGCCCCAGCCCGTGAGCAAGAGGTGCCGCGCGCCGTAGCGCCGTGCGACTTCACGAATGACGGGCTCGGGCTCCAGCGGAATCATGACGCCCTTCATGCCCGCCAGCGCGTTGAGCTGATGGACATCGCGCGCCATGATCACGGCGTCGCTGAGTCCGAGCGCGTCGAAAGTTTGCACGCGCATCGTGCGGTAGACGGCGTTGAGTGCCGCGATGCCATCGGCCTTGCGCTCCAGCGAGGCGCGCGCAAAGCGGTACTGCCCCAGCAGGAGCCAGCCGACGAGGACAACGGCGGCCAGCGCAACGACTCGGCCGGCCACGCGCTGTGCCTTGACGCTCGCGGAAAAGGATTGCGCTAGGCGCGTGGCGCCCCGTGCGAGGAGCAGCAGTCCGGCGGCACTCGCGAGCACCAGCGTCGGATAGAGGCTGTACATGCCGGTGCGGAAGGACTCCATCCCGACGGCCGTGAAGATCAGCGAGTAAAAGGTGTACTGCAGGAGCAGCAGCGCCCAGAAGGGGAGGAACTGCCGGCGCAGCATCGTGGCCAGTCCGACGAGTGACAACGCCCAGAGAGTGACGAGACTCGGATCGGCCCAAGCCTTGTCGCGTTCGGGTGCGCCGGTGATGAGTCCGGTGGCGGCCGTGTCCAGATTGGCGGCGGAGATCGTGCCCTTGAGCTTCCAGATCGCGTTCCAGCCGGTGTCTAGCCAGCGCTGTGGCGTAACGCTCTCCGGCAGCGAGTACCACGCCTCGTAGTGCGGCAGGAAGATCGCTTTGAAGGCGCCGCCCGGCATGAGCACGCCGTGCAGATGCAGGTTGTAGGCCCACCAGGGCGACATGACGAGCGCATAGCCGAGCACGAGTCCGACGAGTGCGCGCGGCCTCGGCCAGCGGCCGGGCGCGCGACGGGCGAGGAGTGCGACCGCCAGCGCACCGAAGAGCATGACCGCGTCGCTGCGCGCGAGTTGCGTCAGCGCAATGGCGGCGCCGCACCACGGCAGCCAGCGATCGTGCTCTGCGGCGCGCACGATGAGCCACAGCGAGAGCGAAGCCAGCACCACGTAGGGCGAGTGGCTGAGCACACCGCTGGGCTGATCCAGAAAGAGGTGGAAGGCCGTGCCGAGCAGCGCGCCGAGCAGTCCGATGGGTCGGCTGCCGAACATGTCTCGGCCGAGGAGATAGAGCACGAGAGGCAGCAGCGAGCTGAAGGCGATCGTGGCCGCCTGAGCCGAGGGGTAGTCGTGCTGGCCCAGCCACATGCCGATCGCCCCGATGATGCTGGCCAGCGGCATCCACCAGACATTGGCGGGCGTGGGGATTCCCTCCGGGTGATTCCAGAAGTTCCACACGTAGTCGATGAGGAAGCCGCGGCCTTCGGCCACGTTGCGTGCGACAGCGAAATAGAAGGAGCTGTCGCCGTGATTGGCATTCACGCGCACGACGTTGACCTGGTGCTTAATCCACAAGGTGAGCAGGCAGCAGCCCAGGACGGCCAGCGCCACCGTCCAGCGTGAGGGCGTCCAGCCGAACATCCGCATCTCGCGGCGGGGCTCGGCGGGCTCGCGTGGCGCGGGATTCATGTGGGCTTGGCCATCTTCCCCGAGGGCCGGCAGACAAGCCAGTGGGCGGGCCTTGCTAGACTTCGCGCCATGAACGCACCCGCCGCTCCGCAGCCCGATTCACCCACGCCCGCCGCCGCGCTCTGTGTCTCCCTGCGCCGCGCGGAGCACCTCGCCTGGCTGCGGCTCGAGCGGCCCGAAGTCATGAACGCGCTCTCCTTTGAGACGCTCGGTCAACTCGCCGCCCATGTGGAGGCGCTGCGCGCCGATCGCTCGGTGCGCGTGGTGCTCGTGACCGGAGCCGGCGAAAAGGCCTTCTGCGCCGGAGCCGATCTCAAGGAGCGCGCCGGCTTCACTCTGGAGCAGACGCGCCGCTTCGTCGCGCGCATCGGCGATGTCTTTGCGGCCCTCGCGGCGCTGCCGCAGCCCACGATCGCGGTGCTGAATGGCGTGGCCTTCGGCGGCGGCCTCGAACTGGCCCTGGCCTGCGATCTGCGCCTCGCCGCCAGCACGGCCTCGCTGGGTCTCACCGAGACCTCGCTGGCCATCATCCCGGGGGCGGGCGGAACGCAGCGCCTGCCCCGCGTGGTGGGTGTGGCCCGCGCCAAGGAACTCATCTTCAGCTCGCGCCGGCTCACGGCGGCCGAAGCGCATGCGATGGGGCTGGTCAATGAGGTGGCCGAGCCGGCCGCGCTCATCGCTCGCGCGACGGCGCTCGCCGAGGCCATTGCGGCCAATGGACCGCTGGCCGTGGCGGCAGCCAAAGAAGCCATCGAAGCCGGCCAGTCCGGCGGCGACCTCGCCGGACTGCTGCAGCGCGAGCGCGCCCTTTATCTGGAGCGAGTGCTGCCGAGCGAAGATCGGCTGGAGGCCCTGGCCGCCTTCCGCGAGAAGCGCAAGCCTGTGTACAAGGGGCGCTGAGCGGCGCGCGGCTCGGTTATCATCGCGGACCGCGCGCCCCTGGCCGCTCGGCCACCGCAGTGCGCAGCCGCCATGCTCGTCTCCCGCTACATGACCCGCCGGCCGGTCACCGTGAAGCCCGAGGCTTCCTTGGAGGAAGCGATCGCGCTCATGGAGCGGCACGGCTTCCGGCACCTGCCCGTGGTGCGCGGCGACGAAGTTCTGGGCATTCTCAGCGATCGCGACGTGCGTCTCGGCACAGGCGGCGTGCCGCTCTCCACGCTGGGCTTGCCGGCGGACGCCGCGCTGCCGCGCACGGTGGCCGAACTCATGCGCAGCCCGGTCATCTGCGTCGAGATGGACGAACGCGGGCCGCGCGCCGCCATGCACATGGTCGAGCAGCGCATCGGAGCGCTGCCCGTGCTGCAGTCCGGCCGGCTGGTGGGCATCGTCACGGAGACGAACCTCGTCTCCGCCTTCCGCGATCTGTGCCGCGATCCGGCGCACGCCGACCAGCTCGACCGCTCCGTGGATGAGCTGATGAAGTCGCCGGTCATCACCATGGAGCCCGATGAAAGCCTGGGCGAGGCCATCCGGCGCTGCAACGACTGGCGCATTCGGCACATTCCGGTGCTGCACGAGGAGGAGCTCGTAGGGCTGATCTCGGACCGCGACATTCGTCTGGCTCTGGGACGCGAGCTGGTGGCCGAGGCGCAGGCTGCGGCACGCGGCGGCGCGCCCGTGCGCGCACAGCGCGTGCTGGACATCATGACCAAGGACGTGGTGACGATCGCTCCGCGCGAGTCGCTCTCGCGCGCCGTCACGCTGATGCTCGAGCATCGCGTGTCGGCGCTGCCGGTGGATCTGGATGGCATGCTGGTGGGCATCGTCACGCGCACCGACATCCTCGAGCACTACGGGGCCGTGGCCTGAGCGCAACCTCCTCGGCGGCCCCAGGCGGGCCAAGGCAGCGGCGCCGCCAGCGCAGCCGGCTGGTGTTCGCGCTGCTCATCGTGGCCGGCGGCTTGCTGGTCATCGAGGGCGCCGAGCGTTTTCGGCAGTGGAGCCAGTACGGCCGGGTGGGCAGCTTCTATGCCTTCCGCACGGATCCGGTGAGCGGGCTGCTTCTGCCGGCGCCGGGTGTCACCGAGGGGCGTGGCCGGCGCATCGAAGTGGACTCGCGCGGCTTTCGCTCGCCGGAACTTGAGCTGCCGAAGCCGGCGGGCCGTCTGCGCCTCGCCTTTCTGGGCGGCTCCACGGTGTTCTGCGCAGAGGCCTCGAGCAATGAGGCCACCTGGCCGGCGCGTGTTGCGGCGGGGCTGCGCCAGCACCTGCCGCAGTTGGGCCCATCTGAGTTGCACCTGCCCGAGTTGGGCCAACCGAGCGTCGACCTAGACTTTCTCAATGCTGGCTCCGCCGGCTTCACCACCACCGAGTCGCTCACCGATTGGCGGCAGCGCGTCGCTGCCACCGATCCGGATGTCGTGGTCATCTACCACTCGACCAATGATCTCTCGCGCGACAGCCGCCAGCTCGCCGCAGCCCAGGGCTTGGCCTCGGCCGCGCCGCCGGCCGAGCGCGAGTCGTGGCTGGCGCGCCACTCGCAGGCCTGGAAGACGATCTCCAAGAATCTCTTTGCCGGCCGGCCGGCCGCCGACGCCGGCGCCGAGACGCTGCAGTACGACGCCGCGGCCCTGGCCGAAGTCTTCCGCACGAACCTGCGCGCGCTCGTGGCGGCCTGCCAGCAAGGGCCGCGCCCGCCCCTGGTCGTGCTGGTCACCTTCGCGCACCAGCAGCGGCGCGAGCAACCGCCCGAGGTCCAGCGCCGCGCCGCACAGACCTCGCTCATGTGGATGCCTTACATGAGCCTGGCCGGCGTGCTCGACGGTTTCGATGCGCACAACCGCGTCATCCGCGAGGTCGCAGCCGAGATGGGGGCCTTGCTCGTGGAGGGCGAGACGGCCGTGCCTGGGGACGAAGAGCACTTTGCCGATTCCGTGCATCTCACCGATGCCGGCTGCGCGCTGCTCGCCGAGCGCGTGCTTGCGACGCTGCTCGCGGCGCCGGAGTTTGTGTCGCTCGCGGCGCGCGCCGGGAATGTGGCACCGGCCGGAGGCGCCGAAGCCTCTGCTGCGCGATGAGCCGCTTGCGTGCGGCGCTGTACCTGCTCCACGCACTGCTCGGTACCTGGGCGATCGCCGCGTGGATGGCCGGGCCCTTCGGCGCCGGATTCTCCGTCGTCGGCTCCTTCGGCGCCGGACGATTCGGCGAAAGTAGCCTGGCCGCATGGTGCGTGGGGGCGCTCGGGTTGGCCTGCTCGCTCGCAACGCTGCACGGCGTCGCGAAACTCTGCCGAGGGCTGGAAGTGCCGGCCGCCGAACTGCCGGCGATGGCAATGTGGGTCGTCTCCGGCAGCGCGCTGGCGCATCTGCCGCAGGCCCCGGCTGTGCTCTTCGCGACGGCGCTGCTGACCTGGGGCGTCATCGCGCTGCTTTCGCCTCGGCGCGGCCAACGGTGGCGGGCGGTGCTCGTCGGCGTTGCCGCTCTCCTCGCGGCGACATGGCTCATGGCGAGCGATGCGCGCTGGGGCGAGGCCGACGGTAGCGGGACCTCGGGCGCGCAGAATCTCGGCCTGCGGATGCGCCTTGGACACGGCGCCGCACGCTCCGGCACCACGGACTTCCGGCCGGGCCCGGAGCTCGACGCGCTGCGCTACGAAGCTGCCTTCGTGGCCTGGGAGCGCGGCGCGTCCACGCTCGACGCGAACGCGCACCATCTTGCGCGCCTGCGCGAAGAGGTCGCCGCCGATTCCAATGGCGAGGCGGCCACGCTGCTGCGCAAACTTTGGCTCTGGTGGCATCGCGCTGAGGTGTCGGCGGGGCTCGACTTCGAGTACGGCTTTCCGGCCTTCACGCTCTTGCCGCTGCTGCTGCTGAGCTTCGGCCTCGTCGCCCCGCTCGCGCTGGTCGGGCTCTGGCGCGCGCGAGCGCAACCGCGGCAGCGCGCAGCACTCTGGCTGCCGGTGCTCGGCGTGCTGCTGCTGAACCTCGTCTTCCTCGTGAGCTCGCGGCACCGTCTGCCGGCGCTGCCCTTCCTTTGCGTCGCGGCGGGGCTGTGCCTAGCGGGCCGTCCTCGCGGCGGGGCGCTCTTCGAGATCCTGGCTCTGGGCGTCGTACTGAATCTGCCGGCCTCGGTGTGGCCCGGCGCTCTGTTGCAGCTCGGACCTCCGGCGTTCCAGCCGAGCCGAGTCGATGGTCTCGCTCAGCATGGTCACATGGTCGTCGCCGAGGCGTCGCGCCTCACGCAGACGGGACAGCCCGCCGATTTGGCGCGGCTTGATCCGGCGCGACTTGAGGATGCGCGCGCGGCGCTGGCCGAGGCCGTGAACCTCGGCGACGATCCTCGCGCGCGCTACGACCTCGGCCTGGCTTGCGAGCTGCTGGCCGACGTCACCGGCAACGGCGACCTGCTTCTGGAGGCCGAAGACAGCTACCGCGCGGCACTCGACATGGTGCCCGACTATGCGCAGGCCGGCGAGAATCTGATCCGCGTGCTTCAAACGCTCGGTCGCGCGGACGAGGCGCGCACGCTGGCCGAGGAGCTGTGCCGCACGAGCCCCTCCGCGGGCGGCGTCCGTGTGCAGCTTGCCGAACTCTTGCAGGCTGAGGCCCCGCGTTCTGCGGAGACACTGGCGCGGATCAGGGAACTGCAGATCGAAGGCCACCGCTTGCTCGCGCTGCGCGCGCTCGCGCAGGGCGACAGCGCGGCGGCGCGTGCCGAGACGCTCGAATTGCAGCGCCTCGGCGCACCCGATGCGGTTCTGCTGCGGCTTAGCGCAGACCCTTGAGCCGCGTCATCCGGGGCAGCTCGCCTGCCAGCGGCGCCGCGTACTTCACGAAGGCCGGCGTGATGTCGTTGCCGGCCGCGTTGATCCAGGCGCGCTCCATGGTCTTGGTGAACTTGGCCACGTTCGACAGCTCGGTGAGCGCGGCGGTGCACTGGTAGGCGCGCCCCTTGGCGCGCTGCAAGACCACCGTGCCCGAGTCGTGCTTTAGGGCGTAGCGCACGGCGGCTTGGCCCACCAGGCGCGCCTCGCGCGCATCGGTGGCGCTGACGCAGCCCGCAAAGGAACGCTGCAGGTAGCCGAAAGTGTCGGCGCGCACGCGGCCCTTGGGCAGAGCCGCCTTGATCAGCCCAGCCAGGTGATCGCCCAGGGCGCCACTGCCGGAAAGCTGCACATTGCCGTGCGCGTCACGCTCGGCGCGCGCGGCGATTTTCTCGGCGATCGTCACGCCATCGGCGCCGTGTACGCCCTCGCTCACCGCGATGAGGCAGCGCCCTAGCCGCTCATTCACGGCCAGCACATCGGCCACAAAGCGCTGCTCGTCGAAGACCACTTCGGGCACATAAACCAAGTGCGGCCCGTCGTCCTTCAAGCGCCGCCCAAGCACAGCGGCCGCGGTGAGGAAGCCCGCGTGCCGGCCCATGATGACATTGACCTTGATGCCCTTGAGCGAGCGGTTGTCCTGGTCATCGCCCTGGAAGGCCTGCGCCACAAACTTGGCCGCGCTGCCGTAGCCGGGGCAGTGGTCGGTCACGCGCAGATCGTTGTCGATGGTCTTGGGCACATGAAAGACGCGCAGCGGGTGCTGCTGCTCGCGCGCGCACTCCAGCAGGATGTTGGCCGTCTCGGCCGAGTCGTTGCCGCCGATGTAGAAGAGGAAGCGCACCTTGCGCTTGCGGAAGGTGGCGAACATGGCCAGGCATTCGTCGCGCGTGGGCTTCTTGCGCACCGAGCCGAGGGCCGCCGCGGGCGTGAGCGCCACGGCTTCGAGCTGAGCCGCGCTCTCGCGGGAGAGATCCAGGAGATCGTCCTTGAGGATGCCGGCCACGCCATGCCGGGCGCCAAAGACCTTGCCGATCTCCTTGTGGCGCCGGGCCTCCAGCACCACGCCAACGAGCGACTGATTGATGACCACGGTCGGCCCGCCGGACTGCCCGACGATGGCATTGCCAGTGAAGCGCTCGGCCCCGACGACGAGGCGCGGACGCGCGGCGCGCGGTGCGGCGCTCCGTGAAGAACGTGCGGTGCCGCGAGTGCGAGACTTGGCGGAGGAGGACATGGGTCGTGGAGGCTCCGGGGCGTCGAGGGGCCCCATGTGATAACGCGCCCGGGGCTGCGTTGACACCCTCCGCCGGGAGCGGTTAGCTTGTCCGCCCCCTGCTGCTTGTGCCGCTCGAGGCTTTCCCGGTCGGCACGCCCAGGCTCCCGGACGAAACCGCCATGACGAAGCCTCGTTGGATCGATGCGGGCGTGTTCCGCATGCTGCGCACCGCCACCCGGAGCCGCAAGCTCGCTGTCGTCGTGGGGCCTCGGCATGGCAGCGCGGCCCTCTCCTCGCGCGCCCAGTTGCGCGCCGCCCTGACTGCCGGCAATCCGGCCGGCGCCATTCCGCCCGCCGACCGCGCGGCCCTCGCCGGCGACGCGCGCTGCCAGAGCCACGCCGACCCGGGTCTCACCGCGCTCTTCGCGCTGCGTCAGCCGGGCTTCCTGACCACCGGCGTCAGCAACGTGGGCCAGCTCTCGGCCCTGCCCGGCGAAGAGCCGCGTCTCTTCGGCCCCGACAGCAAGGGCCTCGCCAGCGCCTGGGAACGCAAAGAGCCCTTCGTCATGCGCCTGTGCGGTGCGGCCGATGAGCCGGCCTCGCTGGTGCTCACCAACAAGGATCGCAAGGCGCTCGCCAAGCCCGATAGCCGCTACCAGAAATTCCTGCGCACGAGTTTCTCACGCACGGTGCTCTTCTCCGGTTTCTCGATGGACGATCCCGATCTCATCGAGCTGCTCGAGGATGTGAGCCGCTGCTTCAACGGCCATGTGCCGCCCAACATCGCGCTGGTCAAGGCGGGCGAGACGGATCCGTCGACGGCGCTGCGCGCGTCGATGCACTACGGCACGCAGGTCATTGAGTATCCGGCCGACATGACGCCCAGCGCTGTGCTGGCCGAGCTGGCCTCGCTGCTGGAAGACCTCGAAGTGCCCAAGCCGGCTTCGGGCAATCCGCCGCGCGGCTTCACCGAGCTCAACGGGGCCGTGCGCTCCTCTGTGCGGCTGCCCGACGCGCTCGCGCTCGAGCTCTTCGACCGCGGCGACTCCTCGTCCTGGGAGACCATTCGGGCCGGCGCCGACGCCCCGCGCGCGGTCAGCGCCAAGATCAAGGAGTTCCTGCTGGCTGCCACCGAGCCGGGCCAGACGCGCATCGCCCTGGTGCGCGGCCGCCGCGGCGAAGGCAAGACCACCATGCTGCGCCGCGTGGCTTGGGAGCTGGCCGAGTCCGGGCAGCGCGTTTTCTGGCGCGAGTTCGGAGCAGGCCTGCCCGAGCGCTACGTGCCCGAAGAGCGTGACGAGGCCATCGCGATCTTCGTGGCCGACGACGCCGATCAGCTCGACTCGCTGCCCTCGCTGGTGAACCACCTCGCGGCGCACGGCGGCGGCAAGGCGCGCTTCCTGCTCGCGGCGGAGAGCGATGCCTGGGAGCGCTCCGGTCTGGATCACCGCATTCGGCGCACGTCCACACTGCTGGATGTGACCATGGCCGGCCTGCAGGCCGAGGATGCGCGCGCGATTGCCGCGGGCCTCGCCACGCGCGGCCGCCTGGGTGCGGGCCAGAGTGCCGAGAGTGCAGCCGAGGCCATGACCGGCGGCGACCGCTGCCTCATGGATCGCATCGCGCAGGCGCGCGGCGTGGGCAGCGTCGGACAGGCCGTCGAAGCGCGGCTGCTGGCGCTCAACACGCGCGGCGAGGCGGCGCTGCTGCGCCGGGCCTATCTCGCCACGGCGCTCGTGCACCGGCACGGCATGTCGCTCGGACGCAAGCACCTCGCAGCCGTGCTGGGCCTGGCTGAATCGGAACTCGAGGCGCGCGTGCTCAAGCCGCTGGACCTCAGCTTGGTGGCGGCCGGCGCGACGGCCGTGCGCACGCGTCACCCAGTCGTGGCGGCCGAGGCCTTTGGCCTTTTGGCCACTGACGATGCCACGCGCGACGCGATCGCTATCGACTTGCTCAAGACCTTGCCTGGCGGCAGCGTGGCCGATCCCACCGTGTTCCATCGGCCCTCCGAACTCATTCGTGCTGTGCGCCAGAGCCCGATGGGGCCGCTGGTCGTGGCGCAACTCTTCGAAGCCGGCGAGCACGCCGCCGACGGCGATGTGGCCTTCTGGTTCGACCGCGGACGCTTTGAAGTGGGCTTTTCGCGCTGGGCGCCGGCGCTGGGCGCGCTGGACCGCGCGCTGTTGCGCCAGCCGGGCGACCTCAGCGAGCGCGAGCACAACGCGGCGGTGCACGGCTATCGCGCGCGCTGCCTGCTGGCGCTGCATCACAAGAAGGCCGCGGCTCAAGCGGTGGAAGAGGGGTTGCGCTTGTCGCCCCACGACAGCGTGCTCGAACGCCTCTACGAGAAGACGGCGCCCCGCCGGCGCGGTCCGCCGCGGGGTCGCGGCGAAGGAGCACCGCGCGAGGGTGGTGCTGGCGAAGGCGGCCGGCGTGAAGGCGGCCGGCCCCGCCGCGACGCTGGTCCCGGTCGCGACGCAGGGCCGGGCCGCGAGTCAGGACCCAATCGCGAAGCAGGACCCGGTCGCCGCGAAGCGGGACCTGGTCGCGAGGCCGGGCCGGGCCGCGAGGCCGCTGGGCCGGGCGCCGATCGTCCGCGTCGCGGCCGGCCGCGTGAGGGGCAGCCCCGCGAGGGAGCGCCGCGCGAAGGCGTGCCCACCCGCGGTCCGGGCAGCCCCAGTGCGCGTCCGCCGCGCGCCAAGCCGCCTAAGGAATCTCGGTCGCGCTAAAGCACTGCGGAGCCGCGAGCGCGGCTCTCGCTGCCGCGCTTAGACCGAGAAGGACGTGCCGCAGCCGCAGGTGCCGCTGGCGTTCGGGTTGTTGAACACGAAGCCGCGGTTCATCACGCCGTCGTTGAAGTCCAGCACGGTGTTGTCGACGTAGGGCGCGGCTTCGCCATCGAGCGCCACCTTGAGGCCGTGGAACTCGGCCACGATGTCGGAGGGCTTGGCCTTGGCATCGAAGCCCAGCACGTAGGAGAAGCCGCTGCAGCCTCCGCCGGTGACGCCCAGGCGCAGGAAGGTGCCGGCCTCCAGGCCCTGGTCCTGGATGATGCGCTTAACTTCGGCGATGGCCTTTTCGGTGACAGTGATCATCGGGGCGGAACTCCTGGGCGGGGCGCCGGCTGTGCCGCCGGCGCGGGGCGCTGATCTGCGCCCTGACTCGGGCGTGGATCTGAGCGCTGATCATAGCCGGCGGGCGGGCCGGGGCAGGCCAGCAGATGCGTTAGCCAGCGCGCGGTGGCCTTCTCCAGCACGCTGTTGGCGGACAGCCGCTCGTGCAGATTGCCGAAGTCCACCGCATCGAGCAGTTGGTCCTGGTTGAAGCAGGAGAAGACCGGCTCCACCTGGCGGCCGGTGGCCGGGTCCACATGGCGCTGCAGGCATTGTGCGCAGACTTCCTTGAGCATGCACTGCATCGGTGAGTTGATGCTGCCGATGGCCACGTGCGGGCCCAAGTAGGGGGCCAGCCGGCCGCGGCGGGCCTCGGTCACGGCGCGCATGAGGCCGTCGCTGCCAATGACGATGAGCCGGCGGCAGTCGCGCAGTGCCACAGGCAGCGCTCCGAGTTCGCCGCGCCCGCAGGCCTCCATCGCAGCCACGAGATTGCCGGAGAAGAAACGGTCGGTGGGGCGGCTCACGGCGATGTCCGGGCCGGCGTCGCAGCACCAGATGACGGCGTCGGTGCCCTCTTCGATCTGTGCGCGTTTGAAGACATCGCGGCTGTGCCGGTAGCCCGCGAAATAGAGCACGCGGTTGCCGGCGGCCTTCAGCGCGCCGGCGATGGAGAAGAGCACGGCATTGCCCAGGCCGCCGCCGATGAGCGCGACGGTTTCGCCGCGCGGGATCTCGGTGGGCGTGCCGGTGGGGCCCATGACCACGACCTCTTCGCCCTGCTTGAGCAGCGCGCAGAGATTGCTGCTGCCGCCCATCTCCAGCACGATGAGCGCGAGCAGCCCCTGCGGCTTGTCCACCCAGGCGCCAGTGAGGGCCAAGCCCTCCATGACCAGCCGGCTGCCGTCCAGGATCGGCGCGCGGCTCTCGTAGTTCTGCAGGCGATAGAACTGGCCGGGCTTGAAGTGCCGGGCGGCCAGCGGCGCGCGCACGACGACCTCGACGATGGTCGGAGTGAGTCGCTCGACGCTCACCACGCGAGCCAGGATCTGGTCGTCGAAGCGGGCGCGCAGCGCGGCCCAGGCCTGCTCGCGGGCGGGCTGATCGGCGGGCCGCAGCGCGGCGAGCTCCTGTGCAAAGTGCGCCACGACGGCGGGATAGCCGTGCTTGGCCGAGGCCATGGCCTTGACCACATTGCCGGCCCAGCGCGGATGGTTGTCGCCGTAGAAGGAGACGCGCCGATCGCCAGCCGCGGGGCTCGTGCCAACGACGTAGCTGGTGAAGAAGCCGTCGGCGGCCGGCTGCCCCTGTGCATCGTGCGTTTCGAAGAAGCGCCCGCGCGCATCCAGGCGAAAGGTGCCGGGATACTCCTTCTCGTAGATCGTGTTCGGGCTGGTGCCGGCGGCGATGAAGAGCGAGCGCGCTGGGAGCGTGAGCGTTTCGCCGGTGCTGCGCCAACGGCCGCGGTCGTCCACGGCCAGCCGGTCGAAGACCACGGCCTTGAGCGCGTCGTGCCGGTCGTCGACGGCCTGCAGCGGCGCCACGCCGCCGAGAAAGGCGATGCCCTCCTCGAAGGCCTTGATGACTTCCTCGTGATTCAGGCGGTAGGCCGGCGCGTCGGAGAGGGCCTTGCGGTAGCAGATCGTTACGCCGCCCCAGTCGCGCAGCAGGGGCACGAAGTCGGGTGCGCGGTGCTGCTCGGCGGCGGCCAGGCGCTCTTCGCGCAGCGCGCGCGCGTGCGCCAGGAAGCGGTCGTGAATCTCGCGCTCGGCGGGCGACAGGCGCGCCAAGACCTCACTCTCGGTGGACTCGGCCACCAAGCGCTCGTGGCGCTCGAGCAGGCGCTCGACCTGCACCGGATAGTAGGCGAGCAGCTCGGTGGCCGTGTCGATGGCGGTGAGCCCGCCGCCCACCACCAGCGCGGGCAACTCCACCTGCAGATTGGCCAGCGATCCGCGCTGGAAGGCGCCCGACAACTGCAGGTTCATTAGGAAGTCAGAGGCCTTGCGCACGCCGCGCGTGAGGTTGTTCTGCATGTCGATAATGGTCGGCCGTCCGGCGCCCGTGGCCATCGCGACATGGTGGCAGCCCAGATCCCAGACATCTTGCAGGGTGAGCGTGCCGCCGAAGCGCACACCGCCGTAGATCTGGAAGCAGGGGCGCCGCGCCAGCGTGAGATGCATGAGGCGCAGGAAGTTCTTGTCCCAGCGCACGGTGATGCCGTACTCGGAGACGCCGCCGAAGCCCGAGGGCACGCGCTCGTCGAGCGGCGCCGTGAGCGAGGACCAGTCGCGGATGAGCGGCGGCGCGGGCCGGCCGAGCAGGTGCTCGGGCAGCGGCTCGATCTTGAGGCCATCAATGCCGATGACGCCGAAGCCCTCGTTGAGCAGGTAGTGCGCCAGCGTGTAGCCGGCCGGCCCCAGCCCGACGACCAGCACATTGAGGCCGTTGTAAGGCAGCGCGTGCGGGCGCGCGCGATTCAGCGGATTCCAGCGCGTGAGCAGGCCGTAGACCTCGACGCCGAAGGGCAGCGCGAGCGTGTCGGTGAGCGTGCCCGTTTCGATGCGCGGAATGTCGACCGGCTCCTGGTTCTGGAAGATGCAGGCCTTCATGCAGTCGTTGCAGATGCGATGGCCGGTGCCGGGGCACATGGGATTGTCGATGACCACCAGCGCCAGGGCCGCGAGCGGGTCGCCCTCGTCGGCGAGCCGGTGCGATTCGGAGATGCGCTCGTCGAGAGGGCAGCCTTCGAGCGGAATCTCCAGCGGATTGCTCTTCACCGCGCCCTGCTTGTCACGCAGGCCGTGACGGCAACTGTCCACGCCGCGTTCGTGACAGAAGAGGCAGGTGTCGATCTGGCCGAGCCGCTGCGAGAGCGGCCCGCGATCGTCGGTGAGCGCAAAGCCATCACGCGGCCGGCGCGCGCTGTCGGGGCCGCGCACGGCGTCGGGCGCCACGTCGGGCGCGGGCTCGAGCGGCACGAGCGCGCTCCAGTTCACCCTGTGCGGGAGGTGCAGCGAGGCCCAGTCGCGGTGCGCATGCTTCTCGCGGCAGGCCAGCACGAAGCGCTCGGCCAGTTCGAGCAGGGGATCGGAAACCGTGGCCGTGCCGGCGGCTTCCAAGCGCGCGAGAACTGCGTCGGCCAGGCGCTGTTCGTCGAGCGGCGCGCCGAGGAGCGCGGCCAGCTTCAGCTCGATCGCGGCCAGATCGTCGGTGTGCTCTGCGCTCGGCTCTGCGCTCGGCTCTGCGCCGGCTGAGGCTGCCGGCGCCGGCCGTTTCGCGGCCCGCTTGGCCACGAAGCTCTTGCGAAACAGGAAGCGCCGGCGCTGTTCGAGCACGCGCTGGCGATGCGCTGCCGCCTCCGCCTCCAGGCCAAAGAGCCGGGCCAGGAAGGCCGACACGTGCCGGCTGACTTCGATCAGGAGTTCCGACTCAGCTTTAGCAGACGCCCCCTCGGCTAGGGCAGGCGCCCCCTCGGCGAGCCACTGCGCGTAGCGTTGGGCTAGGCCGGGATCGCGTTCGCTCAGCGCGGCGCGAAAGGCGGCCATGAGGCGAGTCAGACCCGCCGGGTCATGCAGGTCCGCCGGTGAGAAACCGGGCAGGCCGAGGCTGGAAGGCGCGCTGAGAGCGGGGTTCACGATCGTGCCCTGAGGGCCTGACCGTCACCCTCCAGGACTCCGCGGCGAAACCCTGACAGGGGCCCGGAGCGTTGCGGCGGGGACTGGCCGGCCGGCTGGCCTTGGCTCAGCGACGCCAGACCTTGGCGACTTCGCTGGCCTCGAAACGGCGCTGGGTCTCGGTGCCCGGATCGATGATCACCCCGCGCTGCTGGATCGGGTTGTAGAGCATGCCGCCGCGGATGACCTCGCCGTCCTTGAAGAACAGTGTGGCGACGTCGCCGGCGCTGACGCTTTCCAGCTTGGCGCAAAGTTCGAGTGTGGTCATCGTGAGTTTCCTGGGAAGGTTAGGCAGCGGCCCGGCTTCCCCGTGGGCCGAATCGGCGGGCCATGGGGAAAGGGGCGATCGTACCACGGCTGTCAAACTCCCTGGCGAAGCATCAAGCTTGGCCGATGTGTCTAAGGCGGCTGACCTCAGCCACGCCGAAACCATGCCGGGTCCTTAGCACCGTCCTGACGGTGGGAGTGACGCTAAGTCACCATTTTTCTTGGACTTGACGCCGCGACACTGCGGGCGACATAACCCAAGCCATGACCGAAGACCACCGGCCGCTGCCGCCTCCGCACTTCGAACTCTCCCGTCGGGTCGAGTTTTCGGCGGCGCATCGCCTGCACAACCCCGCCTTCAGCGAGAAACAGAACCGCGAGATCTTCGGGGTCTGCAACAACCCGCATGGGCACGGGCATAACTACGTACTGGACGTCACGGTGCGCGGCCCGGTGGACCCTCAGACCGGCATGGTGATGGACCTCAACCGCCTCATGGTCCTGCTCCAGAAACAGGTCTTCCAGGAGCTCGACCACAAGCACTTGGACCACGACGTGCCCTGGCTGGCCGGGCGCGTCAGCACGGCGGAAAACGTGGCCGCCGCCATCTGGGAGCGCCTCGAGAAGCCCCTCAAGGGGCGGCTGCACCGAGTGCGGCTCTATGAGTCCGCCATGAACTTTGTGGACTACTACGGGCCGGCGATCAGGCCCGCCCTCCCGGGCTGGGGCAACTCCTAGCGCGTCGGCCAGCTTTCCAGCGGGGTGCCCTTGGGCAGCGGCAAGTCCTCGACGCCCCCCGTGTAGTTGAGCTGCTGCAGCTCTTCGAGCGCCTCCGGGCTCAGGGTGATGGCCTCGCCCCGTGCCTCGGCATCGAGCACGGCGCGCAGCGCAAAGAGCGAAGTGAGCTGCTGACGGAGGGCGGCCGCTGGCGGAGCGTCGGCGGCGGGGCGCAGGTCCACGAGCTCGGCGGGGTCGCGGCCGGTGTCGTAGCCTTCGAGCCGGCTCTCGCGCTCGCGGAAGTAAATCAGCTCGCCGGCGTGGCGCAGCGTCGCCATGTAGGCACCCGCGAACATGGTGCGCTCGGCGAGCAGCGGCCGCTCGAGGAGGCGGCTGCCTGAGAGTGCCGGCACGAGCGACTGGCCCATGAGCTGCTCGGGCCGCTCGAGATCGAGGAGTTCCAGCAGCGTGGGCAGCACATCCAGCAAGCTGACCGGCTCGGCCACGCTGCGTCCGCCGAGCGCGCCGCCGGGCAGGCGCAGCAGCAGCGGCACGTGCAGGCTCTCGCGGTAGAGCTGATCATGCTCGTAGTGCCCGTGCTCGGCGAACTCCTCGCCGTGATCGGAGAGCACGATGATCAGCAGGCGGTCGTAGATCCCGCGTTCCTTGAGCGCCGCAAAGAGACGGCCCAGTTCGCGGTCGGTGTAGGCCACTTCGCCGTCGTAAAGGTCCGAGCAGAGCGCCGCCTCTTCCGGGCCGAAGCTCTCGACTCCGTCCCAGAAGGCGGTCGCGGCCAGTCCGCCCTGCTGCTCGAGCGGCAGATCCTCCAGAGCGGCGACGCGACTGGCCAGGCGCCCGTGCAACTGAGGCACGAACTGTTTGCGGAACTCGCGCGGCGGGGCGTAAGGGCCATGCACTTGGTAGGTGTGCAGGAAGACAAAGCTCGGTTTGGGCTGCTGCGCCGCCAGATCGAAGAGCGCGAGCGCATCGTCGACTGCACTGGACACATCCTGCAATTCAGAGCGGAAGCGGCCCTCGAAACCGCGGTCGAAGCCCATGCGCGGATCAAGATTGCCGCCGCCTGCCACGGCTGCGTTCCAATAGCCGGCCCGGCGCAAGAGCTGCGGCCAGGTCGTGCGATTGCGGGCCAGATCGTAGAGCGGGACTTCGAGGCGCAGCGAAGCATTGCTCACGCCATGCGCGGATGATGGCAGCGACGTGAAGAGCGACATGTGCGACTCGGCCGTCTTGCAGGACGTGGCATAGGCCTGCTCGAAGCGCACCGCCTCCCGCGCGAAGGCGTCGAGCGCGGGCGACGTGTTGCGCTCGTAGCCGTAGGAGCCCAGCCGGTCGGCGCGCAGCGTGTCGATGGAGATGAGCAGCACCGGTGCTTGCGGGAAGCGTGCGGCTGCGGTGCTCTGCGTGGTGCTGTCGTCGCCGCCGCAGCCGGCCAGCAGCGCGCCAAGACTGAACAGCGCGGCGCCAACACACAGCCTGCCTCGGCCGCGCCGGCCGCTCATCAGGGTGCTTTGCCGCTCAGCACGAGGCTGCCGAGGATCAGGGCGGCGAGGAGCAGGCTCCCCAGCACGGGCAGGCTGCCCCAGTCGGCCGGGGCCTCGGCTGGCTGTGCGGCGGCCGCTGGGCGTGGCTGCGCTCCGGCTTTCGGCGGCGCACCGAGCGGCGTCTGGCCGGGCTCCGCGGGGCCGGCCGGAGCCTGGCCCGCCTGCGGTGGCAAAGTGCGCGGCATGCGCAACGAGTCGATGGTCGCGTCAAACTCCTTGGCCACGATGTCCCAGTCACCCTGATTGGCCTGGAAGGCGGCCGTGGCGAAACGGTTGCCGTGCGGGTCGGGCAGGATCACCACCGCACGCCGATAGGGCGAAGCACCCGGAAAGTTGGCGTCGGCGCGCAGGCCGCTCACGGGCGGGGCCAGGACCTGCGCCTCGCCGATGAGTTGACCGCCGGCCTTCTTGAGCGCTTCACTGAGATCGGTGGGCTTGCGGATCGGCGGCTTTCCATCGCGCAGTTCCACGACGACCTGGCGGGCATAGGGCGTCGTGGCATCGATCCAGATCCAGCGGTGCGCGAGCGGCTCGGCGCCGGCGTCGCTGCGGGGCTTGTTGAGAAACTCCGGCGCGGCCAGGCCCATGAGCCGGCTGGCCTCCTCGGGAGTGGCGAGGCGCATGCCCGCTGGCAGGCGCGCATCAAACTCGAAGTCCGAGTCGCGAAAGACCTCCTGGCCCGAGGCGCCCACGGCAAGAACCAGTGCGGCGACCAGCGGCAGCAATGCATGCAGCAGGAGAGACGTGGTGCGGGGCATGGGCGAGCATCCAGAGTGCCAGCAGAACGAGCGGAACGGAAGCGAAGAGGATCATAGCCCCTGGCCCCGCGAGTCTAGAATGCGCGACCGATGAACCTGGCCTTCGTGCTGCTGCTCGCCTACGCCATCGGCTGCATCTCCTTCGCCTCGCTGATCTCCCGCGCGCGCGGCGTGGACATTCGCAGTCAGGGCAGCGGCAACCCCGGCGCCACGAACGTGGGCCGCGTGCTGGGCAAGGGCTGGGGCCGTGCCGTGCTCCTCCTCGACCTGGCCAAGGGCTTTCTGCCGGTGTACTTCCTGCGGGTTGAGCCCGAGCTCACGCTCTCGCCTTGGCTCGTGGATCCGCAAGGCAGTGCGCTGATCCTGGCCGCCGTCGTGCTAGGCCACGTCTATCCGCTCACCTCGCGCCTGCGCGGAGGCAAGGGTGTGGCCACCTTGCTGGGCGGGCTTCTGGCATTGCAGCCCTGGTGGCTGGTGCTCGTCGCGCTGGGCGCGCAGATGCTCGTGCGGCGGCTCTCGGGCTACGTCTCGTTGGGCAGCGTCGTCATGGCCTGGACTGTGCCGCTCACGCAGTCGGTGGCGGCGCTGCTGGGCGGCGGCGCGCCGGAGGGGCCGGCCCTCACGGCGGCCCTCGCGCTGCTCGTGACATTGCGCCACGCCGACAACTTCGGCAGGATCCGCGCCGGCACCGAGAGCCGGCACGGTCGCGCGCATCCGCCGCCACCGCACACCCCCGATACACAGAGGTCCTGATGGAACGAGTTGCTGTCCTGGGAGATGGAGCCTGGGGCACCGCCCTGGCCATGGTGCTGGCCGAGCGCGGCGCGTCAGTGATTCTCTGGAGTCACTCGCCGGAAACGGCGCGCGAGATGGAGGCGGCGCGGGCCAACCCGCGCTACCTGCCGGGTGTGCGCCTGCCGGAGGGCCTCACGGTCGTGCCGGGTCCCGAGGCCTTCGAGCATGCCGATCTCATCGTGAGCGCCGTGCCGAGCCGCTATCTGCGCGCGGTGCTCGTCTCGCTCAAGCCGCACTTTCTGCGCAGCAGCAGCGGGGGGCCGCGGCCCTTCGTTTCCGCAACCAAGGGCCTGGAGTTTCCTAGTCGCAAGCGCGCCACCGAGATTCTGCGCGAGGTGCTCGGTCCGAGGCCGCTGGCCGTGCTCTCCGGGCCGAGCCATGCCGAGGAAGTGGCGCGGCGTCAGCCGACAGCCGTGGTCGCCGCCTCTTCGGACAAGGGCTTGGCACTGCGCGTGCAAGACCTGCTCACGACCGAGCGCTTTCGGGTCTACACCTCGTCCGATCTCATCGGCGTGGAGTTGGGCGGCGCACTGAAGAACGTGCTGGCCATCGCCGGCGGCTTGGTGGATGGCTTGGGCTTTGGCGACAACACCAAGGCGGCCGTGCTCACGCGCGGCCAGGCCGAGATGTCGCGCTTGGGCGTGGCGCTCGGCGGACGCGCCGAGACTTTCCACGGACTCTCCGGCATGGGCGATCTCGTGGTCTCGTGTGTCTCTCGCCACGGGCGCAATCGGCTCGTGGGCGAGCGGCTGGGGCGCGGCGAGTCGATCGAGCGCATCTTGGCGGACATTCCGGGCGTGGCCGAGGGCGTGCTCACCTGCAAGGTCGTGATCGAGTTGGCCGACGAGCATGGCGTGGAGATGCCCATCTGCCGCGAAGTGCACGCCGTGCTTTACGGGGGCAAGAGCCCGATGAACGCCGTCGCCGATCTCATGACGCGTCAGCAGAAGGATGAGCTGGTCGCCTGAGGGCGGCTATGGCGCGTCGGGCCAGGGCCAGTCCCAGCCTGTCCAGGCCTGAAAAGCGGCGCGCTGCTGCGCACTGGCCTGCTCGACCGGCGCGAAGGACCACTTCTCGAGGCGCTTTGGCGCCGGCGTCACCGTCACGCGCCGCAGGCTCTGACCGCGATAGAAGCTGACCTCGAGCGGCTTGGCGCCGAGCAAGTCGAGGCGCTCTTGGAGCGTGGCCGAGTTCACGCGGTGGCCGCCGACACCGAGCAGCAGATCGTCGACGTTGAGTCCGGCCTGGAAGGCAGGGCTGTCTTCGAGCACGGCCGTGATCTTGCAGAGTCCGCCGTCATCGGCGGTGACCAGGCCCAGCCAGGGGGCGAGGGCGAAGCCGGCCTCATCGAGCGGCAACGGACGGTCGGCGGCCGGCACCGGCTCGACTTTGAGGCGCAGGCCGACGAAGGCCAAGTCCTGATCCAGCGGCAAGGGGGCCGTGCCGTCCACAAAGTCGTCGAAGAAGGGCCGCAGGTCGCTGCCGCTGAGTTCGCTGGCGAGCTGGCCGAGGGCGCCTTCAGGAAAACCTTGGCCGTCCACGGTCCAGCGGCTCCAGCCCTCGCGCAGCAGCGTGGCGAGATTGACCTTGCCGTCGGTGAGTCGCTGCAGGCGCAGGTCGAGCAGGAGTGCCACGAGTGCCCCCTTGGTGTAGTAGGAGACGCTGCTGTTGCGGCTGTTCTCGTCGGGGCGGTAGTACTTGATCCAGGCGTCGTGCGAGGCGCGGCTGAGACTCATGCGCCGCGCACCGGGCAGTTCGGCCAGTTCCTGGAAGGCCTTGGCGCGCTCGTCGAGGTAGTCCTGCACTTTGTCGACGAAGCGCGCGCGCACGATGCTCAGTTCGTCGTAGTAGCTGGTGATGCCTTCGGCTACCCAGAGATCGCGCGTGTAGTTCTCGCGGTCATAGTCGAAGGGGCCCAGCGCGGCGGGCCGGAAGCGCTTCACGTTCCAGGCGTGGAAGTACTCGTGCGCGACGAGCTCGAGGAAGTCGCGGTACTCCTTCTTCTTGGCCAGCGCCCAGCGCGAGACCATGCACACGCTGGAATTCAGGTGCTCCAGGCCGCCGCCGCCGCTGTCGACCAGCGTGAAGAGGAAGGTGTAGTCGCTGAAAGGGATCTGGCCGAAAATCCGGCCGACCTCGTCCACGATCGTGGCCACGTCGTCGCACAGGGCCTGCTCATTGAGCACGCCCTCGCCGGCCAGCACGATCCGAAAGGGCACGTCCTCGTGCACGAAGCTCAGCACGCGGTGCGGGCCGACCTCGATGGGGCAATCCACCAGCGTGTCGTAGTCGGCGGCGAGCCATGTGCTGGCGTCCTGGGGCAGGCCGGTGAAGACCTCCCAGCCGGCGGGTGCGCTGATGCTGACCGCATGGGCTTCGGCCTGGCGTCCGCGCACAAAGAGAAAGGTGGCGGCGGGCGAGAGGAAGGCATGGCGGTCGTCGATGTGATTGGTGCGCACCGAGCGCTCGTTGCCGTAGAGCACGTAGTCCACGTGCACCGGGCCGGCCGTCTTGGTCGCCACGCGCCAAGTGTTCTTGTCGAGCTTGCTCACGGCGAGTGCGGCCCCGCGTTCGTCTTGCGCTGTCAGGTCGAGCACGTGCCGCGAGAAGTCGCGTACGAGGTAACTGCCCGGCGTCCAGACAGGCATGGCCAGCAACAGTTCGCCGGCCGGCGCGTCGAGCACCGTCATGCGCACATGGGCGCGGTGCGCCTGGGCCTGGGGCAGAGTGACGTGGTAGCGGATCATGGCGGGGGACTCGTGGGTTGGTCGGGGTGGCACCGCAGCCTTCGGCTGAGTGGCCAGGGCCGTCGCGTAGGCTGAAAAGAGGGCCGCGGCGGCGAGCGCGGCGACGGCCGGAAGAGCGGCGGCTGGAAGAGCGCGTCTCATGTTCAGTGGCGCAGCCTGCGAATCAGGCCGCCAGCCCGTCCAAGACGGCGCGCACGTCCGGCGGAATCTCCAGCGTCTCGAAGCTGTCCAGATCGATGACCACGACCGTGCTGCGGGCTTCGACCGAGGGTTCACGGTCGTCTCCGTTGAAGCCGCGGTAGCGGAAGCTGATCGAGCTGCGCCCGATGCGGGTCACGTCGAGCACCAGCCGCATGGGTTCGCCGAAGCGGAAGGGCTTTCGAAAATCGGTCTCGATGTGCACCATCGGAAAGCCGATGCGCCGGTCCTTGAGAATGGACATGTAGGGCGTGCCGAGCCGCTGCGTGAACATGTCCTCGAAGACGGTGTGGAAGTTCTCGAAGAAGCGCGGGTAGTACATGATCCCCGCGTAGTCGACTTGGCCGAAGCGCACGGGCAGCGTCATTTCATAGGCGGGCATCTCAGTCCTCGAGCTCGTCGAGCCAGGCCATCTGAATGGCCTCCAGGATTTTCTCGCCGCTCTTGTGCGGGTCGCCGGCGAAGCCCGGCAGCGCCAGCACCCACTTGTGCAGCTCGGTAAAGCGCAGCGTGAGCGGGTCCACGCCGGGGTGCTGCTCCGCCAGCAAAATGGCGATGTCCAGCGTGTCGGTCCACTGCAATGCCTTCATGGGCGGCCTCCGCGCGCATGGTAGCAAGGCTCAGCCGCGGTTGAGTTCCGACTTGATGGCCGCGCCGATGACATCGTCGGCGAGCGCCTGGGTCTTGGTGCCGAACTCGTCGCAGGCCCGCTTGAGCGCGGGCACGTCGCCGGCTGCAGCCAGGCTCTCGATGCGGACCATGTCGGCGGTGAGTTCGGTGCGCTGCGCCGCCGTGAAAGGCATTTCCGGCATGGCCAGCACACGGCGCGTGCCCTGCACCAGCATGGCCGCCTTGTTGCGCAGCTCCACGAGTTCGCGGGCGGCAAAGTCCACGTGCGCGTTCTTGATCGAGTCGCGCACGATCTGCTTGACCTCGTCGCGGGTGAGCCCGTGGCTGGGCACCACATCGATGGAGGCGGCTGCGCCGCTGCGCTGCTCTTTGGCTGACACGGTGAGCACGCCGTCGGCATCGACGAGGAAGGTGACTTCCACGCGCGGCAGTCCGGCCGGCATGGGGGGGATGCCCTTGAGCCGGAAGCGGCCCAGTTCGCGGCAGTCGCGCACCAGTTCACGCTCGCCCTGAAACACGTTGAGATCGATGCCGGTCTGGTTGTCCACCGACGTGGAGAACATCTCCGTGGCGCGCGACGGCACGGTGGAGTTGCGCAGGATGAGTTTGGCGAAGGCGCCGCCCAGGGTCTCGATGCCGAGCGAGAGCGGGATCACGTCGAGCAGCAGCAGGTCGCGGCTGCCGCCGGCCAGAACGTCGGCCTGGATGGCGGCACCCAGAGCCACCACGCGGTCGGGGTCGAGTTCGGCGTGCGGCTTGCGGCCAAAGAAGGCCTCCACGGCCTGCCGCACGCGCGGGATACGCGTGCTGCCGCCGACGAGCACGACTTCATTCACATCCTGCGGCTGCAGGCCGGCGTCGCGCAGCGCCGAGCGGCAACTCTCCAGCGTGCGTTCGATCTCCGGCGCAATGAGCGCCTCGAAGCCAGCCCGGTCCAGATCGATGCGCTCGGGCTGCGCAAGGCCCAGGTCGATCTCCAAGGCCGCGCGCTCGCGCTGCGACAGCTCGATTTTCAGCGCTTCGGCGGAGAGCCGGATCTGCTGCAGCGCGCGCGGCTGCACGCGCAGGTCGGTGCCGGTGCGCGCGCGCACGGCGTCGAGGATGCGGGCCATGATCTTCTGGTCGAAGTCGTCACCGCCCAAGTGCGTATCGCCGTGCGTGGCCACGACCTTGAAGACGCCCTGCGTGATCTTGAGCACCGAAACATCGAAGGTGCCGCCGCCCAGGTCGTAGACCACGACGGTGCCTTCGCGCTGCGTGTCGAGGCCGTAGGCCAGCGCCGCCGCGGTGGGTTCGTTCACGATGCGCAGCGCCTGCAGGCCGGCGATCTTGGCCGCGTCGCGCGTGGCCTGGCGCTGAGCGTCGTCGAAGTAGGCCGGCACCGTGATCACCGCGCGCGTCACCGGCAGCCCCAGCGCGGCTTCGGCCACTTGCCGCACCTTGCTCAGAATCAGCGCGGAGATTTCCTGCGGGGTGATTCGGCGTCCGTCGACTTCCACGAGCACGAGCTTGGCGTGGTCGGAGGGCACGATCGCGTAGGGCAGGATGGCGCGCTCAGCGGCCACGTCCTCATAACCGCGGCCCATGAGCCGCTTGACCGAGTAGACCGTGCGGCGCGGATTGAGAATCGCCATGGCCCGCGCTTCACGGCCCACGACATGCCCGCCACCGTCCAGGAAGGAGACCACCGAAGGGATCAGCACTTCACCGTTCTGGTCGGGCAGCACGCGCGGGCCGTTCTGGCCCATGACCGCCGCAAGTGAGTTGGTGGTGCCAAGGTCGATGCCGATGATCGGTCCGACGGCCGGAGCGGCCGGCGTGGCCGGCACGAAGCCGCTGGGCTTTTCGGTCATGAGTGGCCTGCTTCGCTGCGGCCTGAGGTGCCGCGCCGGCCCTCTATGTCGCGCAGAATGCGCAGCCACACACGCGCTTCGTGCAGCCAAGTGGCGACTTGCCGGGCGTCGAGCGGATTCCAAACGGCGGGCTCGCGCAGCGCCGCGCGCCGACGGGCCAGCTCACTCTGCGCGCGCTGCGCCAGGGCCTGACGCGCCGCAAGCTGCTCCGGGCCGCGCGCTTGCTCGACTTCCTCAGAGACTTCCATGGCCTCAGCTAGGAAGGCCGGGGCCAGCGCCTTCCAGCGCTCGAGGGCCTGCGGATCGCGCAGCGTGAGCAGGTACTCGGCGCGCTCCTGCTCGTCGGCGAGAATGCCGTGGGCCTCGTTGAGGTGCGCGCTGTGGCGATTGACTCGCTCGCGCAGAGGCTCATCGGCCGCGCCGTGGAAGTCGGGGTGCAGGGCGCGCGAGAGGCGCAGGTAGTTGCGTTCGAGCGCGGCGGCGTCGAGGACCACTTCGGCCGGCAGGCCCAGGCGCTGGTAGTGCGTGGCGTCGGCCGGTTCTTCCAGGACCGCGCCGCAGGCTAGGCAGGCCAGGCTGCTCAGCGGCTGCTGGCCGCACTGCGGGCACGGCGGGAGCGTCGCTGCAGAAAGGCCGGTTTGCCCTGCGGCCTGCGTCATCGTCACGCGTCGCCGCTCAGATCGAGAAGGAGTCGCCGCAGCCGCACGTGCCGCTGGCGGTGGGGTTCTTGAAGGTGAAGCCGCGCTCCATGAGCGTGTCGTTGAAGTCGATCACGCTGCCGTGCATGTAGAACTCGCTCTTCATGTCGACCAGCACGCGCACGCCGTGCTGCTCGCTGACCAAGTCGAACTCGTCGGCCGGATTGCGGTCCAGATCGATTTGGTAGGCAAAGCCGGCGCAGCCGCCGCCCTTCACCGAGAGGCGCATGCCGGTCTCGTCGGGCAAAGCCTTTTCCTTGAGAATGTGCCGAAATTCGCGCGCGGCCCGCTCGGTGACCAGCACGCCGGCCTGATCGTCCGGAGCGTCCCCCGAAGCGTGCGTCGCTGCGGCTGGCGAGTTGGAGTCGGGGCTGCTGCTCATCGTCGTCAGGACTTGGCGTCGCTGCGGGCGGGGGCGCCGGCGTCGGCCGAGGCGACCTGCTTGTTGCGATAGTCGGTCAATGCCGCCCGGATGGCGTCCTCAGCCAGCACCGAACAGTGGATCTTCACCGGCGGCAGCGAGAGTTCGTTCACGATGTCGGTGTTCTTGATCTGCAGGGCTTCATCCACGGTCTTGCCCTTAACCCACTCGGTGGCCAGGCTCGACGAGGCGATGGCCGAGCCGCAGCCGAAGGTCTTGAACTTGGCATCTTCAATGATGCCCTGTTCGTTCACCTTGATCTGGAGCTTCATCACGTCGCCGCACTCGGGGGCGCCGACGATGCCGGTGCCCACGGTGGGGTCGGCCTTGTCCAGGCTGCCCACATTGCGGGGATGTTCGTAGTGATCGAGGACTTTGTCGCTGTAGGTCATGCTGAGATCCTTCGGGAAAGCCGGCGAGAGTGGCCGGGAGACGACTTCAATGCGAGGCGCCCCACTTCACGGTGCTGAGGTCCACGCCCTCTTTGACCATCTCGTAGAGCGGGGACATCTCACGCAGGCGCGAAACGGTGGCGATGATCGTGTCGGCGGCCTCGTCCACGTCTTGCTCGGTGGTGAAGCGGCCAATGCTGAAGCGGATGGAGGAGTGGGCCAGATCGTCGCCCAGGCCCAGTGCACGCAGCACATAGGAGGGCTCGAGGCTGGCCGAAGTGCAGGCCGAGCCGGAGGAGACGGCCACATTGGGCACGCCCATGATGAGCGACTCGCCTTCGACGTAAGCGAAGGAAAGGTTCACCGTGGTGGGCAGGCGCCACTCGGGCGCGCCATTGAGTTCCACATGATCGAGCCGTGCGCGAATGCGCTGCTCGAGCCGGTCGCGCAGCAGCCGCGCGCGGGCCATGTCCTGCTCGAAGTCGGCCTTGGCGATGCGGGCGGCCTCGCCCAGGCCCACAATGCCCGGCACGTTGAGCGTCCCGCTGCGCATGCCGCGCTCGTGTCCGCCGCCGTGAATCTGCGGCGCGAGGCGCACGCGCGGGTTCTTGCGGCGCACGTAGAGCGCGCCGACGCCCTTGGGCCCGTAGATCTTGTGCGCTGAAAGGCTGGCCATATCCACTTGCAGCTCGTCCACGGCGAAGGGCACTTTGCCCACGGCCTGCGTCGCGTCGCTGTGGAACCAAATGCCCTTCTCGTGCGCCACGGCGCCGATCTCGCCGATGGGATGCAGCGTGCCGATCTCGTTGTTGGCTGCCATGAGCGTGATGAGAATCGTGTCGGGGCGAAGCGCGGCGCGCACCTGCTCGGCGCTCACGCGGCCGTGGCGGTCCGGCTCGAGATAAGTGACCTCGGCCTGGCCCGTGCTTTCCAGGTACTTGCAGGTGTCGATAACCGCTTTGTGCTCGGTGGTGCAGGTGATCACGTGCCGGCCCTTGTCGGCCAGCATTTCCACCGTGCCCTTGATGGCCAGGTTGTCGGACTCCGTGGCGCCGCTCGTGAAAACGATTTCTTTGGCGCTACAGCCGAGCAAGTCGGCCACGTGCTGGCGCGCGCGATCCACGGCCTCCTCGGCGTCCCAGCCGTACTTGTGGCTGCGGCTGGCGGCGTTGCCGAACTTCTGCACGAAGTAGGGCAGCATGGCCTCGAGCACGCGCGGGTCCATCGGCGTGGTCGCGTTGTTGTCGAGGTAGATGATCTTGGAGCTGGTCATGGGGTCACTTTCCAGAGACGCCTAGAGCGGCGGCGTTCGCAGGAGCGGGCACGCGGCTCTCGGGGCGATGCATGAGTTCGGCCAGGGTGATGCTGCGCAGCAGGTCGATGATGCGGCGGTGGACGCCTTGCATCGGGCTGCGCGAGGGGCAGACGTCTTCGTAGCAGCAGGACGACCCCGTGTGTCCGGCAGCATGGCCGTCGGCGTGCCCGGCTGCGTCACGAGGCAGGCTCTCGAGCAGTTCGTCGGCTGCGCACTCGATGAGGCGCACCGGGCCTTCGAGAGCCGAAAGCACGTCGAGCAGCGAGATCTCTTTGGGGTCGCGCGCCAGGCGGTAGCCGCCGTGCAGGCCGCGGCGCGAGGTGAGCAGTCCGGCGCGCCCAAATTCCTTGAGCAGGTTGGCCACGACCGGCTTGGGCAAGTGGTACAGCTCGGCCAGTTCGGTGGTGCTCGATTGCGCCCCTTCGGCCCGGGCGAAATGGCCCAGGAGCAGCACGCCGTAGTCGGTCATTTTGGAGAAGCGAATCATGGTGGGCGCAAAGAGTAGCTGATTACTCCCCTATCCTATCGGAATACGGGAGCATTTTCCTACTCCTTATTCAGCGGACCACGGAGGGGCCGCCTGAGCTTCCCGCATGTCCGCGGGGCTCCCTTTTGGAACAATGCCCCTCTATGCCTCAGCGCCAAGCCAGCTTTCATGCCCACGGCCTCTTTCGGATCGAGGGAGCCTGCTTCCGGCCCCAGTCCTTCAGCCATATGGATCTGGCCGAGCTGCACCCCTATTACCAGGTCGACGACCTCGGTACGGTGGACGAGCGCCTGGCTGGCAAGGGCGTCCGGCTGCGCGGCCTGATCGACAAAGTGGGCCCCGATCACGGCGCGCATTGGATGACCGTCGAGTCAGCCGACGGGGAGTTCTGCGCCACGCTGCCGCTCGCCGAGACGTCGCGCACGGCCATCGTGGTCTACGAGAAGGACGCCAAGCCGCTCTCGCGCGATGACGGTGGTCCGGCCCGCTTCGTCATTCCCTACCACCCCGATCGCTGCGCCAACGTCAAGTCGCTCGGGCGCATCGTGCTGAGCAAGGAACCGGGCCGCGACACGCGGCCTAGCACAAAAGCTGCTTCCAAGCCTCCTCGTTAAAGCCCACCAGCAGCGTCTTGCCAAGCCGCAGAGTCGGCGCGCGCAGATTGCCGGTGGGGCCGAGCATCGCTTCGTAGAGTTCCTTTTCGGTTGGCGCGGCGTGGCGCAAGTCGTAGTCCGTGCGCCGTGTGCCGCGTACGGCGATCACGCGGTGACTGCCGCGCAGAAGCGCCGCAATCTGCGGTTTCCCCATCGGCACCTTGCGTGCATCGACCACCTCACGGGCGGTCAGGCCGTGGCGCGCCATGAAGGCGTCCGAACGGCCGCAGCTCGTTCAGCCCTTGCGGTGGTAGTACCAGTCGATCGCGGTGGCCATGGGCGCCAGTGTAGCGAGCTTCAAGCCAAAAGCGGGAGCGCTTCGAAGCGCTCTGGCAGGACCGCGCTCGAGTCGAGCCCCAGCCAGGTGCAGGCCGTCGCGTAAACGCGGCGGAAATCCAGGCTCACGGGCACATCCTCGTCGAGGGCGCCGCTGAGGTCGGGGCGGGGACCGTAAGCGCCGCCGCGTACCGGGCTGCCTAGCAGGAGCACGGGATTGCCCGCGCCATGGTCGGTGCCGCCCGAGGCGTTCTCGTGGACGCGCCGCCCAAACTCAGAGAAAACCACGGTGAGCACGCGCGGCGCATCGCCCTGCAGCGTGATCTGTTCCTGGAAGGCCGACAGTGCGCCGGCCAGTTCACGCAGCAGCGCCGGATGGCTGCGGCCCTGGCCGGCGTGCGTGTCGAAGCCGCCCTGCGTGGCGTAGAGCACGCGCGAGCCGAGCCGCGCGCCGATGAGCTGCGCTGCGAGACGCAGAGCGCGGCCGAGGTCGGTGGGCGGAAAGCCGCCCGCGCCCGCCGGCATGTGGAGTTCTTGCAGCCGCTGTGCGCAGTCGAAGGCGGCCTCGTAGGCGCGCGCGATCTGCTCGCTGAGCGCAGCGCGGCCGTCGAGCCTCTGGCAGCACTCGCGCAAGAGCGCGCGCTGCCGCGACTTGCTGGCCGAGCCCACCGTGCTCACTTCAAGATCCTCCAGGCTCGCCAGCGCCGGCACCGGGCTGCTCGCGCCTGCCAGCGCGAGCGGCAGATCGCGCTCGCCAACGCGCACGAGCGGCAGGCCCGGCCCCGCGGGCCACTGCGCCGCCGCAGCACCAAGCCAGCCGAGCGTGGGCGGCGTCTCCTCGGTGCGCGCCGTGTGCCAGATTTCCAGCGAGCGAAAGTGCGAGCGATTGGGCTGGGGACAGCCCACACCCTGCACGTGCGCCAGTTGGCCCTGCTCCCAGAGCGGCTGCAAGACGCCCAGCGCGGGGTGCAAGCCGTAGTGTTCGTCGAGCTTGAGGACTGTGCCGCGCGGCACGGCCAGCACCGGCCGCGCAGCGTGATAGCGATCGTCGGCCCAGGGCACGACCGTGTTGAGGCCGTCATTGCCGCCGGTGAGCTGCACGACGACCAGCACGCGCTCGGCCGCGTCCGGCGGGCCGGCGAGCGCCGCGGCGCGGCGCAGGCTGGAGGGCAGCAGAGCCAGAAGCGGCAGGCTAGCCGTGACCTTGAGCAGTTCGCGCCGTGAGGGGTTCATGCGAGCTGAGTCTCGGGGAGCGCGAGCAGTGCCTGCACGAGTGCCAGCGGATCGGCGTGCCGCTCGGCCAGAAGTGTGCGCGCCCGGCTCGGCAAGTCGCCGTCGAGCAAGGCATCAACCAACACCTCGTCGAGCGCACGCCCCTGCGTCTCCTCGGCGAGCGCTGCCGGCAAATCCTCGTCGCCGAAGGCGCGCGCCAGTTCGGCGGCCAGATTCACGCGGCCGATCAGTGTGGCTGCATTGAGCCAGGAGAGGCCGCCGTCCCAGCCCTTCACGCTGGGCGGTGCCAGGAGCGACTGGCCCAGGGCCGCCGTGCGGCGAACGAGTTCCCGCGCATCGACCCGCAGGCCCAGCGCGCGCGCCGCGCCAACAGCCAGGTGCACGGGCGAGCGCACAACACTGCGATAGCTCTGCGCGGCGTAGAACTCCCGGCTGGCGAAGAGCAAGCGCAGCAGGGCGCGCGTGTCGTAGCCGCTGGTGCGGTAGCGGTCGGCGACTTCCTCGAGCAAGGCCGCGCTGGGCTGGGGATGCACGAAGTCGCGGAAGAGCCGCCCCGCGACATGGCGCGCGGCGGCTGGCTGCTCCAGGCAAGCGGCGATGACGTCGTCGCCGTCGAGCGGGCCGCTGCGGTCTAGGACGTGTTTGTGCCCGTCGTCATGCTCGCCGGCCGTGAAGCGAAAGCGCCCGTCGCGCTCGTGCCAGCCGGTGAAGGCACGCGCCGCCTCCAGCACGTCCGTCTCGCTGTAGTGCCCCTCGCCCAGCAGGAAGAGTTCGAGCAGTTCGCGGGCGTAGTTCTCGTTGGGGTGGTGCCGCCGATTCGCATTCCCGTCCAGCCACACAATCATGGCCGGGTCGCGGCTCACGGAGGCGACGAGCGCAGCGAGCGGCCCGGGGCCCTGGTCACGCAGCATGGCGATCTGCGCGGTGAGCAGCCGCGCGCGGCCCACCTTGGTAACCGACGTGGCGAAGTGTCCGTGCCAGAAGAGTGTCAGCCGCTCACGGAAGGGACGTGGGTCGCGCAGCATGCGCGTGAGCCAGAGCGACTGGCAGGTGACCAAGTCCTCCACGGTCCCCAGCGGTGCGAGCGTCTGCAGCACTGCGGCGTACTCGCCTTCGATCGGCGCCGGCGCGGTGAGCCGCTCGGCGGCGAGTTCCGGACCCCAGGCCTGGACCTCGTGCCGCTCAGCCAGTGTGCCGCCGAAGCCTGCGCGCCGCAGCAGATGCCCGGCCTCGCGCGGCCCGAAGGGGCCATCGACCTCGGGCCGGTAGGGGAGCAGCGCGTCGGCTGCCGCTCGCCGGGCGCTGGCCGCGGCGTGCAGGATCACGGCCGGTCCTTGCTGTGCAAACGCACTTGCAGTTCGAGACTCTCTGCGCCGGACTGCAGCAGCGCCTCGGCTGAGTGAAATCGTTCGAGGAGCGCCAGCAGGCCGTCGAGTTCACGCCCCGCCTCGGCCGGTGAGAGACCTTTTTCCAGCATCGACTGCGCTTGCAGGGCGGTCTGGTTGTCGCGCGCCAAGGCGGTCAGCGCGACAAGGTCCAGCGAGAACTGCGCGCTGCCGAGGCCGGGCTGCGTGTGGCCGGCGTGCAGGGCACTGATGAGCCGCTCGACCTGTTCGCCGGAAGTGCCCACGAGCAAGGTCGTGCCCACGCAGGCCAGCGCCGGCGAGGCATTCGCGTCGCTCGTGACGGCGTCCGCCTCTCCCGTGGCCGACGTGCTGGAGAGCAGCCGCGCGGTGTGCACTTGCACGCCTTCGTGCTCGTGCGTGCTGATGAGAAAGGGCGGCTGGTGCTCGCGCGCCCGAGTCGTGTTGAGAAAGGCGATGAGCGATTGAAAAGCCACTTGCAGCGAGGGCAGAAAGCCCTGCGGATCGCCGAGCGTGGCGACGAGGCAGGCGCCGGGCAGACGCAGCGCCGGCACCGGCTGGCCGTCGGCGAAGAGCTGCCGATCCAGCACCAGCGCCAGGTCGGGCCCGAGCTGCGCGAAGACGTCCTCAGCAGGTGAGAGCCCGCCGAAGAGCAGGCCCAGGGTCTCGTCGGCCTTGGCGAGGCGCGCCTGGCTCTCGCTGGAGAGCAGGCTCTCGCGCTGCCGCCACCAGTCGCTCAGGTCGCGGCGCAGAAAGAGCACCGCCAGCGTTTCGGATGAAACTGGCACGACGGCCGGCTGCGCGCTGGCCGGCGGAAAATAGGCGGCCGGCGCATCGGACGGCGCCGCCGGAAACTGCGCGCTCAGCAGCAGCGCGCCGGATTCCGCGGTGAGCGTGCCGCGCACTTCCCCCGCGCCCAGGGTCAGCCCGCCGAGCAAGAGATTGGCCAGCGGATTGACGAGGCGCTTGCCGAGCAGCTTGGCGGGGGCGAGCGGCAGGCGCAGCGCCGGCGACTCGAGCAACTCCGTGTCGAGACGGAACTCAAACAGCGCTGTGCTGCTCGGCACGTCAGTGGCCGAGCTCTGAGCCGCGAAGTCGCTGCTCAGGTTCGCGCTGGCGTCCGACAGATCCGCGGCGCGCGCCAGTCCTTCGTGCAGTAACGCCTGATCGCTGGCCACGAGCAGCCATGGCCCGGTGCAGGCGGCGGCAGCGCCTTGCTTGAAGCGCACCGTCGGCACGCCGGCGTGGCTGCCGCGTCGCACGCCGGACTTGGGGCCGCTGGCCGCCAGCGCCACGAGTGCATCGAAGCCGCGCTTGAGGTTTTCAGCATCGGCGGCCCGGGCGACGGCCAGCACCCTCCGCTTAGCACTCTTCGCGGGCTTGGACTCTTGTCCGCCGTCAGCGCCATCCTCGGCAGTCTCTTGCGCCTCGTCGGGCTGGTTCGCGGGACCATAAACAGCCAGCACACTCTCGCCGCCGAGCACCTCGATCAGGAGCTGCTCGGAATCCCCGCCGGTGATGAGTCCGACGAGTCCGCCGAGCTGCCGGAGTTCGGCCAATCCGTCGCCGGCCTCCGCGACGGCCCGAAACGTCTCGCCGAGTTCACTCTCCCAGAGTCGCAGGCCGCTCGGCACGCGGAGCGTTCCCAGAGCATTCTCAGGCAGAAGCTGCTCGGGACGGTCGAGTGTGACCTGAGCCGGACTGCACAGACAGGCGGCGAAGGCGAGCGCGAAGATCATGGCCCTTAGCCCTTCTGAGAGAGTTGCTCCAGCTCCAGCAGTTGCTGCAGGATCTTTTGCGCAGTTTGCTCGTCGCGCATGTCTTGGGCCATCAGGTACTGACCGCGCAGGGCCTCCTTGGCCACCGGCCATTGCCGCAGGCGCATGGCGATCTCGTAGTTCACGGAAAATCCTTCCCATACTGCATCGACATCGCGGATCTCGCGGCCCAGTTTCACCGCCTGCGCCATCGTGGCGCGAGCCGAGGCGTCCTGGCCGTTGTCCGACACGACTCGTCCGATGACGGCGAGCGACATGGTCTGGCCCCAGGTGTCGCCGAGTTTGCGTGCGATCTCCAGCGAGTCGAGCACGGGGCCGATCGCGGCGAGCGCCTCGACTGGCGTGGCCGTCCCCTGAAGCATTCTCATGCCCTCCTGATATTTGGCCTGCCCAGCGCGAAACTCCTTCTGCTGCTCCGGCGTCCAGCCAAAGAAGGACTCGACATAGGCTGTGTAGCGGCTGTCGCCGAGCGCCAGGTCGGCGAGTTGAGCGAGCTTGCGACCCTTGGCCTGCTCCGCGGCCATCTTGAGCCGGCCGGCTTCCTGCTCGCCTTGCCCGCGCTCCACGAGCGCGAGCCAGCGCTCGCAGTGCCCATCGATGTAGCCCAGGATGGTCCACTGATCCGTGCGCAGGGCCGCGCCGAGGCGCGTGTCGTCGCCTGCCGCGAAGAGCGCGTCATAGAGTTCGGGGCCCTTGAGCGCCGCGTAAGGGTCGGTGACCGCTTCGCGCGGATCGGCGCCAGTGCGGGGATCCGCGCCGGTGCGAGGATCCTGTCCACTGCGTGGATCGGCGCCTTCGGCGGGCGGCTGCTGCGCGCCGCCCCCGACGGCCAACCAGCCGACGCAGCAGAGACTGAGCAGCACTCGGCGGCCGTGAGTCAGAGCGAGGGTGTTCACGAGAGAGTTCCTGAAGGGGCGCCGGTTTCAGGGCGCCGGTTAAGGGGTACTGGTTGCATGAGATCCGCCGGCCGAGCGCAGCGCCTCGGCACTGAGCCGGCCGGATCGGTAACCGTCCGTAGCAATCGTGTAGCGCTGAAAGCCGGCCGCGCGCACGAAGCCGAGCAGCGTGTCGCCGGCCATAGCCTGGAGTTCCGGCACGCGCTCGGCCTCGACTTCCAGCAGGACCTCCGCGCCGAAGTGCCGTGCGCGCACCTGCCGAAAGCCCGCCGAGCGCAGCCGGCTCTCGACGAGATCCACGGCGGCGAGGCGCGCGGGAGTGACGCGCGTGCCGTGCGGCAGCCGCGAAGCCAGGCAAGCCAGCGCGGGCTTGTCCCAGTTCGACAGCCCCAGGCGACGCGCGACAGCGCGCACGGCCGGCTTGCCCAAGCCACAGGCCAGGAGGGGCGAGTGCACCGCGGCCTGCTCGGCGGCGCGCAGGCCTGGGCGCCAGTCGGCGAGGTCATCGGCATTTGTGCCGTTGAGAATCGTGCGCAGTCCACGCTCGGCCGCAACGCGCTGACAGACGGAGTACAGCTCCGTCTTGCAGTAGAAGCAGCGATCGGGCGCATTGGCCAGGTAGCGCTCGTCTTGCTGTTCGGCGGTGGGCACAACGAGCAGCTCCAGGCCCAGCTCGGCGGCGAGTGTCTGCGCGGCGGCTGCTTCGGCCGGCGCCAACGAGTCCGACTCGCCCATCAAGCCCAGCGCGCGTGAGCCGAGCGCGCGCGCGGCGATGGCCAGGACCACGGTGGAGTCCACGCCGCCTGAGAAAGCCACCACGGCCGACTCGCAAGCCGCGACGTCGGCGACGAGAGCCTCGAGGAGTGCGTCGGTTGCTGAATCGTTCAGCATCGGGCGCCCGTCCAGCGTTCGGAGGCGGCGGCAACTGCAGCGGCCAGCACGTCCTTGACCGGCACGCCGGCCTCATGCGCGAGGCGGGCGCAGTCCTCGAACTCCGGCGAAAGATTCAGGCACTCTTCGCCGAGCAGGCCGAGCTTCACGCGCACCGCGCCGAAGCGCGTCACGACCGTCTCGTGGCGGCGGGCCAACTCAGTGCGGCGCACGTCGTGGCTGCGCACGCCAAGCGTGGTGGTCTCGCGCAGGATGAGGCCGGTGAGCAGGCCTTCCAGTTCGGGCCGAGCCAACACGGAGAGCAGCGTGCCCGGCCGGCCCTTTTTCATCTGCAGCGCCGAAAGCGTCACGTCGAGCGCGCCCGCTTGAAAGAGCCGTGCCGAGACCTCGCCGTAGAGGCGCGGATCCATGTCGTCGATCGACGCTTCGATGACCACGGCGTGGCCGGAGGCGTTGCCGCCGGCCGAAGGCGTCTGCGCTGCCGCATCGACGCGCTCGCCAAGCAGCACGCGCAGGACATTGGGCCGCCCAGGCAACTCGGCGGTGCCGAGGCCAGTGCCCGTGGTGAGCAGCCGCATGGCCGGCACGGCGCCGTCACCGTGCGGGCAAAGCGTCGCCAGAATGGCCGCGCCCGTGGGCGTGACGGTTTCCAGCGTGCCTTCGATGGGGGTGAGCGTGAAGCCGCGCAGCAGGCGCGCCGTGGCCGGCGCGGGCAGCGGCATGACGCCATGGTCGCCGCGCACACTGCCCGGACAGATCGGCACCGTGCTGCATGAGAAGCTCGTGGCGCCGAGCAGGTCTATCGCAACTGCGGCGCCGACAATGTCGGCGATGGAATCCATGGCGCCGACTTCGTGGAAGTGGACTTCGTCCGGCGTGCAGCCGTGCACTTCGGCCTCGGCCTCGGCCAGGCGGCCGAAGATCGCGAGGGCCAAGTCGCGCGCGCGCTCGCTCAAGCGGCACTCCGCCACCAGCGGGCGGATCGCGCTCCAGTGGCGGCTGGGCGCCTGGCGCTCTGGCTCGACGGTGAAATGCGCGCCCGCCATCCCGCCGCGCCACACGCGCGTGAGTGTGAGGCGGGTGAGCGGCAGGCCTGAGGCGAGCAGACGGCGTTCCAACTCGGCGAAGTTGCCGCCGGCATCGGCCAGGGCGGCCACGGTCATGTCGCCCGCGATGCCGCCCACCAGATCCAAGTGCAGGTGCCGGCTCATGCGCGGGCCTCGACAGGATGATTGATGGCGTGCGCGGCGCAGGCGGCGCCGAAGCCGTTGTCGATGTTCACCACGGTGATGCCAGCCGCGCAACTGTTGAGCATGGCCAGCAGCGCGGCGAGGCCGCCGAAGCTGGCGCCGTAGCCCACGCTCGTCGGCACGGCGATGACCGGCGCCGAGACCAGGCCGCCGACGACACTGGGCAGGGCGCCCTCCATGCCGGCCACCACGATGATCACGCGCGCGGCTTGCAGGCGCGGCAGTTGTTCCATGAGCCGGTGGATGCCGGCCACGCCCACATCGACGAGGCGCTCGACACGATTGCCGAAGAGTTCGGCCGTGCGTGCGGCCTCCTCGGCCACGGGCAAATCGGACGTGCCCGCGCAGACGACGAGGATGGTGCCTGCGCCCGTGACGTCCACGGGCCCGGGGGCCCAAGACCAAGTGCGCGAGAGGGCGTCGTAGTGGCCGGGCAGCGCAGCGCCCGCGTCGAGATCGCGGCCGCAGGCGCCGTGCACTTCCGGCGCGAGACGTGTGACGAGCACAGGGTGTCCGTGCCGCTTGAGGCGCGCCACGATGCCCACGATCTGCTCGGCGGTCTTGCCCGCGCCGTAGACCACTTCGGGCAGTCCGTTGCGCAGCGGGCGGTGGTGATCGAGGCGCGCGTAGCCCAGATCTTCGCCGGGCAGGTCGCGCAGGCGCAGCAGGGCTTCCTGCGCACCGACGCGCCCGGCGGCGAGGTCCTGGACGAGCTGCTCGATGACATTGCGCACGAGGGGCGCAGTGTAGCGATTGCGGCCTTCAGGGCGGGAGGCTGGCGAGTGCCTCGGCGAGCCCAGGGCGCGATGGTTCCAGCGCAGCGGCGCGTTCCAGCGCCTGCCGGGCCAGACCGTCTTCATCGAGCAGCAGCAGCAACCGGCCCAGCTCCTGCCAAACGGCCGCGTCGGATGGCCAGAGCACCGCCGAGTTCATGAGCGCTTCGGCTGCTGCGCGCACATCACCGCCGGCCAGGGCCGCGTGGGCGCGCAGATTCCAAGCCTTTTCCGCCTGCGGGTGGAGGCGCAGCAGTTCGGCCGCGTCGCTCAGTGCGCCCGCGACATCGCTCTGCAGCAGGCGCAGCGCGGCCCGGTCGAGGCGCGCTTCGGGATGCGCTGGATCGATGGCCAGCGCTCGATCCCAAGTACGTCGCGCTTCGTCCAGCTCGCCGGCGCTTTCGTGAATGAGCGCTCGCAAGTGTAGCGCCTCGGCGCTGGCTGAGAGGCTCGGCAAGCCGGCGGCCGCCGCATCTGGTGCAGCGTCAGCGTGTGCATCCATGTTCCGAGGCAGTTGCTGCGCGGCTTCCTCGCCGCGCTCCTGACGGAACAAGCCGAAGGCGATGAGTTCGTCGGCCCAGCGCCGGCCAGCCGGGCTCTGCAGCGCCGGCGCCAGTCGGCCGTCGTCGAAGAGTGCCAGCGCACCGCCCGGATCCGCGACGTGGCGCATGGGTCTGCGGCTCGGCGGCGGCGGCCGGCGACGGATCCAGTGGTCCACGCTGACCACGCCAGGCAGATCAAAGGGCTGGCTGCGCCGCATGTGGCAGTCGCTGCAGCCTTCGGCGCTGCGGGCCTCTGCACCGGTGACGGCCTGCACCGTCAGGTCGGCAGGGCGCGAACAACCTCCCGTCGCGGCCGTCGCCGAGTCGGTGATGTGGCAAGCCAGGCAGGCTCTGTCGAATGACTCTGGACCCTGCGCGGCCACCGAGTCATGCGGCGCGTGGCAGCTCGTGCACGTCATGCTGGGTGCCGCGCGGAAGCACGCCGAGAGCACCAGTCGCTCCGACTGGCTCACGAAACGAAAATCATCAAGCGCGCGCGCCGGCACGAGTGTCGGGCGCGCGCTGGGCAAGGGCTCCGACTGCGGCCCACGGATCTGAGCCAAGCCGAGAGGCGTCGCGCGCAGGTCGAGGTGCGCCTCACCCTCGAGATGACAGCTGGCGCAGACATCGCGCTGGGTTGCCGCCGGCAACTCGGCCCAGCGAAGCAGGCCGAGGTCGCCGTCGTCGCTGCGTTGGCGATCCTCCATGAGCGCGACATGCCGTGAGGTCTCGCCGTGGCAACTGCTGCAATCGAGCGGCGACAAGCGCGAGAAGGCGTCCGTGCCCAGCGCATTGCGGGGATAGGCGCGAGCGTCGGCGCTGGTGTGGCAGCGCAAACACGCCGCCGTGATCGGCTGATCGAAGCCGGCCGCGTGGGCGCTCTGCTCGAAGGGGGCCAGGGCCAGGCCGCCGTGAGTCAGGCGTTCGATCGGCAGAAAACTTAACCGTCCGGTGGGAGCGCCGTCCGGATCCAACTCCGTCCCCACGAAGGCTTGATCGAGTCGGCCCGCGCCGATGCGGCCGAGCAGGAGTTGCCGGCGCATTCCTCCGTCTGCGCGCTCGGTCAGCAGTTCCGGGCCGCGCGCGCCGTGGGAGAAGCGGTAGGTCGTGGAGGTCGCGGGCTGCTGGATCTCACCGGTGGGTGCGTCCGCGATGCCGCCCAGGCTGTCGGACATGGAGTGGCCGATAAAGCTCTGCACTTGTCGCGGGTGGCAGTCCGCGCAGGCCGCCATGGTGGCGGGCACAGCTTGGCTCGCAGGCAGGGCGCCCCGGCTCGGTTCGGCTTCGCCCGAGCAGGCAGTGACGACTGTGAGCAGCGCTCCCGCGATCCACTGCAGTGCGCGGCCCGTCGGCGGCCGCCGTGTCCCTCGGCCGCCGCGCCGCGGGCTCTTCATCCGAACTGGATGCCCTGTGCCAGCGGCAGTTGCTGCGTGGGATTGATCGTGCAGGTTTGGCGGCGCATGTAGGCCTTCCAGGAGTCACTGCCCGCCTCGCGTCCGCCGCCCGTGTCTTTTTCGCCGCCGAAGGCGCCGCCGATCTCGGCCCCGCTGGTGCCGATGTTTACATTGGCGATGCCGCAATCGCTGCCCGCCGCCGAAAGCCAGCGTTCGGCCGGAGCGAGCGAACGCGTGAAGAGCGCGCTAGAGAGACCCTGCGGCACGCCATTGTTCAGGGCGATGGCTTCGTCGAGATCGCGCACGGTGACGAGATAGAGCAAGGGCGCGAAGGTCTCCTCTTGGAGCAGCGGCAGGTGCCCCGGCACGCGCATGACGGTGGGCTGCACGAAGTGCCCGCCTTCAAGGCCTTTCACCACGGCGCGTGCGCCGCCGCAGAGCAGCTCGCCGCCCTGCTCGCGCGCGGCGGCGATGGCCTTCAGCATTCCGTCCACGGCGCCGGCCGAAATGAGCGGCCCCATGAGCGTGGAGGGCTCGAGTGGGTCGCCGATGCGCACTTGGGCATAGGCCGCGAGCAAGCGCTCGGTGAAGCGCGCCGCGATGCCCTGCTGCAAAAGCACGCGCCGCGTGCTCGTGCAGCGCTGGCCGGCCGTGCCGACCGCGCCGAAGAGCACCGCGCGCAAAGCAAGGTCCAGGTCGGCGTCGTCGAGAATGATGAGCGCGTTGTTGCCGCCGAGTTCGAGCAGGCTGCGCCCGAGGCGCTCGGCGACCACCGTGCCGACGCGCCGGCCCATGCGCACCGAGCCCGTGGCCGAGATGAGCGGCAGGCGACGGTCGGCAAGCATGGCCTCGCCCACCGGCTCGGCCTCGCCGCAGCACAGCGTGATGACGCCGGCCAAGCCGGCCTGCTCGAAGACCGGCGCGAGCAGGCGCTGCACCGCCACGGCCGTGAGCGGCGTCAGCGGACTGGGCTTCCAGATCATCGTGTCGCCGCAGACCGCGGCGATGAAAGCGTTCCAGGCCCAGACCGCCACCGGGAAGTTGAAGGCTGAGATGATGCCCACCGTGCCGAGCGGGTGCCATTGCTCGTACATGCGGTGGCCCGGGCGCTCGCTGTGCATCGACAGGCCGTAGAGCTGGCGCGAGAGGCCGACGGCGAAATCGGCGATGTCGATCATCTCCTGGACTTCGCCCAGGCCCTCGCCGCGGATCTTGCCCATCTCGAGCGTGACGAGAGCGCCGAGTTCCTCGCGCCGCGCGCGCAGCACTTCGCCGCACTGGCGCACGAGTTCGCCGCGGCGGGGGGCGGGCAGGTCGCGCCAGCGCGGGAAAACCGCCTGGGCCGCCGCGACGCAGGCCTGGTAGTCGCCGGCCCCGCCATGCAGCACGCGGCCGAGCGGCCCGCCCGTGGCCGGGTTCTCGGACAGCACCGAGGGACCGGCGGGTTTGGCGATCCAGCGGTCTGAATAGACCCCCGAAACGGCGCCGGAGGCGGCTTCCGCCAAGCCCAAGGACTGCAGGACATCACGCATGGGGTCAAACTCCCGAGGGCGGCGCAGGATAGCAAGGTGAGCGCGGCGCCATTCTTTCGCCACGCTTCCTCCCTGCCCTCTTCACGCGGCGTCCGTAGTTTGCGCCGCTGTCCCAGTCGTACTGGAAACCAACGCCCGTTCGGGGGTCGTTGAGACCAAAGCTTCCTCGCCGAGCCGGCCAAGTGCCCTTGCTGCTCGCGGAAGTTCGGTCTCCCAGGGTTTCTGCACCGGCTTGGACACGAGAGAGAGACGGTCGGGAGCCTCCGGCGGGCCAAGTTTTTTCGCCGGAGGCTCCGCGACACGCTCCGGACCCCGCGCCCGCGCCCGTTGCCCCGGCCCGCCTCGCCCCCGCGCCGGCCGTGTGCCTGCCGCATTCCATTCCCGGCCGGGTCGTCGCACACTGTGGGCATGGCTCTGCGCAGCATCCTGGTCGTGGAAGACGATCCGAACATCGCGGCCTTGGTGAAGATGCACCTTGAGCGCGCCGGCTATTCCGTCACGCGCGTCGGCGACGGCCGCGCGGCGATCAAGCGCTTCGACGACGGCGACTACGACCTCGTCGTGCTCGACCTCATGCTGCCGCTGGTGGATGGCATGGAAGTCTGCCGCCACATCCGCAACTCGCCGAACTATGTGCCGGTGCTCATGCTCACGGCCAAGTCGGAGGAGGCCAACAAGGTGGCCGGGCTGGAGATGGGGGCCGATGACTATGTCACCAAGCCCTTCTCCATCGAGGAACTCTTGGCGCGCGTCAAAGCGCTGGCGCGCCGCGTGGATCTGCTCACCAAGCTCAAGGACGGCAAGGCCGACCAGAAGCTGAAGTTCGGCGAGCTGACGCTGGACCTGACCAAGCGGCTCGCGCTGCGCAAGGGCGAGGATCTGCGCCTGACCCAGAAGGAGTTCGAGATCCTGCGCGTGCTCGCGCTGGCGCCCGGACGCCCCTTCTCGCGCCGCACGCTCTGCGAAAAATCCGGCGTCGAGAGCTTCGACGGCACCGACCGCACGATCGACACGCACGTGAAGCGCCTGCGCGCCAAGCTCGAAGTGGATCGCAACCGGCCGGTCTTCGTGCAGACCGTCTGGGGCTTCGGCTACAAGTTCACCGACCAGTTCTGCTGATGGACGGCTGGCAGGTCGCCGGCGGCCTGGGCCTGGCGCTGCTCGCGGCGCTGGCTGCGCTCTACGTGCTCACCTGGCGGCGGCTGCGGCGCTTGAACCGCGCGCTGCATGAAATCGCGGCCGGCGATCTTGAACACCGCCTGCCGCGCGGCGAGCGCGGCGAGATCGGGCAGATCGTGGCCGGCATCGAGGCCATGGTCGTGACGTTGCGCGGTAACTACGAGGAACTGCGCCAGAACGACGAGCTGCGGCGCCGGCTCATCGCCAACGTGAGCCATGAGCTGCGCACGCCGCTCACCTCGATCCAGGGCTATCTGGAGACGGCGCTCGCCGATCCGCGCCACCCGGACGTGCGCAAGAACCTGGAGGTCTGCCACCGCGAGACCAAGAAGCTGGCGCACTTGGTGAAGGATCTCTTTGAACTCTCCAAGCTCGACACGCGCCACCTGGAGTTCCACTTCGAGACGGTCTCGCTCACCGAGCTGGCCGACCAAGTGGGCCTAGCCTTCGAGCAGCGCATGGCCGACAAGCAGATCCGCTTCGAGCGGCGCTTCCCGGACGATCCGCTCGACGTGCGCGGTGACGGCAATCGCCTGGGACAGGTCATCCAGAATCTGCTCGGCAATGCCTCGGTCTTCACGCCGCCGGGCGGGCAGGTGACGCTCATCTGCGAGCGCCGCGGCGGCCGCGCGCTCGTGTCCGTCTCGGACACCGGCATCGGCATCGCCCCCAAGGACCTGCCGCACATCTTTGAGAGCTTCTTCCATCTGGAGAAGTCGCGCAGCCGCAATCTGGGCGGCACCGGCCTGGGCTTGGCCATCTGCAAAGCCATCGTTGAGGCGCACCAGGGCGCGATCCGTGTGGAGAGCCGCGTCGGCTCGGGCACAAACTTCACCGTGGATCTGGCGCTCTTGCCCGACGACGCCTGAGGCGCGACCTCGCGCCGCGCGGGCTCAGTGGACTGCGCGACCTCGCACAGCGCGGCCTCAGTGGAACTGCGTGGCGCCCGCAGCGGCGACTGCGATCCCGAAGAAAAGGCCGGCGATGCGCGGCCAGGGATCCTTGGTGGCGTGGAAGACTTCGGGCAGGAGATCCGCCACCGCCACATAGAGAAAGGTGCCGCAGGCCAGGCCGGTGAGCAGCGGAGTGAACTGACCACCGCTGTCGCCCTGGGTCAGCCAAGAGCCGGCGAAGAGGCCGGCCGGCGTGGCGAGACAGAAGGCGAGCAGCACCGGCGCAGCGCGCCGCACTTCGAGATGGCCGAGGCGCATGACCGTGGCCAGCGAGAAGGCCTCGCCGGCCTTGTGCACGGCGATCGAGCCGACAAAGGCCCAGGCCAGCGCCGGATCCGCGGCAATGCTGGCGAAGCCCAGTCCGGTGGCGAAGGAGTGCACCGACAGGCCGATGAAGGTGGCGAACCAGACCACGTCGTGCTGGTCGCCGCCGGCGGCCTTGCGCCCGGCCAGCCAGATGCGCTCGATGAAAAAGAGCAGCACGAGTCCGCCCAGCGCGGCGGCCCAGGGCAGCAGGCCGCCCGTGCTGGCGGAGAGTTCCGGCAGCAGATGCAGGAAGATCACGCCCAGGAAAATACCGGCGGCGATGGCCGCGAAGATGTGCAGCCCTCGTTCGGACCAGTGTCGGTAGAGCGGCAGCGTGGCGCCGATGGCGGAGACCGCGATCAGCACGCAGGCCGCCTGCACGAGCGAGGCGTTCATCCGCGAGAGGATAGGGACCGCCGCGAGGCGATCCAAACCCGCTCAGCGCCGGGCGATTGGCACCGGCTGCTTAGCGCTGCTGGGCGACCCAAGCCGAGAGCGCGGCCAGCACGCGGGCCTGTTCGGCACGGATCGACTCGATTTGCTCGGCGATGTCCTCTCCGGGCGCCTGCCCGGCTTCCGCGAGGGCCGCGGCCGTCGTCTGCAGGCGCCGGCACTGCGCCGCCAGGCCGACGCCACCGAGCTGCGCGCTGGCCGAGATGAGCGCATGAGCTTGGCGCGAGACTTCCCGCGCATCTCCCCGCTCAAAGGCCGCGCGCAGGGCGGCGAGGCGCGCCGGGCTTTCCTCTTGGTAGAGCACCAGGAGTTCGGCAATGAGCGAGCCGTCTTCGTCGCAGGCCTGCAGTTCGAGCAGCGCGGCGGGATCCAGCGTCGTGTCCATCAGTGCGGCTCCGGAGCCGAGACCGGAGTGCCGCCCGCCGGGGCGCGGGCGATCCAGGCCTCGAGATGTGTGGCCAGTTGTTCGCGCAGGATCGGCTTGGTGAGGTAGTCGTCCATGCCGGCGCGCAGGACGCGTTCGCGGTCGCCGGTGAGGCCGGCCGCGGTCATGGCCAGGATCGGCACGCGCCGCCGGCCCTCCGCAATTTCTTGAGCGCGGATTCGCACGGTGGCCTCGCAGCCGTCGATGTCGGGCAACTGACAGTCCATGAGGACGGCGTCGTAGTTCGTGGCGGCTGCGGCGGCGACGGCCTTTTGCCCCTCGTCCACGACGTCCACGCGGTAGCCGAGTTTCTCCAGCACGAGGCGCATGACCTTCTGATTCACCAAGCTGTCCTCGGCCACGAGCAACCGCGGGCGCAGATCCGGGGATGAGGCGGCGACGCCGGATGTGGCGCCGTCAGATGCAGTGCTTGCAGATTCAGCGCCGGCGGTTTCCTTGGGCGCGGAGGGTTGGGGCGCGGCCGCCGGCAGCGCGGCTGCACTCCGGGTCGGTTCCGCACTGACGATCTGCGCGAGAGTCTCCACGAGCGCGCGCTGACGGAAGGGCTTGGCCAGCGTGCCGTGGAAGCCGGCGGCGAGCGCGGCTTCGCGACGGCCACTGGCGGTGTGCCGAGTGAGCAGCACGCGCCGCGCTGACTGCAGGGCCGGATCCGCGCCGAGGGTGTGCGCCAGCTCGGCTGCGGAGGGGCCGGCGAGCGCATCATCAATCAGCACTAGGCCAAAGGGCGTGCCCTGCTCGAAGGCCCGGCGGGCCGCGTCGAGCGCCTCGGCGCCACTGGCCGCCGCGCTCACGCGCAGCCCCAGCGAGCGCAGGCGCCGCTCGCGCACGCGCCGCGCCGTCTCGCCCGAGCAGGCGAAGAGCGTGCGCAAGCCCTGGAGTTCCCAACGGGCCGGCGGACTGGCCTCGATCGGACCGGCCACGGGGCAGGTGTCATTGGTGGCGGCGGCGAGCGGCAGGCTGCACCAGAACGTGGAGCCGGTTCCGGGCTGGCTCTCCACGCCGATGCGGCCGCCCAGGCGCAGCACGATCTGCTTGCTGATGGCTAGGCCGAGACCGGTGCCGCCGTAGCGTCGCGAGGTCGAGTCCTCGGCTTGCACATAGGGCTGGAAGAGCCGCGCCTGCGCTTCCGGCGTGAGGCCGATGCCGGTGTCAAGCACTTCGAAGCGCACGACCGCGTGGCCCGTGTCCGGTGCGCCGCCATCGCCCGGGTCTTCCAGGCGTGCGCGCAGCACGACTTCGCCGCGTTCGGTGAACTTGATCGCATTGGCGGTCAGGTTCACGAGCACTTGGCGCAGCAGGTTCGGGTCGCTGCGCACGCGCGCCGGGCAAGCTGGATCCACGTCGAGCACGAGTTCCAGCTCGGCGCGGTGCGCGGTGCTGGCGAGCAGGTCGCCGACTTCGTCGACCAGCGTGGCCAGGTCAAAGTCCACCGCCTCGATGGGCAAGTGCCCGGCCTCGGCGCGAGTCAGGTCGAGCACGGTGTTGATCACCCCGAGCAGGGTCTGGCTCGCGTTGCGAATGGTCTCGGCGTTGTCGCGCTGCTCGGCATCGAGGCGCGTGTCGAGCAAAAGGCCGCTCATGCCCACGATGGCATTGAGCGGCGTGCGCAGTTCGTGGCTCATATAGGCCACGAAGGCCATGCGCGACTTGGCGGTGAGGCGCGCTTCGTCGCGGGCGGTGCGGAGTTCCTGATTGACGGCGAGAATCTCGGAGGTGCGCTTGGTCACGCGCTCTTCAAGGGAGGCATTCAGGTCGCGCAGCGTGCGCTGGCTCTCGGCCACGGCCTCGACGGCGCGGCGCAGGCCGACGTCCAGCGTGGCGAGTTCGCCCTTTTGCGGCGTGTCGCGCGTGCGCGGCGGCGTCGGCCGGCCCGACTCGAAGGCCGTGACAACTTCGGTGAGCTGGTGTACGGGCCGCAGCACGTCGCGGCCCAGGCCGCCGCGCAGTTGCACGACCAGCGCAGTGATGAGCAGCAACACGGCGAAGCTGGCCCCGAACTCCACGCTCACCAGGCCGGCGATGGCGTAGGCGCGGGATTGGCTGGCCACGAGGCGGCCGGAATGCAGGGGCAGGAGCGCCGAGGCCGAGAGCGCCTCTTCGTCCGTCAGCGCCGGCCCGAGTCGCACGGGCACAGTGCCGTCGGCGCTCTCGATGGTGAAGGTGACCGAGCCCAGGTCGGCGCCGCCGGACACCATGGCGGGCACGGCCAGCGCGCGCTCGTCGATGATGGCCGAGGCTAAAAGACTGTGCGCGTTCTGGCTGCGCGCATCGCCGGCGTGGCCGGTGAGCTTCTGCGTCAGTCGCACGAGGCCTTCCTCCAGCGGACCGGAGCGGCCGCGCTGCCAGGAGAGCGCTTGCCCGTCGCGCAGCGCGGCTTGGCGCCAGCCTTCCTCGGCTGCTTCCGGCGGCGCTGCGACGGCGGACTCCGAGGGCACAGCCGGCGCATTCGCCGTGAGGAGACCCTGCGCCTGCGGCGGGTGGCCGAAGCTCAGCAGGCCGGTGCCGTCTGCGGAGTGGATCTCGATGGCGCGCACGATCGGTTGCGCCCTCAGGAACTCTTGCGCGCCTGCCGCGAACTCCGCCGTGCCCGGCTCGCCGGCCAGGGCGTTCTGCAGGCGCACGCCCAAAAGTTCGACCGCGCCGCTGAAGTGATCCACGGCGCAGCGGGCGGCATGTTCGAGGCGCCGCTGCGTCTGCTCGATCTGCCTCGCCGCGAGCACCTGATGAAAGATCACGCCCACGGCGAGCAGAAGCGCCAGCGCGGGCAGGCAGATACGGAGCAGGATGCGGGTAGAGAGACTCATGGGTGGGGGCCCGGAGCCTCTTCGGTTCGCGAGGCTGTCGTCCTAGAGCGATTCCTCCGCTCCGACGCCCACTGGCCCAGCGGCGCCCACTGGCCCATCGGCGCCCACTGGCCCTGCGGCGGGCGCGCGATCTCCCAGAAGACAGGCGAACCCGGCCTTCTGGCTGCGTAGACTCCGCGCCATGCGCTGGCTGGTCCGCGGGGACATCGACGGCTTCTTCGGGCTGGCGCTGGACAACCTCGTCCAGCTCATCCTGATCGACACGCTGTGCCGCACCGTGCTGGGCTTCTCGCCCGAGCTGCTCTATGGGCGCGTGCTGCCGGGCGTGGCCGTCTCTCTGCTCGCGGGCAACCTCTTCTATGCCTGGCAGGCGCGGCGCCTTGCACTGCGCGAGGGCCGGCGCGATGTCTGCGCCCTGCCTTACGGCATCAACACCGTCTCGCTCTTCGGCTACGTCTTTCTGGTCATGCTGCCGGCCAAGATGGCCGCGCAGCTGGCCGGGCATCCCGATCCGGCGCGCATTGCCTGGCTGGCCGGCCTAGCCGCCACGGTGGGCAGCGGCGTCATCGAGTTGTCGGGCTCACTGCTCGCCGAGCGCATCCGCAAGCTCACGCCGCGCGCGGCGCTGCTCTCCACGCTGGCCGGCATCGCGCTCACTTTCATCTCGCTGGGCTTCCTCTTCCGCACCTACGCGCACCCGCTGGTGGGTCTGGCCACGCTGGCCATCGTGATGATGACCTACTTCGGCCGCGTGCGTTTCCGCGGCGGCATTCCAGGCGGCCTGGTGGCCGTAGCGGTGGGCACGCTCCTGGCGTGGACCTCCGGCCTCGCGCCCGTGGAGAGCGCCGTGCCGGCCATCGCGCACAGCAGCGGCTCCGGCTGGCTGCACTGGCCGGTGCCGGTGCTGGGCGACCTGCTCGAAGCCCTGGGCGGCGATGCGCTGCTCACTTACCTTTCGATCATCATCCCGATGGGCCTGTTCAATCTTGTCGGCTCGCTGCAGAACATTGAGTCGGCTGAGGCGGCGGGCGACAGCTTCGCCACCGGGCCGTCGCTGGCGGTGAACGGCGGCGGCACGCTGCTGGCCGCGCTCTTCGGCAGTTGCTTCCCGACCACGCTCTACATCGGGCACCCGGGCTGGAAGGCCATGGGTGCGCGCGCCGGCTACTCGGTGCTCAACGGCGCCTTCATCACGCTCATCTGCGTGACGGGCTGGATGGCGCACATCACGTGGGCTGTGCCGGTGGATGCCGGCATGGCCATCGTGCTCTGGATCGGCATGGTCATCACCGCGCAGGCTTTTCAGGCGGTGCCGCGCGCGCATGCGCCGGCCGTGGTCATGGGTCTGTTGCCGGGTGTCGCCGCCTGGGGCGCTCTCATGGCCAAGAATGCGCTGCGTGCAGCGGGGCAAGTCGCCGATGGCGCCGCGGGCGCAGTCAGCGGCACCGGCAGCGAGTCGCTCTTCGGCGTGGGCATCGTGCCCTTCTTCGAGGCCAGCGACACCTGGATCCACGGCGCCTTCGCGCTCGAGCAGGGCTTCATCTTTGCCTCGATGATTCTGGCCGCGGTGGTGGTCTTCATCATCGAGCGACAGTGGCTGCGCGGCGCGGCTTGGTGTGCGGCGGCAGCGCTGCTGGCCTGCGTGGGCCTCATGCACAGCTACGTGTGGACTGCCGGCGACACGGTCATTGCGCTGGGCTTCACTTGGCCCTGGGAGAATCCTTGGGCCGCCGGCTACCTCGCCATGGGCGCCGTGCTCGTAGCCGCGAAGTGGCTCACCGTCCCGCACGAAAACAGCGACTAGGGCGAGGGCGCCCTCAGGCGGCGCGCTTTCAGAGCTGGGGGCGCGGATAGACCGGCACGCTGGCGCGGCCTGCGGCATCCACGGACTGCACGGCGAAGAGCCAGTGATCCTTGCTCAGCCCGACGAGCGTGTGCTCGATCGCTACGGACAGCGTGCCGTTGTTCGCGCCGGTGTCGCGGCGCGGGACCTTGATCGCGTGCGTCCAGTCGGGCGCGTCGGTGGGGCGCAGGCGGATGAGCCAGTGATCGAGGGCTTCCGGGTTGGCCAACTCGCTCGCCGAGGCCTCCCAGAGCAGGCGCGTGTCGTGGCTGAGGCCGCTGGTGTCCACGCGCACGTTCATGGGCGGCGGTGGCGCCAGGGCCAGCGCCAAGGCGACGGCCGCGTTGAGCCGCGTGACGTCGGTGAGGTTCACCCAGTCGATGTGTTCGAGCGTGTCGCCGAAGGCCCGCGGGCCGGCAGGCGTTTGCTCGATGCGCACGTCCTGGTGCTGCCGGTCAAAGTGTTCGTGCAGTTCGGTGAAGCGCACGGCCGCATAGCCTTGCTCATTGAAGGCGCGGTGATCGCCTCCGCGCAGGTAGCGGTCCTGGCGCAGCACGAGCTGCACGGCCAGCGCCGGGACATAGAGCGCGGCGATCTCGCGCACGGCCCGTGCGAGTTGCCGCGAGGTCGCGTCGTTGTCGCTGCCGATGACTTCGGCCTCGGCCGTGACGCCCGAAGTGCGGCTGGCATCGACGGGGCCCGAAGGCCGCCCTTCGGAGAAGATCCGCAGGTGGCCGCGATTGCTCTCGCCGTTGCCGCCCACGTCGCCGCCGACGATGTCATTGGTGATCATGGCGAAGACATCGGTGCCGGCCGCGCGGTCGGCGGCGGCCATGGCCTTGCTGCCGTAGAGGCCCTGCTCCTCGCCGGCGACGGCCGCGAAGCGGATCGAGGCGCGCGGGCGCAGCGGGCCACCGCCCGGGCCGGCGTACGCGAGCGCGGCGCAGATCGCCCGCGCTGCCTCCAGCACGGCCACGGTGCCCGAGCCGTCGTCATTGGCGCCGGGCGCGTCGCCGCTGGTGTTCTCGTCGGTGCTGTTGCGTGAGTCGTAGTGGCCCGAGATCACAACGACGCGCCCCGGGTCGGTGCCGCGCAGCGTGGCCACGACGTTTACCAGCTCAACCGGCTCGGGCATGCGCCGGCCGGCGGGGATGAGGTGGCTCTGCGACTCGACTTCGAGCAAGCCGCCGTGCTCCGCGGACACTTCCGCGAAGCGCGCGTGCAGCCAGCGCCGCGCCGCGCCGATGCCGCGCGTCGCGCTCTCGGTCTCGCTGCGGGTGTGCCGCGTGCCGAAACTCACCAGTCCGGCAAGATCTTCGCGCAGCCGGTCCTGGCTCACGGCGGCGACCGCGCACTGCACCGAGGCGTCTGGCGGCGCCATTCGCGGCGCGCTGCCCGGTGCGTTACGAGCCGTTGCGCTCATCAGTCCGCAGCTTGCCAGGAGCGCGCCCGCCAGCAAGAGTGAGAGTCTGCGCGCGGTCTTGCGCAGGCCACGCAGTTTGAGGGTGTCCTCGTCCATGGGGCGCGATGGTATCGCAGGCGCGTGGTTATCCTGGCGCGCCATGCCCGGACCGCCCGATCCCCATTCGCCCGTTGCGGCCGGTTCGCCCCAGCCGGCGGACGCGCGCCGCCGGCCGCGCTTCTCTGAGCGCCGCGCGGGCTGGGCGCCCTTCGGCGCCGGCCAAATCAAGCCGCATCACTTTCGCGACATGCTGCGCATCGTCTGGGAGAACCGCGGCAAGCTGCCTTGGGCCTGGAAGGTGCTCACGCGCGGGGTCTGCGATGGCTGCGCGCTCGGCACCTCGGGCCTGCGTGACTGGACCGTCGCTGGCACACACCTCTGCATGGTGCGCCTGGAGCTACTGCGCCTAAACACGATGGGGGCGCTGGATCCCGCGCGCCTCTCCGACGTGAGCGCCGGCAGCAGCACAGCTGCGCTCAGTTCGGCCGAGCTGCGCGCATTGGGCCGGCTGCCCTGCCCCCTGCGCCGCCGTCGCGGTGAGGCGGGCTTCACGCGCGTCTCCTGGGACGAGGTCTGGGCTGATGTCGGCGCGCGCTGGCGCGGCTTCCAGCCGACACGCACGGCGATGTACGTGACCAGCCGCGGCATCACCAATGAGAGCTACTACGCCGCGCAGAAAGTCATGCGCTGGCTGGGCAGTTCCAACGTGGACAACTCGGCGCGGCTGTGCCACTCGCCCAGCACCTCGGGCCTCAAGAGCACGGTGGGCGTCGCCGCCACGACCTGTTCGTACAGCGATTGGTACGAGGCCGACCTCATCGTCTTTCTCGGCAGCAACCCGGCCAATGACCAGCCCGTCTCGATGAAGTACCTGGGCGAGGCCCGGCGGCGCGGCGCGCGCGTGGCGGTGGTGAACGCCTACCGCGAACCGGGCTTGCAGCGCTACTGGGTGCCGAGCGATGCCGAGTCGGCGCTCTTCGGCACGCGCATGGCCGACTGCTTCGCCTTGGTCAAGGTGGGCGGCGATCTGGCCTTCCTCAACGCGGTGCAGAAGGTCTTGCTGGCGCGCGATGACGCGGCGCGCGGCGCTCCGGGCCCGGGTGCCGCGCCGGAGCGCGGCGGTGTGCTCGCCCACGACTTCATCAGCCAGGCCACGACGGGCTTTGCCGAACTGCGCCGCGCGCTCGACGCGCAGCCGCTGGAGCGGCTGCTCGAACTCTGCGGCCTGCCGCTGGCGGAGGTCGAGGCCTTCGCCGACGAAGTGGCCCGCGCCGAGCGCGCCGTCTGGGTCTGGTCCATGGGCATCACTCAGCACGTGCAGGGCGGCGACACGGTGCGCGCCATTGCGAACCTGGCGCTGCTGCGCGAGCACATCGGCCGGCCGGGCACAGGGCTCATGCCCATTCGCGGGCACAGCGGCGTGCAGGGCGGCGCCGAGATGGGCGCCTATGCCACGGCGCTGCCGGGCGGCTTGCCGGTGAACGCGGAGAATGCCGCGCGCTTCTCTGCGCTGTGGGGTTTCGCCGTGCCGGAGGCGCCGGGCCTCACGACCACCGAGTGGATCGAGGCCGCCGGGCGCGGCGAACTCGACGGTCTGTACTGCATCGGCGGCAACTTCCTGGAGACCTTGCCGCGCCCCGACCGCGTGCGCGCCGCGCTGGCGCGCATCCCGCTGCGCCTGCACAGCGACATCGTGGTGACCAGCCAGATGCTCGTCGAGCCGGCCGACACCGTGTACCTCTTGCCGGCGCGCACGCGCTACGAACAGAAAGACGGCGGCACCGAGACCTCCACCGAGCGGCGCGTGATCTTCTCGCCGCACATTCCCGGTCACGACATCGGCGAGGCCGTCTCCGAGTGGGAACTGCTGGCGCGCTTCGGCCGCGCCGTGAAGCCGGAGGGCTTCGAGAAGCTGCAGCTCGACGACGGGGCAGCCATCCGGCGCGACATCGCGCGCGCCGTGCCGGAGTACGCGCCCATCGCCGGCTTGAGCAAGCAGGGCGATCAGTTTCAGTGGGGGGGGCCGCGGCTCTGCGAAGGCCGGCTCTTTCCGACCCATGACGGCAAGGCGCACTTTCAGCCGGTGACTCCGGCGGAACTCTCGGCCGCCGCTAGCGAAGCACACCGGGAGGCCGCGTCCGGTGGGCGGCTCATGACGAGCACAGGAGCCGCCGCGGGCGCCGGTGCTGAGCCGACCCGCCGCTTCAAGCTCGCCACGCGGCGCGGCAAGCAGTTCAACTCCATGGTGCAGCGCGAGGTCGATCCGCTCACCGGCGCCTCGCGCGACCACATCTTCATCGCTTGGAGCGATGCGCAGCGCCTGGGGCTCATGCCCGACGACCCAATCCTGCTGCGCAGCGCGGTGGGCGAGTACCGCGGGCGCGTCTTTCTGGCGGAAGTCGCTCCCGGCACGCTGCAAGGGCACTGGCCGGAGGTCAACGGGCTCATTCCGGATGGCGTCGTCGAGCCCTCCGGCGGCGTGCCCGACTACAACGCGCAGGTCACGCTGGAGAATCTGCCGCGCGAGGAGTCCATTTGGTGACGGCTCCCGGCCAGCGGCGCGCCTCCACTCGCCGCGTCGCGGTGCGGCGCAGCGACGGACGGCGCGAGCGCGACACGCTCGCCGTCGAGGAGCCCCTCGAAGTGCGGCTGGGCACGCGCAGCCTGCTCGTGACCATGCGCACACCGGGCCGGGACTTCGACTTGGTGCGCGGCCTGCTCTACACCGAAGGCCTCGCGGCGGAGCCCGGCGATGTAACGGCTGTGGCCTACTGCCGCGGCGTGCCCAAGGCGGCGCGCGGCAATGTCGTCACGGTCGCGCTGCGGCGCGGCGCGCGCCTTGCCGAAGAGGGCGCGCTGCGCGTGGGCCTGGTGAGTTCGGCCTGCGGCGTCTGCGGCAAGTCCACTCTCGAGGCGGTGCGCGTGAGTGCGCCGCGCGTGGCGCCCGGGCCCACCGTGCCGCGCACGGTGCTGGCCGCTCTGCCCGACACGCTGCGGCGTGGCCAGGCCGTCTTTCGCAGCACCGGCGGCCTGCACGCGGCGGGACTCTTCCGGCCCGATGGCCGGCTGCTCGCGCTGGCCGAGGACGTAGGCCGGCACAACGCCGTGGACAAGATCGTGGGCGAGGCGCTGCGTTTCGGGCGTCTGCCGCTCAGCAACACGCTGCTGCTCGTTTCCGGTCGCGCCGGTTTCGAGATCGTGCAGAAGGCGCGCCGCGCCGGCATTCCCATCCTCTGTTCCGTGTCGGCGCCGAGCAGCCTAGCGGTCTCACTGGCCAAGGACGGCCGCCAGACGCTCATCGGCTTCCTGCGCGAAGGCCGCTTCAACGTCTACTGCGGCGACGAGCGGGTTCTGGCCTGCTAGGCTCTGCGGCATGCAGCGCCCGCTGGTGATCGGCATCCTGTTCTGCGTGGCCGCCGGCCTCGCCACCTTTCTCGGCGCGTGCAGCCCCCAGGGCCCGCGGCGCAACCTCATCGTCATCACGCTCGACACGGTGCGCGCGGATGCGCTCTCCTGCTACGGCGGCCCGCCCGGCGCCACGCCCGCCCTCGATGCGCTTGCCGCGCGCGGCCTCTCCTTCGCACGCGCCTACGCGCCCATGCCGCAGACCTTGCCCAGCCACGCCACGCTCTTCACTGGCCTGCAGCCGCGCGAGCACGAGGCGCTGGAAAACTTCCACATGCTGCCCGAGCGCATTGAGACGCTGGCCGAGCGGCTCAGCGCGGAGGGCTACTTCACGGCGGCCTTCATCGGGGCGCGTGTGCTCGACGACGAGTCCGGCATTCAGCAGGGTTTCCGGCATTTCGATCTGCCGCGCGGCAAGGCCCGTGACGCCGCGCATCCGGTGGAGCGGCGCGCGGCTGCCGTCACCGATTCGGCGCTGGCCTGGTCGCTCACGGCCTTCACCAAGGGCGAACCCGTTTTCCTCTGGGCGCACTACTACGATGCGCACGGGCCTTATGAGCCGCCAACGGTGCGGGTGAGCCGGGAGGCGGCCGAGCGGCAGATGCTTGCGCGACCCGAACTCGCCGCGCTGCCGGCAGCCGACCGCAAGGAGCTCATCACGCTCTGGCACGGCTACCTCAACGAGGTCGCCGAAGTGGATGCCCAGATCGACCGCCTGCTGCGCGGCCTGGAACAGCGCGGCCTGCTCAAGGACGCGGTCATCGTGGTGGTCGGCGACCACGGCGAGGGCCTCATGGAGCACGGCGAGCGCAGCCACGGCGTGAGCGTCTTCGAGGAGCTGATGCTCGTGCCACTCATCGTGGTGGCGCCGAGCGAGGCGTGGCCTGCTGCCCAACCCGGCTCGCGGGTGCAGGAGCCGATCCGCCTGGAGGACCTGCTGCCGCTCATGCAGCACTTGGTCGGGCAGCCCGTACCCGCCAAAGAGGGCCCCGGAGCTGCGATCGTGTCGCCGCTGCTCGCCGGGCAGCCTCTGCCGCCGGTGCCCGTGCTGCTCGAGCGGCCGCATTACGCACCCGGCCGGATCCGCGCCGACCGCGCCCAGGCGCACGGCTGGGGTTTCGGCGAGCTCGTGGCCCTCATCGAGGGTCGGGAGAAGCTCGTGCTCTACCCGGATGGAAGTCAGCAGCTCTTCGATCTCGACGCCGACCCGGACGAACTGCGCGACCTCGTGGCCGAGCGCCCCGAGAGCGTGGAGCGGCTGCGGCGCTCCCTGGAGGCCTGGCGCGCCCGTCATCCGGTCGCGATCGGCGAGGGCCCGGACATCTCGCCCGAGCGCGCCGAAGCGCTGAACGCCCTCGGGTACGCAGAGGGTCCGGTTCGCTGAGGCGCCCGGCCAAAAGGGCCTTTCGCTTCGCGGGGGGCGGGCGCTAGGATCAGACCGTGTCCATGCCCCGGTGCCAGAAGGGCATGACTTCGGAGCCAGGAGACCCGTGTCCGACATCGCCCCAGAGGCCCTGAACGACTACCTGCCAGTGCTCTTGCTGGCCGGCTTCGCGGTGAGTTTCGCCGCGTTGAACATCATTGCCTCGGCGCTGCTCGGCAAGAAGGCCGGCACCAACCCCGACAAGGACTCGGCCTTTGAGTGCGGCATGTTGCCGCTGCAGAGCTCGCGCCGCCGCTTTTCGGTGAAGTTCTACGTCGTGGCCATGCTCTTCATCCTCTTCGACATCGAAGTGGTTTTCCTCTATCCCTGGGCGGTCAAGTTCCGCGACCTGGGCTGGGTGGGCTTCGTCGAAATGCTGGTCTTCCTGACCGTGCTCACCGTGGGTTGGTGGTATGTGGTGCGCAAGGGCGCCCTGGACTGGGCCCCGCGCCGCTCGGCTGCTGATCAGCGCGCCATGTACGCCCGCGCCGATCAGGCCGCTGCTGCCGCCCGGGCCGCCCAGGCCGGAGTCCCGTCCGGCAAAGGAGCCGCGGCATGAGCACCCGTCGCGCCGAACTCGTGGTGCCCGAAAGCGCTTCGCCCACCGGGCTCAACGACGACGGCGGCTTTTTCGTCACCAAAGTCGACGCGCTGGTGGACTGGTCGCGCAAGAACAGCCTTTGGCCGCTGCCGTTGGGCTTGTCCTGCTGCGCCATCGAGTTCATGGCCACTGCCAGCAGCAAGTTCGACATGGCCCGCTTCGGCGCCGAAGTGGCGCGTTTCTCGCCGCGCCAGGCCGACGTGCTCATCGTGGCCGGCACCTGCACTTACAAGATGGCCGAGGCCGCGCGGCGCGTGTACGACCAGATGGCCGAGCCCAAGTGGGTGCTCTCCATGGGCGCCTGCGCCAGCAGCGGCGGCATGTACCGCAGTTACAGCGTCGTGCAGGGCATCGACAACTTTCTGCCCGTGGACTTCTACATCTCCGGCTGCCCGCCGCGCCCCGAGAACGTGATCAATACGCTCATGAAGCTGCAGGCGAAGATCGGGCGTGAGCGGCCCATCAGCACCGATCAGGGCGGCGGCAGTTCGCGGCCCGATCCGGCCGCGGTGGTGGGCGGCCGGCTGCCGCCGACGGTGACGTTTCAGCGCTCGCCCTTCGACGATCCCTCCACGCCGTCGAGTGACCGCAGTTCGGGCGGCCAGCCGCGTCCATGAGCGTCCTGACCGACCACGGCGACCCGGCCGCGGGAGCGGCCCTGCACCAGGCGCACCCGGCCGTCACGCGCGCGCCGGTGATCTATCGCGGCGATGTCACGGTGCATGTGCAGCCGGAGCACGAGCTGGCCGTGGCGCGCACGGCGCGTGATCGCCTGGGCTACACGCTCTTTCTGGATCGCTTCGGCGCCGATCGCGGAGAAGAGGCCGAGCCGCGCTTCGACGTGCTGACCATTCTTTACAACCTCGAGACTCGCAAGCGCCTGCACATCTGCACCACGCTGTCCGGGCTTGATCCGCACGTGCCCACGCTGATCCCGGTCTTCCGCGGAGCCAACTGGTTCGAGCGCGAGATCTGGGACATGTACGGCGTGAAGTTCGACGGCCATCCCGATCTGCGCCGCATTCTCATGCCGGATTCCTTCCCGGACTTCCCGTTGCGCCGCGAGTACCCCATGGAGGGCACCGGCGCCTGGGGCGCACCGCATCGCGCCATCGGCGGCTCGCGCGACAGCGCCGACGGTAAGGTCTCGGTCACTTTCATTCCGTCCACGCCGGCAGCGGACTCACCGCCGGCGAAGGAGGGCGGCGCGCCATGACCGATCCGCGCACGCTCGACGTGGAGATCAGCGAGGACCGCCACGCCGAGGCCATGCTGCTCAACATGGGTCCGCAGCATCCGTCCACGCACGGTGTGCTGCGCCTGATCCTGGAGATGGATGGCGAGGACGTGCTCAAGTGCGAGCCGGTCATCGGCTATCTGCACCGCGCCAAGGAAAAGATCGGCGAGACGCTGACCTACCACCAGTTCATTCCTTACACGGACCGTCTCGACTACCTGGCGCCGCTGGCCAACAACGTGGCTTACGCCGTGGCCTGCGAAAAGCTCATGGGCATCCAGGCGCCGCCGCGCGCAGAAGCCATTCGCGTGATTTGCTGCGAGCTGGCCCGCATCTCGGCGCACTTGCTGGGCCTGGGCGCCTACGCCATGGACCTCGGCGCGATGACGGTCTTCCTGTGGACCTTCCGCGAGCGCGAGCAGATTTACACGCTCATCGAGCGCATCTGCGGCGCGCGCTTCACCACCAGCTACACGCGCATCGGCGGCCTGGCCAACGACCTGCCGCCCGAACTCTTCCCGCTCCTCGAAGCCTTCGTGCAGCAGTTCCCCGGCCGCGTGGACGAGTACGAGGCCATGCTCACGCGCAACAAGATCTGGGTCAAGCGCACGCAGGGCATCGGCGTCATCACCAAGGAGCAGGCGCTGCAGTACGGGCTCACCGGCCCGAACCTGCGCGGCAGCGGCGTGGACTACGACGTCCGCAAGGCGCACCCCTACTGCGGTTACGAGCAGTACGACTTCGAAGTGCCGATCGGCAGCGTGGGCGACTGCTTCGACCGCTACCTCTGCCGCGTGGGCGAGATGCGCCAGAGCGCGCGCATCCTGCGGCAGGTGATCGATACGCTGCCCGCCGGCCCGATCCTGAATCGCGACGAGGCGGTGCTGAAGTCGGTGCTGCCCGAAAAGGAGAAGGTGCTCACGAACATGGAGGCCCTGATCCATCAGTTCATGGTGACCACCGAATCGATCAATGCGCCGCCCGGCGAGTGCTGGTTCTCCGCCGAGAATCCCAAGGGCGAACTGGGCTTTTTCCTGCGCAGTGAGGGCGGGCTGTCGCCGACGCGCCTGCGCATCCGCGCGCCCTCCTTCGCCAACTTGCAGGTGCTTCAGGAGATCGTGCCCGGACACATGGTGGCCGACGTCATGGCCATCCTGGGCAGCATCGATTTCGTCATGGGCGAGTGCGATCGTTAGGGCCATGGGGAGCGAGCGCGTGATCTCCGAGCAGGTCGAGGCCGAGCTGGTCAAGCTGCGCTCGCACTATCCGCAGCCCAAGGCGGCCATGGTGCCGGTGCTGCACCGCGTGCAGCGCGAGCGCGGCTGGCTCTCCGCCGAGGCGCAGGCCTGGGTGGCTCAGTTCCTCGGCGTCACGCCGCTGGATGTGCACGAAGTCGTGAGCTTCTACCCGATGCTCTACGACCGCCCGATGGGGCGGCACGTGCTGCACGTCTGCCGCACGCTCTCCTGCGATGCCTGCGGCGGCGGCGAGATCTTCCGGCACCTCAGCGCCAAACTCGGCGTGGACAAGGGCGGCACGACGCCCGATGGCAAGTTCACGCTGCTCACGGCCGAGTGCCTCGCAAGCTGCGGCACCGCGCCCGCGCTTTTGCTCGACAACGAGATTCACGAACACCTCACGCCGCAAGCGGTGGACAAGCTGCTGGAGGGGGTGCAGTGAGCACGCTCCGCGAGACCAAGGTGCTCTCGGCGCGCTTCGGCAAGCCGCAGAGCTGGACGCTGGCCAGCTACCGCGCCGATGGCGGCTACGAAACTTTCCTGGGCGCGCTGAAGTCCGGCCGCAAGCCGGAGGAACTGGTGGCCGAGGTCAAGGCCAGCGGACTCAAGGGCCGCGGCGGCGCCGGCTTTTCCACCGGCACGAAATGGACGTTCATCCCCAAGAGCACGACCAAGCCCATCTACTTGTGCGTGAACGGCGACGAGTCGGAGCCGGGCACTTTCAAGGACCGCCAGATCCTCGAGCACGATCCGCACGAGCTGCTCGAGGGCGTGGGCCTGACCTGCTACGCGATCGGCGCGCACACGGCCTACGTGTACCTGCGCTGCGAGTTCGCGCTGGGCATCCGGCGCGTGCAGGCCGCCATCGACGAGGCCTACGCGGCCGGGCTCTTCGGCCAGAACATCGGCGGCAGCGGCTTCTCGCTCGACGTGCGCCTGCACATCGGCGCCGGCGCTTACATCTGCGGCGAGGAAACCTCGCTGCTCAACAGCATCGAAGGCGTGCGGCCCTACCCGCGCAACAAGCCGCCCTTCCCCGCGGTGGAAGGCCTCTTCGGCTGCCCGACGATCATCAACAACGTCGAGACCATCGCGAACATCCCGCACATCCTGAAGCGCGGCGCGGCCTGGTACGCGGCCCTCGGCCACAAGGAAGATCCGGGCGCGCGGCTGTGGTGCGTTTCGGGCCACGTGAACCGGCCCGGCGTCTACGAACTGGAGACCGGCTTCAAGCTGCAGGAGCTGCTCGACAGCCCGCAGTTCTGCGGCGGCATGCGCGGCGGGCGCAAGCTCAAGGCGGTCATTCCGGGCGGCTCGTCCAGCCGCGTGCTCACCGCCGCCGAGGTGGCCGTGGCCACGATGGACGTGCCGGGCATGCGCAAGCTCAACTCCTCGCTCGGCTCGGCCGGCATCATCGTGCTGGACGAGAGCACCGACATGGTCAGCGCGGTGCTGAACCTGATGACCTTCTACGCGCACGAGTCCTGCGGACAGTGCACGCCCTGCCGCGAGGGCACGCCCTGGGTGGTCAAAGTGCTGCGCCGGCTGAACTCGGGCAAGGGGCGCCTGGAAGACCTCGAACTCTTGCTCGACATCGCCGACAACATGGAAGGGCGCACGGTCTGCGCCCTGGCCGACGGGGCCTGCTGGCCGCTGGTCTCGATCGTGGAGAAGTTCCGCCACGAGTTTGAGGCCAAGATCACGCCGGCCGGCGCGAGCCGCGTGGGCCCGCCGAATTCTTCGGCCGCGCGCTCGGCTCCTGATGCGGCGCACGCTGCCGTGAGGGCCACGGCCCCGTGATCAACCTCTCGATCAACGGCCGCAAGCTGGCGGTCCAGCCGGGCACGACAGTCATCGAGGCCGCCGCGCAGATCGGCATCGAGATCCCGCATTACTGCTACCACCCCGACGTGGGCGTGGACGGCAACTGCCGCATGTGCGTGGTGCAGGTGGGCGCGGCCACGCGCAAGCTGCCCATCGCCTGCATGCTGCCGTGCAGCGAAGGCCTGGACGTGCAGACCGAGTCGCCCGCGGTGGTCAAGGCGCGCAAGGGCATCCTCGAGTTCCTGCTCATCAATCACCCGCTCGACTGCACCATCTGCGATCAGGCCGGCGAGTGTCCGCTGCAGGACTACACCTACCGCTTCGGCCCCGGCGACAGCCGCTTCATGGAGGCCAAGGGCAAGAAGCCCAAGCACGTGCCCTTCTCCGAGACGGTGCTGTTTGACGGCGAGCGCTGCATTCTCTGCACGCGCTGCGTGCGCTTCTTCGAGGAACTGCGCGACTGCAAGCCGCTGGGCGTGGAGAACATGGGCGGCAAGTCGCTCATCACGCTGGGCGCCGGCGGCCCGCTGACCGATCCCTACCAGATGAACATCATCGATCTGTGCCCGGTGGGAGCGCTGACCAGCCGCGACTTCCGCTTCAAGCAGCGCGTGTGGTTCATGGACTTTGCCGAGACGATCTGCCCGGGCTGCGCGCGCGGCTGCAACATGACCGCGGGTTCCTACCAGAACAAACTCTTGCGCTTCACGCCGCGCCGCAATCCGGAGGTGAATGCTTCCTGGCTCTGCGATGAGGGCCGCCTCTCGTACAAGCAGTACAACCTCGGCGAGCGCACGCGCGGCGGCCGGGTGCTGGGCGAGGCTGCGACGCTCGATGCGGCGCTCGCCAAAGTCCGCGAACTGGTTGGCGACGGCGCCGGCGTGGGCCTGCTGGCCAGCACGCGCCTCACCAGCGAGAGCCTCTTCGCGCTGCGCACCTGGGCGCAGAGCGCCGGCATCAAGACGCTCTGGCACGGCGCTGCGACGTGGGAGGGCGACGACTTCCTCAAGCGGCCCGATGCGACGCCGAACACCGCCGGCGCGCAGGAGCTGGGTTTTGTGCCTGCGCCGGGACTCGTCGTGGCCGGAGCCGCGCCGCGCGCCGCCACGCCGGCCGTCAAGCTGCGCGGCCTCATCGTGGCCGGCGACGTGGCTGTGCCGCCGGCGCTGCTGGCCGATCTCGACTTCCTCATCTTGCAGGCGCCGACGGGCGGGGCGCTCGGCGCTGCTGCGGCCGTGCTGCTCCCCGGCCGCACGCCGCTGGAGAGCAAGGGCACCTTCGTCAACGCCGACGGTCAGCGTCAGCGCGTGCGGCCTGCGCTCGATCCCGGTGAAGGCGTGCCCGAGGACTGGACCCTCTGGCGCGACCTGCTCGGCACGGCGGTGAACTGGCCCAGTTTCCGGCACTTGCAGGCGGCCATGCAGGCCGCCGGCTTCCTGCCGGGCGTGGCTCGTGCGCCGCAAGTTGTTGAGCAGGCGCTGGCGCAGCCGGCCCACGCGGGGGGCCAGCTCGCGTGAGCGACGATCTGATCTTCAACGTCGTCGCGGCGCTGGTGAAGATCCTCCTCTTCGTGCACATCGCGCTGATTCTCACGGCCTTCATGCCGCTGGTGGAGCGCAAGGTCTCGGCCTGGATCCAGGATCGCATCGGGCCCAACCGCGTCGGCCCGGCCGGCCTATTGCAGCCCATCGCCGACGCGCTCAAGTTCATCTTCAAGGAAGACGTCATTCCCGGCCACGTGAACAAGGCGCTTTACGTGCTGGCGCCGGCCGTGGCGGTGGTGCCCGCGCTGCTCGTACTGGCCGTGATTCCCTTCGGGCCGCCGCTGGAAGTGCTGGGCCGCAGCGTTCCGCTGCTCATCGCCGATCTGGACGTCGGCATCCTCTTCGTCTTCGCCATCAGCAGCCTGGGCGTCTACGGCATCGTGCTGGCCGGCTGGGCCAGCAACAGCAAGTACGCGCTGCTCGGCGGCGTGCGCAGTTCGGCGCAGATGATCAGCTACGAAGTCTGCCTGGGCCTCTCGGTCGTGGGCATTTTCATGGTGGCCGAGAGCCTGCGCCTCACCGACATCATCGTGCTGCAGACCGACGGCGTCTGGAACGTGTTCACTCAGCCGATCGGCTTTCTGGTCTTCGTGGTGGCGGCCTTCGCCGAGACCAACCGCCTGCCCTTCGACCTGCCCGAGGCCGAGACCGAGCTGGTGGCCGGCTACCACACCGAATACAGCAGCATGAAGTTCGCCATGTTCTATCTGGCGGAATACACGGGCATGTTCGTGTTCTCGGCGCTGCTGGCCGTGCTCTTCCTGGGCGGCTGGGACGTGCCCTTCGTGAGCGAGACCACGCTGGCGGCGCTGGGCAACTGGGGCACGCTCATCGGCTTCGCCTCCTTCATGCTCAAGGCGCTGGCCTTCCTCTTCTTCTACGTGTGGGTGCGCTGGACCATTCCGCGCTTCCGCTTCGACCAGCTCATGCACTTGGGCTGGAAGGTGCTCTTGCCGCTCTCGCTGGTGAACATCGTGCTGACCGGGGTCATCGACCTCTGGCGGAGGTCCGGCTGATGGGCAAGGTTGTCGATCGCACGCCGCTCTCCTGGTACGAGGCGCTTTATCTGCCGGCCATCGTGTCGGGCCTAGGGCGCACCTTCCGGCAGATGTTCCAGCCGGACATCACGCTGCAGTACCCCGAAGAGCGCCAAGAGATGCACGAGGGCTACCGCGGCGCGCCGGGCCTGGTGAAGGACCAGCACGGGCGCGAGAAGTGCGTCTCTTGCCAGCTCTGCGAGTTCGTCTGCCCGCCCAAGGCCATCGTCATCGTGCCGGCCGAGATCGGCGAGGCCGTGCCCAGCCCTGACGCCGGCCCGCCCAACATCGAAAAGGCGCCGCGCGAGTTCTACATCGACATGCTGCGCTGCATCTATTGCGGCTACTGCGAAGAGGTCTGCCCCGAAGAGGCCATCTTCATGACGAATGTCTACGAGCTGAACGGCGCCAGCCGTGCCGAGCTGGTGCACGACAAGCCGCGGCTCTACGAGATCGGCGGCACGCGCGTCGATCCGATCAAGAAGTGGCAGGGCAAGTAGCGGTGGAGGGGCTCTTCTTCTATCTCTTCGCCGCGGCGCTCGTGCTCTTCACGCTGCTGACCATCAGCGCGCGCAACGCGGTGCACAGCGCGATCTACATGATCCTGTCCTTCGCCAGCACGGCGGCGCTCTTCGTGCTGCTGCAGGCCTACCTCATCGCGGCCGTGGAAGTGCTGGTCTACGCCGGCGCGATCATGGTGCTCTTCCTCTTCGTGATCATGCTGATCAACCTGCGCGACGACGAGCAGGAAGGCCTGCGCCTCAACCCCTTCATGATTGTGGCGGCGGCGGCCTTCCTGGTGCTGCTCGGGCGCGCGCTGGGCGACCTGGGCCCAGCGCTCGGCAAGGTGCCCAACAGCTTCGAAGGCAGTCCGGGCGTGCTGGCCGAATCGCTCTTCACTCGCTACGCCGTGCCCTTCGAAGTGGTCTCGCTCCTGCTGCTCGCCGCGATCCTCGGCACCGTGGTGCTGGCGCGCAAGAAGGAGGAGGCGTGATCGGCGTCGAGCACTACCTGGGGCTCTCGGGCATGATCTTCGTGCTCGGCCTGTGCGGCGTGATGATGCGCCGCAACGTCATCCTGGTGATGATGTCCATCGAGATCATGCTCAACGCCGCCAACCTCGCGCTGGTGGCCTTCAGCAAGTATCAGGTGAATCCGGCGGGCGCCGTCGACGGCCAGGTCCTGGTGTTTTTCACGATCGCGGTGGCGGCGGCCGAGGTGGCCGTCGCACTCGTTATCGCCATGCTCCTCTTCCGGCGTCTCGACACGGTGAACGTGGACGACGTCGCGAATCTGCGGTGGTAGGGGAGCACGCATGGACCTGAATAGCCCCTGGCTCATCCTGCTGCTGCCGCTGCTGGCGGCTGCGCTCAACACGCTGCTCTTCCAGCGCAGCCGGCCGCTGGCCGCTGCGGTTTCGCTCGCGGCGGTCTGGGGCGCCTTCGCCGTGGCCCTCTCGCACCTGCCCACGGCGCTGGCCGGCGACGGCTCCTGGTCGGTCTCCGACTCAGTCACCTGGCTCTCGGCCGGCGGCGTCGACTTCCGCTACGGCTATCTGCTCGACGGCCTCTCGCTCATTATGCTGCTGGTCGTCACCGGCGTGGGCGGCCTGATCCACATCTACAGCCTCGGGTACATGCACGACGACCCGGGCTTCCCGCGCTTCTTCACCTGCCTCTCGCTCTTCATGTTCTCGATGCTCGGCATCGTGCTGAGCGACAACTTCTTCCAGATCTTCATTCACTGGGAGCTGGTGGGCGTGAGCAGCTACCTGCTCATCGGCTTCTACTACCGCAAGGACTCCGCCGCGGCCGCCGCTAACAAGGCCTTCCTCACCAATCGCGTGGGCGACTTCGGCTTCATGCTCGGCATCCTCATGCTGGCCTTCGCCACCAAGGAGGCCCTCGCCGCGGGCGCCGGCTTCGGCAACTTCCGCGCCATGGCCGACGTCATGGCCCAGCCCGGCTGGCTGGCGCAGACCGCGCTCGAGGTGGGCGGCCGCTGGACGCTGACCAATGAGCACTTTCTGTGGATCGCCGGCGCGCTGACCTTCATGGGCGTCATGGGCAAGAGCGCGCAGTTCCCGCTGCACGTCTGGCTGCCCGACGCCATGGAAGGCCCCACGCCGGTCTCCGCGCTGATCCATGCCGCGACAATGGTCGTCGCCGGTGTCTACTTGACTGCGCGCATGCTGCCGCTCTTCGAACACGTGCGCGGCATGCCGGAGCTGATCACCAGCATCGGCCTGGTTACGACGATACTCGCGGCGTTCATGGGCCTCGCCCAGCGCGACATCAAGCGCGTCGTCGCCTACAGCACCCTCAACTCGCTCGGGCTGATGTTCGTCGCGCTCGGCGCGGGCGCCGTCGGCGCGGCGATGCTCTACCTGTTCACGCACGCCTTCTTCAAGGCGCTCCTCTTCCTCGCATCGGGCTCCGTCATCCACGCGACCGAGGAGCAGGAAGTCGACAAGCTCGGCGGCCTCTGGAGCAGGATGCCCATCACAGCGCCGTTGTTCGTCGTCGGCGCGCTCGCGATGGCCGGTCTTGTGCCGCTCTCCGGGTTCTGGGCGAAGGATGAGATTCTCGTCGGCCTGCGACACGCGCCGCTCAACGACTTCTTCCTGATCGTCG
>JBQTIY010000013.1:0-85150 GCA_052387675.1 Planctomycetota bacterium | reverse complement strand
TACGACGACTGACGCGGACCCCATCGCGAGGCCGCTAGTGCGCACCTCGACCGCCAACTGTCTTCCCATAACTGCAGCGGGGTGCGACGCGGCGGGGTGTCGGTGTGCCGCGAGTTCCGAGCCGACCACTCGGCCGCATCGGCCGAGTCGGCGAGGTGTCTGAGCGGCACCGCCGAGCCCCTGCCGCGGGCGCACTCTGCACTCAGCGCTCTACCCGTCTTTGACCCAGCGCAGCAACTGCCGGAACTTCGGCGTCTGGCCCTGCGCGAGCAGGCCGATGCGGAAGATGCGGCCGCCCGCAAAGATGCAGAAGACGCTGAAGGTCAGCATGACGGCGATGGCGGCGGTGAGCTCCCACCAGGGGACGCCGGGCGGCATGGCCACGCGCAGCATCATGAGGATGGGTGTGGCGGTGGGAATGAAGGAGACGATGCGCGAGAGCGTGGAGTCGGGCGAGTCCAGGACCACGCCGAAGAAGAACATCGGCGCCATGCAGACCAGGATCACGGGGCCCATGAGGCTCTGCGCGTCTTGGAGTTCGCTGCAGGCTGCACCAAGGGCGGTGCAGATCGAGCCAAAGATGATCAGTCCCAGCAGCAGGAAGGCGAAGAAGATGGCCAGGATGCCGGGACCCAAGGCGGCCGTGATGACCGGCGGCACGTCGGGCCAGAGGTTGAGGGCCGTGACGCCCGCGCCGAGGTAAATCACCGCGAGCGTGAAGGAGGTGAGCACGGCGGCGATGAGCTTGCCGGCCATGAGGTCGCTGGGCGAGACGGCCGAGACCAGCACCTCGGCGATCTTCTGCATCTTTTCCTCGAGCACGGCGTTGAGCATGGCCGGCGCGCTCATGAAGATGAGCATGTAGATCATGAACATGAGCCCGATGGGGATGGCCACGTCGGCGACGTCATTGCTGGCCTCGGCGGCCTTGACGGTGCCGCCGGCGGCGCGCGAAGGCAGGCCGCGTGTTTCGAGTTCCAGGCGGGCGGAGAGCCGGCTGACCAGCGCCGCGTCGAGGCCGGCGCGCTGGAAGCGCTGCTGACGCAGCTCCTCGTGCAGCGTGGCTTCCAGCCAGTCGGGCAGGTCGTTGTTGGTGGGCGAGGCGGTGTGCCAGGCGAGCGCGCCGGGTTCGGGCACCTCGCTCAGCGCCTCCGGGTTGATGACCAGGTAGCCGAGCAGTTCCTTGTCGCGCACGCGCTGGGCGAGGGTCAGCTCTTGCTCGAGATCGAGCGGATCTCCGGCGCTGAGGGCGAGCTCCTCGCGCACGAAGCGCGGGGCGATCTGCTCGCGCTGGCCGTCGGCGTCGGGTTTGCCCTTCCAGATGCCGTCGCGGTGCCGAGCCTCGGCAGCCGCATCGAGCACGGGGGTCATCGCGCCCGTGCGGTCAATGACCACGTAATGCTGATCGGCGACGTCCTTGGTCTCCTTGGCAACGATGGCCACGATGAGACCCGCGCCCATGAGCAGCGGCATGACCAGCACGCCGACGAGGAAGGCCTTGGTGCGCACCGAGCGCAGGTATTCGTTCCAGCCGACGGTCCAAGCCTTAGCGGTCAACATGCTCTGCTCCAGCGGTGGCCTGCGGGCCGGCGATGCGCACGAAGATGTCGTGCAAACTGGGTGTGGCCAATTCGAAGTGCGTCACCTGCGTGCGCGCGACCAGGAACTTGAGCAGCTCCTGGGCGTCGCCGCGCACGCGCAGCTCCTGGGTGCCGCCCAGGTCAGTGAGCTGCGCCACCGCGGGGTGCCCTGTGAGCAGCGCAACGGCCCGGTCGGCGCGCAGCCGTACGGTGTCCACGCCATAGCGCCCCTGGATGGAGGCCAGCGTGCCGTCCAGCACCTTGCGCCCCTTGTAGATCATGAAGAGGAAGTCGCACATCGTCTCGGCCATGGCCATGTCGTGCGTGGAGAAAACGATGGTCGTGCCGCCGCGGCGCAGATCCAGGATCGCGTCGCGCAACGACTGCAAGTTCACCGGGTCCAGGCCGCTGAAGGGCTCGTCCAGCACGAGTAGCTCCGGCCCGTGCAGCACGGTGGAGATGAACTGCACCTTTTGGGCCATGCCCTTGCTGAGCGCTTCAACCTTGTGGCTGCCCCAGGCCGAAAGCCCCAGGCGCTCGAGCCACTCGGCGCCGGCGCGGCGCGCCTCTGCGCGCGGCAAGCCCTTGAGCGCGCCGTAATAGGCCAGCACGTCGAGGACCTTCATCTTGCGGTAGAGGCCGCGCTCCTCGGGGAGGTAGCCGATGCGGTCGTTGGCCGCGCGCGCCACGCTCTGGCCCAGAACTTCGATGCTGCCTGCATCGGGGTGGATGAGGTGCAACAGCATGCGCAGCGTCGTCGTCTTGCCCGAGCCGTTAGGGCCGATGAAGCCGTAGATGCTGCCGCGTGGCACCTCCAGCGACAGGTCCTGCACGGCGCGGTGCGCGCCGAAGCTCTTGCTCACATTCGTCAGCCTGACGGCAGCGTCCACTCTGCATCTCCCGGGGGGCGGGCCGCGATCATAGGCAAGGGCGGGGCCGTTCCTGCTAAGGCGTTCGCGTGACGCCGCAGGGGCCGCGGCATGCGGGTGCACCGTGGCTTCCCGGCAGGAACCGGGCTAACGTGGGGCCCCTATGGACTCACCGGACCGCTACGAGGATCCGCTTCAGCGGTACAGCTATAAGAGCCAGCTCATCGAGCAGCTCCGCGCCGGCGGCGGGCGCCTGCGTTCGGGCCGCGTGACCGTCGTGGCCGCCCGCACCTTTGGCTTTTGCTGGGGAGTGGATCGCGCCGTCGCCATGGTGCAGGACGCGCTGGCCCAGTACCCGGGCAAGCGGATCTGGCTGCTGGACCAGATCATCCACAACCCGCACGTGAACGCCGACTTCAAGGCGCAGGGCGTGCACTTTCTGCGCGGGCCCTTCAGCGATCAGCCCGCCGGGGCGGTGGCCAGCAGGGTCAGCGCCGAGGACGTCGTGGTCATTCCGGCCTTTTCCGCCACGGTGGAGGACATGACGCTCCTCAAGGCGGCGGGCTGCACGATCGTGGACACGACCTGTCCCTGGGTGATCAAGCCGCACAAGCGCACGCTGAGCTACGTGAAGGACGGCTTCACCACGCTCATCCACGGGCTGGTGCGGCATGAGGAGACGCGCGCCTCGTGCAGCCTCATCGCTTCGCGCGGCGGGCATTACCTCGTGGTGGCCGACAAGGCCCAGGCGCAGCTCGTGTGCGAGGTCATCACCGGGCGCGCCCCGCCCGCGCGCCTGAGCGAAGTGCTGCCCCCCGAAGCGCAGAGCCGGAACTTCGACCCGACTCAGCACCTGCTGCACATCGGCACCGTGAATCAGACCACCATGCTGGCCAGCGAGACGCGCGAGATCGAGCGCCTAGTCCGGGCGGCGATGGTGGAGCGCGACGGCGAGGCGCAGGCGGCGCAGCGCTTCCGCGAGCTGAACACGATCTGCCGCGCCACGCAGGAAAATCAGGATGCCGTTGAGGAACTGGCCGACTTGGCCGGCGGCGCGGAGGCCGGCCAGCAGGAACTCGACCTCATGATCGTGGTCGGCGGCTACGACAGCAGCAATACGCGCAATCTCACGCGCGTGGGGCGCGGCCGATTCCCCAGCTACCACGTGGACGGGCCGGCCAGCATTCGGCGCGGCGAGATCGTGCACCGCGACCCGCAGAGCGAGGCCATCCGCAGCACGCCGGACTGGCTGCCGCAGGGCGACATCGTCGTGGGCTTCACGGCGGGGGCTTCCACGCCGGACACCTTGCTCGGCGAAACGATCCGCAGCGTTCTCGCCGTGGCCGGCGCTCCGCTGGACGCAGTGCTCGCGCGGTGAGCTCGACGCTGGCACTGCTGGCCCAGGTGCTGCCCGACGCGGCCCTGCCCTTCGTGCGAGACGAGCCCGAACGCGCGCGCGACATCATCTCGGCGGTCATCGAGATCGGGCTGCTGAGTTGGCTCTTCTACCTGCTGCTGCGCTTTCTGCACGGCAAGGCCGGCCTCGCCGTGCTCAAGGGCATTCTCATCACGAGCCTCAGCATCGTGGTCGGTCTGTTCGCGCTCTTTTTCTTGATGGGTATCCGCTTTCCGCGGCTGCTCGTGGCCGGCACGTACATGCTGCCCTTCCTCATCGTCATGCTGGTGGTGCTCTTCCAGCCGGAGCTGCGGCGCGGCTTTCTGCGGCTTTCGGCAGCGGGCCGGCTGGGTGGCCGCGGCGCCCCCGGACAGCTTGCCGATGTCTGCGCCGCGCTGCGCTCGCTGGCGCGCAGGCACGTCGGCGCGCTGGTGGTCTTCGAGCAGCAGACCGGCATCAAGGGCTTGCAAGACACGGGCGTGCCCCTGGACTCCTCGCTTTCCGGCGCGCTCCTGGAATCGATCTTCTATCCCAAGAGCCCGCTGCATGACGGAGCCGTCATCGTGCGCAACGACCGCATCGTGGCGGCCTGCTGCATGCTGCCGCTGACCGAGCGCGAGAACCTGCCCATCGAACTGGGCACGCGTCACCGCGCCGCCTTGGGCGTGACCGAGGAGAGCGACGCTGTGGCTGTGGTTGTCTCGGAAGAGACCGGCCGCATCGCCGTCGTGCACGGCGGGCAGCTCCATGCCGTGGACGATCCCACGCGACTCGAAGATGTGCTGGCGGGCTATCTCGAGGGACGGGCTGCCTTGGATGAGGAGGAGGTCGAGGCGTGAAGAGCGGTCGCCTCGGCCTGATCTGGCATGCGCTGCGGCGCGACATCGGGCGCAAGCTCACCGCGCTGGCGCTGGCGCTCACGCTTTGGGGCATTCTGCAGAGCTTGGTGATCGACAAGCGCTCCTTCAACCTCGAGATCCGCACGGCTGCCAGCCGCCAGGAGGCCGAGCAGCGCCTGGCCGAACAGCCGGCCGTCTATCTGGTCGTGCCCAAGACCCTGCTCATCACCGGGCTCTCAAATTCACTCGTGCACGTCTCGGTGGAAGGCTTGGCCGGCGACGTGCAAGACATGCGACTTTCGGCCGTGCTGGACTTCGGCGAGGCCGACCTGGGCGGCGCCGACGCGGCCGCGGTCCTGCGCACGCTGGAGCGCAAGGATTTCGACGCCGAGGTGGCCGGCGAGCGCCGCGAGCCGGAGCTCACGCTCTTCAAAGTGCGGCCGGAAAGTCTGCGCGTGGAGTTGGCGCGCCGCGACGCCGTGACGCTCACGCTGTCCGCTCTCAACGTCGTCACCACGGGCGCGCCGCGCGAGGGCTACCTCTTCCAGGAGAGCAAGATCTCGCTGCGGCCCAACCAGGTGGACATCGAAGGACCGCGCGCGGCCATCGAGCCGCTGCGTCTCAATCCCGGTGCGGCCAAGCTCGCGCCGGTGAATGTCGCCGGCAAGAGTGCTTCGGTGTCGCAGTCGGTGGGCCTCTCGGCAGAGAGCCTCGGCCGCAATCTGCTGATGAAGCCGGAAACCGTGGAAGTCACGATCCCGATCGTGAACCAGGATCTGGAAGTGGAGCTGCTGGGTGTGCCAGTGGCCTATCTGCACGAGTCCGTGCTCGCCCTGCGCGGCAAGAAGGTGCAAGGCAAGCTGCCTGAGACCGCCGATGTGCTCATCATCGGCCCGCATGCCGAACTCTCCGGTCTCTCCACCGACCAGCTCCGCGCACGCATCATGCTGGTCTTCGACTGGGCCCAGGCGCCGCCCGAGCTGGATCAGCAGGCCAACGCCAAGCTGAAGTTTCTGCGCGGTGAGGGGCTCTCGGCCAGTGTGCGCGTGCAAAGCCTCATTGAGGCGCGCGAACCGGGCATCGAGTACCAGCTCGTGCCCTTGGTCGCCCCCCCGTGAAGCGCCAGTCCGTCGCGCAGCGTGAATCTGTGGTGAAGCGTTGGTTCGGCACCGACGGCATCCGCGGGCCCGCGGGCGTGGGTCCGCTCGCGCCGGAGTTCCTGGTGCAGCTCGGCCGGGCGCTGGGTGAGGAGCACCGCCAGGGCAGCGCGCCGCAGACGCGCGTGCTCATCGGACGCGACACGCGCAGCTCGGGCCCGGCCATCGTGGCCGCGCTCGTCGCGGGCCTGGCCCAGTCCGGAGCGCGCGCCCTGGATCTGGGCGTGATCCCCACAGCGGCGCTTGGTCCGGCCTTGCGCGCGCGCGGCGCTGCGCTGGGCCTCATGGTTTCGGCTTCGCACAATCCTTGGCAGGACAACGGCGTGAAAGTCTTCGGGCCGGGTGGCCTGAAGCTGGCCGACGAGCGCGAGGCCGCGCTCGAGGCGCGCGTAGCCGCCCTGGGGCCGGCCTCAGGCCAGACGGTCAGCGTGAGCACTGGCCCCGGCCCGGATCTGGAGAGCGTGGACGGCGCCGCCGAGTTCGGCGCCTGGCTCGCCGCGCACTTCCGGGGCCTGGATCTCTCGCACTTCCGGCTGGCGGTGGATTGCGCGCACGGCTCGGCCTATGACCTCGCGCCGCGTCTGCTGCGCGCTTTCGGCGCACAGGTCACGCCGCTCTTCTGCGAGCCGGACGGCCGCAACATCAACGCAGGCTGTGGCAGCACGCACCTCGAGCCACTCGCCGCGACGCTGCGCGGCGGCGGGCACGATCTGGGCCTGGCCTTCGACGGCGACGCCGATCGCGTGCTCTTCGTGGACGCAACCGGCCGCACCGCCGACGGCGACTGCCTGCTCGGGTTTCTCGGACCCTGGCTGGACGGCCGCGGTGAACTGCCGCAGCGCACGGTCGTGGCCTCGATCATGAGCAATCTCGGCCTGCAGCGTGCGCTCACTGCGCACGGACTGACGCTGGTGCGCTGCCCGGTGGGTGATCGGCACGTGCTGGCGGCGCTGCAGCAGGGCGGCTATGGCCTGGGCGGCGAGGCCAGCGGCCATGTGCTCTTGCCAGCCGACGGCCACTTCATCGGCGACGGCCTGTTCTCCGCGCTCACGACGCTGCGCGCGCTCGCGCAGTCGGACCGCAGCCTGGGTGAAGTCATCGAGGCCGTGCCGCGCGTGCCGCAGGTGCTGCTCAACGTGCCCGTGCCGGCCCGGCCCGCGCTGGACACACTGCCTGGCTTGAGCGCGCGCGCGGCCGAACTCGGTGCTCTGCACGGCGAGAACTTGCGCATCGTGCTGCGCTACTCGGGCACCGAGTCGCTGGCGCGTGTCATGGTCGAGGGCCTGGATGCGGCGCTGGTGCAGGCCACGGCCGCCGAACTCGCGGCGCTCTGGCCGCGCGAGATCGAGGCCTTGGCCGGACGCAGCGCGTGAGCGGCCCCGCGCCGGCCGGCGCACGGGGCCCGATCCTGGCGCTGGAAGCCTCGACGGCCAGCGCGAGCGCCGCGCTGCGCGGACCCGGCGGCGAGCTCTGGGAGCAGTGGCAGCAGCCGGCCGGCGAACGCGGCACCGCACCACTTGCCGCAGGAGTTGCCGCGCTCCTCGCGGCCCGCGGCTTGAACGCCCAGGAATTGAGCGGTGTCGTCGTGGGCCTCGGCCCGGGCAGTTACACCGGAGTGCGCGCGGCGATCGCGCTGGCGCGCGGACTCGTCTTCGGGCGGGAAGCGGGGCGCCTCGCCGGCGTGCCCAGCACCGCGGCCGCCGCTCGCGGCGCGCTGCTGGCCGATCCGCGCGCAGAGACGGTGGTCGTGCTCGTCGATGCGCGTCGCGAGGAGTGCTACCGAGCCGACTATGCGCGCGGGCCCGCCGCCAGCGGCGGAGTGAGCGAAATCGCGCCGCCGCGTCTGGTGCGCTCGGCGGAGGCCGAGCCGCCGCCCGCCGCCGGCCGTCTCGTCCTGCGCGAGCCGGTGCCGAGCGCGCAGGATCTGGCGGTGCTGGGGCGGCTCGTGCTGCTGGCCGGGGGCAGCGACCCGGCGCGCGTGCTGCCGCTCTATCTCAAGCGGGCCCACGCCGAGATCGTTTTCGACGAGCGAAAGACGAGCAAGGCGTAGAGCGCCAGCAGCACGGCGGAGGCGGCGACCACGCCCAAGTGGCGCGTCGTGGGGAGCAGTCCCAGGCCCACGATGAGCGTCGTGGCGCCAGCGGGCGGGTGGTAGACGTCAAAGCGGCGAATGAGCCAAGCGGTGCTGGTGAGCGAGAGCACGCCGCTGGCCATGTGCCAACCATCGAGCGGCGCAGAGAGCGGATGCGGCGCGTCGCCCAGGCCCAGCAGTCGTAGCCACGTCCAGCCCACCAGGGCCCCGATGATGTGCGAGCCGAGCAGGCAGCGCGGCCGGCTGATGGGGGCCGCGGGCGCAGTGAAAAGCAGCATGGCGGAGGCGCCGATGGCGGGAAAGAGCAGCGGCTCTCCACTGACCCAGGCGAGCAGCCCGAGGCCGAGCGCACTGATCCCGGTGTGGAGGGCCGTGAAGCCCAGCGAGGGACTGTCCGGCGCCGGCTCGCTCACACTGCGTGCTTCACGCCGAGCAACTCGTAGAGCCGATTCTTGATCGCGCCGTACTCGGGGCTGGTGAAGTCGCGTGGGTGCGGCTGGGTGACCGTGAGCGTCTCGAGGATGCGCCCTGGCCGCGGCGAAAAGACCACGATGCGGTCGGCGAGCTGCACCGACTCCTCCACGTCATGCGTGACGAAGAGAATGGTCAGCTTCTCTTCGTGCCAGATGCGCAGCAGTTCGCTGCGCATGCGCAGGCGTGTGAGTGAATCGAGCGCGCCCAGTGGCTCGTCCATGTAGATCACGTCGGGCTTCACCGCCAGCGCGCGCGCCACCGCCACGCGCTGGCGCATGCCGCCCGAGAGCTGGCCCGGAAAGGTCTTCTCGAAGCCGGTCAGGCCCACCAGCTCGATGTAGTGCCCGACGACTTTCAGCTTCTCGGCGAAGCTCTTGTCGAAGAGCCCGAAGGCGATGTTGTCCCAGACGGTCATCCAGGGAAAAATGCCGTACTCCTGGAAGACGAAGACACGTCGGCGGTCGGGGCCGGCGATGGGCTGGCCGTCAATCGTGATCGTGCCGGCGTCCTGCCGCAGAAATCCGCCCAGGATGTTGAGCAACGTGGACTTGCCGCAGCCCGAGGGACCGAGCAGACACAGAAACTCTCCGGGGCGCACGGCGAGGTCGATGCCGGCGAGCACGTCCACGGGCGGCTTGCCCGCCTCGCGGAAGACCTTGCTCACACCCCGGACTTCGATCTTGGCTTCAGCCACGGCGCGTGATGCCCCACTTGACCTGATCGAGCGTCTCCAGCCGGCGCAGCAGGACGTCCAGGCAAAGGCCGATCACGCCGATGACCAGGATCGTGCCCACGATGAGGTCGGTGCGCGCGATGTAGCGGGCATCGGTGATGAGCCAGCCCAGGCCTTCTTCCACCGCCACCATCTCGGCCGCCACGACGACGATCCAGGCGATGCCCAGGGCCACTCGCAGCGACGTGACGACCTGCGGCATGATCGCCGGCAGCACCACTTTCTTGAACAGACTCCAGCCCGAGAGCCCGAAGTTTTGGGCGGCGCGGATGTAGTCCTGCGGGATCGTGCGCACCGCAGCTGCGGTGGAGACGGTCATCGGGAAGAAGGCAGCGATGAAGATGAGGAAGACCGAGCGCGCATCATCTCCGCGGAAAATCATGATCGAGATCGGGATCCAGGCAATGGCCGAGATGGGCCGCAGCATCTGAATGAGCGGGTTGAGCGAGAAGAAGACGCGCGCATACCAGCCCATGATCAAACCGAGCGGCACGCCCAGCAGGCAGGCGATCGAAAACCCGCTCAGCGTGCGAAACAGGCTCGAGACGATGTGCCGCACGATGATGGGCGCCTTGTCGCCCGGCGCGGTCTTGAACTGATCGGCAAAGCCGTCGACGACTTCGCCCGGGGTGGGGAAGTCGGTGACGGTTCCTGTGCTGCCCCGGGCCCACACTGACCAGAGCAGCAGGAGGCCGGCCAAGACTCCGACCGGCAGCAGGACTCGCTGAAACCGTTCGCTCACTTAGGCGTCGTTCACTTCGGCGTGGCGCCCTGCGGGGGTGCCGGTGCCGGCGCGGGCGCGCCGCCCGCCGGCGGCGCTGCATCGGGCTTCGGCGTCGGAGGACGGAGTTTCAGTTCGCGTCCCAGGCCCAAGCCGTCATCGGAGGGCATCGGAATCGGCGTCTTCACGGCTGCCACGGCGAAACTCGGGTCGGCGTAGGCGTCGAAAGAGTGCTTGGCCTTGAACATGCCGATCTCAACGCCCAGATCGATGATCTCCTCGAAGTCTTCCTTGAGCGGCGTGAGATGGTCGTAGCGCACCCGGTCGATCGGCTTGGAGAGGACGAACTTCAGGAGTTCCGGCGGCTGGTTGTAGTAGTACTTGCCCACGACTTCAGCGGCGGCGAAGCGGTTCTCCACGCCCTCTTCGAGCCACAGGCCCGAGCCGTGGATGCCGTCCACCAGCTTTTGGATGAGTTCCGGCTGGTCGCGCAGCAGTTCATTGCGCACGACGAGTCCGCAGGAGATGAAGTTCGGCCAGGAGTCCTTGGCCTGGTAAAGAACGCGGCCGGTGCCCTGCAGCTCGGAGCGCGCAGCATGAGGCTCGCCCACGATGTAGGCGTCGCACTGTCCCTGGCCAAGCAGGACGGGCATGTCCGGCGGCGGGCAGGTCACGGTGTTGAAGTCGGAGAGCAGCAGGCCGTTCTCCTTGCAGAGCTTCGCCAGCCAGAGCTGCTGATTGCTGGCCTTGGAGGGGATCAGGATCTTCTTGCCCTTGAGATCCTTGATCGACTGATAGGGCGAGTCCTTGCCAACGATGATGGCCGAGCCGTCGCGGTGCCCGAGCGAGACGAACTTGCAGGGCACGCCTTCTTCGGCCGCGAGGCGCACGGCGAGCGGGGCGTTCAAGAAGGCCGCCGTCAGCGTGCCCTCCTTGAGGTCCTCGCACATCGTGGGGAAGTCCGAGTAGCGCTTGCCCTCGTAGAAGGCCCCGACGTTCTTGCGATTGGTGTAGTCGATGACCGGGCAGGTGATGTGGCAGGTCACGGGCAGGAAGCCGATCACCAATTCCTGCCGCTCTCCATGAATCATCTGGCTGACGTCGTCGGCGAACTCATCGAAGCCCACGTTGATCCAGATGTGGGCGAATCCCAGCAAGGCGACGATCACGACAACCCAGATGATGATCTTCACTCTGCACACCTCCTCGAGAGCCAATCGACCGGCCCGGCCGTTCCCGGTGCTGCGCACGCCGGCAAGGCCCGTCACCCTACGGCAGAGCGCCGGCAGAGGCCAGTGGGCAGGCGCCCTGCGATCGCAAGGCGGCGCGGAGGAAGTCCGCGGGCCATACGATTTTTCCCGACTTCGGACTCGCGGTTCAGAACTGCGGCTGCGCTTCATAGGATGGCGGCGCGGTGGTTGGCCCGTGGCGGGCCGTCCGGAGGGTGTCTGCGATGAGTGAGTCGGGCGAGCAGTCCGAGGGCGCGCGCGTGCCCGATCGGCATCGCGTCTGGGCCGACGTGGACCTGTGCGCCCTGCAGCGCAACATGGCGCGCATCCTGCAGCGGGTGAACCCGGGCACCCGCATTCTGGCCGTGGTCAAGGCCGATGCCTACGGGCACGGTGCCGTGCCGGTGGCCCGCGCGCTCGCCGACCAGCCGGGCCTGTGGGGCTTCGGTGTGGGCGACAGCCAGGAGGCGCTGGAGTTGCGCGCGGCCAACATCCGCGCCCCGATTCTCATCCTCGGCACGATCATCCCGGAGGAGGAAGCGCAGGTGGTCAGCCACGACCTGCGCGTGGGCATCCACTCCATGGATCGCATCGCGGCGCTCGAGCAGGAGAGCGAGCGCCAAGGCCGGCGCACGCGCGTGCATCTCATGGTGGACACGGGCATGGGCCGGCTGGGCGCCCTGCCGGCGCGCGCGGCTGATCTGGCGCGCGCCGTGGCGCGTAGCCAATGGCTGGAACTCGAAGGCCTGGCCAGCCACGTCTCCTCCGGCCGCCCGGGGCACCCCTTCACGCAGGTGCAGCGCCAGCGCTTGCAGGCGCTGCTCGACGAACTGGAACGCGACGGCATTCGTCCGCCGCTCGTGCACTTCGCCAACACGTCGGCGATTCTCGGCGGCGAAGGCGTGCACTGGCCGCTCGTGCGCCCGGGCCTCTCGCTCTACGGTGCGCTCGGGCCTGAACTCGCGCGGCACGCGCCGCCGCTCGAACCGGTGCTGAGCCTGCGCGCGCAGGTGGTCTATCTCAAGGACGTGCCGGCGGGCACGCCCATCTCCTACAACGGCACCTTCGTCACGGCACGGCCCACGCGCGTGGCCACGCTGCCCATCGGCTACAACGACGGCCTGGCCTATCGCCTCAGCAATCGCGGGCGCGCGCTGGTGCGCGGCAGCACTGCGCCGATCATCGGCTCGGTGTCCATGGACTACACCATGATCGATGTGGGCCACATTCCCGGCGTGCGCGTGGGCGACACGGCCACGCTCATCGGGCGCGACGGCGAGCAGAGTCTCGGCGTGCCCGAACTGGCCGGCCTCATCGGCACGATTCCCTACGAGATCACGTGCGCGGTGGGCAAGCGCGTGCGCCGCGTCTATCACTGGCCCGAGGGCGCGCCGGCTGTGGACACTGCGCGCGCGGCCGCGCCGCGGCGACGTCGGGCGCCAAAACCCGCGCCTCCGCATGAGGACGCTGCGGGCGCGACATGAGCCGGCTCGTGGCCGTGATCATGGCGGGGGGCTCGGGCACCCGCTTCTGGCCGGCCAGCCGCGAGCAGCGGCCCAAGCAACTCCTGCCGCTCGGCGGTGCTGTGCCGCTGCTGCAAGCCACGAGCGAGCGCCTCGCGGGACTGATTCCTCCGGCGCGGCAGTTCGTCATCACCAGCGCGCGCTACGTGGAGGAGGTGCGGCGGCTCTTGCCGGGCGTGCCCGCCGAGCAGGTCGTGGGCGAGCCGGAGGGCCGTGACACCGCCGCCTGCATCGGGCTCGCGGCGCGGCTCGTGCAACGGCTCGATCCCGCGGCCGTCGCCGTGGCGATGCCCGCCGATCACGTGCTCTCGCCGGTGCCGGTCTTCCTCGAGCATCTCGAAGCGGCGGACGAGGCGCTGGCCGCGCAGCCCGACGCGCTGCTGGTCTTCGGTATCCAGCCCGATCGGCCGGCCACCGGCTACGGTTGGCTTGCGCGCGGCGCGTCAGTGGGGCGCTGGGGCGCGGGGCGCGAAGTCTTCCGGCTGGCGGCCTTCGTCGAGAAACCCGAGCGCGCCCGCGCTGAGGCGCTCTTCGCGCGGGGCGACCACCTCTGGAACGCCGGGCTCTTCGCCTTCCGGCCGGCGGCCATGATCGCCGCCTGCCAGCAGCACTTGCCCGAACTCAGCGCCGATCTTGATGCGCTGGGCACGGCGTGGCGAACGCCGCGCTTTTTGGCGGAACTCGCGACGCGCTATCCGCGCCTGCGCAAGATCTCGATCGACTTTGGCGTGATGGAGCGCGCCGCCGCTCTGGGTCAGGTGCTGCTGCTGCCCTTGCCGCTGACGTGGGATGACGTCGGCGCCTGGGACGCGCTCGCGCGCCTCTTGCCCGCCGATGCTGCCGGCAACGTCGCCCAAGGCGACGCCGTGCTGCCCGAGTGCTCGGGGCTCATCGTCTCGGCCAGCGGCGGCGTGGTTGCTGCGCGGGGCGTGAGCGACCTCATCATCGTGCACACACCAGACGCCACCTTGGTCTGTCGACGCGACGACGCCGAAGGCGTGAAGGCTCTGGTGGCCGCCCTGCGGGCCAAGGGACTCGCGCGCTTTATCTGAGCGCCGATACGGGCGCAACGCGGCCGCCGGCGCTACACGCGACGGGCCTAGAGAGAGGAGAGCCAGGCAGCCAGCGCCTCGGCCGCCACAGCGTTGCCGCGGGCGTTCCAGTGCGAGTCACGGATCTGGTAGGTCGCTCCCTGCGGCTCGGCGGCCCGCAAGGCAGGCAGCAGATCGAGACAGGGCACGCCGTGCTCGGCGAAGTAGGCCGTGAGGCGGTGCTGCGGTAGATCGCGCTCGAAGCGGGCGCCCTCCTCGCCAACCACCGCCGCCCACAGCGCGTCGTTGACCTGAAACTCGTCGGGCAGAATGACGACCCGCAGACGCTCGCCAATCGCGCTGCGCAGTTCGTCGAGGATCTCCAGCGTGCGCTTCCAGGCCGCGCGTTCCTTGCGGCCGGGTTCGCGGAGCGCGAGCTGCGCGCGCCCGATCTCAAGCTTCGAATAGGATTCCTCGTCAAAGGTAGGCCAGCCCTCGCGCGGCATTCCTGCGACGCCGCGCTGCGCTTCAGCTTGTCGCCAGGCTGTGGCTAGGCGCTGCGGCACGACGAAGGCCATCAGGCTGTTGCGATGCAGGATCGAACCGGCATCCGTGTCGCGAATGTCGTTGCCGACAAAGAGACAGAGCAGCACGAGGTCCGGCGCGTAAGCCTGAGCCGTCGTGCGCCAGAGATGCAGGTAGTCCTCCGGGCCGGTCGCCACGACGCCGAAGTTGAGCAACTCGACGGGCCGTGGCGAATCGAAGCTCTGACCGATGCGTTGATCGAGCTGCTCGTCGAGCAGCGTGAGAAAGTTCTCTTCGTAGGGCACGATGCCGGCGGCGAAGGAATCACCGAGGGCGAGCAGGCGCCGCGCACCGGCCGGCCGCGCCACGCTGAACTCTTCATCCGGAAAACCGAGGGCATTGTGCAGGCGGCCGTCGGCACCGCGGCCCGGTGCACCGAGTCCGCGCTCGATGCGCTCCAGCGAGTCGCTGTTGGGCGGCGCCAGCAGCGGCGAGTGGCTCACCAGCGAGAGGCCGCGCAGGCCCAGTTCCAGCGCCACGAGCAAGAGCAGGGCGTTGAAGGCCAGAAAGTCGGGCCAGCGCAGCGCCGCGCCGAGGCGCAGAGACCAAGCCCGCCGCCAAGCGGGAATGAGCAGCGGTGCGAGCAAGACGCCCATGGCGCCGAAGACCAGTGGCCGCAGGAGCCGCGCGGGGGCCTCTGGATTCAGGGCCCACGTGACGAAGAGCGAGACCACCAGCGCGTCGAAGAAGACACGGAGCGCCAGCGGCCAGCGTTTCACGGCGGACCACCTTAACCGACCCGTCGGGCCGAGAACTCAGGCAGCCGCGGGGAAGTCCATGGCTAAGATGACCGTCCGATGACTCTTCGCCGCACACGTCCCGGGAATGCTCTGATGCGCTTCAAGCTCTGCTCGTCCACGCTCCTGTCGTCTGCGCTGCTGGCTGCGGCTGCGGCGGGCCCCGGCTGCTTCACCGAGCGGCCCACGAATCTCGAGAACACGCTCATCGCGCTGAACCCGCAGGTGGGCTGGGTGCTGATCACCGACCTGAGCCGGCTCGACGGCGTCCTCGACGAGGTGCTGCGTGAACTCGGGCTGGAGTTCGTGGATCGCGAGACCGAACCCGGCGTCGTGGCCGTGTGGGGGCGCACGCCGGCGGGCGTGGAGTTCGTGCTGCGCGCCGAGCAGATCCGCAGCCAGCGCTGCTTCCTCGAAGTTCACGTGGACAACCGGGTCTTCGGGCCCAAGCTGGCCGAGGAGATTGCGCGCGAGATCGAGTCGCGCGCCGCGCTTAGCGAAGTGAACTAAGCCCGGACTAGGCCAGAACTGCGTCCCCGGGGCCGCGACTCAGGGCGGTGGCGCCTAGCTCACCGCTTCGGGTGTCTCGATCGCCACGCGGTCGATGCGCCGGTCGACCACGCGCTTGACCGTGAGCGCGACGCCCTCGTGATGCACGACCTCGCCCTCCTCCGGCAGCCGGCCGAGGGTGTGGAAGATGAAGCCGCCGAGGGTGTCCCAGTCGTCGCCCTCAGGCAGGCGGATGGAGAGCGCCGCGTTGACTTCGTCCACGCGCATGCTGCCCGGCGCGAGGGCGTGCCGCGGATCAAGCTGTTTGACCTCGCGGATCTCTTCGTCGCCGTCGAACTCGTCCTCGATCTCGCCCACGATCTCTTCCAGCACATCCTCGATCGTGATGACGCCGGCCGTGCCGCCGAACTCATCCAGCACGACGGCCAAGTGCGTGCGGTGCTTGCGAAACTCGGCCAGCAGTTCGGCGATGAGCTTGCTCTCCGGTACGAACCATGGCTCACGCATGACGCGTTGCACGCTCGTCGTGTCGCCAGGCAGCAGCAGATCTTTGACGTGCACCACGCCGATCACATGGTCGATGGTGCCCGCGATGACCGGATAGCGCGAGCGGCCGGTGCGCCGGGCCAACTCGCGCGCCTGGACCACGGTGGCGCCCGAATCCAGTGAATCCACCTCGGTGCGCGGGGTCATGAGCTTGCGCACCTCGGCCTCGCGCAACGAGAGGATGCGCTCGATCATGTCGGCTTGGTGCTCGGCCAGATGGCCTTCGCGCTCGCCCTCTTCGACCGTGGCCAGGATCTCGTCGGTGTAGGCCTCGGCCACGGACTCGGGGCCGCGCCGACCAAAAGTGCGCAGCAGCCGCCGGAAGAGTTCCACTGGCGGGGACAGCGCCCGTCCCAGCACGACGATGGCGGGGAGCGTGAAGCGCAGCAGGGTCTCGAGGAGTTGCAGCGAGAGTTCGGCGGGCAAGACCTTGCAGAACAAGGTCACCCAGACGAAGGCGACGCCGCAGGCCAGGAGCGCTGGCGTAGCCGGCGAGACGTTTGGAAACCAATGCGGCACCCAGTCCTGGGCCAGCAGGACGAGCACGGCCACGAAGGCCATCTGGCTGGCGACGCGCAGGACCAGGAGCGCCGTTTCGGCCTGGTCGGCCTCGGCCAGGAGGCGCTGCAAGCGCTGCCGGCTGGCGGGACTGTTGCCGGAGCCCACGAGCCGCGCCCGGGAGAGGTTCTGCCAGCCGTACTCCAGGATGGCCAGGAGCACACAGAACACCGCCGATCCGGCGGTCCACCACACACTTTGCAGGGTTTCGGCCACCCAGAGCGGGGCGGCAACGGCCAGGGGGAGGGGCGTCACGGTAGGGCGGCGAGTATAGATGGCGGCCCCCCCGCTGTGCGACCGTGGAGGCGCCAAGGCCGCTTTCAAGGGTGAATTCGTGAAGGAAGAGGTTGATCTGCTCATCGTCGGCGCGGCCGAGTTGGCCACGCTGGCCGGCGGCGAGCCCGGGCAGCCGCTGGCCGGGCGTGCCATGGACGACGTCGGCCTGCTCCCGCGTGGAGGCCTGGCCATCCGAGCCGGGCGCATCGTGGCGGTGGAGGAGGACGGCCTCCTGCTGCAGCGCTACGAGTCGCGCGAGACGCTCTCCGCCCAGGGCGGCACGCTCGTCCCAGGCTTTTGCGATCCGCACACGCACCCGGTCTTCGACGGCACGCGCGAGCGCGAGTTCGACCTGCGCTCGCGGGGCGGCAGCTACGCCGACATCATGGCGGCCGGCGGCGGCATCCATTCTTCGGTGCGCGGCCTGCGGGCCGCCACGCGTGAGCGGCTGGCCGCGCGCCTGCGCCAGCGCCTCGACCGCTTCCTCATCTGCGGCACAACGGCGATCGAAGCCAAGAGCGGTTACGGCCTCAGCTTCGAGACGGAGCTGCTCTCGCTGGAACTCCTGCGCGAAGCCGCCGAAGTTCACGCCATCGAGATTGACCCCACCTGCCTGGCGGCGCACCAGGTGCCGCAGGAGTTCGTCGCCGATCGGCCGGGCTATCTGCGGCTCATCACCGATGAGATTCTGCCGGAAGTGGCGCGGCGCGGCCTGGCCCGCTCGGTGGATGTGTTTTGTGACCGCGGCGCCTTCAGCGTGGCCGAGGCGCGTGTGGTGCTCGAGGCGGCGCGCGCGCTGGGCCTGCAGCGGCGCGTGCATGCCGACGAGATCGCCGGCACGGGCGCGGCCGAACTCGCCGCCGAGTGCGGGGCGCAGACGGCCGACCACCTGCTCCTGGTGAGTGAGGCCGGCCTCAAGGCCATGCTGGCGGCCGGCACCATGCCGGTGCTCTTGCCCGGCACGAGCTTCTCGCTGCGCACGCGCAGCGTGGCTCCGGCGCGGCGCATGCTCGAACTGGGCCTGCCCGTGGCACTGGGCAGCGACTTCAACCCCGGCACCAGCTATCTGCCTTCAATGGTGACCGCGATCTCACTGGCCTGTGGCCTGCTCGGCCTCACGGTGGCCGAGGCACTCTGCGCGGCCACGCGCAATGCGGCCGCCACGCTGGGCCTGCCTGGGGTGCGTGGCCAGCTCGTGCCCGGCGCCATCGCCGATGTCGCTCTGCTGGACATCGAGAGCCACTTGCAGCTCGGTTACCAGCTCGGCTGGAATCCGGTCTTTGCCGTGGTGAAGGACGGGCAACTCGCTTACCAGCGCGGCGAGCCGGTCCTGCGCGGCAGGCCTGCTATAGTCCGCCCGACGTGAGCGCCACCCCGACCCGCATCGCCGCAACGACGTGTATCGAGTGCGTGCCAAACTTCTCGGAAGGGCGGCGTACGGAGGTCGTGGACGAGATCGTCGCGGCCATGGTGGCCGTGCGCGGCGTCAAGCTGCTCGACCGCACGAGTGACGCCAGCCACAACCGCTCGGTCGTCACGCTCGTCGGCAGCGGCGAGGATCTGGTCGAGGCGGCCGTGCGCGGAGCGGCGGTCGCAGCCCGGCGCATCGATCTGCGCGAGCACAGCGGCGAGCATCCGCGCATGGGGGCCACCGACGTGATTCCCTTCGTGCCGGTGGCGAACACCTCGCTGGCGCGCTGCGTGGAACTGGCCCGCCAGTGCGGCCAGCGCCTGGGTGCCGAACTCGGCCTGCCGGTCTTTCTCTACGAAGCGGCGGCCACGCGACCCGAGCGCAAGAATCTGGCCGATGTGCGCAAGGGCCAGTTCGAGAAGCTGCGCGAGCTGATCGGCACAGACCCGGCGCGGGCGCCCGACTTCGGCCCGCAGCGCATTCACCCTAGTGCCGGCTGCACGGCCGTGGGCGCGCGCAAATTCCTCATCGCCTACAACGTGAACCTGGACACCCCCGACGTGGAGCTGGCCAAGCGCATCGCCAAGAGCATCCGCGAAAAAGACGGCGGTTTTCCGGCCGTGAAGGCCATGGGCTTCGACGTGACGGGCGTGGCCGGCACGGCCGCCGCGGGCCGTCCGCTGGCGCAGGTCTCGATGAACTTGGTGGACTTCGAGACGACGCCAATCCTCACCGTGTTCGAGGCCATCGAGCGGCAGGCGCGCGAGGCAGGCGTTTCGATTCTCGAGAGCGAACTCATCGGCCTAGCGCCGGCGGCGGCTCTGCCGGCGGCCGTTGCGCAACGCGTGCGGCTGCGCGGATTCGATCCGGCCACGCAGATCGTCGAGCGGGCCGCAGGCCTGGAAGTCGGCGCGGCATGAAGCACGCCGCTCTTCTGCGCGCCGGTCGTGTGCGCACAGGCCTTGTGCGCGCAGCGCTGGCCTGTCTGCTGAGCCTGCTCCCGGCACGCTCGGCCGTCGCGCAAGAGCCGGGCGAGCCGCGCTGCGGCTGGTGCAGCACCACGGGCCGGCTGGAAGTCGAGCTGGATCGCAAGTTTGAGCTGGAGCGCGAGAGCGGCCCGGCCTGGAAGGTGCGCTTCTGCTCGGAGGCCGTCTCCGACGAGACGCTGGCCCTGGATTGGCAGCCCTGCGGGCGCTGCAAGACGCCCTCGCTGCAGGCCAAGGCGCAGGCCGAATGGAACGCGATCAAGACGGCCGGCGACGAGTGGCTGGCCGAACAGCGCAAGATCGACAAGGTCGCGCAGGTGAAGAAGCCGCTCATGATCGTGGAGACCACGCACATCCGCGTTGTGTGGGACACGGCCAAGATCGTGGGCGCCAACAAGAAGAGCTACAACGCCCACGAAGCAGCGCACCTCTACGCGCGCCGTCTCGAGGAACTCCACGCCCGCTACCAGACCATGTTCGGCGTGAACGACTCGCAGAACCTGAAGAACCTGCACACCTTCATGATCTTCGAGAACCCGACCCAGGCGCATCTCGCGGCGCCGCCCTACACCGGTTTGCAGGGCCTGCCCACGGTCAAGCGCTCGGGCGGTTCGACGCAAGAGTCGGTGGTGGTGACTTGGTGGGACAAGAGCGTCTTCTCCAAAGATCAGGACATGTACCGGGAGCAGACGCACCACCTCATTCACCAGCTCACCTCGGTGTACTACGACATTCGTTGGTTCCCGCCGGGCAAGCTGGGTCTGCTGCCGCCCTGGCTGCACGACAAGTACGGCTGGATGGACGAGGGCTTGGCGCACTGGTTCGAGATCGACATGCACGGGCGCGCGGGCACCTATTGCACGCGCGAGCAGGACACGACGGATCGCTGGGGCGGAGATGACTGGCGCAAGAACATCTACAAGGCCGTGATGGGCGGCGATGTGCCCTCTTTTCCGGAAGTCATTCCCAAGGCCACCAACAGCCTCACCAACAAGGAGCGCCAGTTCTCCTGGAGTTGGTGCGACTACCTCTTGCGCCGCGATCCTGAAGGCAAGGGCGCGCTGGCCATGGGTCAGGCCATGAAGATGTGCAAGCTGGAGGCCCCGGTGCGCGACATCCTGCGCGACGCCTTTGGCCTCACCATGCTGGGCTTCGAGGAAGGCTGGCGCGCCTGGGTGCTGGAAACCTACGCGCCCACGAACAAGGCGCGCTGACTCGCAGAATCACGCGAGCCGTCGAGCCGCGCGAGGCGCGGTTCAGATGCCCCACTCGTACTCGCCGCGAGCCAGCTTCTGCAGATTGCCGGCGGCGTCTTTGCGCGCCAGCTCCAGATCGGCTTTCGCGGCCGCCGTGAGGTCCTTGTTCTTGAGCTGCTCGTCGGCCTTCTCCACGGCCAGCTCGTAGAGTTCCGCCGCGCGCTCGTAGTCGCGGTGCAGGTAGTAATGCAGCACCAGCGCGGTGTCATTGAGCAGGCGCGGATCCTCGGGGCTCAGCGCCAAGGCCTGCTCGTAAGCGCGGTAGGAGTCCTCGTAAAGGCGCGCGTCCCGGCAAAGCAGGGCGTAGTTGTTGTAGACATCTGCGCTGCGCGGCTCGGCGGCGCAGATGGCCTTGAGGGCGGCGATGTAGGGCGCCAGCCGAGCCGGATTGGGCACGCCTCCCAAGCCCTCGATTGCGGGGCCGATCGACCAAGCGAGGTCCTGTGCCGCCGGCGTGATGAGCTGCTCGGCGCGCAAAAGCTGGGTGAGTTGTGCAGCGTCGCGGCGGGCCATCTCGACCACGGCGTTCCCGGCCGCATCGAAGCGGCGCTCAGCCGCATAACGGCGGGCGAGGCGGTAGAGCGTGCTCAGGTCGCCGCCCGGAGTGCGGTCCAAAATCTGAATCGCGGCGTTGACGGCCTTCTGCGCCTGGCCATCGGTCTCGTAGAGCCAGATGAGCTGCGCCCAGGGCTCGATGCGCGTCTTGAGCACTTCGTCAGCGTCCACAAGATCGGCGATGGCTTGGGCGCGCGCCGTGGCGCCGTCGGCCTCGCTCTCCTGCGCAGCTTCCACCGAGGCATAGACCCGCGCGCAGCCGCGCAGCAGCAGTGCCAGTCCGTCGCGCGGCGCGGCCTTCAAGAGTTCGTCGGCGCGGCGCTCGGCGGCCTGCCAATCCTGGAGTTGATAGATCTCGAGGAAGCCCGCTTCCACGGCCGCGCGCGAATCACCGGCCGGCGCCAGGGCGGCGGCCTGTTCGAAGTGCGCCTGGGCCTGCTCCAAGTAGAACTGTGCGTCCTCGCGCTTGCGCGGGGAGCGCGCGAGCAGTTCGCTCCAGCTCTTGAAGGCTTGGCCTGCTGCGAGCACGCCCTCGTAGTCCTGGGCGTCGACCAGCGGCTGCAGCGTTTCGAGCGCATCGCCCGGATCGCCATCCGCCACTTGCGCCTCGGCGAGCAGCAGCCGCGCGGCGCGCTCGCCCTCGCCGCCCTTCTCGACGGCGGTGGTGAGCAGCTTGCGAGCCGCGGCCCGGTCACCAGCGGCGAGCAGCTTGCGGGCTGCTTCCACGGGGCTCTCGGCCGGCGACTGGGACATCAGCGGCGCCGCGAGCAGGGCCGAGCCGAGCAGCGCCGCCAAGCTGAAGACGCGAGTGCGAGGTTGAGTGCGGGGCGAGGTCATGGGGATCCACCTTCGGAAGGCGCTGCCTGGGCGGCGCGAATCTGGGCCTGCAAGGAAAGGGCATCGGGTCGTTCGGGTGAGAGCGAGAGCAGCTCAGCCACTGTTGCCGCGGCGAGGTCGAGCTGTTGGCGCTGGGCCTGGAGCAGCGCGAGATTGAGCATCGCGTCGGTGTAGGCCAGGAAGCTGTCTTCGACCTCGGCCGGTGAGGCAAAGGGATTGGCGGCGGCCTCTCGACCCAGCGCCCAGGCACGGCGGAAGAGCTGCTCGGCGCGGTCGAGGTCGCGCCGCAGGTGGTAGAGCAGGATCAGTCCAGTGTCGTTGACGTAGCGCGCAGTGTCCGGCGCGAGCGCGATGCAGCGCTCGTAGGCGGCGAAGCTCGCTTCGTACTGCGCGGTCTCGCGGCAGAAGAAGGCGTAGTTGTTCCACCAGTCGGCTCGATCGAAGCGCTGGGCCAAGCGGCCGAAGCAGTCGCGGATGCCCTCCAGATCGCCGGCCTGGTAGTAGAGGTCGGCTGTCGCTGCGAGGCCGGCCGCGGCCTCCTCGTCGTCCGGGTTGGCCACCAGGGCGGCCGTCTCGGCGGCCTCGGCCAGCAGCAGTTCGCCGCGCACGGCCGCGATGCCGCCGAGCTTGAGATCCGCGAGGGCGCGCTCGCGGCGCAGTCGCGCCGCGTTGACACCGCAGTCGGCCAGAGCCACCGAGACATCCCAATCGGAACTCAGCGCGTCACCCTGCGGCGCGAGCTGCAAAGCCGCGAGCCCCTGCTCGTAGCTGCGTGCCGCCTCGCTGCTGTCACCGGCCTGCTCGGCCGCCAGCCCTGCGGCGAGCTGCAAAAAACCCAGCGAGACGGGCAGCAGCGGCTGGCCAGTGATCGCGAGCACACCTTCCAAGCCCAGCGCTCCGCGCCAAGCATTGGCAAAACCGGCGGGATCGCGCAGCAGATGGCGCCGCTCGCGCAGCAAACGGTGCAGGGCCATGGACCACGCGCTGTCAGGCGGAGCCTGCACGAGAGACTCGAGCAAGAGCTGCCGGGCGCCGGCCAACTGCTCGGCCTCGAAGAGCAGTGTGAGATACACGATCTGCAACTGCGCCACGGCCGGCTCGGCGGCCTCGTCGCGCGTGACGGCCCGCAGGCTCCGCTCGCTGAGCGTGCCGGTCAGGTCCAGCACGGCCTGGCGGGCCGGATCCAGGCCGTCGTCGGGCGCTTCGCCCCGTCCCAAAAATCGCCGGCTGACTTGCAGCGAGTGCCAGGTCGAGAGCATGTCCACGGCGGCCTGTGCCTCCAGCCAAGCCGTGCTGCCTCCGACCGGCGCAGCCTTGAGGGCCTGGAGCGCCTGCCGCGCTTCGCCCAGCGTCTCCGGCACGAACTCCTGAAGCTCCGGGTTGCTGCGCTGGAGCAGGGCGGCATCGAGGAGTGCCAAGCTCGGAGCGAGGGCCTCTCGCTCGGCCCGCGAAAGAGAGGAACTGGCGGAACCGGCAACGCAGCCGCTCAAAAGGCAGCCACTCATCAGCAAAAGCAGCCCCATTGAGGAGAGGCCGAGGCGCCGCGGGCTGAACAGGAGCGATCGGACCACGCAGGCAGTCTCCGGGCGAAAAAGGCCGGCTAACCCGGCTTCGGAGGCGGCCGGTATAGCCAGCGAGCCCCGAGGGGGCAACCCGCGGGCTGGCCCGCGGTCCAAGAACGCAAGTTGGAGCCATGGCGGAAAAAGTCGGACGGGCTCCGCATGATGAGCCCGCCATGCACCCTCCTGCGAAGCCCCCTCCTCAGGCCGCCCTGGCCCTGCTCTCAGGCGGCCTGGACTCCACCGTGGCCGCCGCACTTTGGCAGAGCCGCGGCGGGACCGTCGCGCTGGGACTTTGCGTGGACTACGGCCAGCGCGCCGCCGTGCCGGAACTCCGCGCGGCGCAGGCCGTGGGGGCCGCGCTGGGATTCCCCGTGCGCGCCCTCGCTTTGCCTCTCCTCGCGGAGATCTGCGGCACGGCCTTGGTGCGGCGCGATCAGCCCATGCCGCAGCCCGCGCTGGCTGACTTGGATCGCGGCGCGCAGGCCTCGGCGGACGCGGTCTGGGTGCCCAATCGCAACGGTCTGCTCGTGAACTTGGCCGCTGCGCTGGCCGAGGCCGAAGGGCTGCCGGTCGTGCTCGTCGGCTTCAACGCCGAGGAGGCCGCCACCTTTCCCGACAACTCGGCCCGCTTCCTGGCGAGCCTCAATGCGGCCCTCGCCGATTCGACTCGCGGCAAGGTCCGTGTGGAGTGCCCAACCCTGCACTTGGACAAGACGCAACTGCTGGCGGCCGGGCGGGCTGTGAGTGCCCCGCTGGCCGTCACGTGGTCCTGCTACGAGGGTGGCCAGGCTCCCTGCGGCCGCTGCGAGAGCTGCCGTCGCCGGCAACGGGCCGAACTGGGTGCCAAGGGCTGAACCGCGCTCCAAAGGCTGAGCTGGGCTCCAAGGGCTGAACTGGGCTCAAAGCGTGCCCGAGGTACCGTGCGGGCCTCATTTCGTGGCTCTACCCGGCTTGCCGCCCGGCGGGGGCCTTTGCTAGGCTGCGCGGAAATCAAATCGAACAAGCCAAGAACGCTGAATTGAAAGCAGAAGAATCATGACGAGCACGGCAACACTGGCCGCTCGCGTCGCCGAAGTGCGTGTCCACGATAAGGACACCGGGTCCTGCGATGTGCAGATCACCCTCCTCACCGAGCGAATCGGGCTCCTGACCTCCCATCTTTCGTCCCGTCCCCGGGACAATTCCACGCGCCGCGGCCTGCTGAAGCTGGTCGGTCGGCGCAATCGTTTGCTGCGCTACCTGCAGCGGACGAATCGCCCGCGCTACGAGCGAGTCGTTGAAAAGCTCGGCATTCGCGGCATCAAGCCCACCGTCTGAGCGGGCTGCGGCATCCCTTTTCTCGTCCGGAGCGGCGCAAGGTGCGCAGCGGCTGGATCTCCCCACGGTCCCGGATACGGGTCCCTTCCTTTAGGTTTCTGATTTTATGACCACTCCTTTGTTTCAAGCCCTTCGCGTGAGCCGCCAGATCGGCGGGCGCACGCTCACTCTCGAGACCGGCCGCATGGCCAAGCAGGCCGACGGCGCGATCTTCGCGACCTACGGTGAGACCTCGCTGCTCGCCACCGTGCAGAGCGCGGCCGGCCGCCCCGATCTCGATTTCTTCCCGCTCACGGTCGAGTACCGCGAACGCACCTACGCCGCCGGCCGAGTGCCGGGCGGCTTCTTCAAGCGCGAGATGCGCCCGCGTGACAACGAAGTCCTCGTGTCGCGCGCGATCGACCGCCCTGTGCGGCCGATGTTCCCTGAGGGTTACCGCGACGAAGTGCAAATCATCGTCAGCGTGTATTCCTACGATCGCGAGAATGAGCCCGACACGCTCTCCGGCGTCGCCGCCATGGCCGCGCTGACGCTTTCGACCATCCCGTACCAGGGCCCAGGCGCCACGGTGCGCGTCGGCCGCATCGACGACAAGCTGGTGCTGAACCCCACCCAGCAGCAGATGTCCACCAGCACGCTCGACCTCGTCGTGGCCGGCACGCGCGACGCGGTCACCATGGTGGAAGCCGGTGCGATGGAACTGCCCGAGGCGGTCATGGCCGAGGCCATCCTCTTCGGCCACGCCGGCATCAAGGAGATCTGCGACATGATCTCCGAGCTGCAAGCGAAGGCTGGCAAGCCCAAGCAGACCGTCGCGACCCCGCCGGCCAATCCCTGGGCCGACAAGGTCTCCGGCGCGCGCGCGGCCATCGCCACGGCCATGACGACCTCCGGCAAGCACGCCAAGAAGGCCGCCGTGAAGGCCGTCACGTCCGAACGTGTCAAGGCGCTGCTCGCGTCGGTGCCGGCCACCGAGCAGGCCGCAGCCGAGAAGCTCATCAAGGCGGCCTTCGCCGACCTTGAGGGCGAAGTCGAGCGCAGCAACATCATCGAGCGCGGTCAGCGCGCCGATGGCCGCGGCCTCAAGGACATCCGCCCGATCACGATCGAGCTGGGCGTTCTGGCCCGCACGCACGGCAGCGTGCTCTTCACGCGCGGCGAAACGCAGGCGCTGGTCACCGTCACACTGGGCACCGGCCGCGACGAGCAGATCGTGGACGGCCTGCAGGACGAGTACAGCAAGCGCTTCATGCTGCACTACAACTTCCCGCCCTTCTGCGTGGGCGAGGTCAAGCGCATGGTGGGCGTGTCACGCCGCGAGATCGGCCACGGCAACCTGGCCGAGCGCGCAGTGAACATCGTCCTGCCGCCGCCGGAAGACTTCCCCTACAGCGCGCGCGTTGTTTCGGAAATCTTGGAGAGCAACGGCAGCTCGTCCATGGCCTCAGTGTGCGGCGCGAGCTTGGCGCTCTTCGAAGCGGGCTGCCCGCTGCGTTCGCCGGTGGCCGGCATTGCCATGGGACTCATCGGCGATGACAAGGGCGGCTTCCACATCCTGTCCGACATCCTCGGCAGCGAGGACCACAACGGCGACATGGACTTCAAGGTGGCCGGCACGGCCAACGGTGTCACGGCCTTGCAGATGGACATCAAGATCAAGGGCCTCTCCTCGGCCCTGCTGCAGCGCGCGCTGGAGCAGGCTCGTGAGGGACGCCTGCACATCTTGGGCGTGATGAACGCGGCCATCGCGCAGGCGCGGCCCGAAGTCAGCAAGTGGGCGCCGGTGCTGGTGCTCAAGCAGATCCCGGTCGAGAAGATCGGCTTCCTCATCGGCCCGGGCGGCAAGACCATCAAGGCGCTGCAGGCCGACTTCAACGTCAAGATCGAGGTCAACGACAACGGCGCCGTCACGATCGCGGGCGGACCGGGCAGCGACCTCGAGGGCGCTGTGGCTCAGGTGGAGGCCATCTGCGGCGACGCGGAACTGGGCGCCATCTACAAGGGCAAAGTCGTTTCGATTCGCGAGTTCGGCGCCTTCGTCGAGATCTTCCCCGGCAAGGAAGGCCTGCTGCACATCTCCGAGATGGGCTCGGGCGGCAACTTCGTCAAGAAGATCGAAGACGTCTGCAAGGTCGGTGACGTGGTCGAAGTGAAGGTCACGAACATCGACGACATCGGCCGCGTGCGGCTCTCGATGAACCTCGAGGCCGAGGTCGGCGGTGGCGGAGGCGGCGGTGGTGGCGGCGGTCGCGGCCCCAAGGCCGAGCGCCAGATGCCCGAACTGAATGCGCTCTACGACGGCCAGGTCATCTCGCTCAAGCCCTACGGCGCCTTCATCGAAGTGCTCCCGGGCACCGAGGGCCTGTGCCATGTCTCCGAGATGGCCGCAGGCTACGTGCGCGATCCAGCGGACGTCGTCTCAGTCGGTGACACGGTCAAGGTCAAGGTGCTCGACATCGAGGACAACGGCCGCATCCGTCTCTCCATGAAGCAGGCCGATCCGGACTTCAATCCGGACTCGGTGCCTGTGGGCCAGAGCCACGGCGGCGACGGTGACGCTCCGGCAGGCGACGGTCCTCGCGGACCGAGCAGTGGCGGCGGCGGTTACGGCGGGGACCGAGGCGGTCCGCGTCACGGTGATCGCGGTGGTCGCGGCGGCGGTGGCGGCGGACGAGGCGGCCCGCGTCACGGCGGCGGCGGCGGCCGACGCGGCTAAAAGCGCAGCGAATTCAGCCTTCGGCGCACGATGCGGGCCGGCTTGTCACGTTCAGCGCGACAAGTCGGCCCGCATCTCTTTCACAGTCTTCGAGGTGAAGAAAACATCGAGGAGCACCGATGTACTTCTCCACAGGTCGCGTATCCTGCGCCACGTTCGCGCAAAAGTCCGGTACCTCGAGCCTGCGTCGCGTCTGCGACAGCTCACCGGGAGGGTTTCATGGCAGTCCAAGTAACGCGCCGCCGCGGCCGGTGGCTGGCCGTGGCGCTCATGCTCTTGGCGCCCGCCGCTGGGCTGCCCACGACGGAAGTCGTTGTCACCGGTCAGATTCTTTACGGCCAGGCTCAGGGCGCGCAGCGCGCGGCCACCGCCGACATCTTGGCCGTCTACGCCAGCAACCCGGCCTACATGCACATGCGCGCGCTCGGTCTCTCCGAGACGGACAACGGGCGCGGCACGCGCATGTTCCAGGAGGCGCGCGCCAGCACGAACAAGGCGCTGGCCAAGGCCGCTGCCGAAGGCCGCATCGATGTCATCACGGTGCCGGGCGGAGTCAGCGGCGGCGAGCAGCCCATTCCTGATCTCACCGTGAGCGTGATCGACAAGCTGCCGGTCTACTTTGTGGACGGCAAGGTGCTGAGCGGCAATGCGCAAACGTGCCGTCGCGCTGCGGAGCTGGACTCCAGCACGCTGCTGCTGGCAATCCCGGCCTGGCGCGAGTCGCTGACACTCACCGAGAACGACGCCAACTACCACTTCCTGCGCAAGCAGGCCCTGGAGGCCTATGAGAAGGCCCTCAAGGCGGCGGCCGATGACGGCGGCTTTGATGCCGTCATTGAGCGCGGCGGAGTGAGTTGCCGGCTCGGGCCAGTGCCCGACCTGACCCAGCAGGCGGTCGCGGCGCTGAGTCGTTGAGCGAGTTCTGGCGCAAGCGCGCGCGCGCCGGACACCTCGCGGAGTTCGCTCTCTGCTTCGGGCTGAGTGTCGCCGTCGGCGCCTGCGTCTCGCAGGACGTCGAGCCGGCCCATCGGGCCTGGACTCTGACCAGCGATTCGCTCGTGGCGGTGCCCTCGGAGGCAGCTCAGGACGCGGCCGCTAGCCTGCCGGCGCCGAGCGTGCCGGCGCCCTCGGCCCAAGACCTGCTCTCGCTCATCACGCCGGCCACCGCGCGCGACCTCGAGCCCGACTTCCTCGACGACCAGCCGCCCTCGCCCTTTCACCGGCTGGGGCGCGACGTCATCCGCGGCATCGACGGCTCTTGGTCCAAGCTCTACACGCTCAAGAAGGAACGCTCCGACGGCGTGATCAAGATGCTGCAGGCCACGGTGGCGGGTTTCCCCACCGAGCCGAACACGCCCAGCCCAGCCGATGGCGCGCCGACCGAGATCATCCGCTGGGTGCTGCATCCCAACTTCTATTCCGACAGCGTTTTCACCAGCGTTGATCGCGGGCTGGGTGTGCTGCAGCCGCTGCCCAACCTCTCCATCGCCGACCTCTTCGTGGTCACGGCGCCGCCGGAAACGCTGCTCTTCATCGACCAGCTTCTGGGCCGGCTGCTGGCCGACTTGCCGCAGATCGAGATTGAAGTGCGCGTGGTCGAGATCAACCTCGACGATCTCATCGAGTGGGACAGCAAGATCGGCTTCTCGCAACTGACCGACAACTCGCTGCCCTTCAACTCCACCACGAATCCGCCGGCCGGTTCCTTCGGCAGCGGCTTCCCGATTCTGGACGGCGGCGTGGCCACCGGCTTCGGCGGCGCCTTCGGCAGCTTCAAGCCCTCGCCCGACATCGCCGGCTTCCTGCTCAGCCTGCAGGGCGTGCACAAGGACCTGGACGTCAAGGCCGTGCTCTCGCTGCTGCAGACCATCGGCGCCAGCGAGCTGATCTCTTCGCCCACGGTCACGGTGCTGAACGGGCACCGCGCGCTGATCAACACCGGCAGCCGCGTGCCGGTCTTCCAGGCCACCGGCGTCGGCAACAACCTGCAGATCACGACCAAGTTCGAAGAGACCGGCGTGCGCGTGGAGATCATCCCCTTCATCGTGGGGGAGGATGTGCTGCGCATTGATCTTTCGGTGGATGTCTCGGCGGTCACCGCCGAGATTCCGCTCGTCTTGGCCGGCACTCAGGTGCTGACCCCGGTCATCTCGGCCCGCCAGGCGGGCACGACCGTGCATGTGCACAGCGGCCAAGTCCTGGCCGTGGGCGGCCTGCGCGCCCGCGAGAGCATCGAGAGCATCACCAAGGTGCCCTTCCTGGGCGACATCCCGATCCTGGGCTGGCTGTTCAAGTCGCGCGCCAGCCGCATGCGCAACAGCGAGATCGTCTTCTTCATCACGCCACGCATCCGCATCCCCAGCGAAACGCTCCTGGCGCCGCTGGACCGCTGACTTCCCCCGTTCGGCTGCCCAGCGGTCCGGCGCCGGCCCCGCTCTTAGAGCCTCGCCATAGCCGGCGCGTCACCTCGTCCGAGCCGAGGGATAGCCGCTTCGCTTGATCTTTTTCAGGGCCCCCGCCTACACTCCGCGGCTCTGCCGCGCGCGCCTGCCGGGCAGCCCCGAACCCCCGATGTTGCGAGCCTGCCCCATGTTTCTGAGCCGCGCTCTGTTCACGCTTGGCCTTCTGACGGTTGCTCTGCCCACTTGGAGCGGCGCGGCGCTCGCGCAAGACGCCGAGGGCAGCTTCCAGGAAGCGCTGCAGGCCTACCAGGCCGGCAATCTCGACGGGGCCGTGGAGCAGCTCAAGGCGGTGCTGGCCGAGAACCCCAGCCACGAGGAGGCCTACCGTCTCTGGGAGCAGGCCGAGCGCAATGTCATCACGCGCATGCTGCTCGAGCGCGGTGAACTGGGCCGGCTGGCCGAACGCTTCCTCGGCCTCGCCACGCTGGGCCGCCAAGAGGCCGTTGCCGATCCGGAGGCGGCGGCCGAAGCCGTGCAGCGCCTGCTCGAAGGTGACGAAGTGGCGCGCGAGCAAGCCTCGCTCGAACTCCGCGCGCGGTTCGGCTCCTGGGCCGTCCCCGCACTCGTCGGGCCGCTCGGCGACCGCTCGAGCACCGAGAACCGCGTGCTGGCCATCCAGGCGCTCGTGCGCCTCGGCGGCCAGGCCGTGCAGCCGCTCACGCAGGTTTTGAAGTCCGACGACGAACTCACGCGCCGCAATGCGGCCGCCGTGCTCGGCACGCTGCGCGACCGGCGTGCCGCGGCGGGCCTGGCTGTCGTGGCGCTCCACGACAGTGATGAAGTGACGAAGGACGCTGCCAGCGACGCGCTGGCCAAGATCGGCGTGGCCACCAGGGACCCGGTGAGCCTGGCCGCGCAACTGGCCGACGGCTACTTCCGCGGCGACATGGACCTGACGGGTACCTACGGCGCCTCGAGCGTGGTCTGGGATTGGAAGGACGGCGCGCTCGTAGGGCGCGAGACGCTCTCGGGCTTGGCTGCACTGGAGATCGCCGAGGGCGTGGCGCGGGATGCCTTGCAGCACGGCGGCGGCGCCACGCTGCGGCCGATCCTGGCCTCGATCCATGCCGCGCAAAAGGGCGAGATCCTGGCTGCAGGCCGGCTGGCCGCGCTTGAGGGCAATGAGTTCCTCGCGGCGGCGCAGGCGCGTTTGCCCGCGCTCGAAGTCGACCTCGCGCTGGCCGGCAGTCATCGCGGCCGCGCGCTCAACAACTGCCTCACCAAGGATCGCCGCCAGCCTCTCGCGGCGCAGGCGCTCATGGAGTCCATGGGCAACAGCCCAGAGGAGCGCACGGCGCTCTCCACGGCGCTTTTGGATTCCGATCCCGGCGTGGCCTTCGGTGCGGCGCTGGCGCTGGCGCGCCAGGGCGACACCGATGCGCGCGTCGTGGCCCGCCTGGCCGGCACGCTGGCCGCGACGCCCGAGCGCTTCGTGGTCTCCATCGGCGACACCGGCCTCTCCGGAGCGACGGTCGGCTGGATGCTGCTTGCCAGCGACGGCTTCGATGTGGGCCTGCTGCGCGCCAAGAGCCTGCCGCCCAAGGACGTGATCGTGGTGCAGGACGGCCTGCACGATCTCACGCTCGACACGCTCGTCTTCGCCTTCAAGAACGATCCGCGCACTGCGGAAGTGCCGCTCATTGTGGTGACCGAGGACGTGGCGGGCGTCGAGGCGCTCTACGGCGACAAGTTGGCCAAGGTCGTGCGCAAGGCGAGCTTCGCCGATGTGCAGGCGGCGGCCGGCGAGCCCGGCGCCGCGCAGGCCTTGGCGCTCGAGCGGGCGCGTGCGGCGGCGGTGGCTCTCACCGCGCTGCCGAGCGGCATCGTGCGCATCGTCGGCGACCTCGTCACCGACGCGCTGGGCGCCACGGACGACGCGGGCGTACGGATCGCGGTGCTCGATCTGGCTGGTCAGGCCGGCATCGTCGAAGCCGTGCCCGCCATCGAAGCCTTCGTGCTCGACGACACGCTCGAATCAGCGCAGCGCGCTGCGGCCTTGCGCGCCGCCGGACGCCTGTGGGCCATGGGCGCTCCGCCGAGCCACAGCGCGGCCGAGTTGTCGACGGCGCTCATCGCCTTGGCCACGGGCAGCGACGAGGCCCTGCGGCTCCCGGCCGCCGAGGCGCTCGGTCAGCTCAAGGGCGTGACTGACCGCGATATCGCAGGCTCGGTGCAATAACCAGCAGCACGCCCGCGGCGATCAGTGCGCCGCCTAGCAGTGCGTCGGCGGAGAGTCGCTCGCCGAGCACCAGGTAGCCGCAGAGCACGCCGGCCAAGGGCTGCAGAAAGACAAAGGGCGCCACGGCCGAGGAGGCCAGGTGCCCGAGCGACCAACTCCACAGGATGGTGCCGCCGAAAGACGCCACCAGCCCGAGCGCGAGCGTCCAGAGCAGAGCCTGCGGCAGGGCCGCGGAGTTCTGCCAAGAGCCGGCCTCGGCCAGCGCGGCCGGCACGAGCAGCAGCAGCGACAGCACGAGCGAGCCAAAGGTGGCCACCAAGGCGTCGTGCTTGCGCACGATGGGCAGCATGAGCGGCGAGTAGAGGCCCCAGAGCACGCCGTGCAGCGCGAGAATGAGGTTGCCGCGCAGATGGTCGCCGGCGACGAGGCCGGCGAGCGCATGGCTGCCCTCCGGCACGGGGAGTTTCTCCAGCACGATGAACAGCGCGCCGCCCAGCCCCACGAGCAGCCCGGCGAGCTGCAGCGCGCGCAGCCGCTCGCGCAGCAGCAGCCACGAGAAGAAAAGAATCGAGGCCGGCTCCAGCAGGATGAGCAGGCTGCCATTGCTGGCGGTGGACCAGCGCAGGCCCACGATGCCCAGCGTGAGTGGCAGCGCGTAACCCAGGATGCCGGCGGCCGCGAGGCGCCCCGTTTCGCGGCGCGTGAAGTCCCAGCGCAGCGCGCCACGGGCCGCCAGCCAGACGCCCATGCAGACAATCGCGATGAGCGTGCGCAGCAAGCTCACCGTGGCCGGCGGCAGGCCGAGCAGAGCCAGATCCTGAGCCACATAGGTCGCCCCGCCAATGAGATTGGCGAGGACGATGCAAAGGAGAGCCGCGTTCCTCACCGCTTGAGCAGTTGCTCCGGCGCAAGGATCTTGGCCCCGAGCTGGCGGCTGCGGCCGGCCACTTCGCGGTCACGGCTCACCACGCAGAGCCCGCGCGCCGTGGGGGCGCCGGCCACGGCATCCACGATGGCGTCGTCGGCCGAGGGCACGTTGTGCATCGTGCACCAGCCCAGGTATTCGTTGGGCGGGATCGCCGGAGAGGGCCGCTTGACGTCCCAGTAGATGTCGATGGACTCGGCGTCCTTGGGCCGGGCGGCCTGCAGCGCGGCCAGCAGCCGGGCGCGGAGCTGCATCGGCGGCACCGCATCGTTGCGGACCAGCCAGTGAGCGATGTTGTAGCCGTCGAGCAAATAGCGCACGGCGCGATCATAGCGGTGCGGCGTTTGGGGCGGCCGTGCGGGGTTTGCTATGGTTCGCGCCCCCTGCCGGGGTAGCTCAGCGGTAGAGCACGGCTTTCGTAAAGCTGAGGTCGTGGGTTCGATTCCCATCCCCGGCTCCACCGACCGGGCCTCAGGGCTCGCGTTGCGAGGGGCCAGGCGGGAAGGGCCTTAGAAAAGGCCCCTAGAAGAGGCCGCGGTAGACGAGCAGCACGCGGCGGCCGGCGCCCTCGGGCAGTTCCAAATCGTGCCGCTCCGGTGCGCTGAAGCCGAAGGGCTTGGCGCGCTTGACCCAGCCGGCGAGTTCCTCGTCGGCGGTGGGGCCCTGCATGAGGATGAGCTGGCGGAAACTGCCGCGCACGCGCCGCAGGCGCTTGAGCAGGCCGGGCGGTTCTTCAACGGCGCGCGCCACGACGACATCGACTTCGTTGGCGACCAGCCACTCTTCGCCGCGGGAGTGCACGGCGGTGACGCGGCCGGCGCCGCCGAGTTCGCCCGCCAGCGTGGCGATGAGCTGCCCCAGCGCGGCCGCTTTGCGTTCGCGCGACTCCACCAGCGTGACCTGCAACTCAGGGTGCGCGATGGCCAGGGGCAGACCGGGCACGCCGCAGCCTGAGCCGAGGTCCATCAGCGTCTTGGCGCCGTCCAGCAGCGGCGAGACGGTGAGGCTGTCGAGCACGTGTCGCACGGCCATGCCTTGCGGGTCGGTGATGCCGGTGAGGTTCAGTTCTTCGTTCTTGCGGCGCAGCGCCGCGCAGAAACCAGCCAGGCGGGTGAGCAACTCGGGCGAGGCCTGCGGCAGGGCCGGTGCGAGGTGGGACTTCAGGGCGGCGGTGAAATCGGCGAGCTCGGTCATGGGGGACAGTAGGATGACACGCCGTGGCCATGAACAGCCTCACTCAGCGCGACATGGCTCGGCGAGATCTGACTCGGCGCGACCTGACTCGGCGGGAGTTGCTGAGCCGCGGCGCGGCGGCCGCGGCCCTCGCGGCGCTGCCGCTGGGCGCTCAGGCTTTGGGCGGCTGCTCGCGCGCCGAGCCCGCCGAGAACAAGAGCCCGGGCGCCGTCGCAGGGCGCCGCCGCCCGAACATCCTCTTTGTCTTCTCCGATTCGCACCGTGCGAGCGCGATGAGTTGCGCCGGCGCGGGCGCCGAGCCGGTGAGCACGCCGCAGCTCGATGCCTTCGCGCGCAGCGGCCTGCACCTGACGAGCGCCGTGAGCAGCATGCCGCTCTGCCGGCCCTATCGCGCCGGGCTCATGTCGGGCGCCTTCAGCCACCACACGGGACTGCTCACCAACAACACCAATCCGCTCAACTTTGGCGTGGGCAGCGGCGGCCAGTGGGAGCCGCAGCGGCTTGGACTGCCGCGGCTAGCCGAAAGCTTCCGCTCGGCGGGCTACTGGTGCGGCTACGTGGGCAAGTGGCACCTCGGAGCCGTGGCCCTCGACCCGGGCGACCCGCGCCGACTGGGCTTCGACGACCACTGGACCGTGGCCGCGCGCACGCCGCGCGACGTCAAGGAACTCTCGGCGCACGACTACTGGAACTGGCGTTACGAGACCGGCGCCGACTCGGGCTTCGAAGGCGGCGGCCGCTTTCGCGCGGAGATGGAAACCGACCTCGTGCTCGAGCAGCTCGCCGAGCGCGCGCGTCACCCGGAGCAGCCTTTCCTGCTCATGCTCTCGTGGGGGCCGCCGCACGATCCCTTCACGCCGCCTGAGGAGTTCGTGCCGGAGGGCCGGCTCGAGTTGCCGCCCAATGTGCCCGCGGGCGAGGCCACCCAGATCGCGCGCCAGATGCTGCCCCAGTATTACGGCCTGGTGCGCGCCATCGACGTGCAGTTCGGCCGCATCCTCGCCGCGCTCGACGCCGCCGGCCTCGCGCAGGACACGCTCGTGGTCTACACCTCAGACCACGGCATGATGCTGGGCAGTCACGGAAATCAGGGCAAGGAGCAGCCCTACGCCGAGTCCACGGGCGTGCCCTTCCTGCTGCGCTGGCCGGCGGGCCTGACCGGCGGCCGCGTGCTGGACCTGCCCTTCGGCACGCCGGATATTTTGCCCACCCTCTGCGGCCTCGCGGGCCTGCCCGCGCCTGGCGGAGTGGACGGAGCTGACCTAGCCGGCGCCCTGCGCGGCGAGCCGGGCGCCAAAATTCCGGAGGCGGCGCTCTTGCAGTGTCTGGAGTCGCGCATGATTCCCAGCCCCGGCTGGCGCGGCGTGCGCACCTCGCGTCACCTCTATGCGCGGCTTCGCGACCGCGCCTGGCTGCTGTACGACCTCGTCGACGACCCCTGGGAGCTGAACGACCTCAGTGCGACGCAGCCGGCGCTGCGTGCGCAGCTCGACGAGCAGCTCGTCGCGCTCATGGCCGCCGCCGGCGATTCCTGGGAGGCCTAGAGCCGCTGCCACTTCTTGGCCTTGGCGAGTTTGTCGCGTTGGGCCTCGGGCAGCGCAAACTGCACGTGGCCGCAGCCCGCGCAAGCCGCGATCATGAGCTTGGGTCCGCAGTACCACTTGGTGCCGAGGCCGGGCAGCAAGTCTGGGCCGTAACCGCCGCGGGCATCGACCGTCGTCGTGTAGACCTCGTTGCTGCGGCAGGAAGGACAGGGTGTGCGTAGGGTCATGCCCGGTATCCTAAGTCTGAAGATGGCCGCCTCGCACGAGAACTCACCGCCCGCGTCGCCCGGGCCCGGCGCTGCGCCGTCGCCGGCCGCCAAGGTCGCGCGCTGGCGCGAGCTGGTGGCCCGCGAGCCGGACAACCCGCTGCACAACTTCGCGCTGGCGCAGGCTCTGCTGGCAGCGGGCGACTCCGCCGGGGCCGAAGCGGCCTTCGGGCGTTGCCTGGAACTCAATCCGGGCTGGATGGTGGCCGCCATCAAGCGGGGGCGCTGTCTCATCGCCCTTAAGCGCTGGGGTGAGGCGCGGGTTGCACTCGAGCGAGGCGCGGACCTGGCGACGGCGCAGGGCCACGAGGAACCCTTCCAGGAGATCCGGGAACTCCTGGATCAACTGCCCGACTGATCCTCGGCAAGCGGGGGGCACCGACCCCGGTCGGGAGTCCGAGTGAGGCCGCGCGCCGCGCCTTTGGGCCCATTTCGGACCCCTGAGGCCCTTGCTACGATCTGGAGCTTCGCCGAAGGCTCGCAAGGCCGCATCGGCGCACACACCACCGACCCGGCCGGCGCGCCCGGCGGGGCCTCGCGAGGCGCCTCGAAGCGATGCGATCTCCCGTCATCAACGACTTCACCCTTGGCGTTGCCACCATCAACGGTTCAGGCAGCGCTTCCAGCAACACGATCCTGGCCAAGACCATCTTCCGGATGGGCGTGCCGGTCGCGGCGAAGAACCTCTTCCCGAGCAACATCGCCGGACTGCCCACGTGGTACTTGGTGCGCGTCTCCGAGCGCGGCTGGCGCAGCCGCAGCGGCCGGCGCGACTTCACCGTGGCCGCCAACGAGGCCACCGTGCTGGACGACATCCGCCTCGTGCCGCCGGGCGGCGTGCTGCTCATCGACGACGAGCTCGACGCGGCCAAGGACGTGGGCCGCAGCGACATCACCGTCTTCAAGCTGCCGATGACCCACATCGCCAAGGATTTCGGCCCCGATCCGCGACTGCGCAAGCTCCTGGCCAACATGGTCTACGTCGGCGCAGTGGCTGAACTCCTGGGGCTGGACCCAGCCGTGCTCGAGCAGGCCGTGCACGATCAGTTCTCCGGCAAGGCCAAGGTCGTCAAGCTGAACCTCGACGTGATGAACGCCGGCGTGAAGTACGCCCGCGAGAACTTCGATCGCAGCCTGTGCCCCTTCCGCATCGAAGCGCGCAACCTCACTGCGGGCAAGATGCTCATCGACGGCAACACCGCCGCGGCAGCCGGCGCGCTCATGGGCGGCGCCACCTTCTGCGCCTGGTATCCGATCACGCCCAGCAGCAGTCTCTGCGAGTCCTTCATCGAGATGTGCAAGCAGTTCCGCGTCGACGCTGCGACGGGCGAGGCGCGCTACGCGCAAGTGCAGGCCGAGGACGAACTCGCCAGCATCGGCCTGGTCATGGGCGCGGGCTGGGCCGGCGCGCGCTCCTTCACCGCCACGGCCGGCCCCGGCATCTCGCTCATGGCCGAACTCGTGGGCTTCGGCTACTACGCCGAAGTGCCGGGCGTCATCGTGGACGTGCAGCGCGTGGGCCCGAGCACGGGCATGCCCACGCGCACGCAGCAGAGCGACCTCAAGAGCTGCTATCGCCTCAGCCACGGCGACACGCAGCACATTGTGCTGCTGCCCGCGGGCCCCGAAGAGATCTACGACTTCATGCAGCAGTCGCTGGACCTGGCCGAGCGCTACCAGACGCCGGTCTTCCTGCTCACCGATCTCGACCTAGGCATGAACGTGTGGATGTGCGACGAGCTGCCCTATCCCACCGCCGAGCTGGACCGCGGCAAGGTGCTGGACAAGGACGCGCTCAAGCAGGTGGAGAAGTTCGCGCGCTACAAGGACGTGGACGGCGACGGCATTCCCTGGCGCACCTTGCCGGGCACGCGCCATCCGCAGGCGCCGTACTTCACGCGCGGCAGCGGCCACACCGAGACGGCCGGCTACACCGAGGACGCCGACGAGTACAAGGTCGTGCTCGACCGCCTCAAGCGCAAGATCCTGGGTTCGGTGCGGCATTCGCCCAAGCCGGTCATCGAGGGCGAGGGCGAGGTGGGCCTGATCCACTTCGGCAGCACGAGCTTCGCCGTGGACGAGGCGCGCGAGATCCTCGCGCGCGGCGAGGGCGCGCTGCGCACGCGCTCGCTGCGCCTGCGCGCGCTGCCGCTGCACGCCGAAGTGGCCGAGTTCATCCGGAGCTGCAAGCAGATCTACGTCATCGAGCAGAACCGCGACGGCCAGCTCGCCGACATCCTCAGGCTCGAAGTGCCGGAATGCGCCACCAAGATTCGCTCGATCCTCGAGTACGGCGGGCTGCCCATCGCGGCCTCCGTCGTCGTCGAGGCGCTGCGCAGCACCAAGCGGGAGCCCGTCCATGTCTGAGCAAGTTGCCGGCCAGAATCGTCAGGGCCTCACCCGCGCCGACTACGGCGGCGCCAAGTCCACGCTCTGCATCGGCTGCGGGCACGACCAGATCACGCGGCACATCATCGCCGCGGCCTACGAGTCGGGCGTGGATCCCTACAGCGTGGCCAAGACCTCGGGCATCGGCTGCAGCAGCAAGACCGGCGCCTACTTCATCAACAAGGGCTACGGCATCAACTCGGTGCACGGGCGCATGCCCTCCGTGGCCACCGGCGCAGCGCTAGCCAACCGCCACCTCACCGTGATGGGCGTCTCCGGCGACGGCGACACGGCCAGCATCGGCATGGGGCAGTTCGTGCACGCCGTGCGCCGCAACACGAACATGGTCTACATCGTTGAGAACAACGGCGTGTACGGCCTAACCAAGGGGCAGTTCTCGGCGACGTCCGACAAGGGCGCCAAGGTCAAGAGCGGCGACGTGAACGACTACGCCGACATCGACCTCTGCCAGATCGCGCTCGACCTGGGCTGCGGCTTCGTGGCGCGCAGTTTCAGCGGCGACGGCAAGCAGATGGTGAACCTCATTCGCGCGGCCATCGCGCACCGCGGCTTCGCGCTCATCGACGCCATCTCGCCCTGCGTGACCTTCAACAACCTGCCCGACAGCACCAAGGGTTTCGCCTGGCTCAAGGAGCACGCTGTCAATCTGCACGACCTCGGCTTCGTGGCTTCCTACGAGGCCGTCACCGTGGACCAAGCGCCCGGCACGAGCCAAGTCGTGGACATGCCCGACGGCAGCCACCTCGTCGTCCACAAGCTCGCCGACCACGAGCACGACCCGACGAATCGCCGCGCGGCCGCCGAGATCCTGGCGCGCGATCGCGAGGACGAAGGCCATGTCTTCACTGGCCTGCTCTACTACCAGCCCGACTCGGCCAATCCGCCGCTGGAAGACATCAAGCATCTGCCCGACCGGCCGCTGGCGCTCATGACCGCCGCCGAACTGCGCCCCAGCCGCGCCGACTTCGCCGGCTGGCAGGCCAGCTACCGCTGAGTCTCAGCTTGCGCCGGATTGTCCACAGGGCGGCTGTAGCCACGCTCATCCAGAAGGCGACGGAGACAGCACAGCTTAGGTAGAAGTCCCACGGCGAATACCAGCTACGGAGTGTGTACGCGCCGTCCTCGATGGGTATCTCCAGCAGGCCGCCATCTGCCTGACGTATGTCGACTCGTTCTCCGTTGGCCTCGGCGACCCAATCCGGGTGCCAGCTCTCGGCAAGCACGAGTAGGCCGGGTGCGTCCGTGTCGCAGCGAACGTCCACGTGTCCTGGTGCGAGCGAGGTCACGACTGCGTGCTGAGGCGTCCCTTCGAGCGGCTGCGGTGCATCGGGTGAGTCGCTCGCAACGTGCGGTGCGAACCATGCACGCGGCCGCCAGTTCACTCGCTCGAAGACATGCCGCGGCTTATCGAACTCCCCCTCAGGCGTCGTGAACACTCTCTCAAAGCGCTCGTCGAGCACAGGCTCGAAGGCGACGAGGTAGCGAACGCTCATCGCGTCAAGCGCTTCGAGGTTGACGATGTCCTTGGGCGAGTGCATGAGGAGCTGCGTGACACTCGACTCGTCGCGGAAGTCCCAGAGCGAGCGGTAGGCCTCGAGCTGGTGGCGGTAGATGCCCGGGTGGTAGCCGACAATCGACTCCAGGCGATGGCGCGCAACGAGGGCGGGCGAGACGGTTCGTGTCGGGTCGAAGAAGCGGGAGGGATCGAGGCGGACAAGACGACGATCGTGGAGATGGTCTACGACGCTCGTGGGCGGATGATCACGCGCAAGGAGAAGCTGGCCTCTGCGCCGACCTGGGGCGACACGGTCTACTTCTACGGCCTGCGCGACCAGCTCACCAAGGTCGTGGACCCGGTGGGAAGTGAATCGCGCACGGAGCACAACGAGCAGCTCTGGACGACGAAGGCGATCGCGGAGAATGGCGCTTCGGATGTCATCACCGAGCACGTCTATGACGGCGACGGCCGACAGACGACCTACCGGGCGACCAACGCGGGCACGGGCAACCAGGAGACGCTCTACAGCTACGACGCCGTGGGCCAGCTCATCGAGACCGAGTGGCCCGACGAGGAGAGCCACGTCTACACCTACGATCTGGCGGGACGAAGGATCTCGACGACGGACCCCAATGGCACCGTGACGGTGGCCTCCTACGATGACAACGGCCGCTTGATCGCCAAGGCCCTGGACTTGGCGGCCGACATCGTCGGCGCGACAGCGATCACCTTCGAGTACGACGGTCTGGACAGAATGACCCTAGCCACAACGGACGAGGACGGGAGCTTCACCTCCGTCGTGGAGCGGACCTACAACACCCTGGGGAAGATCGAGGCCGAGACCCAGGTCATCGACGGCTACAACTCCGATGCGGGCCGGACCATCACGTCAGCCTGGGATATCGAAGGCGAGAGGACGTCGGTGACCTATCCGGTTTCGGCTTCGGTGGTCTCCTTTACCCGGGACGACCTGGGCCGCGTGGATGTCATCAGCCGGGGCGGGGTCCAGGTGGTGGACTACACGTTCTCGGGGGGCAGGGTGCTGAAGAAGGCCTATCCAGAGAGCTATTCACTTCTGACCTATGACTATTTTGGCCGGCTGACCCAGACCCATCACAAGGACACGGACACCGGAAACACGCTGGCGCGCTTCGACTTGGCTTATGATGCCTCGCACCAGATCACCTCGCAGGACAAGCACTTCTACGACGATGTCGAGAACACCCGCATCCTGGCTGACACGAACGACGAGGGCGACCAGTACGCCTACGATGGAGCCAAGAGGCTCGTGACCGTGCTGAGGGGAGTGCCAACGGCCTACATCGGCGACTCAATGGCCAGCAACATCTCCAACAACCGCTTCGACGACAAGGTCGAGTATCACTTTGACCAGACCGGCAACCGGACGACGCGTGAGATCGATGATGTCGTGGAGATGGAATACGAGTACGACCGGGGCAATCAGTTGACAGTGGAGGGCGCCTTCGAGCCGCTCCACAACGCCAATGGCGCGAACACCGGTATCGATGGCTGGACCGGCTCGTATGGCTACAACGCTGCGGAGCAGCTCGCCTTGTACGAAACGGGGAACCTCGTTACCGAGCTGATCTATACCTGGCACTATGACGCGCTCGGGCGACAGATCGCGAGGACGAAGACCGGCACCGGCGGTGCCGCGAACGTCCGCATGTACTACGACGGTCTGCATGACGTGCAGGTGGTCGAGGAGTCAAGCGGGACCGAGACTCTGGTGAAGACGCGGGTCTACGGTGAGCGGATTGACGAGCTGCTCCAGTACACCGACGAGGCAGCCGAGGGCGACCCGGCCTATTACGCCCACGCCGACCACCTCGGGAGCGTCATGCTCATGGCCGATGCCGACGGCGACATCGCGGAGAGCTACCGGTACAAGGAGTACGGGGAGACGACAGTCGTCGACGGCAGCTTCGTCAAGCAGACGGACCTTGGATCCGACATCGGGAACTTCATCCGCTACACCGGCCGCGAGCGGGCGATGCCCGGATCTTTCGGCAACGACATGTACTGGTATCGCGCCAGGAGCTACCGCCCCGAAGTGGGGAGGTTTATGCAGAGTGATCCCATTGGATACGTTGACGGTAGTAATCATTATTCATACGTGTCGAGTAATCCCGTCGTACTGCGTGACCCGACAGGAACTACGGGGGTGCATACCACGCTGATTGGGCGTTGCGCAGCACGAATTGCTAATACGACACCGCCGCAACGAACAGGACCCTTTAAGGGCTGCGACACGACGTTTATTTACACAGATCCGAGTAGAGGGGGGGGGGCTTCTATGCAGAAATCCGATACCCTAACGCCACTCACCCATCCGGGGGGGCCGAATCAACAGTTCTACATCTACGGCGGCGGGTGCAAAGTCGATTTCTTGACCAGGTTTCCGTGGGTATCGCTGGAAGGGATGACGCCATGCAGGTTTGATCTTACGTTTCAGTTTCATCTCGATCTTGCTACGTGTCCAGCGTTCGCAATGAAGACGAAGCCAGATCAGGGGCATCCCACGACAACTGGATTCGGATTAGCTTCAGGACCGGCGCTCAATTCGGGGACAGTTAGCTCGCCATTTCATCATGCGCCTCCGGCGGGATCAGGGGCTGGTGTGTCCGCCTCAGTTCAGTTCAAGGTCAAGCAGCAGCTCGGCTGTGGTCAACCACCGATAGTGTCTACGGTGACATGGTCGGCTTTTAGCGGAGCAACGCTTACATCAAGTTTTGAAGTTCAGTGCGACCCATGCACGTTGGCCCTAATCCAATTTGGTGAATGGTAGAGGGAATCGCATGAAGTGTGCAATGAGTGTGATTACACGTATGGCGATCGGTGCCACGGTCGCATTGTCGGCGTGTACCGACAGTGGTTTGCCTGTCCATGACGCTGAGCCTCGATCGACCCTCACGCGTGTGTGGACAGGAACCGTTCAAGTCCCTGGCAATGCGATCGACAACAAGGTCCGGCTTGAGATCTGCGGAGCAGGCGACTTCGACGGGGACGGAGTGGAAGACATCATGCTTGTTGCAGAGGAGTTCGGTGCCATTAGCTGCTGTCACTTACCAACTTGGGGGGGCGGTGTTTGCATTGTTCTGTCGGGGCGTGATCGCAATGTGCTCTACAACAGCGAGAATGATCTGAACCGAAGCGAGGCGCATGTGTTGTCGGCTATCAGCATCGGCGATGTCAATGCGGATGGAACCGATGAGTTGGCGATTGCAACCATTGTGGGAAGCTGGGACGCAGGACGCGTTTCCAGGGTGGATATCCAGGGTTGGAACCGTGCGCGCAGCGTGACCGTTTACTCGGTCCGTCCGCCGAGTGACCGCGGCTACCTTCTGGATCATGAGGGGATATTGGCATTCGGATCGTCAATGGCCTTATTGGGTGATATCGATGGAGATGGTGTTAAGGACTTTGCAGTATGTAGTCCGGAGATATGGGACCCCGAATCCCCTCGGGGACATACAGACCCAAGGGGCAATGGCATTGTAGAGGCTTTCTCGGGGTCCTCTGGTGCCCTGGTGTGGAAGCGGAGTCGCGTGGCCTACGATCATGGATTTGCATCCGCGATAGGGAGAATCGGTGACGTTAACGGTGACGGTTTCGACGATGTCGTCGTAGGGTCTCCTCCTAGCGCTAGCGCGTCGTTGAGCCTCGATGTGACTGGTTATGTCTATGTTCTTTGCGGGCGCACGGGGGCTACTGTCTGCGTCTGGGGGGGGGGCACTGACTATGAGCGGTTCGGTCAGTCCTTGATGGGAGTGGGTGACGTCGATAGTGACGGCATCGACGATGTCGTAGTCGGCTTCGCTGGTTCCGGTCGTCTTCCTGGAGCGTTTCGGGTTCATTCCTCCCAAGCCGGCGCCGGGCTGGCTCCGGTGTCGCGAACTGAAGACAACATGTCGTGTACTTTTTGGACAGTTCGTGCGGCCGGTGACCTTGATGGCGACGGGGTAGGAGAACTTGTTTTCTACGACGCGATGGGCGGGGATCGAAGATGGAGGGAAAGTGTCTGCGTTGATGGCGTGTACGTGCTTTCGGCTAGAACGGGAGCCCCTATTCCCGGGTTGGAAGTGAACCGCCTAGGGTTCGGCTGGGGAACCGCTGCGGGATGCGTCGGAGACATTGACGGTGACGGACGAGTCGACCTCGGTGTTGTTGATGGTGTGTGGGTTGATGCCGATTCAGCCACCTCTAGCAACACGAGAATTCAGGTTGGAGTGTATTCGCTTGCTTCACGGTGAGGGCTGACTTGTGGCTTACCAAAACTAGCGTGCGGTCGAAGCCGCAGGAGTCGAAGTCATGTTGAGCGGACGAACCGACGTCGGTGAGAAGTGCGCGTGAAGCGTGAGCGCGACGCCGGACGCGTTGTCTGTGGCTCACCAATATTCGGCTGCGGCCAGGTTGGCAAGGTTTGAGGGCATGACGAACGAGCCTAAGGATCTCAGAGCAAAGTGCGCGTGAGGCAATCACCTCGCGAGCGACGCGCGCAAGTCGCCGAGAGTACGATGCGCGCAGACCGCCGCCTGGGATTTCCCAGCGACCGACAAGACCCGACCTCAGGCTGCAGCGCGCTCGTAGCGGTGATGCAGGCCCCCGAGGACGGGGGTGGCTTTCAACCGATAGGCCGGCGTCGTCTCGCGCGGCCGCGAGATGGGCGTGTCGCCCTCGAGCGAGAGATGCGTGCGCGATCGGTTGTAGTACTCGACGTAGGCGTTGAGGATCCGAGTCAAGTGCAGCTCGTTGATCACGATGAAGTGATCCGTGCAGTCGCGCCGTATCGAGCCGATCACGCGTTCGCAGAAGCAGTTCATCCAGGGCGACCGAGCCCGCGTATGCAGGTCCTTGATGTTCATCACTTCGACCTGCCGCTGGAAAGCGTCCTTGAAGAGCGGGTCGTTGTCGTGGAGCAAGATGCCGGGCTCGCTGCCGTCACCCGGAAAGGCTTCGAGCAGCTGCCTTGCCGTCCACTCCGAAGTCGGGTGCGGCGTGACGGCCACGTGCACGATTCGCCGCCGATCATGGCTCAGGACCACGAAGGCGTAGAGCCGCTGAAATGTGATCGTGTGCACGACGAAGAAGTCGCAGGCGCAGGTGACGCCCATGTGGTTGCGGAGGAAGGTCATCCAGCCCTGGCCGCGGCCCTTGATCTGCGGCATGTACCGCTCAACGGTGGTCTTGCCGATGTTGAAGCCCAGACGGATGAGCTCCTTCGTGATGTGCGGCGATCCCCAACTCGGGTTCTCACGAGCCAGCCGCTTGATGAGGTTGATGAGGCGCCAGTCGATCGCCGGTCGGCCGGGCTTTCGCCCGCGCGACTTGAAGCGCCACCAAGCGCAGTAGCCCTTCTTATGCCAGCGCAGGACCGTCGCGGGCGTGACGAGGTGCAGGCACGATCGCCAGGCAGGGTTGAGGCGGCGCATGAGCAGCCAGAAACGCCGGTCGCGGTCGGCGACGGTGGGCCGGCCGACTTTTCGCCGCAGCACGATGAGCTGCTGGCGAAGAGCGAGGTTCTCGAGGGCGAGCTGTCGGCGGGATCGCGACAGCGTGCGAAGGAGGAGCAAGAGCGCGTGGAGCCAGGTCATGGGGCGGGGATGGTAGCCGCTTCCCAGGAAGGCTCCGTCTGGCTAGGCTCTACGCCGTCGTACCAAGTTCGCTCTTGCTGAGTGCTTGGTAGCGAACAGGAGTCGGAATCGTAGAGCCTTCCGCTCTTGGCCTAGTTTTGGTGAACCACTGGTATCGCGCCAGGAGCTACCGCCCCGAAGTGGGGAGGTTCATGCAGAGGGATCCGCTGGGGTATGTCGAGTCGTCTAACATGTTTGTGTATGTTGCGAATACGCCGTTGAGTGCTAATGACCCCACGGGTACACAGTCAGCCGATCGCGGCTCTGGGGCCCCAGTCCCGGGTGGTTTGACTGCGTCTGGCTACAGTTGGTGGTGTGACCTCAACAGCATTGCAAACAACACGGGGGGGCCGATATCTGTCATCGGTGCAAATCTGTGGGGATTCAAGTCAGGTGGCACGCTTCCTGCCGGACAAAGTTCGTCGGGCGAGTGGAATTGCGAAGTGGACGCCGTCGCTTTTTCATGCTGCCCAGGTGATCCAGCACAGTTCTTTAGTGTTGAAGGAGCATACGACTGCGAAGCATCGTGCAGCGGCTGCATACCAGTCGTCACGTGCCAAAAGTGTCCCTACAAGACAATTAAGAAGATTACAATCTGGTTGCTCGGCGAACCGTTTACGATCACTGTCGAAGTCACGGAGTACCATCCATGTTCACTTCTAGGGGGTGCTCTGTGAGGAATGGCAAGTGAAGCGAAAGTGGCCATTCATCTCCTCCGTTGTTCTGGTTGGGGTGGCACTAGTTGCGCTCGTCGGAGTTATGGGTTTCGGTCGAGGCTGCGGTTCGATGTTCGGCCTGATGGATCGACAGGGTGCCGTGGTGTGGGAAGTGGCTGATGACGTGAACGGACTCGGCGGAGAGATAACCGTGCTTGGCGATGTCGATCGTGATGGCGTGGCGGATGCTGCCGTCGGCGAATGGTCATCGTTCGGCGACTTTGGCAACGCGGTGCAAATAGTCTCGGGTGCGACGGGGTCCACTCTGCGTAGGATTACGTATGACGACATCGGTTTCGGAAGGCTCATGAGCGTGTCATCGAAGACTGGTGACGGAAGCAGCACGGCGGCTGGCCAGTCGCCTCCCTGCCTTGGCGTGGGCGCACGCAACCAAGTGTATATATTTAGATTGGATGAACTACTTGACAGCAGCATTGATCCAGTAGAAGTGGCACTTGAGCGCCCTCCAAGCGGCATGGCGCTCCTCGATGACTTGGATGCTGATGGAGTGGTTGACGTTGTCGTTGCGAATGCATTTGGTGATGTTGGCTCGTATGGCGATGCTTCGGCTGTGTCCTCGGCGACTGGAGAAGTGCTGTGGACGGCGCAAGTTCCAGGGCAGAATCGTGTCCAAATCGTGCGGCAACTGGGGGACTTGGATAGCGATGGCATAGTGGACGTCGCAACGGGTAGCTCTGGGAGCGTGTTCGTACTTTCAGGTGCGACCGGCCATGTGTTAGCTCGGCATTCCGGTGGAGCGTCGTTCGGTTCCAACGCCTGGGGCGGGGTGGACGTGACTGGAGACGGTGTAGCGGACTACTGCGTCTCCGAGCCCCATATTGAGGGAAAGAGCACTGGGGTTGTGCATGTGCTGGACGGCGCCAACCATCGGCCGTGGGCCCAACTCGAGGGTGGGTACGGGTTCGGAAGCTTCATTGATGCGGCGGATGATCACAACGGCGATGGGATTGCGGATCTCGTCGTGGGGTGGAACAAGGCGGGTGGTGCTCGAATCGCGCTCTATTCCGGAGGGGGGGCGATCTGCGGCGACTTGTGGGCACCCTACGACACTTGGTGGCCGATACAGTGCTTGGCAGTACTGGAGTCTGGGGCACCGGCGACTCTCATCGTGGGATATGGGATCAGGCTTTCGTCAGAAGACGATGGAGCGTCTTACTTGCTTCGTGCCGTTGTGTCTGCTCAGGACTAGAGTTTGGTTTTCCGAGAGTTGTGGTTCACCAAGACTAGCGCGCGGCCAAGCTGACAGGAGTCCGAGCCACGTTGAGCGACCGAATCGACGTCAGCGACGGGTGCGCGTGAAGCGTAAGCGCGACGCCGGACGCGATCAGCATGTCCAAGGTGCCCTGCGCGCAGACCGCTGCCTGCGATTTCCAGCGACCGATAAGACCCGAGCTCAGACTACAGCGCGCTCGTAGCGGTGATGCAGGCCACCGAGGACGGGGGTGGCTGTGTGGTGTTTCACGAAACTCCTTCGCTTTTGTCGTGGCGTAGCTGAGAGGGGGCAGGCCGCCTCCTAAAGCCTGCGTCGGGTGCCCGTTTGAGTCGGGCGCGGTCGGCCGGAGTCGGACGCCCGACCTGTCTGCGCAGCACCATGAGCGGCTTGGCACATTTCGCAGAGTGCGACTAGACTCCGGCCCTCGCGCCCGGCCGAGCGGCTCGAGCTCACCACGACGCTTCACCTTCGAAACCCAAGCCGCCATGAGCCCGCGCCTGCAACGCCGCTCCCTCCAGTGGATCTCCACCGCAGTGTCCGTCTTTCTGGCGCTCTGCGGGCTGGCTTGGGTTTGGATTGCGCAGTTCACCTGGCAGAACCTGGTGCACTTGAGCTTCGCGATCGCCTTTGCGCTCCTCTGTGTGCTGGCCGCGCTGCGCTCGGGCTACCAGCTCCTGACCGATGCGGGCGCCGAGGGCACGAGCCGCGGCGGCGGCTGGCTCGAACGCATCGGAGCGCTGGAGGCGGTGGATCCTGGGCTCTCGATGCTGGGCGACGACAGCCCGGGGCCGCAGGACAGGGCGGGCGGCCAGTGGAGCCGGCAGTGCCCCTACTGCAATGCCGAGCACAAGGCGCAGGCCCTGCGCTGCGAGAAGTGTGGCCAAGCTCTCTGAAGTCGCAGGGGCCTAGGGCCGGGTAGCGCCCCGGTTATCCTCGCGCGGAATGCTGAAGGACGCCTTTGCGCGGCTCTCGCGTCACACGCTGGTCTATGCGCTCGCCGGGCAGCTCTCGCGCGTCGTCGGCTTTCTGCTCGTGCCCTTTTACACCGAGCACATCCTGCTCGACGAGTACGGCATCAATGCGCTGCTGACCAAGGCCATCGCGGTGCTGGGCTACTTGGCCGGCATCAACATGACCTCGGCCATGGCGCGCTATTACTTCGAGCAGGCCGAGCCGGGACAGCGGCGGCTGGTCGTGAGCACCACGCTCTGGTCGGTGCTCGTGGGCTCGGCGGTGCTGGGCGGGGGACTCGCGCTCTTTGCCGAACCGCTGGGCCGGCTCTTGGACGCGACGCGGCCGGATGCCGCCTACCTCGTGCTGCTCACGCTGGGCATCCTCGTGCTGCAGCTCCTGCGCGAGGTCTGGTGGCGCTATCTCCAGACCGAGAATCGCTCCACCAGCTTTGCGGTCTTTGCCGTGGGCAAGGTCGTCGTGGAGGTCTCGCTCCAGGTGTGGTTCATCGCGGGCCTGGGGCGCGGCTTGGCCGGGCTCTTCGAGGCCGTGCTGATCAGTGAGGCCCTCTCGGTGCTGGCGCTCAGTCTCTTGCTGCTGCCGCGCACCGGTGTGGGTTTCAGCCGGCCGATCTTCCTGCTGCTCTTCGCCTTCACGCTGCCGCTCATCCCCAATGGGCTCTTGCAGTTTTGCCTGCACAGTGCGGACAGCTACTTGGTGAAGGCGCTGGCCGGCAATGACGAAGTGGGGCTCTACGACTTCGGCTACCGCTTCGGATACATCCCCAACTATCTGCTGCTCACGCCCTTTCTCATGGTCTGGTATCCCTACGTCTTCTCACTGGGCAACGAGGCGCGGCAGCGCGAGATCATCGGCCGCTTCGCGCCCTACTTTCTCTTTGCGCTCACGGCCGTGGTGCTGGTGGTCGCGCTCGTGGCCGAGGAGCTGGCCGTGCTGATGGCCGGGGATCCGGTCTTCTTGCCGGGCTGGAAGGCCATCGCGCCGGTGTGCCTGGGCTACTGGTTCTGGGGCGCCTTTCAACTCGTGCAGACGGGCTTCTACGTGCGCAAGGCCACGGGCAAGCTGCCGGCCCTCACCGGCATTGCGGCCGTCGCCAATGTGCTGCTGAATCTGGCGCTCATACCGCGCTTCGGTTTTCTCGGCGCGGCTTGGGCCACGGCGGCGACCTTCCTGTTCCTGCTGCTGATCACCGCACGCTCCGTGCGCCGGGTCTTCCCGGTGGAGTTCCCGTGGCGGCGCATCGTGATGCCGGCAGTGTGGGCGGCGGTGGCGCTGGGAGCCGGCTGGCTGCTGGCCGACTGGGCGCTGGCCGCGGCCGGCCTGCCCGTGCCTATGGAACTCGCCGCTCAGGAACTGAGCGAAGGTCTGGGCTCTGGCCTGCTGCTTGCGGTGAGCGTCAAACTGGCCGTGGCGCTGCTCTGGCTGGTCTGCATGTGGCGGGGAGGCTTCCTCGGCGCCGAAGAGCGTGCGGCGCTGCGCGGCCTGCTCCCTGGCGGCTCAGCTCGCCGCGGCGAAGCTCGCGCCGGCCGGCACCCAGGCCAGCCGCAGTGACTCGATGACGATGTCCGCCTTGCGCGGCGCGATCTCCACGCTCTCGATCGGCGGTTCCTGCGCCAGCTCGGCCGTGAGCGCGCTGACTTGCTGCTGCAGCTCGGCTTCCAACTCGGCGAGTCGGGCGCTCTCGGCGGCCACGACCTGCCGCGCGGCAGCCACGTCCTCCTTCTCGCGCGCCGCGCGGCTCATGCCGCGCAGCGTGGTGCCGGCGCGCCCGACATTGGTGGAGCTAGCGAGTTTGCGGCCGAAGAGCGCGCCGAGCAGGGTGGTGCCGAAGGAGACCGTGGTCTCCAGCTTGCGCTGGCCGAACTGCGCCTCTTCGCGCCGCACGCGCTCCTCGGCGCGCGCGAGTTTGTCCTGACACGTGCGCAGCTTGGGGCTGTAGCGCTGCTGCAGCTTGGCCAGCGCCTCGTCGCGTCGCTCGCGGCGGGCTTGCGCCACGCGCGCCATGAAGTCGCCGCGGCTCTCCCCGGGACGCGAGACGAGCTTGAGCGAGGGGGCGCGCTGCAGCGTGAGCGGCTGGCTGCGATAGAGCGTTTCGGCGAGCGACTTGCGATGGCTCGCCCAGGCCTTCGCCAGGCTGCCCGCGGCCGGCAATTCGCCCCACTGGCTGATGGCGCGTGGTTCGGGAGTGAGTGCGTACGTGCCCTCGGCGAGTCGCTGGCCGTGCTCCCACTCCACGGCGAGCCCGCTGCCTTCAGCGAAGGGCGCGAGCAGCGTGACGGGCCGCCAGGCGTCGAGGGCGCACTTGCTGTCCACGTAGTGCAGCTTCCCGTGCGCCAGGGCGCGCGGCAGCCAGGTGCCGTGGGCACCGGCCGACGCGAGCGAATGCGCGATGGGCAGCACGAAGACTTCCTCGATGCCGGCGGGCGCCAGCGGGCGCGAAGGGCCGGGCGCGGCCGCGGGCGATGGGCCCGCGGAGCGCGCGGGCGAGTGATGCGCTGCGGGTGCGGGAGCGGCGGGGGGCGCCGGGGCGGCTGGCGCCGCGCCCGCCTTGCGTGCCTCGGTGAGCGTCTTGATCTGCGGCCGAGTGAGCGGCCCGCGCAGATAGCTCAGCGTGAAACGCGTCTCGAAGAGCACCGGCGCCTCCTCGTGCACGTTGTGCAGCAGGAACTGGCGCTTGGCGAGCCCGGCCAAGAGCGCATCGGCCTGCGCGCGATCGAGTCCGCGCCCGGTGCCCGAGGCGGCGCTCTCCAGGCCATCGAGCACGCGCAAGCGGTCGCGCTCGGTCTGCAAGCGCCCGAGAAACCAGGTGCCGCAGTTGCCCAGGCCCTTGTAGTCGAGATCGACAGGGTTCTGCGTCGCGAGCACGATGCCCAAGCCGTAGGCGCGCGCCTGCTTGAGCAGCGTGAGCATGGGCGCCTTGGACGGCGGATTAGTGACCGGCGGGAAGAAGCCGAAGACCTCGTCCATGAAGAGCACCGCGCGCAGGCTCGAAGTGCCGGGCTGCTGGCGCATCCAGGCCACGACTTCGTGGAGCAGCAGCGTCACGAAGAACATGCGCTCGCTCTCGGAAAGGTGAGCGATGGAGAGGATCGAGAGGCGCGGCCGGCCCTCGGCCGTGTAGAGCAAGCGCTGCACGTCGAGCGGCTCGCCCTGCATCCACGCTTCGAAGCTGCTGCTGGCCAGCAGACCGTTGAGGCGCAGCGCGAGGGCGTTTCTGTCCTTGGCGGGATAGAAACTCTCCAGGTCCAGCACGCCGACGCGCGCAAAGGGCGGCGTCTGGATGCCGCGGATGAGCTGGGCCAGATCCAGATTCTGGCCCGCGCGCCAGGCGTGCTCGGCGAGCCGGCAGAGCAGGATGTGCTCGCGGCCGGTGTTCGGGTCGGAGTCCACGCCCAAAAGCGCCAGCAGCGAGGCCGCCGCGGCCGTGACGCGCTCGCGCAGCAGTTCGGGGTCGTCGAAGATGACGGCGGGCGGAGCGGCCAGCGACGTGAGAATCGAGAGCGGCAGCCCGGCCGTGCTGCCGGGCGTGTAGAGCGCGACGTCGGCCGCGGCGCGCAGGCGGGCGATGCGCGCTCCGTCCTGGCCGGAGGCCGCCAAGCCCTCGCGCCAGCGCTGCGCGACCTGCGCCGCGTGCGCGTCGGGCGAGAGGCCGGCGCGCGCGGCCTCGGCCTCGTCCACCCAGGGCCGGAAATCTTCAGTGCGCAGTGCCGGGAAGTTCAGCAGCAGGTTGCCGAGATCGCCCTTGGGATCGATGGCGATGGCGGGCACGCCGTCGATAGCCAGTTCTTCGAGCAGGCCCAGGCACAGGCCGGTCTTGCCGCTGCCGGTCATGCCCACGCAGAGCGCGTGCGTGGTGAGGTCGCGGCTGTCGTAGAGCACGGGCCCGGCCTCGTTGCGGCCGAGGTACAGCGCGCCGAGCTGCTCGAAGTCCTGTACGTCCGTCACGTGAGCGGCCTCCCTGGGCCGCGCGTTCTATCCGTTCGGGCCGCCGCGCACAAGGTTGGCCGACGGGGCGGCTATCATGCCGCGGTGGGCGTGAGCTTCCGGCAATTACGAGAGACCTGCCAGGCGCCCGTGCGCCACGGCAATGACGTCGCCGGCCTGCTCTTCGGCGACTGGGCCTCGCTGCCGCTCACCAAGCTCTTCGTGGATCTGCGCCTCTCGCCGAACATCGCCACGATCAGCTTCCTGCTCTGCGGCCTGATCGGTTCGGCGGCGCAGCTTGGCAGCGCGCGCTGGGCCGCGGCCGGCGCCGTGCTGCTGGTGCTGTACTACGTCTTCGACTGCGTGGACGGCGAAGTGGCGCGCTGGCAGGGCGTCGAGGACATGCGCTGGGGCTACTTCGACTACATCTTTCACATGCTCGTGAAGCCTTGCGTGTTTCTAGCCGTGGCCATGGGCTGCTTCTTTGAGTTGCACGAGCCCTGGCTGCTCATAGCCGGCGCAGTCGCCGCCGTGGCGGTGCTCTGGCTCAAACTCTTCCTCGAGATCCCCGGCATCCTCTTCATGAAGGGCGTGCTCTCGGGTGCGCCGGGCGGCAGCCGCGCCTTCCGGCGCTTCTTGGATTCGTTGCAGCCCTCGGGAGGGCCGGCCCTGGGTCCGGCGGGGGGGGCCGGACACGGCGGCCCAGCGAGCAGCTCGGGCGAGGCCGCCCGCGCCGAGTCCAGCACGATGCGCCTGCGTGCCGACCTCGTCACGCTACGCGCCCTGCTCACCAACTTCGACGTGGGGCTCGTGCTGCTCGTGGTGGCCACGTTGGTGGACTTGGCCGGCGTGCAGGTGCCGCCGCTGCTCGGCTTCCCACTCAACGCGCGCGCCGTCTGGCTGCTTTTCTATGCGGTGAATCTACCGCTGAACTTCCTGGACTATCTGCTGACCTACGTGCGGCGCGGCCACTTCGCGCGCGAGACGCAGCGCTTGCTGCTGCTCGCGCACCACTACCGGCATGAGGACTCGCGCTTCGGCACGAATCGCGGACCCGACGCAGATTCAGGGGCCGGGCCCGGCGCGGGACGCGACACGGGGACTAAGCCGGGGGCCCCGTGAAGCGCGTCGCACGCATTCTGCTGGCGACGGTGGCGGCGCTGATTCTGTTGCTGCTGCTGGCCGAGGCCGCGGCGAGTTTCACGGCCGCCGGCAATGCGGCGACCTTCGTGGAAGATCCTGACCTCATTCTGCAGCGCAAGCCGGACACTGAAGGCTTCACCTGGGGCGGCGACCACTGGATTCCCTGCCGCATCGGCAAGGAGGGCCTGCGCGGCGCCGACCTGCCGGAGACGCGTACATCCTTTGAGACCTGGGTGCTGGCCGTCGGCGACTCTTTCACCTTTGGCGGCGGCGTGGAGACAGACGAGGCTTGGCCGCAGCAACTCCAGACGCTCATCGGTCCGCCGGAAGCGAGCCGCGTGCGCATCTTCAATGCCGGCGCCAACGGCTGGGACACCGCGTGGCAGCGGCTCTACCTCGAGAAGCGCGGCTTGAGTCAGGTGCGTCCCGACATCGTCGTACTGGGCTGGAACTGGAACGACCTCAACGTGGATCTCAAGGCGGCCGAGGCGGGCGTGCGCCACTTCATCCATGCCGAGGGCACCTGGCTCTCGGCCTTTCGCGACTGGCCGCGGCTGCGCGACACGCATCTCTACCGCTGGCTCTACTGCCAGACGATGAAGACCGCACGCACGCCCACCGAACAGCAGCTCGCCACCATGCGCAGGTCCTACGCGGCCACCATGACCGAGCTCGGCGTGGAGCCGGAGCAAAAGCTGGCGGAGATGCGCCGGCAGCGCTACGGCGAGACGGCGCCCGAGCTGGCCTTCTGGGAAGCCACCGACACCTGGCAATGGAAGCAGATCCGCAAGGAGTTCACGCAGCTCGCCGCGAGCTGCTCAGCCGCGGGCGCGCGGCTGGTCGTGGCCATGTTCCCCGAGCCCACCTGGGAGGGGCCGGGCACTTTCCCCAGCGTCGATCGCCTCGCGGCGCTGCTCGATCACCTGCAAGTGCCGTGGGTGGACGTGCAGCCGGATTTTCTGGGCCGCAGCGCGCAGGGCGAGCTGCTCGGTGCGCGCCCTGAACTCTGGCAGCGCTACGACCCCGTGCACCCGACGCCGGCGGGTCAGGAGCTGATGGCGCGCCGCGTGGCCGAACTGCTCGAGCTGTCGGCCAAGTAGGGGCCGAGCACGAGCGCGTCGAGGCGGCCGAGCTGGAAGGCGCGCACGGCGTCGGCCGCCGTGCAGACGATCGGCTCCTCGTGCATGTTGAAGCTGGTGTTCACGAGCGTGGGCAGGCCCGTGAGACGTTCATAGGCGGCCAGGATCGCGTCGCAGCCGGGGTTCGTGGCGGCGTGCACGAGCTGCGGACGCGCTGTGCCGTCCACATGCACCGCCGCCGGGCTCTCCGCCTTCATCGTCGGCGTGCAGTCGCTGGTGATGGTCATGAACTCTGCCGCGCGCTCGGCGCCCGCCAGGCCGGAGTAGTTTCGCGCCGCCGCGTGCGCGCGTGTGATCGGTGCGAAGGGCATGAACTCGGTGCGCCCCAGGCGCTGGTTCAGCCACTGGTTCACGTCCGGTGAGCCGGCCGGATAGAGGATGCTGCGATTGCCGAGCGCGCGCGGGCCGTACTCCATGCGGCCGTCGCAGCGGCCCACGACCTGCCCGGCTTGGAGTCGCTGCGCAACGGCGCCCGGGAGGTCGGCCGGGCGCGTGAAGGGCAGGCCCGCGGCTGCGAGCGCCGCGCGCGCCTCGGGCTCGGTGATGTCCGGGCCGAGGTAGACATCGCGCAGCGGCGCGACCTGCGCGCCGGCCTCCGCCGCCACGGCCAACGCGAGACCGGCGCCGGTGCCGCCGTCGCCCATATTCGGGTCGATGAAAGTTTGCCGCACGCCGGGCAGCGCGTGCAGCCGCTGGTTCAGCTTGACGTTGGCGGCCACGCCGCCCGAGAGGACGAGCGCGTCGCAGCCTGTGCGTTGCAGCCACGCCGAGACCCATTCGCAGGCCAGCCGCTCCAGGACATGCTGCCACGCGGCCGCGACATCGATCATGGCGTAGCGGCTCGCCAAGTACCGCGAGAAGTACACGTTGAGGCTCTGCACGAGGCGGAATCCGCGCTCGGCTTCCCCGGGTGAGAGGGGCCGCACGACGCGCGAGAGGAGCACCTCCTCCAGCACGGCCGGGTCGCCGTAGGCCGCGAGGCCCACGATCTTGCCGGCATGCCGATCCGGCCGGAAGCCGAGTGAACTCGTGACGTGCTCGTAGAAGCTGCCGAGCGAGTGCGGGAAGGGCAAGTCGGCGAGGCGCGTGAGCCGGCCCGCTTCGCCCAGCGAGATGGAGCCGGCCAGGCCGCTGCCGTAGCCGTCGAGCGTGACGACCAGCGCGCGCGAGAAGCCTGACAGCAGATAGGCGCCGGCGGCGTGCGCGGCGTGGTGCTCCCCGCGGCGCAGCGGCACTGAGCCCGGCTGGCTCTGCTGGCGTGCCTGGCTGAAGCCGGCGCGTTCGAGACCTGCGAGAAGTTCCTGCTCCCAGCGGCGGTGCTCGCGCACGGCCTGCTCGGCCCAGGCGCTCGTGAGCCGCCGCGCCGCGAAGGCGGAGAGACGCGGCGCGACGCCGAGCAAGCGGTAAGCGAGGCGCTTGGCCAGGTTCTTCGCGACGCGCTGCTCGGGATCGCGCAGGCCGTGCACGGGACCGCGCGGAGTGCGTGCCGCGGCGTGCTGCGCGGCGCGCTCGTCGGCCGCGCGCAAAAGCCGCGGCAGGTCGTCGTCGCGCAGGCCGCGTTGCCAGGCCTGGTCCGCCGCGAGGGCCTGCGCGATGAACTGCTCCTCGCGCGCGGCCTCGAAGAAGGGATAGCAGATGGCGTCCACGTCGCGCGAGCGCCAGCCGGTGTGCGCCAGCGCGGCAGCCAGGGCCTGCGCGGGGAAACCGGAGTGCTGCTTGATGCGGCTGAAGCGCTCCTCGCCGGCGGCGAAGACGAGGCGGCCGTCCTCTACGGCCGCCACGGTGGCGTCCTTGTCCAACGGCGAGATGCCCAGCAGCTTCACGGAGTCCGCAGCGCGAGGAGTTTGTCGCGCAGTTCTAGCGGCGTGAGCGCGATCCCGCGCAGTTCGCCCAGGAACCAGTCGAAGTAACGGCGGCAGCGCTCCAGCAGCGCATCGCGCTCGGCCACGCTCCTGACGTAGGGCGTGCAGCCGGGCTTGAGCGAGGGCGTGTGAAAGCTGAAGACGAAGCAGCGCTGGCCGCGCGCGAGCAGCTCGCGCGTGAGCCGGCGGTGGTCGTTGTGCTCGTAGCCCTCGGGCGAAAGACGCAGACGCTCGAGGGCGCGCAAGCGCGAGAGCAGGCCGGGCAGGCGCAGGGCCGACGGCAGCGGTTGCGTGAGACGGCGATGCCAGGCGGCGGCGCGGCCGCCCGCGAGCCAACCCAACAGCGCGGCGGTTTGCGGGAGGACGAGAAGTTCCTCGTTCCAGGTCGGGAGCGCGCTCGCGCCCGAGAAATCCGGGCCGCCCTCGTGGCGATAGTCGAAAGTGGGCAGCGGGCTCGTGTCGACGAGGAAGCCCTGCTCGCGCAGGATCGCGGCGCTGTTGGGCCCCAGGCCGTAGCGTCCAGCCTGATAGATGCGCGGCCGCTCGCCGAAGGCCTGCTCGAGCGCCTGCACCGTGGCGGCGAGTTTGGCCGACTCCAAGGCGCGCGGCAGATTGCCAGGGAAGGAGAGCCGGCGCGAAATCTCTCCGGCGGCTTGGGCTGTCGGCGGGGCGGAGGCAGCCGGTTGCTCGTCGAAGGGCGGCGTGACCCAAGGGTGCAGATGCGCGCCGAGGCAGGCGCGGCCGCTGGCCAGGATGGCGCGCAGCGGCGCGGCGGCCTCGGCCTGCATCGCCACGGGATACGTCACCACATAGGTCGGGCGGATGCCGAAGGCCTCGAAGACAGCCTGGCCGCGCGGCAACTCCGTCATGGCGCTCGCCGCCGTGTGCGCGCGATGAAAGCCGCCCTCCCAATCGAACTCCTCTTCGGCGTCGAGCACTGGGACGAGGATGGGCGGGTGGTCGGCGGGCAGGCGCGCGACGGTCAGGTGCTCCATCCGTCGTTTAGGCGCGAGCGCCTTCGACGATGTCCACCATGCGCTGCAGCGCCGCCCGCGCGTTGCGCGCGACGTCGGCGCGTTCCTCGGGAGCGAGGCGCTCGCGGAAGCCGGTGATCTCGTCGACGACGTCGCCGGCCTCCACGCGGTTGATGTCCGGCACGCGGCCCTTGCGCAGCAGATCGACGAGGGCCACGAGATGCGGCGGGTCATTGCGCGACATCGTGGCGCAACCGCAGCCAATGGAAGCGAACTCCGGCGCGGGGATATCCGCCATGTGTACGACTTCCACGCCGCGGAGCGCGGCCTGCTCGCGCGCATTGCGCACGAAGTGGCCCTCGGTGGCGATGGCCAGCTTGCTGCCGCGCGCTGCGTTCATCACCTCGCCCCACAGGAACTTGGTGGAGCCGGCGCCGTCGGCGACTTTCACGACGGGCAGCGGGCACTCGGGGTGTACGAGCACGCGGTAGCCCTGGCTCTGCCAGTAGCTCACCATGGCCGGCTTGAAGACGGTGTGCACGCCGCAGGAACTGCCCCAGAGCACGACGTCGGCGCGGTCGAGGCGCTCGCGTTCGGCAGGCGGCAGCCGGGACACGGTTTGCAGCATGCCCTCCGTGCCGGCCGGCCAGAGGAACTGGCGCTCGGGCGGCAGGCCGATCTGCCAACAGGCCACTTCGCCTAAGTGCCGGTCAGGCACCCAGAGCACTTTCTTGCCTTGCGCGAGCGCCCAGCGCATCACGAGTTGCGCATTGCTCGACGTGCAGGTGGCGCCGCCGGTGGCGCCGGCCAGGGCCTTCACGCGGCCGCTGGTGTTCATGTAGGCCACGACCATGAGGCGCTCGCCGTAGCGCTCGCGAAGCTGCTCATAGAGCGGCGCGACGTGATGCTCCTTGGCATACATCTCCATCGTGCAGCCGGCGCGCGGATTCGTGATGAAGACCTGCTGGTGCGGATGCGCCAGCGCCGCGATGGACTCGGCCATGAAGTGCACCGCCGACTCGACGATGAACTCCGCCTCGGAGTGCGCCGCAGCTTGCAAGGCCAGCTCGTAGCTGTCGGCCACGCGCCCGCCGTAATGCTCGACGAGCTTCACGATCTCGCCGCCCATGTAGTAATGCGCCAGCAGCATGAGCCGCGGCCCGAACTCCGCGAGGGCCGGCTTCAGGTAGCCGTCCATCCACGGCAGGATCGACTCGGGCGTGCGATCCGGCAGCGCCAAGTACTCCTCGGCGTAAGGCCGGAACTCCTCCTGGTAGCGGTCCAGCGGCAGGTCGGTCTGGCAGATGGCGAGACCGGGCTGGATTTGCAGGCCGCTGAGCCGGATGGAGCGATCGATTGTGCGGGTGCTCACGGCGCGGGCGAGGATAGCACGGAGGCTGTGGGCTCCGGGGCGGGCGCGCGTCGCCGCGCGAAGAGATCGTCGAGCAGCGTGTAGACCACAGGCGTGACGAGCAGCGTGAGCAAGAGGCTGAGCGTCTGCCCGCCAATGACGACGAGCGCCACCGCGCGGCGCTCTTCGGCGCCCGGGCCGCTGCCCAGCGCCAGCGGCAGCATGCCGCCCACCAGCGCGAGCGTAGTCATGAGGATCGGCCGCAGCCGGTCGCGGTTGCCAATCAGCACGGCCTGCTCGCGCGGCAGACCCTCGGCGCGCAGCCGGTTCATATGGTCCACCTGCAGGATCGAGTTCTTCTTGACCACGCCGAAGAGCACCAGGATGCCCAGCGCCGAGTAGAGGTTGAGCGTGCCGCCGAAAGCCAAGAGTGAGAGCAGCGCGAAGGGCACGGCCAGCGGCAGCGAGAGCAGGATCGTGATGGGGTGCACCAGGCTCTCGTACTGCGCGGCCAAGATCATGTACATGAAAACGATCGAGAGCAGGAAGGCCCAGCCGAACTCGGTGAAGCTGCGTTCGAGTTCGCGGCCGCGGCCCAGCACGCGCGCGTCGTACTCGGGCGGCAGGCCCAGCTCATTGAAGGCCGTGCGCAGGGCCTCGAGGCGGTCGGCCAGCGCGTAGCCAGGTCCGATGCCGGCGCGCAGATTGGCCGAGCGCTGTCGGTCCAGACGGTCGATGCGCTGCGCCGTGAGCACTTCGCTGGTGCTGGCCAGCGCGCGCAGCTCGATGAGTTGCCCGTCCGTGCCGGCCACGAGCAGCCGCTCGAGGGCGGCCGGATCGTTGCGGTCGGCTTCGCGCAGGCGGATGGAGACGTCGTACTCCTCGTTGGTGGCCGGGTCGCGGAAGCGGCTGACTTCCTCGTCGCCGCCCACCAGCAGCCGCAGCGTGCTGCCCACATCGCGCGGACTCACGCCCAGATCGGCGGCGCGCTGACGGTCGATGTCCACGCGCAGCTCCGGTGTGTCGAGCCGCAGAGTGACGTCCACGTCGAGCAGGCCGCCCAGCTCTTGCGCACGATCGCGCAGCCGGGCCGAGGCCTCGGCCAGCACGAGCAGGTCGGGCCCGCGCAGCGCGAAGTCCACGTCGTAGTTGCCGCCGCCGATGTTGAAGGCCGGGAAGGAGCGCACGGAGATGCGCAGCAGCGGCAGCGCGGCGAGCGCGCGGCGCAGTTCGGCCATGACCTGCCGCTGCGTGATGGCCGGCGCGAAGGCCGCCTCGAACTCGCCCGTGATCAGCAGCCGGGCGCGGCGCGGCAGCGTGGGGTAACGCTCGGCGTGCTCGCGCAGGCCCACGGTGAGGTTGGCCGAGTTGACCTGGCCCAGAAAGCTGCCGCCGGAGGTGGCCAGCAGCGTGCGCACCTGGCCGTGCGCTAACACGACGTCCTCCACCGCGCGCAGCGCCTCATCGGTGGCCTGAAAACTGGCGCCCTCGGCGGCAGTGACCTGGATCTGGAACTCGCCCTCGTCCACGTCGGCCGGCAGATAGTCCTGCCGCAGCAGGCCATAGAGCGGCACGGCCGAGAGCACGACGAGCAAGCCGAGGAAGGCCACCACGAAGCGCCGGCGCAGCGACCAGCGCAGCAGCCCGAGGTACTGGCGCTCGATGAGTGCGTAGAAACCGCCGCGCGAGGCCGCGCGCGCGGCCAGTGTCGCCGACGCGCCTGCGCCCGCGTTGGCGCCCGCCAGTGCACCGCCGTGCTGCGGTCCGCGCGCCGGGCGCAGCAGCCGCGCGGCGAGCGCGGGCGTGAGCGTGAAACTCACCAGCAGGCTCACCATGACCGCCACCGCCGACGTGAGTCCGAACTGATAGAGGAAGCGGCCCGAGATCGAGGACATGAAGGAGACCGGCACGAAGATGACCACCAGCGAGAGCGTGGTGGCCAGCACGGCCAGCCCGATTTCGGCCGTGCCCAGGCGCGCCGCCTCGCGCGGCGGCAGGCCCTTCTCTTCCACGAAGCGGAAGATGTTCTCCAGGACCACGATGGCGTCGTCGATGACGATGCCGACCATGAGCACCAGCGCCAGCATGGTCACCGAGTTGAGCGTGAAGCCCAGCGCGTCCATGGCCGCAAAGGTGGCGATGACCGAGGTGGGGATGGCGATGGCCGCGATGAGCGTGCTGCGCCAACTGCGCATGAAGGCCAGCACGACGAGACTGGCCAAGAGTGAGCCCAGCACGAGGTGCACATTGATCTCGTGCAGGGCCGCGTTGATGTAGAGCGACTGGTCGCGCAGGCGTTCCAGGCGCACGCCGGCGGGCAGTTGCGGCTCGAGTTCGGCCAGGCCGGCGTGCAGGCCGGCGATGACCTCCATGGTGTTGGCCCCGGTCTGGCGGCGCACTTCCAGGGCCACGGCCGGCTCGCCGTCCAGGCGCGCCGCGCCGCGCGGCTCGCGCGTGCCGTCTTCAGCATGGCCCACATCGCGCAGCTTCACGGGGGCGCCGTCGCGCACCGCCAGCACCAGCTCATCGAAGTCGGCCGGCTGCTGGAGCCGGCCCATGGTGCGCAAGACTTGCTCGCGCTCGGTTCCGGTGAGGCGGCCGCCGGGCACATCGGTGTTTTGCGCCAGGACCGCGTCGCGCACGGCCGTCACCGGCAGGCCCAGCGCCGCCAGACGGTCGGCCTCGACGCGCAGATTGATGCTGCGCTGCAGGCCGCCCACGAGACGCACCTCGCCCACGCCGGCGCTGCGCTCCAGGCGCACCTTGACGAGCTTGTCGGCGATCTCAGTGAGTTCGCGCAGCGTGCGCTGGCCGGCGACGACGACGGTGAGCACCGGACTGTTGTCGCCGTCGGCCTTGCTCACAATGGGCGGCTCGGTGCCTTCCGGCAGGTCGCGCAGCACGGTGGCCACGCGGTCGCGCACGTCCTGCGCGGCGGTGTCGATGTCGCGATCCAGCGCGAAGGTGGCCAGCACGATCGACGAGCCGGCGCCGCTGATCGAGCGCAGTTCCTCGAGCCCCTCGACGGTGTTGACCACCTCCTCGATGCGCCGGCTGACTTCGCTCTCGACCTGCTCTGGCGCCGCACCGGGCAGAAGCGTGCGCACCGAAACGATGGGCAGGTCCACCGACGGGAGGCGGTCGGTGTCGAGCCGCGCATAGCTCACGCCGCCCGCCACGACGAGCGCCAGGATGAGCATGGTCGCGAAGACCGGCCGGCGAATGCACGTCTCGGCGAGCTTCTGCACGGGGCCTCCGCGGGGAAGTCCCGAGGATAGCGAGGCGAGCCTGCGCCGTCGCGCCTTGTCCGCCGAGCCGGGCCTAGCTACCCTCCGGCAGAACATGCTGCTTTCCGCTCATACGCTGTCAGCTTCGCCTGCAGCCCGCGCCGCGCTGCGGAGCACGGCGCCGCCGCCCCGGCGCGGTCTGATGCTGTCAGGCCTCGTGCTGCTGGCTTTGTTCGGCGGCGGCTGCGGCGAGCCTGAGCGGGCCGCGGGTTCTGCCACGGCCACGCCGACAAGCGTGCAGCTCGCCGAGCCGCTGCGCCGCGACGTGCAGCGCCGGCTCGAAGTCACTGGGGCACTCTTGGCGCGCGAAGATGTGCGCCTGGCGGCGCGCGTGGCGGGGCGCGTCTCAGGAGTGCTCGCCGATCTGGGCGATCGCGTGCCTCCGGGCGCCGTCTTGCTGCGCCTCGACGCGACTGACTGGGAACTGGCAGCGCTCGAGCGGCAGGCCGCGCTGGATGCGCTCTTGGCGCGGCTGGGCCAGAGCGGGCCGCCGCCGGCCAACTTTGATGTCACGCGCGTGCCAGAAGTGCAGCGCGCCGGACTCGCCCAAGAGCATGAAGCCGCGCGTCTGCGCCGCGCCGAAGGGCTGCGCGCACAGGGCACCGGCCTGCTCTCCGACCAGGACTTCGAGAATGTCGCGACGGCCTACGCTCTGGCGGTGAGCGAACACGGGTTGGCGCGCCAGCAGGCGCAGGCCCTCGGGGCGCAGGCGCGCGGACTCGCCGCGGAGCTGGCCTTGGCGCGCCAGCGCCTCGCAGACACGGTGCTGGCCGCGCCGCCGGGTCTTGCGCCCTGGGCCGTCGCCGAGCGACTCGTCTCCGCCGGCGAGGAGGTCGAGGCCGGGCAGGTGCTCTTCCAACTCGTGGACGACGCGGTGCTGCGCTTCCGCTTCGGAGTGCCGGAGCGCGAGGCCGGGCGGCTCGTCACCGGCCAGACCGTGAATGTGCAGGTGGAGTCTCGGCCGGGCGAGAGCTTCGAGGGCCGCGTGACGCGCATCGCGCCTGATGTGCGCCGCGAGAGCGGCACGCTGCTTGTCGAAGCCGAGCTTTCCAATGCGGATGGCCGGCTGCGGCCGGGCGCCTTCGCGCGCGGCGCGCTCGCCACGCACACCGACACGCAGGTGCTCTTTGTGCCGCGCGAGGCCATCGCGAGCTTTGCCGGCGTCACGCGCGTCTTCAGCGTGCAGGACGGCCGCGCCGTGGAGCACCGCGTCAGCACCGGCCTGGAACTCGACGGGGCCATCGAGATTGTCTCGGGCTTCGCCGGCGACGTGCCGGTGGTCGTCTCCGGCGCGGCGCGGCTGGCGCAGGGCGTGCCCGTCTTGGTGGTGGAGTCGCCCTAGCCGAGCGGTAGCACGCGGCGCGAGAGGTTCGTCTGGAGCAAGTTCTCCGGATCGAGGCGGCGCTTGAGCGCGAGGAAGCGGCGCAAGTTCTCGGGCGGGAGGAAGCGGCGCGCGTCCTCGGGGCCGATGACGAGATCCTTGGCGAAGTAGAAGCGGCCGCCGGCGGCGAGTACCAGTTCGGTGAGGTCGTCGCAGTGCGCCCAGAGCGCGGCGCGATTCTCGGGCGTCACCTTGAAGTCGGCGGCCAGGCTCCAGCCGTCCACTGCGTGCGTTAGCCAAAAGGGGTCGGGCCGGTGGCGCTTGAGCACGCCAAGATAGGGCACCAGCCGCCGCTCGCGGCAGCGCGCGAGCATCTCGATCCAGGTGGCGTGGGCGGTTTCCTTCGGCACGAAAGTCTGAAACTGAATCAGGCCGCGGCGGATCGGCTCGCGACCGTAGGCGTACTTCCAGTTGGGCACGTAGTCGAGCAAGAAGGCGAAGCCGGCGTGGGTTTGGAAGTAGGGATTTTGCGCGGCCTCGACGCAGCCGGCGCGGTACTTCAGCGCGTTGAGCAGGCGCATGCCGGCGTCGTTGTTCAGCAGAGCGAGCGCGCGCCAGGCCTCGGCCTTCGGCACGCCGAGAATGCTCTTGGGCAGTTCCTGCGCCGCGACATTGAGCGTGCGCTGGGGGGCGGGGTCCTCGCCGGGCCGCAGGTAGCGCGCCACATGGATCAGTCCGCGTCCGACGCCCTCGCCGTCGCTGCTGCCGCCGCGCCGGCCGGCCGGGCCGCCCGAGAAGGCGTCGAGCCAGCCCACGAGGTAGTCGGCCTCGCCGGAGAGCCGGCGTTCTTCCATCAGGGCCATCATCTCGGCCAGGTCGCGGGCGCGCAGGGCGCGGACCTCCATGTGGCCGGAGTGCACGCGGTGCGTGCGCAGCACAACGCGCGTGAAGCAGCCCAGCATGCCGAAGCCGCCGATGGCCGCGTGGAAGACATCGGCGTTGTGTGCGCGGCTCGCGGTGAGGCGTTCGCCGCTCGGTGCCAGCAGATCAAACTCCTCGCAGGCCTCGCCGAAGGTGCCGGCCTTGAAGTTGTTTTTACCGTGCACATTCATGGCCAGCGCGCCGGCCATGGTGGGAAACATCGTTCCCGACACGACGCGCGGCCACCAGCCGTCGGGCAGGCTGCGTTTCCAGAGCTGCTCGACGGTGACGCCGGGCTCGAGCACGGCGCGCCCGGTGTCGGCGTCCCACTCCAGCACGCGGTTCATGCGCGAGATGTCGAGCACGAGGCCGCCCTCGTTCACGCTCGCGTCGCCGTAGCTATTGCCGCCGCCGCGCAGCGCCAAGCTCAGGCCCTCGCGCCGCGCGAGAGCGAAGCACTCGGCAATCTCCGCTTCGCTGCGCGGTCGCAGCACGCGCGAGGCCGCGCCCACGGCCATGCCCCAGCCCTCGACGTACTCCCAGGAGGCGGCCGCGCGTGAGTGGGGAGCGGCGCTGTCAGGACCGGCGTCGTGCGCCGAGAGCGTGCCGCTCAAAACTCCAGCCGCCGGAAGACGAAACTGGGGATGAGCTTGAGCACGAGGCCCACGAAGCGCCAGCGGTAGGGCACGTAGCGCACGTTCACGCGGCGGCGCGCGGCTTGCAGGATCGTCGCCGCGGCCTGCTCGGCGCTGATCAGCCAGAACAGGCCCTGCATGCCGCGCGTCATGGCCGTGTCCACGTAGCCGGGCTTGATCGTGCAGACGTGGACGTTGGCTTCGGCGAGGCGGTTGCGCAGCGACTCGAGGTAGCAGTCCATGCCGGCCTTGCTCGTGGCGTAGACCGGGAAGCCCTTGCGCCCGCGGTCGCCGGCGATGGAGGAGATGCCCACGATCGTGCCCGAGCGCTGGCTGCGAAACAGCGCGGCCGCCGCATTGCCCCAGGCGATGCAGCCGCCGAGGTTGGCGGCAAGCACGGCGAGGTCCTGCTCGGTGTCGTACGCGGTGCGCTCGACCTTCGGCATGATGCCGGCCGCGTAGACGAGCAGGTCGAGGCCGCCGAGTTCGCGCACGAGCTGCTCGAAGAGCGCGGGCACTTCGTGCGCGCGGCTCGCATCGTGCGCGCGCGTGAGGACGCGGCCATGGCCCGCAGAACCATGCGCCCCCGCTGCGCAGTCGGCAGCGAGCTGGGTCAGTCCGCTCTCGCGGCGCGCGAGCGCAGCCACGGCCCAGCCCTCGCCCACGAGCTGCTTCACGATGGCGGCGCCCATGCCCGAGCTGGCGCCGACCACGATGGCCCGGCCCGCCAGTGTCCCAACAACGGGCGCCCCGGCGCTTGGCGCCTGGTGAGATGAGTGGCTGGCCGGTGCCGAGGACATGGGGGCGCATTATGCCGCGAGCCCCGCGGATCTCGCGGGCTTGTCCTGGCACTTCACGCGACTACGATGGCCGCGCGATCTCGCGGGAGTCTTCGGTTGCATCAGGGTCATTCCGTCACGGTCATCGTGCCCTGCTACAACGAAGAGGGCACGATCGGCGGCGTGGTGCGCGACTTCCGCGGCGTGGCGAGCGTGGATCGCGTGCTGGTGGTGGACAACAACTGCAAGGACGCCAGCGCCGCGCGGGCGCGCGAGGCGGGGGCCGAAGTGCTGCTGGCCACGCGCCAGGGCTACGGCGAGGCCCTGCGCGCCGGCCTGGATCACGCCGCCGCCACGGGTGCGGACATCTTGGTCATCACCGAGGCCGACGGCAGCTTCCGCGCCAGCGACCTCGGCAAGCTCCTGGCCTACCTGCCCGACGGCCAGCTCGTGCTTGGCACGCGGACCACGCGGCAGATGGTCGAGCAGGGCGCCAACATGGACTGGTCGCTGCGCTGGGGCAACGTCGCCATGGCCAAGCTGCTCGAGTTGTTCTGGCTCGTGCCGCATGAGCCGCGCCTCACCGATGTGGGTTGCAGCTACCGCGCGCTGTGGGCCGAGGCGTGGCGCAAGCTCTCGCCGGGTACACGCGAGAGCGGGCCGGCCTTCTCGCCCGAGATGATCTGCGAGGCCTATCGGCAGGGCATGCGCGTGATCGAGATTCCGGTGCACTACGGACGACGGCTCGGCGGCGAGAGCAAGCACAGCCGCAGCTTCAGCGCTGTGGCGCGCACGGCGCTCAAGATGTTCCGGACGATCTGCCGCAAGCGTTTCACTGGCTGATGGAGCGCCCGCTCCTGGTGGCGCTGCTCTGTGTGGCGCTGGCCTTCCTGGTCTACGCGCCCTCACTCGGCAACGGCTTCTACAACGATGACGCGCTCTTCCTGAATCACGCCGAGCGCGTGCTGGCCGAACCGCTGGCCGCCTTCACCGACCGCCCGCTGAATTACTTTCGGCCGACCTGGAGCGTGTACGTCACCGCGCAGCGGGCGCTCTTCGGCCTGCAGGCCGCGGGCTATCACGCGGTGGGCATCGCGCTCCACGGACTGACCGGCTTCCTCGTCTGGCTGCTGGCGCGCCGACTGCTCGGTTCGCGCTGGCCGCCGCTGGCCGCGGCAGCCGCCTTCGTGTGTTTCTTCGCGCACAGCGAGGCGCCGCTCTGGATTGCCGCGCACAACTCCACGCTGGCCGCCGCGCTCTGCACGCTGGCCGTGCTGCTGCATTTGCGCGCAGCAGAGCCGGGGCCCTTCCGGACCGGGCGCGCACTGCTCACCGCCTTGGTCGTGCTCCTGGCGCTCTGGGCCAAAGAGCCCAGCGCCGTGGTGCTGGCCTGGCTGCCGCTGGCCGAAGCGGCGGTCTTTGGGCTGGCCAGCGTCTTTCGCCGGGCCGCGCTGCTGCGCTTCGCGTTCGTGGCGCTGGCCGCGGCCGTCTTCGTGGCCAGCAATGCCCGCCTCGGCGAGGCCTTCGCCGATCCGGCTGCGGCGGGGGCCGGCGCACCCGTCGAACTGCGCGCCACCTTCAGCTTTCTCAGCGTCGAAGGCGTGTTCGGCGCGACGGCTTGGCTCTTCTCGCCGCTGCGGCACGTGCATGACGAGGCGCGCTGGTGGCACGGCGCACTGCTGCTCGCGGCCGTGCTGAGCCTCGTCGCCTGGCGCCGCCGCGCTCTGCTGCCGGCCGCGCTCTGCGCCGCGGCGCTGCTGCTCACGGCCATGCTGCCGGCCACGATGACGCGCCAGCTCCAGCCAAACAGTTCGCGGCTCTACTACTTTCCGACGGTGGGGGCCGCGCTGCTCGTGGGCGTTGCGGCGAGCTGCGCGGAGCGTCGCGCGACGCGCGGCCTGGCGGCGGCTGCGCTCGTGGCCGGCTGCGTCTGGCATGGCAGTGCGATCCGCGCGCTCAATGCCGCCGACTACCGACCCATCGGCCGCCTGCAAACGCAACTCGCCGAGGAGCTGGGGCCCGTGCTCGCCAGCGCGGGGCCGCACCCGGTCGTGCTCGCCGAACCGTGGATCGGCAATGTGCTGCACCTGCAGGAGTTTCTGCTGCTCTACTGGGATGTTGCGCCCGCGCGGGTGAGGCGCACGCTCCTGGACTCCAAGCTCTTCGCCGAGTGGGTCGCGCGTCAGCGGCAGCTCGACCCGAGTGTGCAGATCCTCGATTGGGATGACGCTCACTGGGAAGGCAGCCGGGGCCTGATTCCGGCGGAGGGGGCGCCTCCGCGCCGCAACGATGCGCCCTTTGCGCCGCGCCGCGCTGAGGATCTGCGCCACGAGCCGCGCGTGACTCTGCTGAGCATTGCGCCCAAATGAGGCCGCGGCACTGAGAGAGCAACTGAGGGCTCATCGGGGGCCGCGGCACGGTCCTGGCGGCGGGCGCCCGCTGCCCGCCTTCTGCTAGGCTGGCCGCTCTTCGCCTCGCGCCCCTTCGCCTCGTGCTCAGGATGCCGACATGTCGCGTCACCTCCCTCTTCTTTTGGCCGCCACCCTCCTCATGAACTCCCCGACCCGCGCTCAAGAGCTTGAGATCCCCTTCGAGAAGCACGTCCTCGAGAACGGCCTGCAGGTCGTGATCCACGAGGACCACAGCGATCCGGTCGTGGCCGTGTACGTGGTCTATCACGTGGGCAGCGGCCGCGAGGAGCCGGGCCGCAGCGGCTTCGCGCACCTGTTCGAGCACCTCATGTTCCAGGGCAGCGAGCACGTCGGCGACGACCAGCACTTCAAGATCGTGAGCGAGGCCGGCGGCACGCTCAACGGCACCACCAACCGTGACCGCACAAACTACTTCGAGACGCTGCCCAGCAATCATCTCGAGACCGCGCTCTGGCTCGAGGCGGATCGCATGGGCTTTCTGCTGCCGGCCATCACGCAGCGCAAGCTCGACAACCAGCGCGAAGTGGTCAAGAACGAGCGCCGGCAGAACTACGAGAACCAGCCCTACGCCAAGGCCTATGAAGTTTCGGCGGCGGCGCTCTATCCCTCCGATCATCCTTACCACTGGCTGACCATCGGCAGTCACGCCGATCTTGAGGCTGCTTCGCTGGCCGATGTGCACGCCTTCTTCCGGCGCTGGTACGGGCCCAATAACGCCACGCTCGCCATCGGCGGCGACGTCAACCCGACCGTCGCATTGGAGCTGGCCCGCAAGTACTTTGGCGGTCTGCCGCGCGGCCCCGAAGTGCAGCGGCCCGAGCCGCGCGCCACGGACTTCGCCCAGACGCGGCGGGTGGCTGTAGAAGACAAGATCAAGCTGCCGCAGCTTTCGCTGACCTGGCCGACCGTGCCGCGCGGGCACGAGGACGAGGCCTCGCTCCTCATGCTGGCCGCGATTCTCTCCGCCAACAAGTCGGCCATCCTCGACCGGGCCCTGACCATCGACGAGGTGCTGGCCACGCGGGTTTCTGCCGGCCAGGACCGCGGCGAAATGGCCGGTGAGTTCGACATCACCGTGCGTGCCGCGCCGGGCGTCACCCTCGATACGCTCGAGACCAAGATTCACGCCCTGCTCGCCCAGCTTGAAGAGCAAGGCGTGAACGAGGATCAGCTTCGTCGTCAGCAGACACGCTACGAGTCCAGTTTCGTGAACCGGCTGGAGACAGTCTCGGCGCGCACGAGCGCGCTGGCCGAAGCCAATGTCTTCGAAGGCGATCCGGCGGAGGCCACGCGTCTGCTGCGCGAGGTCCTCGAGGTTTCGCCGCGCGACGTCGAGCGGGCTCTCGAGAAGTACCTGCTCGGCCAGCCCTTCCTGGCTTTGTCGGTCGTGCCGGAGGGCCAGCTCCAGTCGGCAGCGACGGGTCGCACGACGCCGCAGGTGGCCATCGAGAGCACGGTGCAGCGCGATGCGCAGCCGCGCGTCGGGCCGGCGCCGAACTTCAAGGCCCCGGCGATTTGGCACGACGCCCTGCCCAATGGCGTGCAGATGACCGGCACCCGCTACACCGAGCTGCCGCTGGTCTCGGTGCAGCTCAGCGTGCCGGCCGGACACCTGCGCACGGAGTTGCGCCAGGCCGGCCTGGCCACGCTCACGGCCGAGCTCATGAACGAGGGCACTGAGTCTCTCGACACGCTGGCCTTCGCCGACCGGCTCGATGAGCTGGGCGCCAACTTCAACGTCTCAGCCGACGACGAGGAACTCACGATCTCGCTGCGCACTCTGCGCAAGCACCTGCCCGAGGCCCTCGCGCTGCTGCAGGATGTCGTGCTGAAGCCGCGTTTTTCGCCCGCCGACTTCGAGCGCCTCAAGCAGCAGCGCCTCACCGGGCTGTCCACGCGCGGTGACTCCATCGGCACGATCAGCCGCAATGCCTGGGCGCGCGTGGCCTACGGCGCCGACCATCCCGAGGGCTGGCCCACGGACGGCACGCTCGAAACCGTGGGCACGCTCACGCTGTCCGATGTGCGCGCCTTTCACCGGCGCTGCGTCGTGCCCAGCGGTGCGCGCCTGCTGGTCGTCGGCGATGTGCAGGCCTCCGAGCTGCGCGATCTACTCGCCCGCCTGGGCAGCGACTGGGCCGGCGAGGCCCTGCCGCCGCTGGCCGTCGCGCCCCCGCGCGGGCTCAACGAGCCGCGCGTCTTCCTGGTGGACAAGCCCGAGGCAGCGCAGTCGGAAGTGCGCATCGGCCACATCGGCCTGGCCAGCACGGATCCCGACTGGTATCCGGCTCAGGTGATGAACTACTCGCTGGGCGGCGCCTTCAGCAGCCGCATCAACATGAATCTGCGCGAGGACAAGGGCTACACCTACGGCGCCCGCAGCAACTTCTCCGGCGGGCTGCGCCCGGGGCTCTTCACGGCCTCGGCCGGTGTGCACACCCAGCACACGGCGGCGGCGATCTCAGAGTTCCTCAAGGAACTCCGCGCCGTTAAAGAGGGGGGGCTCTCCGAAGAGGAAGTGGCCTTCGCACGTGACGCCCTGCTGCAGGCCATGAACCGCCAGTTCGAGTCCATCTCGGCGCTCTCGGGGATTCTCGACAGCGTGAGCTTCTACGGCTATCCGGATGACTATCTCCAGCGCCGCATCGCCCAGCTCAACACCCTGGGCAAGGCCGACCTGGACAAGCTGGCGCGCGAGCACGTGCATCCCGAGCAGGTGGCGATTCTGGTCGTGGGCGATGCCGCCAAGGTGCGCGAGAGTCTCGCGGAACTCGGCTTCGGCCCGCCCGTGGAACTGGACATCGACGGCAACCCGCTCACGCTGCCGGAGCCGTAGGCCGAGCGCGGCCGGCGACTCAGGCTGGCGCCTCAAGTCGGCGCGGTGGGATCCTCGTCGCGCAGCGCAGCGAGGGCGAGCAACAGCGCCCACGGCGTCGTGTGCAGCAAGAGCCGCCCGCCCGCGGTTTGCAGGTGCCAGCCCAGTTCCGCGGGGCTGAGCGCAAAGACCGCGGCATAGAGGCCCAGGTGCAGCAGCAGCGGCAACGCCGCGAGCGCCAGCCGGCGTCGTGTGCTCACGTCGCGACGCAGCAGCCCGGCCAGCACGGCGGCCAGGCAGAGCGGCCAGAAGAGGCCGAAACTGAGGTGGCCGGCGCTGTCGCTGCCCAGCATGAGCGCCGCCAGGTCGCGTGCGGCGAGCGGCAAGCGCACGAGGGCACCGCCAAGGTCGTGCCACTCTGAGCCGGCCAGCGGCGGAGTGCCGAGACTCTGCTGCGAGAGCCAAGCCGGCCAGATGAGGGCGAGGCCGAGCAGCGCTGTCGCGCCCAGCGCGCGCCGTCGCAGCGGCAGCCAGAACATGACGGGCACGGCGACCAGGGCGACCGCCAGCCCCTCGAACTTCGTGAAAGCGCAGGCCGCGCCCGCCAGGACGAAGAGCAGCAGGTTGGACTCTCGGGCAGTGAGCGCGAGCAAGAGCACGCCGGCCGCCAGGCGCAGATCGGCGTAGCCCTCAGTGGCCTGGCTAGCGAAGAAGGGCGTGCAGCAGGCCAGGGCCGCCACGGCCGCGCCGCGCCAGCCGCGCAGAACTGAAAAGCAGGCCTCGACGATGAGCAGCAGCAGGGCCCAGCCGGCCAGCGCGAAGAAGGGTTTGATGGCCAGTGCGCGCGCCGGGCCGCCTGCAAAGAAGAGCAGCGTCTCGTTGAGCGCCACGAGCGGCGGATATTCGGTGTGGCCGGGGAGCGCGAGCTGCGCGAGCGCCTCGGGCGCCAAGTTGCCATGCGTCTCGAAGACGCGCGCGTTCTGCGCGAAGTTCAGCAGCGCGTCTCCTGTGTGTACCGGCAGAAGCAGCCCCTGGCCCAGCGCCAGGAGAAAGAGCAGCACGGTCAGCAGCAGCGCGGCGCGCTGCGGCAGGCCCATGGCGAACCGCGCCTGCCCGCCTGCCCGCGCCTCGGCTCCCGCCCGCGCTTGCAAGGCCGGCTGGTCCGAGTTGCGACGCCGCCGCGCGAGGGCCGTGCCGGCCGCGGCTGCGCCGGCCAGCCACCAGGGCGTCACGATGGCGGTCAGCTCGAAGGGCGAATCGATCGCGTGCAAGAGCAGCATTTGCAGCGTGATGCCGAGCGGGCCCAGGAGCAGCGCGCGCGAGAGCCGCTCATGCCAGCGGCGAGGCGTGCGGGCCGCGCCGGCCAAGCTGTCCGCCGCGCCGAGCAGCAGCAGCCCCGCCAAGAGCTGCGTGACATAGACGAGCACGATCGCCGCCGGACCGGTCATGGAGGCGGGCTCGGCATTCATCGGGGCGCCGTGCCCAGGTCGGCGTCGTCGCGCAGAACGCGCCACACCGCGGCCATCTCGCTGCGTGCGACGAACTCCAGCCGCTCGGGCGGCACTCCCAGCGCGGCCGGGTCCGCGTGGAAGCTGAGCAGGTAGTCGGCGCGCTGCAGGCCCTCGTGCAGCGACTGCGGCGTCAGGCGCTGGCCGCGCGCGGTGACGAGGTCGGCCCAGCGCTGCGCCTGTCCGGCCGCGACGGGAAAGGCTGCGGCGGCTCGCGCAATGAGCGCGTCATCCAAGGGCATGAGCACCGCCACGTGGCGCGGCTGCAAGTAGAAATCGAAGGCCACCGGGAAGGGCGAAGCCAGCACAACGAGCACGCGCGCCTGCAGCGGCAAGGCGCCTTCGAGTTCGGCCAGTGCGCGGCTGGCGGCGAGCGGCAGGTAGGAGAGGTCGCCCTCGGGGCCGCCTTCGGTGAGCCAGCGGTGCCCCATGCGTGCGGCGGTGAGCGCCTGGCCCTGGCTGCGCACGAGGAGTGTGGCTTGCGCGGCGAGGAGCAGGCCCAGGATCAGTGCAACGGGCCGCATGCGCGGCCGACCATACCACGCAGGCCGGGCGCTTGCGGGGGAGGCGGGAGAGGCGTAGCGTCGGGTCCATGAAGAGTGTTTCGAGCACGCCGCCGAGCCAAACTCAGGCTGATGGGGGCCAGCCCGCAGCCAGCGGCGAGGGCCACTGCGGCACGGGTTGCGGCACAGGCTGCGGTGCTTCGAGCGGCGCTGCAGCGGGGGCCCAAGGGGGCGCCGAATCCAAAGCCGATGTCTGCAGCGAGAGCGGCTGCCACTCGGCTGCCTCGTCGCCACGGCGCCTCACGATGGGCCGGGCGCTGCTGCTCGTCGTGCTCGTGGCCATCGTGCTCTGGCTCATGGGCTGCGCCGTCTTCGAGGAGGACTATCGGCGCACGCTCAACGCCCTCGACGAAAGCTGCATCCCCGCAAGCGCAACGATGCGCTGGGTGGCCGTGCCCGTCACGCTGCCCACCGGCATCGTGGCCCTCGTGGCCGACATGGTCCTCGTGCATCCGGCCTGCTCGGTGGATGACGCTTGGCTCGACACAGTGGACGCGCTCTGGACTTCGCGCGGCCAGACGCGCTTCCGCCGCGCCGTGCTCCTGCCGCTCGTGACCATCGCCACGCCCTTTGTCTTCGTCGGCGATTGGCTCGGGCGCTGCCTCTTCCCGATCGACCCGCACGAGGATGCCGACGCGCCAGCCAAGGCGGGAACATGAAGCGATCCGGGACGGGGAGTCGGCGCTGCACCTTGGTCGCTCTGGCCCTGGCGGCCCTGCTGACAAGTTCGGCCGGCTGTGCCTTCACCAATCGCGACAACCGCCCGGTGTGGAATGCCTTCGAGGAAAACCTGGTCCCGGAGGGCGGCACCGCCTTCTGGGCCACGCTGCCGCTCACCTTCCCTGGCGGCCTGGTCTGCATCCTCGTCGACAGCTTCATCGTGCACCCGGCGCAGGTCGTGGACGACAGCTTTGACGATACGGTCGAACTCTGGGACGACGTGCCCTGGGAGAAGGAGTACTACACGCAGCTCGCGGTTGTGCCCTTCCGCGCGATCGGCACGCCGATCTTCTTCGTGCTCGACTTCCTGGGGCGCTGCTTCTTCGACCTGCCCGAGCACCGCACGGAAGCTGAGCTCGCCGAGCACCGCGCGCGGAGCGCGGAGCAGCAGCAAGAGAGCGTCGCACTTCGCCTGGAGACTTGGCTGAACCACTTGGGCTCGGGCGGGAAGCAGGGCTTGCCGTACCCGCGGCCGGGCGAGAAGGAGTCGGTCGACGCAGTCTTGTGGGCGTCGCTGCGAGGGGACTATGCGTTCGCGTTGGCGAACGCCACGGCCGCGGGACGCCTGGAACTCCATCGCGGCCTGCGCACCTGGCAACTCCCGCCGTGGTTGGCCGATCCCTTGGCCGGCCTGCGCGACCGCGATCCGGTCGTGCGCTTCATCTTGCTCGGCGAGTTGCCCACGACCGTGGACGTGCCGCCCGAACTGCGTGCGGCCCTGCTCGCCGACGAGAACGAGATGGTGCGGCTGCGCGCCGCCGAGCGCTGGCCCGTCGGATCCTGAACGCAGCGCGACGGAGGCCAGTGCAGCCGGGGCGCTGTGCGCCCGCGGCGTTCAGTCGTCGTCGGCGTCCATGCCGAGCTTCTTGCGGCCGGACGGTGAGATCATCTCGGGACCCCACGGCGGATCCCAGACCACGTTGATGTTCACGGCCTTCACGCCGTCCACCGACTTGATCTTCTCCTCGCACTCCTTGGGAATGGACTGCGCCGCGGGGCAGCTCGGCGAGGTGAGGCTCATGGTCAGCGTGACATTGGCCTCGGGATCGATGTCCAGGCCGTAGACCAGCCCGAACTGGACGATGTCCACCGGGACCTCGGGGTCATAGACCGTGGCGAGTTTGTCCATGATGGGTTGACGCAGATCCTGGGGCGAAGTCATGGGCCCATTGTCGCGCCGCGAGCGGTCGGCGTCTATGGCAGTCCGACGGGCTTCGGCTTCTGATAGTCTCCCCGCGTGCCCGACCAGCCGCCCTTCCTCGAGGCCTTGAGCAGCCGCGTCATCCTGGGCGACGGCGGCATGGGCAGTGAAATCTACGCCCGCGGCGTGTTTATCAACCGCTGCTACGACGAGCTGAACCTCTCGTCGGAGGCCCTGGTGCGCGGGATCCACCGCGACTACCTGCGGGCCGGCAGCGAGCTCATCGAGACCAACACCTACGGCGCCAACCGGGTGAAGCTGGCCGCGCACGGGCTCGAGGCGCGCCTGCTGGAGATCTTGCGCTCGGGTGTGGCCATCGCGCGCAGTGAGGCCGGCGGCAAGGCCTATGTGGCCGGCAGCATCGGGCCGCTGGGCCAGGGCGCCAAAGAGGGCGGCCTCACCGAAGAGGACCAGCGCGCTGCCTATGCCGAGGTCGCCACGGCCCTGGCCGAGGCCGGCGCCGACCTGCTCTTCCTCGACACCTTCACGAGCGTGCACGACCTGGACCGCGCCATCACCGCCTGCCGGCGCGCCACCGAGCTGCCCGTGGTGGCGAGCTTCAGCTTCCACCGCGGCTTCATCATGGGGCATACGGACTTCTTGGTGGCGCCCGAGGACGTGGCCGGCATGGCGACGCGCGCCGGGGCGCACGTCGTGGGCGCGAACTGCGGCGACGGCCCGCACACCACGCTCGACGTGGTCCAAGCACTGGGGGCCGCCACGGGTCTGCCTGTGGCCGCGATGCCCAACGTCGGCGGCCCGGCGCTCATCGAAGGCCGCTCGGTCTACTTGAGCAGCCCCGAGTACCTGGCCGAGTACAGCCGGCGCTTCGTGCAGAAGAAGGCGCGGCTCATCGGCGGCTGCTGCGGCGTGACGCCTCAGCAGATCCACGAGGTCAGCAGCTTTCTGCTCTCGATCCAGCCGCGCAGCGTGCGCGTGGGCTGGGCGCAGGCCACGACGGGCGTGGAGGCCGTCAGCGAAGAGCCGGGCGGCACTCCCGCGGCGCAGCGCCTGCCGGCGCGACCACGGGCCTCGCGCACGCCCTGGGGAGCGCTCATCGGCACGCGCTTCGCCGTGAGCGTCGAACTCGATCCGCCGCCGGGGCTCGATGCCAGCGCCTCGGTGGAGTCGGCGCGCTTTCTGCGCGACCACGGCATCGACGCGGTCAACATCGCCGACGGTCCGCGCGCCATCGCGCGCATGGGCCCGGCCGCGCTGGCTCAGCAAGTCCGCGCAGCCACCGGCATGGAAACGATCATCCATTACTGCTGCCGCGACAGAAATCTGCTCGCCATGCAGATGGACCTCATCGGCAACAACGCGCTGGGCCTGCGCAATCTCATGCTCATCACGGGCGATCCGCCCAAGATGGGCAACTTCCCCAATGCCACGGCGGTCTTCGACACCGACTCCATCGGCCTGATCGGCTTCGCCAAGATGCTCAACGAGGGCCTGGACCTTTCGGGCAAGCCGCTCGGCGGGCAAACCGACTTCGTCATCGGCACGGGCTGCAATCCCGGCGCGATGGATCTCGAAGTCGAGGCGCGGCGCTTCGGCGAAAAGGTCAAGGCCGGCGCGGAGTACGTCTTCAGCCAGCCCGTCTACGATCCGCGTCTGTTGGAGCGCTTCCTGGCGGCCACCGAGGAGGTGCCGAACATTCCCTTCTTCGTGGGCATCCTGCCGCTGGCCAGCTTGAAGAACGCCGAGTTCCTCACGCGCGAAGTGCCGGGCATGGCCGTGCCCGAGCCGGTCATGAAGCGTCTGCGCGACGCCAAGTCGCGCGATGAGCAGCGCGAGGTCGGCATCCGCGTGGCGGCCGAGAGCCTGGCCGCCGCCCTGGCCCACAAGCGCGTCAAGGGCGCCTACATCTTCCCGCCCTTCGGCAAGTACGAGCCGATCTTGCGCGTGCTCAAGGACAGCGGCGCGCGCTAAGGCGTCGGCCGGGCCGAGCCGCGAGCCGGGCGGTTGCGGGCGTCGGCTTTAGCGCGGCGTGAAGACGCGTGCGTAGAAGCCTTCGCAGAGGCCCTCCACGTCGCGGCAGTCAATGACCTCGGCCTGCTTCAGGCCGTGCTTCTCGAAGACCTGCTGGTAGTTGCGCGGAATGTTGGCGAAGGCACGGTTGCGCTCGTCTTCGATGGTGATGAGGGCCTTGTTCACGACGCGCGCCATCTCAGCGAAGATCCAGTCGCTGTCCGGATGGATGTGCTCCAGAACCGCCATGGTGTAGATGCCGTCAAAGGAGCGCGGCTTGAAGGTCTTGATGACCTCTTCGACCGGCGCGTTGTGGATCGTGGTGGTCTTGGCGACCTGCGGCAGGCTCTGCTTAAAGAGAGCCACGGCCGCCGGATTGATCTCGATGGCCGAAAGCCGTGTGTAGCCGGCCTCATGCAGACCCTTGAGGTTGCGGCCGGCATTGCAGCCCACTTCCAGGATGGTGGACTGCTTGTCCAGATAGCGCGGCACGATGCTCAGCAGGAACTTGGTGCGGCCCGGCCCGGCGCCCAGATAACCCTCGGGCTGGTTCTCGCCGTCGGGGTTGCGCCAGAAAGCGTGCAGCTTCTCGCGCGGCGCCGGCTCATGAAAGGCCGCCTCGGCCTTCTCCTTGCCAATAACCAGGCGCGCGGCCTTCTTCAGAAACTTCTTGCCTGACATCGGTTCGTGCTCCGGAAGCAAAGACGAGGGCGTATTCACGTAAGGGCTTGGTCGGCGGGCTGAGAGTTGCCCAGGCTTGGCCCGCTGCCGAGATTCTAGGATGAAGGAGTGACTCCAGGCCAGATGGCGCCGACCGACGTCCTGATCTGCGGTGGCGGCATCGGCGGGGCCGTGCTCGCCGAGGGCCTGGCCCGCGCGGGTCTGTCCGTGCTGGTGCTGGAGCGCAATCTCAAGCCGCCCAGCTTCTTGCGCCCGGAACTGCTCTGGCCCGCCACCATCGCCACGCTCTGCCAGCTCCATCCGCGCGCCGACTGGGAGCGGGACGTGGCCTTGCCGATGCGCGGCATTGAGGCGCGCCGGGGCTCGCGGGCCTTCGCCCGCATCGACGCGCAGGACCTGGCCTCCGCCGGACTGCAGCCGTGGTTCGTGAATCCCAATGAGGCGCGCGAGTTCCTGCTCCGTCGCGCGAGTTTCACTCTGCGCCGCGGCGTCGAAGTCGTGAGCGTGCTGAAGGAAGGCGGGCGCATCGTGGGCGTGCAGGTACGCGACCTCACGACCTCGGTCACGAGCGAGTTGCGCGCCGCGCTGGTGGTGGGCGACGACGGCGAGCGCTCGGTCGTGCGCCAGGGCGCCGGCATTCCCCTCGAGACGGAGCCCTTCCCGCTGGAGTTTCTGTGCTTCGCTTTGGAGTGGCCGGCGGACTCTCCCGCGGCAGTGGCGCGCGTCTGGATCAATCCGCGTGGTGGCGCCACGGGACTGGCCGGCGTGGGCGCCATGCCCTTTGTCGGCGGGCGAGGGGCCGGCCTCGCCCTCGTGCGCAGCGCGGCGCTGGACGCTGCCGCGGCGAACGGGACGGCGCTCGCCGCGGCCTGGCGCGATCTCTTGGCTCTCGATGCCGATCTTGCGCGCCTCGTCGGCCCGCGGCGCTTGCCGGCCGATATGGTGCGCGTGCGGCGCAGCTTCGGACACGCTCCGCGCTATGGCGCACCCGGGGCGCTGTTGCTCGGCGACGCGGCGCATCCGGTGAGTCCGGCCGGCGGACAGGGCGCCAACATGGCCATCGCCGATGCGCGCACCCTGTGGGAACTGCTGCACGGAGACCCGAGCGCAGTGCGTAAGCGGCTGCTCAGCGACGGCGCGGTGCTGCTCGCCGACTACGAGGCGAGGCGCCGCGCCGGCAACGAGCGCTCGGTGGGGATCTCGCGCACGGCCAGCCGGGCGCTCAACCGGCCGACATCGCTGCCGGCGCTGAGCCTGCGACTCGCTGGCTTAGGCCTGCGTCTGCCGGCGGCACGCCGGGCGCTGCTGCGCGGCGTGGCGACAGCCTTCGCCGGGGAGCCGGCGGGAGACTCTGCGGGTACGAGCGCCGACTGAGCCGGCGCGCGGGGTTCAGCCGCCGTCGCTGCCGATGGCCTCGACCGGGCACTGCTCCATGGCCTCGATGCAGAGCTTGATCTCTTCATCGGACTTCGGCTGGTTGTGCACGAAGTCGTGGTCACCGTCGGCGCTCTCCTTGAAGAAAGCGGGCGCGATGTCCGAGCAGAGGTGGCACAGGATGCACTGCTTGTCGACGTAGAAGGCACCGGCGACGTTGTCTGCGTACTTGTCAGCGACACTGGCCATGGAAGGTTTCCGCGTTCGAAGGGAGAGCCGGCTGGGAAAGCCGTGGCTCTTTCGGTTGAGTCGAGTCGGACACTATAGGCCCCGCGGGGAAGGGGGTCTAGATGCGCTGCAGGAGACTAAGAGGTCCGATGGAGCCGTTGCGCCGCCAGCGCTCGCCGGTTCCTCGGGGCGCTCGCGTCGGATTAACGCGGCAGCGCGGCGATTCGCAGGCGCGTGCCCAGCAGGTGCACGCCTTCGGGGCGCAGGGTCAATGCGAGCAGCCGGGCGCCGAGCAGCGCGCGCACTGCATCCAGGGCGGCCACGTCATATTCGCCGCCGGCGACGAGCAGCTCGCCCTCCTCGAAATCCACGCGCTCGGCGGCCAGCAGCGTGAGCACGCGCGCCAGGATGGCCAGCTCGCTGTCCTGCGGCGCCGGCTCGACGATGAGCTGCTCGTTGGCCACCCAGGCCGACTCGGCGGTCTCGTCGGCGGCGCAGGCTAGGCCGAAGAGCAGCCGGGCGTGGTCGAGACGCACTTCACTGACCACGCCGCGCCGGTCGGCGAGGCTGAGATCGGCGTTGGCGCGGCTGCGCCGGCAGCGCACGGCCGTGCCGGGGCGCAGCCCGGCGCGGTTGCCGTGTGTCTCGGTGCCTGGGAAACGGGCCATGCCAGCAGGCTAACAGGAGCCGCGCCAGCCCGCGGCCCAGGGTTGCTCGTCCTGGTTAGGATGACCGGTCCGGCGCGTGTCGCGCCGTTCGCGAAGCGGAGGAATGGCCATGGTCAGGGTCGGCATTGTCTTGTCGGGCTGCGGCTATCTCGATGGTGCCGAGATCCACGAGTCCGTGCTGGCGGCCTACTTCCTCGAGCGGGCCGGCGCCGAGGTGGCCTGGCTGGCCCCGAACGTGGAGCAGATGCACGTCGTGGATCACGTGACGGGCGAAGCAGTACCGGGCCAGAGTCGCAATGTGCTGGTGGAATCGGCGCGCATCGCGCGCGGCGACATCACGGCCGTGGATGCGGTGCGGGTGGACTCGCTCGATGCGCTCGTGCTGCCGGGCGGCTACGGCGCGGCCAAGAACCTCTCCGACTTCGCGATGAAGGGCGCCGGCTGCCAAGTGCATCCCGCCGTGGCCGAGCTCCTGCGCGCAGTGCACGCGGCCGGCAAACCCATCGGCGCCATCTGCATCGCGCCGGCGGTGGTGGCCAAGGTGCTGGGGCAGCAGGGGCCCGAGTTGACCATCGGTGATGATCCGCTCACGGCCAAGGCGCTCGTGGCGCTCGGTGCGCGGCACACGGAGAAGGGCGTGCACGAAGTCGTCGTGGACCGGCGCACGCGCATCGTGAGCACGCCCGCCTACATGCTCGGCCCGCGCATCACGGATGTGGCCGCCGGCATCGAGGCTCTGTGCCAGCAAGTCGTGGCGCTGGCGAAGAGCGGGCCAGTCAAGTCGCCGGCCTGAGGCCGGCCAGGCGCGGACGAGTTCAGAACGTGGAGGGGCGGCGCCGCTACGCCCTGGCCGGTTTCGTCGGCAACGGCAAGGCGCTCAGCACTTGCCAGCCGCCGAGCATGAGCGCCACGCCGATGCCGGGATAGAGAATCCCGATGAGCCAAGCCTTGATCTGTGGGTCGTAGTCGCCTCTGCGCAGCAACAGTCCCGCGGCGACCATGAGCGCCACGAGCAGGATCATGAAGGGGCTGAAGACGGTCCAGACCGGAGCTTGCTCCCCTTTGGCCACGATCTGCGTGACCGCGCGGCGTGCGCCCTTGCGCAGCGCCGTGAAGCCCTTGGCAATGCCGACGACGACAGCCGCGGCCAACGCCAGCCAGCGTTCGTTGCCCTGCAGGCCCAGGATGCCGGCCTCTGTGCGGAAACCGGTGTAGGGCAGGCCGCGCCAGATGAGCATCAAGCCCACCGCGACCCAGACGAGCATGACGACACGGCGGCGAGCGGATTGGGTCATGTGGGGCGCGATGATAGCGAAGCGCCGTCAGTTCGGCGACTTGCGCAGGTGCAGCGTGAACTCGAAGGGGATCACACCCGGCTTGACCTCGTAGGCGTGGTCGAGGCTCACGTAGGGCGTCAGCTCGCGCTTACAGAGGTCGAAGAGCGCTGCCGGGTCGTAGTAGTGCAGGCCCTCCGCCTGGTAGTCCACATGAGTCGACAGCGCGTTGAAGCTGACGCCCTGCCGGGCCGCCGCAAACATCTTGCCCACCACGTTGCGCAGGAGGCCTGCGTTGTCCGCGACGGCGTTGTTGAAGATGCCCGAGGCCACGTACCAGTCGTGACCGGCCGGAAGTTCTTCGCGGGTCACGTCCAGCAGCCGGTACTCGCTCGTGGCCCGCGCATCGTGGCGGCCTGTGCGCAGGAACTCCTCCACGAAATCCAGACCGAGATAGTGCCCGCGAAAGCCGCGCGCCTCGCAGAGATGCCGCAGCAAGTCGCCGAAGCCGCAGCCTACGTCCACGACGCTTTCGGTGGGGCCGATGTGCGCGACGAGTCGTTCGAAGCGGCGTTCCTGTGAGGCCGCGGAACTCCACTGCAGGGCGTCGTGACTGTCGCCATGCAACTGATAGAGCGAGCGGTAGTGAGCCTTGAGATCGCGGATCGACATGGGCAGGGCCCCAGGCTTCCCGTAGAATCCGCCGCCGATGATCGCGCCAAGCCCTGGTCGTGTCGAGCAGCAGCATGGGGCGGGGGGGCGCGCCGTGGTGGTGGGCGGGGGCATCGCCGGCCTCTACGCCGCGCTGCTCTTGCGCCGCCGCGGACAGGCGGTGGTCTTGGTGGAGGCCGAGGAGCGTCTGGGCGGCCTGCTGAACTCCTGGGACAACGGCCAGGGCGATGTCTTCGACTTCGGCACGCACTTCATCGCGGGCACTGAGGATCCGCGCATCGATTGCGACATCCTGCCGGCCGAGTGGACCGCGCACTGGCAGAAGTTCCCCAACGAACAGGCCGGCAACTACTTTCACGGCCGGCTCTCGCCGACCTGCCTCTTCGTGGATGCGCGCGCGCTGCCCGCCGCGACGTATCACCGGGCGCTGCACGATCTGCTTGAGGCGCCCAGTGCCACGGGCACCGAGCCGGATCTGGCCAGCCAGTTGCGCGCCGAGTTTGGCGCCACGCTCACCGAGCACCTCTTTCAGCCCGCCCTGCACAAACTCTTCGGCGTGGGACTCGAGGCGCTCTCGCCCGATGCGCACTTGCGTTTCGCCATGAAGCGCATCGTGGCCTTTGAGCCAGAGACCGCGCGACGGCTGAAGGCCTTGCCCGATCTGGATCGCAAGCTGGCCTTTCATCACTTTGCCACGGGCGCGGCAGCGCGACCGCAGTACTACCCGCACACCGGCGGCGCGGGCGTGTGGGTGCGGCGTTTCGAGGAGGCGCTGGCCGCGGCGGGCGTCGAGGTGCTCACCGGCCAGAGAGTCGCGCGCGTCGCGGCCCGCGACGGGCTGATCACCGGCGTGGAACTCTCCGGCCTGGGCCCCTTGGATTGCAGCAGCCTGGTGTGGACCACGCCGCTGCCGCCGCTGTTCAAGGCGGCCGGCCTGACGTTCTCGGCGGCTCCCCCGCAACTGCGCCGCACCGTTGTCGTGAACTTGGTGCTCGACCGGCCGCCCGTGCCGCCCTGTCACTTCTACTTCAACTACGACCCGGCCTGTGCGGCCTTCCGCGTGACGCTCTACTCCAATATGCAGGCCGAGCAGGCGCAGCGCAGCGGACGGCATCGCGTCACGGTGGAAGTGCTCACCGATCCACAGGACCTGCGCTTGGAGGAGTTCACCGAAGGCGCGCTGCCCGAACTCAAGGCGCAAGGCGTGTTTCCGCCGGAAACCCGCAGCCTCTTTGCGCGGAGCTTTGAGATCAAGAACGGCTTCCCCGTGCTGAGCCACCAGTTTGCGCGCGACAAGGCGGCCCTCGTGCAACTCGCCCGCGAGTCCTTCCGCAATCTGGTGCTGCTCGGCCGCACGAACACCGAGGCCTGGTTCATGGTGGACGTCTTCCGCGACGTCCACCGGCAGTGCGCCGGCTGAGACCGGCGCGGCCCCGTGCGACGGGCGCGCAGCCCTTCAGCGCTGGACGTGTTCCCAGCGCAGCGGCGTGCCGCGCGGAATGGCCTGGGTGGCGGTGCGTCCCAGCACGAAGTCGTAGTGGCGCGGCTCCAGCCCGAAGGAAGGCCGCACGATGCGCAGATTCTCCGGCGTGAGCCGTTCGCCGGCGGCGATGTCGCGCGCCGCGTAGACCGAACGGCGGTACTTCTCTGAGCTGCGGTCGCCCTCGCTGGGGCCAAAGTGCACGCGGCCCAGCGCGGCCCAGGTCGCGCGCGCCTCGCGCACTAGGAGCGCGAGCTCGTCAGGCTCCAGCGAGAAGCCGGAGTCCACGCCGCCCTCGGCGCGCGAGAGCGTGAAGTGCTTCTCGATTACGCAGGCGCCCAGGGCGATGGCGGCCAGCGGCACGGCCAGGCCCATGGTGTGGTCCGAGACGCCGACTTCCACCGCGAGGGTTTCGCTGAGCACCGGCAAGGTGCGCAGATTGGCGTGCTCGGGCTGCGCCGGGTAGGCGCTGGTGCACTTGAGGATCACCAGTTCGCGGCAGCCGGCGGTGCGCAGCGTGGCTGCGGCCAGAGTCAGCTCTTCCAACGTGGCGAGGCCTGACGAGAGCACCACCGGCTTGCCGGTGGCGCCCACGCGCCGTAGCAGCGGGATGTGCGTGGCCTCAAAGGAGGCCACCTTGTAGAAGGCCACGCCGAGCTGCTCGAGGAAGTCCACGGCGCTGTCGTCGAAGGGCGTGCTGAAGAACTCGAGTCCGCGCTCACGGCAGCGCTGCTGAATGGGCGCGTGCCAATCCCAGGGCGTCATGGCCTCGGCGTACAGATCGTGCAGCGAGCGTCCCTGCCAGAGGCTGCCCGGCTCGCTGACCATGAAGTCCGGCGTGCGCAAGTCGAGCGTCATCGTGTCGGCCGTGTAGGTCTGCAGCTTCACCGCGTCCGCGCCGGCTGCGGCCGCGCGATCCACCAGCTCCAAGGCACGCTCGAGCGATTGGTTGTGATTGCCGGAGAGTTCGGCGATCACGAAGGGCGGGTGCTCCCTGCCGATCTCTCGCGTGCCGAGTCGCATGCGCGGCGATGCTATCATCCGCGCGCAGCGGGCGGACTGCGGGCCCGGTTCTCAGACTGCGCTGCCGCGCGGACTCGGTGCGGAAGGCCGCTGCCATGGCGACACTCATCTTCCGGTGCGACGCCGACGCAGACATCGGCCACGGCCATGTGGCGCGCTGCCGCGAACTGGCCCGGCACCTCGGCCGCTGGCAGCCGCTCTTCGCGGGGCACTTCGACCACACGGCGCGCAGCGAATTACTCGCCGCCGGCCTGCCGATTCTCGCGCGTCCGCGCCTGGGCGAGGACGATCTCTCCAGCTTGCGCGCCGCAGCCGCTTGTCTGCCGGTGGCTGGCGCTGCTGCGCCGGCCGGCACGGTCGTGCTCTGCGATTCCTATGCCTTCGAGCCGCGCCATGCGGCCCAGCTCCAAGCAGCCGGGCTGCGCTGGGGCGCCTTCGATGACTACAACGCCTTCGATTTCCGCGGCGCACGCCTGCTGATCAACTTTCGCGTCGGCGCCGAGCGCTGGGGGCGCTACGCGGCGGAGGTGTGCCTGCTCGGTGTCGGTTACATGCCGGTCTCGACGGCACTCGTGCAGTTGCGCGGCCGGCGCGAGAGCGCCGCGGACTCTGCCGAGCCGGTCTCGACAGCCGAACCAGCGCCGCGTGTGCTGGC
>JBQTIY010000012.1:0-67581 GCA_052387675.1 Planctomycetota bacterium | reverse complement strand
GATCCATGCTGAACATGGTGCGCATGTTAGAACCTCGCGCGGTGGATCCCGCCACACGCAATCTGCTGCTCATGGTGCAGGTGTGCTTTGGTGTCTTTCCCGTGCTTGGCAAGCTGGCGCTGGAGAGCTTCGAGCCGCGCGCCCTGCTCGTCTGGCGCATGGCGGCTGGCGGCCTGCTGCTCATGGGAGCCGCCGTCTGGCGTCACGGCCGGCAATGTCTGCTGCCGCCGGGCGATCTGGCCAAGCTCTTCGGGCTCTCGGTGCTGGGTGTCATCGCCAATCAGCTCCTCTTTCTGGAAGGACTGAAGCGCTCGAGCAGCGTGCATGCGGGCCTCGTCATGACCACGATTCCGGTGGCCACCGTGGCGCTGGCCGTGGCCTTGGGAGACGAGCGAATCACGCTGCGCAGGCAACTCGGCATGCTGCTTTCGACGGCCGGCGTCGCGGCCCTGTTTCTGCACCGCGGTGCCGACCTGGGAGGCGCTTCGGCCTTCGGCGATCTGCTCATGGCGCTCAATGCGCTGAGCTATTCGGCCTATCTCGTGCTGGCCAAGCGGATGTTGCACCGCATGCCGCAACTCGTCGTCGTGGCCTGGCTGTTCATCTTTGGCCTGGCCTGTGTGCCTTGGTTCGCGCTGGATGTCGCCTGGGTACCGGCACAAGCCACCACCGGACACTGGCTGGCGCTGGCCGGCATCCTGCTCTTTCCCACGCTCATCGCCTACTTGCTCAACGCGATCGTGCTCTCGCGGGCGCCGGCCTCCACGGCCGCGGCCTACGTCATGCTCCAGCCCTTCGTCGCGGCCTCGCTGGGCATCACTCTGCTCGGCGAGCGGCCCAGTCCTTGGGTGGCGGTGACGGCCGTCTGTGTGCTGGCTGGCCTCTGGCTGGTGTCGGTGCCCGGCCGCGCCTCAGCGCCGGCGGCCTGACTCAGCCGCCGCCGCCCGAGCCGCCCGGGCCGACCATGGCGCCCGGATCCACCCAGCGATCGAAGTCCTCGCCGCTGACGTAGCCGAGCGCCAGGGCCGCCGCGCGCAAGGTCGTCCCCGCGTGATGGGCGTGCTTGGCGATCTGCGCGGCTTTGTCATAGCCGATGTGAGGATTGAGCGCGGTGACCAGCATGAGCGAGTTGCGCACGTGCTCGCTGAGGCGCGGCGTCGGCTCGATGCCGAGCACGCAGCGCGTTTCGAAGCTGCGGCAGCCATCCGCCAGCAGGCGCAGGCTCTTGAGCACATGGTGAATGATCACCGGCTTGTAGACATTCAGCTCAAAGTTGCCCTGGCTGCCGGCGAAGGCCACGGTGGCGTCGTAACCAAAGACTGCCGTCGCCACCATGGTGAGCGATTCGCACTGCGTGGGATTCACCTTGCCGGGCATGATCGAGCTGCCCGGCTCGTTCTCAGGCAGGGCCAGTTCGCCGATCCCGCAGCGCGGGCCGCTGGCCAGCCAGCGCACATCGTTGGCGATCTTCATGAGCGCCATGGCCAGGCCCCGCAGTGCGGCGGAGAGCGCGACGAGGCCATCATGTGCTGCCAAGGACTCGAACTTGTTCGGCGCCGAGGTAAAGGGCAGGCCAGTGAGCGCTGCGATGCGGCGCGCCACGCGCTCGGCGTACTCCGGATGCGCGTTGAGGCCAGTGCCCACGGCCGTTCCGCCGATGGCCAGTTCCCCGACGTGCGGCAGGCTGGCCTCGATGTGCGCGAGGGCGTGCTCGAGCTGACTGGCCCAGCCGGAGATCTCTTGGCCGAGGGTCAGCGGCGTGGCGTCTTGCAGGTGCGTGCGGCCGATCTTGACGAGTGCCACGTGCCGGGCCGCCAGTGCCGCGAAAGCCGCTTGGAGCGAGCGCACGGCGGGCAGCAGGCGCTGCCGCGCTTCCGTCAGTGCCGCGATCGACATCGCGGTGGGGAAGGTGTCGTTGCTGCTCTGGCTGCGATTCACATCGTCGTTCGGGTGAATGGGACTCTTGCTGCCCAGCACGCCGCCAGCGAGTTCGATCGCGCGGTTGGCGATGACCTCATTGGCGTTCATGTTCGTTTGCGTGCCCGATCCGGTCTGGTAGATGACCAGCGGGAAGTGCTCATCGAGCTGCCCGTCGACAACCTCCTGTGCGGCCCGCACGATGAGGTCCGCCTTCTCGCGGCTGAGCAGGCCCAGGTCGGCATTGACTTCGGCAGCGGCGCGCTTGAGCAGGCCCAGCGCTGCGATGAGCGGCCGCGGGAAGCGCTCGTCGCCGACATCAAAGTTCTGCAGGGAGCGCTGGGTTTGAGCGCCCCAGTAGCGGTCGGCCGGGACCTGCAGCGCGCCCATGCTGTCGGTTTCGGTGCGCTGTCCGGGATTGGCTGGGCTGCGCGCCCCGGCGGGGCCAGGTGTGGGCGGTCCTGCGGGCGCTTTGCTCATGCCTGCAATTGGACCACAGGCGGCCGGCGAGTGCATCAGCCCAGGCTGAGTTGCCGCGCTGCGTCGACCTCGTCGTGATTCAGCAGGTCGCGCGCCCGGTCAAGCAGCCCGGCCAACGGCGAACGGGGCGGCAGCGTGGAGCGCAGTTGCCGCAGGAGCTGCACCGTGAGCCGCATGACGCGCACGAGGTCGCCCGGCGGCGACGTGGTGTGCTCGCGCATGTCGGCGAAGCTCAGGCCCTGGCACCAGGCTTGGACCACGATGCCGATGGCGAAGTTCGGCGGCCTGATCGAGGGGGGAATGCCGAGCTCCCGCTCCTTGGCGATGAGCGCCTCGACAAGCGACTCGACATCCCGACGGTGCGCGCCGAGCAGTTGCGGGGGCAGCCGCCGGAAGAGTTCGTTCTTGCGTTCCTCAAAGGTGAGCGCCGCGAAGATGACCGCGATCTGCACTTCGTTGAGCCATTCGAGCAGCCCGGAGGTGAGCAGTTCGGCGACGGGCAGCTCGTAGCCGTTGACCGCGGCCGCGACTTCGCCCTTGGGCGTGACCCCGCTCTCGGTGATGTAGCCCAGTTCGCGCAGGAGCTGCAGGCGCAGGTTGATGGCGTGCCGCTGCTTGTCCGCGTTCTGCTCGCGCTTCTTGCGGCTCATGCGCGCCCACTGGTAGTTGTTGAAGGAGCGCTCCCAGGCCTCGTGCAGCCGTTCGCCCAAGGTGCGATGCAGGTTGATGAGCGTGCTGTAGCTCAGGTTGAAGCGGGAGAGGATCGGCTCGACATCGTTGGAAACCAGCCGGGCGAGATCACGCGCCGTCACGCGGTCGTCCTCGAGGAGCGAGATGACCATGCCCCGGGTATCGATGCCCTGGCGTCCCGCCCGTCCGGCCATCTGCTGATACTCGCGCACTTTGAGTGTGGAGAAGCCCACGCCGTCGAACTTGCGCAGTGAGGAGAAAACGACCGTGCGGGCCGGCATGTTGATGCCAATCGAGAAGGTCTCGGTGGCGAAGAGCAGGCGCAGCAGTCCGGAAGTGAACAGCCGCTCGACGAGTTCCTTGTGCAGCGGCAGCATGCCGGCGTGGTGGTAGGCGATGCCGTGGCGCGCGAGCGTGCGCAGTTCCTCGAGCTGCTCATCTGGCGTGATCTCGAAGACCTCGCAGATCTCGGCGAAGAGCTGTTCGATGCGATCAGCCTCCTCTTTCTCCAGCAAGCGGCGACGTCGCATGGTTTCGCGGGCGCGCTGCTCGCACTCCCGCCGGGAGAAGCAGAAGAAGAGCGCCGGCAAATTGCCGTCGCGCTGCAGGGCGTCGACGATGATGTTGCGGTCGCCGCCGGACCCGCCCTGAGCCCCGCGCCCCCCGCGGCCGCGTCCGCGGGCACTGGGCAGGCGCGGCAGAGTCGTGCGCTCATCGATTCGCCGCAGGCCCGCGCCGGGCACGAAAACATAGTGGTCGAGCGGCACGGGGCGCTCGCGATGCCGGATGATGGCCACTTCTTGGCCGCGGGTCTGGCTGATCCACTCGCCGAACTGGTCGAGGTTGGCGATGGTGGCCGACAGGCACACGAAGCGGATGTGCCGCGGGGCGAAGATGATCGACTCCTCCCAGACCGTGCCGCGCTCGATGTCGTCCATGTAGTGGATCTCATCGAAGACCACGGTCTCGACGTCGGCCAAGCTGGCCGGGTTCTCGAAGATCGTGTTGCGGAAAATCTCCGTGGTCATGATCAGCAGCGGCGCGCCCGGGTTGATCGTGACGTCGCCGGTCATGATCCCCACGCCCTGGGGAGCCAGGGCCTTGAAGTCGCGATACTTCTGGTTGGAGAGCGCCTTCACCGGGGCCGTGTAGATCGAGCGGCGCCCCTGCTTGAGCGAGAGTTCGATGGCGATCTCGGCGACCAAGGTTTTGCCTGACCCGGTGGGCGCCGCGAGGAGCACCGGCCGGCCCTCGCGGAGCGGGCCGAGCGCCTGGAGTTGAAAGGCGTTGAGCGTGAGTCCGTGGAAGGTCTCGCCGGGCAGTGCCGGCGTGGCCTGTGCTCGTGTTTCAGCCGGCGGCGGGCCGGGCGGGGCGGGAACGGCGGGGGATGACCGACGGCGACGCCTCGACATGCCGGCGAAAAATAGCGGTTCGTCTGGGCGCGGCCTCACCTAAATTCCCCAAGTCATGGCCGACACGGTGGCGCAACTCTGGTTTTGGCGGGCCAAGCCCCTGCTCATCCCGCTGTTGCTGGGCCTGCTGCTCATCGCGTTGCTCGTCGTGGCGCACCGGCGGCTGCAGCGAGCGCCGCGCTTTTTGGTCAATCCCGCGGTCTGGCAGGTCATGGAGGCGCCGGACTGGCTGGCACACGAGCAAGCCGGACGCGTCGGTCAGGAACTCTCGGCCGCGCTGACAGGTCAGGCGTCCTTGCTAAGTGGCTCGGATTTGCAGCTCTGGGCCGACGCGCTCAGCGGGGCTTCGCCCTGGGTCGAGTCTGTCGAAGCTCTCGATCCGCGTTTCCCAGGGCAACTCGACGTGCGTCTGCGACTGCGCGTTCCCGTGCTCGAAGTGCCGGGGGGCTGGCTGCTGGCCGCCGACGGCCGCGTGCTCGGACCGGGGCCCACCGATTACCAGCCCGCGCCTCTGGCCTTCGATGGGAGGCACGCCGAGGAGGACTACCTGGAATGCGCGGCAGCCGCCGCAGAACTCCTGCCCTATCGGGATGTGATCGAGCGGGCCGGAGTCCGCGTGCTGAGTGTGGGACCCGGACCGGACGGGACGGTGCAGTTCCAGAGCGAAGGCGGCGCGGTGCTGAACTGGGGGCGCAGCGCTCGCAAGGCGGGCTTCACCCATTTGGATCTCTCGGTTCAGGCGCGCATCGACAACCTGCTGCAGGTCACCGCCGATCACCCAGGCCTGGAGGGGGTGCTGCGCGTCCAACTCTGGACGGATCGGCCAGTCGTCACGCGCTGAACTGGGCGCTGAACCGGGCTACGGTCCGGCCAGGCACGGGTCCGCCGAACGGGCAGCGGCCGGCAGCCCGACGGGCGGGCGATTGATCGGAAAGCGGCCTTTGGTATCCTGCTCCGTTCGCATCCGGCTCCCGATTCGAGAGTGCCGGAGACGCCTTCGAGGACTGTCACGTGACCACCAAGACCTACCTGGCGAAACCCGGCGAGACTCTGCAGCGCTGGCAGCACTTTGATGCCGACGGCCTCGTGCTGGGGCGCATGGCGGCCCGCATCGCCGTCATCCTGCAAGGAAAGCACCACGCCCGCTACACGCCGCACGTGGACACCGGCGACTTCGTGCTGGTCACCAACGCCTCCAAGGTCGTCCTCACGGGCCGCAAGGCCGCGGATCGCATGCAGCGCTGGCATACCGGCTACCTGGGCGGGCTGGTGGAGATTCCCTCCGGCACGATGCGCGAACAGGATCCGGAGCGGCTGGTGCGCCTCGCGGTGCGCCGCATGCTCCCCAAGACGCGCCTTGGCCGGGCGATGCTCAGCAAGCTCAAGATTTACGGCGGGACGGAGCATCCGCACGCCGCGCAAAGCCCGATCGTGGTCGACACCACGCCCTACCGCAGCAGCCAGTAGTCGAGGATCGCAGCATGACCGAAGGTGGCAAGACCTACGTGTGGGGTACCGGACGACGCAAGACGGCCGTGGCCCGAGTGCGCATCGCGCCCGGCACGGGACTCATCCTGGTGAACGACCGTCCCTTCGAGAACTACTTCTCGGTGGAGCATGAGCGCGTGCAAGCCAAGGCTCCGCTCAACGCCACGGCGACGCTCGAGAAGTTCGACATCTGGGCCAAGATTGAAGGCGGCGGTCCGGCCGGCCAGAGCGGGGCTCTCTCGCTCGGTATCGCGCGCGCCCTGCGCAAGGCGGCCCCCGAAGTCGAGCAGTCGCTGCGCGACGGCGGTTACCTCACACGCGACAGCCGCATGGTCGAACGCAAGAAGTACGGCCAAAAGAAGGCCCGGCGCCGGTTCCAGTTCAGCAAGCGCTGAGTCTGCCCGTTCGCCGGCTCGTCGCCTGACGCGAGGCATATGGCCGGTCATTCGCAGTTCAAGAACATCATGCACCGCAAAAAGGCGGTGGATGCCAAGCGCTCGCGCGCCTTCAGCAAGCACGCGCGCCTGATCATGACGGCCGCGCGCACCGGCGGCGGCGACCCGGCCACGAATCTGTCGCTGCGCTATGCCATCGATCGGGCGCGACAGGAGAACATGACCAACGACGCCATCGACCGGGCCATCAAGAATGGCGCCGGACGCGGCGAGGGCTCCGAACTCGAGGCGCTCACCTATGAGGGCTACGGCCCGGGCGGGGTCGCCATGCTCATCGATGCGCTCACCGACAACCGCGCCCGGACCTATGGCGAGGTGCGCATGGCGGTGGAGCACAACGGGGGCAACCTGGGAGCCGCCGGCAGTGTCTCCTGGAACTTCGAGCGGCGGGGGCTGTTCTTCGTGGCGGCCGCCCCGGCCCGCGAAGATGCCCTGCTCGAACTCTCGCTGAACGCAGAGGCCGAGGAGTGCCTGGCGGTGGAAGGCGGCTTCGAGATAAGCGCTGACCCCGCCAAGTTTGCCCAGGTGCGCGATGCCCTGGCGGCAGGCGGTCTCAAGCCGGAACGCAGTGAAATCACCTGGGTGCCCAAGACCGTGGTGACCCTCCCGGATGAACAGGTCATCCAGCTCGTGCGCATGCTGGAGTCGCTCGATGCCCTGGATGACGTGCAGTCCACGGCCAGCAATCTGGAGTGGACCGAGGCCGCTCTGCTGGCCGCCGAGCGCGCGGGCGCCTAACCGGGCAGCGCTGCGGGGCCCGCGCTGGGGCGCTTTCCCTTTGGTCGCCGCGGGCCGCGATCCGATGATGCCGGGCATGAACGCCCCCGCCACGAATCCTGACCAAGACACCCGCCGCCTGGTGGCTCTGATCACCGACGAAGGCACCGGCCTGCTCAGCGACGCGTACTTCCGCCTGCGCCTGGAGGAGGAGTTCAAGAAGTCGTGGCGCTTCCGCTGGACGTTCTCGCTCTTGGTCATTGAGGTCGACCTGCCGGCCCAGGGCTCGGCGTCGAGCCCGGCAGCCCTCGACCGCATCATGCTTGAAGTGGCCGGCGAAGTGCTGACGGCCTCGCGCGACGTCGATCTCTCGGCGCGCCTCGGGCCGCGCCGTTTCGCGATGCTCCTGCCGGGCACGCCCGCCGAGGGCGCGCGCACGATGGTGCAGCGCGTCATGGTCTCGGTGCTCGACCGGCTGCGCGATCAGGTCAGCCTGAGCGTGGGGCTCACGGAGGCTCCGCAAGACAAGCTCAGCAGCGCTGATGAGTTTCTGGCTCGCGCCGAAACGGCCCTGCGCACGGCCCGCGGTCAGGGCGCCAATCAGATCGCCACCTGGAACTCGCCCTCGCACTGAGGGCCGGCCCAGCCCGCTCGCTAACTAGAGAGCGCGGCCTGTGCCGCAGCCAGCCGGGCGATGGGCACACGGAAGGGCGAGCAGCTCACGTAGTCCAGTCCGACGGCATGAAAGAGGCGGATCGAGAGCGGATCGCCGCCGTGTTCGCCGCACACGCCGACTTTGAGTCCGGGCTTGGCCTGCCGGCCCTCCTGAGTGGCGAGCTGCACGAGCCGCCCGACGCCTTCGATGTCAATCGAACTGAAAGGATCGCGCTCGTAGAGACCGTGCTCGACGTAGTGCGCGATGACGGGCCCTGTGTCGTCCCGCGAAAGGCCCATGGCCATCTGGGTCAGATCGTTGGTGCCGAAGGAAAAGAAGTCGGCGTGTTCGGCGATGGCGCCGGCAGTGAGCGCTGCACGCGGCACCTCGATCATGGTGCCGACGAGGAATGAGGCGCGGAAGCCGGAATGACGGCGCAACTCCTCTTCACGGTCGAGGATGCGGCGGCGCAGGAGTGAGAGTTCCGGCGGCGTGCCTACCAGCGGGATCATGATCTCCGGCAACACGTGAACGCCGGCCTGTTCACAGCGGCCGGCGGCCTCAAAAATGGCCCGCACCTGCATGTCGTAGATCTCGGGATACAGGATGCCGAGACGACAGCCGCGCACGCCGAGCATGGGATTGAGTTCGGTGAGACTCTTGACCCGCGCGGCGACCGTCGGCTGATCCCAGCCCAGCGTGCGCGCCAGCGCTTCCTGCTGCGCGTGTTCGTGCGGCAGGAATTCGTGCAGCGGCGGATCCAGCAGGCGAATCGTGACGGGCAGTCCATCCATGGCCTGGAAGATGGCCACGAAGTCTTCGCGCTGCAGCGGCAGCAGTTCCTCGAGAGCCAGCGCACGCTGGCGCTCGTTGTCCGCCAGAATCATTCTGCGCACCGCGGCGATGCGGTCTTCGCCGAAGAACATGTGCTCGGTCCGGCACAGCCCGATGCCCTCGGCGCCGAAGGCGCGGGCGCGGCGCGCATCCTCGGGCGTGTCGGCATTGGCGCGCACCTTGAGGCGCCGGCGCCGATCGGCCCACTCCATGAGCGTGGCGAACTCCTTGGACAGCGTCGCCTCGGCCAGCGCCAGCCGGCCGCGCATGACTTCGCCCTTGCTGCCATCCAGCGAGAGCCAGTCCCCGAGGTGGAGCGGCTGATCACCGAGGCGCGCCGACTTGCCGTCGCGGCCGACCGCGAGCGCCGTGCAGCCCGAAACGCAGCACTTGCCCATGCCGCGGGCCACGACGGCCGCGTGACTGGTCATGCCGCCGCGGGCCGTGAGGATGCCCTTGGCCACGTGCATGCCCCCGATGTCCTCAGGGGAGGTCTCCATGCGCACGAGAATGACGGCGTGGCCGCGGGCAGCCTCTTCCTCAGCTTGCGCCGCCGTGAAAACCACCTGGCCGCAGGCCGCGCCGGGCGAAGCCGGCAGTCCGCGGGCGACGACGATGCGCCGGGCCGCGGGATCGAAGGCCGGATGCAGCAACTGGTCCAGCGCCGCCGGCTCCACGCGCCGCAGGGCCGTCTCCTCGTCGATCAGTCCTTCGCGCACCATTTCGACGGCCAGGCGCACCGCTGCGGGGCCCGTGCGCTTGCCGTTGCGCGTCTGCAGCAAGTAGAGACGGCCGGCCTCGACCGTGAACTCCAGGTCTTGCATGTCGCGGAAGTGCCGCTCGAGACGGGCCTTCACATCGAGCAGCTGCTGCAGCATGCCGGGCAGGATCGAGTCAATCTCGACGATGGGGCGCGGTGTGCGAATGCCCGCCACGACATCCTCGCCTTGCGCGTTCTGCAGGAACTCGCCGTAGAAGTCGTTCTCGCCGGTGGAAGGATTGCGCGTGAAACACACGCCCGTCGCGGAGTCATCGCCGCGATTGCCGAAGACCATGGCCTGGACGGTGACGGCCGTGCCCTGCAGGCCGCGGATATCGTGCAGCCGCCGATAGGTACGCGCGCGCGGGTTGTCCCAGGAGCGGAAGACCGCGTCGATGCTCAGGCGCAGCTGTCGCTGAGGGTCGTCAGGAAAAGGCTCACCGGTGTGCTTGCTGACGAGTTCGCGATAGGCACTCACGAGTTGCTGGAGCGTTTGCGCCGGCAACTCACTGTCCGAGGAGGCTCCGGCCTGCCGGCGAGCCTCTTCCAAGGCGTGCTCGAAGAGATCGTGGTCTACGCCCAGCACGACATCGCCCAGCATCTGGATCAGACGACGATAGCTGTCCCAGGCGAAACGTTCCTGCCCGCGGGCGGCCAGTCCTGGCAGGGTCTGCTGGCAGAGGCCGAGATTCAGGATGGTGTCCATCATGCCCGGCATGGAAACGGCGGCGCCCGAGCGCACCGAGACCAGCAACGGATTCTGCGCGTGCCCGAAACCACGGCCGCTCCAGCCCTCGAGCCGGGCCAGCGCTTCGTCGAGTTCTTCCTGCAGGCCGTCGGGCCAGCGCCCGGCGGCGAGCACGGCCGCGCAGCACTCCGTGGACAAGGTGAAGCCGGGCGGCACCGGGATGCCAAGCCGCGTCATCTCCGCGAGGTTGGCGCCCTTGCCGCCCAAGAGCGCTCGGTCCGCCATGCTTCCATCGGCACGACCGTCGCCGAAGGTCCAGATCCAGCGCGTCATGGCTGCACCGGCCCGGCAGGCGAGAGTGCTGCCAGTCCGCCAATATCCCGCAGCATCCAGCGCACCTCGAACTCGATCGAGCGCACCGACGCGAGATCAGCCGGCAGCCGCGGTTGTTCGAAGAGCAGCCATTGGCGCTCACCCTGCACTGCCAGCCGGCGCGCGGGCGCGCCCTCCTGCCGGTGCATGCTCTGTGTGCCATCCTGCGCCGTCACGGTGATCCAGGCCTCGCGCTCGAACTCGAGGACCACCTCGACACCCCGCGCTTCGAAGCTCAGAAAGGCCAGATCGCCTTCGGCGGTGTAGCTCTCTTCGCGCAGGGCATCGGACAGGTCGGCTCGCGCCAGGAGCCACGCCGCGGCCGGGTTGTCCTCAAGCAGCCGAGTCCGCAGCGAGTGGTAGGTGGCGAAGTTGCCCATGCGGCGGCGCAGGCCGGCCGAGAGGCAACGGTATTCGCCTTCCACATCTTCGGCGCAGAGACTGGCCTGCCAGGCCGCCAGCGTGTCGCGTGGTGTCTCGTAACAGTCCAGACGCGGTGGGCAGGCGCAGGCGCTGAGCAGGAGCAGCGTGAGTGCGGCCAGTCGCATGAGCATGTCGGCCGTGATGTTGAAGGGGACGGAGTTCCGGTCCGCGGAGTGCGGAGGGAGCCCCCCGGAGCCTAGGGGGCTGGGCCGGGACGTGTCAATGTCGGCGGCCCGAGTCGTCGGCTGGGTGCGGGCTGGCCGCCGCGCTTGAATCGACGCGCAACGGCGGTCGAGAATGCGGGAGCGCGTTGCTGTCCGCGGCGCGGGGCCCTACGTGGAGCGTCATGGCCGACCGGCTGGGTGAACTCCTCGTGGCTCAGGGCGTGGTCGACGCCCAACAGATCGGCAAGGCCACGGCGCTGTGCAAGTCGCGGCGTATCCCCATCGGGGCGGCCCTCGTCGCGCTGGGCTTTGCCACCGAGGATCAAGTCTGGCGCACGCTGGCCCGGCAGCAGAAGCTGCCTTTCGTCGATCTCGCCGCGGATTTGGGCAAGGGTGGCCGGATCAAGGCCGAGGTCATCGGCTTGGTGCCGCCGGAGGTCGTGGCCGAGCACCGCGTGCTGCCCGTCGCGCTGCGCGACGGCCGACTGGTCTTAGCCGTCGATGACCCGCTCAAAGCCTTCTCTCTGGACACGCTCCAGTTCTTGCTCAACCGCGACCTCGCCGCGGCGCTGGCGACTCCGGCCGGGCTGGCCGCGGCGCTGCGGCACTATTACGGGGTGGGTCAGGGGCCGTCCGGGCCGGAACTTGCCGAGGCGCTGGCGGGCGGCGAGGAAGCCGACGAGCAAGCGCCCATCATCCGCCTCGTGACGCGCATGATTGGTCAGGCGGTCGAGCAGCGGGCCAGCGACATCCATGTGGAGCCGATGGATGGCCGCGTGCGCGTGCGCTTTCGCAAGGACGGCCTGCTCGTAGAAGTCGGCACGCATGAGCCGCAGCTCGCGGCGCCGATTCTCTCGCGCCTGAAACTCATGGCGGGCATGGACATCGCGGAGAAGCGCAAGCCTCAGGACGGGCGCATTGCGGTGAGCGTGCAGGGCCGGCCGATCGATGTGCGCGCCTCCGTGCTGCCGGCCAGCCATGGCGAGTCCATGGTGATGCGCCTCCTCGACAAGGAGCGCGGGCTCGTCTCACTCACCGAACTGGGTTTCGCGGACAGCGACCTCGACCGCTTCCGGGCGATCATCAAGCGCCCCAATGGGATCGTGCTCGTGACCGGTCCGACCGGCTCAGGCAAGACGACCACGCTCTATGCCGCGCTCAAGGAGCTCAATCGGCCGGACGTGAAGATCATCACCGCCGAGGATCCGGTGGAGTACGAGATCCAGGGCATCAATCAAGTGCAGGTGCACCACAAGATCGGTCTGAACTTCGCCCGCATTTTGCGAGCCATGCTGCGGCAGGCGCCCAACGTCATTCTGGTGGGCGAGATTCGCGACGTGGAAACGGCCGAGGTGGCGATCCAGGCGGCGCTCACCGGGCACTTGGTCTTTGCCACGCTGCACACCAATGACGCGCCCTCGGCGCTGGCGCGGCTCGTGGACATGGGCGTGAAGCCCTTCCTCGTCTCGGCGTCAATTCAGGCGGTGCTCGCGCAGCGGCTTGTGCGGCGGCTTTGCCCGGCCTGCCGCGTGGCGGCTGCGCCGGCCGAATCCGAACTCCGGGCAGTGGGACTCGATCCCGCGCGCCTCGCTGCACGCACGCTCTACGACGCGCGCGGCTGCGCGGAGTGCGGCTTCAGCGGCTACGACGGACGCGTTGGCGTGTACGAACTCATGGAGCTCGACCCTGCCCTGCGCGACATGGTGTTTCGCAACGAGCCCACTCAGGCGCTGCGGACCCAGGGCGAACGCAGCGGCCGCCTCTCCACGCTGCGCCAGGACGGACTGCGCAAGGTCTTGGCCGGCGTCACCACGATCTCCGAAGTGCTGGGCATTGTCTCGGCGGGGGAGGTGGCGCCATGAGCAGCGCGCGTGCCAGCCGCAAGCCGCTGGGAGCAATCCTCGTTCAGCATGGGGCCTGCGAGGCCAAGGATGTCGAGCGGGCACTCCAGGAGCAGAGCCGCAGCGGCGGTCATCTCGGCGAGATCCTGATGGCCATGCGCCTGATCGACAAGGCCCAACTTGGCTTGGCGCTAGGCATCCAAGCGGGGCTCGAGCCCATCGATCTGGACGCCGAGACTCTCGATCCGGCCGTGGCCGGGCGCCTTGACGCGGCCACCTGTGCCCTGTTTCGCGCCGTGCCGGTGCGCATGGTCGGGGGCGCGCTGCTCGTCGCCCTGGCTGACCCGCTCAACGTGAATATTCTGCAGGACCTGGCCTTCATCGTGGGCAGTGAGGTGAAAGGAGCCATCGCCACGGAGGAGGCGGTGGACCGCGCTCTGGTGCGCCTGCACGGCAACGCGCCGCCGCCGAGCCTGGCCAGCGTGCTCAAAGAGGTCAAGGCCAGCTCGGCCAACATCGATCTCGAGGACCAGCAAGCCATGGCCGCGGCAGCGCCGGTGGTCAAGCTGCTGAACTACATCCTGCTGCACGCCGTGCGCGACAAGGCCAGTGACATCCACCTCGAACCCTTTGAGCATGAATTCAAAGTGCGCTATCGCGTGGACGGCGTGCTCTTCGAAGTCGAGGCGCCGCCGCCGGCGCTGGCCTCGGCGCTCATCTCGCGCGTCAAGGTGATGTCCAACCTGGACATTGCCGAAACGCGCATCCCGCAGGACGGGCGCATCGAGCTGTCCTTGGGCGGCAAGCCCATTGATTTGCGCGTTTCGACGATGCCCACCGTGCATGGCGAATCCTGCGTCCTGCGCGTGCTGGATCGCAGCGTCGTCTCGCTGGAGCTTGAGAACGTCGGTCTGCGGCCGGACGAGCTGGCGGTGGTGGAGGGGCTGCTGCAGCGCCCACACGGCATCATCCTGGTCACCGGTCCCACGGGTTCCGGGAAGACCACCACGCTCTACTCGGCGCTCAACCGGCTCAACGCGATCGACACCAAAATCATCACCGTGGAGGATCCCATCGAGTACGACCTCGATGGCGTGATCCAGGTCCAGGTCAATGAAGAGATCGAGGTCACCTACGCCAAGGTGCTGCGCACGATCTTGCGCCAAGACCCGGATGTGTTGTTGGTCGGTGAGATTCGAGACCGGGAAACCGCGCAGATCGCTGTGGAGGCGGCGCTGACCGGTCATTTAATCCTGTCGACACTGCACACCAATGATGCGCCGTCCACGGTCACGCGGCTCATCGACATTGGCATTCCGCCCTACCTCATCGTGTCCACCCTCGAGGCTGTGGTGGCGCAGCGCCTCGTGCGCACGATCTGCGCGGCCTGCCGGATCGAGTACGAACCCTCTTCAGACGTTTTGCGTGAGATTGGCGTGGCGCCGGAGTCGGTCCAGGGGCGGCGCTTTGCCTACGGCAAGGGCTGCGAGCGCTGCAATTACTCGGGGCACAAGGGCCGGCGGGCGATCTTCGAGATCATGCTGCTCAGTGAACGGCTCCGTCAGCTCGTGCTTGATGGCGCTTCGACACAAGACTTGCGCGCTGCGGCCATCGCCGAGGGCATGCGGCCGCTCAGGGCTTCCGGACAACTGGCCGTGCTCGACGGGAGCACAACGGTTGAAGAGGTCCTGCGCGAGACCTTGCTAGAGTTCTGAGCATGGCTGCCTCCCGAAGCGCCGTTGCCAGACCTGCCGCGCCGCCAGCGCGCCTCTTCGCCCGACGCACGGTGTCGTCGAAGCTGCTGGCCCAGTTCACGGCGCAACTCTCCACCCTCGTCAATGCGGGCCTGCCACTCGTGCGCTGTCTGCGCATTCTCGAAGGGCAGCTCCGTGTGGGTCCCTTCCGAGACGTGATCACCGCCGTGTCGGAGGATGTCGAGGGCGGCGCCACGCTCTCGGATGCTCTGGCCAAGTACCCGCAGGTCTTCGACCGGCTCTACGTGAACATGGTGCGCGCCGGTGAGGCCGGCGGTGTGCTGGGCACCATCCTGGAAAGGCTGGCTGAGTTTTCCGGGAAGAGCGAGCACATCAAGGCCCAGATCAAGTCGGCGCTGACCTACCCGCTGCTGCTGCTGAGCTTTGCCGGAGCGGTCGTGCTCTTCGTGATGGTCTTCGTCGTGCCGAAGTTCGAGGAGATCTTCAGCAGTTTCGACGCCGAGATGCCCGTGCCGACGGCGCTGCTCATCGGGTTGTCGGACGTGCTGCTCAGCTATTGGTATCTGGTGCTGGCCGTGCCGCTGCTAGCTTTCGTGGGCTTTCGGCTCGCGCTGCGCAGCGAAGTCTTCGCGCGTCGCGTCGACGGCTGGCTGCTGCGCGTGCCCATCGCCGGTGAACTGCAGCGCAAGACGATCGTGGCGCGCTTCACGCGCACGCTGGGCACGCTGCTGCAGAGCGGCGTCCCGATTCTGGAAGCCCTGGCCATCGTCAAGGCGGCCATCCCGAACCGCGTGCTTGAGGAGGCCGTTGGAGATGTGCACGACAGCATCCGCGAGGGCGACACGATCGCCCAGCCCCTCGCCGAGAGCGGCGTCTTCGACGAGCTGGTCGTGAACATGATTGATGTCGGCGAGGAGACCGGCCAGCTCGACAAGATGCTTCTGCGAGTCGCCGACACCTTCGAGATCGAGGTGGACCGCGGGGTGGCGACGCTCTTCAAGGTCCTGGAGCCGGCCATTCTGCTGGTGATGGCAGTGCTGGTGGGCTTCATTGTCATCTCGCTCTTCCTGCCGATCGTGAGGATCATGGACTCCCTTCAGGCCGGGTGAGCCCGGCAACTGGGCCAAAAGGCCCTGAATTTCAGAGCGGAACCGGGGTGGCTCAGGTCAACCACTCCCCGGAGGGAGCGCGGTCTGCGCGACAGGGCTTGGTTGCAAGCCCGAATTCGCGCTCCTAAGATCCCCTGGAAAGACCTTCGGAGACAGCGCGCGTGGCCGACAAAGAATACATCTCGTTCGAGGAAGTCCTCAAGAATCTCAAGCTCGAGGAAGAGCAGCTCAAGCGGCTCGTCTCGGCGGGTGAGATTCGGGCCTTCCGCGACAAGAACACGATGCGCTTCAAGGCGGAGGACGTCGCCCGGCTCGCCGACAAGGCTCCCGCGGCAGGGGACGATCTCGAGCTCGACGATCTCGAGCTAGACCTTGAGGATCTGGATGCGCCCGCGCCGGCCGCAGCGCCCAGCAAGGCCGCCCTGCCCGCAGCCGCCCCGCACTCCGATGACCTGGAAGAGTTGCTCCTGGTCGACGAGCCGGCGGTTGCCCCCAAGCTCGAGGAACTCGACCTGGGCGGCGACGCCACCGACGCGGAGAAGCCTGTGCGAGCTGGCCGTTCGACGGCGGCAGCCGGCAAGCGCCCAGCGCGCGCCGCCGAGCCGGTCGAGGTCGCCGCAGAAGGCGTGGGCATGCTCAGTCTGCTCGTCGTCGGTCTCATCGTGCTTGTGTTGGCCAACTTCGTCGTGCTCGATGCGGCTGGCGGCCGTCCGAGCAACGCCGTTTCGAAGGCCGTTGCGAATCTCTTTTCCTGAATTCAAGGCGGCAGAGAGGTCTCTGCCGTCGTCACCACATCCTTAGCGGGAGGGATCCACCAGTGTTGTTCCACACCAAGAAGTCATGGCTCGTCGTTCTCCTCGGCAGTGCGCTGCTCATGCCGGGCTGCGTTTCGCGAGGTGAGTACCTCGAGACGCAGGATCGCCTCGCGAAGGCGCAGGCGGAACTCAATCAAACCGAGAGCAGCCTGCGCGACACCGAGGGCATGCTCGTCGACATCGACGGACAGCGCTCAGCTCTGCAGGACAAGGCGGCCATGGCCGACCAGCTCCTGGCCGAGAAGGCGGCTCTGCTGGCCAAGATCGAAGAGTTGAAGAAGGCCAAGGCCATCAATCCGATTGACGGCACGGCGTTTTTCGTGGACTCCGCGTCGGGCCAATATGGCTATCGGGCACAGGGCGATGTCGTTTTCGCGCCAGGCAGCGACAAGATCACCAAGGAAGGTCAGGTCATCCTCACGAATCTGGCCGAGGAGCTGAAGGCGACCAAGTTCCCGATCACGGTCGTCGGTCACACGGACTCCGACCCGATCAAGCTGACGGCAGATGTTTGGACTCGCGGCAACATTCATCTCGGCGCCCACCGCGCGATGTCAGTGCTCGAGTTCCTGGTCAGCAAGGGGATCCCTGAGGATCGCATCTCCCTGCAGTCGTACGGTCCGAACCGTCCGCTGGCCGAAGGCAACAGTCCCGAGGCGAAGAAGAAGAACCGGCGGGTCGAGATCATGTTGGGCGAGGTGCTGAACACGACCGCGTCTCCGAACTGATTCCAATCCAGGCGAGCAGGGGCGCTTCCCGAGTGCGGGGAGCGCCCCTGCTGTTTCTGCCGTGAACCTGGAGCCCGTCAGCCTGAGCCGCTTGCGCGCGGCGCTGGAAGTCGCCGCAGCCCCGCCGCGTCGTCGGCACGGGCAGAACTTTCTGCTCGACAACAACCTGCTGGCGGCCATCGTGCGCGACGCAGGTGTCGGCCCTGACGACCACGTACTTGAGATCGGCCCGGGCCCAGGGCTGCTCACGCGTCACCTGCTAGCCACTGGCGCGACGGTGACAGCCTTCGAAGTCGACGCGCGTGTCGAAGTGGCCGCGAGGTCCCTGATCGAGCCCGATCTTCAGGTCCGCTTGCGCTGGGTTCAGGGCGATGTTTTGCCGGGTGGGCGGCGGCTTGCTCCCGAACTGAGCGCGAGTCTGAGCGAGCAGGCCCTCTTGGTCGCGAATCTGCCCTACAACATTTCCGCGCCGCTGCTCGGGGCCCTGTTCGAGCATCCAGACTGCCCGCGCCGCATGGTCGTCATGCTCCAGCGGGAAGTGGCCGTCCGGCTGGTCGCCAAGTCCGGAGAGTCGGGTTTCGGGCCCCTCTCTGTGCTTTGCCAGCTTTCGTCCCCTGGCCGGGTGCTCCGCCAAGTCCCGGCGCAATCCTTTTGGCCGGCACCAACGATCCGGTCTGTCGTCACGCACTTTGAACGCGTTACGCCTCGACTCGAACCGTTGTGCTACCAAGCACTTGCAGCGTTTCTTCCCCTTGCCTTCCACAATCGGCGCAAGACCTTGGTCAACTCAGTCTCGGCGGCTTCGGGGCTCAGCCCCTCCGCCGTGGTGGCCCGCCTCGCCGTGGGAGCCGGGGAAGAAAAGATGCGCGCCGAGGACCTGCCGTCGGTACAATTATTGCACTTGGCCCTTGAATGGGCTCAAAACGCTCTGAGCGGGCGCAATCGCTCTTAAGAACCGGCTGACGCCGGGCGTGTGTGGCGGACGCTGCTGGCGGAACGTCGCCCAGCGGAAGGCGTGTAGGCAGCTCAAAGAATCTTTGCGGTGGTTTGCCGCCAAGATGAGGGGGGCTATCCTCACGGGAATTGTTGCCGGACTCCGGAAACCGGGTTCGGAACTCGTCCATCCGCAGAGTGCAGAGCCGTTTTGGTGTGTGGGCCCGTCGCTGGGTCGCTTTTTCAGGTGCGCAGCCGTGGGTGCGCAGCCGTCCTGGAGTTGGCGTGAGAGCGTGGAGTCAGGTCGTGTTGAGTCGCCGAGCCGTTGGGCCCGGAGTCCGTTCAGGGCGCAGGCTCGCCGGACACCGCGCGGCCGCTCAGCGGGCTGCTCAGACCAGGAGCTCGGCATGACGGACGCTGCTCGTGGAGCCGCCAGTGGACCGCCGGCTCGGGAGCGATCTCCAGAGCGTGACGCGGAGAAGTCGCTCGTCAAAGAGCGAGTCAATCTGCGCGAGATTGTGGCCGAAGTGGTCGGTGACTTGCGCTCAAGGGGCGCCGACGACTACTGGGCTTGCTGCCCGTTCCACCAGGAGTCCACGCCCTCGTTTCATGTGCGGCCGTCAGTCGGCCTGTACAAGTGCTTTGGCTGCGGAGAGAGCGGCGACGTCTTCAGTTTCGTGCAGAAGACCCGCGGTGTCGGCTTCCGCGAGGCACTCGAACTGCTCGCCCAACGAGTTGGTGTGGAACTGGGCTCCACCAGTCCCGAGGAGCGCCGGCGTGTGGCTGAGGCTCGGCGTCACCGTGCCACGTTGGATGCAGCCCTGGAAGGCTTCCGCCGCACACTCATGCAGCCGGCAGGACAGGCTGCGCTTGCCTATATCCGCCAACGTGGTTTTCAGGAGCAGACTCTCAAGCAGTTCGATATTGGTTTCATTCCGCGCGACCTTATGCGCGGTGTGAAGTCGGCCGCGCTTGATGCGGCTCAAATGGAAGCGGCGGGCTTCACGGCAGCCTTCGGTGGGCGCCTGGGTTTTGGAATTCGGGACGCCCATGGAGTTCTGGTCGGCTTCGGGGCGCGCCGTCTCGACGACGCCCAGGATGGCCCCAAGTATGTGAACACTCGCGAAACGGCCTGGTTCAACAAAGGCCGGCTGCTTTATGGCCTCGACAAGGCCGCCCGGGCCCTGGCGCGCTCCCGGCGCCTCGTTGTGATGGAGGGCTACACCGACGTGATGATGGCCCATCAGAGCGGCCTCGATGAGGCGGTCGCCACGATGGGCACCAGCTTCACGGTGGACCACCTCAAACTCGTCCGCACGCGAGTCAGCAATCTCGTCCTGGTTTTCGACGGCGATGCGGCCGGACAGCAGGCCGCCGAGCGCGCCGCCCGCATGGTGTTGAGCGCCGGCCTGGAGTGCCGCGTCCTGCTGCTGCCGAGTGACATGGATCCCTGCGACTGGTTTGCCACACACAGCCGGGCCGACTTTGATGCCTTCCTCGAGACGGAAGGTCTCGGCAGCGTGGCCTTCCTCTGTCGACGCATGCTCGCTCAGCACGATGCCGGACTGCCCGGCTTGCGCGAGCGCGTCGCCCGCGAGGCGCTCGATCTCTGCCAGCGCCTCGAGGATCCGCTGCGCCGGGAGTCAATCGTTGCGGACGTTGCGCGCACCTGCGGTGTCGACCGCAATCTGCTCCGTGCCGATGCCAGCGCGGGCGTCGTGCCCGTTGCTCGTAGCCGAGTTGTCAACGCCCCGGTTGCGCCTGTGAACGCTCAGGTCCGTAGTCAGTTCGCCGCGGTCGCGGGGCTGGCCTCTCAGCCGGACCGCCTGACGTGCGTGGCGGGCCTGCGTGACGCTGGAGCACTGACTCATCCCGCCGCGGTGGAACTTCTGGCCATCGCCGAGGAACTCCTGCGGACGAATCCGTCCGCGGTCGTGGAGTCCGGAGCCTGGCTCGAAGCCGCCCAAGAACGCGCCCCGGCACTGCGCGCCACACTGGAGCGGGCCCTGCTCCCGCCGCCGGGAGTTCTGCTGCCGGAGTGGGGCGAGGCCATCGAGCACCTGCGTCGGCTGCATGCCGACGAACAGGCGCGCGAGGCGCGCCGTCTGGCGCTGGCGCGCCCTGACATCGCATGGAATGGAACAGCCCTCAAGGACGTTCAGTCGAGCCTTCAAAACTCGGCGGACGCCCGCAGTCTTCCCCTTTCGGGAGCCGGAACCTCGTGACCTCGATCAAGCCACCGCCCGCCAAGCGTCCCAGCCGCGAACGTCCCGCCCTGCCGCGGGAAGTCGACCCCGAGCTGGGCGAGATTCCCGAACTGCCCGAGCCCGATGAACCCGCGCCTGTGCGCGAGCCGGAAACCGCCGGCGTCGCCGCCTCCATCGACAAGATGGATCCCAGCGTGCGAGTCCTGGTGGAGAGCGGCAAGAAGCGCGGCTTCGTCACCTACGAGGAGATGAACCTCATCCTGCCGAATGACATCGAGAACATCGATGAAGTGCTGACGCTGCTCGAAGAGCTCGGCATCGAGATCCTGGATGAAGCGGATGTCAGCGAGGACCACGAGCAGGAAGGCCGCGGACGCGCTGAGCCGGCCGAGGATGCGGCCGAGAAGACGACGCCCTCCGAGCGCATCGATGATCCCGTGCGCATGTACCTCACCCAGATGGGTGAGATCCCGCTGCTCACGCGCGAGCAAGAGATCAACTTGGCCCGGCAGATCGAGGTCACGCGGCGCCATTTCCGCCGGCTCATCATGGCCACTGGTTTTGCAGTGCGTGAAGGCGTCCAGATTATCGAGGACGTCGACAGCGGACGGCTGGCCTTCGACCGCACGCTCAAGGTTTCCACGAGCGGCTTCGAGCCCGGCAAGCAGGAAGTCTCGGCACGCCTGAAGGGCAGCATCGCCACGCTGCGCAAGCTGCACGAACGCCTGACGGTGAACTACACCGAGTTCCTGGACGGCAAGGGGGCGGCGCGCCAGCGCGAGTTGCTCCTGCAGCGCGTTGGCTGGGGCCGTCGCAAGAGTGCCGACCTGCTCGAGGAAGTGCAGATCCAGCTCAAGAAGGTGCGCCCGCTCATCGAACTAGTGCGCGAGAAGCACCAGGAGATGGCCACGCTCGAGCGGCGGCTGAAGCACTTCAAGGGCAGCAAGTCGAGCCGCGAGTTCAAGGATCTCAAGACCGACTTCGACGCCCTGCAGATTCAAGCCCTCGAGAGCCCGACCCGGCTCTCGCGCCGCCTGCGCCTCATCGACGAGCGCTACATGCAGTACGAGGAAGCCAAGCGCGCCTTGTCGTCCGGCAACCTGCGCTTGGTTGTTTCGATTGCCAAGAAGTACCGCAACCGCGGGCTCTCGTTCCTGGATCTGATCCAGGAAGGCAACACCGGCCTCATGAAGGCCGTCGAGAAGTACGAGTACCGGCGCGGCTACAAGTTCTCCACCTACGCCACCTGGTGGATCCGCCAAGCCATCACCCGCAGCATCGCTGATCAGGCGCGCACCATCCGCATTCCGGTGCACATGATCGAGACGATGAGCAAGCTGCGCAACGTGACCAAGAAGCTGGTCCAGCAGCTCGGCCGCGAGCCCACCATCGAGGAGATCGCCCGCAACAGCGATATCTCCATCGAGGAGGCCAAGCGGGTGATGAAGATCTCGAAGCACCCGATCAGCCTCGATCGGCCCATCGGCGAGGGCGACGACAGCTACTTCGGCGACTTCATCGAGGACGAGAGCGCGGTCTCGCCGGTGACGGCGGCTGCGCAAGAGATGCTGCGCGACAAGATCATGGCGGTGCTCGACACGCTCTCTTTCCGGGAGCGCGAGATCATCAAGCTGCGCTATGGCATTGGCGACGGCTACACCTACACGCTCGAAGAGGTGGGGCGGATCTTCAAGGTGACGCGCGAGCGCGTGCGCCAGATCGAAGCCAAGGCTGTGCGCAAACTGCAGCATCCCGTGCGCAGCCGCATGCTTGAGGGCTTCATCGACAGCACGGCGGCCACCTGAGGCGGGCTGGAGTCGGGGCGCCCCCTTTTTCGACGCTGAGCCGTCTGGTAGGGTGGCGACTCCGCTCTTGTCCCTCTCCACTCGACTCGTGACGCGCGAAGACCAGCGGCAACTAACGTTTCATCTCGTCGCCCTCAGGGACGTTGATCGTCTACGTGGCGAGGTGCGCCAACTCCTCGATGCGGTGCCGCGAATCCTGGCGGCTCGGCAGCGCGATAGCGCCGGGGCGCAGGCCGGACTCGAGGCGGCGCGCCAAAAGCATCAGGGCTTCCGAACGCACCTGAAATCGCTGGAACTGGATCTGGCCGATCGCGAATCCGGACTGCAGAAGGCGCAAGGCAACTTGCTGTCGGCCAAAACCAACCAGGAGTACAGCCTGTTGCAGGCGGAGATCGCCCGCAAGCAGGAGGAGAAGGGCAAAGTCGAGGAACAGATCCTCGAGCAGTTCGAGGTCATCAAGCAGGGTGAGGGCCTGGTCAAGGAAGCCGAGGCGCACCTCGTGGAGGCCAAGCAGGAGTTTTCGGCCTTTGAACACCGCGCTCAGGCCGAGCTGGCCGAGCACCAGTCCGAACTGAAGTTGCACGACGAACGCCGCGAGCAAATTCGCCGCGCGCTCGAGGCCGAGGTGCTCAAGATCTACGACCGCGCCTTCCGCGCCCACGGCGATGCTGTTGCGCCGGTCGAGGGCGGTGTGTGTCAGGGCTGCTTCTCCTCGATCACGCCTAATGACCGGAGCCGCCTCGTCTCGGGGCGTGAACTCATCACGTGCCGCTCGTGCCAGCGCATCATCTACCTGCCCGAGGTCCTGCAAGCCTCGCCGACGTGAGGCTCCGACCGGGCCGGCTGTCGGGCTCTGGCCATAGGCCTGCGAACCGGCTGGCATGAGCGCCATTCGCAGTGTGATCCTCGGAACAGCCGGCCATGTCGATCATGGCAAGTCTTCGCTCGTAAGGGCGCTCACCGGCGTGGATCCCGATCGGCTGGCCGAGGAGCGTGAGCGGGGGATGACGATCGATCTTGGGTTTGCGCCCTATCGCCACGACTCCGGTGCGCTCGTCGGCATGATCGATGTGCCTGGCCACGAACGCTTCGTGAAGAACATGGTGGCCGGTGCCACGTCCGTGGATGTGGCCATCCTGGTGGTGGCCGCCGACGACGGTGTCATGCCGCAGACTCGCGAGCATCTCGCGATTCTCAACTTGCTCGGAGTCCGGCAGGGTGTCGTCGTGCTCAGCAAGATCGATCTCGTCGACGCCGACCTCGTGGAACTGGCCCGGCTGGACGTGGTCACACTGCTCGCCGGCAGTTTTCTGGAGGGGGCGCCGATCTTGCCGGTTGATGCGCTGAGTGGCCGCGGTCTGCCCGAGTTCCGCCAGGTACTCGATCGGCTCATCGCGGCCGTACCCGACCGCGAGGCGCACGGTGCCTTCCGTCTCCCGGTGCAGCGCGTGTTCTCGGCGCCGGGACACGGGACGGTCGTCACCGGTGTGCCGGTGAGCGGCCTCGTCGCACCCGGTGACGAGCTGGAACTCGTCGGTCACGACCGGCTCTTGCGCGTGCGCGGTGTCCAGGCCTACGGCGAGAGCCGCAGCGGAGGGCGTGCCGGACACAGCACGGCGCTCAACGTGACCGGACTCGACCGCAGCGAAGTCCGGCGCGGAGACGTCCTGGCCGCGCCGGGAGCTTTCGCCGCCCGACGGCACATCTCAGGTCACTATCAGCATGTTCACGCGTTGGCGCTGCGCAATCGCGCAGCGGTCCTGGCCCACTTCGGCACGGCAGAACTGCCCGGCGAAGTCGTGCTGCTCGACGCGGATCTGCTGGCTCCGGGCCAGGACGGTTTTGTTCAGGTGCGGCTGCCGCAGCGCGTCGTGTGCGCCCCAGGCGACCGCTTCCTGTTGCGCCACGCCGCGACGCTGGAGGTGCTCGGCGGGGGCACTGTCCTGGCTTCCAGCGACGGCCGTTGGAAACGCTTCAAGGAACGCGTGCTGAGCGAGGCGCGCCTACGGCTCGCCGCGGGCGCGGAACCCGCGCGCTTGGCGCTCGTGGCGGTCGGGGCCGCCGGCCGACGGGGCCTGGATGTCGAGGCGTTGGCCTTGGAACTCGGCCAGCCACCGGAAGCGCTGCCCGGACTCTTGGCGACACTGGTTCAGTCCGGCGAACTCGTGGCCAGCGGCGAGGGCCGCTGGGCGACTGCGTCCATGCTGGATGACCTGGCCGACGAGGCCTGCGAGGCTCTGCGTCACCTGCACCGGGAACATCCGCTGCGTGAGTGGGAGGACCAGGCGGAACTGCGCATTCGCCTCGACTCCGACGAAGCGTGGCTGCGCGTCGCGCTCGGCCGAGACGAGCGCATCGAACTCGCCGCCGGCGGACGCGTGCGGCGGCGCGGCCACACGGGCTCACTCAATCCGACTCTGAAGGCCGCTCGCGAGCGGCTCCTGCAGGGGCTCAAGGTCGGTGGCCTCGCGCCGCCTGTCGTGACGGCCGCCCTGGTCGGCCTGCCCGAAAGTGAACTGAACGCGCTCCTGGCTCGGCTGCGGGGCGCCGGTGAGATCGTGGCCGTGGGGCCACATTGGTATCTCGCGGAGACTTTGGCTGGCCTGCGTGAGCAGCTCGTAGCGCACGGCCGGGCCCGCGGCGGCGAGATTGACATTCCCGCTCTGCGCGACGAACTCGGCACGACGCGCAAATATTTGATTCCGCTGCTGGAGCACTTCGATGCCGCCGGCCTGACGGTGCGTCATGGAGAGCGCCGGACTCTGCGGCGCATCGAGAGCGCGACATGAGCAGGCTGCGGGGCACACTTCGCAAACGGCTGCCAGCGCTGGTGGTGACCGCCGGGCTGCTGAGTCTCCTCGGCTGCGGGCCGCCGGCGCCACGGCCCTCGGTGCTGATCATCACGGTCGACACCCTGCGCGCCGATGCCGTGTCAGCCTGGGGCGCCGAAACGGCCACGACCCCGCACCTGGACGCGCTGGCTACGCGCGGAGTCAGCTTTCTGCAGGCCACAACCGTGACTCCGCTGACTCTGCCAGCGCATGCTTCGCTCTTCACGGGAGCACGGCCAGCTCGGCACGGACTCAGCGTGAACGGACTGGCTCCCGCAGAGTTTCCGGCGGCCAGTCTGACCGAGCGCTTCGCAGCGCAGGGCTATGAGACGGCTGCCTTTGTCTCCGCTGTCGTGCTCGATCGACGACACGGCCTTGCGCCGGGCTTCGCCGTGTACGACGACCAACTGGCGGTACCGGGCGGGCCACCGGCTGCGCTGGAGCGCCGCGGCGACCACACCGTCGACGCAGCCCTGCGCTGGAGTGGTTTTGCAGAGCCGGCCTTCTTCGCCTGGGTCCACCTCTTTGATCCCCACGCGCCTTACGCCGCGCCCGGGGCTGCCAGCGGGACCGATCGGGCCGCCTATCTGCAGGAGGTGCGTTTCGCCGACCAGCAGATTGGACGGCTGCTGGAGGGTGTGCAGGCCCAGGCCTCCGGTCCGGTGCTCGTGCTGGTCACGAGCGATCACGGCGAAGGATTGGGCGAGCACGGTGAAGAGACGCACGGCCTGCAGCTCTACGAGTCCACGCTCCACATTCCACTGCTGGTGGCCTGGCTCGGCGCGCCCGGCCGGCTGGCGCTGCCCGAGGCGGAGGCCGCTCTGCGCGCTGGGAGCCGTCGCCAGGACGTCGTTTCCATTCTCGATGTGGCGCCGTCGCTGCTGAGCGCGCTGGACCTGCAGCCGCTGAGTGCCGTCGACGGCGCTTCGTTTTGGACCCCGCAGCCGGGTCGCGCACTGCCGCTCGAAACCCGTGTGCCCTGGTTCTACTACGGCTTCTCACCGCTCATTGGCGTGCGCTGCGACACGCTCAAGCTCGTCGGTGCGGAGGCCTCGGCGCCTCCCGCCTGGACCCTCTTCGATCTGGCTCAGGATCCCGCCGAGTTGCGCGCTGCGCCGGGCGACCAGCACGCGCTGCAGACACGCGTCCTGAGTAGCCAGCCGACGCGTGCGAGCCGATCCACGGGTGATGCCGACACGCTCAGCGCCCTGGGCTATGGCGGTGCGGTGCCGCCGCCGCAAGGGCTGCGCCCGCCGCGCGATCCGCGCGCGGAGATGCCGCTCATCCGCGCCCTCGATCGGGCGCAGTCGGCGCTGGCGGCAAACCGGCCCGACGACGCCCTGGCCGCCCTGCCTGAACGCGAGGACGAGGGCGAGATTCCCGAACTGTTGCTGCTCCGTGCTCAGGCGCTCGCGGCGCTGCATCGAGACCTTGAGGCGCTGAGTTTGCTGCGGCGGGCGACGGCCCTCAGGCCGACGGCGGCCCTGCTCTTAGAGCAGGGTCGTCTTGAACTTCAGGCGGCGGAGGCCGGAGTCGAGGCCGTGACTCGCGCCGCGGAGACGCTCGATCGGGCGCTGCAACTCGACGCGCGCGATCCGCGGACGATCGCGCTGCGCGCCTCCGCCGAACTGCTCCTAGGTCAGGCCGAGCAGGCCCGGCAACGACTGGCGGCGGCTCTGCTGGAGCGGCCTGAGCACCTGGAACTGCTCACGGTTTCCTGGCGCGCGCATCGCGCGCTCGGTCTCACCGCCGAAGCGGAGCAGCTCGCTGCACGTCTGCGCCAGCTCTGGCCCGAGCACCCCGAACTCGGCCCCGTCACTCCGGGCGGCGGCTAAGCGCCTCAGTTCAGGGCAGCTCGCGCAGGAGAGCTTCCTGCTGTTCGACGAGCGAGTTAAGTGCCGAAAGGGTGCTCTCGCCGAGCTGCAGACCCTGGTCCACGTTCTCCCGCAGCAGGCGCTCGGCTAGGTCGATCTGCGGACCGCGTTCGCCCAGCGCGCGGGCGAGCGCCGCTGCACGCTGGACCACTTCGCCGGAAGCGGGGAGGCGCGCCTGAATCTGCTCGAGCAGTTTGCGCGACCGTTCGAGGACGGGCGCTGAACGCTCACGCAGGCTGCGCAAGCCTTCCAGCCGGCGCCGCAATTCGATGGCGCGCGCGCAGAGTTCGTCCGTCTCCAAGGCCAAGGCGCGCAGGGCGGGCAGGCGCAAACGCGGATCCGCTGAATCTTCGGTGACGAGGGCCACGCGCCGGCTGCGCAGTCCGGCTAGGCCGGCCACGATGAGATCGCGTTCCTCGCTGAGACCGAGCAGCCAGTCCTGCGAGCGGAGCGCCTGAAAATCCGGATCGAGGGCCAGCAGTTCGCTGTCGACCGCCGCGAAGGCGCGGTCGGTCTCTAGCAGTCCGCGCTTGAGGTCAGCCCCGCGTCCCCCCGCGAGTGCTGCCCAGAGCAGCACTCCGCCCAGCACGAGAAAAATCAGGAAGATGCGCGGGCCGTTCACGCCGGGTGTCTTTCCTCGAGGATCTGACGGTGATGAACAGCGCCGGCCGGAACCGAGGCGCCTGGCAGGAGCAGGCAGCCGGACAGCCGGGCGTCCGGGCCCACCAAGCAGTCGGGCCCGATGACATTGCCTCCCAGCAGCACGGCGCGCTCATCCACGCGTGCCGTTCGGCTGATCAGATCGGGTTCCTGTCCGGCGCTGGGACGCAGGACGCCTCCAGCCTGCATGAGTTCCGGTGCCACCGCAAAGTCACCCGCCAGGGCTGCACGCTGAGCCTCGAGGATGGCCGCAGCATGTCCTAGCTCCAGCCAGGCGCCAGGATGAACCCAGGCGCCGCAGACCACACCGGCGGCGAGCGCCGGCAGATAGCCCTGCCGCACGAAGCAGCACGGCCCGGCCGGGAAGCGCTGCAAGAACTCGTGCTCGAGCACATGCGCGCTGGCGTTCACTGCCACCTGCGCGGCGGGCTGACCCAGCACGCCCACAATGTCGGTCAGGCCCTGGTCGGGATCGAAGTGCACGGCTCCGAACTGGTGTACATCGGCGCGCAGCGTGAGCGCCATCGTGGCTTGTGCGCCTCGGCTTTCGCGCAAACGACGGTGGTGTGCGGCGAGCGCGGCGAAGTCGAAATCTGCCAGGACATCGCCGGTCACCACGAGCACGGGGCCCGGCGCCAGCCAGTCGCTGAGATTGCGCAGCCCGCCGCCCGTGCCGAGCAGCTCCTCCTCACGCTCGACATGCAGCTCGAGTGGCAGAGCGGGGCGGCGCTCGGCGGCGAACTCTTCGATCTGACTCGCGAGATGCCAGGCATTGCAGGCCACTCGCCGCACGCCGGCCCGCGCCAAGCCGGTGAGGATGTGCTCAAGGATGGGCCGGTTGAGGAAGGGAAAGAGCGGCTTGGGCCGCCGCTCGGTGAAAGGCCGCAGCCGCCGGCCCTCTCCGGCGCACAGCACAATCGCCTGCTGAATGGCGGACTCGCAGCGGGCATCAGCGGAGGACGCCGCGTGCAGCGCGCCGCCGCTCACGGAACGGCCAGGCTCAGCGGGGCCAGCGCCGCCTCAAGCACGGGCAGGCGCAGGGCGTGCCGCTGCATGAGCCGCCGGGCCTGCCGGGCCGCAGGGGCCATCCACTGGCGCCACTCAGCGCCCTTGCTGGCGTAGGTGCCGATGGCCTTGCAGAGGCGCTGCACGGCCACCGCTCCCGTGTGCGGCTCCGCGCCCGCGAGCCGGTCACGTAGGTCGTCGGTGAGCACAACGTAGGGGTCGAAGGCCAGGGAAACCCGGTCGTAGGGTGCCGGCCCCAGCAGGGCATCCTGGTGATCGAGCACACGCACGCGCTGGCCCTGCACCATGAGATTGCGAGCGTGATAGTCCCGATGGCAGAGCAGCGTTGGCGCGTGCAGGCAGGCTGCGACGAGAGTGTCGAGATCGTCGCTCAAGGCGCGGCCCGGTGCTTCGCCGGGCGAGATGGCCGTCTCGGCGAAGAGCTGCAGCTCGCGGCGCAGGCGCTCAGTGTCGAGCGGAGGCTGCGGCGACGTGGCCAGGCTGGGGATCTCGTGCAGTCGCTCGAGGATCGTCAGCGCCTCAGTGTAGTAGCGCTCGGCGCGCGGCCCCTCGGCAGCCAGGACGCGGGCCAGCGTCTCATCGCCGAGATCCTCCTGCAGGATCCACCCCGCGTGCGCATCGCTGTCGTGGATCACCGGGACAGGAATGCCCGCCTGGCCCAGCAGTTCTGTCGAACGCACCACGCGGCGCACTTCGTCGGCCGGAGTGCCGCGCGGAAAGAGCATGGCGATGGCGGTGGCCAGCTCATAGCGCCGAGGCTGAACGAGCCGCGCGTAGCGGCGGCCACTGGCTTCGCCCGGCAGCCAAGTGAAGGAGGCGCTGGCCAGAGGCTTGCTGCGCTCGGACTCGAGTGCCGCTGCCTCCAGACCGTGATTCACGCTTCGCGAGCCTCCATCTCGGCCAGTCTAGCGGTCGTCGGAGACGAGTTCTCCTGTCACGAGGATGCCTGAAGCCTGAGGAGCGCGGCTTCACCTAGGCCGCCTCTGCGTCTAGGATGACGCCCATGGAGTGTCGCTGGAAGTCGCCGTTCGGGCTGCCGCTACTGGCCCTGATCCTGCTGCTGACCCTGGGAGCGCTGGGTGCCCGGCCGCTCCAGGCACAGGCATCCGAGGGGGCCGACGCTGTCGCGGAGTTTCATCGCTTCTACACCAAGGAGCGTTCACCACAGGAACGGCTGGAAGCCGTCATGGTGCTGCGCGGCATCGATTCGCTGCCCGCAGCCCAGGCCCTGGCCAAGGCTTTCGAGGACGAGGACTTCACCGTGCGGCGCGCCGCTATCGACGCGCTCTGTCTGCACACCCGGCCGGAGACGGCCACGTGGCTGGCCGACGAAGTCTTGCTGGGCAAGAAATACGCCAAGCGCGTGGCCGTGCGCGGAGGCGCCGCCGAGGCGCTGGGCGCCATGCGGCAGGAAAGCGCGTACTTCCCGCTCACGGCGCTGCTCACCGAGAAGGAACCCCTGCTGCGCGTCGCCGGCATGGCCGCGCTGGGGCATCTCAAGGATCCGCGTGCCTGCCCGCTGCTCACGCAAGTCGTGCTGGGTGGCGATGAGGTCGAATCCCTCGCGGCCCTGTCGGCGCTCATCGAGATCGGCAGCACCGAGGGCGCCACCGACGCGGTGCTGGCCGCGCTGCAGCATGCCGATTGGCGGATTCGCGCCAAGGCTATCGAAGCGGTCATCCCGCTGCGGCTGAAGGCGGCCGTGCGCAGCCTCATCGGAATGCTCGGCACCGAGACCGGCCGCTTATCCGGCGACGCCTACTCCACGCTCAAAGCCGTCACGCTGCGCGACTTCGGCGACGAACCGACCACCTGGCTTACCTGGTGGGATCGCGCCGAATCCACGTTCAAGATCCCGGATCTGGAGGCCGTGCGCGCCGCGCAAGAGAAGGCCGAACGCGAGGGCACCAAGTACAGCAAGGGCAAGAAGTCCTTCCTGGGCTTGGAGACCAAGTCGGAGAACATTCTCTTCGTCATCGATGTCTCCGGCAGCATGGAGACGCCCTTCGGCGACCCGGAACGTCTCAAGGCAACCGGCCGCACGTACTCCTCGTTGCAGCGCCTGGCCATCGTGAAGGAGGAACTCAGCCACACGATCAAGGAACTGCCCGACACGACCTCCTTCAATGTCATCGCCTTTGCCACGAACGTCTTTCCGTGGAAGAAGGACACCGTCAAGGCCAATGTGCTCAACAAGAACAACGCGCTGGCCTGGGTGGCGCGGCTCAAGCCGCTCGGCGGGCAGGCCGACGCCTTCAAGGACCAGACCGGACTCAGTTCAGGCAGTACCAGCGAAGGCGCCACGAACACGCACCTGGCGCTCATGAGCGCACTCGGCGAGTCCGTAGATGGTGATAAGGGTCGCGGTGAACTCGTGCTCGCCGCGCCCAAGACCCCGCTGGACACAATCTATTTCCTCACCGATGGCGAGCCCACGGTGGGCAAGAGCGTGGACATGAGCGTCATCCGCAACGAGGTGCGCCGAGTGAACGAATTTCGGGGCGTGCAGATCCACGTGATCTACGTGGGGGAGTTTGGCGGCGACGACTTCGAGCGCTTGGCCCGCGAAAACCGCGGAATCTTCGTGGCCATCGGCGGCTGAGTGCCGCGCGGCGCCCGACGGTCAGCCCGGAGCTGGCCGGATCTTGCGCAGGCCGTCTGCGCCCGTCATCCTATGCGGCCCGTCGTGTACACAGTGCGCGTCACGACGGACCCTCGGGGTGTGGCTCAGTTTGGTAGAGCGCAGCGTTCGGGACGCTGAGGCCGCAGGTTCAAATCCTGTCACCCCGACCATTTCCTGCCCCCGGACCAGGTGTTGTTCGGCGCGGCCGCACGAGCCAGCCGGCGAGTCCGAGCACCGTGATGAAGCCCATGATCACGACGTGACTCACGATGCCCGAGGCCCCGGCAGCCTCCGGGCTCATACCGACCAGTGTGTAGCCCGCAAACCAGCCCGCCTCCCAGGTGCCCACGCTGGCTACGGGGCTGATGGGCATGACCGCGGCCAGATGCAGGCCGGTCGTCCCGATGAGGCTGGTAGCAAAGTCGATCGAGCCGGCCTGCGAGCCCAGCGCGGCGGGATCGGCCATGGCGCGCAGGAGGAGAAAGCAGGCTCCGTAGGTGCACAGCCAGCCCAAGAGCGTCACGACCACGCTGAGCGCCATGCGGCCTGGACCCAGTGCCTCAAGAGAGGCGGCGGCCTCGCCCACGAAGGCGAGGGCCTTGCGCGGGGAGTTGCGCCAAGCTGCCATCCGCCGCGCCACCGGTTTCAGCAGCAGCAAGGCCGCGCAGAGGGCGGCGAGGATCAGCCCGGCGCGCAGACCGACTTGCTGAGCCTGACTGCCGGACTCCGGCGGACGCAGCATGAGGCCGATGAGCAGGAAGATGCCCACGGCCACGAGGTCGAGCAGGCGCATGAGGCCCAGGACTCCCAGCCCCTCGGCAACGGGTCGGCGACATTCGGTCTGTAGCAGCACCGGCATGGCGGCCTCGCCCGTGCGAAAGGGCAGAGCCACGGCCAGAAAGATGTGGCGTGCGGCGATGGAGCTCAGATGCACCACGCCGCGTGTGCCGGGCAGCAGCACGAGCAGGCGCAGCCCGCGCGCCACATAGCTCGTGGCGTAAACCGCAAAGGAAGCGGCCACAAGACCTAGGTCGAGATGTGTGAGCGTGCCCTGAACGGTGCTCAGATCCAGGCCGGCCAGGCTCAGGACGACGAGCAGCAGCGCGCCGGCCACGACGATCGTCACGAGAGCGCGCTTCACGCGGTTCTTCCGCGGCGGCCGCCGGCCCGACTGCCGGGTGGCGCGTCGCGGCGTGCCACTTCCAGCAGGGTGTACCAGCTCTGCGAACGCAGCAGCGGCACGCGCGCGAGTCCGCGATCAAGGGCGCGCAGTCCACGCGCCAGCACCTGGGCGAAAGGCAGATGCTTGAGCACCGGGACGAGATCGGGGTTGTCACAGAGCGGATAGGCCAGAAAGCCGAAGCGCTCTTCGCGGCGGACCTCAAGGCCGGCCTGCGCGAGGAGTTCACGCAACTGGCCGCGCGTGTAGGCCCGGTCGATTGTGTGCAGAGTGCCGAACGAGGGGCGGCGCCGGACCCAGGCGCGCGCGGCGCGCGTGAGCAGATTGTCGTTGGCCGGCTCGCCGAGGATGAGCCGGCCGTTGGGCCGCAGCACGCGTGCGATCTCGCGCAGCACAGCGACCTCATCCTCCATATGGTGCAGCGCCGAGCGGCAGACGATCACGTCGAAGCCGTCGCCGGCTAGAGGCAGCGCGGCCATATCCCCGCGCAGCAGCGTCACGCGCAGTCCCGGCCGAAGCTCACTCAGGTCGAAGCCCTCAAGCATTTCCAGGCTCAGATCGATGCCGAAGACCTGCCCGTAGCGGTCCGCGAGATGGTCGAGCATCACGCCCGTGCCGCAGCCCAGGTCGAGCGCGCGGCCGGAGGCCTCGGCGGGGGCCAGCGACATGAGCAGCTCGTTGCGCTCCTGCTGGAACTCTTCCGCGAACGGGTAGGCCGAGCGGCGCCGATACATGTGCGCCACGTGCCGGTGCATCTCGACCTGCCGGCGGGCGTGCTCGGACAGGCTCATGCGGCCGAGTTTCCCACACGGCCGGCGGGCGGACCAGTCTCCGGGCGCCGGCTCGCAGCGGCGCCCGCTGGAATCCGGGGGCTGTCATCGCGCGGGGAATTGCAGATCATGACGGCGTGAACTTCCCCGGGGGCCTACTGCAGCGGCTCGTGCTGGGAGCGGCGTTGCTGACGCCGCTCGCCGTGGATCCGTTCGGCGCCGACACGCAGCTCTTCAAGGCCGGTGTCTTCGGCTTGTGGGGCGTGCTGCTGCTGGCGGTGGGCGCGCTGGCAGTCCTGCGCAACCGTCGCCGGCCGGCCGTCTTTGGCGCACCCGAGTGGCTGCTGCTCTCCTTGATCGCCTGGTCGGCCGCCTCCGCGGCCTGGGCCGGCAATCCGGAGCTCGTGGTCATGCGCGTGGCCCTCTTGCTGGCCTGCTTCGGTGTCGCCCGCGTGCTGCGCGAAGCCGCTGAAACGGGCTGCGCGGCGCGCCGGATCCTGCAGGCTGTCGTTGGCATCGGACTGCTGGCTGTGGTGATCGATGGGGCTGTCATCCTCTTCAGCGGGGAGGACCTCCATGACAGCGAAGCCAAGCACGCCTCCTGGGTCTTCGTGCACAACAACATGGCCGCTAGCTTTGCGGTGGCGCTGGCGCCGCTGCTCGCAGCGCTCACGCTGGGCTGCCGCCGGCCGAAGACGCGCTGGCTCTGGTGGGGGCTCGTCGTGGTCCTGCTCGGCTACCTGCTGTTGCTGCGCAGTCGAGCCGGCTTGCTCGGAACGCTGCTGGTCCTGTCGGTTGTAGCTCTGCTCTTCTTGCTGCGCCAGCGCCTCTCGCGCCCGCGGCCAGTCGCAAGCCGCTGGCCGGCCGCTCTCGTCACCATGGCTGTGCTCGTCGCGGCGCTGCTGCCACTCTCCGAGTCAGCGCGTGGTGTCGCCAAAGACGCCTTCTTCGCCGGCGTGCGCAGTTTCGGCCTGGATTTCGGCGATGCCTCGTTCCGGCCGCTGCTCTGGCGCAAGACGCTCACGCTCGTGCGCGAGGCACCGGGCCATGGTGTGGGCGCCGGCAACTTCGTGGTCGAGTTTCCGCGCGTCGAACACAATCTGCTGGCCAAGCCGCATGCGCACAACGACGCCTTGCAAGTCCTGGCGGAACTCGGGCTGCCGGGACTGCTGCTCTTCCTGGGACTCATGGGAGCGCTGAGCCTGCGCCTCTTCCGAGTCCTGCGGGCAGCCCGCAGCGACGAGAGCTTCGTGGCGGCGGCCGGTTTGAGCGGCCTTTGGCTGGCACTCTTTGTGAGCGGCCAGTTTGAGGTGCCCTTCGCCCTGCCCTCCACACTGCTCCTCTTTGGTGTGCTGGTGGGGCTCTCCGGGGCGCTGGCCGCCGAATCCTCGAGGGCGCCGAGTGCCGCCGGCTCTGCTGCAGCTCAGCCGATCGGCTCTGTGGCACTGAGCACTCGATTGGCCGCCGTGGGTGTGCTCGGCATCACGCTGCCCCTGAGCTGGCTGCTCGTGGAACGCCTGCCGGCGAGCGGCCTTGCCGCCCGAGCAGAGGCCTTGGCGCTTGAGGGCCGGTTGCAGGAGGCCATCGAGCAGTATCAACGGATCGCCGACCTCAAGACCGGCTCGCCGCATCCGTGGCGGCGCATGGCGCGTTTCGAACTGGCCCGCGGCGATGGGGAAGCGGCTCTGCTTGCTGTGCGCACAGCGCGCGAATTGTGGCCGCACAGCTCCGAGCTCATCGAGGAGGAAGCGGATGTGCTGGCCGCGCTAGGCCGCTTCGACGAAGCCGTGGCCGCCTTCCGCTCCTGCTACGACGCAGCGCCGGCCAATCGGCAGGTGCTCAGCAAACTTGTGCGGGCACTCGACAGCGCCGGCCAACTCCAGGCCGCGATCGATCAGCTCGAATTCATGGTGCGCTCGGACACCGGCGGGCACGTGGACTCCGTGCGACGGCTCATGGACATGTGGCGTCGCCGTGCACAGGAGTGCACTGGTGCGGAGCGGGTCGAGGCCCTGGTCGCGGCGCGCTTCTTCGCGGCCGTGGCCTTGGAGGAAGGGCCGGCCGCCTGGTGGCCGGAGATCAATCCGATCTACAAAGACCTGACGCATCAGCTCCAGATTCAGCCGGGCGGCCTCTCTGCCTGGTGGCCGGTTTTCGAGCGCTTCCTGAACCAGGGCGGCTGGAACATGCCCTACACCTGCCTCTACACCTCGGTCGACGGCGACGCCAAACGCCTCTTCCCGGGCTGGGATGAGCCCGAGGGGCCGCCAGAGCGCGGAGCCTTCCGCCGCCGCTGAGAAATCTGCCGCAGGGGGGCTGCTCAAGTCCCCTGGCTCCGAATACGAAGTGGGGGGTCTCTCCTCCTTCTCCCGGCCCGGGCCTTCGGGGGTCACAGGACCCCTGGGGGCCCGGGTTCTTTTCAGCCGCTGCGAAGTGTGTTCCAATCGTTCGATGGAACAGGTTCTTCCGCAGTCTGCTGTGCGCAGTCCTGCTAGCGGGTCTGCTGCTCCCTCGCCGGGCCTCGCGCGCATCGTCAGCGAAGGCATCACCTTCGACGACGTCTTGCTGTTGCCCCGGCGCTCCGATGTCCTGCCGAGCCAGTGCCAGACGCGCACGCGGCTCACGCGCCGCGTCGAGCTGAACATCCCGCTCGTCTCGGCAGCGATGGACACCGTCACCGAGTCGGCACTGGCCATCGCGCTGGCGCAGTCGGGCGGGCTGGGCGTGATTCACAAGAATCTCAAGCCCGAAGACCAAGTGCGCGAAGTCGCCAAGGTCAAGCGCTCGGCGCACGGCGTCATCGCCGATCCGGTCACGCTGCCGCCCGGGGCCAGCATCGGCGAGGCGCGCCAGATCATGACGCGCCAGAACATTTCGGGGCTGCCGATTGTCGAGTCGGGCCGCGTCGTAGGCATCCTCACGAACCGCGACCTGCGCTTTCATCGCCACGACGACACGCTCGTGCGCGACGTGATGACCACGCGGCTCGTCACCGGCGGCTCGGACACCACGCTGGAGCAGGCCAAGGACATCCTGCACAAGAACAAGATCGAGAAGCTCTTGCTGGTGGATGCGCGCGGCGGTCTGGCTGGGCTCATCACCATGCGCGACATCAATCAGCTCCTGCGCTGGCCGGATGCCTGCCGTGACAGCCGCGGCCGGCTGCGCGTGGGCGCAGCGGTGGGCGTGAACGACCTGGCGCGCGTCGAGGCCCTGGTGGCCGCCGATGTCGATGTCATCGTCGTCGACACCGCGCACGGGCACAGCCGCAACGTGCTCGAGACTGTCACCGCCATCAAGCACCGTTTCGACATCGATGTTGTCGCGGGCAACATCGCTACCGCCGAGGCCGCCACTGACCTCATCGCGGCCGGTGCCGATGCGCTCAAGGTCGGCATCGGCCCGGGCTCGATCTGCACCACGCGCGTCGTGGCCGGCGTGGGCGTGCCGCAACTCACCGCAATCGCCAATGCCGTCTCAGTCGCCGGGCCGGCCGGCGTGCCGGTCATCGCCGACGGCGGCATCCGGCACAGCGGCGACATCGTCAAAGCGCTCGCCATGGGCGCCAGCTCGGTCATGCTCGGCGCGCTCTTCGCGGGACTCGACGAAAGCCCTGGTGAACCCGTCATTTATCGCGGGCGCAGCTACAAGACCGTGCGCGGCATGGGCAGCCTGGGCGCCATGGTCGAAGGCAGCAAGGACCGCTACGCCCAAGGTGATGTGGTGGCCAGCGACAAGCTCGTGCCGGAAGGCGTCGAGGGCTTGGTGGCCTATCGCGGTCCGCTGGCGCCCTTCGTCTATCAGCTCGTGGGCGGCCTGCGCTCGGGCATGGGCTACCTCGGTGTGAACACCCTGGAAGATTTGCAGCGCCACGCTCAGTTCGTGCGCGTCAGCGCGGCCACGCTGGCCGAGAGCCACCCGCACGACATTGAGATCACGAAGGAGGCGCCCAACTACCAGGCGCGATCATGAGCAGCGGCAGCAGCGGTCGGCGCGACACAGTCGCCATCGTCGATTTTGGCAGCCAGTACACGCAGCTCATCGCCCGTCGCGTGCGCGACGAGGGCGTCTTCTGCCGCATTCACCCCTGCACGGCTCCGCTCGAGGCCATCGCCGGTGACCGCGCCAGCCTCAAGGGCCTGATCCTGTCCGGCGGGCCGCGCTCGGTCTACGAACCGGACGCGCCGCAGTTCAACCCGGCGCTGCTGCGCCTGGGCGTGCCGGTGCTGGGCATTTGCTACGGCCTGCAGGCCGCGGCGCAGGCGCTGGGCGGCAAGGTCGAGGGCGGCGAGGGCCGCGAGTACGGCCGCGCGGAACTGCTGGCCGAGGAGCCGGGCCTGCCGGGCGCACCCGCGCGCAGCACGGTCTGGATGAGCCACGGCGACAAGGTGGCCCGTTTGCCGCCGGGCTTCCGCGTGCTGGCGCGCAGTGTGAGCTGCCCCTTTGCCGCTGTGGAAGGACTCGAGGGACGCTTCCTCGGCCTGCAGTTCCACCCGGAAGTGACGCACACCGAATTTGGCAACGCGATCCTGGCGCACTTCCTGCACGAACGCTGTGGCTGCGACAGCTCCTGGCAGATGGGCGGCTTCCTGGAAGAACAAGTCGCGGCGATCCGCACGCGCGTCGCGGGACAGCGCGTGATCTGCGGCCTTTCCGGCGGCGTGGACAGCTCGGCGCTCGCACTGCTGCTGCAGCGCGCGCTGGGCGAACAGCTCGAATGCATCTTTGTCGACAACGGCCTGCTGCGAAAGGGCGAGGCGGCCCAGGTCGTAGGCACTTTTCGCGAAGCCTTCGGCATCCGCCTGCATGCCGTGGATGCCGGCGACGAGTTCTTGGCAGCGCTCAAGGGCGTCAGCGATCCGGAGGAAAAGCGCCGGCGCATCGGCAAGACCTTCATCGATGTCTTTGCGCGTGCTGCGCGCGAGTGCGGCGACGCGCCCTTTCTCGCGCAGGGCACGCTCTATCCCGACGTCATCGAATCGGTGCCGGCGCACGGCGGCCCGACGCAGACCATCAAGACACATCACAACGTGGGCGGCCTGCCCAAGGACCTCAAGTTCCAGCTCATCGAGCCCTTCCGGGAACTTTTCAAAGACGAAGTGCGCCGGCTCGGCACGCTGCTCGGCCTGCCCGAGGCCGTCGTGCAGCGCCAGCCCTTCCCTGGCCCGGGGCTCGCCGTGCGCATTCCCGGAGAGGTGACGGCGGACAAGCTGGCCACGCTGCGTGAGGCCGATGCGATCTTCCGCGAGGAACTCACGGCCAGCGGCTGGATGGCGCGCACGGCGCAGGCCTTCGCGGTGCTGCTGCCGGTGCGCAGCGTGGGCGTCATGGGCGATGGCCGCACCTACGCCAATGTCCTCGCCCTGCGCTGCGTCCAGACTCAGGACTTCATGACCGCCGACTGGGCGCAACTGCCGTACGAGCTGCTCGCACGCGTGAGCGACCGCGTGGTGCGCGAGGTTCCCGGCGTCAACCGCGTGGTCTACGACATCACGAGCAAGCCGCCCGCCACCATTGAATGGGAATAGCCGGGAATGGGAATCGCCGGGCCTGGGACTAGCCGGGCCTGGGACTAGCCGGCCTAAGGCGTGCGCACGGCGGCGCACAAAAAGAGCATCGGGTAGTCGTCCTTGCGCTCGCGCGTGAACTGGCGCTCAGCCAAGGGCAGCAGCACCCAGTCAAAGATGCGCTTGAAGAGACTGCGCACGAAGCGGTTCTCGATGCTGCTCAAGGAATTCCGCGTGAGTTTCATGCCGGTGTAGAAGGGGCCGTTGGAGCCCTGCACTGATTCGACGCGCAGACCAGCCTGTTCGCAGAGCTGCGTGAGACCGTAGCGCGTGTAGCGGAAAAAGTCGTAGGGCACCTGGTGCTCGCCGGCCGCCATGGGGGCGCACAGGATGAGCCGCCCGCCCGGCCGCAGGATGCGGCTCGCTTCGCGCAGAAGCTGGTCCGGGCGCGGGACATGCTCCAGCACCACCACGTTGAGCACGAGGTCGGCGCAGCCGTCGGCGAGCGGCAGCGACTGCACGTCCGCGATGAGGTGCAGCCGCGAGTAGTCCCAGCGCGCATCGCCCTTGGCGAAATCCACCGCGATATAGCGGCCATGCCGAAAGAAGGCCTCGCAGTGCGATTCGCCCGCGCCCACATCCACGACCACCGCGTCCTCGCTGACACTGGCCGAGGCCGCGCAAAGAAAGTCAAAAACGCGGCGAGACTGGATGTCCCAGCGTTTCCAGCCGATCGTGTGCAGGAAGACCTGCTCCAGCTCGGCGCGGCTGGCGCGGGGTCGGGCGGCGGTCACTGGCGCGTGAAGACCTCGACGGCGGTGCTGGGCAGCAGCGTCCCGCCGGCCTGCAATTCCGCGCCGCCCACGACGAAGTAGCGTCCCTGGTAGAGCGCGAAGGCGCAGCCGGTGCGCGGCGTGGGCAACTCGGCCTCCAGACGCCAGACGCCGGTGAGGGGATTCAGCACATCGACGCGAGCGTGCAGCGCTGGCTGTGCGCCGCCTCCGGCGCCGCCTGGGCCTTGATTGAGCGAAGCCTCGCCGCCCACGAGGTAGAACTCGCCGCGCCACCACAGAGCCTGAGCACTTCCGCTGCGAGCCGACGGCAGCGAAGACAGCGAGGAGAAGGGCACCTCGCTCCAGTCCCACAGGCCATTGGCGGGGTTGTAGACCTGCACGTCTTGCGAGGCGCCGAGCGCGGGCGTGGTGCCGCTGCGTCCGCCAAAGATCCAAAACTTTCCGGAACCGGCGACGGCGCTGCCGGGAGCGGCACCTTCGGTGCCGGCCGCGGCGAAGGCTCGCGGCGCCGGCAGGGCGGGCAGCGGCGACCAGAGGCCGGTTTGGATGTCGTAGACGGCTGCCGCACTCGTCGCGGGGCCGGCCGGGCTGCCGATGAGTCCGCCCGCAGCGAAGATGCGGCCGCCGATCACCGTGGCCGCGACGCCACCGCCGGCCCAGGGCAGATTGGCGCCCAGTGTCCACTGGTTGCTCTGCGGGTTGTAGAACTGCAGCCGGCCCTCACTGCCGCCTCCGAAGCCTCCGATCAGTGCGAGTCGCCCGTCGGGCAGGGCCACCGCCGCGTGGGCGGCGCCGGGGAAGGGACGCTCGGCGCGCAGGATCCAGTCGGCGCCGGGTGCCGGTGAGCCGCCGAGCGCGTCCGTTCCATTGGCGCTGCTGCCGTCGAGCTGCGGCAGCGCGAGCGAGAAAGTGCCGGGCTGGCCGAGGCCGCCCAGAACTCCGCTGGCATGGCCGCCCACAACCAGCAACTGACCCTGGATCACGGCGCCTGCGGCGTGGGGCAGCGGGAAGGGCAATGTCTTGGGCAACTCGCCGCCGCCGCTGCTGTCGCCGCCGCCCCAGAAGCCCGGCGCGGAGCCGGGCTGGGGCATCAGTGGACGGAAGGCTTTCGGCAGCGAGTTGGCCTGGCCCGCCGAAACGACCAAGACATCCACCAGGGCATCGTCCGGCACCAGCAGTGCAGGCAGCAGCCCTTCGATGCGCTGCGGGCTGACGGCGGTGAGCGCAGCCTGCTGCCCATCGAAGAAGACTGCCGTATCGAGCAGCGTGCCGAAGCCGCGCCCACCGAGCACGAAGGGCACTCCGCCGCTCATCGGCGCGCGCCAGGGGAAGAGATCGAGCACGGCCATGGCGCTGCCGCCCGATGAGTTCACCGGCGCAAGCACCTCCAGTTCGCTATGGAACTGATCGATGGCCACGAGCGCGCCGCCGGGACCCTGCACGAGATCGAGTGCACCTGTGACCGGCAGGACGGGCGTGGCCGACACAATGGCCCGGCCAGCGGGTGCGAGTTTCAGCCGCGTGGCGCCGGCCTGCCAGCGCTGCACGAGGAGTTCGCCGAGCATCTGACCGCCGAAGGTGGCCGCGCGGTACTCGGTGATGCCGTCTTGACTGCTCGGCAGGACGAGGAGTGCTTGCGTGAAGACACTCGGCTGCGAAGGCGCGACCGTGTCGTAGTACACGTCCTGCCGCGGATCGGCAGCGCCGCGCGCGCGGTTGGCGCTGCCGTAGTAGTTGTCGGCCTCGATCAGCAAGATCTCGTCGGGCTGTTCAGGCGGCGGGCCCGTGCTGCTGGGGCCGGTGCTGGCCGGACCGTAGTTCGTGTTCGGGCCGTTGTCCGAGGCGTACAGCCGCCGCGACGTCGTGTAGACGAGGTCGTAGGGGTTGCGCAGTCCGGACGCTTGCACGCTCAGGTGACTGCCGGGGGCCACGAGCACCTCTTCGCCCTGGCGCTGATCCTGGTCCGGCAGACCGCTGACCTCGTGCACATAGCTCACCGCGCCCTGAAAGTCAGGCCGCGAGGTTTCCGCTTTTAGGATCGCTCCGGAAAGCGGCGACTCGGGCAGCATTCCCATCGTGATGTAGGCCACGCCGGCATTCGTGTTGCAGCCCACGGCAATGAGCAGGTCGCCATTGTCATCGAAGGCCAGTCCATTCACGGCGTGCCCGCTATTGCTCTGCGCTAGCCCGGTGACGAGCGGCTGCGGTGCGTCGAAGTCCGGACCAGTCAGCACTGAGACCGCGCCCCAGTAGGTGGACGGCCCGCTCAGTGCGCCGCCGCCGTCGGCATAGAGCTTGGCGTGACTTACATAAACGCGCACCGGCGAGGGTGGATCGAAGGGATTGAAGGCCAGGCCCAGGGAGTCGCTATTGGGCAGGTTCGAGACGCCCGGGTAGACGTCGACGCCGAGCAGATTCCAGTCTTCGTCGAAGCTGTAGGCGCGCAGCTCGCCGCTCAGCGACGTGACGTAGAGGCGCCCGTCGGGGCCCCAGTCGGCACTCGTGGGGGATGGCGAGCGTTCGAGCAGCACGCGCGTGAAGTTCACGGGCACGGGGCCGCCGCTGACGTAACTGAAGCTCTTGCTGTTGCTGGTGCCTGCCGGCGTTTCCACAGAGACGCTCAGGTTGCCCACGGCATGTGGCGGCGACAGGAACTCGATGCGCTCGGGCGTGATGCTCAGGCCATCAGCAAGGGTCAGTGCGCTGGCACCCCAATGCACAGTGACGGCTGCGGCGGGGAAGAAGCCCGTGCCATCCAGCACCACGCTGTTGCCGCCGTCGGCCGTGCCGGCGGCCGGCGTGAGGAGATTGATGACCGGTCCGGCCGCGCCGGCGTTGTGAGTGAGCAGAGCGCCGGGGATCGGCGTCGCCGGGCCCGCTCCCTGCGCCAGGCTCACGAGCAGCGGCAGTTGGCCGAGTGTCGCGACGGCGAAGCGCGCCTCGACGGCATGCGCCCCGGCGGCGAGCAGCAGCGGTGTCGGGGCGGGACCGGGGACCAGCAAGCCGTCCACGTAGAGCCGGTGCTCGCTGCCGCCACTCAAGCTGAAGGTCCAGGTGTCGGTGACCGGCAAGGCCACCTGGGCCTTGAGCACAACGAGCACTTCGCCGGTGAAGGGCGAGCCGCCCACACTGCCGCCGCCTTCCACCGCCAGCTCGCTCAGCACTTCGCTGTAATCAGCGTTGACGGGCACGGCGCCGAGCAGACTCGCGGGCCCGCCGACGGCCTGACTGGCGTCGTAGTAGCGCGCCAGCACGCCGGGCACCGCGCTCGCCGGCACGACGCTGAGCGCGTGGCTATCGAGCAACGTGTCGGGCGGCAGGTCGTCATCGGCGATCTCGAGCGTGACGAGATGCGGTCCCAGCCCGAGCTCGGCCGTGACAATCTCACCGCTGCCCAGCGGCGTGCCGGCCTCGCTCCACTCCCAGGCTGTGAGCTGGGCCTGCGGGTCGTGCGTGTGGCTGCCCGTGCCATCGAGCAGCACCGGCTCGGATCCGTTGCCGTCGTAGTCCACGACGGTCTGCGGCGCGAGGATGACCACGTGCATCAGCGAGTCGGTGAAAATCGAGAGCTGCAGCCCAGGGGAGAAGGTGATGAGCAGCGGCTCGAGCTGCTCCACGACGGCCCACTGGAAGAACAGGTCGCTGCCGAGCGCGGCGGGCACTTTGAAACCGAACTTGAGGGTGCCGTCCGGATTCGCATTCGCGATGACGCGGATCTCGGAGGAGTTCCGCAGGAAGCAGCCGGGCGCAACACCGGGCACGCCGGAGACATCGACCGGCAGCGGACCGAAGTTCGAGGTCGTATCGGAGAAGCCAATTTGCATGACGACGAAGGCGCCTGCCGGTGCGCCCGCCAGATGGACGGCCGCGTACTCACCGGGCACGTTCGAGCCCGTGAAGCTGATGGTGGGAGCGGGCAAGGCGCCGCCGCAGCCCGTGCCGTAGATCACGCTGCTGGACTGAGCCTGAACCGTGGCGGCGAAGAGACTGCTCAGCCACAGCACGAGCAGAAGACTCGAACTGCCGGCGAGCAGGCGCAGCGCGGACTTCGGGCGGGCCGGCCTCATCGTGGCGCCCATCATAAGCGGATTCTCGCCCGCCCTCTCATCGTCCGGCCAGTCGGCCGCGCTGCTGCAGGACGCCCGCCCGCATGACGAGGTTCAGGCTGCGCAGGCCGGCAATATCCAGGGCAGGATCCCGCACCAAAACCAGCAGGTCCGCCACCCGGCCAGGAGCCAGGAGCCCCAAGTCCTCGCCTCGCCCCATAGCCAGAGCCGCATCGCGCGTGGCGGCGGTGAGGACGGCCCGGGGGGCCAATCCGGCGGCCTGCATGGCCTCCAACTCAGGGAACACCGACGGCCCGTGCAGCGTGAGCGGATTGCCGGCGTCGGTGCCGAGCACGACGCGCACGCCGCCTGCGTGAAGGCGGCTGAGATTTGCCGCCATGAGCGCCTGCCGTCGCTCGCCGCGCTCGGCCCGTCGGGCGCGTTCGGCTGGAGTGTCGCGCGGGTCGACGGGGAGCTGTGCCGTGCTCTGCACGAGTTGCCGCACGCTCGAATCCACGGCGAGGAGCTGATTGCCCAGCGTCTCGTCGAGGCGCCGCTCAAAGAGCAGTTCGTAGCCGCGATGCACCGTGAGGGTCGGGCAATAAAAGACGCCGCGCTCGCGGCAGGCGGTGATGAAGGCCTCGTCCACCGCCTGGTCTTCCACGCTGTGCACCAGCAGCGTGGCGCCGGCCTCGACCGCCAGCCTGGCCTCGGCCAGGCCCGTGGCGTGCACGATGAAGGGCAGTCCGTGCTCGCGCGCGGCGGCGCCGGCCGCCGCCGCGAGACGCCCCAACTCGGGCAGCGTGGCCGGATCTCGCACGATGAACCAGAGCTTGATCGCCGCGCTGCCCTGGGCCGCATGGCTGGCCACGGCAGCGCGCGCGCCGGCCTCGTCCCGCAGCAGCACGAACTGCTGTTGATCCGGCAGGTTCACCGCCGGCCCCGGGTCCCAGGTGGTGAGCAGCGGCCCCGCGGCCCGGAGGTGCGGCGCGTCGGGCGAGAGCTCGGTCGTGGCACCCAAGTGCCGAGTCCAGGGATAGCCGCCCACGTCGAAGACCGCGGTCACACCGCTGTGCAGGAAGGCGCGGTGAAATCGCTCCGGCTGCGCTTGCAGCGTGGCTTGGACCTCCGCATAGGGATGCTCGCTGCGCACATCCCAGGCGTCGGGGCGGCCGTCCGCCCAGCCGGTCTGGCTGTAGTGCACGTGCGTGTCGATGAGACCGGGCACGAGGAAGCGGCCGTTGAGATCGATGCTCTCGACATCGGCGGGAATCTCGGTGCTGGCGCGCGGGCCGATGGCGGCAATGCGGCCCTCGCGCACCACGATCACCGCGTCGCGAATCGGCGGCGCCTCGCTGCCGTCGTAGACCGTAGCGCCGACCAGCGCGCAAGGCGGCGCCGGCGTGCCGGCCGGCTGCTCGAAGGCGCTGGTTACGACGATGCGCCAGCCGTCCTCGCCGCGGCGAAAGAGCCGCTCGGAGAGCCCCTCGCGCGCCAGGCCTGCGGCCTCGATGACGCGATAACGATAGCTGCCCCAGACCAGCCCAGGGCCGAGCCAGTGGAGCTTCACGTCGCGCGCAATGAGCTGCACCGGCCAGTCACCGGTGACACTGCGCTCGAACTCGGGATAGCCAAAAGCCGGACCGGTGGATCCAACGCGCACCAAGTGCTCGCTCGCTTCGTAGCAGGCCAGATAGCCCTCGCGATTGCGGAGTTGGATGGCTGCCACGTTGCGCTCGAAGAGCGCCCGCGCGGCGGCAAGGTCGTCGGCGCGGGTGCTGTCCGCGGCGACCGCCGAGCTGAGCGGCAAAGTCTGCTGGCCGGCCTGCAGGGCGAGTGGGGCCTGAACTGGCTGTGCCGGCGGTGCGCAGGCCAGAAGCCCCGGCAGAAGCAGGGCGCGCACGAGGTGTGTGCGTCCACGCCGGAGGAGGCTGTGAAAGAGGGCCAGGGCGCGGATGTGTCGGTGCGGAGTGGCTGCATTGGGCATGCCGGGATTGTGCGCTAGCAGCCCTCGCCTCGCGAGTCTCACCGGCTCGATCCTCGGGTGGCCTGCGCCAAAATCGTAGACTTCCCTGGAGATGCGCCCGCTCTCCATGCCTGCCGCTTTGCTGGTCACGGTCCTGGTGGGCTGCGCCTGCGCGCAGGACGTGACGCCGTCCGTTGTCCAGGTCGCGCTGCAGGAGCGGGCGCGGCTCTTCACAGCGCAAGACGTGGAGCGCATTCGCCAAGAGGCCCTGCTGGCGCTGGCCGAAGGCGCCGGCCTGCGCCTGCCGCAGGAAGTTCCGGTGATCCTGCTCACCGCGGACGAGGCGCTCGCGCGTCGCGAGGCCTATTCCCGCACGCTCGACGAGCACTCCGGCGTGACCTCGGGCATGGACTGGATCGCCGATCTCGTGTTCTCACGCGCCATGCTGGGCCGCTATCTGCCTGACGAGAAAGTGCTCTACGTCATCGAGGATGTGCTCGAGGACGTGGCGCGTCGCGAGTCAGCGGGTGCCGCATCCGCGGGGGGGCGTCGGGCGGTCGAGGACTTACTCTTTGGCGTCATTGCGCACGAACTCACGCACGCCTACGACGACCAGGTCTACCGGGCCATGCCCATGCCTGGCGATCTGCTCGCTCTGGTCAAGACGCCGGAGCGCCTGCCCGAACTCCAGGCGCTGATGAGCCTCATCGAGGGACGCGCCACCTGGGCTGCGGAACTCGCCAGTGTGCAAGCCCGGCGCAAACCGCTGGAGGCGCCGACCCTCGAAGAGGCGCGTGGAGCCCGTGTGCTGCAGGGCCGGGCCAGCGATGGGGCGGCCGAAGCCTTCGGCAAAGGCCTGGTGAATGCCATCGCACGCATGAAGTTCGTGCAGTATGCGCAGGGGCGGCTCTTTGCGAAGGCGGCCTACGAGTTCGGCGGCGAGCCCTTCTTCGAACACGTCTTCGCGAGCCATCCGCTGAGCCTGGCCGAAGTGGCCGACTTCGAAGTCTTCAAGGTGCGCTGGGCCGAGGAACTCGAGGCGCGCGCCGATGCGAAGGCCGCAGCCGAGGCCGCCTCAGGCGCGAGCAAGCCCCCGCTCGAGCAGTGAGCGCACGGTGGCCGGGTTGGCCTTGCCGCCGCTGGCCTTCATGACTGCGCCGAGCAGGGCGTTGAAGGCCGCGACGCGGCCGCCGCGGTAGCGCTCGACGAGTTCGTGCTGCTCGGTGAGCACGCGGGCCACGAGGTCCTGCAGCTCACCGGCATCCGAGACTTGCAGCAAGTCCAGATCCTGAGCGACGTCGCGGGCGCTGCGCCCGGGCCGGTCTTCCATGGACACCACCACCAAGCGCGCGGCCTGCACCGAAAGCGTTCCGTCCGCCACGAGCCGCACGAGTCCGGCGAGGCGCGCGGGTGTCACGGCGAGTTCGCCGAGGGCGCGCTTGCGCTCATTGGCCAGACGCAGCAGGTCGTTGAGCACGAAGCTGGCCACGCTGCTCGCTGGCAGGCGGCTGCCCTGCTCCAAGCCACTGGCCAGCACGGCCTCGAAGACCGAGGCGAGTTCGGGCTCCGCCACGAGCGCCTCGGCCTCGGAGGCTCCCAGGCCGAGCTGCTCCTGGAAACGCTGGCGGCGCACAAGCGGCGCTTCGGGCAGGCTGCTCATCAGGCCGGCCAGCGATTCGGGCGCGAGGCAGGCGTCCACGGGAAAGGGCGGCAGGTCGGGCTCGGGAAAGTAGCGGTAGTCGTGCGCGTCCTCTTTGCTGCGCATCGCGCGAGTGAGGCCGCTGGCCGGGTCAAAGGCCATGGTTTCTTGCACCACGCGCCCGCCACTGTCCAGCAGCGCACCCTGCCGCTCGATTTCCGCTTGCAGGGCCTGGGACACGAATTTGAAGGAGTTCAGGTTCTTGATCTCGGCGCGGGTGCCGAAGGCGGTCGTGCCGGCGCGCCGCAGCGAGATGTTGGCGTCGCAGCGGAAGCTGCCCTTCTCGAGGTCGCATTCGGAAACGCCGGCGTAGCGCAGCGTGCGCCGCATGGCCTGCAGATAGAGCGCGGCCTCCTCGGGGCTACGCAGATCCGGGCCGGAGACAATCTCCAGCAGCGGCGTGCCGGCGCGGTTGAGATCCACGAGCGAGAAGGGCAGTCCGGCCGGGTGAATGATCTTGCCGCTGTCCTCTTCCAGATGCGCACGGACGATGCGCACGCGGCGCGGGGCGCCGTCGGCACCGTGGAAGTCCAGATGGCCTTCGCGGCAGAGCGGCCGGTCGCTTTGGCTGATCTGGTAGCCCTTGGGCAGGTCGGGATAGAAGTAATTCTTGCGGTCGAAACGCACGAGCGTGTCGAGCGTGCAGCCGAGCATGAGGCCGGCGCGCACGCCGAGCAGCAGCGCTTGCCGATTGAAGACCGGCAGCACGCCGGGCTGCCCTGTGCAGACCGGGCAGACGAGCGAGTTGGGCGGCGCGCCGAAGCGCGCTGCGCAGCGGCAGAAGAGTTTCGTGGCCGTCGCGAGCTGCACATGGACTTCGAGGCCGATGACCGGTTCCCAGCGCGCGGCTGCTGTGCTGCTCATCGCGCACTCCCGGCCAGCTCGGCGCCCGGCGCGCGTTCGGGTTCGCCGCGCAGTGATTCGAAGGCGACTGCCGCCGCGAGCACCAGATCATCGGCGTTCAGCCGGCCGCTGAGCTGCAGCCCCACCGGCAGCGCCGGCCGTGCGGCAACTCCTGCCGTCGCCGGGCGGGCCGGCGTCAGCCCGCACGGCACGGACACCGAGGGCAAGCCCGCCAAGCAGACCGGCGCCGTGAGCAGGTCGCAGAGATACATGGAGTAGGGATCGCTGGCGCGCTCGCCGATGCCAAAGGCCGGGAAGGGCGAGGTCGGGCCGGCGATCAACTCGTCCTGTTCCAGCACGGCCAGGAGTTCACGCTGGATCAGGCGTCGCACGGCCAGCGCCTTTTTGTACCAGGCCTCGAAGTAGCCGGCCGACAGTGCAAAGGTGCCGAGCAGGATGCGGCGCAGCACCTCGGGCCCGAAGTGCTGGGCCCGCGTGGACTCGTAGCTGGCCAGCAGTTCCGGCGCGGCTTCGCGCGGCCCGTAGCGCAGTCCGTCGAAGCGCGACAGATTGGAGCAGGCCTCGCTGCTGGAAACGATGTAGTAGACCGGAATGGCCAGATGCATGTTCGGCAGGCTGCCGACCGGCAGGCGCCGCACGCGCGCGCCGCGCTTGGCGAGCAGTTCGAGGGCTTCGTCGATGCGCAGCCGCACGCCGGGATCCACCGAAGCGTCCAGGAACTCTCCGGGCACCGCGATGCGCAGGCCGCTGAGGAGCGCCGGCCCTTCCGCTGCTCGCGCACTGGCCGAGCGCCGCGGCCCCGGCAGGCTCGTGCTGTCGCGCGGGTCGTGCCCCGAGAGCACATCGTGCACCAGCGCCGCATCCGCGGCGTGCGCCGTGAGCGGACCGATGACATCGAGCGAACTGCCGAAAGCGACAAGGCCATGCCGCGAGACGGCCCCGTAGGTTGGTTTGAAGCCGGTCACGCCGCAGAGCGCAGCCGGCTGGCGGATCGAGCCGCCGGTTTCACTGCCCAGCGCAACGGGCACGATGCCGGCCGCTACGGCCGCCGCACTGCCGCCGCTGCTCCCGCCGGGTACGCGCGCCGGATCCCATGGATTGTGTGTCACGCCATAGGCGGAGTTCTCGGTGGAGGCGCCCATGGCGAACTCATCGAGATTTGTGCGGCCCAGGGGCACGGCGCCCTCGGCCAGCAGCCGCTCCGCGACGTGGCTCGAATAGGGGGCCCGGTAGCCGGCCAGAATGCGTGAGCCCGCGGTGAGCGTGCGGCCGGTGAGCGCGAGATTGTCCTTGAGCGCGACCGGCACGCCGGCCAGCCGGCCGAGCGTCTCGCCGCGACGCTGGCGTTCGCGCAGAGAGCGCGCGCACTCCAACGCGTAGTCGCCGTCGGCGTCCAGGAAGGCATGCAGTCCGGGGTTGAGCGCGGCCAGGCGCGTCAGTGCCTCCTGGGCGACAGTGACCGGATCCGTGCGGCCAGCGCGCACGTCGGCGGCGATGGCCGTCGCGGAACGCACGGTCAGTCGTGGACTCGCGGGACGACGTAGAAACCTTCGCGCGCGTGCGGCGTCAGCGGCAGGAGCGAAAGGCGCGGATCCGGAAAGGGCGCGGGCTCATCGGCCATGCTCTGCCCGGGTGTGTCGACGGCCTGCACGAGCGGTTCCACGCCGGTGGTGTCCACGGCCTGCAGTGCCTGAAAGTGTCCGAGCAGGCTGCTGAGCTGCCCGCGGGCCGCTTCGAACTGCGCCGGGCTGAGCCCCAGGCGAGCCAAGTGTGCGACGCGTGCGACTGTGGCGAGGTCCACGCTCGGCGCAGGTGATTCGGAGGGCTGGGGCATCGGGTGTCGAGTCTGGTTCCGGGTCTCAAGGAACGGTTCTGGGCGATGCTAGCAGACGCGCGCCGCGGTCCGCAGGGCGCGCCAGGCCGGCTGCTAGGATCTGGCACTTCATGCAGCGCAACTCGGCCCGTGACGAGCCGGCACTCCCGGGCGGACCCCGCCTTGTCTCGCGGGGCAGCCGCTTTCAGACGCCCGCGGCGGATGCGCGGCCGCAGGGCCTGCCTGCGCCCTGGTCAGAACTGGAGTGGCGGCCGCTCGCTGCCTATCGGCACGCCGGCAAGGCGCGGCTGTACTGGGCGCAGCACGGCGACCGGCTCGTGGTCTGCAAAGATGCCTCGGCAGTGAACGGCTTGGCGGCGCTCTATCGCCGCTGGGTGCTGCGCAACGAGGCGCGCACGCTGCGCGCGCTGGTCGGAGAGCCAGGCGTGCCGGAACTCCTCGCCGCCTGGCGCGGCGGTCTGGTGATGAGCCACCTGCCGGGTGTGCTGCTTTCCAGTTACCCGCGCGGCACGGCGCCGGCGCAGATCTTTGATCGACTCGACACGGTGCTCGCCGCGATCCACGCCCGCGGTGTGCGCGTGGGCGATCTCCACCGGCGCAACATCCTCGTGGCCCCCGGCGGCGCGGTGTCGCTGGTGGACTTTGAACTGGCCGTCACGCCGGGCCGGCCGCTCGCGCGGTTGCTGGGCGGCATGCTGCGGCGCCTCGACGAGTTTGCGGCGGCCCGGCAGCGCGCCTACCACGGTCATCCGCTCAGCGCGCGGCAGGCCGCGGCTCTCGCGCGGGCACCCTGGATTTGGCGGGCAGGACGCTGGCTGCGCAAGCATGGCCTGGCCGGTTCCTTGCGGGTCGCGGCGATCCTGGCGGTTGTCGCGTGTTTGGCGCTTGTGTCGCAACCCACGCTCACGAGCGTGCTCAGCGGACTGCCGCTCGTGCTGCTCGGGCTCGGTGTGCGCGCCTGGGCGGCCGGTCATCTGCTCAAGTCCAAGGAGCTCGCCCAGAGCGGTCCCTATCGCCACGTTCAGAATCCGCTCTACTTCGGGCGGCTCTGCCTGCTCACCGGTTTCGCGATCATGGCCTACTGGCCATGGCACCTGGGGGGGGCCGTGGTGCCGGGAAATGCCGTGATCGGTGCGCTGCTCTGGGCGGTCTTCTTCGGCTACTACCTGCCACGCAAACGCCGGGTGGAGGGCCAGCGTCTGCTGGAACTGCATGGCGAGGCCTATCGCGCCTGGACCGAGGCCGTGCCGCTCATCTGGCCGCGCCTGCGGCCGCACGGCGCCTCGACGCGTCGTTGGAGCGCTGCGCGCTTCACCGAGAATCAGGAAGGGCTGATGATCGGACTGGTGACGCTCGTTTGTGCACTCTTGGCCTGGCGCGCGGCCGGCCTGAGCTGAGCGGCGCCGGGCGGCGAGAGGCGAGGCGTCACACGCCGGGGCCGCAGCCGTCTGTTCCGCGCTATGAACGTGGGGATCTTCACAGCAGGTCGCGCGCTCGCTCTGCGGGGCGGGCGTCGGCTGAGCGCCTCTTTCGGCGCCTTGCTCCTGCCCGGGCTCTGCCCGGGTTGCGCGGCCCAGGCTTCAGCGCTGCTTTGTGAGACCTGTCTGTCCGCTTGCCGAGCGCCGCGGGGGCCCTGCTGCCGGCACTGCGGTGGAGACTGGCTGCCCTCGGGCTGTGGCCGGTGTCTGCGCTTTGGCCGCCGCTTCGCCTTTGAGTCGGCGGTCGCACGCTGGCGTTACCGCGGTCCGGTGCGTCAGCTCGTGCATGCCTTCAAGTACGGCGGGCGCCGTGACCTGCTCGCGCCGCTCGGCCGTGCACTGGCCGATGTGCCGCGGGCGGCGGCCCTGTGGGATGGCAGCGCGTCGCCGCTGCTCGTGCCCGTGCCGGCGCGTCCGCGCTCGCGCAAGCAGCGCGGCTTCGACCAGGCCGAGGAACTGGCTGTGGCTCTGGCTGGCCGGCTGGGTTTGCCCTGTGAAACGCGTGCCCTCCTGCGGCGGCGTGACAGCGGGCCGCAGGCGGGACGCAGCCGTCGTCAGCGTCGCTGGCAGGCTGCCGTGGCCTTTCGGGCGTCTCCGCTGCGAGTGTCTGGGCGCAGCATTCTGCTCGTGGACGATGTGCTCAGCACGGGCGCGACGGCGGATTCGGCGGCGCGGGTGCTGCGACGTGCCGGAGCGCTGCGCATCTCCGTGCTCACGCTGGCGACCTGAGCGAAGGGGCGGCTTAGCCGCCGCGTGCAGCGCGCCGCAGCTCGCTCATATCGGCCACGAAGCTGGCGATGGCCTGGGCATCCTCGGGCGTGACCTGCGTGAAGCGCAGCGAGAGCGAGGTGCCGGCGGCCTCGGCCTGGGCGTGCTCGATGCGTGCGGAGAGTTCGAAGTACTCGCGGCGATAGAGCGGCAGACGGAACTTCAGGCGCACTTCGCGTCCGTCGATGAGCTTGGCGGGCGGGCCGGGCAGCTTGCACTCGAGCGTGTCGGCATCCAGCCGGCGCAGGCGGGCGATGATCGGCCGCGGCGACTCCGGGACATAAATCATGACGGCGCTTTCGCTGTCGCCCTCGAGGTCGATCGCACCGCGCTGCTCGACGGCCGCCAGGGCCGCTTCGTCGTCGTCATGGATGGCGAAGAGGCGCTCTAGGCCCAGCGACTCCATGGCCTCGCGCACGGCAGCGCTGGGGCTGCTGATGACCAGGTCGCCCTCGGCTGCACGGCAGGCTTTGCGCGCCTTGATCATCGCGCCCAGGGCCGTGCTGTTGATGAACTGCACCTGCTGCATGTTCAGCACGATGCGATGGATGCCTTCGCCGAGCACTTTGGCGACTTCGGCGCTGAAGGCATTGGTGACGAAGGTGTCGAACTCGCCTTTGAGCGTGAGCACGACCACGTCGGGCAGGGTGAGCTTGAGAACCTTCATGAGGCACCGCTCGCGGCCAGGGCGGCCAGAGCGGTTTCGTCATCGGCATGGATGCCGAAGAGCCGGTCGAGGCCAAGCGACTCCATGGCCTCGCGCACGGCCGGGCTGGGCTGGCAGACCACGAGGTCGCCGCCTGCAGCGCGGCAGGCCTTGCGCGCCTTGATCATCGCGCCCAGCGCCGTGCTGTTCACGAACTTCACGAGGCGCATGTTCAACGCAATCTTGTGCAGGCCTTCATCGTGCAGTTTGCTGACCTCTTGGCCGAAGGCCGTGGTCACGAACGAGTCAAACTCGCCCTTGAGCGTGAGCAGCATGGCGTCGTCACGGCGCTCCTTGGTGAGTTTCATGCCGCGCATTCTCCGGTGCCGCGCGGCTCCGGGTCAAGCCGGATGGTCCGCGCAGGGCCGCTGGTACACTGCCGCACATGATGCCCTTCTTTCGCCGCCGACACGACCCGCCGGCCGCACCGCCCTCGAGCGAGCGGCCTGCCGCGCCGGCGCCTGGCGCCCCGCTCGTGCCCGCCGACCAGAGCCAAAGCACGATCTATGTGAGCGGCGATGCGCGCGCCGACACGGACCGCATCCGCCTGCTGGTCGACAGCCTGCGTGAAGTGAGTTCTGCTGCCGATCCGGACGAGCTCCTGGTGCGCATGGTGGACCGGGCCGTGAAACTCGTCGGAGCCGAGCGTGGGCTGCTCTTCACGCGGAACAAGGACGGCACGGCGGACCTCCGCGTAGCGCGCGCCAACAACGGCCGTGACCTGCCGCGCAACGCCGCCTTCTCCACGCGCGTGGTGGCCAGCGTGCTGCAAGATGGAGTGCCGATCTGCGAGAAGATCGACGAGAGCGGCGGCTTCGACCCCAGCCGCTCGATGATCGACCTCAATCTGCGCGCCGTCATGTGCGTGGCGCTCATGGCCCAGGACCAGCGTCTGGGTGTGCTCTGCGTGGACACGCGCGCCAGCACCCGCACCTTCTCCAAAGCCGATCTGCGCTACTTCGAAGCCTTCGCCGACATGCTCGCCATCGTGTGGACGAATCGCCAGGCGCTCGAAGAGCGTATCGAGGCCGAGCGCATGGCCCAGGACATCGAAGTGGCGCGCGGCATCCAGGCCAATTTACTGCCCGAGCGGCCGCTCGTCGTGGAGGGCTACTCGATGTGCGGGCGCGTGCTGCCCGCCGAGGAGACCGGCGGCGACTACTTCGACTTCTTCGCCACGCGCGACGACAAGCTGGCCATTGCGGTGGGCGATGTCTCGGGGCATGGCATCGGCTCGGCTTTGCTCATGGCGGCGGCGCGCGCCTATCTGCGCGCCTTCTGCCAGAGCAGCAGTTCGCCGCGGCAGATCCTGCGGCGCGTGAACCGCGCGCTAGGCGGCGACCTGGACGACGACATGTTCATGTCCATGTTCCTGTGTGTCATCGATCCGCGCACGCGCGAGTTTTACTACGCCAACGCCGGACACACGCGCCCCGTGCTGCTGCACGCTCAATCGATGGAAACCGAGGACTACCGCACCACGGGCATGGCGCTCGGTGTCGAAGAAGAGACTGACTACGAAGAGCGCGGCCCCTTCGTGCTGAGCCCCGGCGACACCGTCGTCATGTTCAGCGACGGTCTGACCGAACTGCGCCGCGACGATGAGCAGTACGGCCGCGCGCGGGTGGTCGAGTCCATTCGGCGCCATGGCAATGGCACGGCCGAGGCGCTCATTGAAGGGCTGTTCCACGACGCACTCGACTGGGCGCAGGGCACCGACCGCCATCCGGACGACGTGACCGTGGCGGTGCTGCGAGCGGATAGCTGAGTCCGGTGCCGGCCACGCTCTCCGCGCCAGCGACGCTCTTCGCGGACGTGGCTCTGCCCACCAGCGGGCCCGGCGCGCGCGGCGATGTGCTGGTCGAGGGCCGCGAGATCGTGGCCGTGGCCCCGGCGGGGCAGCTCGCGCGCGGCACCGCCGGTCTGCAGGTGCTGGAAGGGCGCGGCCGCTGGCTCTTGCCGGGCTTCATCGACGATCACGTGCATCTGCGCGAGCCCGGACTGGAGCACAAGGAGGGCTATGCCACGGGCACGCGCGCGGCGGCCGCCGGCGGCATCACCACGCTGCTTGAGATCCAAAACAACCCGCCGCTCATGACCACGCGCCAGGCCGTGCAAGACAAGCTGGAGCTCGTGCGGCCGAAGTCGGTCGTCGACATCGCGGTTTACGCCAGCCTGGTGGATGAGGCCCTGCCGCATGTGGCCGAACTGGCTGAGGTGGTGGCCGGCTACAAGCTTTTCATGGGTCCGTCCACGGGCGGCCTGGATATTCGCGGCGAGGAGCGCCTGGCCGCGATGTTCGGCGCCGTCGCGCGCACCGGGCACTGGCTCTTTGTGCACGCCGAAGATGGCGACCTCATCGAGCAGGGACTGCTGCAATACGGTGAGGCCGGTGCCGCCGCCTTCCATTTGGCGCGTCCTGCGTCGGCCGAAGTGCGCGCCACCGAGACGGCTCTGAGGCTGGCGCGCCAAGAGGGCACACGGCTGCACGTCTTCCATCTCTCGTCGGGCGGTGCGGTGGAGGCGATTGCCGCGGCGCGTGCAGCCGGCCAAGTCGTGACGGCCGGCACTTGCCCACATTACCTGTACTTCACGAACGAGGACACCGCGCGCCTCGGCACCTTGCTCAAGGTGAACCCCTCGATCAAGACCGCCGACGATCGTGACCGGCTGCTCCAAGGGCTGCGCGAGGGCACGATCGACTGCCTCTCCTCCGATCATGCGCCGCACACAGCCGAGGAGAAGGCGCTGCCCTTCCGGCGCGCTCCGTCCGGCATCCCCTCGCTCGACATCTTCATGCCGCTCTGCCTCACGCTGGCCGAACGCGGGCTGCTCACGCTGGAGACAGTGCTCGAGCGGGCGACGGCCGGGCCGGCTCGCGTGCACGGCCTTGAGCGCAAGGGGCGCATCGCCGTGGGCTGTGACGCCGACCTGGTGCTCGTCGACCCGCAGGAGCGGCGCCGCGTCCGCGGGGCTGAGCATTACAGCAAGGCGCGACACACTCCCTGGGAGGGTCTGGAGCTGGTGGGCTGGCCGGCGCTGACCATGGTGGCCGGCGAGATCGTCTTCCGCCGCTAGGTGCGCGTTCGCGCCCCGACTCGCGCCGACTTGTGCGCCGACTCTTGTGCCGACTTTTGTGCACGGTGCTACGATCCGCGGCTTCCCGAACTCGGCCTCCTGCACCCGGATCACACACCATGGCGACTGCGCCGCGTCGTTTCCTGCTGGCCCTGACTCTGTTCCTCGCCCTGCCCGGCAGTGCGGCGGCCGGGACACACTTTGTGGACGCCAGCCTCGCCACGGGCAGCAACGACGGCACATCCTGGGCCAATGCCTTCCAGGGTTCCGGTGGACTGCAGCTCGCGCTGGCCGCCTCGACCTCCGGGGATTCGATCTTCGTCGCGCAGGGCACTTACTTGCCGACGGCGACGCTCAATCGCGCCGTCGCCTTCGCGCTGAAGAACGGCGTCGAGGTCTACGGCTCCTTCCTCGGCACGGAGTCGACTCCCGCCCAGCGCCCGCCCTTCGGGACCGCGCCCAGTGTGCTCGAGGGCGATCTGCTCGGTGACGACGGCCTCGCACAGTTTGGCGACAACAGTTTCCACCTCGTCACCACGGCCGGCACGAATGCCACGGCCGTCCTCGACGGCTTCGTGATCCGCGGCGGCGCGGCGACGGGGGGAGGCACGAATCAGGACCGGGGCGGCGGCATTCTGTGCGTCGGCAATGTGAGCCCCACGGTGCGCAACTGCCGCTTCCTCGCCAATCGCTCCAGCTTCGGCGGCGCTGCGGGTTACATCAACAACGGCGCTGCGCCGAGCTTCACCGACTGCAGCTTCGAACAAGGCGTCGGCGGCTCCTTCGGCGGCGCCTTCGATATCGCCAATGGCGGGGCGGTGCTCTACGAGCGCTGCCTCTTCCTGGGGAACACGGCCGCGCGCGCCGGCGCGCTGGAGATCTTCAACAGCACCGGCGTGGTCGTGAACAACTGCATCTTCCGCGACAATGTCGCCACCGGCACGGGCGGCGGCGGCGGCCTGTGGATGGGCACGGGCGGGAATCCGCGTGTGCGCAACTGCACCTTCGTGAACAACTCCTCGACCGTCAACGCGGTGGGCGGGCTGCGCAACCAGAGCACGACCAGCGGCACGGTCGCGAACTGCATCTTCTGGGACAACTCCGGCCCCGGCGGCGTGCAGGGCGCCGGCAATCAGGTCAACGCCGCCACGACCGTGACCTTTTCCATCGTCGAGGGCGGCTTTGCCGGCACGGGCAACCTGTCCAGTGATCCGGCCTTCGTGAACATCGCGGCCGGAGACGTCACGCCGACGCTCGCCTCGCCCGGCCTTGATGCCGGCAGCAATGCGGAAGTGCAGCCGGGCGCCACGCTCGACATCTCGCTCCAGCCGCGCCACGCGGACGTGCTCAGCGTCAGCGACACCGGCTCAGGCACCGCGCCGCTCGTGGACATGGGCGCGCTCGAGTTTCCCTCACCCTGGACCGATCTCGGTCACAGCCTGCCGGGACTGCTGGGCGATCCGAGCCTTGTCGCGGGCGGCACCCTGCTGACGGGCAGCGCCGGCGTGCTGACGCTCACCCAGGCTGCACCGAATGCGCTCTCGATCCTGCTCGTTTCACTCACCGGCGCAGCCGTGCCCTTCAAGTGCGGGACGCTGGTGCCCGTGCCGGTGATGTTCGAGCTGCCGCTCTTCACCACGGCCGGCGGCACCATGCCGCTGGGCTGGCCCAGTTGGACCGCGGGCCTGTCGGGCTTCAGCCTGCACTTCCAATATGCGATTCAGGACGGCGCGGCTGTGTGTGGTGTCGCGCTGAGCAATGCGCTGCAGGGCGACGTGCCCTGAGGGGTTCGGGGCGCTCAGTGCGCCCGCGGCGGGGGCTCGGCGGTGCCGCTCAGACACCTCGCCGACTCGGCCGATGCGGCCGAGAGGTCGGCTCGGAACTCGCGGCACACCGACACCCCGCCGCGTCGCACAGCCGCCGCAATTATGGGAAGGCGGTTGGCGGACGCGAGGTGCAGTGCAAACAGCGGCGAGAACGGTGGGCAGCCGTTGGTGCGCGGCGCGGCGCGCCCGGGGCTGCGGCGGCCGGCCTCCGCAGCGGATCGCCAGTGTGGACGAACGACTGCCGGAGTAGTGCTGGGGCGAGAGCGAGGACAGCCGGCCAGAGCAGGCCCCGTGGCAGCCGCGGAGCGATCTCCGGGTCGACGCAGAGCGGAGCCCCGTGGCAGCCGCGGAGCGGTCGGTCAGTGGGCCTCGACCCACGTGTGGCCGGTGCCGGTGTCGACCACCAGCGGCACATCCAGCGCGAGCGCGCCTTCCATGATGCGCTTGACCAGCGGCGTGAGTGTCGCGACCTCGTCCTCTGGGACTTCGAAGACGAGTTCGTCGTGCACCTGCAGCAGCATGCGCGCGCGCAAGCGCTGCTCGGGCAGCGCTGCGTGCAGCCGGATCATGGCAATCTTGATCAGATCGGCGGCGGTGCCCTGCAGCGGCGTGTTGACGGCGACGTTGAGCGCACCCGCCGCGAGGCGCGGGTCGTCGCTGTCCAGGTTCTCGATGCGGCGGCGGCGGCCGATGAGCGTCTCGACGTAGCCCTGACGTGTGGCGTCTTCGCGCGTGCGGTCGAGCCAGGCTTTGACGCCCGAGAAGACCTTGAAGTACTGCTCGATGAAGGCGGTGGCCTCGGCCATCTTGAGGCCGATCTGGCGCGCTAGGCGTGCCGCGCCCATGCCGTAGATGATGCCGAAGTTGATGGTCTTGGCCTGGGAGCGCATGGCGGGCGTGACGGCGTCGGCCGCGACGCCGAAGATGAGCGCTGCGGTGCGGCGGTGCACGTCTTCGCCGTCGCGGAAAGCTGCGCGCAAGGCCTCGTCGCCGGAGATGTGGGCCATCAGGCGCAGTTCGATCTGGCTGTAGTCGGCGGCCAGCAGCACGTGCCCGGGCGCGGCGATGAAGGCCTGCCGGATGCGCCGGCCCTCCTCAGTGCGAATCGGGATGTTCTGCAGATTCGGGTCGGAGGAGGAGAGGCGCCCAGTGCTGGCGACGGCTTGATTGTAGGAGGTGTGGATGCGGCCCGTCACCGGATGGACCAGGTCCGGCAGGCTGTCCACGTAGGTGCTCTTGAGCTTGCTGAGCTGGCGATGCTCAAGCAGTTTGCCGGGCAGCGGATGCTCGGACAGCGACTCGAGCACCTCGGCGTCGGTGCTGTAGCCGGTTTTGGTCTTGCGGATGCGCTTGATGCCCAGCACTTCGTGCACTTTCAGCTTCTCGAAGAGCACTTCGCCGAGCTGCTTGGGGCTGGCGATGTTGAAGGGCGCGCCGGCCAGCTCGTAAATCTCCTGCGAGAGGCGTTCGATGCGCCCGGTCATCTCCACCGCGAGCCGCCGCAGTTCGGCCGTGTCCACGAGCACGCCATGGCGCTCCATGCTGATGAGCACCGGCAGCAGCGGCATTTCCACCGTGCGGAAAACTTTCTCGACCGGGTTGCCGTCCAACTCCTGGCTGAAGAGCCGCCAGAGCCGGAAAGTCATGTCGGCGTCTTCGCAGGCGTACTCGCCGCAGCGCGCCGGCGGCACGTCCCACATGCTGATCTGTGACTTGCCCTTGCCGATGAGTTCGCTGGTGGGAATCTTGGTGATGCCGAGATGCTTCTGACTGAGGAAGTCGAGACCGTGCTGGCTCTGGTGGGCCTGCACGCAGTAGCTGGCCAGCATCGTGTCGAAGGCGATGTTCGCGGGCACGAGCCCATAGCGGCCAAGCACGAGCAGGTCGTACTTGAGGTTCTGGCCGGCCACGGCCACGCGGGGATCCTCGAGCACGGGGCGCAGATCGGCCAGAAAATGCGCCAAATCGCTGCCGGGCGGAGGCACGAGCGGGTCCTCCGGCAGTCCGCGGCCCGAGGTGCTGGGCAAGAGGGCTTCGGCGAAAAGACTCGCGCCTTGGTCGGCCGGAGGCCCGCCGCGGCCCTCGGCGCCGGCCGCAAAGCGCTCGCGCGCCGTGAGCCCGCGCTCACCCGCGCCGAAGATCGGCTCGGCGAGATTGGCCGGCAGATAGAAGGCCTCGTGCTCAGCGAAGGCCAGCGCGATGCCCACGATCTCGGCTTCGAGCGCGGTGATCGAAGTCGTTTCGAGATCGAGCACAAGTTCGCGCGTCGAACGCAGCCGGCGCAAGCAAGCCTCGTAGTCCGCTGCGGTGGTGATGACGTGGTAACTGCGCTCATCGGTGCTGTCCCGCGGCGCCTCGCGCAGCCGCCCGGCCAGCGAGGGCAGATCCATCTCGGCGAAGAGCGCGCGCGCAGCGGCGACGTCCGGCCCGCGGTACTGCAGGGACGGCACGTCGATCTCGACGGGAGCCTCGCAGCGAATCGTGGCCAAGTCGCGCGAGAGAAAGGCCAGTTCGCGGCCCTCGCGCAAGCGCGCTTGCAGCCCAGGCGGCTTGATGCGCTCCAGATCGGCGTACAGATCTTCTAGATGCTCGTAGTCCTCGATGAGCTTGAGCGCCGTCTTCTCGCCGACGTTCGGCACGCCGGGAATGTTGTCACTGGAATCGCCCATGAGGCCAAGCACATCGATGACCTGGTCGGGGCGGCAATGGAAGCGGGCGCGCACGGCCTCGGGGCCCTGCAGGACGGGTTCGCCGCTGGGACCGGCCGGATTCCAAATGCGCACATGCTCGCCGACGCACTGCAGGAAGTCCTTGTCGCCGGTGACGATGAAGACCTCGTGCCCGGCGGCCTCGGCTTGCCGCGCCAGGGTGCCGATGACGTCGTCGGCTTCCCAGCCGGGCAGCGCGTAGAGCGCGAAACCGAGGCTCCTGGCGATGCGCTCGTAGAGCGGAAACTGAGCCACGAGATCGGGCGGCGTCTTTTCGCGCGTGGCTTTGTACTCGGCATAGGCCTCGTGCCGGAAGGTCGGGTGCGGCGTGTCCATGGCCACGAGAGCGAAATCCGGCTGGCCGCGGTCGATGAGCGACAGCAGCGAATTGGCGTAGGCAAAGGAGGGGCCCGGGCCCTTGGCGAAGTAGCTGCGGTAGGCCAGCGCCGAGCCATCAATGAGGAAAGTGCGCGGACGGGCTGGTGCGGTTTCGGCCATGCGGGCTGCCATCGTAGCCGCGCCACGAACTCGGCTCTTTAACTTCTGCCCGGCTCAGGAAAGGATAGGGACATGAACTTGCCCGGTCTGCGAGTCGTGTTGCTGGGATGGGCCGTGCTGTGCGCGGGCGGCTGCGCTGACTCCGAGCGCGAGCAGGAACTGGCGAAACTCGTGGCCAGCGGTGAGGCGCAGTTGAAAGCACGCGATGCCTCGACGGCGCTCTCCATTGCGCGCTCGGGGCTCAAGCGCCTGGGCGAGGATGCCCGCCTGCAACTCGTGGCGGCGACGGCCTGCCTGCAGCTCGAGCGCCGCAGCGAGGCCATCGCGCATGCCGATGCCGGATTGCTCCTGGACGGCGATGGCGGCCAACTCCTCGAGGCCGATGTGCGCGCCAATCTGCACTGGGCACGCGGCACGGCCGCCATGGCGCGTTACCAGGATCTCAAGGACGAGAGTGACTGGACGGCGGCCAACAGCAGCCTGGAGGCGGCGCTGGCCGGCGGCGAGCACCGCGCCGAGGCGGCCTTCCTGCTCGTCGTGCTGCAGGACCAGGGCGGCCACGACAACCTGCCCCGCCAGGAGCGGCATGCGCGGCTGGTCATCGAGCTGGCGCCGGACAGCGAGTACGCCAAGCACACGCGCGCGCTCATGGCGGCCAAGGGCATCACGCTCTAACCCGGCTCAGCTTTGGGCGGGCATGCCCACGCGCCGGTGCTTCCAAAAGAAACGCGCCTCGAGCGTGATGGCGAGCAAGTAGGTGGCAATGGTGAGCAGCATGGGCAGGGCGTAGCCGTCGAAGCCCTCGCCCAGCCAGCCGGCTGAGTGATCAATCAGCCAGCCGCCCAGGAAAGTGGAGCCTGCCCAGCCCAGGTTCCAGCAGAGCATCGAGGCGCCATTGACCGCGGGCCGCCACTCCTCGGGCGTCAGTTCCATCATGAGGTTGCGCCAGAGCGGCTGCGACAGGTTCATCAGCGCGCTGCGCATGACATAGGCGCCGACCGCCACCGGAAAACTCGTGCTGAGCGCCAGCAGCAGGAAGAAGGGGATCGAGAGAATCTCCGTGAGGATCGTGGCGCGCACGAGGCCCAGGCGCGTGACCACGCGCGGCGTTGCCAGCGCGCCGAAGGTCATGATCAGCGAGGCGCCCGCCAGCACGAAGCCCAGCGATTCCTTGGGCAGGCCAAAGCGGTCCGTGAAGTAAAGGTTGATGAAGGGGATCGAGAGTCCCGCGCCGATGCCGATCAGGAAGTGCGGCGCTGAGAGTCGCACCCAGAGATGCCAATGCGAGGGACGCAGGATACCGAGAATGCGCAGAGCCGTGCCGCCGGCCGGCGAGCTTTGCGCGATCTTGTGCGGCGGCAGCCGCCGATAGGGCAGCAGCGCCAGCAGACTCAGCAGCGCGCCGCCAATGAGCGCGATGCGCAGCGCGATGGTCTCGCCGCTCGCGCCCCCCTCGAGCAGACCGGCCACGAGACAGGAGATGACCAGCCCCAGTGCCTGCGTGAAGGTGTGCACGGCGAACTCGGCCTGAAAGAGATGCGTGCGCTCATGGGCCTGCGAGGCCGTCACCAGGAAGGGGGCCGCCACGACGCGGTGCAGCGTGTAGGCCGCTCCGGTGATCATGGCGCAGGCCATGAGCGCGGCCGGCGACCGCGAGCAGGCCAGGCCCACGATGGCCAGGGCATTCAGGGTGCAGGCCAGCGCCAGGCTGCGCCGCGGCCCGAGCTTCTCGTAGAGCCAGGCTGAAGGAAAGGTGCTGGCCACGACGCCCAGCGCCGAGGCTCCGTTCACCAGGCCGGTCTCGGCCACGCTGCGCCCGATCGAGATGACGTACAGGTTCTGCAGGGCGTACTGAAAGGCGTGGCCGACTTCGAGCAGCGCCGCCCCGCTGAGGAAGGCGCGTGCCGCCGGCGAGAAGGAGCGAAAGCGCGCCACGGTCGGCGCGAGGAGCGAGCCGAAGGGCAGAGCTGTGAGAGGCAACATGCGGCGGCCGGCGGAAAGGGGGAGGCGGCGCTGCGACCGCAGGGAAATCCTAGCAAGGCGCCGTCAGCGTTCGGCGCGACGTTTCGCCCGGCGACTTGCGCGCTGGCGCCACCAATCCCGATCATGGAGTGGCTGTCGATCTGCGGCGCCGCCGTGCCGGCCGCCGCCTGCCTCACCGAGCCCTCGCATGACGCCTTCGTCCCCTTCGCCCTCTTCCTCTTCGCCCGTCGTGGTGGCCCGCGTGCGCCGGCTCGGCGAGCATGTCGGCCGCACCGTGCGTGTGCAGGGCTGGCTGGCCAACCGCCGCTCGTCGGGCAAGCTGCTCTTCCTGCAGGTGCGCGACGGCAGCGGCGTCGTGCAGTGCGTGCTGCCCAAGGGCGTGGTGCCCGACGAACTCTTCAAGGAGCTGGATGCGCTGCCCCAGGAGTCCTCGCTCGAAGTGGACGGCGAGGTCCGTGCGGACGCGCGCAGCCCCGGCGGCCACGAACTCGGCGTGAGCGCCGTGCGCATCATCGGCCGCGCCGAGACCTACCCGATCTCCAACAAGGAGCACAGCACGGGCTTCCTCATGGAGCACCGGCACCTCTGGCTGCGCAGTTCGCGTCAGGCGGCCACGCTCCGCGTGCGCGCCCGCGTGATCAAATCCATCCGCGACTTCTTCGACCAGCGCGACTTCGTCTGCCTCGACGCGCCGATCTTTACGCCCGCCGCCTGCGAAGGCACCTCCACGCTCTTCAAGGTGGACTACTTCGGGGATCCGGCCTACCTCACCCAGAGCGGACAGCTCTATGGGGAGGCGGGCGCCATGGCCCTGGGCAAGATCTACGTCTTCGGGCCCACGTTTCGGGCCGAGAAGAGCAAGACCCGCCGCCACCTCACCGAGTTCTGGATGGTGGAACCGGAGGTCGCCTTTCTCGAACTCGACGGGCTCATGGATCTGGCCGAGGACTTCCTCGAGACGATCGTGAGCGATGTGCTCGCCGACTGCGAGGCAGATCTCAAGTTGCTCGAGCGCGATCTGGAGAAGCTGCGCGGCATCAAGCGGCCCTTCCCGCGCATGAGCTACGACGAGGCCGTGCAGCTCATGAACGCCAAGGGCCATGCCTTCACCTGGGGCGGCGATCTGGGCGCGCCGGATGAAGAAATCATCACGCAGGACGCAACCAAGCCGCTGCTGGTGCACCGCTTCCCTGCGGGCGTGAAGGCCTTCTACATGAAGCGCGATCCGCAGGACGAACGCGTGGCGCTCTGCGTGGATGTCCTGGCGCCGGAGGGCTACGGCGAGATTATCGGCGGCAGTCAGCGCGCCGACGATCTGGCCTATCTCGAGGAGCAGATCGCCAAGCATGCTCTGCGCAAGGAGGACTACGAGTGGTTCCTGGACCTGCGCCGCTACGGCACCGTGCCGCACGCCGGCTTCGGTCTGGGCCTGGAGCGCACCGTCGCCTGGCTGACCGGCAACCACCACATCCGCGAGTGCATTCCCTTCCCTCGCATGCTCTACAAGATCTACCCGTGAGCCGGCCGGCGGCCGCCAGCAGTCCGCCTGCGCTGGACCTCTCGCCGCTGGAGCGCGCGGCCGAGCGGGCCGGTCTGTCCGGACGCGTGGCGCGGGTGGTCTCGGCCGATCGGCGCCGCGGCACGTGGTTCACTTGGAGTGAGCGCGAACTCTGCATCAGCGAGTCCGTCGTGGAGCGTTGCCGGCCGGAAGATGCAGGCGCTCTGCTTACCGATGAGATCCTGCGCCGCCGCCGGCTGCGTGGCCTGCGCGGGCCGGCACTCATGGGAGTGATCCTCGTGCTCGGTCTCGTGGCCGCACTGACGCGGCTGCTGGAACTGAGCGCCTGGGTCAGCGTGCTGCTGGCGCTCGGCGGCTTGGCCGTGACGGCGGCCGTCTGGAGTGCGGCGCGCGTGCGGGCCAGCCTCGCGGCCGACGACGACACGGTGGCGCTGCTCGGGGATCCTACGGCGCTCGTGCGCGGCCTCAATCTCATGAACGAGGAGGAAGTGCGCCTCGCGGGCCGGCGCTGGGCCGCGCGTCCAGATCTGCACTGGCGCGCCGAGCGGCTCGTGCGATTGCACCGGCTCTGCGCCGCTCCGACCAGCCCATGACCGCCGAGGGGCGGCCGCTGCGCTTGGTCTGTCATCCGCAGGCCGTGCGCGTGCTCGAGCAGCGCGCCCGACTTCTCGCGGCGCTGCGCGCCGTCTTCGATGCGCAGGGCTTTCTGGAAGCCGATGTACCCGCGCTCTTGCCCTGTGCGGGGCAAGAGGCGCACTTGCAGCCGCCCGAGGTTCGCGTCGCGGGACTGCCCGGGCCGCTCTTCTTGCAAACTTCACCGGAACTGAGCCTCAAGCGTCTGCTCTGCGCCGGCGCGCGCCGACTCTACGCGCTGGGTCCGGCCTACCGCGGCGGGTATGAGGAGCTCTCGTCGCGTCACCAACCCCAGTTCACGCTGCTGGAGTGGTATCGACCGGGTCAGGAGCTCCGCTTGCTCATCGAGGATGTGCGGCGGCTGGGCCAGGCTGCTGCGACCGCACTGAATCTGCCCGTGCCGGAGGCCGGACGCGTGCTGAGCGTGCAGCAGGCCTGCGCGGAGTGGGCCGGCGTGCCGCTCCAGCCTCTGCTCGACGGTGACGTGGACGGCTTCGTGGCTGCGGCGCGGCAGGCTGGCCTCAGCTCGCTGCGAGCGGAGCAGGGTGCCGAGCGTTGCTTCGAGCGGCTGCTGGTCGAGCGCCTCGAGCCGGCGCTGGCCGCCGACGCGGCCCGGCGCACCGAGGCCTCCGGCGCGCTCTCCTGGACCTTCCTCACGCACTGGCCGGCCTTCGCGGCGGCACTGGCGCAACTCGATGGCAGCGATCCACGCCTGGCCTTGCGAGTTGAGGCCTACTTGGGCGGACTCGAGCTCGGCAACGGCTACGTGGAACTGGCCGACGCGGGCGAGCACCGCCGGCGCTGGCAGCGCGAGGCCATGCTGCGCGAGGGACCAGCACCGCCTGTGGACGAGGCCTTGCTCGCGGACTTGGCCGAGCGCGGCCTGCCGCCCTCGGTGGGCATGGCGCTGGGCGTGGATCGCCTGCTCATGGCGCTCACGGGCGCCGCCTCGCTGGCCGAGATCCTGCCGCTCGCTCTCGCCCGCGATTAAGAGCCGCTCCGAAAGTCGGTAACGAGCGGGCTCTGCCGCCGACTGCCGCGCGATGCGCCTTCGGTCTCGGGGGGAGGTTCTCGTCGAGGGGGCGCAGGGATTCCTTGGGGAGCATTGGCATGCAAACGTGGGTGAAGACTGTGTTGGAACTGCGCAGCGCGCTGCTGGCGGCTGTGCTGTGCGGCGGCTTTGGCGCGGGCCTTGGTGCCGGCCCGGCCGCAGCTCAGTCGTGGGGGCTGATTGCCTCGGTCACGGCGGATACGAGCTATGCCGGCGAGGCCTTGGCCGATCACGAACTGGCCTATCGATCGGCCTCCGATGGCGGCGGCCGAGTCCTTTGGCCGACGGAGACGCTGGCACTCCTGGCGGGAGATGGGCAAGGGAGCAAGCCCTTCCACTGGCTGCCGGGTGACATTGATGCGATTCATGATCTGGGCGGGCGGGACATCGCTGCGCACGGCCTGATCTTCTCGCTCACCGCGGATGAGAACGGGTTCAAGGATGGCGATGTCCTCACGCCCGGTCCCGGGGGTTTGCAAATCTATCTGGCAGAGGGCGACTTGGTCGCGGCCTGCGGCGCCAGCGACGGAAATGTGGATCTCGATGCGCTGCATGTCGACCCCGATGGCACTTGGCTCTTTTCCTTCGCAGACAACGAGAACTCTGCCTTTCTCTCCGGAGACGATGCCGGAGTCATCAAGGATGGGGACGTGCTCGTCTGGAACGTGGGGCAGTCACAGGCCCAGATGCACTTCACCGAGAACCAGGTTTCGGCGCTGGTGACGCAGGCGCTGGGTGTGTCCACAGCGATCGGCGACACCATGTCGTTGGCCAGGCATCCGCTCACGGGGGCCGTGCTCTTCACGGTGCAGTCGCCATCGGCGCACGATGCCTCGGTCTTCACGGCGGAGAACGGCGGAGCCCTGGAACTTGGTTTCGATGAGGCGAGCTGGGGCTTCGGTGCCGGCGCTGAACTCGATGCGCTCAGCGTGGCCGAATGGCGCTTCCCAGTCCTGAGGGTGTCGGACTACCTGCCTGCGGCGGGTGAGTCGGTGGTGTGTACGCTGCGGGGTGGGCAGCCGGGCGTGCCCTACGCGCTCCTCGCCTCGCTCGATCTGGCGGCTCCCAGCTTGGTGGCCTCCGGCTGGGGTGGCTTCGTGCTGAGCAACGACGGGCTGCTGACCTTTACGTGGAGCAATGCCGCCAGCTTTCTCCTGGGTGCCGATGGCCTCGGCTCGGCAGCCCTGACCATGTTCGTGCCTGCAGCGCTGCCCCCTGTGGACGTTGTGCTGCAGTTGGTCGCGCTGCAGGGGAGTCCGAGCGGAGGCTTGGAGACCAGCAACCCGGTCGTGCTCGAGCTGGCGCACTGAGCAGGCTTTTCAGACTGGCAGCCCGTGCCGGCGGTGGTGGCCGCCGGCACGGGCTGCTAGGATACCTGCACATGTCCGCGACAACAAACGTCTACAGCACCGTTACCCAAGAAAAGATCCGCGAGCCGCGGCGCTACCACC
>JBQTIY010000011.1:0-304920 GCA_052387675.1 Planctomycetota bacterium | reverse complement strand
ACTTGAGAGCACTTCAGCGGGGCTTGGCGGGAAATTTCCAGGCCGTCAGGGTCTTCACTTCCGCTGCGGTCGGCGCGGCCTCAGGAAAGGCCAAGAGCCCCAAGTCGTAGCTGCCGGGCGTGAGGTCCACCGGCCAGGCCGGCGGGCTGCGGCCCCAGCCGGGCCGGTCGATGCCGGCCGGCAAGGTGACCGGGGTGCCCGTGATGACAAAGCTGTGCAGAAATCCGGAGGCTCCCGTGGCGGTCAGGCTCTTGCTGGCGACGACACCGTTCACCTCGACCCGGCTGCCGGACTCCAGGGTCAGGGTTCCGTCCGGCATGACGATGCCACAGCCGGGCAGCACGGCGCCGGCTTGCACACGCAGGCCGCCGCGCACGACGAGCCGCGTGGCCTCGTAGTCCTTGTACGGCGGGCCATTGAGTGCCGGCTCGCTGACGATGGCTCCGTTGACGACGACGTTGCGCAGCGTCACGACGCTGCCGCGGGCCAGTTGCAGCGTGCCGTTCACGGTGGTGTCTTGCAACGTCACCGTGCCGATGAGCTTGAGCATGCCGGCATCGGCGGCGACAGCCGCCTTGGCCTCGGCGCGCACCGTGGGCAGCAGTCCGGTCGCGCTCGGCGTGCGCTGGATCTGTGCCTGTAGCCGGTAGCCGCGACCGGCCTCGGTGGCATTGAGTTCAACGGAGCAGTTGCCATTGCCGGCATCCTGCAGCGTGAGCTCCACCGGTTGTTCGCCGGCATTCACGGTGCCGCTTTGCGAGGTGACGCCCGTGGCCAAGAGCTGACGCGCATAGGCCAGCGCCGATTGGGCGGATTCGCGCGAGCCATGCACCCAGAGCGAGGCGCTCGAGCGACGAAAGGCGGAGGCCGTATGGCTGGCATAGGCCGCGGTCGTGGCTGCGATGAGCGCCGTCAGGAGCAGCACCGCCAGGACGACATAGCCGCGTTGGGAGCTGGACTGCTTCATGGATTCACCCACCACCACCAAGTGCCCAGGTCGATCTTGCGCTGCTCGATCGTGACCACCAGCCGGTAGATCTGGCCGGCGCCGCCCGCGATCTGTGCGTAGCCGTCAAGCGCTGCAACCTCAGGATCCGCGAGGTCAAAGACTTGGATCTGGACCCGCTGTTTCCAGGTCCCCAGGCTCGCCATCGCCGCCTGCCGGCTGTCGATCGGCGGCTGGAAACTGGCTCCGTCCAGGGTGTCGAGGGCCAGGGCCTCGCCCGGGGCATCGGCCACCGGCAGGCCGCTGGGGGCTGTCGGCAGCGTCATGGCCAGCTCGTAGATCTCGCGCGCCAGGAGCGCGGCATTCAGCGGCTCCTCTGCGTGGATCTGCTTCGACGAGGTGGTGCTGGACAGCGCCCAGCCCGCCGAGACGAGCACGACGGACACGATGAAGGTGCCGATGAGCACCTCGAGAAGAGTCATGCCGGAGGACTTCACGGCAGGGTCTCGCCTTCGGTCGCGCCCAGCCAAGGATGATCGACCAGGGCCTGACCGAGCACCGTGGCAGAGACCGAGGCCTCGGTGCCCGAGGCGGACTTCAGCGTGATCAGCACGCGATGCACTTCGGTTTCGGCTGTCGTGCGCGTCAACGTGGCGTTGCCGCCCAGGTTGCGCGGCAGGGCCAAGGCTTGTTCCGACCAAGTGCCGCCGGTCTTGCGGGCGATCCCTGAGCCTTCGGCGGCTCCGGTCAGGTAGGTGGTGAAGACGACATCGCCGGTGCCCGTGCGGGAGGCCACGAGGGTGTAGGACTTGCCGGGCTGAACGGTCGCGGCGAGGGGGCTGAGATCCACCGGGACAGTGACCGTGGGGGCCAGGTAGACCACGCCGCCGCCGCTACCGCTGTCGCCGCCGCTGCCCCCGCTCCCTCCTCCGTCGTCATCGTCATCGTCATCGTCATCGTCATCGTCGCCCTTCTTGCCCTTCTTGGGTTTCTTGTCCTTCTTCTTGCTGCCCTTGTCCTTCTTGCCTGAGTCGCTGGTCGATCCGCCGCCGACGCCGAGATCGACAAGCACGGGCGCCTTGGGCAGCGCGGTGAGCGCCATGCTGACGAAGCCCAGGCTGTCGCCCTCGGGGCGGGCATCATTGGGTGCTCGCGCGCGAAACAGGTCGAGGCGCAGCGTGCCCGTGGCGCCAGAGCCGGAGGCGACGATGAGGTCGGTGCTGCTCAGAGCCGCCTGCGTGAGCTGCTCCGGCACGCCTTCCACCGCGCTGCCGCCCACCGGGGCCGCGGAATTCAGCACAAAACCAAGGGCCAAACTCTCGTCTGGCCCGATGGCAGTGGGCTGAGCCAGGCCGATGGGGGCCGCCTGCGACCAGAGCGTCGTGGCGCGCACCACCGGCGTGTCCTCGCGATAGCGCGTCGTCGTCTCGTACAAAAAGCTGCCGCTGGCGATGTCCTTGGCCACGATGCCCGTGCTGCCATCGGGCAGCTCGACCTCCAGGGTTCCTTTAACGATTCGATACGTCGTGCGCGCACCGTCCGAACCGATGACGGACATCTCGCGCGTCCCGTTGGGCTCCACGCGCCAGGCTTGGCGCACGGCATCGCCGAGTTTGAGCAGGCTCTCCTCGACCTCGAGCTGTACTTCCTCCTTGAGGAAGGCCGTCTGGGTGCCGAACAGGCCTGCGCTGGCGGCGGTCGCCGTGAGCAGCAGCGCGCCGAGTGTGGCTGCCAGCAGGACTTCCACGAGCGTGAAGCCGCGGACCATCTTTCCGAACGGGGCAAGAGGCATGCGCGCTACCTCGGTCCGCAGGGGCAAGCCTGCGAACGCGGGGCTCCGGGTTTGCTGAGGGCGGCGCGGAGAGAGGAGGGCCGCGTCGTAGGTCCTCTTTCGACGGAGGCCAGAGGGTCTCTTGAGGAAGACTGCTTGTACTGCCACGATGCGCGGCGTGCTGAGCACGAGCCCTGGCCAGTCTCCGAAGCTGTCTCGAGGAGCCGTGGCGGTCGCGCTCGGTTGCGGGCTCATTGCTCTGCTTCTGCAACTGGCCCTAGACCGCACACCCGATCTACGCCCGGTCATGCCTGAAGTGGATGGTGTGCATCCTGCACGCGCACTGCAGGCGCTGTCTGAGACCTATGCACCAGGTGCGGGGTTTCTGGACAAGTACCCGCCGCTGGGTTCTTTCCTGATGGGGCTCGCGGCGAACACGGCCGCCCCGCAGCTTTCAGTGGCGATGGCCGGCATCGCCGACCGATCACCAGCCGAGCGGCGCGAGTTGCTGTGGCAGCATCGCGACGGCCTGGCGCGTGCGTTGTCGGCGCAGCGCTGGCTCTCGCGCGTGGCCATGGCCGTGGCCGTGGCGGCGCTCGCGCTGCTCGGCGCGCTGGCTGCGCAAACTCTCGGACGGACCGGGTCCAGTGTCCTCGTCTCGGGAGCGCTGGCCGCGCTGGGCTTCGCCGTGACCGATGGGGCTCTGCACTACGGCGGCACCACCAACGTGGATGCTCTGGCCCTGGCGGCCAGTCTGCTGGCGGTGCTGGCGGCAGCGCGTAGCCGCGACTTGCTGGCGGCGGTGGCCCTCGCCGCGGCCGTCGCCATCAAAGATCCGTATTTCGTGCTGGGTCCCGTCGTGCTGCTGGCCGCGCTCAGACAGGGCTGGTGGCGCATGCTGCAGTCGGTTCTCGTTGGCTGCTTGGCCTATGCGCTGCTCTCGGGTGCGTTCACAGGCCCGGCCGTCTGGTGGCGCCACGTGCAATACCTCACCAGCGGCGGCGTGGAGGGCGTGGGCCGCATCGATCCGGGAAGCTTTCGCGACTGGCTGCAACTGACCGGACACGTGGGCTGGCTGCTGCGCGGATCGCTCGGCACTTTGGTGCTGCTCCTGGGCGCGGGCGGAATCCTCTGGCTCCAGCAGCGCAATCGAGCGCTGGGCAGTCTCGTGTTGCTCGCGGCGGTGGTGCCCATCGCCTGTTTCGTCGCGCCCGTGGGTTTCGCCTATCTGCGCTTTCTCTTGCTGCCCATCGCGATGCTCACTCTCGGTTGCGCGCTCGTGCTGGCCAGCCTGCGCCGACCGCCGCTGCTTGTCGCCGCGGTGCTGCTGCTGGGCTTCTTGGCCTCACGTGAAGGCGCGCTGGGGCTCTGGCGGCTGCGCTCGGCCGCTCCCGATGCGCGCAGCCTCGTGCCCGCTCTGCTCGACGAGCATGTTCCGGATGGTGAGCGTCTCACGCTCTTCTCCGAGGAGCGCGAGCACGGCCCGCCGCTGGACCCCGGCCGCTGGCAGCTCGATGTGCGCGGACTCGCCGAGGCCCCGCCGGCCCTGCTCGCCTGGCAATCCGCCCCGCGCGACGAACGCCCCGAGCACTTGCTCTGGCTGAGCTTCCACAACGTCGCGCCGTCGGGTCAGCCCACGCCGCTGGCGCAGCTGAGTCGGCCGGGCGATCGCCTCGGGGGCCTCTACGAGGTCATCGCCGTGCTGGGCGAGCCGAGCGGCGAGTTCATCGAGCGCGTCGTGGCCGTCCGCCCGACGATCACGCTCTTGCGGCGCCTCTAGTTCGCTGCGCCCGGAGCTTGCTGCGGCAGCGAGGCGCGTCCTTGGGCGCAGACGCTGTGGTGGACGGTAGGGGGGTCGAACCCCTGACCTCCTGGATGCCATCCAGGCGCTCTACCAACTGAGCTAACCGCCCACGCCGAGCGCGGAGACACTAAGGGCGCGGTGGGCCGGAACGCAAGAGGCTTTGCCGAAAGGCAGGCGCCGAAAGCTCGCGCCGCGGGCATCGGACCGGGCGTGGGAGTGGGCATGGGACCAAGCATGGGAGCGGAGCAGCGGGTTCGGTATTCTGCGCCCCGCGAGTTCCTCGACAGCAACGTGAGACCGGTGACCAGCCCACAGATGACCGCCGGCCACTACGACCACCGGGCCATCGAGGCGCGCTGGCAGGCGCGCTGGCTGGCCGGCAAGGCCTTCGCCACGCGCGACGACCTCACGCTGCCCAAGTACTACGTCCTGGACTTTTTCCCGTACCCCAGCGGCGCGGGACTGCACGTCGGGCATCCGCTGGGCTACGTCGCGACGGACATCGTGGCCCGCTACAAGCGCCAGCGCGGCTTCAACGTGCTGCACCCCATGGGCTGGGATGCCTTCGGCCTGCCCGCCGAGCAGCACGCCCTGAAAACCGGCGTGCATCCGGCGCTCACCACGCGCCGCAACATCGACAACTTCCGGCGCCAGCTCCGCGCCTTCGGCTTCAGCTACGACTGGTCGCGCGAGGTGGACACCACCGACCCGGCCTACTACCGCTGGACGCAGTGGATCTTCCTCAAGCTCCACGAGCGCGGCCTGGCCTACCAAGCCGAGATGCCGGTGAACTGGTGCCCGGCGCTGGGCACCGTGCTGGCCAACGAAGAAGTCGTGGACGGCAAGAGCGAGATCGGCGGGCACCCGGTGGTGCGCCGCCCGATGAAGCAGTGGCTCCTGCGCATCACGGCCTATGCCGAGCGGCTGGAGCGCGATCTCGAAACCCTGGACTGGCCCGAGCACATCAAGGCGCTGCAGCGCAACTGGATCGGCCGCAGCACCGGCGCCGAAGTGAACTTTGCGGTGGAGCCGGGCCCTGGCTCGGCGGCGAATGCGAAGGCGGGCGCAGGTGCGCAGGCGAACGCGACCGCTGCGTCCGCGCTGTCACTGCGGATTTTCACCACGCGGCCGGACACGCTCTTTGGCGCCACTTACATGGTGCTGTCGCCGGAGCATCCGCTGGCGGCGAGCCTGCCCACGCCGGCGAATGCGCAGGCCTGCGCCGCGTACCGCGCGGCCGCAGCCGCCAAAACAGACTTCGAGCGCTCAGCCCTGCATCGCGAGAAGACCGGCGTCGACACCGGCAGCTTCGCGGTGAACCCAGTGAACGGCGCGCGTCTGCCGATCTGGATCGCCGACTACGTGATGATGGGCTACGGCACCGGCGCGATCATGGCCGTGCCCGCTCACGACGAGCGCGACCACGAGTTCGCCACCGCCATGGGCCTGCCCATCGTGGAGGTCGTGCGCGAGGGGCGCCTGGTGGACAGCGGCCTGCTCAACGGCCTCGACGTGCCGGCCGCGAAAGTCGCCATCACGAAGTGGCTCGTTGAGAAGGGCGCGGGCGCGCCGGCCGTCCACACCAAGCTGCGCGACTGGCTCTTCTCGCGGCAACGCTACTGGGGCGAGCCCTTCCCGATCCTGCACGGCGCCGACGGCCGCGTGAGCACGGTGCGCGAGCAAGATCTGCCCGTGCGCCTGCCCGAAGTGGAGCGCTACGAGCCTTCCGGAAGCGGCGAATCGCCGCTGGCCACAGTGAAGGAGTGGGTGGAGGTCAGCGATCCCGTCACCGGCCAGCCCGCGCGCCGCGAAACGCACACCATGCCGCAGTGGGCCGGCTCCTGCTGGTACTACCTGCGCTTCATCGATCCGAAGAATGACCAGGCGCCGGTGGACCCGGCCCTCGAGCGCTACTGGATGCCGGTTGACCTCTACGTGGGCGGCGCCGAACACGCCACGCTGCACCTGCTCTACGCGCGCTTCTGGCACAAGGTGCTCTTCGATGCCGGGCTGGTCTCCACCGCCGAGCCGTTCCAGAAACTCTACTGCCAGGGCATGATCCTGGGCGAAGACCACGAGAAGATGTCCAAGAGCCGCGGCAACACGGTGAGCCCCGACGACGTGCTGCCCGAGTACGGCGCCGACGCCTTCCGCATCTACGAAATGTTCTTGGGGCCGCTCACCGCCACCAAGCCCTGGCAGACCAGCGGCCTGGCCGGCACGCACCGCTTCCTCAAGCGCTTCTGGCGCCTCTACGTGAACGACGACGGCGACCGCGCCGTGAGCGCCGCGCACGCCGACGCCGCCGCGCGCCGCGCCTACCACGCCACGCTGGCCAAGGTCACCGACGACATCGAGAGCATGTCCTTCAACACGGCCGTGGCCTCGATGATGGAGCTGGTGAACGAACTCACGCGCCAGGGCCACGGCATGCCGGCGGAGTTTGCCGACGGCGCGCTGATCATGCTCTCGCCCTTTGCGCCGCACATGGCCGAGGAACTCAACGCCTTTTTGCACGGTGAGCAGGCGCCCAGCCTCACTTGGGCGCGCTGGCCCGACGCCGACCGCAGCCTGCTCAAGCAGGACGAGGCCGAGATCGGCGTGCAGGTCAATGGCAAGCTGCGCGCGACGATCTCGGTGCCGGTGGCGGCGGATGCGAAGCGCCTCGAAGAGCTGGCCCGCGCCGAACCGACCATCGCTCGCCTGCTGCAAGGCGCCGCCGTACGCAAGGTCATCGCCGTGCCGGGCCGCATCGTGAACTTCGTCCTCGCCGGGCCTGTCGCATGAGGTCCGGCGCATGAAGCTTGGTCTCTTCCTGGTCTCGGCGGCGGTGCTGCTCCTGCAGCTCGTGCAGACGCGCATCTTCTCGGTGATGCTCTGGCACCACCTGACCTATCTCGTGGTCACCTTCACGATGCTGGGTTTCGCCACCGGCGGCGCGCTCCTGGCCTGCCGCCCGGCCTGGACGCGCGGCGATGTGCGCCGCACGCTCGGCTGGCTGGGCCTGCTCTTCGGCCTGTCGGAACTCTTGGCCTACGTGCTGCTCACGCGCGCCGTGCCCGAGGCCAGCCACACCAGCCGCGGCATCGCCACCGCGGCCTTCGACTACGCGCTGCTGCTGATCCCCATGATCTTTGCCGGCATGGCGGTGGCCCTGGCCCTGGCCGAGGCGCGCGGCGAAGTTGGCCGCGCCTACGCCGTGAACATGATCGGTTCGGCCATGGGCTGCGTGCTCTATGTGCCGGCGCTGCGCACGCTCGGCGGCGAGGGCACGGTGCTGCTGGCCGTCGCCATCACGCTGCTCGGCGCGGCAAGCTTCTGCCGCGGGCGCGCGCTGTCCAAACTCGCCGCCGTCGCCGGACTGGCCTGCCTTGCGCTCAGCTTCTGGGCGCCGACGGCTCTCTTTCGTGTGCCGCTCGCCACGAGCAAGGCCATGGCGCAGCACTTGGCGCGCGATCCCAGCCAGCACATCGAACTCACCAAGTGGGATCCCCTCTGCCGGCTCGATGTCATCGGCCCCAAGGATCCCGCGCAGGCCGCCTCGCCCAGCATCGGCCGCGTGATCTACCAGGATGGCGATGCCTCCACGGTGCTGGTGCCGGGCGCCGCGCACACCACGGCCAACCCCTTCGACAAGGAAGGCCTGGCCTACCTGCTCTTCCGCGACCGCGCGCCCAAGGTGCTGGCCATCGGCGTGGGCGGCGGCATCGACATCGTGCAGTCGCAGACGCGCCGCGCGTGGATGCCCGAGGGCGCCACCGCGGACTTCACCGGCGTCGAGATCAACCCCACCACGGCCGGGCTGATGCTCAACGAGTACCGCGCGCTCTCCGGCGACCGCTACTTCCTGCCCGGCGTGCGCGTGCTGGTGGACGAGGGGCGCTCCTGGCTGCGCCGCAGCCCCGAGCAGTACGACATCATTCAGATGACCGGCACCGACACGTACGCCGCCCTGGCCTCGGGCAGCTACGTGATGAGCGAGAGCTACCTCTACACCGCCGAAGCCTACGACGACTTCCTGGACCACCTCACGCCGGACGGCGTCATCTCGGTGCTGCGCTTCCGCTTCACGCCGCCGCGCGAGACGCTGCGCCTGGCGGCCATCGCGGTGGATGCGCTGCGGCGCGATGGGGCCGCACAGCCCGCCGACCACGTCATCATGCTGGGCTTCGACGGCAATCGCATCGAGGTGGACGGCCAGCTCGTGGGCATGGACTTTGGCGCGCTGCTCATCGGCAAGCGCGCCTTCCGCCCCGACGAAGTGGAGCTGTATCGCAAGTACGCCGAGCGCCTCGAGCGCGTACACATCATGTACGCGCCGGGCGCCACGGTCAGCGGCCCCACGGCGGACTATTTCACCGCCGTGCGCGCGGGCACGGACGGCGAGTTCCGCGAGAGCTACGTCTACAACCTCGCGCCAGTCACCGACGACACGCCCTTCTTCTTCCGCTACGACAAGTGGGACGCGGCCATCAACCGCTGGCTCGGCCGCACCACGCCGCAGACGGCGCCCGGCGGCACGGCCTCGGAGTACACCGGCATCGTGGGGGGCGAGCCGATCGGGCTGATCATGCTCACGACCGTGCTCGTGGAGTCGAGCCTGCTCGTGGCGCTGCTGGTGCTCGTGCCGCTGCTGCTCTTCCGCCGCGAGGGCCTGCGCGTGCCCGGCGCCGGCCGCTGGATCCTCTACTTCTTTGGGCTGGGCGCCGGCTATGTGCTGCTGGAAGTCGTGGCCATGCAGCGCTTCGTGCTCTTCCTGGGCAATCCGGGCTACGCCATCACGGTGGTGCTCATCACCTTCCTGCTCTTCTCCGGCCTGGGCGCCGCCGCGGCGGGCAAGAGCACCGACCCGCGCCGCACCCTGGTGCGCTCGCTGCTGGGCGTGCTGGTGCTGACCGCGGTCCTGGGCCTGGCTTTGCCCAGTTTCTTCGATCTGGCGCTGCGCCTGCCGCTGGTGCTGCGCATCGTGCTTTCGGTGGTGGTGCTGGCGCCGCCCGCCTACCTCATGGGCATGCCCTTTCCCTCCGGCCTGGCGCTGCTCTCGCGCGGCGGGGCGCCGCTGGTGCCCTGGGCCTGCGGCGTGAACGGAGGGGCCTCGGTGATCGCCTCGGTGATCGGTATCCTGCTGGCCATGGCCTCGGGCTTTTCGATGGTCTATCTGCTGGCGGGTGCGGCCTACGGCGCGGCGCTGTTGGCCGGCCGAGGCGCCAAGGCATGAACCGCGGCAGACACGCCTTCCCCGGCGGGCCGCGCGCATGACGGGCGCATCGGGTGGGACGGCGCGGGACTCCACGCGTCCGCCGAGCTCGAAGTTGCCGCCTGTAGAGATTGTTGCCGTTGAAAACTTCGTCTTCGTCTGCCACGGCCCCTCGTGCAGCGAGCGCGGCAGCCCGGCGGTCTGTGTGCGACTGCGTGAGGTCGTCGCGGCCTCATCGGCCCGTCGCACGCTGCGCATCTGCGAAACGGGCTGCCTCGATCACTGCGCCACGGGGCCCAACGTGGTGCTCGGCGAGACGCGGCGCCTGGTCACGGGGGTTGCGGCTCCCGATGTGCCGGCCTTCCTGCGCCTGCTCATTGGTTTGCCGGCCGACTCAGAGCCGGCTTAGCGGCGGCTTCGGGCCGGCCGGCCGGATTCAGCCCCGGCTTGACGCGCGAGCGCCCGCGCGGATCATCGTGCGGCTCAAGGGGGCGCTTCCAAGGCACCTCCCGCTGCACCCGTAGCTCAGCTGGATAGAGCGCTTGCCTCCGGAGTAAGAGGTCGCAGGTTCGACTCCTGCCGGGTGTACCACTGCTAGCGGACGGGGCGCGCGGCAGCAGGTCGCCGCTGCTGTGGTAGCGGCATGTGAGGCGATGACGATCGCGTCTGCCCTGCTCCCGCTGTCGACTTCGGCGCGACAGACGCGCGCGGAGTGTTCCGGTAGGATGCGCCGCTTCGGCCGGAGGAAGGGCATGCAAGCCACTCAAGAGCGACTCGCCGCCACTGCGTTGTTGCCGCAAAGGCCGATCTGCGTTTCACATTGCCTTATCGGGGAGCGTGAGGATTCATCTCCACTGCATCAACCGACCAGAAACCGATCAGCTTCGGTTTGTTCCGCCTTACTAAATAGCGAGCACACTGCGTTCGTGATACCGATGCAGATCTGCAGACTCATAGTTATGCCGAGCAGGAGGTTGTCGTGAGTTTGACTTCAAAGGGCTGGGCGCGCGCACTTGATGCGTACTGGGCGGAGATCGAGCGCCGCCCGGCGGACGTTATTGCTCGGGAGCGACAGTACCCGGTCTTGGCTGAGTTCTACGGCGATAATCAGCCGCCACATTTCGAGCGGGAGGACATTAGATTCATCGTCGAGTGGAAGTACACCGACAAGCGGCGGTGCAAGCGGGCACTCGACGGGCTCGAGTCGGTGTCAGCAGTTCGCATCCGAGAGGCGACCGCAGCGTTTGCAGATCTTGATGATCCCTCCGCAGCGTTGGATTGCCTCACCGGACTCGTTCACGGAATCGGCGTCGCGGGAGTCTCAGCAGTGCTAGCCGCCGCGCGGCCCTCACTGTTCCCAGTGATTGATGTGTTCGCTGTCATTGCGCTGGAGCATCACTACCCGGCACCTTGGATCACAGCGCTTCCTCGCGACGATCACGGCCGCCCTCAGCCGAGGGACGACTGCTATCCGAAGTTCACCGCTTTCTGCAGAGCCACGGCATTAACGCTCTCACGAGATTCCGGACGTGATTGGACGCCGCGCATGGTGGACATGGCGCTGTGGGCCACTGGTAAGGAGTTGGCTGATGCAGCGGGCTCGTAGTGCCTCACATATCTCGCCGTTCCACCCGACCGGCCGTTCGCTGAATTATTGTTCTCGTATCGCAACGGCGGCGGCCGGCGGCTGTGCGGCAAGGCCGTTAGCTAACGTGAAGACCATGGAGGAGAATCGTCGTGGATGACTCGGAATTTAGGACGCGAGCCGGTCGCCTCGAGCAGATTGGCAAGGTCCTTGAGAAGCTGCCTGCCGAAGTTCGCAGCGACGCATTCGACCTTCTTAAGGGTTACGTCACAGAGGGCTCTTCAGAGTCTCCGCCCAAGCGGAAGCCGGACAAGCCCCAACGCGAGGAGACAGATGGCTCGGATGAGGAGTTCTTCTCCACCTTCGATCACGACAAGCCCGCTGATAACGCGAGACTTATAGCGGCCTGGTTCTATCGTGAGTACGGTGTGGAGCCTTTCTCACTTGATGAAGTGCGTGATAAGGCAACCGGCGTCGGCATCACGATTCCAGAGCGGGTCGACATGACTTTCGTTTCGGCTAAAGAGAAAGGGAAGAAGCTCTTTGCTCGGGCCGGGATAGGCAAGTTCAAGCCGACGGTGCACGGAGAGGCCAACCTGAAGGCCACGTACACCGTGAAAAAGGGCACGAAGAAGCGCCCAGGAGCCGCTGAGTGACTCTCGTTGAATTCCTCGCGCCACTTGCAAAGAGGCCACATCAGGATCGGGTCCTTGGCGTTCTGTACTACCGCGAACGCTACGAACACAAGACGGCTCTCACGGTCGACGAAGTTCGCCAGGGCTTGAAGAGTGCGCGCGCAAAGGGATGGGCCAATGTCAACGTGGCGGACGTATTGAGTAAGAGCGGTCCCCTTGTGGACACGAGTGGAGTACAGGAAAAGAGGCGCCTGTGGAATCTCACTGAGTCCGGTCGCGAACACCTGCGACACCTTCTTGGGCTCCCGAAAGCGGATGTGGAGGTTGAGCATGACGTGGGCACGCTCGAGGCTCTCGTGGCTAAAGTCCGTGACGACGAAGTCCGCGGCCATCTAGAGGAGGCCCTGAAGTGCCTTCAGGTTGGTGCGCTAAGGGCATGCACTGTTTTCGTGTGGGTTGCGACGATTCGGACGATTCAGTCGAACATGATGGCCAAGGGTTCGGCAGCGGTTAGCACCGCCGTTCTGAAGCATGATCCCAAGGCTAGGGCAGTGAAGGGCCTCGATGACTTTGCGCATGTCAAGGATGCAACGACTCTCTTGGCCGCAAAGGATCTCGGTATTCTCGACAAGAATCAGAAGGACACGCTGACCGAAGCGCTCAACCTTCGTAATCGATGTGGCCATCCCGGAAAGTACCGCCCGGGAGTCAAGAAGGTGAGTGCCTTCGTTGAAGACATCACGTCGATTATTTTCACCTAGCGGCACGATAAGTAACAACTGCAATCAGCGGACCATGGTGCACGCCGCCGCCGATGCTGAGCGATGAGCCTTTCAAGATTGTCACGAGGAAGTAGCAAATGGGTGGTCAGAGCTTTGACCTAGACGATGACGCGAACATTGTTCAGCTTCGCTCTCCGCAAGAGAACGTCAGCGGGCCATATGCGGTCGTGTACAAGCACCTCCAAGAACGCTGGGCCATAGTGGCGTTCGACTGGGATGGCGAGCCACGCTTGGGAATCCGGTGGTTTTGGGGAGGCGGCGGGAATCCGTTTTCTTCGGCTCACCCGACTTGGCTTGTTGTGCCGCCATCTTTGAGCAGAGGAGTGCTCGCCAGCCTGCCCTTGCAGCATGTCTTCCATGGCAAGGTCGACGCCTTCCTATCCGGAAGAGTCTCCGGCGACACCTTGCGAAAAGAGACGGTCTAGCCCATGCATTCAGTCAGCACCATTCGCCCGCGTGTCATGCACGACGATTGGCTGGCTAAGCAATCAGCCCAAGTCGATCCGACTGATCTGAGGATGCCTTGAAGTCTCCTCCTAACCATCAACTTGTGGTGTACGCACTCTACTTGCTCGGCGGCGTCGACCGGCGCGTCCACACTGAGGATGTCGCACTCAAGTGCTGGGAGCTCTTTCCGGACTCATTTTCATGGTCAAAGTACCCAGCCCACCCGGACAAGGACATCGTGCGCGTCGCATTAACCGACGCCTGCAAGGAGCAGCACGGTGCGTTGGTTGGCGGGCGTGTGGAGGGGAAGGCAGCTCGTCGCATTCGGTCGGATGGACGAACAGGCCCGCTGGAGGGTTGGACGATCACCGAGCAAGGGGTTCTTTGGGTGAGAGAGAACATCACTAGGCTGGAGCAGTTTCACGGGACCGGCATTAGGAAGGACCACCGCCAGCTGGTTCTGCGTAGAGTGCATGGCCTCAAGGAGTCAACGTTGTTTCGCTCCTACACTGGCGCTCCGGCATCGTTCTCCGCGACACTAGGGGATCTTGCGGCCTTTCTCAAATGCCGAGTTGACGCGTCACACTCCATCTGGGAGAGACGGTTTACCGACTTGCGCAAGACTGCGCTCGATGCCGAAGACAACGCACTACTCGCCTTTCTGAGTGCTTGCGAGAAGGCGTACGCCGAACAACGCTAGGGGGCCAAGATCTCGATGAGTACACCGACGACCCGCGCAATCGCAGCTGATACGCGGACTCTAATGCAGGCCGCGAAGCTCTCTATCACCGACATCTACGACGCGATCGTTGAGCTTGTGACCAATGCCGATGACCGGTACCAGCACTTAGGCACCCCCGGTAGGATCGAAATTGAGGTTGAGCGACGCCGAGGGGAGTCGCATGGCCGCCTAGTTGTTCGCGACTTTGCTGATGGCATGACAGCAGCCACGATGGATGAGCGGCTGTCGCGTATGGGTGGTCGCGTGAGCGGTCTCGAGAAGGGCGTAAGAGTGCGAGGGACCAACTCACGCGGCGCCAAAGATGTAGCTGCCTTAGGCAACGTCACGTTCGATTCCATCGCGGTTGATGCGAAGTACCATGCATGTGAAATATCCCGCTACCTCGAATTTACTTTGCGCCGTTCTACCGACGTTACTGAGGAACTTCGGGAGAAGCTTGGCATCAAGGCAGGAACGGGAACCGTGGTAGCTATTGATTTAGACAACACCTGTACAGCACCACAGCATGACACGCTCAGGGATCGACTGGAGAGACTCGTTCCGCTTCGTGACATCTTGAATGATGCAAGGCGCACAATCGTGTTGCGTGATCTAAACCGCGGAAGAGAGGAGACGCTTCGAGCGCGGCAGATTGAAGGCACTGAGAGGCTGGCCGAAGCGTTTGTGGTTCCCGGATACGAGCACGTGAAGGCAAAGCTCACCATCAAGCGCGCGACAAAGCCCTTTGAGCGGGAGAGCCAGCGCTTTCGGCTCGGAGGAATCCTCGTGAAGTCCCGCCACGCAATACACGAAGCCAGTCTGTTCGATTCTGGTTTGGAGAACGATGTACACGCGCAATCGTTCTTCGGGCGGCTTGTGTGTGAGGGCATTGATGACCTATGGAACGAGTATGACGATCGTTTTGCAAATAAGGTGCCCTTCGATCCCGCGAATGCCACGCCGGTCATCGATCCATCTCGAAGAACGGGTCTCACCAAGGACCATCCGTTCGTTAAGGCGTTGATCGGTGAAGTTCTGACGCGCCTTCGCCCGCTCGTTGAGGAAGAGAGGTCACGTAGGGAGAAGGAGAAGGCATCGATAGAGAACTCGAATACTAGACGCCGCCTGAATGACTTGGAGCGTGTGGCTAGTGCATTCCTCCACGACAAAGTCGTGGTCGATGAGCCCTCTGTCGACACCGATTCGAAGGATTCGAGTTCTGGATTCAAGCGAAAAGGCTATTCGATTCAGCCACCATTCGCGCAACTAGTGATCGGGCACAGTCGGAACTTCGCTCTGAATATTCTGCAGGAAGCGTTCCCAGAATTGCAGGTCGGCGAGGCGCTTGTCATTGAATGCCTTTCAACTGATATCTCGAGTGATTCGCATGTCTGCGGCCTGGAGCCTCATCCATCGCAACCCGGTGTTCTCCGTGCTCGCTGGAAGATTAAGGGAATGGCCGCGACTGCCGCGACTGGGGTGCGAGTACGAGTGGGGCGAATCGTCGCAGAGGCAGCAGTCGAGGTCCTGGGCAGTGAGTCCGACAAGTACCTGCATGTGATGACACTGCAGTTCGAGCGTCAGCGCTATCGGGCGCTGACGACAGCTGGTCGCAAGCGGGTGCGGCTGGTCGGCCCAATAGCTCAGTTTGCCGAGCCGACTCAAGTTGCTATTCGGTCGAGCTCTCGTCGGTTCAAGCCTCCTGTATCTGTGATGCTTCAGCCGCACGAAGAACTGGGTATCGCCTCGGCCGAGTTTCATGTGCGGACCCCAGACGTGGAGGACTCTTGCATCCTCTCAGCCACGGTGGAGAGCCAGGAGGTCACAACCACACTGCACACCATTGTTGAGGCGGGGGCAGGCCTCAAGATCAAGATCGAGGACATTGATCTTGGGAATCAGAGATACAGACTGCAGAACAACGTGCTGGAGATCGCTGCTAAGCATCCGTCGCTGCGTCGGTACTTGGGTCCACCGAAAGAGTTTCCAGGTCAGAACTCTCTGGAGTTCAGAGTATTGATCGCGGAGATCGTGGCGGACGCTGTGTGTGCAAACGTCCTAAGCAGGAACTCGCAAGAGAGTCCTGAGGAGTATGAGAAGGCTGACTGGGACCTTTATTATGCTGAGTACAGCGCCCTGCTGACACAGTTCTTACCGATTGCACATAAGGTGGTCTGCCCGGAGTCTGCCATTGGTGGAACTTAAGAAGCTGTCGCAGCGGACCGGCCGGCATGCGGCGCAAGAGTCAAGTCGTCGGCTAGCTGCCTGACGGCAGGTCGTTAACCAGATCAAGGAGGATGAATGAGTAGCAAACGATCGTTCAGTTCTGGAGAGTTCAAGACGAAGGCGGTGGACTACCACGGCTCGGCGCGGTTCGTTCACTCGAGCCCTGACCTCAGTTCCAAGGGAGTCAAGTCGCTCAACCTCGAGATTCCGTTTGACGAGGCGCTGAAGCTGTCGCTTGCGTTGCAGTCTTGCGTGCAGTCCATTAATCGGCTCGACCGAAGTAAAAGGAAGGGGCGCGCGATGGGGTTGCTCCTGTCCGTCAAATTGGAGAGCAGTGCAATCTCGGTAATCGAGACGGGCGTACGGAGCGGAAAGTCTTAACTAGGGTAAGTAGAATAGACCTTAAGTCGCAGCACGCTGAGGACCGGCATGGAAGTACACGAAGGCACCGTCAAGTCGCTAATCCGGGCTCTTGCCCGTGGGGATTTATCTACGGTAGAGGAATGTGCCGTTGCGCTGGCCTCGAATCGAAAAGTGCATGCCGAGTATCGAGACGATGAGATGTGGCCACGGGAGAGATTGCTTCTGGCATGGCGTTACGCGCTTCCGCCGTACCATCGCAATCCCACTAGAACTGATATTGTCAGGCGCCGAGTTCGCGAACAGAGACTCGTCGGCTGCTTCGCGCACATCGTGACGAGAGTCATTGGGAAGGTAGACCTGCCAAACGTGGTCGGAACCATTGTTGGCGACGACGGAACCGGCTGGACAATCCAAGTTAGGCAGCCGTCCTTAGTGTCAAATGCAACTGTCACAGTGCCGGTCTATGTGCCCTTGGATTCTGTTGCCATCTGCGAGATAAGCGTTAATCCGGCACAGCTTCAAGTGCATCCACCTCCATCCGGCTTCGATGGTCCGGCTGATGCATACGTCCTTGGCTTGCCTGAATGGCCCTGGTTTCGCTGGAACGAAGAGTGCGGTCTTGCGTGGTAGTTGGCTGACGTGCGCTTGCAGCGGCGGGTCTGCGGAACAACCCGTTTCCGAATCGGGAATCGTTGGTCAGCATCTTAGTACACTTCTCGGTGCATCGTCGCCGCAGAGCAGGGAGACAAATCAGTGCCGAACGTGATTGTTATAGCAGCCTCTAAAGTCCGCCAAGGAGCGCTGGTCCTTTACACTACCTCAATGAAAGTCTCTGATCTTGTGTCGGAGGGATTCTACAGCGTAGAAACGCTTGACCCAGACAATCTGAACGACAAGGGTTATCAGCGGTTGTTGAACAAGGCAAGGGCGAAGAAACTCGCGGACTACATTGTCAAAGGGCAGGACAGCCAAGACGCATTCCTTCCGACTTCCGTGTTTCTCGCCACGGACAAAGGTATCGAGTTCAATAGTTCGTCGAACACCATTGCAATCGACATCGGTGTGGTTGGGCCATTCAGCGTGGTCGACGGGCAGCATAGGCTTGAGGGTTTAAAGATGGCCGCAGAGAAGGATTCGCGGGTTCTTGACTTCGAAGTTCCAGTGAATATCGCGATCAACTTACCGAAGATTGCCCAGATGTGTCACTTCCTCATTGTGAATACGACCCAGAAGAGCGTAGACAAGTCCGTGGAACAGCGAATCATCGCGAGGCTGAGTGACGCACTCGACATCGAGGACGACTTGCCCAGCCTGCCGAAGTGGATCACCAATACTGTTGAGCGGGGTGAGGTTGAGAAGGCAGTCAAGTACGCCGATTACTTGAACGAGACCCCTGAGTCCCCGTGGCATGGGAAGATCAAGATGGCGAACTCGGAGTCAGACGAAGCAACGGTTAATCAGAGAACGTTTGTCAAGGCGATTGTCAAGTACGTGCTCACTGCTAACAATCCATTGTCGGCAGTGGTTAAGGACTTTGAGAAAGAGAAGAAGATATTCCTTAACTACTGGAAGGCTATCGCCGCGATACTTGATGACGGCAACGCAACCGTCCTTTACAAGTACAATGGAGTTGAACTGTTTTGTAAGTTTTCGATTCCGTTTTTTATCAAGCTTCAAGATCGCGGAAGCTTCACAACGTCAACCATGGAAGCGTTACTTCGTTCCTGCTTCGACAACGTTGAAGGCGAGCACGCAGGGGTAGGCCACCCGGACTGGTGGGCACGAGGGGGTAAGGCAAGCTTCCTGAATGCGGGCGCTATCAACGTTATTTCGCAGGAAATGGCCAAGGCGTTGCACAAGTCTTCCGCTGGTGGTGCGATTGAAATATGAAGCTGGATCTCTTGGTGCCGATTCCACTCGCCTCGGAGCCGTTCCGCCGCAGCCGAGAGAAGTTCCTGCCTGCCACACCTGGTTGCTACGCTCTCACCACTTTTGAACGGGAAGTGCTCTACATCGGTTTGACGGTGAACCTTCGGCGTAGAGTGAGGGAGCATCTTGACAGTGCAGAGAAGACCGCAGTAACTGCTCACGGTCGCGCCGTCTTCATTCACTGGACAGAGACAACTGAGATCAACAAGGTTGAACGGACGTGGCTGAACATTCACCTTCTTAATGCGGGTTGTTTCCCCATTCTGAACAGCGTCTACTCGCCTACTTCGACTTAATGCTGGATGCGTCCTAACCCTCGCTCAATCGGAGCGCCAACGCCAAGACGCCGGGCTCGAGTCCGGGAGTGGGTATCGGGTGCCGCCGGCTCGGTACTAGCGTCGTAGCGCGGTTGCCGTACTACTAGAGCGTCGAACGCAACGCACTCTCCTTTCTTCGGTGGCGTTCTTGTAGGCCTAGCCGCAACGTAGGGGAGTGCCGGTCACAAGTGCGCCAATAGTGGCAGTGAACCCTTTGGCTCTTCCGTGCGCGATCAAAGAACGGGCCCCGGTGTCGGTGCGTCCGGTGCGTGCCGGACCTGAGACTTCTTACAAGCTAGACACCATGGTGGTTGCCCATTGCCCGGAGATCTGCCCGGAAAACTGCTGCGAAGCCTTGGTTCCCTGTCCCGGCTCGCCACGCTCTTGCCGGTGCCCTCGGCGGCCGCCCATGGCTCCTCGCCCGATCTCATGTCGCTCGCCGACGAGCTCGTCCGCCGGCTGCACGAGCATCAGCAGATCGACGGTCTCTATGGCTCGGGCCTCGCCGATGTCGGGCAAGGCCACGCTGCAGTGTCGAGAAGACAGCGCGTTCCGGGCGATCGGCTTGGCGTCCTCGTCTCGTTGTCGCCCGCAGCGATGCCGGTTAGCATGCTTCGCAAGCAGGGTGTCGGGCACCTCGGCTCGCGACTCTTCGGGCCCGTCGCCAAGTCGGCCGCCCGGCCGTTGCTGATCGGCAGCCCGGCAATGAATCTCATCGTTGACGATTCGCTCTAAGGAGGCTCCTCGCATGTTCTCCGCACGCCGACTCGCTTCGCTGCTCATGATTCCGCTCGCTGTCGTCGCGCTCGCCACGCCGCTGTCGGCCGACGTGATCGTCGTCGATGCCGCCGGAGGCGGCGACTTCACGGCGCTCAACGCAGCGGTCGCGAAAGCCCAGGACGGCGACACGCTCCTCGTGCGGCCCGGCGACTACCGCGGCTTCTTGATCGGGGATCTGGTGATCCTCGACCGCTCGCTCACCATCGCGGCCGACGGGACAGGCCCGGTCCTCACTTCAGCCATCCGGGTGATCCAGAACGTGCCTGGGAAGCGCGTTCTGCTGCGCGGGCTCACGGTGTGGGGGTCGCAGCTCATGAGCTTCGGTGACGGCCTCGAGGTCCAGAGCGGCGAGGTCTGGGCAGAGGACTGCAGCTTCACGGGCGCCGATGGACTCGTTTCCATCGGTGGTACGCCAGGCAAGCCCGCTGTGCGCACGGGCGGCGGCCACCTCACGCTGCTGCGCTGCACGCAGCAGGGCGGACGTGGGACGGATAGCTTCTTCCCCTTCGTGCCGACTCCCACAGCGGGCGGCGCTGGCCTGCTCGCCTTCGGCCGGGTCTCGGCGTACGGCTGCACGGTGATCGGCGGCGACGGCGGCGACTTCGTGGATTTCAATGGCGGTCCTGGCCACGGGGCGCAGGGCGGAGCGGGGGTGCTCGCGAGCAACGCGACGCTGCTGTTGGCGGGCAGTACGGCGATCGGCGGAGACGGTGGCAATGGCGATCTGGTCACGGGTTCGCCGACCGACTACATGGGTGGCGACGCGGTACGGCTCCTGGAGTTCTGCACTCTTGAGCGTCTTGAACTGGTGCTGCAACCCGGCGCCGGCGGAGTGATCGAGGGTCGGGGCACTGGCGCGCCCGGCGATGAGCTCGATGCCCCGTTCAGCAGTGTGAGCACGCATCCCGGTCCCTATCGCGACTACTCGCTCGGGGCCCCGACGCCCGAGGGCACAGTGCTCGACTTCCACTACACCGGCGTCCAGGGCGACACGCTCGTGATTTTCGTGGCCCTCTCGCCCGGCCCTTCCCGCTGTTCGGCAAGCAGGGCGTCTGGCATCTGGGCGCGCCACTCTTCGGCCCCTGGATTTTCGGGCCGGTGAGCGATCCGAGCGGCGTGCTCTCGCTCGCCATCCCCGTGCCCTCGGCCGGCCTCGGCCCCGACGACGCGCTGCTGCTCCACGAGCAGGTCTTCGTCAAGCCGGCCGCCGGGCCGGTTCTGCTCAGCAGCCCGAGCACGCACCTGATCGTCGACGAGAGCCTCTAAGCAGCCCGCGGATTCAGTGGGGTGTGACGGTCCGCGTGATCGATCGCGCGGGCTCGTGCTCCTGAATGCGTCGGAAGGCTCGCTAGGGTTCGATAAACGGTCTCGACCCGCGAGATCCGGTCGCCCAGCTCGCAACCCGGCGAGATGCTCTCGGGGTGAGATGTCGCAGGTTCGAATCCTGCCGGGTGTACCGCCGTGGTGGTGGGGGTGCGCGGTGATGGCGCGGGCGGGATGCAGTACCATGGCCCTCCTCTCATGGCGAAAGGGCCCGGATGAGCGCGGTGGACTCGACCTTTAGGACGCCTGCCAAGAAGCTGTCCCCGGCACTTCAAGTCGCCAGAGTGCGGCTGCGAGTGCGCCGCCTCGAACGGCGCCAGACTGCGCTTGCGTGGGGCCTCGGTGTGCTCGCGTTCTTGATAGTGCCGCCGCTCGTCCTGGCGCTGCTGGTTTGGGCTACGATCGTCTGGCTGTTCAGACGCTGGTCTGCCGGAGGCCGCGTGTCGCGAAAGCGAGCGCGCTGGCCAGTTGTTGGAAAGGTGCGCGAAGCGGCAACGATCGAACCGTGAAGGTTGCTGTCGTTCACCGAGGTTTGTCCGCTGAGTGGAAGCTTGGCCGAGCTGTGTGGTGTCACGAAACTCCTTCGCTTTTGTCGTGGCGTAGCTGAGAGGGGTCAGGCCGCCTCCTGAGACCGGGTGGGACCAGCCGCAACGCAACACTGGCGTCGCACGCACGTAAGCCCACTTTCGCTTGGCGGCGGACTCGGAGCGCTGATCGCAACGCTGGAGATAGCCGGCGCCATGGCTCCCTAGAGCAGCGTTGAACCCTTTGGCTCCTCCGTGCGCTTTCAACGGATACGGCTCGTTGCCGCCTCGCTCGGCGCGCGCCCACCCTGAGACTGCTGACAAGCGAGACGCTATGGTGGTCGCCCCGTGCCCGGAGATCTGCCCGTGAAACTGCTGCGAAGCCTTGGTTCCCTGGCCCTGCTGGCCACGCTGCTGCCGGTGGTGCCCGTGGCCGCCCAGGGCTCCTCGCCCGATCTCAAGGCGCTCGCCGACGAACTCGTGCGCCGGCTGCGCGAGCACCAGCAGCCCGACGGGCTCTATGGCTCGGGCCTCGCCGACACCGCGCGCGTGCTCGATCTCTTCGCGCGCTCACCGCGCCGCTACAACGATCTGGACGGGCCCTTCTTCCGCCTGCCCGCGCAGCGCCTCGCCGAGTCGGCGGGCCCTGCGCAGCCGGCGGGGCTCAGCGATGCGCAGCTCGTCCTGGGCTTGTCGGCCTGCCTCACTCCGCCGCTCGCCGAGGCACGCAATGCGGCGCTGCAACGCCTGAGCCAATCCGACCCCGGGCGCGACGTGTCGGCCTGGCTCGTGGCCCGCACCTACGCCACTGAGTTCGCGACGAACGCGGCGGTGGTGAGCGCGGGAACGGATGGGGGCGAGAACGCCGCCCTCGCCGTACTCCGCGCAGCGCAGCCCGAGAGCGTGAGCCCGCCGCCGACCACCGAGCCTGCTGCATGGGCGGCCTGGGCGCGCGCGGCCAGGCTACGCGGCCTCAAGCCCAGCGCGGGCCCCGAGGTTCAGGTCCCCGGCGAAGGCGCCGGCTTCGAGGAACTCTGCGCGGCGCTTGAACTCGTCATCCAACTCCAAGGCGTGCCCAAGACGCCGGCCGCCTCCGGCGCGTCAGCCGAACCCTCCACGCCCGCCATCGTCCCCGCTGGCCGCGACCTGAACACCGGCTTCGCCGCGGCGCTGCAGTATCTGAACACTCAGCAGGAGCAGGGCCTCTTCGGTCTCGCGACGCCTGGCTGGAGCGGCTCGGAGCCCGGCATCACGGCCATGTGCACCACGGCCGCGCTGAAGCTGGCCGAGGCCTTGGGCGAGCCGCGCCCGCCGTGGGCCGACGCCGCGCTCGATCACCTCGTCTCCCTGCAAAAGCCCGACGGCGCGATCTACGAGTTTGGCCTCGATGTCTACACGACCTCGGTGGCGATCGAGGCCCTGCTGGCCGGCGGCCGCGAGGCGGATCGCGCCGTCGTCGCGCGCGCGCGCGACTTTTTGCTCGCGGCCCAGTCCGACGAGGGCGAGGGCTATCAGCGCAACGAGGATCCGCACTACGGCGGCGTGGGCTACGGCGGCGACGAGCGGCCCGACCTCTCGAACACGCAGATGGCGATCGAGGCCGTGGTGCAGGCCGGCACCGACCCGAGCCATCCCTTCTTCGACAAGGTCGAGGTCTTCCTCGCGCGCCACCAGAATCTCTCCGAGGCGCAGGCCCTGAGCTGGCCGCGCCCGGGCGGCGGCACGCTCGTCACGGGCAACGACGGCGGCTCCACCTACATGCCGGGCAACAGTCCGGCCGGCGAGGATCGCGTCGGCGAGGGGCTCTACCAGGCGCGCTCCTATGGCTCGATGACCTTCGCGCTGGCCAAGTCCTACATGCTCTGCGGCCGGGCGCCGGATGATGTGCGCCTCGCGGCGGCGATCCGCTGGCTGGCCGCCAACTTCACCGTGGACACCAACCCCGGCTTCGCCAAGCCCGCCGACGCGATGCAGGGCCTGTACTACTACTACCTCACCATGGCGCGCACGCTGCGCCGGCTGCCGGCCGACGGCTTCCGCACGGCGGAGGGGCGGCCGATTGCTTGGCGCGAGACGCTCACGCGCCACCTGCTCGATGCGCAGCGCGTGGACGGCTCGTGGATCAACGAGGGCTCCGAGCGCTGGTACGAAGGCTCGCCGACGCTTTGCACGGCCTATGCCGTGCTGGCCCTGATCGACGCCTCGCGCTGATCAGCGCAGCTTCACCGCCACGCCGAGGCGCTGGGCCACGAGCTGTTCCAGCGTGGCGATGAGTTCGACGCCGCGCTTGTCGCAGCGCCATTCCGTGCCGCGCCAGTCGAAGTGCCAGCCGCCCCCCGGCTCGGCTAGCCAGATCTGCCCGGTGGCGCTCTGCCGGCTGAGGATGAGCTGCTGGCCGTTCGCGAAGGCCAGCACGAGCTTGCCGTCGCCGGTGTCGACTTCCAGGTCGTCGTGCTCGAGCGTGTCGAGCACCTGCATGAGCCGCTTCAGGGTCTTGTCGATCTGTGCGAGGGCAACGGGGTCGGGCATGGCAACATTCTAGCGATGCAAGACCCCGAGCCCGTCACGCCGCGCCTCTCGGCCTGGTCCTTCGGCGTGGGCTTGGGCCTCTCGCTGATCATCTTCTTCGCGCTCCATCCGCTCTGGGAGCCGCTCGACATGGCCGCCATGGACGAGAACATCCTCTGGAGCTACGCGGCGATTCCGCTGCTGGTGCTCGGGCTGCTGGCCATCGAGCGCAAGCTGGGCTGGTGGAGCTGGCTGCGCGAAACCACCAAGCTCACGCTGGTGAAGTTTGGCCTCACATTTCTCATCGCGAATCTGCTCTGGGCCGTGGTGGGGCCGCCGTCGGGCGTCCCGAAGCCGGCGGTGGAGGCGCCGCCCGCTGCTTCCGAAGCGGACAGCCGCTATGAGCCCCGGCCCGGGCCGACGCCGACGCCGCTGGATCCGGCGCAGCTCGGCCGGCTGCGCGGCCGCGTCGTGGATGCCGCCGGCCAGCCGGTGGCCGAGGCGCTGGTATGGGTGAGTGGCGGGCTGAGTGCCGCGTTGAGTGCCGGCGAGAACGGTGGCCAGAGTGGTGGCCTGCCGGAAGTGGTCTTCGCGCGGCCAGACGAGGCCGCGCAAATCCGGCTCGACGACAGCGGCTTTCATCCCGCGCTCACTCTGCTCCAGACCTGGCAAGAGCTGGTGCTGCGCGGCTCCGAGGAGCAGTTGCACACCGTGCGGGCCACCGACGACGAGGGGCGCTTCCTCTTCAACCTGCCGCTGCACGCCGGGAGCGAGCGGCGGATCATGTTCGACCGGCCGATGGGCCTGGTCACGCTGGCCTGCATGGTGCACGGCGAGTCCGAAACGCCCGCGCGGCTCTTCGTGCAGGCGCATTCCTTCATGGCGCGCACCGACGACGACGGCGACTTCGAGTTCCGCGACGTGCCCGCAGGCCAGCTCGAATGCTCAGCGCAGCGCGCTGATGCCGACGGCGCCGCCGCCGATGGGGCGGCTCAGGCGTCGGACGCTGTCCAAGCACGCAGCACGGTCAGCGTGCCGGCTGGTGGCGTGAGCGAGGACGTCCTAATCGTCCTGCGCTAGTTCAGCCGGAAAGCCGGAGCCGCTTGATTGCATCCGCCTTGTGCTGTCTGCTGACGGCTGATGAATCGCGACGAACAGCCGGCGATGCCGTCTTCGGTCCAAACTTCGCTTCGGGACGCGGGATTGCCGGGGGCAACGCAACGCGCCGGCCGTGTCCGATGGGCCTTCCTGGCCGCCCTGGTGGTGGGAGCGGTGCTGCGGTGCTGGAATCTGCCTGATCAAGTGCTCGCGGGAGATGAACTGCACGCCGTTGTCGCGGCCTTCGAACTCCCGATTCCGGAAATCCTCAGCACCTACCGCAGCAACGATCACTGCCTGCCGCTCTCCGGTCTGGCGAGACTTTGGCTCGACGCGGGCCAGCCGCTGACCGAACTCCTTTTGCGGCTGCCCGCGCTGCTCGCAGGCCTGCTGGCGCTGTGGTGGCTGCCGCGCGCCGTGCTGCGCCGTCTCGGCCCGAGCGCCGGCCTTTGCTTCGCATGGCTGCTGGCTCTGTCGCCACTGCTCGTGATTTACAGCCGCATGGCGCGCTCGTACATGCCGGTGGCACTTTTTGGCTGCGCGGCGGCTCTACTCTTTGAGCGCTGGTGGCGCGAGGGGCGCTCGCGCGACGCCGTCGGCTACGTGCTCTGCGCGGCGCTCGCGGTCTATTTTCATCCCTTGGCGGCGCCCTTCGTGCTGGCGCCGCTGGCCTTTGCGCTCGGCGAACACCTGCTGAGTTCCAGCGGCACGCCGGCGGCGGGCGCGTCGCTTGCAGGCGCGTCGCTTACGGGACCGAAGGCCCGTCGCTCGCTCATGGCTCTGTTGAGCGTGGCCACCGCGCTCGCGTTGGCGCTGGCGAGTTTCCTGCTGCCGGCGCGCGAGTCGCTGCTCGCTCTGGCCGAGCGCAAGACAGGCGCGGGCGAGATCGGCGCGGCCACGGTGCAAGGCGCACTGCTCATGCAGGCGGGGACAGCGCAGCCTCTGCTCGCCGGACTCTTCTGGCTCGCCGCGCTCTGCGGTCTTTGGGTGCTGCGCCGCGTCGCGCCGCGACTCTTTGCTTACACACTCACGCTCGTGCTGGCGCAGTGGCTCGGCGTGGCTCTGCTCTCGCCGTGGCTGGTGCAGGATCCGGCGGTCTTCAATCGCTACCTGTTCATCACGCTGCCCATCATTCTGCTCTGGGTGGCGTGCGCGCTTTCGGCGCCGTGGCTCTTGCCGGCCTCTGCTGTCGGCCGCTGGCGCGGCGCCGGCGCCGTGGCCACGATTGCCTTGCTCACCTTGAGCTTTCTGGCGGGGCCGCTCTGCACGGAGAACTTCCGGAGCGGCTCTTTCACGCAGTCCAGCGATCAAGTGGAGTTCGCCACGCCGCTGCCGCGCTTTGCGGAGGCCGAGAGAGCCACGGCCTACTCCGAACTGGCCGCTGCCGGCGAGGACCAGGGGGCGCTGATCGAAACGCCGGTCTCCCGCGCCTGGCGCTTTGGCCGCACGCTGCCGCTCCATCAGCAGGTGCACGGGCGGCGCGTGCTCATCTGGCCCTTCGAAGAGATCTTCCAGGACGAACGCCTCGACTTTCGCAACGTCATCTTGAGTCGCGAGCAGGCGCTGGCCAGCGGCGCGCGCTGGCTCGTCGTCCATCGCGATCTGGACGAGGAGCTGCTGCAGCTTGAAGGCGCCGCGCAGGAGCGCGCGCATGTGGATGGGCGGCAGTTCATCGAGCGCCGTGCCCAGCGCGCCGACGAACTGGGCGTGGCGCCGGAGGAGGTCGCCGATCCAGCACTGCCCTTCGGCCGTGCCGCCGCCGAAGGCAAGGCGCTGCGTGACTCGGCCACGGAGCGCATCAAGGAGCTGGTCGCAGCGTGGGGGCCGCCGCAACAGCGCAGCCCGGGGCTCGTGGCCTGGGATCTTGACGTTGTGCGCGCCGCGCAGCGCTGATCGCGCCGTGAGCTTTTGACGCGGGCTCGCTACGATGTGGCGATGATCTCACGAGTGGTGCTGTTCGCTGCTGCGCTCTCCCTGGGCGTGGCCGGCTGCGGCGGCGACGATGCGGCACCGCCGCCGAAGCCGTCGCCGAAGGCCCGCCGCGTGCTGCTCATCTCCTGCGACACCCTGCGTGCGGATCGCTTGGGCGTCTACGGCTACTCGCGGCCGACCTCGCCGCGGCTCGACGAGTTCGCGCGCTCGGCCGTGGTCTTTGATGAGGCCTATGCCACGGCGCCGCACACCGGGCCCGCGCTCTCCAGTCTCATGACCGGCAGGCTGCCCGATGAACTCGGCGTAGCCGGCGGCAATCACTACCTCATGCCGGAGGCCGCCGAATCGCTGGCCGAACTGGCGCAGCAGGCGGGCTGGCCCACGGCGGCGGTCGTTTCCAACTGGGTGCTGCGCAAGCCGGAGGCCTCGCTGGGCGCGGTGGGGCTGCCGCAGGGTTTTCAGCACTACGACGACCGCATGACCGCGGCCGAGCTGAACCGCACCGACAACTTCGATCGCCTCGCGCCCGACACGACAGACGCTGCGCTCGCCTGGCTGGAGCAGCGCCGCGCCGCGGCGGAGGATCAGTTCTTTCTGTGGGTGCACTACCAGGATCCGCACGGCCCGTACACGCCGCCCCCGGAGTACCACGCACACATTGCGGAGGGCGCGCTGCACGCGGCGTTGGCCGCGGGCACGGCCGACGAGCCAACTGTCGCGGCGGGGCGCACGAACAAGGGCAAGGGGCAGATCCCGGCCTATCAAGTGCTAGGCGAGGAGCGGCGGCCTTCGGTCTATCGCGAGCGTTACGACGCGGAGATCGCTTTCTTCGATGCGGCGCTGGGCTCGCTGCTGGACTGGCTGGAGCAGGCCGGCTGGCTCGACGAGGCGCTCGTCATCTTCACCGCCGATCACGGCGAGTCGCTCGGGGAGCACGGCTACTGGTTCTGCCACGGCGAGAATCTGCATCGCGAAGTTGTGCGCGTGCCGCTCATCGTGCGCTTCCCGCGACCGCTTGGCGCGGAGGGCGCGCCGAATCTCTCCGCCGCGACCCCGCTCGCTGGCCGCAGGCCGCTGGCCAGCCACCTGGATCTCTTCCCGACCGTGCTTGAGGCCTTCGGCTTGCCGGCGCGTGCAACCGCTGGCCGCTCGCTCTTCGGCGCGGACGAGTCGGCGCCGCGCGCACTCGTGCACACGCTCGGCAAGCCCGGCACGAAGCGGCGCTGGGAGGGCCTGAGCGACGGCCGCTATCGCTTGCTGATGGAGGCTCAGATTCCGCGCCTCTACGATCTTGTCGCCGATCCAGAGGAGCTCCGCGACATCGCCGGCAGTGAGCCGGAGCGCGTGCGTGCGATGGGCAAGACCCTGCGCCAGACGCTCGCGAGCCTGAGGCCCATCGCGACGCAACTGTCAGTGCGCCAGCTCAGCGAGCAGGACACCGAGGCCTTCAATGCGCTCGGCTACACCGGCGGGGGCGACGCAGAGGACGAGGACGGAGACCACTGAGTCCGGCGCGGCGCAGCCTTCAGCGCGTGTAGCCCCGTCAACGCGCGCAGCCGGACTAGCGGGTGTAGCCCAACGCACTCATCGCCGCACGTGTCTCTTCGTCGTCGATCTCCGTGGCGCCGCCCGACTCCAGCGCGGCTTGAAAGGCCGCGAAAAGTCGCCGAATCGCCGCCTCATCAACGGGTTCGGCGCCAAGCTCGGCACCACCCTCGGCACCACCCCCGGCACCGGCCTTGGCTCCGGCTGCACCACCCGCTTCGCTCGTGAGTGAGGTCGCATCGCCGTGATGCAGTTGTCCGTCGCGCACGATAAAGAACATCGGTCCTTGCACGGGCACGACGCGCCCGTCGGCCAGCACATCGTCGGTGGGCTCTTCGTAGATGCGGCGCATGCCCACGATGGGCGGCGAGGCCTCGGCCGGCAGTGGCCGTAGAAGACTGCGGCCGCGGCTGCCCGGCAGGGGCGGCTGGCCCGCAAGTGCCAGGAGCGTGTCGGCGATGTCCACCGAGGCGCTGGCATCCTCGCGTGCGCCCGCCGGCAGGCGCGGCGAGAACACAATGAGCGGCACGTGCACTTGCTGGCGATTCACGCTCTTGCCGTGACCAAAGGAGCCGTCGTCGCCGAGGCTCTCGCCGTGGTCTGCCGTCACGACGATGTGCGTTTCGAAGCGGCCGGCCTCGGCCTCCACTTGAGCTAGCAGCCGGCCGAGCGCGGCGTCCATCGCGCGGGCATCGGCCTCGTAGAGCCGCCGCGCCTCCGTGATGAGCGCCGGAAGCTCAGGCGCCTGATAGCGGGCGGCCGTGACAAGCTGACTCATGTTCACGATAGTGTCGCCGGTGTCGCCATAGGGCGCATGCGCGTCGAAATAGTGCACCCAGAGAAACTGCCGGTCGCCGCGCAGGGCGGCGAGGGCGGCGAGCCCTCGCGCCGTGACGTCTTCACCGAACGAGGAAAATGGCTCTCCGGGCACGGCGACGTCGGCCCATTCGCGCTGACCGGCACGCACTTCGTTGAAGTGGTCGTCGTAGTGCTGAAAGCCCTGCGCCCAGCCGAAGCGCGAATGCATCGGCAGCGAGGCCGCGACGCCCGCGGTGGCAAAGCCGGCCGCGCTGAGCCGCTCGGCGAGCGTCGTGAAATCTTCCGCCAGCACCAGGCTGTTGCGGGTGACGCCGTGCTCCCAAGGGTGCAGCCCGGTGAAGAGCGAGGCGTGGCTCGGCTGCGTGGTCGACGTAGCCGAATAGGCCTGGTGGAACACGGTGCCGCGCGCGGCCAGCGCCGCGAGCGTCGGCATGCAGGCGCGCGGCCCGAAGACCGCGTCGTAGCGCAGCGTGTCCAGGGTCACCAGCACGATGCGCACCGGAGGCGCGCTGGGCTCCTCGGCGCCGCAGCCGGTGACGACCAGCAGGGCGGCGATGAGCAGGCGGCGAAACATGCGCCGAGTATACGGAAGCGCGCCTGCTAGTCTGGAGTGCCGACACGGGAGCGCTCGATGGGACAGTGGCTGATCGTGCAGGGACAGCAACCCGCGAGGGTGGCTGAGCTTTTCCAGCGCGCGCTCTCGCTGGCGCCGCGCTTCCTGGTGCAGCCGCCCTCCGAGTCTCTGCTCGACGGCGGCACGGCCGTGCTGGCCTTCGGCCGCGCTCTCGGCGATGGCGCGAGTCTCGTGCGCGGTGCTCCCGCGGGGCTGCCGCCCAGCCCACGCGCGCTCACCGTGTCCGCCGGGGCCTGGCTCTTGCACGGCGCGGTCGAGCCGGGTGTGTCCGGCTCGGCGGCCAATGCCGAGCGCGCGCCGCAAGCGAGCGGCGAAGCTCTGCGCCGGATCGGGGCGGCGCTGCGTGAAGGCGACGCGCGCTTTCTGGCGCTGGCCCCCGCGCTCGACGGCTTCTTCGCCTTGGCTGCCGTGGACCCAGCCCGCGGCGAGACCGCGCTGCTCACCGATCGCAACGGCATGCTGCACGTTTACCGCGCGCAGTCGCAGGGCTGCGTCCTGCTCGGGACCTCCGCGCTGCTGCTCGGCGCGCTGGTGCAGGCGCCGCTGGATCCGCTCGCAGCGGCCGAGTTTCTGGGAACGGGCTCGGTCTTCGAAGGGCGCTCCTTGCTGCAGGGGGTCGAGAAGCTGCCGCCGGCTTCACTGCTGCGTTTCCGCGAGGGGCAACTCCAGAGCTGCTCACCGTGGTGGGATCTGGCCGCGGCCTTGGCGGCACCGCCGCCGCGGGAACCGGTTGAGGCCTTGGCCGAGGCGCTGCGGCTGAGCGTCGGGGCCGTGCTCAGCCTCCATCCGCAGGCCGTGCTCGATCTCACCGGCGGCTTCGATTCTCGCGGCGTCGTGGCCGCCGGCCTGGCGAACGCCGGCCTGGCTGCTGCCGGCCCGGCGAGTGGCCGGCCGCTGCGCACTGTGGTTGTGGGCGAAGATCACGAGGCCGATGTCGTGGCGGCCAATCGCATTGCGCAGGCGCTGCATCTCGCGCACACGCAGGTGCGGCGTGCGCCGGCCGCTCAGGCGGCCGAGCTGGATCGCGCGCTGCGCCTGACCGACGGCGAGTGCGAACTTCACGAGTACGCCGCGATCGCGGCCGTGCATCGCCAGATGGCGGAGGCCGGCGGCCAGGCCACGGTCAACGGCACGGTGGGGGAACTCTGCCGCGGCTACTGGTGGGATCTGTTGCCGCGGGGCGGGCGTTCGCCGCGCGAGCGCCTCGACCCACGCCGCGCGGCCTTGCTGCGCTTCGCCACGGACCCTTGGGTGGACGGCGCCCTCCGCGGCGCGGACGGCGGCGCGCTGCCGCCGCTCGCTGAACACTTTGCAGGCGTCGTCGCGCGCACACTGCAGGCGCTCGGCGATCTGCCGGGCACGGCGCAGGCCGACGCGGTCTATCTGCGCCTGCGCATGCAGCGCTGGGCGGGGCGGCTGGCGAGTTCCACGGATCGGCTGTGGCCCTGTTACTCGCCCTTTCTGTTTCGCGCGCCGCTGGAGACTGCGCTCGCGGCTCCCGTCGCGCTGCGGCGGCACGACGGCTTGGCGCGCCGGCTCATTGAGCGACTGCACCCGGCTCTCGCAGCACTGCCGATGGCCAATGGCGCGCCGGCCCTGCCGCTGCGGCCCAGCAATGCGCTGCGCTTTCTGCCGCTGCTGCCCGATCTCGCTCGGCGGGTTGCGGCGCGGCTGCGTCCTGCGGCCGAGAGTTCCCCGCAGCCGGCCTTCACCCTCGACGCGGCCACGCTGCGCACGCGCGGGCTCTATCAGCCGGGTCGCCTCGAGGCCGTGTGCCATGCGGCGCAGCAGGGCGGTCGCGCGGCCGTGCTGCGGGCGCGGCGCGTGGCCACGCTCGAGGCGCTGGCCAGCTCTGTCGAGCAAGCCTGATCTCGGCGCAGAGCACTCCGCGCGGTCCTTAGCGTCGTCTGAGACTTGCTGGTCTTGGCGATGCGCGGCCTACAATGCGGCCATGCGCTATCGACCTCTTGGTGTCTCGGGTTGCAAGGTCTCCACGATCGGCTTGGGGAGCTGGCTGACCTTCGGCAGCTCGGTGGAGCAGGCCACGGCGGAGGCCTGCGTGCGCGCGGCCTTCGAGGCCGGCGTGAACTTCTTCGACACGGCCGACATCTACGCGCGCGGCGCCGCCGAAACGGCGCTGGGCAAGGCGCTGGCGCCGCTGCGCCGCCAAGATCTGGTGCTGGCCAGCAAGGCCTTTTGGCCCATGACCGAGAACGTCAACGACCGCGGGCTCTCGCGCAAACACCTCGTCGAGAGCTGCCATGCCTCGCTGCGCCGGCTCGGCACGGACTATTTGGATCTGTACCAGTGCCACCGGCCGGATCCCGAAACGCCCATCGAGGAGACCGTGCGCGCGCTCGACGATCTCGTACGACAGGGCAAGGTGCTCTACTGGGGCGTGTCGGTGTGGACCGCCGAGCAGATCCGCGCGGCCTGCGAGCGGGCCGACCACTTCGGCGCCTACCGGCCGATCAGCAATCAGCCTGAGTACAGCTTTCTGCAGCGCGGCATCGAGCAGGAGATTCTGCCGGCCTGCGCGGCCCTGGGTCTCAGTCAGGTCGTGTGGAGTCCGCTCGCGCAGGGGCTGCTCACCGGCAAGTATCGCGGCGGGCGGCCGCCGGCCGGCAGTCGCGGCGCCGACGAGGCGCGCGGCAAGTTTCTGCAGCCGATGCTCACGCCGGAAAACCACGCGCGTGTTGCGCGTCTCTCGGGCGTGGCGGCCGAGTTGGGCTGTAGCACTGCGCAACTGGCGCTGGCTTGGGTGCTGCGCCGGCCGGAGATCTCCTCAGCCATCGTGGGCGTGACGCGCGTGGAGCAGTTGCAGGAAAACCTGCTCGCCGCCGACCTCGACGTGCCGGCCGAGGTCTGGGCGCGGCTCGAGAACTGACGGCGCCTCGGGACTGATCGCGGCGGCTGATCGCGGCTAGACGGCTGAGCGCGAGCTGCGCGCGGCCTGCTCGGCAAGTTCTTCGGCCTGTGCGCGGCCGAGGTACTTCTCGACCAGCCAGTGCATGAAGTAGATCACCGGCGTCATGGCCAGCGCCTCTACCAGCTTGATGAGGTAGTTCGGCGCGGCGACTTGCGCGAACTGGTGCACGTTCCAGCCGAGCGGGATGGCCAAGCCGATCCAGAGCACGATGACGCTGTCCAGCACTTGGCTGATCACCGTGGAACCCGTGGCGCGCAGCCAGAGCAGGCGCGCGCCGGTTGCGCGGCGCAGCTTCTGGAAGACGAAGACGTCCACGAGCTGGCTCACCAGGAAGGCCGCCAGCGAGCCGACGATGATCCACTGGCTCTGCCCGAAGACGCGATTGAAGGAGGCGTCGTCGACCGTGTTCGGGAAGCCGGCCGAGGGCACCATGCGCGCGAGCTGCAGCAGAATGAAGACGTAAACGATCATGCCCACGGTGAGCAGCGTCAGCCGCCGCACGCCGCGCGTGCCGAAGTACTCGTTGACCAGGTCGGTGGTCACGAAGACGAAGGGCCAGAGGAAGACGCCCACGGTGGCGGCCGGCCGCGCGCCCCAGATGGTGAAGCCCTCGGGCGCCACGTGGATGATCTTGCCGCCGACCATTTCGGCGGTGATCGCGTTCGTGAGGAAGAAGGCGCCCAGGACGGCGAAGACCACGTCGCGGCGCGAGAAGCCGCTGGTGCGCGTGGGCCGGTCTTGCATCGCGGAGTCGTAACACGCCGGCCCGGGACCCTCCAGCAGTTATCATCGCCGCGATGAGAACTCGTGTGCTGGCGGCTGGGCTGGCGTTGCTGCTTTCGGGCTGCACGGTGCTCACGGTGCGCTTTGGCGAGCCCTTGCCTGACGAGGCTGCGCTGGCTGCGTTGCAGCCGGGTGTGCACGACTACGCTCAGGTCTGTGCGCTGCTTGGTCCACCGGACGATGAGGCGCGGCCTGTGCCGCTGGCCGCGCTGCGGGCTCAGGACCCGGTGGCGCTCCGCGTGCTCGACGAGCGCGAGCTGCTCGGCCGGCGCGTCCACACCTGGGCGCACGACACGCGCGTGGAGAGGCGCTTTGAGTTTCTGCCCGTCCTGACGCTCTTCTCGCATTCGCGCGTGGAGTCCAGCGGCGACCGGCTGGTGGCCTTCTTCGATGGGCAGGGCCGCCTGCTGAGCTGGTCGTGGCAGGGCGAGGAATGAGCGCGCCGACTCGCAGCCGCCCGCCGGCGCGCTCTTGTCCACCGGCCGGCGTGCTCGTCGTGTGCCTAGTCGCCCTGGCGCTCGTGCCGGGCTGCCTTTTCGTGGGCGGCTCGGGCAGCATCGGCCCGCACCTGCCGGCCGCGGATCTGGGGCGCATCGTGCCGGGCCGCACGACCAAGGCCGAAGTGCTGGCCCTGCTGGGCCCGCCCGACGAGCACCGGCGTCCCGAAGCCGTTGCGGCCATGTCCGACGACGAGCTGCGCATCGCCGGCGCACTCTCCTTCGCCCATCGCGCCGAGAATGTGCTCACCTGGCAGCGCGATGACTTGCAGGCGCGCGGCACCATCCTGCTCTTGCTCAACGTCGTCACGGTGGACACGCGCAGCGAGCGCGTGGTGATTTTCTTCGATGCCTTCGACGTGGTCCGTGAAGTCACGACGAGCCAGTCGCTGCGAGAGTCGCGATGAGCGCCGCCCTGCCGCGCCTTCTGGTGCTTGCGCGTCTGCTGCTGCTCGCGCTGCTGCTGCTGCCGGCTGGCTGCGTCGTGCTGCGGGATGAGGCCGGCGTGCGCCTGACGGCCGAGCAAGTGGCGGCCATCGTGCCGGGCACCAGCACGCGCGCGGAACTGCTGGCGAGCCTCGGCCCGCCGACCGGCGTCTACGCCACGGATCTGCGCGCCATCGTCACGCGCACCGGCACACCGCTCGGCGCCGGCGCACTGCCCGCTCAGCTCGACGACCACGCCCTGACCTGGCAGCACGTGCGCATCGCCGCCAACGTCTACTTCTTTCCGGTGCTCTTCCTCTGGGTGGATGCCGAGATCGAGAGCCGCACGCTCACGATCTTCTTCGAAGAGGACGGCCGCGTGCGCCACTTCGCCTTCCGGGACGACGCCTCGTGAAGGCGGCGCTGGTGCTCGGGGCCGCGCTGCTCCTGCCTGGCTGCGGAGCGGCGCTCTACTCGCAGACGCGCTTTGATGCAGGCCAGGACCCGGCCGAGATCGAGTCGCTCCTCGCGACAGCGCCGCAACTCGGCACCAAGCGCGAAGTCCTGACGCAGCTCGGGGCGCCGCAGGAGATCGTGGCCCTGGCCGACGGCGAACTCTTCGTCTACCGCCTGCGGCACACCGCGTTGGACATCCTCAACGTGCACAGCGGCCTGGTGGGCTTGCCGCGCTTCCCGATCTATCTCGATGTGCGCGGCCGGCAAACCGACGGCCTGCTGCTCCTGCGCTTCGACCGGCAGGGGCGGCTGCTTGATGCGCCGGCGCCGCCAGCTTCGGCTGCCGGCGCGTCGGGCTCTGCTGCGCAAGAGGCGGTGAGCCGATGACAGCACGTGCGCGGTGGCGGACCCAGTGCTTGGCGTTGGCCGTGCTGCTCGCGGCGTCGCTGCCGGCCTGTTACCTCACACACCAAACGAGCGGCCGCGACGTGCCCACCTCCGTGGGGCTTGTTGTAGGGCGCACCACGAAGGCCGAAGCGCTGGCCCTGCTCGGTCCGCCCGTTTCCGTGCGCCGCCAAACCGACGGCGAGATCTTTCTCTACCGGCAGGACGAGCTGCGCGGCTCGCGCCTGCTGCTCGTGCCGCTGCTGCCGATCTATGAGCGCAGCATTGGCTCGCAGCGCAGCGACCTGCTCATGCTGCTCTTCGACGGCGCCGGTTTGCTCGCCGCAGTGGGCGAGCAGCGCGGCTTGGCCGAAGAGCCTTAGGCCGGCGGGCCTTTGCTCAGAGTGAGCTGCCAGTAGCCCACGTCGAGCCACTGGCCGAACTTCCAGCCTTGCTCGCTGAAGTGGGCCACTTTGCGAAAGCCAAACTTCTCGTGCAGCGCGACGCTGGCCGCATTGGGCAGCGTGATGCCGCCGATGGCGACGTGCAGGCCGCGTCGGCGCAGTTCGAGCAGAAGCGCCTCGTAGAGCCGTGAGCCGAGGCCCGCGCCCACGGCCTGCGCTGCGAGATAGACCGTCGTCTCGACCGTGAAGCGATAGGCCGAGCGCGGCTTCCACGTGCCGGCATAGGCGTAGCCGAGCAGTTCGCCGTCGGCCTCCAGCACGAGCCAGGGGTGCTGAGCCATGACCGCGGCGAGTCGGCGAGCCATTTCGGCCGCGTCGATGACCTGCTCCTCGAAGGTGACCACTGTGTGCAGGATGTAGTGGTTGTAGATCGCGGCCAGCGCGGCGGCGTCAGCGGGCGTTGCGTCGCGCAGCAGGGCGCCGCCGATCTGCCGGGCGGTGAGGGGTGCCATCGCGGCCACGATAACAGAGCCTGCAGCAGCTTTCGCGCGGTCAAGGGCTGGTGCCGCGCCGGGCCGCGGTCTCGTCAGGGTGACAGCGCCCACTCCGCCATGGCATCGAGCAGATCACTGGGATGGTGATCGCTGTACGGCTCGACGCGCATGAGCGCCGCATTGGCCAAGAGCAGGCGCTGCGCGGCCGCGTTGCAGGCGGGGTAGTCGTCGAGCGTGGGCCCGAAGTCGCTGCCCTCCAGCGCAGAGAGCAGCCCGCGCAGCGAGGCGCTGCCGAGCACGAAGCGATCAGGCTGCAGAGCGTGCAGGATCGGCGAGACGAGTGCGGCGTTCAGGCCGCGGCCGCCGGGCGCCGCCGCGAGTGCATCGCAGGCCGGCCACAGACCGGCCGGCTCATCGAGCGCCTTGCGCACAAACTCCACGAGCGCGCGTCCCAGCAGCGGCTCTTCGCCGGGCCGCAGCCAGCCGCCGCAGATCAGCCGTCCTAGCGGATCGCCGCGCGGGTCGGCCTCGGGATGCACGAAGCCGTCCCGCGCCTGCACAGCCGGGCTGTTGACGTGCGGCAAGAGCCAGCTCAGTGCGTCGTCGGCGTACTCCTGGGCAAAGCGCCGCGCCTCACAAAGGTGCTCCCAGCGCTGCCGCGCGTCACTGCGCAGGGCCGGCCAGTTGCTGAGGCGCGCGCGCAGGCCAGGCCGTGCGCGCAGCGCTTCCAGGGAGGAGCGCAGCAAGAGCGCGAAGGGCGCCTCGACGCTTGCGGCGGCCCCTGGCAGGGCCGCATGATTCGGCAAAGGATTCACGGAGACCTCATGAGCGCGAAGAAGGCCAGTCAGCGGACACGCTCCAGTCCGTCCCGGATCGGGCCAGCATCGGCCAAGCGGGGTGGTGAGTTGAGTCCTCAGGAGGACTTCCCTAGCCAGCGCATGCCCACGCTCCGCCGCGTGACCACGCCCCAGGACACCAACCTCATGGGCACGGTCTTCGGCGGCGCGATCCTCTCTGAGATCGACTTGGCCGCGGCCATCGAGGCGCACAAGCTGCACCCCGGCAACGTGGTGACCGTGGCCATGGACAAGGTCGAGTTCAAGCAGCCGATTTTTGTCGGCGACCTCGTCTCGCTCTACACCGACGTGCAGCGCGTAGGGCGCACTTCGGTCACCGTGCGCGTCACGGTCTGGGCCGAGCGGCGCGCGCCGCCGCACGAATCCGTGCACGTGACCGAAGCCACCGTGACCATGGTCGCAGTGGATGATCGCCACTGCGCCATCCCGATCAGCCGGGCGCCTAGGCCGCGCTGAACTAGGACGTCGCGCGCCGGCGCACGGACTCCTCGTCGATGTCGGCGGCTGCCCAGAGCTGGCGGCCTTCCATGCCGCCGGCCACGGTGAGGACTTGGCCGCTCACGTGTCGCGCCGCGAGCGGCGAGCAAAGCCAGGCTACGGTTGCGGCGACATCCTGCGCGCGGCCGAGTTGGCGCACCGGCATGGTGGCCAGCGCCTTGGCGATCACGCCCGGCTGTTGCAGCGCCGGCCGCGCCATGTGCGTGACGGTCCAGCCCGGCTCGACGACATTCACGCGCGCGAAGGGATCGAGGGTCACGATCTCGTTCTTGAGTGAGCTCATGAGGCCCAGCAGGCCGGCTTTGGCGGCCGCATACTCGGCGTGCCCCGCCTCGCCGAAGCGGCCGGCGGTGGAGCCGATGAAGACCAGGCTCGCGCCGTGGCCGTCGGAGCGCGGGCCGCTGCGGGCCAGCGCGGCGAAGAAGGCGCGCGCGGTCCACAGCGAGCCAAGCAGATTGATGTCGATGGCCGTGCGGATGCGCTCCACGTCGGCTTCGTGCAGGCGTCGGTCGGGCGGAGTCCAGGCGCCGGCATTGGCGATGCAGGCGTCCACGCGCCCGAAATCACGCGCCGCGCTCTGCAGGGCCGCGTCCATCGCGCCGGGATCGCGCACATCGCCGCTGTAGAGGCGCGCTCGCTCGCGCCAGGGCTGCGCGGCGAGCCAGGCGGCGAGTTCGCCGGCGCGCGCGTGGCCGTGCAGCGCTAGGCGCGCTCCCTCGGCGGCGAAGCGCTCGGCCAGGGCGCGGCCGATGCCGCCCGAGGCGCCCGTGAGAAAGACAAGCTTGTCGGTGAGGCCGAGATCCACGGCGCTCAGCCTCCGCTGCCAGCGCCGGCAGCCGCGCCGGTGGCGGCAGGCGCAACGGCCGCGGCCGGCGGCCCCTGCGGCGAGCGCTCGAGGCTCTCGTACACGGTCTTGAGCCAGCGCTCGGTGGAGATGAAGGCATTGCCCCAGCCCGCCCATTCCTCAGGCAGGCCGGCGGCCACCGTGTCGGCCAGCGACAGCCCGTCCGCACGCCGCTGCCGGACGACGGCGATGGAGGACTCAAGCATGCGGTGGTAGGTGCGCAGATCGTTGAGCGTAGAGAGCGGCCCGTGGCCGGGAATGATGCGCACGTCAGCGGGCAGGGTTTCGATGAGCCGCGCGATATTGCGCTGCAGGCCGATCACATCGCCGCCGCTGCCCAGGTCCACGAAGGGGAAGCGCCCGGCGAAGAAAAGATCGCCGAGATGCACGACGCCGCTGCCGAGGAAGTGTACGTAGGCGTCGCCGTCGGTGTGACCGTTGGGCAAATGCTGCAGGCGGATCTCTTCGCCGTTCCAATGCAGCGAGAGCGAGTCTTCGAAAGTGACCACCGGCAGGGCCTGCGGGGGGGCCGGTTCCGGCGTGCGGCCCAGCACCTCGGTTGGCGCCGCGAGGCGCTGGCGCACGGCGCGGTGCGCGACGATTGTGCCGGTGCGCCCGAAGTGCGCATTGCCGCCGGTGTGATCGCTATGCCAGTGCGTGTTGAGGATGAAGCGCGGGCCGCCGGGAGCCAGCCTGTCGAGGGCCGCGCGGATCTTCTCGGCCAGCGGTTCGAACTGATCGTCCACGATGAGCACGCCGTCCGGGCCGGCCGAGACGCCCACATTGCCGCCCGAACCCTGCAAGAGGTGGACGGCGCCCGCCACCGGCTGCACGCTGATCTGCACCAGCGTGAAGTCCTGCTGCGCAGAAAGCGCGGGCGCAAAAAGCACGCCGGCCAAGAGCAACGGGAGGCGCGCGAAAGCTCGGCGCGGAACTTTGGGCGAGGCCACGGTCTGCATGCAGGCTCCTGGCCTTCCCGGCCGGTGAGAAGCGCGCATCCTAATCTTCGGCCAGCGCCGCGAGCGTGCTCTGGTTGATGAAGTTGTAGAGCTCAAGGGTCTCGGCCGTCGTGGGCTGCTGCTTGACGCGCGCCCGAAAGCTGCCATTGGCGCAGTTGTACCAGTAGGCGCCGGCGCTGTTCGGCTGCACGACCTTGTCGCGCGGATGCAGGGCAAAGGGCACCGACACCGTTTCGATGAGCGGCACGCCAACCATTTGGTCGGGATGGCTGGGCAACTGGCCGCTCACGAACCAGGTCGGGTCGAGCGTGGCCGGCCAGCTTCCATCGGAGGTGAACTGACGGCGCTGCTCGAGGACCATGGAAACCTGCGCGACATTGGCCGCGAGGGCCGAGCCCACGGCCTGCCGGCGTTCACTGTTGATGGCCGGCAGCACGAGCAGCGCCAGGATGCTGATGCACACGACGACGATGAGCAACTCAACGAGCGTGATGCCGGCCGGCCGGCGTGCACGGCTCAGGGGGCGGCGCGCGGGGGCAGCCGCTGGCCGAAGCGGCGCTCGTGCACTACGAGGCGCGCGTCCACCGCGAGCTGGTCGTCCACGGCCATGACCGTGCGTGTCTCGGCCGCGAGGCGCAGCGCCTCTTCGCGCTGAGCAACGTCGCGCACACGGCCCTCGAGCCGGATGATGCCCTTGCGACATGAAACCAGGATAGCGGGCGCGACGTCCTGAACCAGAGCGCTCTGCTCGATTTGCCGTTGCACCAGGAGCGTCAGGCGGCGCTCGGCCTCGTCATCCTCGGGACGCAGGCGCAGATCGTTGCGCACCGAGCGCAGGCCGGCAATGCGCTGGGCCGCCACCGAGACGTAGCGCTGTGCCGCCTCGCTGTTCACTTCGCCAGTGAAGGTCACGCGGCCGTCGAGAACCTCAACGGAGATCCCGCGGCCGGCCAGGCCGTCGGTGGTGAGGAAGCGCAGGCCGGTGATGACGGCCGGCTGCGACTCGGAGGTGCTGCGCGGCAGGTTGGCCGGCTGGGCGGCGAGGAGCGGAGCCGACTCGGCGGCGGCGGCGGGCTGACCCGGGTAGCGCAGCCGGTTGCTGACGCTGCGCCCGGCGGCCAGTTGCTCGGCGAGTTGCGCGGCGGCCGCCGCTTGGCGGCCGTCGGCGACCGTGCCGCGCAGCTCCACGACGCCGCTGTGGCAGCTCACCACGGTGCCTTGCAGTCCGCGGGCGGCGAGGGCGCTGCTCACGTCGCGGGCCACGCCCAAATCCTCGCGCAGCAGCAGCAGCGATTCCTGTTCGGCGCTGCTCGCCGGGACGTCGCGCACATCACTCTCGAGGGCCGCCTGCACGGCGAGGGCCAGGGCGGTGTCCGCGGCCTGCTGCGCGGCGAGCGCGGGGGCGAGGCAGAGCGAGAGGCCGAGCAAGCGACCGGACAGGGAGAAAAAGCGCGTCGTCATGGTGCGGGTTCCAAGTTGAGGGCGGCCAGTGTAGCCCCAGCCCTCTCGCCCCGCCGGCGACTTCGCGCCCAACTTCAGGGCGTGACGACGAGTTGCCCGAAGGCCGCCAAGTGCGCGCCACCGCCGAGAATCGCCACGGAAGAGGCCGAAAGGCCCAGGCCCTGCGCCTCGAGCGAGGGCAGCGGTATGCCGCCCAGCGCCTCGACAATCTGCGGCAGGGCCTGTTCCAGCACCGTGCCGAGCAGGCCGGCATTCACATCGATCGTGGCGTAGTTCGCGCCCGGGAAGGCGCCGAGGGCGCGCACCACGAGCGTGCCGTCCACGAGCGTCGCCGAAAGCGTGCCCTCGCCGCCGGCGGCAACGTCGAGCGTGGCGCTGCCGTCGGCCGTCACGTAGAGCAGCGGAACGGGGCCCGCCGCGCCCGGTGCCTCGAAGGCCACCTGCAAGCCGGCGATGTCAATGACGCCCATGGCGGGGCCGCCGGGCGTGAGCCGCAGGATGGGCGGCACTGTGCCGTGCGCGCGCAGCGTGATCGGCGTGCCGTCGGGGAAGAGGTCGAAGCCGCAGTTGGGGAAGAGCAGGGCGAGTTCTTCGGTGACGAAGTTGATCGCGACCTTGCCGGTGGAAGGCACGAGCGTGGTGAGGTCGCCGTCGAGCAGGCCCGCGCCGGTGGCCGCGGCCAGCACCTGATTGGCGAAGTCGTCGGCCAGGGCCAGGCCGGCGCCGTAGCTCTGACCGCCGGGGGTGTTGGCGCCCATGGCCGCGCCGGCAGCCGGCGTGGCGCGATAGAAAGGCACAACGGGCGAGCCGGGCTCGGCCACGCCCACGCCCGCCGTGCTGGCGAGGCGGATCGTCACACCCGAGGTGTCATGCACCACGCCGGTGATCGGCGCGGCGATGTTCACGTCCACGTCGAGCGTCTCGAAGAGGTTGCCGGCCAGCACGAAGCTGCCCAGGATCTCCTGGATGGCCGGGCCGAGTTCCTGCGAGATGGTCTGCGCCACAATGGCTTCGACATCCTCTTTCACGGCGCTCTCGATGACGAAGACTTCGGCCACGGTGCCGAGGAAGCCGTTCAGCTCGAAGTCGAAGTTCTGGCGGTCCACCTGCACATTCGTGACCGCCACCTGGATCTGGCCGCCGGCCGCCGAGCCCACGAGCGTGGCGGTGATGACGGTGGGCGAGGTGGAGATGTAGCCGTCGAGGTTGTAGTCCACCTCGAGCACTTCGCCCCAGGTGTCAAAGGTGGCCACTACGTTGTGAATCGTGACCGTGGCGAGGATGCCGGAGGCGCTGGGCACCAGCGCGAGCTGGATGTTGGGGTTGTAGCTGATGCCGGTGAAGTCGACCCACGCAGAGAAGATCGTGAAGCCGAAGATGCCTTCGTCATTGGCCACGAGCTGCGGCGGCATGGCCAGCAGCGGGCCCTGGATGTTGGCGCCCTGGAGTTCCGTCGCGCCGAGTGCCTCCATCTGATCCAGTGCGGCTTGGTTGAGGCGCGCTGAGAGGGCGTTGGCAGAGGGCGCGCCCACGGCCGCGGCGCTGCCCTGCACGAAACTCAGGCGCTGGCGGGCGATCGAGCCGTCGGCGTGCTGCAGTTCGACGACCACCGGCAGCGTGATCGCTCCGGGCGCGAAACTGCGCGCCACTGGCCCGAACGTGTTGGCCGCGACAAAGACCGGCACGCCGTCCACTTTCACGGCGGCGACGGGCGGGCCCTCGATGAGGCCCTGCATGAGCACGCTGCCCGTGCTGAGAATGCTGCCATCGGGCAGGCCGGTGAGCGTCACGCGCCAAGCATGCAGCGTCGTGTCGGAACTGACGCTCGTCGTGTGCGAGGTGAGCGTGGAGCGCAGCAAGTAATCACCGGGCTGATCCGGCTTGAGCGTGGGCGTGAGGAGATTGGCGCCGGTGAGCGTGGCGCTGCTGCCGGCCGGCTTCTGCAGCACGGTCCAGTTCAGGCTGGTGCCGAAGGGCAGCGCGTCGTCGATGCCCGTGGCGGCGCTGCCGTCGAAGGTCGTGACGCGGCCCACGAGTCCGCCCGTCGGCGGGCCGGCGCCCACGCTCAAGGTGATGGAGAGCGAGGCGCCGTTGCTCCAGTCCTTGCCATTGGGGTCGGCGCTGTCCAGCACGACACCCACGAAGTGCACTTGCAGTCCGCCCAGGTCGCCCACGTCCGGAATGGAGCCCGGCACGTTGTAGACGCCGAGACTCGACGTGAAGCCCGAAGCGATGATGCGCGCGAAGGGCGAGAAGGCCAGCGGCACGGACTCGCCGCCGATCGTCGCGGGGCCGGGGCCGATGTCCACCAGGATGATGGCCGGTTTGAGCGCGGGCCCGGTGAGCTTCATGGTCAGCGGCGCGCCGACCGCGGCGGTCAGCGCGACTTGGTTGTTGAGCTTGAGGTCGCTGGCGGAGGCGGGCGCGGCGAGGGCGGCCAGCGCCGCGAGACTCAGCAGAGGCAGGGCGAGAGCGGAGCGAAGCACGAGGCGACTCCCGAACGAGGAGGGCGCCATCCTACGCGCTCTCCAGCACCTCGTCGATCACGTAGGTGCCGCTGCGGCTGTCCTTGCGCAGGCGGATGAGCTTGTGCTTTTCGGCGTCCTCGAGCAGCTTGCCGAACGAGGAATAGCCGTGGTACTCCTCGTTGAACTGCGGCTGCTTGCGCTTCATGGTGTCCTTGACCAGCGAGCCCCAGAGCACGTCTTTGTTTTCGCGCTGCAGGGCGGCCAGCGTCTCCATGAGCAGGGCGAAGGCCTCCTGCTTCTCTTGGGTCACGCCGGCGCCGGCCGCCACCGAGCGACGGCGCGGCTTGCTGCGCACGAGGTCGTCATAGAAAACGAACTCGTCGCAATTGTCGATCAGCAGGCGCGCGCTGCTGTTCTTCACGCCCAGGCCGATGATGTGCTTGCCGTTCTCGCGCAGCTTGCTCACCAGCGGCGAGAAGTCGCTGTCGCCTGAGACCAGCACGAAGGTGTCGATGTGCGGCTTGGCGTAGGACAGCTCCATGGCGTCCACGACCATCTTGATGTCGGCGCTGTTCTTGCCGGTGCGCCGGCTTTCGGGAATGTCGATCAGCTCGATGGCCGCTTCATGCAGCGGCCGCTTGTAGGTGGTGTGGTTCGACCAGTCGGCGTAGGCCTTCTTCACGATGAGGTCGCCCTTTTCGACCAGGCGCGCCAGCACGAGTTCGATGTCGAACTTGTCGAAGCGCGCATCGCGCACGCCGATGACCACGTTGTCCATGTCGATGAACAGCGCGAGCTTGTTGTCTTCGGGCGCGCCGTGAGTTGCAGTGGCCATGAAGCGCCGGAGCATAGCAAAGGCGCTGCCCAGAGCGCTCGGCGCGGCTCGCGCGCGACCCAGTTCACGCGGGGGGAAGGATCTAGCCGCGGCCCTCGTCGTCGCGCCAGCCGAGCAGGCGGCGCGTGACGAAGCTGTAGGCGCGCTTGGGGCCGGCGCGCAGCAGGCGCGCAGCGCGCGAGGGCTGCTCCAAGAGGCGCTGCTCGCGGGGCGTGAGGGCCCGCGGGCAGTACTTGCGCTTGTGCTTGCAGAGATGGCGCAGGTCCTCGCGCGCCAGCAGGCGGAAGAAGCGGCTGCGCCTGCGCGCGCGGCCGGTCGGCTGCTCACCGGCGTTCCACCGCCGCGCCGAGCTGAGCACCGCGAGCTGAAAGTCGATCAGCGCGGGCCGGCCGTCATTCAGCACGAGCCAGTTCTGCTCCTTGGCGTCGTCGTTGTGAGTGATGCCCGCGGAGTGCAGCGCGCAGAGCAGGCGGCGTGCCTCGCGGTAGTAGTGCGCCTCACTCGGTTGGGCCTTCTGCATTGGGCGTCCGTCGAGCCAGGAGCGCAGCAGGCCGTCGCGGCGCAGTTCGACAAGCTGCGGCAGCGAGCCGGCCAAGCGCGCTTGCAGATGCGGAGGGGCGGCGGCCAGCGCGGCGAGCGCGCGCGCCTCGCGGCGCAGCATCCAGCGTGCCAGCGGCGCGATCCACCAACGCACGCCCGAGATGTCGCGCTGCACCGCGGGCCGGCCGTCGTGCTCAATACGCTCGACGCGGCCGAAGAGATCTTCCTTGAGCAGGCCTGCGCCGCTCAACGAACGGCTCGGCTCACGACCTCACCTTCGATCACGGTGCCGATGCAGTGCGAGGTGTACTCGAAGGGGTCGCCGTCGAAGAGCGCTAGATCGCCGTCGAGGCCTGCGGCCAGTGAGCCCAGGCGCGCCTCGAGGCCCAGGAGACTGGCCGCGTCGCAGGTGATGGAGGCCAGCGCCGCGCCGTCCGAGAGCCCGTAGCGCGCCGCGATGGCCGCCTCGTAAAGCACGACGCGCGTCTTGGGCACGTAGTCCTCGAAGCCGCTCTGCAGCGCGAAGGGGATGCCGGCCTCGCGTAGGCGCGAAGTGAGTTCCATCGTGGCGTTCTCGGCCTCGCCCTCGGCGCGCATCATCGGCGCGTGGGCGAGCACCGGCACGCCCGCCGCGCGGATCTCGTCGAGCACTTCATAGGCTTCGGCGGCGCCGTCCAGCACGAGGCGCAGATTGAACTCGCGCGCCAGGCGCAGCGCATTGAGCAGATCGTGATGCCGGTGCGCGGTGACGAGCAGGGGCAGCTTGCGATCCAAGAGGTCGGCCAGGGCCGCGAGGCGCAGGTCGGGGTCGGGCGCCTTGCTCTGGTCGTCACCGGCGGCTGCGCGCTTGGCCGCCCAGGCCTGCGCTTTCAGAAACTCAGCGCGCAGCAGCGCCACTTCCTTGGCGCGCGTGCCCGGCGACTTGCCGCCGTCATCGCCGCCGGGAGCCAGGGCGCTCTCGCCGAGCGTGGCCGCGATCATAGCGCGCGGGTTGATGACGGCCTGCTCCATCGTGTCGCCGCGCGTCTTGGCGATGAGCGTCTCGCCAGTCATGAGCGCGCCGGGCCCGTGCCCCGTGTGAATGGTGGTGATGCCGAAGCCGCGCAGCCAGGCGATGAGCGGCTCGCGGGCGTTGTAGGCATCGATCGCGCGCAGCTCGGGCTGGATCGGCCCGCTCTCGTCGCGCTGATCCTGGTCGGTGGGTTGGTTGAGGTAGCCGGCCAGGCCCACGACGCTGTGCGCGTCGATGAGTCCGGGCGTGACGACCGCTGCGCGCAGGCGCTCGAAGCCGGCCGGCACGGGCGTGCTGGCTGCCGGGCCGATGGCCACGATCTTGCCGTCGCGCACGATGACCATCGCATCGCGCAGGGGCGTCGTCGAACCGGGGCCGGGCGTCATGGTCCAAACCAGATCGCCATGCACGGCGAGATTCTGCGCGGCCGCGGGGCGCGTGCCGCCGAGAAGCAGGCCAAGGACGAGCAGAGCGACGAACGCCGCGGACAGGAGCCCGGACCGGGCTAGCCGCTGCGGATGACGTGTGTGCATGGGACTCATCACTGTTCCTCGCGATCACCGAAGCAGCAGAGGTTTTGTTCTCCGGCAGCGCGCTGCCGGCCGGCGCCCCAGCCGCCCACGGCCCAGAGGTGGTCCCGCGGATCGCTGTCGTCGAAGACCAGCTCGCCCGCCGCCCAGGTCTGCACGACGGCTGTGCGCAGGGCCAGCGGGTCGCCGTTGAGCAGCACGAGATCGGCGTCCTTGCCGACTTCCAGCGAGCCGATGCGGTCTTGAAGATCCAGCATGCGCGCGCCGTTGATCGTCAGCGCGGCCAGGGCGCCCTCGCGTGACATCCCGCCTCGCACGCCCAGCGCGGCGCTGCGCAGGAAGAGCCGGCTGTCATTGATCCAGTCGTCGGTGTGGAAGGCCACGGCCGCGCCGCGGCGCTCCAGCGCAGCGCCCGTGCTCATGTCGAAGTCCATCGCTTCGAGCTTGCCGCCGGGGCTGTCGATCATGATGAGCGAGCTGCCCACGCCGGCCGTAGCGATCTCGTCGGCCACTTTCCAGCCTTCGCTGACGTGGTGCAGCACGACGCGAAAGCCAAACTCCTGCTGCAAGCGCAGCACGGTGAGGATGTCGTCGTGGCGGTGCGTGTGGTGATGCACCATGCGCCGGCCATCGAGGACTTCCAGCAGGGCCTCCAGGCCGAGGTCGCGCTCGGGGCGCTTCTCGGCGTCGTCGCCGGCGCGCTGCAGCTTGTCGCGGTAGCTCAGGGCTTTGACGAACTGCTCGCGCACCAGCGCCGCCGACTTGCCGCGCGTGCCGGGGAAGGGCGCGCTGCGCTGGCTGTTCGTTCCATTGGCCATCTTCATGCCGCCCAGCGGCAGGCCGTCCGCGCTCCAGTAAAGCAGCTCCTCGATCGTGTTCGCGTCGCGCAGCTTGAGGTAGGCGGTTTGGCCGCTCATGAGGTGACCGCTGCCCGACATGAGGTTGGCGGTCGTGATGCCGCCGGCCTGCGCGCGCTGGATCGTGGCGTCGCGCACGTCGATGGCGTCGAGCAGCCGCACGTCCGGCTGAATCGGTGCGCTCTCGTCGGCGCCCCAGCCGCCGCCGATGTGCGAGTGCGTGTCCACGAGTCCAGGCATGAGCGTGAGGCCGTGGCAAGGAATCTGCGTCGCGTCGGCAGGCACGCTCACCGAACCGGCCGGCCCGAGCGCCACGATGCGCCCGTCATCAATGACCAGCACGCCGTTCTCGATGGGGGGCGCGCTGATGGGCAGAAGGCGCGCGCCGACGAAGGCCACGGGACCTTGTGGTTGGCGCTGAGCGGCAAACACGCTCTGATCGGCACCCACTTGCGTCGCTGCCTGCATGTAGCCCAGCGCTTCCATTTTGCCCAGTGTTACAAGCTCAAGCACTGTGAGGTCGTCTGTCTCGGCGGCGGCCTGCGGGGCGCCGCTGGCTGCGGGCGCGGCTGGCGCGCCCTTAGTGGGAGCGCTGTGGCTAGGAGCGCCGCAGCCCGTGAGTGCCGCGAGCGACAGGGCCAGTAGCGCGACGCGCGAAGTGAGGTGCCGGCAGACCAGTGCGGCGAAGGACGGTCGGATCATGCGATGCTCCGGGGGGCCGGCAACGTAGCGAAACGGCGCGACGCGGGCGAGTCCCCGTTCGCGGCCCTCCCCTCGAGATCATGACGCTTCCGCAGCAGCACGATGTGATCGTCCTCGGCGCGGGCGCGGCCGGGCTCATGTGCGCGCGCGTGGCCGCGCGGCGAGGCCGGCGCGTGCTGGTGCTGGAGCGCAACGCGCGCCCGGGGCTCAAGATCCTGGTTTCCGGCGGCGGCCGCTGCAACTTCACCAACCGGCGCGTCGGGGCCGAAAACTTTCACACCGGCAACGCCGACTTCCCGCGCTCGGCCTTGGCGCGCTTTGGGCCCGAGGACTTCCTGCAACTCGTCGAGGCCCACGGCCTGCCCTTCCACGAGCGCAAATGGGGCCAGCTCTTTTGCGACGACTCGGCGAAGCGCATCCTCGGGCTGCTGCTCGACGAATGCGAGCAGGCCGGTGTCGAGTTGCGCACCGGCTGCGAGGTGCACTCCGTGCGCCGGCTGGATGGCGCAGCCTCCGATGCCTCGCGCTTTCTGGTCGCGGCTGGCGGACAGGAGCTCACCTGCTCCTCGCTTGTCGTGGCCACGGGTGGACTCGCCTGGCCGCGGCTCGGCGTGAGCGATTTCGGTTATCGCCTCGCGCGGCAGTTCGGCCTGCCGCTCGTGCCGTCGCGCCCCGGCCTCGTGCCACTCTTGTGGAGCGGCCCCGATCGCGCGCGCTACGGCCCGCTGGCCGGCATCGCCGTCTTCGCGCGCGTGCGCTGCGCGGGCGCGAGCTTTCTGGAGAACGTGCTCTTCACGCACGACGGGCTCTCCGGGCCTGCGATCTTGCAGATCAGCAATGTGTGGCGGCCGGGCAGCGAACTCAGCATCGATTGGCGCCCCGACGAAGACCTCCTCGCCGCGCTGCGTGCACGCAAGTCGGCCGGCAGTGCCGCGGGCGGGGCGATGAGCTTGCGCAACGTGCTGGCCGAGAGCCTGCCCCGGCGCCTCATCGACGTGCTGCTGGAGGGCGCCGGCCCGGGCGTGGGGGTGGGCGCGGGCGCGGCCGCGGCCACGCCGCGACTTCTCTTGGCCAGCGAGCGCCCGATCGGCCAGTGCGCCGATCAAGACCTCGTGGCGGCGGCGCGCCTGCTTTCCGACTGGCGCGCGCGGCCCGCCGCCGACGCCGGCTACGCCAAGGCCGAGGTCACGCTCGGCGGCGTCGACACGCGCGCACTCTCCTCACGCACGCTTGAGGCTCGCGAAGTCCCCGGCCTGCACTTCATCGGCGAGGTCGTCGACGTGACCGGCTGGCTGGGCGGCTTCAACTTCCAGTGGGCCTGGGCCTCCGGCGCAGCAGCGGGCGAGGCGGTCTGAGGGACCCGGCCTCGCCGCGCGCGACGACTCCCACTCCACCGCGAGCTACTCCCACTCCACGTGGCCGAACTGCGAAGCCTTTGCGCGACGCCCCGGCGGCTGACCCCAGGCCGACTGTCCGCCCTGACGCCGCAGCGCTTCCATTGCCGGTTCGAAGAAGAACTCCTGCTCACCAAAGGCGGGCCGCAGGTCGGTGAGCCAGGTCGCCGCGGGATCGAAGGCGGCGAAGAAGACGCGATTCACCCAGGCCGGGTCGCGGGCCTGCAGGAACTTGAGCACGAAGACCTGCTCGCCGGCCACGTCGGCCACGGCATCGACCACGACTTTGCCGGGCGTCGCCGACATGGACGGTCCGCGCACGGTGCGCGCCAGCCCTGAGACGCGCCGCGTAGCGCGCGTGTAAATCTCGAAGGCGCGCGCGAGCGGCACGTCGAAGTAGCCCTTGGGGCCGGTGTCCCGCTCGACGAACATGTAGTACGGCACCGCCCCGAGCCGGATCTGAGCCTGCCACATCTCGCTCCAGAGGCGGGCGCTGTCATTCACGTGCCGGATGAGCGGAGCTTGGCAGCGCACGGCGGCGCCGGTGCGCAGGATGCGCCGGACGGCCATCTGCGCTTCGCGCGTTTCCAACTCGCGCGGATGGCTGACGTGCGCCATGATCGAGAGGTGATGGCCGGCTCGTACGACGCTCTCGAAGAGCCGCAGCAGGTCGTCGGCATCCGGGTCGGTGAGGAAGCGGTAGGGCCAGTAGGTGGTGGACTTAGTGCCGAGCCGGATGCTCACCAAGTGCTCAAGCTCCGGCGCGAGCAATGGCTCGATGTAGCGGCGCAGCAAGCTGCTCTTCATGATGAGCGGGTCGCCGCCCGTGAAGAGCACGCTCTGCACTTCCGGGTGCACAGCGACGTAGTTCGCCAGCGTGGAGGCCTCGCGCTGCGCGAACTTCAGTTCGTCGATGCCCACGAACTGCGCCCAGCGGAAGCAGTAGGTGCAGTAGGCGTGGCAGGTCTGCCCCTGCTGCGGAAAGAAGAGCACCGTCTCGCGATACTTGTGCTGAAAGCCCGGCAGGCGCTCGCCGTCGAGCTGCGGCACGTTGAGATCGAGCTGGCCGGCTGGGTGAGGATTCAGCCGGCGCTGAATGCGGCGCGCGGCCTCCTGCACGGCCTTATCTGAAGCCTCTTCGCGTACGAGGCGCACCATGCGCCGCAGATCCTGCGGCTCGAGCATGCCGGCCTGCGGAAAAGTGAGCTGAAAGATGGGATCGTCGGGAATGTCCTCCCAGTCGATCAGCCGGTCGATGATGTAGCTGTTCACCTTGAAGGGCAGCACGGCCGAGACGGCCTGCATTTCGAGCCGAGCCTCGGGGCTCAGACTCTGCAACTGCGGGATCCGTTCGAGATCCTTGCGGGTGTAGGCGCGGTAGGTGCGCGGCGTGATGCCGCGGGGGGACGCGGTGACCATGCGGCCTCCTCAGTGTTGCGCGGGCTCAGTGGTGCGCGAGCCGGCGTTGCGCGCGACTCGACTCGCACCCTAGGCAGGATCGGCGCGCCTGACCAGCAAAACCGCCCCCGCGCGGCGAGTTTTTTTCAGCGCGGGCGCGGCCCGCACATGAGTGCGTCACACGTCGAGCAAGACTTTGAGCACGCCGCGCTTGCTCGCGTGGGCCAGCGCAGCGACAGCGTCGCTCAGCGGAAAACGCTCGGCGCCAAAAGCTGCAATCGGCGGCGGATTGTCGCGCAGCGCCGCAATCGCGGGCGCCATGCGGCCGCAGCGGCTGCCGATGAGGGCCTGCTCGTTCACGACGAGCGGCGCCAGATCGAGCGGAGCGGGAGTTTCGCAGGTCGTCTTCAGCACGATCGTGCCGCGCGGCGCGACGCGCGCCAGCAAGCGCGCGAGCGTCTCGGGGCGGCCCGTCGCTTCCACCGCGTATGGGAACGAATCGGTGCGGCCGTCGGCGATTTCAGCTTCAAGCCACCCAGTGACCAAGCGCGCACCGGCCGGCAGCAGCGCCGTGCGCTCGGGATGACGCCCGGCCACGGTGACGTGCGCGCCGGCCCGCGCGAGAGCGTGCGCGCAGAGCAGGCCGAGGCGTCCGTCGCCTGCGACCAGCACGCGTTGGCCTCGCACGGCGGGCAACTGCTCCGCAGCGTGCAGAGCGGCCGCCCAGGGCTCGGCGAAGACGGCCTGCTCGTCGCTCACCGAGTCAGGCACAGCGTGCAAGTTGCGGTCGGGCAGCACGAGGCGCCCGGCGAAGGCGCCGCTGCGCCCGAGAATGCCGAGCACCGTGCGCCTTGGACAGTGGCGCGGATCCTCGCGCCGGCATTCGGGGCACTCGGCGCGTCCGCAGCCCGCATTGATCTCGCCGACCACGCGCTGGCCGGCCAGCGGCCCGCTGAGCGCGCGTCCCACAAACTCGTGGCCCGGCACGCCGGCAAAGCCGATGTAGCCGCGCGCGAGCGCCAGGTCGGTGGCGCAGATGCCGGCCAGCAGCACCTGCACCAGGCTCTCGCCCGGCGGGGGCACGGGCTCGGGCAGGTCGTTGCGCAGCGTGACCCGGCCGCGCTCGATGACCAGGCCACGCATTCAGGCTGTCGCCGCGAGGCGGCGCCAGGCCGGCCGGAGCGCGCTTGGCCGGGGTCGGCGTTGCACAGCGGGTCCTGCATCGGGGACAGTCATGGGATCCAAGGCTATCAAGGCCTCCCTTCGATCCCGCTTCCCGTTTCCCGCTGACCGAGGTGTCCCATGTTTCGCCGACTTCCCGTGTTGATCGTCGTGCTTCTGGCCGTGGTCGTGCTGCCCTCCGCGCTCGTGTTGCGCGCCCGCGCTGCCGCTGCGGCTGCCCAACCGGTGCTGCTCGTCGCCGCGCCGACGCTCACCGCGCCGACGCTCAGCGCACCGGCCGCGGCCGCCGCGCTCAAGCCCCTGCGCTACGACATCGATCCAGTGCACTCCTCGATGGTCTTCAAGGTGCGTCACAAGGACTTGGCCAACTTCTACGGCCGCTTCAACGAACTGAGCGGCCACTTCGTGCTGGACGAGCAGGACGCGGCCGGCAGCTCAGTGGAAGTCACCGTTCCGGCGGAGAGCGTCGACAGCAACAACGAGAAGCGCGACCAGCACCTGCGCGGCCCGGACTTCTTCTCGGCTAAAGAGTTCCCCGAAATCGTCTTCAAGAGCACCAAGGTCACGAAGGTCGACGACACGCACTACGACGTCCAGGGTGATCTCACTCTGCGTGGCGTCACCAAGAGCGTCCTGGCCAAGGCCGAGCGCACAGGTGCCGCGCGCGACGACAAGGGCAACTCCTTCATCGGCTTCGAGGTCACGTTCACGATCCAGCGCAGCGAGTTCGACGTGAGCTACGGCCCGGGTTCACTCGGCGAAGACGTGCACGTCATCGTCTCCCTCGAGGCGCGAGCCAAGGGCTGAGCGGCGGCGGCCGAACGGGAGCAGCGAGAGCGCGCTCGTGCCAGAGTTCGTGGATCTGCTGCCGGGAGCGCTCGTGCCGGCGTTGCTTGCCGGAGCGCTGCTCTTGCTCACGCGGTGGCGGCCGGCCGGTCGCTTCGGCGACTGGCTCCTCGCGCTCGCGGTCGGGGCCGGCTACCTAGCCGGCCATTACGTCCTGACCGGCTGGCGCGGGTGGTCGCCGCGCTCGGCAGTGGACTGGGTGCCGCTCGCGGCCCTGCTCGGCGTGGTGCTGGGCGGCACGGCGCTCACGCGCCGGGCTCCGCGCGCGCTGGGCTGGGTTGTGCGCATCACAGTGGCGGGCGTGGTGGCCTACACGCTCGCCGGACCGGCGATTCGGCGTGTACTGAAGGCTGCGGCAACCGACCCGACGTTGCTGGCAGTGTTCTTCGCGCTGGCTCTTCCCATCCTGCTCGCAGCCGTGGTGTTCTGGGCGCAGGAACGCACTGCGGTGCGCGACGAAACGGCCAGCGCGGTCGGCAACTTCGCGCTCTGCCTGACGCTCTCGGCCTGCCTGGGCCTATCGGGCAGCGAGCAGCAGGCGCGTTTGGCCGGTGCGCTGACGGCCGCGGCCGGTGCCGTGCTCGTGCTGGGCTGGCTGCACTGGCGCACGCCGCGACTCGCCGCGGCGCAGCCGGTCTTCGTGCTGGTCCTCTTCGCGCTGACACTCGCCGGACTGCATGTCTCCGAGTTGCCCGCCGCCAGCGCCGTGCTGCTGGCCGCCGCGCCGCTCGTTCCGGCGCTGCTCCCGCAAGGCGCAGCGGCCCTGAGATCTGGAGCGTGGCGTGTCGGCGCCTGGGCCTTCGGCGGCGCTTGCCTTGTCGCCGCGCTGGGCGTGGCGCTCTGGCGCTCGCCTTCCTTCGCGGGGCTCTGATCGTCCGCGCACCAGCGGCGCGCGCGCGTGCCGACTAGAGCGAAGCGGGGCTGACGCCCACGTCCACGATGGCGCAGGCTTCCAGCGGGGCAAGGCCCAGCTTGCGCGCTGCGGCGAGCAGCGGGCCGCTCTCCGCGCCCGGGTTCACAAAGAACTCTTCGTGCGGCGTGGCGGCGATGTCGGGCAGCACGCTGAGACCGAGTTCCGGCGGCAGATAGATGGCGATGCGTTGCACCGGACCGGGCAGCCCGCGCACGGAGGCGAAGGCCGGCAGGCCCTCAACTTCCTTGAGCTTGGGGTGCACCGGGTAGACCGTCCAGCCCTGCCGCTGATAGGCGCGCACGGCCTTGTTCCCGAACTTGCTGCGGTCGGCGGAGGCGCCGATCACGGCGACGGCCTTCAAGGGTCCGGACGGGCCATGGTTTGCGGAGGGCATCAGTCATCTCTCGGGTGCGGGTGCTGAAGAGCGGCGTGAGAGGCCGCGCAGGAACCGGATTCCTGCGAGCGATCTTAGCAAGCGCCACGGAGCAGCCTTCTTGCTTGACACCCCTAGGCATTCGCGTAGCGTGGGCCCCCAAGTGCTCGGATGGCGAGGGCCGTCGTGGTCCCTCGGATCGTGAGCGCTCCGGCATTCCCCCGAGGAGATCGCTCATGCGTATGCTCATCGCGGCTGCCGCCCTCACGGCCCTCGCTGCTGCTCCCAGCAGCGACGACGTGACAGTCAAGGTTGGCAGCGTGGCCCCGGACTTCGAGGCCACGTGGATCAATCACTCCAGCTCCAAAGGCAGCTTGAGCGACCTGGGCGGACGGCTTGTTTTCATCGAGGCTTGGCGTACCTGGTGAGGCCCTTGCACCTCACAAGTTCCGCACCTGAACAAGATTTCTGAAAAGTTCGGGCCGCAGGGGCTTGTGGTCGTTGGCGTGACCAACGAACCCGACAGTTTGGTGTCGAAAGACGCCGTCAAGAAGAAGATGCGTTTTCCCATCGCCATGGTTTCTGGCGAGGACTTCGACCGCCAGTACGGCGTGGCAGGCTTCCCGTCTGCCTACCTCATTGATGCCAAGGGTTTCGTCGTGTGGTCCGGTCATCCGGGCAACTTCGACGACGAGCTCATCACGGAGGCGCTGAAGGACGTCGATGTCATTCCGCCGTTGGCCGGCGACTACGAGGCCATCAATGAATTGCTCGCACAGCGAGCCTTCGGCAAGGCTTGGGCAGCTCTCGCTAAGCACCTGGTGAAGAACCAGGAGGACGCTGTGGCGAAGGCGGCTCAGGGCGCCATCACAGCGTTGCTCGAAACGCGTCTCGGCGAAGCGAAGGCCAAGGCTGAGGGCAATGCCTACGGTGAGGCGCTTGGGCGCTATGAAGAGATTGCACGTCTCTTCGTGAGCGTGCCGGGAGCCGAGGCGGCGAAGGCGGCGGCCGAGGCCCTGCTGAAGAACAAGGAGGCCAAGAACGAATTGGCCGCCTGGGACAAGCTGCAGGAAGCCATGTCGACCTTCCGCAAGGGCGACCTGGAGAAGGCCGTGAAGTCTTACGCGAGCATCGCCAAGAAGTACCAAGGCACGCCGAGCGGCACGCGCGCCGCCGAGCTGGCCGCGCTGCATCCGCAGAACTGAGCGCTGAGCAAGGCGCACACGCGGCGCGGGCTTCCGGGTCCGCGTCGCGTGTGCGAGCATCTGCTCGGTGAGTGAGGCGGCGAGCAATCCGGCCGGGACGTCAGCGCAGGCCCCGCCACCAGCGCCGCCGCAACCGGTCGATCAGCGGCCAGCAGGCCAGCACCGCTGGCTCGTTGCGATGCTCGTCCTGCTTTTTGTGGTGCTCGGCGCCTGGCGGGCGGCCTCCGATTCCGAGGCCTACGACGAGCCGATGTATCTGCTCAGCGGGTACAGCTACCTCGTCACCGGCGACCTCTCGTTCAACCGCGAGCACCCGCCGCTGGCCAAGTATCTGCTGGCGCTGCCGCTGCTGGCTCTCGACCTGGAGCTGCCGCCCGACTACCAAGTGCGGCCCGGCATCGAGTTCCAGTTCTTCGCGCATCAGCCGCGGGCCAGCGCGGCCACGATGCTCTTTCTCGCGCGTCTGCCCGGACTGGTCCTCGGCGTGCTGCTGCTGCTCTACGTCTGGCGTTGGGCGGCCTTGGCCTTCGGCGGCTCGGCCGGGCTCGTGGCGCTGGCGCTCGCCGCGCTCAATCCCAATCTCATTGCGCACGCCACGACCGCCGGCAACGATTTCGCGCTCACGGTCTTCGGCTTCCTCGCCTGCTTCCATCTCTGGCGCTGGCTGCACGGCGAGCGGCAGGGCCCGTTGCCAGCCGGAGCCAAGCGACACCTGCTGCTCTGCGCTTTGATGCTTGGTCTGGCCCTCGGCAGCAAGCTCAGTGCGCTCATGCTCCTGCCGGTCTTCGGGCTCATCGTGCTGGTCGCCGCGCTGGCTTGGCGCCGGCCGGCGCTGCTGGGCTGGGCCTTTGTGGGCGGGGCCGCCGCCTTGGGTGTGCTCTGGCTGCTCTATCTCGGCGAGGCCCGTTCGCTCGCCGAAGCGCGCGTGCATCCGCGCTTCGGACTCAAGGGCGCCGACGGCCGCGTCTTCCACAACGAGGCGCTCGAGAGCGGACTGCAGCGCGTCTTCGGCAGCGACCAGCCCATTCCGCTGCTCTCGCTGCTCAAGGGTTTCGATCATCAGACCGAGCACGCCGAGTCGGGGCACAGCAACTACTGGCGCGGAGAGGTGAGCAAGCAGGGCGCGCCCGAGTTCTTCGCGCTGAGCTGGCTGATCAAGAATCCCGAGGGCTTCTCGCTCTTGCTGCTGCTCTCGCTGCTGGCGCTGTGGCGCGCTTGGCGAGGAGCGCTCCACGAAGCGGCGCTCTGGCTCTATCCCCTGCTGCTGCTGGCCTTCCTCTCACTGGGCGATGTGCAGCTTGGCTTCAAGTACGCGCTGCCGGTCGTGCCCTTCTTCGCCGTGGCGGCCAGTCGCTTTGCCGATCCCTCGCTGCTCGGCCGCGGCGAACGGCGCTTGGCCGTCGCGCTGCTCGTGCTCGCGGCGCTGCTCGGCCGCTTCGGCTTCGGCGACACGGGAGCCTGGCACCTCCGTCATGAACTGACGCTCATCGTTCCGCTCGTGGCCGCGGCCTTGCTCTTCCGCGCCGGCCGCGCGCCGGCCGCCGCCGCGCCCACGATGTCCGCCGTTGGCGTGCTCGTGCTCTGGGCCAGCCTCGCCAGCCTCGCGCGCCAGCCGCAGAACCACATGTACTTCAACGAGTGGGTGGGCGGACCCGAGAACGGCTGGCGCTGGTCGATCATCGGCGACGACTGGGGCCAGGACACGGCGCGCCTCGGGCGCTGGATGGCCAGTCGCACACGCGCGCAAGTCGCGCCCGGCGCGCCGGACGAGCCGGACGAGCCGGACTGGATCTATTACGACCCGTACACCGAGGGCGATCCCGAGGTCTGGGGCGTGCGCTATCGGCCGATCTTCGGCGGACAGAATCTCGACACTCCGCAGCAGCCCTGGGTGGCGGTGCACTTGGCGCTCCAGCTCCGCATGCCCGAGGCCTATGCCTTCCTAGCCGACAAGCAGCCGGAGTTCATGATCGGTCACACGATCCGCATGTACCGGCTCACGCCCGAAGAGATGAACGCGGCGCGCACGGCCAAGCCGCGCACAACCGGCTTCTAAAGCCGCGCCCAGCGCAGGGCGACGGGCCGCGGCCGCTGCGCCGGCGCGCTCAGCGCACGCAGGCGTCGAACCAGGCGCGGCCGTGCCCGGCGAGCACATCGAGCTGCAGGGCATTCACCGCCACCGGCGTCGTCTCGCCCGGATCGGAGGCGATGAGGTACAGCTCGTTGCGCGTGAAGGTGGCGTTGGTGATGAGCTTGTGCGTGGGCAGGCGCAGCACCTGACCGGCCAGCGCGGGCTCGTCTCGGCGCGGCTGCAGCGCTCCCTGCGCAAAGATGAACTTGTTGGGGTGCTGCTGATAGCGAATCGCGACGGCCAGCGAGATGCCGCTCGTGCCGGGCCAGGCCTGCCGCAGGCCCAGGTCGGCGAGCGTGGGGGCGACATCCACGGAGTGGCCGAGGCGGTCGAGGCGCAGCCCGCGCACAAACTTGGCCGGCAGCGTGAGCACGAAGGGCACGCGCAGGCTCGGCTCGTAGAGGTCGACGCCGTGCGTGAAGGCGCGGCCGGCGCGCTCGTCCAGCCGCTCGCCGCGCAGGCCGGTGAGGCAGAGCGTGAGCGTGTGCAGGCGGTTCTGCGCCGAGAGCGTTTCCACGAAGCGCCCGACGGCCGCATCGAGCGCAAAGAGCGCCGCGTCGTAGCGCGCCGAGAGCCAAGCGCGCTCGCGCGCGCCGAAGCCGCGCGCCGCGAGGCTCGCCTCATCGAGGTCGTAGTCACCGGGCTGCGAGCCGAAGCCCGGCGGCGCGTCCGGAGCGAAGCGCGCGAGGTCCAGTGAGTCGCCGCCGTAGGGCGCGCAGAGGTCGCCGAGGTCGATCCACAAGAGGAAGCGATCGCCCAAGGAGGGCAGGAGCGCTGCCGCCGCGCTGAGCGCCTGCTCGGCTGTCGCGCCGGGCAAGGCCGCCACTTGGCTGAAGCCCTGTTCGAGGCCGTGCCCGATGAGCGCGGGATTGGAGAGCACGGCGGCGGTGCTGTAGCGCGCCGCGAGTGCGCGCTCGGCGAGAGTCTCCTGCTCAGCCGGCAGGACACGCGCGTCGCTGCGCCCCGGCCCGGCCGGTCCGGGCGGCGCCGACCCCAGGCCCGTTTGCAGCGGGCAAAGTCCGGTGAGCAGCGCGGCGGCCGTGCTCAGCGCATCGTTGCTGCTGGCGTAGAAGGTCTGGAAGCTCACACCGGAGTCGGCCAGGCGGTCGATGGACGGCGACGTCGCTCGCGCGTAGCCCAAGTGGTGCAGTCTGTCGGCGCGCAGCCCCGCCACGGTGATGAGGATCACCGGCTGGTTGAGCTGACGCGGCACGGCCGGCAGTTGCGAGCGCGCGGGCCAGAGCCAGGGTTGCAGCAGCGCGCCCACTGGGAAGAGCAGTGCGAGGCCGATGAGCAGCGCGGTCCAGAGTCGCGGGCCCCGCGCGCCGCTCATGCGCTAGTAGCCCATCTGATCGAGGAAGATCCGGTCGTTCTCGTCCAGATCGCTCGACTGCGTGTCGGCTGGCCTGCGCAGTGCCGAAAGCAGATCACCGTAGATGCGCAGGAGTTGTTCGAGAAGTTTGGGCTCGTCGGCCGAGATGTCGCGCGCCTCGCGGGCGCCGCCTTCGACGGTGTGCAGTGTCGTGCGATTGCCGCGGTCGTGTTCCACGAGCAGCAGGTGCTCGCCTTTGCGCACACTGCGCTTGTGGTCGCGCTTCTGGGCCAGGCGTTCGGGAGGCGCGTTCTCCGGCACGCGGTCATCGCCGATGCGATCGGCCAGCACGACGCGCGGCGGCAGAGTCTCGCCTCGGGCGGCCACCTCGATGAACGGCAGCAGGCTCCGGCCGGCGGGCTCAGGATCACCGGGCGGCAAGCGGAAGAGGTCTAGCAGCGTGGGCAGCACATCCACTTGGCTGACCAAGCCGGGCACGCGCTGCTTGGCGTGCATGCCGTCCGGGAAGCGGATCAGCAGCGGAATGTGCGTGTTCTCAGTCCAGAGATGGGGGTCGTGCGAGAACCACTCCTCTTCGTGCTCGTCCAGCACTTCTCCGTGATCGGCCAGCACGATGAGCAGCGTGCGCTCCAGCACGCCGCTGCGCCGCAGCTCGGCAAGCAGCCGGCCGACGCGGTCGTCCAAATAGGAGAGGCCGCCGTCGTACTTGTCCTTGATGATCTGTGTCTGCTCGGGGGTGAGGCCCATGGCGGCGCGCTTGGCCGGCGTGAGCTGGTACCACTGCTCGATCGCGCCGACCGCTTCTGCGCCGAGCCGGAAGTCGTCGCGCTCGGTGTAGCGCCCGGCCCATTCGGCGCCCTGCCGGCCGTAGGGCCGATGCGCGTCGTAGTAATGGATCCAGGCAAAGAAGGGCTGGCTGCTGCTCGAGGTGAGCCACGGCAGCGCGGCGGCGTTGAGCGCATCCGCGTCGGCCAGCACCACCTGTTCGCCCAGCGCGGTCTGCACCTTCTGGTAGGGCGGGCTTTGCTTCTCCTCGAAGCCGCGGCGCAGGCCCAGACTGAGGAGCGTCTGCATCGGTGTGAAGGCGCCGGTGCGATAGCCGGCCTCGCTGAAAATCTCGGCTGCGGTTTTCACGCCCTTGGCGAGCTGGTAGTTCCAGTGCAGCAGGCCGTGCTCGGCGGGCAGCAGGCCGGTGAAGATCGAGGCGTGCGTGGGCGGCGTGAAACTGCTGTTGGAGAAGGCCTGCTCGAAGAGCACGCTCTCGGCCGCCAGAGCGTCGAGGTGTGGGGTGATGTCGCGTGCGGTGTGTCCGTAGGCGCCGAGGCGGTCGGCGCGCACCGTGTCGAGCGTGAGCACCAGCACGTTCCAGCGCGGGGGCGGCGGCGCGCTGTCGCCGCAGGCAGCAACCGCCAAGCCTCCCAAGGCGAGACCACTCATCAGGGCAAGGCCACTCAGCAGCAGGCGCGCCAAGCCTCGACCAGCCTGGGTGTTCCTCATGCCGCCCTCGCGAAGAGCCGGCCGGTGAGCCCGAGCCAGCGCAGGCGCAGGATCGTCGTGTAGGAGCGCAAGAGCGTGGCGAATGTGAGCGTGGACGTGCCGCGCTCGCGCTCTCGGAACTGAATCGGCACCTCGGTGAGGCGCAGTCGGCGGACCTTGGCTTTGTAGAGCAGTTCGTGCACCAGGGCGGGGCCCGGCGAGAAAGCCGACTCCACTTCGATGGCGCGCAGCGCGCTGGCGCGGAAGCCGCGGTAGCCGCTGTTGCAGTCGCGCACCGGCAGGCCGAGCACGAGGCGCACGTAGAGGTTGCTCGCGTGTGTGAGCCAGATGCGCGCCGGCGGCCGCCCGATGTCGGCGCCGCCCGGCACTTGCCGGCTGCCCAGCACGACGTCGTGCGCGCCCAGCGCCGCGATCATCGCGGGCAGGTGCTCGGGGTGATGGCTCCAGTCAGCATCCATCTCGAAGACCAGGTCCGCTTGGCGTTCGAGCGCGGCCAGAAAGCCGGCGCGGCCGGCGCGGCCGCGGCCGCGGTCGGTGGTGCGATGCAGCAGACGCACGCGCGGCTCCGTCGCGGCGAGTTCGGCCACGGCGCGCCACGTGCCGTCGGGCGAGTTGTCATCCACCACGAGCACCTCGATGCGGCCGTCCTGGCCCAAGATCGCGCGGCACAGCGAGACGATGTTCTCGATCTCGTTGTAGGTCGGCACGGTGACGACGATGCGGCCCACTGCGCCGGCACCCGCGGCCGCGTGCTTCGCGGGACTCGGCTGGGCGCTCATCGACGCGCCTGCGGAGCCGGCTTGGCCGTCTCCGAGTGCAGCGCGGCAATCTGCCGCAGCACGGCGGCGTGCACCACCTCGGTGCTGAGCGACTCCATGCAGTTGGGCACGAAGTCGCAGTCGGTCTTGTAGCAGACCAAGCAATCAAGCTCGGGGGCCAGGCGTTCGCCGCGCCCGAAGACCTCGATCTCGTGCAGCGAGGTGGGGCCGAAGAGTGCCACGAGGCGCTTTCTGCGGGCGCTGGCAATGTGCAGCGCGAGGGTGTCGCCGGTCACGACAACATCGCACTGCTCGATGATGCCGGCGAACTCGCGCAGGCTGTTGTCGCCGCCGGTGTCGAAGGCTGCCCCGCCGCTCTGCTGCGCGAGCCGCTGATTGCGCTCGACTTCCTCGGGCCCGCCGAGCAAGAGCACGCGGTGGCCGTCGCGCGCCAGCCGCGCGATGAGCTGCGTGTAGCCGGTTTCAGTCCAGCGCTTGAAGCGCCAGCGTCCGCCGGCGCCGGTGTTCAGTCCCACAATGGCGCTGCGGCCGCGTGGGGCGCCGACCGCCATGCGCGCGAGGACCGCACGGCCCTTGCCGAGCGCCGCCTCGTCCAACTCCAGAATCGGCGGCTCCTGACGGTCGTCCACGCCCAAGATCGCGGCCATGTGATCTTGATAGGTGCGCGTGTTCTGGCGCTTCTTGTCGTCGCGCACGCCGAGTTCCAGCCAGGTCTCGGCGGCCGGCGAGAGCGGCAGCGGCGCGCCGCGCGCATCGAGATCGAAGCCCACGCGCTGCCCGCCGGGCGACAGGCGCGCCACGTGCGCCAGCGCGCAGGCATCGCCCGCGGTGTCGGTGTTGAGGATCACGTCGAAACTCTCGGCCAGCAGTTCGAGCGGCGCGCCGGCGCCCGGCGTGCTCTTCCAGGCCAGCACGCGATCCACGAGGCGGTTGCCCGCGAAGAGCTCCACGGCGCCGGGTGCGGTGATCCAGGTGACATGGCTGCCCGGCCAGCGCCGGTGAATACCGGGCAGCAAGCAGGTGGTGCGCAGCACATCGCCGATCGCGGCCAACTTCACGATGAGCACGCGCCGCGCCACCGGGTCGTAATCCGTGGTGCACGTGGCGCAGATCACGCCGTGCGCCTTGTGGGGCGCGCAGGGGCGGTCGGGCCGGAAGTGGCGGCAGTCAGTTTTCAGCGGGTCCATGCTTTTCGACGCAGGGCTTTTCGACGCAGGGCTTCTCGACGCGGGGTTCTTCGGCGCGGGGCTTTTTGGGGCGGGGGACTCTAGCGCAGGGCGGGGGCGGGGGCCTCGGCGCCGCGCGACACGGTACGCAGGAAAGCAGCCAGACTCCACGCCCACAGCCCAAAGAGCAGCAGATGGCGCCCATCGCTGACCCACCAGAAAAAGGCTTCCGGCGGAATGGCCGGTTGGCCGCGCGCCAGGGCCGCGGCCGCCTCCGGAGTGGTCATGTGCGAGTAGAAGAGCAGCGGGATCTGCAGGTAGATGAGCAGTTCGAGCGCCACGATGAGGCCGAGCAGGGTGCGCCGGCCGGGCGCCAGCAGCAGGGCCAGCGGCGAGACCCAGCAGATCCACTGCGGCGAGAAGACCTTGCCGAACTCGGCAAAGCCCACCACGACGGCCAGGCAGGCCCAGAGCAGTGCCGTCCGGCTGCGGATCGGCACAAGGGCCAGCAGCACGGCCGGCAGGAACTGCAGCACCGTGAGCCACTGGTACACGCGCGGGAAGCTCTCGAGCGGCAGCAGGCCCCAGCGCCAGGGCTCCAAGATCGCCGCCGCCAGCGAAGGCGGGTTGTGCACGCGCCCGGCGTGATGGCTGTAGACGTGTGTGACCGCCTCCCAGCCGCCGCCGACGTAGCTGACACTGAGGATGGCCGTGATCACAGCACCGGCCACCAGTCCCGGCACGAGTACGGCGCGCGGCAGCGCCGCGAACAACCGGCCCACCGACACGCCGCCACGACCTTTGGCGTCGTGCTCACTCCAAAGATTGTGGGCCAGAAAGAGCGGCAGCAACAGTGCGGGGTACCACTTCATCATCGCGCCGAGAGCCAGCGCCGCCGCCGCGCCGTTGCGCCGCCCGCGGAACTGCAGCAGGCAGGCCAGCGCCACGAAGGCGGCCGGCCAGGCATCGAAACGATTGAAGGAGAAATACGCCGTGCCGGGCAGCAGCAGCAAGAGCGCGTAGCCGGGCGAGTGGCCGAGCTGCCGCAGCACCGCGGCCGTCAGCGCCAGCAGTGCGAAATAGCCCAGGGCCATGGACACGTGGTGCCGGTCGAAGTAGGCCCGCGAGTCCTCGCGCGCGGCCGTGAACTCGGCCGACGTCTGCGCGCGGCCCACCGGCACCGAGTGCTCCATGAACAGGTAGGGCAGCCCGAACATCCAGGTGGCGAGCTGCGGATACTCCGAGTGCTCCTCCACGTAGGGCTCGCGCTCGGAGGGCAGCCAGCGGCCGCGCTGCTGGTAGACCCAGCGGTCGGCCTGGTCCTCCAGAACGAAGGGGTAGGCCGGCTTGCCGTCGGCGCGCGTCCCCACACCGGCCTGCTCCGTGGCGAGCAGCGCCCAGAGCAGCAGTCCCGTGCCGGCCGCGGCGAGAAGGATCGTGGTGCGCAGGCGCATCGAGGCCAAAGATATCAGCCGGAGGCGCCCGGCCCCCGTGCGGAATGACCCGCACGACTTCCCGCGCGCCGAGCGCCGCGAGCGGATGCTAGAGTCGGCGACCGCGACATGGCGCAGCCGCTCCGCATCACCGTCGTGCTGCCGACCTACAACGAGGCCGACAACCTGGAGCGCATGGTCGCCGCGCTCCTGGCGCTGCGCCTCACCGCGCCCACCGACCCGGCCGAGCCCGCCGTGCTGTCCATCCTCGTCGTGGACGATGCCTCGCCCGACGGCACCGGCCAACTCGCCGACCAACTTGCCCTGCGTCATCCTGGCCGCGTGGCCGTGCTGCACCGCCGCGGCAAGGAGGGCCTGGGCAAGGCCTACCTGGCCGGCTTCGCGCGCGCGCTCGCCGAGGGCGCCGACCTCATCCTGCAGATGGACTGCGACTTCAGCCACCAGCCGGAGTACCTGCACGACTTGCTCGCCGCCCTGCCGGGTGCAGACATGGTGCTGGGCAGCCGCTTCGCGCCGGGCGGCAGCGTGGACCCCGACTGGGCCTGGTGGCGCAAGCTGCTCTCCTGGTTCGCCAACAGCCTCTACGTACGCGCCATCCTGAGCATCGGCCTGCGCGACGCGACCGGCGGCTTCCGCCTCTGGCGCCGCCAGACCTTGCTCGGCATGGATCTCGGCCGGCGCATCCACAGCAATGGCTACGTCTTCCAAGTCGAGATGGCCTACGTCGCCGCGCGCCTCGGCTACGTGCTGCGCGAAGTCCCGATCGAGTTTCCCGATCGCGCCGCCGGCGAGTCCAAGATGAGCGTGCGCATCCAGCTCGAAGCGGCGCTGCGCACCTTCGACGTCCGCAAGCGGCACAGCCGCCTCACGCCCGCCGACCGCGCGCCAGGCGGCTGAGTCGCGGCTCCGCTCTGCGGCGGCCACGGGGTTTCACTGCGGGTCAAAGCGCCAGCGTCGTTCCGCGGCCGACCTGATCAGGGAACGACCGGCTGGAGCGAGAAAGTCGATAACAACTTCGCCTCCCACGAATTTTCCCCCTTGCGGAAATTTGGGGAGTGGGATTACACCAGCGCTCGTGACGGTTCGCTTACCCGCCTTGTGCGAAGTGGGCTTAGCCGTTTCGGCTTCGGGAGCCTTTTCATGACGAAGGCAGCGACAACGCCAGGGGTGGCGCCCGCTGGCCTGGGGCAAAGTGCGTCACCCGCAGCCGCTCTGGCGACCGCAATGTCAGGTTACGCGGGGGGGGGCATCCATGATGCTTTCCCAGGAGCAGTCGAGAGCCGATTGCTGTAGGCTTTCCGTCATGGGTGCTCCGCAAGGGAAGGCGGGGGGGCCTCCGTCGCTGCGGCGAGACTTCGTGCAACGTGGACTGTGGGCGGCGCTTCTCGTGGTGTTTAGTGCCCTAGTTCCCGCCAGCAGGGCGCAGGATGCCCCTCTGCTGCAGATCCAGGGTGAGCCCTTCTCTGAAGGCGAACTGACGCTGCACTTCTCCGGCACGCCGGGGCATTTCACGGCGCTGCTCTACGGCCTGCAGCCGCTCATCACGCCCGTCTGGACACCCAAGGGGCCGTTCTACATCGGCCAAGTCCTAAACGTCCTGGCTCTTGGTGCCATTCCGCCGAGCGGCCGCATCGACATGCCGATCACGCTGCCGCTGCTTGACCCGCTGTTCTCCGGCATTCCCATCGTGTTGCAAGGGCTCGTGCCGGGTGCGCTGACGAATCCGGCCACGCTCCCGCTCGACCAGCCCTACTTGACACCGGCTACGGGCCAGGTGATTAGCAACCCCAACCCCACCGATCGAGCTCTTTTCGGTCGCACCGTCGGTGTCGGTGACTTCAATGGCGACGGTTTCGGCGACATCGTTGGCTGCGCCGAGGGCGAGGACTATCTCGGCATTCAAAACTCCGGCGCTGCCTATGTGCTCTGGGGCCCCGACTACACGAACTTCACAGCACTCTACTCGGAGCTACCGCACTATTACGGTTTCTTTGGTGTCGGCATGACAGTCGGTCGGCTCGACGGAGACGAACTCGATGACTTGATCATCGGTGAAACCGCTGGTGCGCCGCCCGTGCCTGGCCTGCCCGGAAAGCTCTACGTCTATAGCGGTGCAACGCTCGCTACAGGAGTCCCCACGCTGATCCTGCACAGCCCAGGAACCGGCATCAAGTTCACGGGCTACGGGCACGCCATCGCCATCGGGGACTTCAACAACGACTCACACGGCGACGTTGCCATCAGCATCAACAAGGCTTCTGTCGGGGGCTTTGGAGAGGCCGGCCGCGTCGACATTCTGCTGGGGCCCGACTTCACCTCCTCGATCTGGGTCTCGAATCCTACGCCCGAGGCCGGGCACGGCTTTGGCTCCTGCATTGCGGTTGGCGACGCCAACGGCGACGGGATCGACGACTTGTTCGAAGCTTCAGGCGGTGACGACATCGGCGGTGTGCAAAGCATCGGGAGCGCTCACGTTTACTTGGGTCCCGACCTCACACTCTTTCGAACCATCGAGTGCCCCGAGCCCCTCGGCGTGGGGACAGCCTTCGGGATTCACATGGGCGTTGGCGATCTCGATGGGGATGGCACGACGGATCTGCTCATCGACGACGACCGGGACCGGGCCTTCGTTCACTACGGACCGGACTATGAGTCCTATCTCAAGGTGACCAAGCCACCATCGCTTTACGAGAACCCCTTCGGTGAGAGCAACTTTGGGAGTTGGCTAGGGGCAGCAGACTTGAGTGGCGACGGCATCACGGATTTGCTGATCTCAGACCATTTCGACGGGCCGATGCAGGGTTGTTCTCTGACGGCGGGGGGAATGACTTTCGTCGCACTTGGGCCGTTTCATGCGACGTTTGCCCGAATCAGTGACAAGGTTCCGCTCTGCAATGTCGGTATCGAGCGCAACGCCTTCGGCGACCTGGACGGTGACGGATCGATCGAGCTCGTGCTAGGCGTCGCCTCAGCAGACGACTTCGGAATCACAAACAGCGGCCATGTCACGATCCTGCATGGCGCAGTTCCATAGGTTTCGGGAATCCCTAGTCAGTCATCCTTCGAGCCGATGAGGCAGCGGATGACTTGGAGGTTAGGTCAATGCGTCAACTAAGCAAGTTAGGTATCAGTCTGTGCGGCTTTGGGGTCGGCGTGGTCGCTGTTGGCCTGATCGCCATGCCAACGCCGACGACCTTCTATGTCGATGACAGCAACGACACCGCTCCGCATACTGGCTCCTTTGCTGATCCATACGAGACCATCACGCAGGCATTGCTTGAAGGGGAGCCCGTGAGCGGCGACGAGATTGTCGTTTTGCCAGGCACGTACAACACTGCGCTGGGTGAGTCCTGGCCCCTAGTGATTCCAAGTGGAGTTCGGGTCAGGGCATATGACGACGGTGACAAGCCCAGGGTGGGAGGCGACGCCCACGCAGACCCGCCCGATTCTGGCTCGTATGGCTTGGTCTTCATCGACGCAACGTCCGCGAGCCACGATGGAACCATCATCGAGAATCTCAGATTCCTAGCCGAGGATGAGGAAGAGTTCGACCCACCAGCGGCGGTACTGGTTCGCGTGGATTCCGGCAACGCAGCGACGGACTGCAGCATCGAGTCCTGCGACTTCGAGCGCAGTGAGATGAACGATGGCGAGAGTGCCGATCAACCCTCGGTCCTGTTGGAAGTTGGTGACGGCCAACTCGGTGACTCCGAGGGCCCCTTCCACATCAGCAATAATGGGATCGAGCCGACGGCTCGCGGCGGAATCGAACTGCGGACGACCGATACCGGCGAGGGTGATGCCTCGGCTCGCATCATCATCAGCGAGAACATCATCGGGCTGGAGGGCGATGACGATGCCGAGTTCGGCATCCGGCTCGCCGGGGACGGTCGAATCGTGCCCGTTGATGCCATTTTCACACCCTTCATCCTGCGCAACACGATCGACTCGTCACTCAGCAATGAGGGTCATGGCATCGAAACAGGAATTGAATTCGTCGCAGCAGGCGCCGAGGGCAAGCAGGTGCGGTTTGCCACGACGCCGACGATCGAGATCATCGGCAACACGGTCAAGGCATGCCTTGGCGACGGAATTCTCGCCACGGTGGACACCGATGACGACGAGAGCAGTTACGCCTACTTCTCCACAGGTCACATCGAGCAAAACACCCTCAGGGGCAATGGAGCCGCTGGGCTTCACCTGGATTACGGATCGTGGGACGTCGGAGATGCGGGTCGTTACATCAGCGTGGACACGGTGGGGAACCTGATCGTTCAGAACACTGTTGGCATTCACATCAGCGGCGTCCAGGACGTCAGCTCGGAGGGAGGACAGAAGAGCGTGGGCGACACGATCGCGAACAACAGCGCCGCCGGGTTCTGGATCGATGGCGACTCGACTACGTACGCCAACATGCAGAACTTGATTGTGTACGGTAACGGCGGCACCCAGCAGGTCGACGGCACTCTGGAGTGGGATCCGGGCTCAGCGGACTTTATTGATTATTGCGTCTGGGAGTGCCTCGGAAGTGCCACTGACCCGCCCTCGGCCCCGTACTTCAACATTGACGAGAATCCAGATTTCGTCAATGCAGGCGCCGGCGACTTCACGATTCTGTATGGCTCCCCATGCATTGCCAAGGGCGACATCACGCCGGTTGTCGCATTAACCACCTACGACATCGAAGGAGAGGGTCGAGAGTACGGTCGCGTGGATATCGGAGCTGACGAGTACTGGCCGTAGCCACTGAACGGTACGAACGTCGTTGTCTGCCCGCAGATGCGGCGATGTGCGACGCGGCGGGGTGTCGGTGTGCCGCGAGTTCCGAGCCGACCTCTCGGCCGCAGCGGCCGAGTCGGCGAGGTGTCTGAGCGGCACCGCCGAGCCCCCGCCGCGGGCGCACTCAGCGCCCATCCTCGGCGCACTGAGCGCGCCTACCAGTACCGCTCGAAATGCAGATTCCCCGCCTGCTCGCGGGTGTGATGCCGGAAGCCCAGCGCAGCGAGACGCCGCTCCATGTCGTCGATCATCTCGGGATTGCCGCAGAGCAGGACGTGCGTGTCGGCCGGGTCGAAGTCCTGGCCGGTGAAGCGCGCGAAGGCGCCGCCGTCGAGCAGTGACTGCACGCGGCCGCGCCGCCCGGTCCAGGCCGAACCGAGCGGCTCGCGCGTGAGCATGGGCAAGTAGGTGAAGCTCGTGTCGCTGGCCGCCAGGGCGTGGAGTTCAGCGCGGAAGCCCAGCTCGCTCTGGTCACGCGCGCCGTGCACGAGCACGCAGTGCTTCCATGGACGGTGGCCCGGGCCGCCGGAGGTGCCGGCGCGCACCATCGAGACAAAGGGCGCTACGCCGGTGCCTGTGCCGATGAGCACGATCCGGCTGGTCTTGGGCACGGGCGCGAGCGTGAAGTGTCCGCCGATCTTGGGGGAGAGCCACAGCCGGTCGCCGTTCTCGAGCGGCCAGAGCTTGGTGGTGAACTCGCCCTCCTTGACGAGCTGGATGAAGAACTCCAACTCAGGCCGCCCAGGTGCGGAGGCGATGGAGTAGACGCGCTTCAGCAGCTTGGGCGCCGCGCCAGCCGCAGCCTGAGTTTCCGGCAGACCCAGCGTGGCCCACTGGCCCGCCGAAAAGGGCGGCAGGCTCCAGCCCTCGGGAGCCACTCGCACCACGGAGAGCCGCGCAGTAAGGTCGAGGCGATGGACCACGCGCGCATTGAGTTCGACGGCCGAATCGCTCATGCCGCGAATGGTAGCAGCCGCGCTCGCTGCCTCAGCTCCGACCGCCCGTCATGACCGACGAGATCCCCGACCTGCTCCCCGAGGACCGCCCCGAGCGTTCGCTGATTTATCGCCTGGCGCTGCTCTCCGCGGCCGGCATCTTCTTTCTGCTGGGCGTGGCCTTCTGGCTCATCCCGGTGCTCACCGGCATTCCCTTCCACATCCTGGCACTGGTTTGCCTGGGGCTCGCCAGCCGCCGCGCCGCGCGCTGGATCAACACCCGCGAGCGGCGCCTGCCACGCCGGTGGCGGCTCCTCCTGCGGCCCAAACTCCGCCGCGAACTCCGCGACAAGCCCTAAAGCGGAGCAGCTCTGCCGTGGCCGTTGGCCGAGCATCTCTCGGCCGCCAACTGCCTTACACCCCGTGCGACGGTGTGCGACGCAGCGGGGGTCGGTGTGCCGCGAGTTCCGAGCCGGTCACGGCCGTTTCGGCCGAGCCGGCGAGGTGTCTGAGCGGCACCGCCGAGCCCCCGCTGCGGGCGCACTGAGCGCCCAAAACGGGCGCACTCAGCGCCCAACAGCCAACTCTCAGTAGCCTTCGATAACCTGGCGGTTCCGGAAGCGCTCGATGCGGCCCTTGAGCCAGGCGCCGTGCGTGGCGATCTCGCGGTTGCCCGACTTGGCGAGCTGCTCGCAGCGCTGCTCGGCCCGCGTCATGAGCGAGTCGTAGAGTGCGGTCAGCTCGGGTGTCGTGTCCGACGTGAGGCTGTTGATGACCAGATACACGTAGTCGGACTGGATCCAGCGATCGTGCTCATCGGGGCTTTCCTTGGCCCAGGTGGCGGCGAAGGCGCGGTCCGCGATCTCGGTGGGGGTGACGGCGCGTGCACCGACGAGCTTGGCCTGGGCGGCCACGCGCTCCATCGCCGTGGTGTTCATCAGCGACGAGAGCACGCGGTAGCGGGCGGCGTTCACGATGCGCGGCAGCGGATCGAAGGACCACGGGTCGAACCACTCGCCGAAGGAGCCGTACTTCCGGTTGGCGAGCAAGAGGCGCTGCTCCTGCGGGATGCTGCCGGTCCAGGTGAGGCCCTCGTCGACAAGGATGTCGAGCGCGGCGCGCTGCATGGCCGGATCCGGGAACACGATCGGGCTGCGGCCGCCTTCCTGGCCGACCAGGTCGCGGTTCATGCCGACGCCATGCAGGAAGCGGTCGAGTGAGCGGTAGTTGCGCGTGTAGAGCGAGAGGAACATCCCGTAGTACTCGTTGTACTTGTGGAAGCCCTCGCCCTTCTTGGCGCCCTTCTCGGCGAGCTTGGCGAAGCCCTTCTCGGACAGCGCGATCTGCTCCTTGGCGAAGGCCACGGGGTCCTTGCCGAGGTCCCACTGAGCGGCCCACGGGTCGCCCATGAAGAGGTCCTCGTCGGTGCCGTAGTCGAGTCCCGGCTCAGCCGAGCGGGCAGCGATGGCGGCCAGGCCGCCGGCATCGTTGTTGCCGAACTCGGTGTAGCCGTACTCGATGGCCCAGATGTCGTAGGGGCCGACCGCCGAGGCGAAGTACTCGCCCTGGGGCTTGCCCGGCGCGGCGATGTTGATGGCCGTGTAGTCCATCACCGAGCCGATCAGACCGCGCTGGGCGGTGCTGCTGACGTCGGCCATCTGGTCGACATCGAGCCAGGTGGAGGACTTGAAGTTGTGCCGCAGGCCGAGCGTGTGCCCAACCTCGTGCGCCACGACTTCCGTGAGCATCGCCGTGAGGAACTGATCCACGTCGAAGTCGTCGCGAATGATCGACGAGATTGCTGCGGCCTGGGCGGCCTGCTGCACGCGCTCATCGCCGGAGATCTGGCACATCCGGCGCAGGTCGAAGTTCTCGGGCAGCGTCGGATTGAGCCGCGCCTCGACCTCGGCCAGCATCTCTTCCTTGCTCATCCCGGCGATGTCGGCCACGTAGGTCTCGAAACGCTCGCGGTAGATGGCCAGGAAGTTGGCCTGCATGGTGATGTCGGCGTCGAAGATTTCGCCGGTGCGCGGGTCGGCGCGTGACGGGCCAATGGCGAAGCCCACGTTCTCGTCGGCGGACCAGCGCACGACGGCGTAGCGCACGTCGGCCGGATCCCAGTCGGCGTCCTCAGGCATCTGCTTGGCCACGATGGCATTGCTGAAGCCCGCCTTGCGGAAGGCCGGCTCCCAAGCCTCGATGCCCTTCTTGACCGCCTCGCGCCACTCCTTGGGCGTGCTGTTCTCGATCCAGTACGTGATCGGCTGCACCGGATCGCTCACCTCGGCCGAGGGGTCCTTCTTCTGCAGGCGCCAGCGATTGATGTAGCGGCGCACGGGGTCATCGGAGCGAATGTCGAAGAGGTCCTTGCGCTCGGTGAAGAAGTAACCCACGCGCTGATCGAGCGCGCGCGTCTTGAAGCCGCCGTCGGGCAGGGCGCAGAGCGAGTGGTGCACCTTGAGGCGCATGCCGCGCCCGTCCGCGATGGTCAGGTTGCCGCCGCCGCGCGAGCCGGTGAAGACCAAGTCGAGGTCCACCTCGATATTGCGCGGGAAATTGCCGACCTTCTTGATGGCGCTGAGGTCCTTGGACGGCGAGAACTTGCCCTCCAGGCCGCGCGCAAGCTGCAGGTTGTCTTCGAAGAACCATTTGCCGAAGTCGATGAGCACGCGGCCCTCGTCCTTGTTCTCGGCGGCCGGATCCCACTGCAGCAGGATGCTGTCGGAGGTGACCTCGTCGAGCATCTTCTGCTCGAGCGAGTCGCCCGGCTCGAGGTAGCGGTTGTTCTCCGCCACGAGCACGATCTTCTTGTCGTTACGGCGCTCGAAGCGCAAGACGAACTCATTGTCGCCGAGCATCGCGCCGCGATAGACGCTGCCGTTGCCGGCGCCGCTGCCCAGGCCGGCCTGGTAGAGGAACTCACGGCCAAAGGAGGCCTTGTCCAGCTCGATCAGCAGGGTGTGCTCGTTCGACCACACCGTGAAGAGACCCTCGGACTTGGTCAGCTTCTCGACCACCTCGTCCCACTTCTTCTTGTTGGCCTCGCGCTCCTTCTTCTCCTTCTCTTCCTTCTCCTTGGCCTTCTTCTGGGCCTCGCTCAGCTCTTCCTCGGTGGGCTTGGGGGCGGGCTTGTCGGTGGTCTTGGGCGCGGCAGCCACTTCCGGCGCCTTGTCGCCCTTCGTCGGCTCGGCCTTGGGTGTGTCGGTCTTGGTCGCGTCCGTCTTGGCGGTCGCGTCAGCCGACTTGTCGGTCGGCGGCGTGGGGGCGGCCTTGTCGGTGCCTGCGCAACCGGCGGCGAGGAGCAAGCTCAGAACCAGGGACAGGGGGGCGAAGGGCCTCAGCATGTTTCTCTCCGGGTAGTGCGAACTTCTGTGGATCGTGGGGACGCCGCGCGGGCGTGGCCGCAGAGGGCGGCAGCGGTCGCAGAACGTATCAGATCCGGCCCGGCTCCTGCCTAGCGGCGGGGCGTGGCGGGATCGTGGCGCGGCGCTAGGGCGCGGCTTCCGTCACGCCAAACTTGCTGTTCCAACGGGCCTGGCTGCCGCCGCGGCGCAGCGTGTCCAGCGCACGATCGAGGGCCAAGAGCAGGCTGGAGTGCGATTTCGGCAGGGCCAGGGCGTATTCCTCGGCTGCCAGAGCGCTCTCGATTCGGCGCAACCGCGCGGGAGCTTTGGCGATGGCCGCCTCGGCGGCGGGGCCGTCCATGGCGGCGGCGTCCACCTCGCCGGCGAGCAAGCGCGCGATGGAGCTGGCCTTGGCCGGGCCGCCCGTGTCGATGACCGCTTCCGGCAAGTAGCGCTGGAGGGCGCGCTCAGCCGTCGAGCCAGCGCCGGCGGCCACCGGCCGCCCGGCGAGTTGGGCCGCGAGCGTGGGCTCGCCCTCGCCCTGGCGCACGACGAGCGTGATCTCGGTCAGAAAGTAAGGCTCGGAGAAGTTCACGTGCACAGCGCGCTCGGGCGTGCGGCCCAGCGTGGCGCAGACGATGTCCACGGCGCCCGACTGAGCAGCCGGCAGAAGTTGCTCGAAGGGCATCTGCACCCAAACGAGATCGCGCTCAAGCATCACTGCGACGGCCTTCATCATCTCGACGTCGCGGCCCTGCGGGTTGCCGTTGGCATCAAGCGAAGCAAAGGGGGGATTGGCGAGGTCGGAGCCCACGCGCAGCGGCGGCACGCTGGCACACGCGGCCAGGCTCAACGATGCGATCAGGCCCAGGAGCGCCGGCAGCACTCGCCGGCTCCACCGTCGTGTACCGAGTTCACGTTCGCGGTTCAGGGGCTGCATCGCGTACCTCCTCGTCGGGCCCGTCAAGAGCCCTGCATGTGCGGATAGGTCCAGTCGGTCGGCGGAGAGAAGTTCTCTTTGATCGTGCGCAGGGAGGTCCAGCGCAACAGGTTCACCAGCGAACCGGCCTTGTCATTGGTGCCGCTGGCGCGCGCGCCGCCGAAGGGCTGCTGTCCCACGACGGCGCCGGTGGGCTTGTCGTTCACGTAGAAGTTGCCGGCCGCGTGGCGCAGGCGCGTGGTCATGGCGGCGACGGCCTGGCGATCCTGCGCGAAGATCGCGCCAGTGAGCGCGTAGGGCGAGGTCGTGTCGCAGAGCGTGACGGCCTCGTCCAGCCGCGCGTCGTCGTAAACATGCACGGTCAGGATCGGGCCGAAGATCTCCTCGCACATGCTGGCCGAGCGTGGATCGTTGCTCTCGATGACCGTCGGCTGCACAAACCAGCCGGCGCCGCCCTCGCACTCGCCGCCGCTCACGATCGTGCAGCCCTTGGTGGCGCGCGCCTTGGCGATGTAGCTCTTGCACTTCTCGAAGCTGGCCTGATCGATGACCGCGCCCATGAAGTGACGCAGGTCGGTGGGGTCGCCCATGCTCACTTTGGCCAAGTCGGCCACGAGGCGCTCGCGCACAGCCGGCCAGAGCGAGCGCGGCACATAGGCGCGGCTGGCGGCCGAACACTTCTGGCCCTGGTACTCGAAGGCGCCGCGCAGCAGGCCGATCGCGAGCGGGGCCACATCGGCCGACGGATGCGCGAAGACGAAGTCCTTGCCGCCCGTCTCGCCGACGAGCCGCGGGAAGTTCTTGTAGCGCGGCAGGTTCTCGCCGATGGAGCGCCACATCGCGCGAAAGACTTCGGTGGAGCCGGTGAAGTGCACGCCGGCCAAGTCCTCGTGCGCAATGGCCGGGTCGCCGATCGCGGCGCCCTTGCCGGGCAGGAAGTTGATCACGCCGTCGGGCAGGCCCGCCGCGCGCAGCAGTTCCATGATCACCCAGCCGCTGTGCAGCGAGGTGGATGCCGGCTTCCACAGGCAGACATTGCCGAAGAGCGCTGGCGCTGTGGGCAGGTTGCCGGCGATGGAGGTGAAGTTGAAAGGCGTGACCGCGAAGACGTAGCCCTCGAGCTCGCGGTACTCGACCCGGTTCCACATGCCCGGCCCGGAGATCGGCTGCAGCGCGAGGATCTGGCGCGCGAAGGCCACGTTGAAGCGGAAGAAGTCGATGAGCTCGCAGGCCGCGTCGATCTCGGCCTGGTAGACGGTCTTGCTCTGGCCGAGCATCGTGCTGGCATTGAGCTTGGCGCGCCACGGGCCGGTCAGCAGTTCGGCCGCCTTGAGGAAGATGGCCGCGCGGTGCTCGAAGGGGGCGCGGGCCCAATCCTCGCGGGCCGCTTGTGCCGCCGCGATGGCCTGCTGCACGTGCTGCGCCTCGCCCAAGTGCCCTACGCCGAGAGTGCGCGCGTGCGCATGCGGCTCGGCCAGCTTGATGGTGCGTCCGGTGCGCACTTCCTTGCCGCCGATGAAGAGGGGGACGTCCAGCGGGCGATTGCGTTGCGCCGTCAGTTCGGCTTGCAGCGTGGCGCGCTCGGGGCTTCCAGGCGCATAGGACTTCACCGGCTCATTGAGTGGCAGTGGCACGTCGACGATGGCAGCGCTCATCGCGGCGATTCTACGGAGCGCCGCGGCGAGAAGGAATCGGAGAGAGCGCTGAGGGAGCGCTCAGTGCGCCCGCGGCGGGGGCTCGGCGGTGCCGCTCAGACACCTCGCCTACTGGGCCGCTGCGGCCGAGTGGTGGGCTCGGAACTCGCGGCACACCGACCCCCGCCGCGTCGCACACCGGCGCAATTGTGGGAAGGGAGTTGGCGGACGCGGAGTGCCCTGCCAACGACAGGTGAACGGTTCGGCAGCCGAGGCGAAGCACCCCCGGGTCGCCGCAGAGCGGAGCCCCGTGGCAGCCGCGTAGCGTCCTACATGCTAGGCGCTTCCGGTTGCGGAGCGGTGGCGCGGGCGCGCCAAGGCGAGAGGCGCGCGAAGGCCACGCTGAGGTCGTCGAAGTAGGTGTAGAAGAGCGGCACGACGAAGAGCGTGAGCAGGGTGGAGAAGGCCAGGCCGCCGCCGACGGTGACGGCCATGGACTCGTAGCCGCCGCTGCCGTCGCCGGGGAACCAGTGCGGCACGGCCATGGGCAGCAGGCCGAAGATTGTGGTGAGCGCGGTCATGAGGATGGGGCGCAGGCGGTCGGCGCCGCCTTGCAGCAGAGCCGCGCTGCGCTCGACACCTTCGCGGCGCAGACGCTGCACGCGATCAAGCAGCACGATGGCGTTGTTGACCACCACGCCGGCCAGCAGGATGAGCCCGATGAAGACCATCTCGTCCATGGGGAAGCCGGTGGCGAAGAGCGCGAAGTCCACGCCCATGGAGGCCAGCGGAATCGAGAGCAGGATCGAAAGCGGCACGATCATGGACTCGAGCAGGATCGCCATGACGAGGTAGACCAGCGCGACGGAGAGCAGGAGCGTGTGGAAGAGTTCTTCCATGTCCGCCTCGAACTCGCGTCGGCCGCCCTCTTCGCTCCAGGTCACGCCCTCGGGGAAGGGATAGGCGGCCAGCACTTCGGCCACTGAGCTGGAGACGAGGTAGAGGTTGTCGATGCCGGGCACGGCGGAGAGGCCGGTGGTGGTGCGGCCGTTTCTGCGCACGAGCGTGCCGACCGCCTTGCCGAACTCCAGGCTGGCGACGGAAGCGAGCGGCACCGTGCCGCCGGCGAGGCGTGGCAGGCCGAGATTGCGCAGGAAATCCAGGCTTTCCTCGTCGGTCTGGCCGTACTCGATCTGCATGCGCACTTCGCGTTCACCTTCCTGCAGGTCAGGCAGGCGCTGGCCGGAGAGGCCCCAGGCCACGACGCCTTCGACCGTCTCCGGCAGGACGCCGAGTTCGCTGGCGCGCTCGCGATCCACGCGCACGTGGACCTCATCGAGGCCGCGCTCGATGTCGGTGCGCACGATGTCGAGCAGCGGGACCAGCTTGCCGTCCTGCTCCGTGTTGAGCGCCACGAGGCGGCGGCGCAAATCCTCGGCGATGCGCGCCAGCTCGCCGAAGTCGGGGCCTTGCAGGTCGACGCGCAGCTCTTTCGCGGCAGAGCCGCCCGCCTCGCGCCCGAGGGTGAGTTCCACGCCCGGCAATTCGGGCAGCACGGCGCGCACGCGGTCATCCATGGTGTCGACTTCGGCGCGCGGCAAATCCTCGCGCGCGTAGAGATCGAGGCTGCCGCTGAAGCGATCGAAGCGCGAGGAGTAGAAGTCGAAGCCGATGGACTCCATGTGCTCGTTCGCCCAGCGCTCGAGCGACTGAAAGACCTTGTTCGTGTCGGCGAGCAAGTAAGTGGAGGGCACCTCCACCTCCAGGCTGAGGCTGTCGCCGCCGTCGTTGCCGGACTGGCTTGCAGGAACGGCCTCCTTGGCTTGCAGCGAGAGCACAAAGAGGGCCACGAGCAGCAAGAGGGAGGCGAAGCGATGCCGCAGCACCCAGGCCAGAGCAGCGCTGTAGCTGTTCGCCAAGCGCCCGCCGGCGGTGCCGACGCCGATGGCCTCGGCGTGGTTGCCGCGGCGTTTGCGGCCCATGACGCGCGCCGTGAAGGTGGGGATGAAGACAAGCGCCACGACGAGCGAGGCGATGAGCGACCACGAAATGGGCAGGCCCACCTCGCGCATCATGATGCGCGTGTTGCGGTCGCCGTCCATGAAGACCAGCGGCAAGAAGACCACCACCGAAGTCATCGTGGAGGCCAGCACGGCCAGGCCGACTTCGCCGGCGCCGGTCGCGGCCGCCTCGTGGGTTCCATCGCCGAGCGCGCGCCGTCGCGCGATGTTCTCGATGACCACGACGGCGTTGTCCACGAGCATGCCGATGCCCAGCGTGAAGCCGACCAGCGAGATGAGGTTCAGCGTGCCGCCGCCGAAGTGGACCGCGGCGAGGGCGGCGAGCAGTGACGAAGGAATCGCCAGCGCGGCCACGAGCGTGAGGCGAATGTCGCGCAGGAAGATCCACAGCACGACGACCGCGAAGATGCCGCCCCACAGCGCGGAGGATTTCAGGCCGCCGATGGCCTCGAGGATGGCCTTCTTCTGGTTCCAGAAAATGTTGAAGCTGATGCCGGACATGCGCGGGTCGGCGCGCAGCTCGTCGATGACCGCTTCCACGCGGTCGCAGACGGCGATGGTGTTCTCGTCCGACTCGCGGCTGATGTCCAGGCCCACCGCCGGCCGCCCATTGATGCGCCAGACCGTGTCGCGGTAGGCGCGCGCGCGCACGATCTCGGCGATGTCGCCCAGCACCAGGCCATTGCCGATCGGCCAGGCGCGCAGCTCATCGGCGCTGCGCAGCCGGCTATCCACGCGCAGCGCAAAGGTGCGGTCGCCCTCGTCGATCTGGCCGGCCGGCAGCGTGAAGTTGTCCCCCTGCAAGCCGCGGATGACCTCGCCCAGGTTGACGCCGTAGCCGCGCGACTTCTCCACGTCCACGAAGATGCGCACGGCCTCGTCCACGACGCCGCCCAGGCCCACGCGCGCCACGCCGTCCACGCCCTCGATGCGCGGCACGGCGATCTTCTCGATGGGGAAGAAGGGATCGCGTGCGTCGGGGTCGTACTGCACGCCGATCCACATCACGGGCATGTCGGTGTTGGTATTCCAGCGCCGGATGCGGTAGCGGTCCATCTGCGGCGGCAGCTCGGCGCGGATGCGTTCGATGCGGTCGCGCACCTCGCCGTAGGCCACGTCCATGTCCGTGCGGCTGGAGAACTCCACGTTGATGGTCGCGAAGTTCTCGCTGCTGTAAGAGACGATCTCGACGATGCCCGGGATCGTGCGCAGCGCCTCCTCGACGGGGCGCGTGAGCTGGTCCTCGACTTCCAGCGGGCCGGCGCCCGGATAGGGCAGCGAGACGTTGAGATTGCTGGAGGAGAGGCCGCGCGGCAGCAGCGTGAGCGGGATGCGCAGGTAAGACAGCACGCCGGTGCCGGCCAGCGTGAGGAACAGCATCATGAGCGTGACCGGCCGCGCCACGAGGCGCCGCGCGAAACCGTAGCGCTGTGGCGCCGACTCCGGCGCGTCAGGTGCGGGCGTGGCGGGCGTGCCGGTGGATGTCACGAGGAGCGCGCTCCTCGTGTGCGAGTCAGGCGAGGACGGCGGCGATTACTGCGCTTCGCCACGCAGTCCATTGCTGGCGGCAAAGCCCAGCGGGCCGCCGGCATCCGGCAGCCAGGCTTGCAGGAAGAGTTCGAGGCCGGCGGGAATGTGGAGGGGCCAGAGGAAGCCGAGCGAGAGCCCGCCGGCGCCATCGAGTGAAAGGCCCGGCACGAGCGTGTTGACGGCCGGCACCATGACGCCGCCCTTGAAGGGCAGGTCGATGCGCGTGACGCCCGCGATGAGAATCACGCTGCCTGCGGGCTGACCGCCGCTGAGCTCTAGGGCATTCGTCGAGCCGCCCACCAGCGGGCCGCTGCCACTCAGCACGGGCGGCACGCCGCCGGTGCCGGCGAGGCCCAGTCCCAAGTCCTGCCACACGTGGTTGCCAATATTGCCGACGGCCACCGTCACGGGCGCGGCCGAGTTCCCCGCGTGATCCGTGGCCAGCCACGTGACCCGCACGCCGTCGGTGGCGCCGGTGGTGGGGACGACAAAGCGGAACATGCCGCCGCCGATGAAGCTCGCCGGGCCGCCGCCGCTCCCCGCCAACAAGCCCGACTCAAAGACTTCGAAGCTCACCGTGGCGTCGGCGCTGGTGAGGCCGTCATCCACCCAGCAGTCCTGCAGCATGGCGCGGAAGACGAGGCCGCCGGCCAGCACCGCGGGCGGCGACTCCACGCGCAGCAGGCGCGGCGCCGTGACATCCGGCGGGCCGGTGTTGTCGTAGATCTTGTTGGTCTGCACGCCGGACTCGCCCTGCGCGGTGACCACGTCATAGCGGCCGTCGCCGTCCAGATCGCCGAAAGCAAAGTCGAGCGTACTGTCGGTGAGTGTGGTGAAGATGTTCACGCGCGCGAACACGCCCGGCGCGCCTTGCTGATAAACCTTCTCCGAAGTTCCAGTCAGCGAGCCGACGAAGACATCCATGTCGCCGTCTTGGTCGTAGTCCATCGAGGCCATCTCGTTGTCGTCGTTGCCATTGGTGCCGGTGAAAAGCGTCTTGCGCGGCGGCGTGCCCAGGCCCAAGTTCTCGCCCCAGCCTTCATTCATCCCCGAGAGCGACTGCACGGCCGCATCCCAGTCGCCGTCTCCATCCAAGTCTGACCAGTCGGCCTCGTAGCTGTTCACCGTGCAGAGGTTGTCCAGCGTCGTGCTCACCGTGAAGTGCCCCGTGCCGTCGTTGACCCACAGGCTCGAGCGCTTGCCGACCGTGCCGAAGCCGCTGTGGGCTAGGTCAAGGTCGAAGTCGCCGTCGTAGTCGAAGGCGATGATGTCCTGGCTGTTGTACAGCTCTACCGGTGCGTGCGTGGCGGTCAGGTCGGTGTAGTGGCCAGTGCCGTCGTTGAAGAAGAGCATGGCCTGGGCCGGCATGCCGGTGAAGTTGAGGCAGCCGCTGTTGAGGGCCAGGTCATTGTCGCCGTCGTTGTCCAGGTCGGCGGCTACGACCGACCACGAGGACATCGTGGTGAGCGGCATGCGCGTCGTGCTCTCGTCGCTGAAGTTGCCGGTGCCGTCATTGATCAGGATGCGCGCGCGCTGTGTCGTGGCCGGAAAAGCACCGGCCGGCGAGAAGATCAGGTCGAGGTCGCCATCTAGGTCACAGTCGTCGGCGATGACCATCTGCGCATTGAAGTTGGCCACGTTGAGCTGCGCCGAAACGGCGCTAAAGTTGCCCGCGCCGTCATTGAAGAACATGCGCTGCTGGAGCGCGCCGCCCGGGCCGTAGTCGAAGCCGTTGGCGAAGACGATGTCGAGGTCGCCGTCCAGGTCGTAGTCGCCCAGGGCCACGCCATTGGTCCAGATGGCCGGGTCGTTCAGCGCGGCGACGTCGCGCAGGAACTGTCGCGCCGCGAGCGCGGGCCCGAGCACGAGGATCGCGAAGGTGGCGGCGGCAAGACGCGGAAGCTGAGTCGACATGGTGTGAATCCCGAGGAAGAAGGGCCGCAATCTACCACTGACCCCGCAAGTGCCTCATGGCGGACTGACGTCCTTGGCCGCCCGCGCTCGCGGAGTCCGGCCGCGTGCGCCGCTCCGTCCGCCCGCGATCGGTCCGGTCGGCGCAGCGACTTGTTATAAAACCGGTATGTCGCTGACACTCGACGTGACCTGCCTGATGAGTGGGGGACCGCAGGGCGCCTGTGGCGTCGAGGCGAAGGAGTTGGCCGCGGCTGCGGCCGCGCATCCCGGGCGCCTGGCCGCGCTCGACGCCGCGCGCCGCTCGGGGGCCCTGGGCTTTTTCGACACGCCCGACGACGGCGACATGCTGACCGCCTGCGAGGCCTACGCGGCGGCGCGGCGCGGGCGCTTCCAAAACATCGTCGTGCTGGGCATCGGCGGCTCGGCGCTGGGCACGCTGGCCCTGCACGCCGCACTCTCGCCGGCGCTGCACAATCTCAAGCGGCACGCGCTCAACCGCCCCAAGCTCTTCGTGGTCGACAACGTCGATCCGGTGCTTGTGGCCGGCGTGATGCGCGTGGCCAATCCGGCGACCTCGCTCTTCAACGTCATCAGCAAGTCGGGCAGCACGGCCGAGACCATGAGCCAGTTCCTGCTCTTCCTCGCGGCGCTGAAGGCTGCGCTCGGCGAACGCTGGCGCGATCACGTCGTGGTGACGACCGACGCCAAACAGGGCGCACTGCGGCCCTTTGCCGAGGCCAACGGCCTGCCCTGCTTCACCATTCCCGACAATGTGGGCGGACGCTTTTCTGTGCTCACGCCGGTGGGGCTGCTGCCCGGAGCGCTCATGGGCTGGGATTTGCCCGCGCTCTTGGCCGGCGCACGCGCGGGGCGCGAGCAGTGCTTGCGGGCTGACTTCCGCGCCAATCCGGCCGCGCTGCTGGCGGTGGCGCACCACGCCCTCGACACGCGCGCGCGCTGCAATGTGCAGGTGCTCTTTCCCTACAGCCACCAGTTGCGGCTGCTCGCCGACTGGAACGTACAGCTCGTCGCCGAGAGCCTCGGCAAGCGGCCGCGCGGCGCGGCCACCGCGGCGGGCGTGGGCCCGACGCCGCATCGCGCGCTGGGCGCCACCGATCAGCACAGCCAGGTGCAGCTCTTCGCGCAGGGGCCGCAGGACAAGGTCTACACCTTCTTGCGTGTCGAGCAGCAGCACGAGGACGTGGCCATTCCGCACGCGCCGCCCGGCCTCGGCGGTCTGGAGTACCTCGACGGCAAGAGCTTCGGCCAGTTGCTCGACGCCGAGTGCCGCGCGACCTTCCTCGCGCTTGTCGAGGCGGGCCGGCCCTGTGCGCAGATCACTTTCCCGCGCATCGATGCCTTCCACGTTGGGCAGTGGCTCATGTGGCAGATGATCTCAACCGCCTACTCGGGCCTGCTCTACGGCGTCGACGCCTTCGATCAGCCCGGCGTCGAAGCCGGCAAGAACGCTACCTACGCGCTCATGGGCCGCAAGGGTTACGAGGCCGAGGCCGCGCGCATCCGCGGCAAGCAGCTCAGCGACCCGCGCTGGGTCGTGAGCTGAACCTCGCTGCACGCACCGCGGCGTGATCACCCCCCGGCAGTGTTCTCCAGCGCGCGGAGGAAGACGCGCCGCGCGTCAGTGGCGCAACTGCGGCCGCTGGCGGCGAGGCTGACGCAGCGAGCCTCGGGCGAGACCGTACGCTCGAGAAAGGCGCGCATCGCGGCCTTGTCGCTGCGGCGACCGAGGTCTTCGAAGTACTCCTCTCCGACGCCGAAGCACGCGCAGAGCGGCGCGCCGGCCTGCTTGAGCCAGGCGGGCGCGGCCAACTCGCCGCGCAGCGCGCGCTCGCCGCCGGCGTCGAAGTAGGCCACGTCGCAGGCCGGGTTGGGACAGAAGAAGCCGTCGCTCACGAAGCGTGCGGCGGCTTCCGGCCGTAGCCGCGCCTCCAGCGTCACACGCGACACGGGCAGGCCGACGCCGCCGCATCCTGACGGCGGCGGGCAACTCGGCTCAGGACTCTCGGGCTCTTTGAGAAAGGCGCGGCTCATGAGGCCATCGTAAAGGCAGGGCGCTCGGCAAGTCTGCCGAATGCATTCGGCACCTTCTGCTAAGATCGCCGCTTCGCCGTTCGGGCGGCGGACTTGCAGCAAGGAAACTCGCATGCAGACAGCCGACTTAGGCAGTGGGAACGCGCGCCGCGCGGTGCTAACGCAGACCTGCCGGATTCAGGTTAGGCACACGGTATGACCACACTTCTGGTCAGCAAGCTTGATGCTGCACGTCGGCAGCTCGAGGCAGCGCTTGCCCTGTTCTTTCGCGAAGGCGATGTCGTCGCGCTTCACACGTTAGCATCAGCGGCAAACAACATCCTTCGCGACCTGAATAAGGCCGCGGGCGTTAACCGCCAGATGCTTAAGGACCGCATGATTGCATCGGCCGTCCCTGGAGCGGAGAAGCAAGTGGCCGACCTGCTCAACGAGGCCGATAACTTCTTCAAGCACGCCGACCGAGATTCTGGGGCAACGCTGCGTTTCAATCCAAAGCAAACCGAGACACTACTATTCGACTCAGTCAACGAGTATCGGCAGCTCACCGGCGAGACGCCCATGACATTCAAGGTTTTCAACATGTGGTTCATGCTGGAGCATCCGAACATGTTCCGGAGCCCGGTCAAGGAGAAGCTCGAAGCGGCATCCCAACAGAATCGTGCCTATGGACACGAGAGTCGCGGTGAATGGTTTCGCCTGACGCGAACCGCCTTGGAGCATCTTGAGAGTGGTGGCGGCGGTGCCTAACGCGCCGGTGCAGCAGTCGGGCCGCCTGTCGCGCGCCCCTTCGCGTGACAGGACCGGCTGTGACCCGCTGCTGAGCGGCAGAGTCGTTAGGCGGGCAAGACTAATGGCGATCCTGTGGGCGCTCCCGTTGATCCTGTTGCCACTAACCGCGAGTTCGTGCGATCAATCGGGTGAGCCTGCAATCGAGCTCGGCCCGATTCTCGGGCTTGAACTGACCAACAAAGGTGGCTGCGACTTCGGCGGACCGCGGCCGCCCTTCGTGTGGCGCATACAGTTCAGCCGTGGGGGCCAGGCTTATCTCGACGACTACACCACCGGCTCACTTCAGCAAGCGATGGGCACTATTGAGCCGAGCGCCTGGGCAGAACTTGCAGGCTCCGCCGAAGCCGTTGACTGGGACAGCAGCGAGCTCTTCTACACTGGCGGGACAGTCGGTCCGGATGTCTATTCCGTGAGGGTTGTTCGTGCTCAATGCGAGCAGAGCACATACGGCACTCAGGAAGCGCTCCCAGCGAGCATCGCCATCATCCTGAACGACTTATCCAAGGCCAAGTCGCGTGTTGAGTGGAGGCCTCGCGAGCAATGACTCTACTGCGCTGTCGCAAGTGCTCAGCAGAGGCGCGGCTCTGGTGGAGCGACTGCCGGGAGTGCGGCGACACCATCTTGGATTGGCGCCAGCTCTCGACGTTCGTGGTCCTTGCGGTCTTTGTCATCCGGATGGCATCTCGCTTATGAGCTTCCGGCTGACTCGACGCAGCAGACGACTTGGCGTTGCCGGCTGCTGCCTACGCCGCGATGGGTTCGTGCGCGGCCTGCAGTTGGGCAACAGAGTCGTTGGGCACCGAAAGAGAATCTCCCATGCAGTATGAGCGGCGGTGCTCTGTTGCGGTCATGGTTGCCATTTCCGTCGCGGCCTTGTCGGCTCTTCCTGAACTGCAAGGCGTCATGTCCGTCGCCTTCGTGTGCCTGTTCCTGCTGGCTCTGTGGCTCGTCGTGCGTTTCACCGCCGCGGAAGACGGCACCCTCCAGCTCACGCGACGGAGCGCCAGTGCTTGGCTGGCGTGTGCCCTCTTGGGCGCAGCGGTGTTTGCTTCGAGCCCACCTGACTCACTGGGTCTGCTCATCCTCCGCAGTCTCAGCGCCGTCGCGCTCGTCGAGGCACTCACCTGGGGTGCGCGCAATCGCAGCGGCCTAGTTCCGTCGAGCGGGCAGCCAGGTTCATGAATCGCGGCGCGATGAGCTCTGGCAGCCGAAGGGCAGCGAGGGGGCGTCGTCCACGTCGAAGGCGTTCTGGGCTGCGGTCCGCAACTAAAGGACAGCTCACTTGCCTAATAGCGCAACGCGTCCCATGAGCGCCAAGGCCAGATCGCGAATCGTGCTCGGACTGTTTGGCGCGTGGTCCTGGCTAGTTCTGCTCTGGATCCGCACCATGCACTCGAGCATCGCAGATGTCACGGGTGAGGAGTGGGTTTTTGCCGCGACTGCAATCCTGGCCGTCGGCCTTGTGCTCCTGCCGTTTCTTCCCCGGCCGCAACGCGTCCTCAGCGTGGTTCCTGGCGGCAGCGCGCGTCCTCCTGTGCCGGCGCGCCGTTCAGTCCGTGGCTTGGCGCTCATGCTGGTCGTAGCATTCAGCGTGGCTCAAGCCGTGGCTTACGCTGAAGAGGCACGCTTCTTGTCCTCATGCCGGGAGAGCGCGGCGCCCATGGTTTACAAGAGCCGCATGTACCCGCTTCAATTGAACTACTTGCTCTACCTGCGGAGCCCAGATGGAACCGATACGCTGCTGGGCGGAGACTAGAGCGTGCCTTGCTGCTGCTTAACCCGCCGCTGCATCCGACCGGCCGCTCGCGGCGCCGACCTAGGCTGCGGAGCGCTCGCGTGTGGCCGGCTGCTGAGCGGCAGAGTTGTTAGGCGGCACACGAGGAGGTCCCTGATATGCCCCGGCTGAGCCTTCTTTTCATCTTCGTCGGCGCCGGCCTCACGGGTGCCGGCGGCGCAGTTGTCGGCACGAGCCTCCCGTCCAACGGCCACTGGGGCCTCGTGGCCTTCGGGGTCGGCATCATCTTCATGGCTTACGCTCCATTGCATACGCTGCGACGCCGCGTCGAGGTGCTCGAGGGGGAGCTCGCTGAGATTCGAGGGCGGGCGGTGCCAGGTTGAGGCCCCTGGCGCAGCTGGTCGGGCGACCCAGCCAATGAAGCGATTGCGCGACAGCCTCCTGTTCTTCCTGGCAGCGTGCTCTCCAGCCCCGAGCAGTCCGTCTGCCCCGAGCGTCAGTGTGTCGAGGGGCGTGGCCTCTGAGGAGAGCCGCCACTCCGCCGAAGCCGAACACGCGGCGAACGCGCGACGCGCCGAGATCCGCGCCGAGCTCGCAACGCTCGAAGCGCACGCCTGGGCCGGCGAGTACTTCGCAGGCGACGGGACGGGGGTGAACACGTCGCTCACTCTGGCACCCCGTTCAGGCTACGTCTTCGAGTGGCATGGTTGCCTCGGCCTGTACGACCGCAACTACGGCGCCGTGACCTCGACGGGCCGCAAGCTCGGCCTGTCATTTGCCTTCGAGAACGTGCACGAGGGCTTTCGCGGCCTCGCACCCGAGCTCGTCGTCATCCCGTGGGGGCCGCGCGTCTATCTCGTGCCAGCCGACGACGTCATTGGCTTCTGCAACGATGTCAACGCGGGCGACGAGCCGCGCACCTCCATCTTCGGCGAGTATCTGCTGCGCAAGGGAGACGAGCTGACCAAAGTTACTGGAGATCCGGAGTTGCCCTTTGACTACCAGAACGCTCTGCTGAAGGAACCGGTGGAGACGACAGTGCTGGAAGTCGGGGAGTTCGCACTCCGGCCAGGCGTCTCCGGCTGGAACTTCCGAGATACGCCGCTGACCCTCGCCGCCGGGAGCGAGCAGGGTCTTCGGATCGGGACACAACTGTTCGTCATCGCGCCCCCTGGGCTGGTTCAGCGGTTGACGATTACCAAAGTCGAGGCCATGCGCTCTGAGGCGCTGATGGTCCAGCGCGAGAAGGACGCCGGACCGGTTATTGGCTGGCGGGTTTCGACGCGACCACACTGGCGCGCGGTGTCCCCTAAGTGAGGCATGGATGAACTCGCAATGCCTCGAACAGCCGCTCGTCCGGTGCTCAGCAGGTTGTTTGATCCTGCACCGGCAGAGCGCCATTTGCTGCCGCCGAATTGCGCCTTGGCTGCACCGGATGGCGGCATCGTTGAACGGACGTCCAGCAATCAGATCCAAATTGGGAGGACTACTTTGAAAGTTTCGAGAACACGGTTTGTCGCCGTCTTTCTGCTTTGCGGGTTTGCCTTTCAGTTCATCTCCAACTCAGTCTTGGGATCGGAAGTGCGACTGTTTCCGGCGAGGAGCGAGTCCTTCCTGGGACTCGGGTCCGTGGTGGCATGGAAGAGTGCAGTCTCTGCCCTTCTGCTGCCAATCAAGGTTGTGTTGATCGGACCCTTGCTGCCTTTGACCGAATTGCCGGACTTGCCGCCCCCGATCCTGGTTCTCGGCTTCGCCCTGTACTGGACTCTCCTGGCCCTGCTGATTCATTACTTCCTCGGGAAGGCAGAGCGCTCCAAGCGGGTTGCCTGAGCATCCGTTGCACTCGAGGTGCCCTTCATCACCAGGAGAAGACGATGCGGCGGATTGGCAATGGAATCCTTGTGGCAGGGCTTGCGGCGGTCGTCATTGGGCTGCTCGGCCTCCTGTCGACCTTACTGCAGCAACTCGGTGTCGCTTTCGAGTTTGCCGTGGCACCCTGGTATGGGCCGTTCCTCGGAGGCGTGCTGTTGATTGGCGTCGGCCGGCTCTTGCGTCGTCGCCCACCTGGACCTCGTTCGCGCTCAGACGCCGAATCAGGTGCTGCACGTGACCGGAATCGACCATAGATCTCATAGGATTCATTGACGGTGGAGCGGCCTCGGCCGTCGAGCGGCTGTGTCGTTTGATGACCAAGGAGTCAGCATGCCGGAAGCTAGCGCATTGCCTTTACCGGGCGCGACGGTGTCTCCTGAGCCGCGGCGCCGGGATCTGTGGCCGGCCTACTTGGTCTACGCCTTCACCGCCGTTGGACCCATCCCGCTCTACTACTACCTGAGATCCTCCGAGACGCTGCCCGATCAGGACTGGGCCGGCACGACGGCCTTCGACCAGTACTTCGGCACGGGGCTGCTCTATCACGGGAGCGCAGCTCTTTGTGTCTACCTGCTTCTCAAGCGCAGCGCGCGCGCAGTCTGGCCCGCGTGGTTGATCGTTCTGTGGGTCGCCCTGGTGCAAGTGGGCGGTGTGTGGCGATGGCTCAACGGCCATGAGGCCTCGGCGATCCTTTGGGCCGGCTTCGGCGGCTTGTTCCTCTTCTTCATCCTGGCCAGGTACGTGCAGAACTTGCAGCGGCAAGGTGTGTTGCACGAGTCCAAGTCATGAGGTCGGGTACGCGTCTTCATTGTCACGGCGCGACGAGGCTTGGCTGGCGGCTAAGCGGCAGTGTCGGTAGCGTGGCTCGGAGAACTGGGACCGTCCTCTCGGCAGTCGTGGCGCTTCTGCTGTCTGCCTGTAGCGAGGCCACGAACATCGAGGCCACGGAAGTCGCTGCAGCGCCACCGCCGCCTCCCTTCGCGCTGCCCATCAGCTTCTCGGTTCAGCAGCGCGCTACGGCGGAGATCCCTGATACCAACGGGGATCTCCGCGTTGCGCTGGGGGACATCTCTGGAGACCAGGTCCACACGGTCATCTCCTCCTCGGCCTCCGGCCCGCTCGCAGAAGCGTCGCTGCACGCAGGGGAAGTCCTTGCCTTTCAACTGCAAGAGTTTCCGCTTCAGCTCCAACTCGTCGAGATCCACAACCTCATAATCGGTCAGGACTCCGCGGACTTTGTCCTTGGGTCACCAGGCGTGGGCGCGATCAGCGAGTCTGAGCGAATCGAGGAGTTGCTCAGTGCCCTCGAGTCCCAAGTTGGCTGCGTGTTCATTCGCAATGGCAGCGAGTACACCGCAGCTCAGGCCGCTGAGCACCTGCGGGGCAAGCTGTCTTCCAAACGGTCGGAGGTTCGCAGCCTCGATGACTTCATCAGCCTTTGTGCCAGCAAGTCCTCGCTGAGCGGGAAGGACTACCGCATTCGCCGCGCTGACGGGAAAGAAGTCACCTCGGCAGAGTTCCTGAAAGAGCTCGCTGGAAAGCTGGACGATGCACGCTAACTTGCCGTCTCAGTCATCGGCAGGCCATTATTCCTTATGTGGAAGCTGTTCAGCACGCAGCGCGCAAAGGATTGTGGCGTGCGCGGCCAAGGTCCTAACATCTCCCAGAGGAGAGGTGCCTCATGAGCATGCAGAAGGAACGTGACGTGAATCCAAGAGAGAGCAAAACTCGCGGGCGAGCGGCGACGGGAGTGGGCCTGCGCTTGGTGACCCTTCGCTGGGTGACTCTCGCGATCGCGTTCGCCAAGGGAGGATGCTGGTATCCCGGAATGACCTCACCGCCCTCCGTCGAGCAGCAGTCCGAGGAGGTCGCGGCACTGCAGACTCACGTCCTGCCTGTGGTCAGTGACCTTCGAGTCACCTGGTACCTCAACGAGGGTATGTCGGGTGGCTCGATCGCCTGGAAACGCGGGAAGTTCAGCACGGACGCAGAGCGTGCGCGTGAGGATGGTGACCAGGTGTTTGACAAGGAGACCGAGGCGGCCTTTGAGCAGTTGGCTCAGGCCATTCGAGCCAGCGGGGTTCCGACCAACCGGCTGGTTGAAGCCAAGTTTGCGGAGGACGGAACCCTCAGCTCCGCTTCTTTCCGGCGCCGCGGCGGCGGCATCGAGTTGGTGTTCACCTATATCTATTCCCCCGGGGCAAAGCCCGCTGAGTGGAGTAGCAGCTTGGGGCCCGTCGAAGTCAGGCGGATTGGCGATTCCGATTGGTGGTTTGAGCAGTCGCCTGATGACTGAGGCCGGGGGCTCGATGATGGTGGGAGCAGACGTTCAACAGGAGTCGGCCGAAGCGTGGCTCGCTACGATCGATCGTTAGCAGGCTAGGGAACACTCATCGAGCCACAGACGTTCACGTCGTCGATGCTGCAGCGGCCCGCCGTCTCCGGCGTCGATGCAGTCACGACCCTGCGGCATTTCGCCCTCGTCACCTACGCTGTTCCGCCTGAGCGGCTGCAGCCTCTTCTGCATCCACGCTTTGAACTGGATTGCATCTCGCTCGACGGTCAGATGCGGGCTCTGTTGTCGGTTGTTCCATTTGAGGACCAGGACTTTCGCGCGGCGGCCTTCCCCAGCCCCCGGCTGCGCTTTGGTCAGACGAACTACCGGATCTATATTCGTGAGCGCCAGACCGGCACGCGAGCAGTCTGGTTTCTCGGCACCACGCTCGGCTCGTGGTCCGTGGCCTTGCCGCGCTATCTGTGGCGACTGCCCTGGCACTATGGGCGCTTTCGGTTTGAGTGCGAGCAAGAATCATCGGGCCGCTACTCCTGCTTTAAGGTGGCGACAGAGAGTCGCTGGGCTTCGGCCATGGTGGAGCTTGAGGACACCGGTGGACCGCTGGTGTTCGACGGTTTCCCGGATATCGAGACGGGCCTTGTGGTGCTGACGCACCCTCTGACCGGGTACTTCACGCGGCGAGATGGACACCTGGGATCGTACGCGGTGTGGCATGAGCGCCTGACACCCTCAGCCGGCCGCGTACGCTCCGCGAGATGGGACCTGCTTGATCGCCTGGGCATCGTGCCGTTCGAGGAGCAACACACGGCGTACAGCGTGCTCATTCAGCCGAGAACGGAGTTCATTGTGCAACTCCCGCCACGCCGTGTCGGCGATGAGGTCGACTAGGCTGCGCACGTACCCAGTGGCAGTCACCATCTGTGGCATGATCTGACCCGTCGGGCGCGGCGGCGATTCCACCGTCCTTTAGGCGGCAACCAACGAAGAGGGCAAACGGAGCATGGAACCTTCTAACCTGATCACGTGGGCCGTTTGCCTCGGCGTGGCCTGGCTGGTCTTCGCCAGCATCACAGGTGCAGATGAGTGGTTGAGATCGCTCGTCGGCAAGAGCAAGCGGCAAGACTTGGAAGATCAGGTTGCCAAACTGCAGCAGCGCTTGGACGACTTAGAGAAGAAGTGAGAAGCGATTGAGCTCGGTCGAGAGGCACGCTGAACGATGATTGGAGCAGCGTTTGTGATCGTGACGGCAGCAGTCGGCGTGCCGCGACGCCACCGACATTCATCTCGAGAGGAGCATCTGATGGTGTTGCTCAGTCTCCTGAGCAGAGTCAGTGCACTGCTGCTCGTAAGCTTGTTCGCCGTCGGTTGCCGTCAGACCGCACTCACAGATCCCGAGGCTCTTGTACGGCATGCACTCCTGGCTCTGCAGCAGCGCGATGAAGACGCCTTTCTCAAGATCTGCGCGACTCGAGAAGACATTCTCGCGGCAATGGATGCCTCAGCCACACTCTCGGCAGAGGAGAAGGCGAGGACCACGACCGCGACGGCCGATGGCATATGGATTCTCACATGGCAGGAGATACGCGAGAAACAGCGTGAGAACTTCTGGCGCGTGTGCGACGCCGCGGATTGGGCCAATGCGGTCATTCAGTCGTTCGAGGTGAAGGTGAACGACCGTGACCCCCACAGGTCGATGGATGAACTGGGAGCATGGCTGACCATCAACGGCCGACGCGTGGGGCTGATCATCGACGACCCCATGCTCGCTCCACGTGGGTGGTGCACAGCGGAACCAGAGCCACTACGGGCACACTTCGATGACCGAAGGGTGACAGTTGTCAAATGAGCGTCGCCTAACGAACTGCGGCCGGCAGCTAAGCGGCAGAGTCGTGAGGCGTCGCACATGCCCAGATTCGTAGCCCTTCTGCGCGGCGTCAACGTCGGCAAAGCCAAGCGTGTCCCGATGGCCGAGTTCCGCAAGCTTCTCTCGGGCCTGGGTTACACGGACGTAGTCACTCTGTTGAACAGCGGGAACGCAGTCTTCCGTGCAACGAAGGGTGCGCCTGCCAAGCACGCTGCAAGTATCGCTGCAGCTCTCGCGGCCGAGCTCGGTGTCCAGGTGCCAGTAGTGGTCAAGTCTGCCAAGGAGCTTGCTGCCATCGTTGCCGAGAACCCGATTGTCGCTGAAGCAGAGCAACACTCCCGCTTCCTGGTTGCCTTTGCGCCAGACGCCCGGGCGCTCACGAGCCTGGCGGCTGTCCAGCAGTTCGTCGAGGCTCCAGAGCAGTTCGCGATCGGCAAGCACGCCGCCTACCTCTGGTGCGCTACCGGCATACTGCAAAGCAAAGCTGGCGAGGCGCTTCTCGGAAAGGCAGGAAGGCTTGCTACGACGAGGAACTGGGCCACGACACTCAAGCTGCACGCGCTCGCGGGTAAAGGCGACGCCGATGCCCCATCGAACAAGTAGCCTTAGCCTGTTCCGCCGCTGCAGCCGACCGGCCGAGCAGCACAGCCAGTCGGCGGGTTGCTAGGATTCGGTTTGATGACTCGCTTGCTGCAGCCCCAGTTTGATGTGGTGGCACCCGATCGGACGCGCCTGACTTGGATCGTGGACGCGGAAGGCTTCGGCGCCTCGCTGCTCGGAAGACTCTTCGCGGGGGCGTACTCGAGGAATCTCGACCGGGCCGTGCCCGCGCTCGTCACGTCTATCCAAGAGCCGAAGGCCGGGAGTGACGAGACATGCTGAAGATGGTCGTGATCTTCTCCTCGGTTCTGAGTCTCAGCCTGGGTTGCTCAAGCAGATCGCCGGAAGAGTTGCCGGAGGTGGTGGCGTCCGCCGAGCTACCCGCATCCGACTCGTGGCAGGTGCACCTCGTCACGGATGGCTGCTTTGGTGACAGGGCGTACGACCTCGACTTGCGCGGTGGCGTGCAGCCCCTCGTGAGCGTGACCATGAGCTCGGGACTCTGGTCTGAGGAGTCGCAGCAATTCACCGAGCGGCAGCGCAGTCCGACCGTCGAGGGCCGCCTCACTCAGGCCGATCTGCTTGGTCTGGAGAAACTGCTGAACTACTACCGCGCCGGGCCGGGCGACGGCTGCAGCGACACCGACTACATCACGGTCACGCGAATGTGGAACGGACAGGCCATCGCTCGCGAGCACTTCGTCGACCGGTCGTGCGGGGCCGGCGACGTCGAAGGCGTCATAACCTTTCAGGACATCATCGAGCGCTTGGAGATCCCAGAGTGACTGGAATCCGTGGACTGACTCCGCGGCCGACTACGCAGTCTTGCACACCAGCAACGACGTCGGCCTCCCGGTCGCGTGGGGGTGAGTGACGGAGAACGAGCTGTACGCCCTCGTGGATCCACTTCATGCTCACGTGAAGTTGCGAGTGGATCCGCACGGCACACTATTTCTCGCCACCGGTCACCAGTCGCTTGCCGGGTACCCAGTGCTGGGAGAGGAAGTTCCTTTGACGGTGACGGATGTCCGTTGAGATCTGAGCCGGCAGAGACACAACGACGACTGAGCAACGCTCCTCGCTAAGACCAGGGCAAGGTGGCGCATTGAGCACCGAGCCTCGGCGCGGCGGCGGCCGTTTACGCCACGCTTGCCTTCGGCGTCGCGCCACGAATGCGTGAACCGGCGTGCTCGTCGGCTCCGAGCTGAGCATGGTGACGTGTTATGATCCCAGGTGTTCGGGATCGCGCTCTCGTCAGTCATCCTCGCGAGGAACTCCGATGAATTGGATTCGACGATTCACTCACGCGGTTCTCCTGTTAGTGCTCACCGGCGCCGTGACGGCACAGGACAGTGTTCCGGATCGGGCCCGCTACTTCGTCCCGCAAGCTGCGCGCTCGCTACTGATCGAAATGAAGGCCGCGGTCAGCCATGGCAGCGCGGGCGGTGACTTCACGGTGGACCTGAGCCCGGACCAAGTTGCCAGCCTGCGCGCGCACGGCTTTGTGCCCGTGCCGATGCCGGCCGATCATCCCGAGCGTGGCACCGTCAATCTCACCGCGGGCGGTCTCGCCAATTGGACGTCCTACCTAACGATGCGCGCGGACTTCGTGGCGAAGGCCGCCGCGTTTCCGGCCATCGCCGAGTTCCACGTGATCGGTCAGTCGGTTCAGGGTCGCGACATCTTCGGCTTGCGCATCTCGGGGAACGTCGCCGTCGAGGAGGACGAGCCCGAAGTGATGTTCTGGGCCAACATCCACGGTGACGAGTTCGCCAGCGGGGAGATCGCCTACCAGTGGGCGCTGGAGCTCATCGACGCCTACGGGATCGAAACGGCCGCGACGTCTTACGTGGACAACAACGAGATCTGGGTCGTGCCCCTGCTCAACCCCGATGGTCACGAACTCGGCACGCGCGAGAACGTCAACGGCGTGGACCTCAACCGCGACTTCGGCTGGAACTGGGACGGCTGGGGCGGAAGTCCCGCGCCGTACTCGCAGCCCGAGACCCGCGCCCTGCGCGAGTTCTGCTTGGTCAACAATGTCACGCTGTCCGTGACGATGCACTGCTCCGGCAACGTTTTTCTCTACCCGTGGTGCGACGAGCCGCAGGACGCTCCGGAGATCGCGCTGATCCAGCAGGTGGGCGCGCTGTACGCCAACGCCGCGAATTACCAGCTCATCAAGTCATGGGACGACTATGAGACGCACGGCGAACTCCTGGACCTGATCCACGGCGGCCTAGGGTCTCTCTGCTACACGGCCGAGATCAGCAACCTCCTGGCGAGCTACGACGATTCCTATGCCCGCAACAAGGCCGGCATGGATCTTTACTGCGCGGAAGCCGACCGAGGCCTGCATGGTCTGGTGACCGACGCGCAGAGTGGACAACCCGTTCATGCCGCCGTGTTCATTTCGGGCAGTCCCTTTCCGGCTTACACCGATCCGGGAGTGGGTGATGTGCACCGCATGACGGTGCCCGGCACTTACGACGTGACCGTGTGGGCCAACGGCTACCTGCCGCAAACCATCACCGGCCTGCTGGTCGCGCACGGTCAGACGGCAAACTTTCAGATGGCGCTGCAGCCTGTGCCCGGCGCCGACGAGCACGCCTTCGCCGTCACGACGGTCAATCAGCGCGATCCGAACAACAGCTACACCAATGTCACGCCGCAGACTCACGCGCTGGGAGCCCCCGACGGGCAGGCCTGCTCGATCGGGCCTTTCGGCTACATCGTTCTCGACGTGGGCGCCGGACACTTGATCACGGACGGGCCCGGTGACGACTTCATCGTGACCGAGGCGGTGGTACCGGGAGACTCCGTCGCAGAGCGGTACTCGGTCTGGGTCGGGAACGCCTACGACCAGACAGCGTTTCTGGGATGGGGCATCGGCACGGCCGCCTTCGATCTTGCCGATGCCAGCGTCGGCTCCACTCGCTACGTGCGGATCCTGTCCAGCAGCGACGCCGACATCGGTCAGCCTCTCGCCGGCATGGAGCTGGACGGCATCACGGTGCTCAACCACGCGGAGGGGAAGTTCGTGGTCACGGGCCCGGGAACGGGAGGCGCCTTCGGGACGCCCGTGCTGGACGGTTCCGGTGACCTGACCCCCAACGGTGCCGGCTTCACGCTGAACGTCAGTCACGTCGCCCCGTCTGCCCCAGGCTTCCTCTTCGTCAGCCTTGCGGACCGGAGTCCTCCCGTGCTCGTGGCGGGCGTGAGTTTCCATGTCGGCCTCCCCTGGCTCGCACAGATTCCGCTCAGCGTGAACCCGGCCGGTTCGCTGAGCATGTCGCTGACGGCTCCGGCGCTCTTGGCGGGACTGGACATCACGCTTCAGTCTCTGTGGAGCGATTCCTCGGGGCCGTCCGGTGTCGCGACGGCCACCAACGGCCTGAGGCTTGAGTTCCCCTAGGCCCGCGCACTGCGCGAAGAGGGGCCAAGGCCGCGGCGATGCGCAATGAAGAGCGCGAGATCGCCGCCAGCCGCTGGTTCGACGCCTTCTCGTCCGGGAGCGAGAGCCGCAACTGGGCGTGCGCTTCGGCAATCGGTGTGTCGACTCGCGCACGCGCGATGTCGCTGTTGGGCCAGAGCAGGCCTTCGCGCCCATCCGCCGCATCGGCGGCCTTGCCTACTGGTATGGCTTGTATCTCCTGCACGGCCTCGTCTTTTCTGGCATGTTGAAGGCCATCGCCCGCGCGGCGACCGACCAACCCGCAAGCTGATCTCGCGGGCGGCGCGCCATGACCTTATGAGTAACAACGCCTGATGAACACTCTGCTCTGGGTTCTGCAGGTCCTGGCCGCGCTCATGTATGGGGCGTCGGGCGTCATGAAGGTCTTCCTGTTCGAGAAGATCAGCCAAGATGTTCCGTCCTTTGGCGCGTTGCCGCGGGAAGCCTGGCTGGGGCTGGGCCTTTTGGAACTCGTCTGCGCCATCGGACTCATCGTGCCCGCGGCCTTTCGTTGGCGGCCGCAGTTGACCAGCGTGGCGGCCTCACTGTTGGCGGTCGAGAGCCTCGTGTTCATCTGGGTGCACGTGCAGTACCGCGAGAGGACGCCCTTGATCCTGAGCGGTGTGCTGGGTCTCCTCATGGCCTTCATCGCGTACGGCCGGATGGTGCTTCGGCCGCTCACCTCTTCAACCACTGTCCAACCGAAGGGCCTCCGATGATGAGTTTGTTCGCAGTGATGGTTAGGCCGTCATGAAGTCGCATCGGGCGCTTTTGTCCGTCCTGCTTGGGCTGCTCGCCTGCGGCGCGCCAGGCCCGCGGCCGAGTGAACAAGCGGAGTTAGCGAAGCAGCACGCGCAGGATCTTGCGCTCTTTCAGGGAACCTGGGTCTTCGAGTCCGTCATCGTGGGTGGCGAAACCTTGCCCGCCGACCTGTTCAAGGAGATGTCGGTGACCTTCGATGGCGCCGCATACTCCGTCAAGGTGGGGGACCTCGTGGTTGAGGCCGCCACGATGACGATCGACCCGTCGCAGTCACCGAAGACTCTGGATGCGAAGGTGACTGCGGGCCCCAACGAAGGAGCGAGCATCTTGGGTATCTACGAGATCAGTGCCGACACGCTGCGGGCCTGTGTTGATCCCGACGGGAAAGAGCGGCCAATGGAGTTCAAGGCGGATTCCGGCTCGCGGACGCTCGTGGTTCACAAGCGCCTGAGGAAGTAGGGTCGTCCTGGGACGCGTGGCCTTCGTCACCGTTGCCGTCGTGCTGGCGGCGGCGTGCCAAGCGTCGCTTGCACCACAACTCCCGCCGTGCATCGTGCTCCCCGCTGCGGCCGAGCGCGTTGAGGCGTGGCGTGAAGACCTGGCCTTCCTCGCGCAGGAATTACCGCGCCGTCACGCGCGCCCTTTCGGAGTCGTGTCCGAGGAGCGCTTTCGTGCCGCTGCCTTGGAGCTTGAGCGGCGCATCCCCGAGCTCGACGACGCCGCCGTTGTCATCGGGTTGAACCGCCTCACGGCATCCATTGGCGATGGGCACACCGGCTTCAGATTGCACTCCCCCCGCTTGGGTTTCCGCGTCCATCCCCTGTGGCTGATGTCCTTCTCAGACGGGATCTTCGTGAAGGGGGCCGTCGCACCGAACCTCGACGGGCTCAACGGCCGCCTCGTGCGCATCGGCGCTCTGACCGTGGACGAGGCGCGCGCCCGCCTCGCTCCGCTGATCAGCCGCGACAACGCGCTGGGGCTGCTGGACGAAGAAGGCGCCTGCCTCACGCGCGGAGAAGTCCTCGTCGCGATCGGCGCCGCCGAAACTCCGGAGCAGGCGAGCTTCGGTGTCGTCGATGCACAGGGCCACGAGCACGTCCTTGAGAGCCGCGCACTGCCGGACGGTGAGCGCCCGCCGCTGGCTGTGTCTTATGCCGCCGGAGGCAGTGCGCCCTTCGCCGAGCGCCTGCGGCGCGAAGGGCGGCCCTACGCCTTCGCCCGGCTCGAAGAGGGCCGCACCGTCTACCTGCAGTACAACGCGTGCCGAGACGCCGACGCCTTTGAGGCCTTCTGCGACGAAGTCTTCGCGAGCATCGATGCGCCGCGGCCCGAGCGCCTGATCGTCGACCTGCGCTGGAACTCGGGCGGAGATTCGGCCGTCAGCCGCGCCCTGGACCGCGCGCTCAGCGACCGGCCGTGGCTGGACAACCGGCTCATTGCACTGATCGGACGCGGCACCTTCTCCTCCGGCATGTGGGCCGCGATCGACCTGCAGGCGGAGCACGGCGCGATCCTGGTCGGGGAGCCGACCGGCGGGCGGCCGCACGCGCCGGGCGACGTGCGCACGATCGTGCTTCCGCGCTCGACGCTCGAGGTCAGCGTGGCCACGCGCCTCTGGAGCAAGGGAGGCGCGCGCTACGCGGGAGAGGCACTCGAGCCTGACTTCCTGGTGAGCGAATCCTCGGCCGATCACTTCGCGGGGCGCGACCCGGTCCTGGAAGCGGCGCTAGCTTTGTCGCTCAGGCTCAGTTCGAGATGACCGTGGACGTGATCGTGGAGGCCTGCGGCGCCTGCGTGCCGGCCGTGGGCGTCTGCGCGAGGGCGATCATGGTCAGGGGCAGCGGCAGGTTGGCCTCGACGCGGAGCTGCGCGAAGTAGCTGTCGTCGTGCACCTCGAAGCCGTAGGCCGGATCCATGTTCACATTGCCGTCGACACCGGTGCGCACGATCCAGCCGTCGGCCTCGGGAATGATCACGCCGCCGCCGATGGAGCGCGTCCAGCCCCAGGCCAGCAGGCCGTCGGCCATCGGTAGCACGCCCTGGAGCTCGTCCTGGTGATCGCCGCGATAGCTGCGCAGCCAAGCGGGCAAGCCGTCGGGCGAGATGCGCAGCAGCCAGGAGTCGCGCACTGAGCTTGGCAGGTCGGTGTGGCCCGACACGATGAAGCCGCCGGGCACGACGGCCACGCCCGTGAACTCGTCGTAGGCGGTGTCACCGGCCGTGGAGCCCAGCAGCACTTCGCCGTGATAAATGCGCGACCACAGCAACTCGGCCGTGTCGGCCTGCCAGCCCGCCACCCACGCGCAGTCGCGCTGCGGCAGCGGCGTGCCGTTCTCCCACAGGTGCTGCCCGGCGATCACGACGCGGCCTTCCGCGTCGCGCGCCACGGCATTGAGCCGCACCGGGGCCTTGTCGCCCACAACCCGCGCGTAGACCAGCGTGCCATCGGCGTGCAGCCGCGCGACCAGCCCATTGGGGCCGGCCAGCGCCGACTCGCCGAAGTCGGGGTGTTCGCGATAGTTCGCGTCGCCGACAAGCAGCAGATCGCCGTCGGGCAGCTCCAGCGCGGCGCGGAAGGTGGCCTGCGGGTTGCCCGGGTCGAACTCGGGGTCGTGCTGCAGCACGTGGCACCAGGTCACGTTGCCGTCCGTGGTGAGGCGCGCGGCCACCGCGTAGGTGCCCTGCACGAGACCCACGGCCGTGGACGAGGCGACCACGTTCCCGAAGAGCAGCACGCCGCCGTCCGCGAGAGCGAGCAGGCCTTCACCCTTGGAGACCACGCTGGCCGGCGAGGCCAGGTGCGTGGCCCAGCGGTTGCTGCCATCGCCGCCGATGCGCTCGACGCGCAGCGACGTCAGATTGTCGCCCATCAGGAACAGCTCGCCGCCCGGGGCATTCGTGGCGTCACGCGGCGAGAGCTGGGCGGTGCTGATCAGTTGCGAGGACTGCTGCTGCCAAAGGATCTCACCCTCTGCATCCGTGCGCGCCATCCAAGCGCGCGAGTTGTTCTGGAGGCCCAGCAAGAACAGGTCGCCGCCTTCCAGCGGCACGACGGCCTTCAGCTCCTCGGTGTCGGCCAGATCGTAAATGCGCGACCAACGGTCCGCCGTGCAGTCCGTCGGCCACGGTCCGCAACCCTGGTCCGCGACGTACTGCTCATCGAGGGCGGTGTTGAGCTGCACGATGCTGCCCAGCATGTAGCCGTCGAGCACCAAGAGCGATGCGTCCAGCGTCCACCAGGGCGCAGCCGCCGGCGAAGCCTCAAAGGAGGACGTGGACAGCGCGCACAGGAAGGGTCCGCCGAAACTCACGTTGTCGGAGAGCCGCAAGATCTCGAACAGAACGCAGATGTTCAGCGAGGTGTCGAGCGCCGCCGGCCCGCCGCCGGAGACCACCGGCTGCGAGGTGCTCACGTCGCGCAGCGTGACGAGTGACGGCAGCGTGGTGCCGGTCGTCTTGGTGACGTCGAGCGTGAAGCTCAGGTCGAACTCCTGCTGCACCGTGAGCTGCTGGCCGGCCTGGGCCTCGCCGATGAGATCGCACCACGCGAAGACCAGCGGCGTGATGAGGTAGCCGTTGGTCTCAACGGGAGTGGCCGCCACGGGCGTGAGGCAACTGAAGTCCATCGTCGGCGTGCCGCAGGGCGAGGTGGCGAAGGGGCCGTTGGCCGTCGCGCCGACCGCGAGCGAGAGCGTTCCACGGATGCGGGCGTCGAAGTGCACGTGGAAGGGCGGGCAGCTCGCCGTGCAGGCCTCGATCTCCAGCTCGCTGAGATCCGTGGTGATGCTGCCGTCGAGCACCAGCGGGCCGGCCGCGGCGCCGTTCCAAGTGTTGAGCGACTGCGCGCCGCCCAGGGGCGCCAGCAGCACCACGCCCAGGGTGCTGGCACACAGGGCGCGGAGGAGGAGGGAAGTGGTCGGAAGGGGGTGCTGCAGCATGGTGGTCTCCAAGAGGCGCCCCTCTCCGAGGCGCGTCAGGAGCAGATGCGCCAGCGGGCCCCCAGCCCCGCCAAGTTTCTTCCCGCCATTTTTCTATCCGCCCGCCGGGGCGGCCATGGGCTTAGGGCGTAGTGGCTACCTGCTCAGGGCGCCGCGGCCGGGGGCTTAGGGCGTAGCGGCCGCGGCGCGCTCGCGCCACTCCTGCGCGTCCTCGGGGCGGCCGAGGCGCTCGTAGAGTTCCACGGCGGTCTTCGCTGCGGTCTGGGCCTCGAAAGCGCTGCCCACGCTGCCCAGGATGGGGGCCGCGTCGGCCAGCACGCCCTCGGCCTCCTCGTCGCGGCCTTGCGCCATGAGCACCCGGGCCAGCTCGTGGCCCAGGGCGCCGCGCGCATGGGCGCCGGCGGGGAGGTGCTCGCACGCAGCGGCGTACAGCCCGGCCAACTCCGCGCGCACGTCCTCGACCGGGCTTTGCGCTGCGTCGCCCAGCACGAGCTGCGCACGGGCCAGCAGCGTGTCGGCGTGGTGCGCGCCCTGGAGCCGCGTGCGGATTTCCACCGCCAAGCCTGCGAGCCGGCGCGCCGTGTCCGGCTGACCGGCACGCTGCTGGAATCGCGAGCTGTTCTCCAGCGTGTCGGCCGCCTTGACCTCCAGCGCGCGGGCAACGACATCGCCGGCCTCGAGCTGCGTGAGAAGCGCGTCCAGCGCCGCGCCATCCTTGCGCAGCGCGTGGATGGTGGCCAAGTTGGTCACGGTGGTCAGCGTGACGAGTTCGTGCAACTGGCCCGCGGCAGCGCGCCGCGCGAGCACTTCGTCCAGCAGTTCCCGGGCCGGGTCGAAGCGGCCCTGCAGGATGTGCAGCGTGGCGAGGTTGTTGCGCGTGCCGTCCAGCGCGGCGTGGCCCTCGGGCAGCAGGCGCGTGCGCAGTTCCAGCGCCTCACGCATGGGGACCTCGGCCTCTGGGAAGCGCTTTAATTGCGTGAGCAGTGAGGCCAGATTGTTGAGGCAAGTGACGGTGAGCGGGTGGGCCGCGCCCAGCGAGTCTCGGATGCTGGCGAGCGTCGGGACGAGCAGCGCCTCAGCCTCCGCCAGCGCGTCGCGGTCGCGCAGCACGCCGGCGAGGTTCACCTGCGTGGTCAGGGTCTGCTCGTCTTCGGGGCCGAGCGTGGCAGTCAGCGTGGCGGCAGCGGAGCGGAACAGCGCCTCAGCCTCCGGAGCCCGGCCCTGGCGCAGGCGCAGCAGACCCAGCGAATTCTGCACGCGCGCCGTCTCGGCGTGCTGCGGGCCCAGCGCGGCGAGGCGTGCGTCGAGCAGTTGCTGCAGCGCGGCGTCGGCCTCGTCGAGGCGCCCGAGCTCAAGTCGCGTGAGGGCTAGGTCGGAGGCGAGCGCCTCGCGGCGGGCGACGTCGGTGTCGCCGGCCTGCGCGAGCCGCTCGCCCGCGAGCAGCAGCTCGCGCTGCGCCTGCTCGTGCTGGCCGAGGTTGTGGGCCAGGCGGCCCAGCGCGTGGCGCAGCACACCCTCCACGCGCGGTTCGTCGGCCAGGTCGCGCGCGAGCCGCTCGTCGGCGCGGGCCAGGGCGTCGATCACGCGCACCTCGCGGCCATCCAGTGCCGGATCGGGCGCCGCGAAAAGCCCGGCGAGCAGTTCAAGTGCGGCCTCGGCGCTGCGCGAAGCCTCGCGGGCCTGCAGCATGCCGCGCGTCGTGCCGACGATGCCGCCCACGAGCAGCAGCAAGATGGCCGCGCCCGAGGCGACTCCGAAGCGGTGGCGGCGCACGAAGCGTGCGACGCGATAGGCGCGGCTGGGAGCGCCCGCGCGCACCGGCTCGCCGGCCAGCCAGCGTGATAAGTCTTCGCCGAGCTCGCCAGCCGAGGCGTAGCGGCGCGCGGGATCAATCTCCAGGGCGCGGCTGCAAATCCACTCCAGCTCCACGGGCATGTCGGGCGCATCGCGGCGCAAGCCGCGCAGTGGGCGCTCGCGCAGGGCGCGTTCCAGCGCCGTGGGGCCGCTGTCGCTGGTGTCGTGCGGCAGCCGGCCCGTCAGCAGTTCGTGCAGCACGACGCCGAGCGCCCACACGTCGCTGCGCACATCGGCGCGGCCCTCGAACTGCTCCGGGCTCATGTAGGCCGGCGTGCCGGGCAGCTCGCCGGACCGCGTGACGAGCGGCGCGCCCGGCCCCGTCGCAACACGCCCCGCTGCGCCGGGCCCCGGCGCGGCGGCGCGCGCAATGCCGAAGTCGATCACGCGCAGCCGGCCGTCGTCGCCCACAAGCAGGTTGGCCGGTTTGAGATCGCGGTGAATGATGCCGTTGAGGTGTCCGTGCTGCACGGCCGCGCACACGTCCACATAGGCCGCGATGCGTTCGCGCAGCGGCCTGTCCGCCAGCGCCGCCGTGAGCGGGCGTGCGCCCGGCACCAGCTCCATGGAAAACCACGGCTGCGGCGGCCCGCCCACGACCTCCAGCTCGCCGGCTGCGAACACGCGGGCGATGCCGGGATGATCGAGGCGCCCAAGCAATTCCACTTCCTCGCGGAAGCGTGCACGCGAGCGGCTGTCGGCCCAGCCCCAGCGCAGCAGCTTCACCGCGACGCGCCGGCGCGGGTGTTCCTCTTCGGCCTCGTGCACGCTGCCCATGCCGCCGCTGCCGAGTTCGCGCAGCAAGCGATAGGGACCGATGCGCACGGGGACCTCGGCGCCGGCCGCGCGGGCAATATCGTCTGCCAGCGGAGGATCGCGCCACGCGCCGGCCTCCGCGGCGTGATGCGCCGCAAGCAACTGACGTGCCGCGGCCAGCAAGGCCTCGTCGCCGCCGGCGTCCTGGCGCAGACGCTCATCGCGCGCCGCGGGAGGGTGGTCGAGCACGGCCTCGAAGAGCGCCCGCACGCGCTCCCAGCGCGGCGCCGTCACGCGCTGCCGTCCAGCGCGAGGCGCAGCCACGCCCTCGCGGTGGACCACATGCGTTCCACACTGCGCAGCGGCACGCCCAGCGCCGCGCCGACTTCGCCATTGCTCAGCCCGCCGAAGAAGCGCAGCTCGACGAGGTGGGCGAGCTGCTCGTCTTGCTGTGCCAGGCGGTTCAGCGCCTCGTCGACGGCGAGCACGTCGAGGTGGCGCTCCTGCCAGAGCTCCGAGACGATCTCCAGCGGGACGCGCTGCGCGCCGCCGCCACGCTTGTCGGTGTCGCGTGCGCGGGCGTGCTCCACGAGGATCTGGCGCATCGCGCGCGCGGCGAGCGCGAGGAAGTGCTGTCTGTCGCGCAGTTCGCCGACCTCCGCGCCGGCCAGCCGCGCCCAGGCCTCGTGCACCAGCGCGGTGGGTTGCAGCGTGTGGTCAGCGCGCTCGCGCGCCATGTGCGAGCGCGCGACAGTGCGCAACTGGTCGTAGAGCAGGGGGAACAACTCGTCCGCGGCAGATCGGTCGCCCTCGCCGAAGCGGCGCAGCAGTTGCGTGACCGGCTCGGGGCTCACCGCGGGACTCCAGGGCAGGGGCAGGGCCTCACGGCGAGCGAGGTCAAGACCAATAGGGCCCGGATCTTACTGCGCGGCACGCTAACCGGCGAGTTCCTGTAGGCTGTCTTTCACGGTGGCGCGCGTGTTCTTGCGCTGCTAACGGAAATGGATGTTGGGCAGTGGAGGTCGACGCATGAAGCTTGTGATGAGTTGTTTGCTTCTTGCCGCAGTCAGCAGCGTGAGCTTGGCATTCCTGAGTCCCGTAGCCGGGGAGCCGCAGCAGGCGAGTGAGCCGGGCCGCCAGCTCTTCGAGCACAATGTATCCATGTACGCCATTGACCGAGCACCGGGCGACGGCGCGCCAGGTGCAAGCGCCATCGGCTTTCGCATCAGCAATGACGTGCAGGGTTCGGCCATCATCGTCAGGCTCGACCAGCCAACGCTCGGTGTGTTTGTGGGGCTGAACGCGCCGGACAGGCACATCAATGAACCGTACAAGGATTTGCACGTCGTGTTTACGCTGGCCGACGGCTCAACGCGCATGGTGAAGCCCGGAGCCGGCGGTGGCGTGGCCATGCTGTTTCAGTCGCCCCAAGACGTGCCCATGACCAGCCTCCTCAAGGTGGCGCTGTACGTGGACCAGTCCGCCAAGTGGGCGCAGTAGCGACGAAAACTTCAGGGACTGCCATGATCCCCAAGAGCAAGGTGCCAGACGAATGCCTCGCTAACGGACAGTGGCCTGCGCAGATTGATCCAGTATGAGTCACCCCCGTATGAGTGGTCCCGGCCGCATCGGCTGCTTGGTGTTGAGCGCTTGCTTCAGCTTCTGCGCATGCAGTCACTCATCCGTTGCCGAGTACGTGGCGCAGCTCGAGTTCCAGCTGGCTATGAAGCAGTATGGACAGGTGCTGGCTGGGCTTGAGCCCTTGCTATCTCCGGCGGAGGAGCCCTCACTTGGGCGACGCATGGCAAAGCTGCGCCTCGTGGCGAACGCAGGGCTCGGTCGAGCGGAAGAGACGCTCGCGGCTGTTGAGTCGTATGAGCAGATCACGCGAGAAGCCGCACCGCTCGAGTTGTACGGCCGTGTGATTGGCCTACTGGCCCGCTCTGAGGAGAGGACCGACGATCTCATCGCCCGCGCTCGGCGTACCTATCCGAACGACGTGACGACGTTGGTGCAAACCGCCGAGACTGCTGCTCCGCAAGACTTCGTGCCGTGTCCGCTCGGGCATGGGCGGGAGTGCACAATCGAGGGCATTCAGTGCTACACCGCGAACGGCTGTGAGTTCATCTGGACTCATGAGGATCCCGACTGGCGCCCAGGCAGCAGCCGAAACGACCAACAGGGCGAGAAGGCAAATGCTCGCTAGGTTGCTGCTCGTCTGCTCCATGGTGCTGACGCTGGTTCAGGGCTGCGCATCGGGGGTGGAGACTGCGCAGGCTGCGACGGCTCACCCTGTCCAGTTTGAGCTGCTGCTTCCCAGCGAAGGATCAAGCAGCGAGCAGCTCGCAGCGTGGACAGACCTCATCAAGACAGCCTTTGCCAACAAACGCGAGCGCGGCGGGCCGCAGACTGCTCGACTCAAGCTACTCGAAATCGAGACTGCCTTGGCCACACCGGCGTTCATCAACGCGCTGCACGGCCTCGACATGTCGAACCCGGAGCATGTCCAGTTTGCAGCCCGCCTCACCGACTTCTGGCTGCAGCGGCAGGTCTACGTCGCAATGTTTGCCTTTCGCGGTAACCCGGAAGCCATGAGCCCCGAGGACATCGAGTCTCGGCTTGAGATGATCGCCCTCTGGGCGGACTGGTGGCGCAAGAAGGCGGGGACACCAGGAAAGATCAGCGAATACAGCAAGGCTGTGAGCCTGCGCTGGCGAGAGATCGGAGAGGGCACATACAGCGCGAAAACGGGAGGTCGCTAGAAAAAAGGGTATGACCCTCAATGAGACGCTCTAGTACTCGAAGTTCGCCCAGGGGTTGGTCGTGGTGATCGTCCCGGTGGCCGTGATGATCGGGCCAATCGTCTGCGTGGGGACGATGTCGTAGTTCAGGGTGTTCCCGGAAGCGATGTTGCCAGCGATGAAATTCCCGGAGCTATCGATGTCGTAGCCACGCGCGGCACCCGTGACGTTGTTCTCCATGACGCGGTTGTCCGTGCCATTGACGTGGATCCCCCCGCCACCGAGCGTGCCGTTGTTCATGCAGGTGTTGCCGATGATCTGGTAGCCGGTGCTGGCGGTAATCCCGCCGCCATCATTGTTGGTCACGACGCAGTTGCGCACGGCGCCGCCGAAGCCGTTGAGGAAAATGCCGAGGCTGGTGTTGTCGTGGGAGAGGCTGTCGAGGATTTGAACGCCCGTTCCGCTGCTCGTCGAAAAGCCGTGGAGGTTCAAGGAGGAGCTGCAGTCCACGACGGTGGAGGCTGAGCCCAAGCTGATGCCGACACCCGTGTTGCTGCGGGCCGTGCAGCCCCGGATGAGGAAGTTGGCGCCGGTCTGCATGCCGGTGTTGCAGCCTTCGACACTCACGTCCACGATCTGGCCGTTGCGCGCCTGCGACGTGATGATTCCGGTAATTGACCAGCCGGAGACGAGCCCGTTCCGGATCACAATGTTATTGAAGGAGCCGGTCGCGACCACTCCGACGCCGGACGAGGCGCCACCGATGAGTGCGAAGCCGTTGAGGTCGAGGCTCACGTTGCTGGAAGCGATTTCAATGCCCGACAGGCTCCCGCCGACGCCGAGCAAATTTCCGGTCAGGTAGTACGAGCCCGGCTGGCTGATCACGCGGATCGCCGTTGCGTTGCCGGGCAGGCTCTCCACCGGCGTGCGCGGCTCGACTTGTGACAGCGGCTTCATTGTGCCGCTCACGGGGCCGGCGGGCGGGTTGGTATCGCCCACCAGCGGCCCGACGAGCAGGGCCGAAAGCAGGGCGGTGGAAATGAATGCAAGCAGGGCATTGAGGCGCAGCATGGTGGGTTCCTGAAGGTGGTGTACTGAAGTGTCAGTGGGGCGAGAGCTGGTGTGGAACTGAGACGACGGAACTGCGGTGTCGCAAGTCTTGACCGGAGTCCTTGGCCTCAGGGCTGAAAGTGAGCCGCGACCGCATTGCTGACCGAGACGCCGAAGGTGGCGCCGGCGTCGGCGATGGCAGCCTGGACATAGATGTCCACCGGGATCGAGCCGGTGCCGCCGGGCGACTGGAAGGCGGCCATGCCGCTGGAGTCGGTGAAGATGAACACGGTGAGCAGCGTGGGCAGGGGCACGAGCGTGCCGTCCTTGAAGGCCGTCGGCGTGGCCGTGAGGCCGACGTACCAAGCCGTGAGCGTGTTCGGCAGGGCTTTGCGCAGCGAGACGACAAAGTCATTGCCGGAAGAAAGCAGGCCGTGGAAACGGAACTCCGGCACCAGGCCGCCGGTGCCCGGCTTGGCGAAGCCCAAGTCGGTGGCCGGGTTGAAGACCGCCAGAGTCTGCGTGCCATCGCCGAGATTGAGCCAGCCGATGTTCTCGCCCCAGGCGTAGCCGGCAAACGTGTGTGTGCTCGGGTCGTAGCGAGCGCGGTCGGCGCCGAGCGCGCCCGTGTTGAAGTTGATCCAGCCCACGTTCTCGCCCCAGGCCAAGCCCGACAGAAAGCCCGTGGCGTAATCGAGGTTCACGCCGACATCGCTGCCGTCGGTGTTGGCGTAGGCGAAACCGTTGGTGGGTGAGCCATTACCCAGGTTGATCCAGCCGATGTTCTCGCCCCAAGCGAAGCCCTCCAGCCACCTCAGGTTGACGACCACGCCCTGGGCCGCGCCCGCGGCGTCGTGCCAGTTCGTCCAGCCGACGTTCTCGCCCCAGGCATGCTTGAGCGCCGGGTCGATATTGCTCTCCTGGGCGCGCCCGCCGGCGCTCAGCGCCGCCAGCACCAGCAGGGCCGAAAATCCCAGCGACAACCCGTTCCAGCCAGTGCTGTGCATCGAGACACCCTCGCGGTCGGACACTTTCCTTCGGCGCGGCTGTCCCGCCCGCGGCGCGGGCTTCCGGGCTCCTGCGCCAAGCCGGCAGGGTAAGCGATCATTCGATTCTCCGCTTGGGCTGCTATGCGGCTGCAACGGCGGCGACACGCCCCAAATCATCAGGCCAGCGTTCAGCCTGCGGCCTCTCCACAGGTGTTCTGGAACAGGAAAACGCAGCAGGCGCACTTTTCAGTTTGCGACTCAGCACCTAGGATGCCGCGAACCAGCCCCGCGGGCAGCGGAGCTGAAAGTCCTACACGGCGCCAAACGCTCGTGGAGATGCACCCCCTGGAGAGCAGCATGCAATCGATTTCGTGGAAGGCACTGTTGGGCACGCTCGCACTCTTGCTTGCGCTTGGGCCGGCCGCAGCTACGCAGTCGTTCATGGTGGAGGCAAGTAGCTGCACGACCGGAGGGACGGTGGGTCAGTGCTTCTTTGGCTCGCAAAGCGTTGTGGTCCAGTCGAGCAGCCCCTTGGAGGGGGCTCAGGCCACCGACCACACCGGCAACTGCCCCGCCTGGACGGGTGGTAGCGGGCCGGAAGCCTCCGTGACGACCGTTGCGAATGTGCACCCAGACCGCATGACGGTGGCAGGCACGCTGTCGACAAACTCTTGCCTTGCTGCCATTGGAGGCTCAAAGGGCTACGGCTACTGCAGAACCCGCGTCTCGCTTCCCGGCATCGTGTTCTCAGGAACACCCGCGCAGACGGGGAGCGTGGTGAATGTGGGGCTTCCCGCTGTGCTGCTGGTGAGCGGAGCCAATTATCAAAACGTCTCTGTCTATAGTACGCCGAGTGCCTGGACCCAGGGTGCGCCCCCCATGGGCAGCCTTCCCGCGGTCAATACGTGGACGGCGAGTGTTCCGGTGACCCTTGGATCTTCAGTCAGCGTCGAAGTTTCGCTCGATGTGTACTTGTCCGCTCTCCAGCCTCATCCCACCAGCGCCCACGTGTTTCTTGACCTCCAGCTCGGCGACCCCGAACTCGGCACGCTCTTCGAACTCCCGCCGGGCATCACTGCGAATGCACCTTCGATCGGTCTGGTCGATAACGTCCTCGGGGGCGTCGCGAGCCCCTGGTCCAGTGTGGCTGGCACGGCGCTGGCGGGCACAGCGGGCAAACTGCCGCAGCTTCAGGGCGTCGGTGCGCTGACTCCCAGTTCAGCGGGTCACCTCTCGCTGTCAAACGCGCTGGAGTTGACGACCTCAACGCTCATCGTCGGCATCACGCAGCTCAATGCGCCGTTCAAGGGGGGCGTCATGGTGCCCGACCCGCTGCTCTTCATCGCCGGCTTGCCAACGAACTCCATTGGTGAACTGGGCCTTTCCTTCACCTGGCCTACCGGGGTTCCCGCCGGCTTCGACTTCTATTTCCAGCACTGGATTGTGGATGGCGGCGGCCCGCTGGGCTTCTCAGCCTCAAACGGCCTCGTCGGCACCTCTCAGCTCTGAGGTAGCGTCTCCTCGGGCTCGTCGATTGGTGTCGGCTCGTTCGAGGCGACGGATCGTTCGAGGCGACGGATCGTTCGAGGCGACGGATCGTTCGAGGCGACGGCTCGTCAGTTGGCGACGAGGCTGAAGGCAATGTTCGTGGAGCCCACGACGCCGGAGTTCCAAAAGACTCCCTGCGAATGGAAGAACAGGCCGGCGGCGGAGGCCGGCACCGTCAGGCTCAGCATGGCCACGCCGGCCGGATTGGTGGGCCCGGCCCAGAGCAGCACGCCGCTAGCGAGCACTGGGAAGCCGCCGACGTTGACAGTCCCCGCGCCCGAAATCGAGACGAGCAGCGCCGTCAATCCGCCGGGGGGGGCGACCCCGACGGGGCTGCCCCAAGTCCAGATCTGAGGCACAGCGCTCGACGCCAGCAGCTTCGTCACGAGCAGCGGATTCGTCAGGGCGACATAGTTCAAGGCGAGCGGGTCGCTCGTGCCGGCGAAGTTGTTGACGACGAGCTCATTCAGGCCGAGCGTCTCGGCTCCGGGGGCCGGCGCCACGATGAGCGTGTTCGACTGCGAGAGGAACTCTGACTTCGGCACGATCTGCCCGCCGACTTGCAGGCTCGTCGCGAGCTGCAGCCCGGTGCCGCTGATCTGCAGCGGCCCGCCGCCGACGGCCGCCACGCTGCCCGGCGTGACGCTGGCCGGCTTGGGCGCCGAGATCGAGAGCACGGCGAGCCGGCCGGGAGTCTGACCTGGCGACTGCGCGGCCAAGGGCCGTCCGGTCACGAAGTCGGTGATGCCGTCACCATCGAGGTCGCCTGGCGCCGTGAGTGAGAAGCCGAACACGCCGCCCAGCGTGGAGAAGCTGCAGATCTCGGGACCCGGTGCGCCAGGGAACACGTGGACGCGGCCGGGATGCTCAGTAAAAGTCAGCGGGCCGGGCGCGCCAATGAGAATCTCCGGCAGGCTGTCGCCATCGAGGTCGCCGGCCGAGGCCACCGAAGTACCGAACCACGTGCTGTCCGTTTGCAGCGGCTTGAGCATGCGGATGAGAGTGCCGTCGGCGCCGGAGTGGATGAAGACGGCGCCGCTGGAGAAACCCGGATCATGCCGGCGGGCGCCGATGAGCAAGTCGTTGATGCCGTCGCCGTCGAGATCGGCGGTGCGGGCGAGCGTCGCGCCAAACATGTCGCCCGTGGCCGCGCCGCTGAGCTCATACAGCAGCGTGCCGAGCGCGCCGGAGTAGACGCGCACGTAGCCGGGACCGGTGAGCGCGTCTGTGAGGGCGGGGTACTCGGCTGCGCCGATGGCGAAGTCGGCGCGGCCGTCGCCGTCCAGGTCGCCGAGTCCGGTCAGGCCGGCGCCGAACTGGTCGTAGTCATCCGCACCGTGGAAGGAGTGCAGGATGCCGCCGCTGCGGCCCGAGAAAACCCAGGCGCTGCCGGCGCGCGTGCGGCCATGGACATCGTGCTGAAAGGCGCCGACGAGGATGTCGTCGCGGCCGTCGCCGTCGACATCGCCGGCGTTCGCAACGGCATTGCCGCAGTCGGCGTTCAGGGACGTGGCGGGACGCAGCACATAGAGCGGCGCACCGTCGCTGCCGGAGAAGACCCAGGCGGCGCCGGCATTGGTCGTGACGTGATCGTCGCCGGGGGCGCCGGCCACGAGGTCGGGTAGGCCATCGCCGTTCACGTCACCGAGGCCCGCGACCGAGTGGCCCAGTTCGTGTCCGCTGCCGAAGGGCCCGGGGCCGGCGTGCAGCGTGAGCAGCACGGCCCCGTCGCGGCCCGCGTGCACCGTGACGCGGCCCGTAGCCGGCGTCGAGGAATCACCGGGAGCGCCCACCAAGAACTCCGGCAGGCCATCGCCATCCAGGTCGCGCAGGCCGCCGACCGCCCAGCCGAAGGAGGCGAAGTTGGCCGGCCCCTCCAGTTCGTAGTGCGTCACCTGTGCCGCGGCCATCGGCGCCAGGCACAGCAGCGGCAGTATGCGACGCAGCACCATCACCGGCCCCGCGCTCTTAAGACGCGTTGATGCATGCTGAACTCCCGGCCCGGGGAAGCAGAGTCACGTGGTAGGCCCTGCACCGACGCAGCAGGGTAGCCGAGAATCCAAATTCCGGACAGCCGCCCTGTCTAAGGCCCCGGTCCGGCGCTGAACTTGGCGGCCGGTGTCAGCGCGCGGGGGCGCGTCGCGGCTCGATCTCGGCTCAGCGCGCGGGGGCGCCCCGCGGCCCCAACTCGGCTCAACGCGCGGGGGCGCGCCGCGGCTCAACCATCTGCACATCGGGGTAGATGGGCGCCGCGCAAACTTCGCGCGCGCCGCAGCCGTCGCAGAGGTTGTTCTTGGTGTAGATGCCCAGCGACTTTCTGGTTTCGAGCAGCTCTTTCACGCCGGGGGGCGCGATGGGGCGCACGACGCCGAGCGTGCGCGCCGCGTGCGTGATCTTGGCCGTGTGCTCGACCATCTCGAGCTTCTTGTAAGCGTCGATGAGATCGCTGCCGATGCAGACCACGCCGTGCCGCTCCATGATCACGGCGTCGCCGCGCGACAGAAAGTGCTTGAGCGAGTCCGGCAGCGCGTAGGTGGAGGGCGTGGCGTAGGGCGCGGTGGGGATCGTGCCCATGGTCACGATGATCTCGGGGATCGTGCACTCCGCGAGGCTGATGCCCGCCAAGCTGAAGGCGATGGCGTAGATGGGGTGGCCATGGACAACCGCGCGGATGTCGGGTCGCACTTGGTAGGCGGCCACGTGCATCTTGACCTCGGTGGTCACGCGGCGGCCGTCGAGTGAGTTGCCTTCGGGGTCGCACTCGATGACTTGGTCGGGCGTCATGAAGCCTTTGAGGACGCCGCTGGCCGTGATGAGGATGTTGCCGTTGGGCAGGCGCGCGCTCACGTTGCCGTCGTTGGCCACGACGAACTCGTGCGTGTACATGAGGTGCATCACGTCACAGATCTGTTGCGCGAGGGCGGCCTTGTCGGCGGGGTGCGGCGGCACGGCCAGCACGCCGCGACGCACCGGCGGGGCCGTCGGGGCGCTCCACGTAGCGCCGAGCGGCTGGCCCTCCAACGCCGGGTCGACGACCGGCAGGCCGCAGTTCGCCGGTGCGGAAGGCGCGGCACCCGCGACGTTGGCGGATCCGGCCGCGCCGGCCGAGCCGGCGGCTCCGGCGGCTCTCGCCCCAGAAGCGCTGGGAGTCGGGCCGGGGTCCATGAGTGGCGTTGCATGGTCAGTGGGTGGCGGCGCGGTGGGCTGCATGGGCGCCATCCTACTCACGAGAGGCACAGCGGCGTGAGGCCCGCCCCTTGCACCGGCGCTCCCTGCCGGGTTCCATACCGGCCCGGCCGCGTCATCTGGCCGTGTTCCCGTAGCTCAATTGGATAGAGCTTCGGTCTTCGGAACCGACGGTTGCAGGTTCGAGTCCTGCCGGGAACGCCACTCCCTGGCCTAGTCCGCCGTCATGCGCCTGTCCGCCTTCACTGGGGCGGCCGCGGCCCGGCGTGCAGCGAGGCGCGGGGCGTAGCTCGCCGCGAAGTCTTTGCGGAACTTTTCACGCCAGGCCAGTTCACGGCGGCGAATCCCGCCAATCCGCAGGCCAGCCAGCACTTCGGCCTGTTGCCGCGATGCTGGGCGCTCGGCTGGCCGCCGGAGTCGGGCAGTGACTGGCGGCTGGTTTGTGGCCAACGCAGCGCCGGAGAACGCGCCTGCTTCTGCCCGAAGTCGATCGCAGGCCAGGAGCGCTTCCCGCAAGGCGTCGCGGCCTTCGTCGGTCAGCGCAAAGAAGCGCGAGGCGTTGTTCGACCATGGCATGGCCATGTACAGGCAGGCGATGCGCCAGGCCGTTCTCTGCACGGCCGGCCGCTTCCACGAGCGCAAGTAGCCGCGCTCCTCGAGGCGGTGCAACGTGGTGTAAACGGCGTTCGTTGAGATGCGCCGTCCCGTGCAGTGCTCGATGACCCGGCGCACCCGGATGCCATGGCAGTCCTCGTCGAGTTGGACGAGCGCGAGGAGCACCAAGGCCTGAAAGGGGCCGAGTAGGCGCCGCTGACAGGCAGCCGCGGGCAGGTGAAGTGTGAACGGGTTCGGTTCTGGGTGGCCTAGGCGGCGGGGGCGGCGCGAGACGGGCATGCAGACGGGCATCCGGTGCAGGGAAAGTGGCGGTCGCGTCGGGGATTGCGACCTCTGCAACCCAGTCGGCTCCCGTCGTCCGTTGTTACCACAATGTGGTGACTACGGACGGGACGGGGGATGAGCATGACGCACAGGGCGAACCCCCTGCGCGCCGAGGGGCGGCCGGCGCCAGTCAGTCGCGAGGGAAGACCACTTGGCCGTGCACGGCGATCTGGTCGACCACACCGACGACGGCGCAGCGAATCGGCGCCTCGCTGTCGCCGACGATCTCGCGCACCGAGCTGCCCTCCGCCATCAAGAGCACGGTGTCGCCCACACCAGCCTGCGCGCGGTCCACGGCGACGAAGAGGCGATCAGGTGCGGGGCCCCCATCCGGCTGAATCGGCCGGACGGTGAGGAGCCGGCGTCCGTCGTAGGCTGGGTGCTGCACCGGCGTCACGACTGTGCCTACGACGCGCCCGAGCTTCATGCTTCCACATGCCCCACGATCGTGGCGTCGATCGGCACAAAGTGCTCCCTCAGCGCCAGCGTCGCCTCGCGCCCGTCGCAAACATGCACAAGATCTCCGGGCCCGCTGTCCACTGAGTCGCAGGCCACGAGCGTGTCGCCAGCCGGCGCAAACTCCTCATTCAGCGGCTGCACGATGAGAAATCGCTCACCGAGCAGCCCCGGCAGCCGCTGAGTGGACACAACCCGCCCGATCACGCGTGCGAGGAACACTCAGACCTCCGCAGGGTTGGCGCCAATCGCCTCCAGCCCCTCCTTGGCGTAGACGACCTGGTCGTCCACATCCCAGGAATCGATGATGGCGAAGATCGCCGCGTCGATGGGCCGTCCATCGGTGAGGGTCGTCTGTCGCGCGCTGCTGCCCTGCACGCAGAGCACCAAGTCGCCCTGGCCCGCGCCGATGGTGTCCACCGCGACGAGATATTTGTTCCGCTCGCGATTCTTCTCGTCGAGCTCCTGCACGATCTGGAACTTGAGCGCCGCGACCTTGGGGTCCTTGATCGTCGAAACGACCGTGCCCACGACTTTGCCGATGAACATGCAGGACTCCTAAAATGCGCGCACGATCCTACTTTCCTCGAAGAGCTGTCGATAGGTGCGCTGCCGCAGCGACTTGAGGACAAGCAGTCGCGCCGCTTGCCAGGCCGCCTCGATCTCAGCCTCAGTCTCGGCCGCGGTTTCGCCGGCGGGCGACGGGGCTGTCGTGGCGGGCGTTGGCGCCGCGCCGGCGGGCGGCTGGGCCGGCCCCTCGAAGTCGGCGCGGTGCTCCTGCCAGTAGCGGCGCGCGGCGGGCTCATCCCACTCCCGCTCGGAGAGCTGGCGGAGCAAAACCTCGGTGGAAAACTTGTCCGAGACGAGCAGTTCGGGCAGGGTGCGCCGCTCGGTCTCCTCGACGAAGCGAGCGTAGGTGAGGTCGGCGCTGCCGGAGAGCTGCTGCAGGCGCTCGTTGCGCTCGAGGATCTCGCGCGTCGCGGCCGCCGGGGTGATGTTCACGTCCAGCACGGCCGCGCGGCGCCGCACGAGCAGGATCCCGATCATCTCGGTCAGTACGCCGCGGACTTCCTCGCGCGGCAGTGACGCCCGCAGCCGCCGCCCGACATCAGCTTTGCTGAAATGCCCGCCGACAAAGCGCGCCGCCAGCACGTCGTCCAGTTCCGCCTCCTTGAGTTGGGCCTCCTCAAGCGCGCGCTTCAACCAGCCGTTGAGGATCTCCGGCGGCAGGGGCGCCTCGGCGTCGAGCCCCTGCTCGCTCCGCACGAGCTTGTCTTGCAGCACCATGAGCCGCATCGCTCGCCGCACATCATCGGCGGTGACGCCCGCGCCGAGCGATTCGGCCAGGCCCTTGGCACCGCCGGAAGCCTGTCGCGCCTGAGCCTCGAGTGCGCGCTCCGCCGCGGCCGCTTCCTCCGCGCTGGCTTGCAGGCCCGCCGCCTCGGCCGCGCGCTCGATGAGCGTCTCGGCGAGCAGTTCCTCCAGCGCCTCGACGCCCTCCGGCAGTCGCGCGAAGATGGTGCCGAGATAGCGGTCGAGTTCGGCCACCGTGAGCGTGAGCGCGTCATCGATGCGCGCCACCTCGCCGGGAGCCAGAGTCTGATCGGCGGGGAGCGCGGTGGGGGCCGACGTCGCGGCGGGCGACGCGGCGGAGGGCGGAGTGACGGCGGCCGAGGCCCCGGCGGGGGGAGTCGGCGCCGACTGCGCCGGCAGCGCCATCAGGAGAGCGAGTGCGCTGGCCGGCAGGGTCATCGCAGCGGGACGGGCTCTGGCTGGAGCAGCAGCCCCTCGGGCCACTGCGTGCGTAGGCGGTAGTTGAGGGTGGCCGCGCCGCCGCGCGGCACGGACAGGCTCCAGGTGCGGATGCCGCGCTCGTCCTGGTCCTTGACCCAGCGCTCGTCGCGCGAGGGCTTGCTGCTCTCGGAGAGCACTTCCACCTGGATGCGGTCGTCGGCCGGCACCGGGATGGCCTCGCGCACCAGCACGATGACGCTGCCATCGGGCTGTGTAGCCGCCGTCGAGCCGTGATTCTCCAGCGTGATGCGCCAGCCCTCGGTGCGCGTCAGCCGCTTGGACAAAAAGCCCGGCTGCTCCTTGAGATCCTCGACGCTCACGCGCTCGCAGCTCACGTTGGCATCGGCGCCGAGGTGCAGCGTGAACTCCTGCTCAGCCAGAATGGGCTTCTCGATCTGGGCATAGCCGAGGAAGTCCTGCCCGAAGTGCACCGCGGCGCGGCCGGGCAGAAGCGTCCACGGCGAGGCGTTGCGCGTCAGGCCGCGCAGCCACACGGTCAGGTCGAGCGCCGGCACGACGAAGCGCTCGGCCCGCACCTCCAGCACATGCCGGCCGACAAGCACATCGCTGGGTCGGTCGCGTGAAGGAATGGACTCCGGCCGCGGCAAACGGAACTGCACCGAGAGGCCGTGGCTTTCGACGCCGGCGGAGAAGGCGAGACGGGGAGGGGCCGAATCGGCGTCAGCCTCGCCGACGTAGCCGAGCGCCGAAAGTTGCGCAGCCGTTTCATAGGCGACCGGCTCCTCCGCCCGCGCGGAGCCGCCCTTGCGCGCCAACAGGCTTGGCTCGTAAGCGCGCAGCCGGATTTGCTGCGGGTCGGGCCCTTGCGCGCCGCGCTCGGGCTGCGCGGTGGAGAGCAGGAGCGCGACATCGTTCCAGTCCTCGCCCGTGCTCTGCCAGACCTTGGCGCGATAGACCAGCTCCACGCTGCGCGCATCGGCCGCCGTGCGCAGGTCGTAGCTGGGCTGCCAGCCGGCGTTAAAAACCAGCGCTTCAAGCTCCAGCGTGGCCGGCGCACTACCCACCACATCCACGACGACGTCGTGCAAGCGCACACTGCCCTTTGGCAGCCCGGCCTGCTCGGCCTGCGCGTCATCGATCTGCGTCTGCAGCTCCTCAAGCGCGATGTCCACGCGGCGCAGGCCCTCCTGCGCGCGCTCCCACTCCTTCAGCGCCCAGGCCAAGCTCGCGCCCCAAGCCTCGGGATTGGGGCGGCCCTCGCTCACGTCGCCGGCGTGCGCGCCCTGCTCCAGCATGAGCACGCGGCGCAGATGATCGCGCGTGGCAGAGTGCATGGCGTGCTCGTCCTTGAGCACCCGCTGCTGCCGGAGCAGGTCGGTCAGGCGGCGACGCACTTCCTCGACGCGCGCATCGGAGGTCTGCGCCTGCACGCGCTCGATGACCTCCACCGAGGCGACGCTGCCGACGCTGAGCCGCACACGGACGCTATCGCGGTCCAGGCTTTCGGGCAGGCCGCGTAGCAAGTAGAGGCCGCCGCCCGGCACTGCTGCGACGCGCCGCAGCCGCGCGGTGCTGCCATAGACCACGACTTCGGCGATGCGGCTGTCGAGCACCGTCGGGTCGACTGCCGTCTGGGCGGGCGCGGCGGGCGCTGCGGCGAGCAGCGCCAGTGCGAGGACGAGCGGACTGCGCAACGAACGAGGGTCGCGAAAGCGAAGCATGGGCATCTCCTGGACGCGTGGTGACTCACTACGCGTCAACGCACGACGAGCCGAGATCTTAAGACTCGCGCGGCTGCCGGTCGCCTCCCGATTCCATCGGCGGGTGGGCGCCCGTCTCCTCAGCCGGACTCGTCCGTTCCTTAGCCGGAGAGGTAGCGCCGTCGGAAGATCCACAGGGCCAGACTGGCCAGGCCCGCGGCAATCCCCAGGAGCACCGCCACCGATGGCCACATGGCGGCGTGCGTCCAATGCAGGCCGTTCCAAAAGGTGCCTTGGAAGCCAACGATGGACCAGTATGGGAGCGTGAAACGCGAGACGGCCTGCACGCCTTCTGGCAGAAACATGAGCGGCATCCAGCAGCCGCCCAGCGGCGCCATGACGAGAATGAGCAGCGTCGAGACGCCGTCGGCCTGCTTCTCGGTGCGGGCCCAGGCGGCGATGAGCACCGCGAAGGCTGAGCAGGCGGCCGCTGTGGCCACGGCCAGCACGATCAGCGTGTCGAGGCGCGAGAACAGTTCGAGGTCGAAGGCCAGGCCGGCAAAGGAAAAGAGCAGTGTGATGAGCAGTAAGCCGAGCACGAAGGTGCCCACAAACTTGGAGAGCAGGATGGCGCGCGGATCGATGGGGGCGGCCACGAGCCGGCGCAGTGCGCCGCGATCGCGCTCCTCCAGCAGCGAGCGCGCCGCGCCGACGAGCGAGAACATGAGCATCATGACGGTCATGCCCGAGACAGCGTGGCTGACTTGGTAGCTGATGCGCGCGCGGCGGCCTTCCGGCGCGACCGCCTCCCGCTGCACCGGCAGCATGGCCTGCAGCAAGGAGCCAAAGTCTTGAGTGAAGGGGGACTGAGGAGCGGGGTGCAGCGCGCCGTTGATTCCCGCCTCCATGAAGAGTGCCTCGACGGAGCCGCGAAAGGTCTGCGTAACGCGCTTCACGCGGTCGGTGTAGCTGGCCGGCAGCCCGGAGTTCAGCAGGCCGCGGCGCGCCAAGCTCCAGCCGAGGTCGGGCCCTTGCGCGGCGATGAGCGCCTGCAGCAGGGCGATGCCGACGAGCTGGCTTTCCATCGTGCGTCCCGGATCGTGCAGGAGTTCCAACTCGCGGCCCTGGGCAAAGCCTGTGGGAATGATGAGCGCCAGCGGCTCGCGACCTTCGCTCACGCGCCGGCGCGTGGCCGCACGCACGGTGGCTTCATCAGTCGACGGAGCCTGCTCTGACGTTGCGGGCGTCGCTCCCGTGGAAGCGGCCGGCGTGGTGGGTCCCTCGTCTTCCTCCACATCCAGCATCGCGCTGGCGCGCAACGCCGTGAGCAGGGCCGCGGAAGCCTCGCTGCGATCGAGATCCACGACCCAGATCTCGACACGCGGCATGGGCCCGTCGCCGGTGCCCACATTGCCCATGACGTAGCCGAAGATCGCGACGAGGGCGAGCGGCAGCAGAAAGCCCAGCATCAGGCCGATGCGATCGCGCGCGAAGAGGCGCAGATCCTTGGCGACCAGCGTGAGCGTGGACGAAAGCAGGCTTGGTGTCCGGCGCGGCGCGCTCATGTCTCGTCGTCTCGCAAGCGACGGCCGGTGAGCTGCAGGAAGGTGCGCTCAAGATCGGCGTCGGGCAGTCCGGCGCGCTCGGCCAGTTCAGCCGGCGTGCCGGCGGCCAGCAGGCGACCTTGGTCCATGATCGCTACGCGCGCGCAGAGGCGCTGCACCTCGTCCATGGAGTGGCTGGTGTAGAGCACCGCGCAGCCGGCGCGGGCCAGGGCGGCGATCGCTTCAAAGAGGTGGTGGCGCGATTGCGGGTCTACGCCCACGGCCGGCTCGTCCAGGAGCAGCAGCTCGGGCTCGTGCAGCACGGCCATGGCGATGTTGAGGCGGCGCTTCATGCCGCCCGAGAAGCGGCGCACGCGCTCGTCGGCGCGCTCCTGCAAGCCGGCCAGTGCGAGGCCGCGCTCGACGGCCGGCTCGCGGTCGGCCACGCCGTGCAGCCGGGCAAAGAGCGCGAGGTTCTCACGCGCCGTGAGGTCGTCGTAGAGCGCGAGTTCCTGCGGCACGTAGCCGATGCGCGCGCGGTCCGCGGCCCGCGTGCGCGGCAAGAACGGCGTGCCGCGCCAGAGCAGCCGGCCCTGGGCCGGTCGCAGCAGGCCGCACAGGCAGGAACTCAGCGTGGTCTTCCCCGCGCCATTGGGCCCCAGCAGGCCGAGAATCTCGCCGGAGCGCAGTCCGAGCGAGACACTGTCCAGGGCGACCCGCTCGCCATAGCGGTAGCTGAGCGACTCGACGCCAAGCAGCGTGTCGGCGGAGCCGGCGTCAGCGCGGGGCGCCGTGCGAAGGGGCGTGCCGTGGGGCGTGGCGTCTGGTGCGATGTCCGAGCTGGGCATGATTGGCGAGCATAGTGCTGCGGCGGAGGTGAATCCTTCGCGGGCCCAGCCGAGCGGCTGCATAAGATGGCGCTCCCCCGTTAGCGGAGTGCCGCTCATGACCATGTTCCGGCTGGCTTTGGCCCCGAGTGTGGCCACGTGGTTGGCAATGGCCATGGCGGTACTCGCCGTGCTGACGGGCTGCGGCACTCCGGGCGGGGCGGAAGGCGGCGCGCAGAGCGACTCGCAGCGCTCAGCCGCGCGTGCCACCGCCCGCGCCGACGTGGTGGACAGCGCCGGCGGCGCGCAGCTCTTCGGTGACGGCTCGCCGGCCAGCGAAGTCGCGCTGGAGCGCGGCCGCCGTTACACCGCGTGGCTGCTCGGCGCGGACTGCAAGCCGATCGAGGACCTCTTGACGCCGGAGATGCGCACGGCGCTCGGCGAGCGCGAGACGCTCTGCGCCATCGTGCAGCGCCAGCTCGGCGAGCCGGCCCGCCTCGACAGCGAGACCGTGGTGCCCTGGCTCGGCAGCAGCATCTACGTGCGCACGGGCACTTGGTCCAAGATCGACCTGCCCTTGCATCTGCAGTGGACTGTGCGCGACGCGGACGGCGCCATTGAGGGCTGCCACTTCTTCCAAGTGCAGGAGCCAGCGCCCAGTGCGCACCTTGAGCACCGCACGAGCGCCGCCTTGCGCCTGCCCTTCGAAGAGGAGTGGTTCGTGTTCTGGGGCGGCCGCAGCGCCCTGGAGAACTACCACGTGGTGGCCAAGGATCAGCGCTTCGCCTACGACTTCGCCATTGCGCAAGACGGCCGCACTTACGCGGGGGATGGCAAGAGCAACTCTCAATACCACGCCTACGGCATGCCCGTCGTGGCGCCCGCCGACGGCGTGGTCGTGTCCATCGCCAATGACGTGCCGGACAATCTGCCCGGCCGCATGAACCCTGCTCAGCCGATGGGCAATCACGTGATCATTGATCACGGCACGGGCGAGTGGTCCTTTCTCGCGCACTTCCAGCCGGGCACGGTGCGCGTGACGCCGGGGCAGGTCGTGCAGCGCGGCACGTTGCTCGGCGCCTGCGGCAACAGCGGCAACTCCTCCGAGCCGCACCTGCACTATCACCTGCAGGACAGTGCGGAGTTCGGGAAGGGCGCGGGCCTGCCCGCGCAGTTTGAGGGCTATCACGCCGATGGTCAGCTCGTGCTGCGCGGTGAGCCGCGCCGCGGCCAGCGCGTGGAGGTGCGCGCGGCCGGCGTGCGCTAGCGTCGCGCTCGAGCGACGGCCGCTAGAAGAGCAGACCCTGGCCGTCCGTCGCCGCATGCGGCATCGTGCGAGGGCCCGCGCGCGCGCGCGGCTGCGGCCCCAGGCTGTCGTCGTCGGCCACGGCGCCGCCGACGGCGAGGCCCAGGCGCCGGCACTCGGTCGCGAAGAGCGCGGCGATGACGGCCCAGCGCGGGCCCGTGCCCGTAAAGCGCCGACCAAAGCGCTTCTCATCCCCCAAACGCCCTTTGTCCGAAGCCTGTCCGCGCGCATCGCGCCAAGCCGCAAGCACATGCTCGGCGCGCAGCGGAAAGGCCTGCCGCAGGCGCTCCTCAAACACCGGCGCCACTTCATCCGGCAGACGCAGCAGCGTGTGCGCCGCGCGGCGCGCGCCGGCCTGCTGTGCGCGGCGCAGAATCGTGGGAATTTGATCGTCGTTGAGCCCGGGGATGATCGGCGCCACGAGCACGCCCACCGGCACACCGGCCTCGGCCAGCAGACGCATCGTTTCGAGCCGCTGGCTGGGCGGGCTGGCGCTCGGCTCGATGAGCCGCGCGTGCGCATCGTCGGCGAAGGGCACGCTGAGCATGACGTGCACCGAGGTCACGCGCGCCAGCTCGGCCAAGAGCGCGGCGTCGCGCCGCACCAGCGCGCCCTTGGTCACGATGCCCACAGGGTTCTTGAACTCCAGGCACACTTCAAGGCAGCGGCGCGTGAGGCCGTAACTGGCCTCCAGCGGCTGATAGCAGTCGGTCACGCCGCTGAAGACGAGGCGCTCGCCCGTCCAAGTGCGCGAGCGCAGCCGTTTGCGCAGCAGCTCCGGGGCATTCGTCTTGACGACCAGCAGCCGGTCGAAGTCCGTGCCGGCGCCGAAGCCCAGGTACTGATGCGTGGGGCGGGCATAGCAGTAGGCGCAGGCGTGAAAACAGCCGCGGTAGGGGTTCACACTGAAACGGAAGGGCAGGTCGGGGCTGTTGTTCTCGCTCACGATGCTGTGCGCCGTCTCTTCGAAGATGCGCAGTTCCGCCGCCGGCGGCTCGCCGAGCAACTCGACGTGCTGCGTGAGCCAGGGATTGGGCGGATTGCTCATGGCGCGCATGCCGCGGCGAAGATACCGCCTCCCGCCGACGCCGCGCAGCGGTAGCATGGCGCCCCATGGCCAGCCTCGACTGTCCGTGCTGCGGTTTCGCACTCCAGGTCCCGCCCGCTCTGCGCGACGGGGCGCGCTTCAGTTGCGCCCACTGCGGGATGATTCTGAAGCTCACCGAGGGCGCGCGCAGCTTCCGCTGGGCCGCGCTCGATCCCTACCTCCGTAAGCATGGCGTGAGCCGAGGCAATCTGTGGGGCGCACTCATCGGCGCGCTCATCTGGCTGCCGACGTTGGCCATCGTCATGGCGGCGCGCGGCCGTTTCGACGTGGGCCTGCTTGCTGCGCTCACCGTGCCCTATCTCGTCCTGCTGGCCATCCTGCGTCAACTTCGCGCGCGCACGCCGGCCCTGCTCTGGCTCTGCTACCTCTGGGCCGCCCTTGGCGTGTATCTGCTCTTTCTGCGCACGCTGCTCACGCTCGTGCCGGAGTGGGCCGGCGCGCTGCAGGGTGTGGTGGACTCACCGGGCCTGCTCTCCACGCTCACCGTGCTCGGCGGCTTGTGGGCCGTTGCGGGCAGCCTCGGCGCGCTGTGGTACCGCTCAACGGCGCGCCGGCTGCCGAGCGCGAGCGGCACGCCGCCCGCGCAAGGCTGAACACTGGGCGCTGAAGGCTGAACGCTGCGCGTTGAGCGATCCTCAGATGAAGCGCACGCAGTCGATGGGCGGCAAGTGCTCGGAGACAGCCTGCCAAGCATCGCCCTGGTCGTTGGAGATCCACAGCGAGCCGGTGGTGCTGCCCACGGCCAGCGTGTGGCCGGTCTCGTCCACGTCGAGGCCGTGGCGGAAGACGAGGTCCCAGGCCTCGGTCTGCGGCAGCCCGCGCGTGAGCATCTGAAAGCTGCGTCCGCCATCGCGCGTGCGCGCCACGACCACGCGGCCATCCACGGGAATGCGCTGCTCGTCCTTCATCGCCGGCACGAACCAGGCCGTGTCGGGATCGCTGGGATGCACGGCCACGGCGAAGCCGAAGGTGGAGGGCTGCACCGTCGTGACTTCCTGCCAACTCCGCGCGCCGTCGCTGCTGCGCCAGACGCCATTGTGGTGCTGCGCCCACAGAATCTCGGGACGCGCGGCGCACTGCACGACGCGGTGCGGGTCTTGGATATTGGGGTTGTTCTGCTGATCGGGCGGCATGTAGCGCGCGACCATGCCCTGCGCGCGCAAGGCCCAACTCCGGCCGCTGTCCGTCGTCTCCCACACACCGCCGCAAGAAATGCCGGCCAGCAGTCGGCCCGGTTCGTGGGGGTGCACACAGAGCGAGTGAATGCCGGGCAGGTCGGCGCCGCCGCCGAACCACTCCTTGCGCGCCGGCGCATCCCAGAGCGAGCGCACCAGCGACCAGCTCTCGCCGTTGTCGCTGCTGCGGAAGAGGCCGCCAGGAATCGTGCCGAGCCAGAGCACGCCCGGCTCGCGCGCATGACCCGGCTCGAGTGACCAGACGCGCTCGATGCTCCAGGGAATGGGTTTGCCGTGCATGGGATCCACATCGACGAGGCCCTCGGGCTTGGGCGGGAACTCCGGCTTGGGCGCTTCGCTCCACGTGAGGCCGCCGTCGGTGGAGCGCGTGAGCTTGGCGCCGAAGTGGCCGTGCTGGAAGGCGGCCCAGAGCGTGCCGGTGCGCCGGTCGCTGGAGCAGAGCGAGAGATGGTCGCCGAGGAAATGCCGCTCCTTGAGCACCCAGCGTCCGCCGCGGCCGCGTCGCGCCAGGAAGAGACCCTTGCGGGTGGCCACCATGAGGGCCTCACTCATTGTTCATCCTCCGGAAAGCGCCTGAAGCACGTAGACCTCGGCCTGCGGGCCGACAGGGTCGCTGAGTTTGCTGCGATCGACGACTCGCCGGCCGTCGACGAAAATCTGCATGTGGTGGCGCAGCGCGCCTTGGTCGTCGAGCACGTAACTGCGCAGGCGCGGGTGCTGAGCGAAGACTTGCGCCAAGACCTGCGCTGTCGTGCCGGGATCGACACGGCAATCCGGCGCCGCGACGTGGCGCTGCAAGTTGGAGGTGAAGGTCACGCGCGGCAAGCAGGAGTGCTTTCTCTGCAGGGCAATGCGAAAGGACCGTACTGGAACGACGGCCAGACAAGCACGCGAGGCTAGGGACTCTTCCGATGCTGGTCAAACCTGCGCTAAAGTGCGCCGCGATGCAGGACACCGTCGCAGCAGGCCGCGAGTCGAGCGACGGCGGCCGTGCCCACGCTTCGCCGGGTTCGCCCGCGCTCGGCTCGCTCCCGCAGCGGCTGGGCGATTTCACACTGCTGCGCCGGCTGGGGAGCGGCGGACAGGGCGAAGTCTGGGAGGCGCGCCAAGAATCGCTGGGCCGCATCGTGGCGCTAAAAGTCCTGGCGCCGGGCTTTGTCGGCGACGACAGCCAGTTCGCGCGGCTGCGCCACGAAGCCGTGGCCGGCGGCGGGCTCTCGCACAAGCACATCGCCGTGGTGCATGCGGTCGGCGAACACGAGGGCCGGCACTACATCGCGCAGGAACTCGTGCCGGAGGGCCGCACGCTGGCCGATCTGCTTGAGGAGGCGCGGCGCCTGCCCGAACTGCCGCGCGACTGGCCGCAGCGCTGCGCCGAACTCGCCGCCTCCATCGCCGAGGCACTGCACGCTGCGCACGCCGCCGGCGTCATTCATCGTGACGTGAAGCCGGGCAATGTGCTGCTCATGCCGGACGGTACGCCCAAGCTGGCCGACTTCGGGCTGGCACTGCGGAGCGACAGCGGCGCAGTGACGCGCTCGGGTGCGCTGGAGGGCTCGCCCGCCTACATGAGTCCCGAGCAGGCCCTCGGCGGCCGCATCGGCCTCGATCATCGCAGCGACGTCTTCTCGCTGGGCGGCGTGCTCTACGAATTGCTCACGCTGCGCCGGCCCTTCCTCGGCGACTCGCGCGAACAAGTCCTGCGCCGCGTGATCCTGGAGGATCCGCCGGATCCGCGCCGGATCGCCGGGCGCGTGCCGCGCGAACTGGCCATCATCTGCGGCAAGGCCCTCGAGAAGCGGCGCGAGCGGCGCTACGACTCGGCCGGACACTTGGCCTCCGATCTGCGGCGCTTTCTGCGCAACGAGCCCATCTTGGCGCGGCCTGCCGGGCCGCTGCTGCGCACAGCCAAGTGGACGCGACGGCATCCCGTAGCCAGCGCCGTGGCCGCCGTCGTCTGCGTGGCGCTGCTCGTGCTGGGCCGGCTCTACGTGGAGCTGCTCGGTTCCTATGCCGAAACGAGCAGCGCGCTCAACAAGGTCGACGAAGAGCGCCGCCAGGCCGAGGCGGTGGCCGTGACGCTGGGCGAGGTGCTCTCGGCAGACAGCGAGATGATCGCGGAACTTACCGCCGATCACCGTGCGCGGCTGGCCTTCCTCAGTTACGTGGAACGCGCGGTGGAGCAGGCCGACGCGCTGGCCTCGCATCCCGAGATGCAGTGGTATCTGCGCGTGCTCTCCGGCGCGCTCTTCCGCGATCTCGGCCAGCCGGAGCGGGCCGAGCCGCTGCTGGTGGCCGCTTTGGAGCAGGCGCGGGCGGTCAGGCACGAGGAACCGGGTTTCGCCGAGCACGTGGCTCGCACGGCGCTGGAACTCGCCCGTCTGCGGCACACGCAGCGGCGCTGGGACGAGGCTGCCACGCTCTTCGCCGAGTCGCTCGCGCTGCGTCAGGCCCTGCATCCTGCCGCCAGCCGCGAGATCGCCGACGTGCGGCTGGGGCAGGCGCGCTTGGCCCGCGCGCGCGGGCAGACCGCGCAAGCAGAGCAGGAGTTGCGCAGCCTGCTCGACGAACTGCCGGCGGGCCCGCTCGATGATTTGCGTTTTGCCGCCCTCGTCCTGTGGGGCGACTCCTGTCTCACCAGTGGACGGCTGGCGGAGGCCGAGGCGCAGTTCGCCGAGGCCGAGCGGATCCAGGGGCCGCTGGTGAGCGATCTGCATGCGGCGCGGCTCGTCCTCTTGCAGGCGCGGCTGGGCGAAGCGCAAGCGCGCGAGCAGCGCGCGCGTGGTGACTTGGAGGCGCTGGCCGCAACCGACGCCCGCACCGAGGGGCTCTATCGCCAGCTCATTGCCCGGCAGCGCGAGCTCTTTGGCGGAGCCGCGCGCGAACTCGCGGGGAGCCTGTCGGACTACGGAGTGTTCCTGCGGCAGCGGCTGCGGCTGCCGGAAGCGCGCGTGCTCCTGACCGAGAGCCTGGAGATGGCGCTGCGCGTCGGCGGGCTGCACGATGCCGTGACGCTCGTGGCGCGCAACGGACTGGGCTCGCTGGAGTGGTCCGAGCAGAATCGTGAGGCGGCCCTGGCGCAGTGGGAGGCCGTGCTGGAGTCTGATCGGGTGGCTCCGCAGGCCGATTCCGCGCCGACACTCGCCGCCTTGCGCAACCTCACGGTGGCGCAGATGAATCTCGGTAACTACGGCCGCGCGGCGGAACTCGCCGAGCAGCTCGTGTCACGCACAGCGCCCGACGACCCGGAAGGGCCGGCCCGCCGGCAACTCCTCGAGACGGCGCGAGCCTATCTCGCTGCGGCGCCCACACCCAAGCCGCAGACCTCTTCACCTTGAGCGCTGACCACAACGGCCTCGCCTCCCTTCTCAGAGACTCACTCGTCCGCAACGTACTCGTTTCGCACTGGAGCCTCCCTTGGCCCTGATCCACCTCACCTTTCCGTCGAGCAGTTACAACATTCTGCCGGCGCCGCCCTACAGCCTCGACCAGATCGAACTCGAAGTGCCGTATCCGCCACCCCAGGCGCCGGCGCAGTCGACGGTCCGGATCAAGGTGAAGGCGAACAGCGCTCAGAACATGCAGCAAGTGGTCGTGACGATCGGGCTCACGCGCGCCCAAGTCATCACGAACGTTGAAACGCCGCCAGGCCCTCCGCAGTGGGCGGTGACAGCGCCTGTGGCCTGGGAACGCAAGTGGTCGGCAGTGCCCGGCAGCGGCGGGATTCCGAATGGCCAAGAGCGCACCTTTGGCGTGGTCTTCACGACCCAGCATCCTGGGCTCTACCGCTTCACCTTCCGCGTGCAAGCCGGAAACTTGGCCGGCGCCTTCGAGACGACCTACGACTATGTGGTGATCTAAGGAGTTCTGCCGATGAGCACCGTCCTCAGCTTTGACGTGCCCTCGCACCGCTACGACTACACGTTGCCGGCTCTCACGGCCGATACCGATGCGCTGCGTGTGATCCATACGGTCCATAGCGATCTTGAGCACGAGCTGCGCTTCGAGATCGACACGCACTCGCCGGGCGATCCCGCCTTCGGACCCGATTCGCTGAACCACGTGCGCGTGTCCCTCGCCGTGTCGAAGGCTGACATCCTCCAAACCCAGCCTGCTCAGGCTCAGACCTGGGCCAACGGAGTGCAGTGGGACCTGACGTCGATGGGGCCCGGCTCGACTCACAGCTTCGTGCTGCTCTACAAGCCCACGGCCTTTGCGTCGCGGCGCGTCGTCTGCACCCTGGCGGCCGCGGAAGTGACGCGTCCGATCAAACTGGAGCTCGACGTGCAGGATCTGGCATGAGCTTGGGCCGACGGGCCTTGCTCATGGCCTGCCACCTGGCCGGGCTGCACGCGACTCTGCTGCTGGCGGCTTGCCAAGGCGTATCCTCGCCGCTTGAGATGCCTCGCACGTTGCCGCCAGCGCCGAAGACCGTGCCCGAGAGCAGCGGTGACACGGCCACCTGTTCGCACGCGCAGCTTCAGGACTTTCTGGCGGCAGTGCAGGCGGCCGGCGACGGGCGCGTTGTGCGCCGCTCCTTCGGCACGACGACGCAGGGGCGCGACATGCCGCTGCTCGTCGTGGCCAATCCGCCCGTGGCCGACGCCGCCGCCGCGTGGGCCAGCGGCAAGCCGCGCGTGCTGGTCATGGCCAACATCCACGCCGGAGAAGTCGAGGGCAAAGAAGCCTGCCTCGAACTTCTGCGGCAGATCGTGTGGGGGGAAGAGGCGGCGGCGGGGGCTACGGCGCGCCACGGGGACGACCCTTACTCCGTCGGCGACGTCGTGCTGCTGGTCGTGCCCAACTACAACCCCGACGGCAATGACGCCTTCGGCCCCAAGCACCGTCCGCTGCAGAACGGGCCGCGTCTCACCGGGCAGCGGCCCAACGCCGCCGGCCTGGATCTCAATCGCGACTTTCTGAAGCACGAGGCCGTCGAATCACGCGCGCTCGCGACGCTGCTGGTGGACTTCGATCCGCACATCGTCGTGGATCTGCACACCACCAATGGCAGCGCGCACGGCTACGAACTCACCTACGCCGGGCCGCTGACGCCCGCCGCGCACCCCGAGCTCAGCGCGGCCGCCGAGCAGCGGTGGCTCCCCGAGCTGCGTCGCCGCATGCGCGAGCGGCACGGCTTCGAAACCTACGACTACGGCAACTTCATGACCCCGGCCGAGGACTTCCAGGACACGCCCGACCTCGTGACCGGCTGGCGCAGCTTCGATCACCGCCCGCGCTTCGGCAACAACACGCTGGGCCTGCGCAACCGCCTGCCGATCCTGAGCGAAGCCTACGCCTACGCCGACTTCCGCACGCGCATCAACGTGACGCGGGCCTTCGTCACCGAGATCTTGCGGCTCGCCGCCGAGCGCGGCCCCGAGCTGGCGGCGCTCTGCCAGCGGCTTGACGACGAGACGGCGCGGCTCGGCGCCCAGGGGCAGTTGCTGCAGCCCACCGCGGCCGAGCTCGTCTCGCGCGGTGTCGAGCCGCTGCTGTTGCGCGGCTTTCGCGAACTCGTTGATCGCGAGACCGGCGTGACCACGCGCATCGCCGACGGCCCGCGCCGCACGATCGACGTGCCGGCCTTCGTGCGCTTTCAGGCCACGACGCAGCGCCTCGCTCCGCGCGCCTATCTGTTGCCGCCGGGTCGCCCAGATCTCATCGAGCGCTTGCGACGTCACGGACTGCGCCTCGAAACCCTGACCGAATCGGTCACGCGCCGGGTTGAGGTGCATCGCGTCGCCGACGTGCAGCGCGCGGCGGAGAGTTTTCAGGGGCATCGCACGCTCAGCGTGCGTTGGCTGGCGAGCGAGGAGGATCGCGTGCTGCCGCCCGGCAGCGTTCGCGTGCCTTTGGATCAGCCGCTCGCGCGCCTGGCCTTCCAACTGCTCGATCCGCAGGCCGAAGACGGACTCGTCGTGTGGAATGCCTTCGATCTCGAGCTGGACGCCGGCCCGGGCGCGGAGTTGCCGGTCTACGGCGAGCGCTGAGCCAGTGAGCTTCGCGCTCGCCTGATGCTAGGCTCGCCGGACGTGAAGCCTGTGCTGCGCAGCGCGGTGTCCGTCGGATTGCTCCTCTGGCTGACGGTGAGTCTGGCCGGAGTCAGCGTGGCCGTGGGCCGGCATTTCGCGGCGCCGACGTGGACGGCGCGCCTCGGCAGCTACCGAGCCACAACCGAGGACCGCTACCGCGCGACGCTCGGCGAGGCGGGCTGGACGGCGCTGCAGGTGGTGTGGGAGCACGCACCGGACGCGCGTGAACTCGTCGTGCTGCGTCCGCCGGCCGGCCCAGGGCAGCCCAAGGGCGACCTCTTCATCGCGCAGCTCACGACGCTGCTCTATCCGGTGCTCGTCACGCGGCTGGAGAGTGTGCCGGCCGACGCGCGGCTGCTGGCCGAACTTCTGCCGGCCACGACCTATGTGCTGAACACGCGCAGCGATCAGCCCGTGCCCAGCTTGCCGTCGCTGCGCGTCGTGGTGCGCGGTCCGGGCTACGAACTCTTTCGTTACGACCGGAACTACTGATGTCGCTGCTTGCCATCGCCGGCTGGCTGATCACGCCGCTCGTGCTCGGCACGCTGCTGCTGTGGCGGCTCGGCCTGCGCAGGCGCACTGACGGCTGGGCCTTTGTGGCCTGGGCGCTGATGAGCGGTGCTCTGATGGTGGCCGTCTCAGAGTTCCTCTGGCTCGTGCCGGGGCTGCCCATCGAGTGGCTGCCGCTCGCGCCGACGCTGGCGGCGGTGCTGCTGATCGCCGCGCCGGGTCGGCGCTGGCCTGCGGTCGACGAGAGTCCGGCCGCAGCGAAGGCAGCCGTTCGCGCCCAGGCCAGCGCCGGACCCACCGCCGGCCGCCACGCCTGGCTCGCACTCGCCGGCCTGCTCCTGGCGCTGCTGCTCGCCGCCGATCAGGCCCTGCTCGCCAACAGCCGCGTCATCGTGGCCGGCGATGAAGCCGCGATCTGGTCGCCCAAGGCCAAGGCGCTCTTCATCGCGGGCGGCTTGCACGATTCACTCGGCCCGCTGCTCGCGCTCGAGCGCGGCATCACGCACGCCGACTACCCGCTGCTCAATCCGCTCCTGCAACTCGATGTCTTCGCGCGCGCCGGCAGCTTGCTCGATGTCGAGAACCGCTGGCCGATCCAACTGCTCGGCCTCGTGCTGCTGCTGGCCACCGGCGCGGCCCTGCGGCGGCGCGTTGGCCCGGTGTTGACCGCGCTGCTGCTTCTGCTGCTCTCTTTCGCCGTGGGGCGCTCGATCGGCGCGGCCGAGGCCGATCTGCTCGTGGCGCTGGGCCTGATCGTGGCTGTGGATGCACTCGATCGCTGGCGCGCGGGCGGACCTCCCGGCCTGCTCGGGGTGGCTGGACTGGCGCTGGGCTTTCTCGTCGCGTCCAAGCACGAGGGGCTGCTGCTGGCCCTCGTTGTATTGCTCGGCTGTCTGCTCTCGGCGCCCTTGCGCAGCGCTTTCGCCGCGCAGCGAGCGGATCTTCGCCGCTTCCTGGCCTGGCTATCCGTGCCCGGTGTCCTGCTCGCGGGCGGCTGGCTCTTCAACGCGCGCTTTGATCTCGCCAACGATCTCTGGCGCACCGAGGCGGGCTGGCTGCCGCTGCGCGCGCTGACCGGGCTCGTGCAGCGCGGCGGCGATCTCGGAGCCGCGCTGCTCGCTGCGCTGCCGCCCGCCGAGTGGTGGCAGCCGACTCTGGCCGTGCCGCTCGCAGCTCTGCTCGGCTTGGCGAGTTGCTGGCGCGTCGCGGCTCGCTCACAAAACGCCGCGGCTCGCGCCGAGAGCGCCGCGGCTCGCGCGCAGAGTGTCGCGGCTCGCGCGCAAAGTGTCGCGGCCGCTGCCTCACCCGCCGCCCTCGTCGTGCTGCTGGGCCTGCTGGGCTATCTCCTGGTCTACGCCGGCACGCCGCGCGAACTCGTCTGGCATGTGCAGACCTCGCTGCCCCGCCTCCTACTTCACCTGCTCCCCGTCGCGCTCCTCGCACTGGGCGAGAGGGTCACCAGCACTGTGCGCGCCGAGTCCTCGGGATAAAGCACGCGGAAGGCGCGCCAGCGCACGCCGGCGGCGAGCTCAGCCGCAAAATCGGCCGGTTCATCGGCCAAATGAAAGCGCTGGCCGGTCCGCTGGAGTCGAACCGTGATCGGCGAAGAGGTGTCGCCGTCCGGAACCGTTTCGAACACCGCCTCGGCCTCGAAGCGGATCTCGGCGACGCCGACGTTGTTGCGGATGACACCATCCACGAGCGCAGCGAAGTCCAGCGACTGCGGCGCGACCACGCGCACGCGCGCGATCTGCAGGTCCATGTCGATCTGTGGCGTGGAGCCGAACCGGCTCCGGAAGAGCCGCTCGAGACCGAGCAGCTCCTCGCTTCAGGTTCAGCCGCGCAGATCGACTTCCACGAAGGCGAAATCGCCGGCTTGCGGCGAGACAGCCAGGCCGGGAGCGGCGCAGGCCGCGGCGAGGGCCAACAGCAGCGGAGCGGTGACCAGCAACGCCGCGGACGACCGAGCCTCAGAGAGCCGTGCCGCCCAGGGGCGCAGAAACGCGAGCCAGTTTGGAAGCGACATGATCAGAGTTCCTCGGTGGACAAGTCTTGAGTCGGTGGCGGCTGCCGGTTCAGAAACGGTAACCGAAGTTGAGCGCGAGCGATGGCCCGGCGGCGAGCTGCGTACCATGGACTCTCTCGGAGACCGGCACTTCCAGCGCCACCTGAAAGTCGAGGGCCGGACGCGGCCTGAAGGCGAAGTTGCAGCCGAGCGTCGTGAGATCGCCGCCGGAGTTGTTGTCGGTGATGCCATTGAGGCTCGCGCGGCGGCTGTGCCGATGCCGGAGCATGAAGTCCAGGCGCATGAAGGGACCGGGGTAGGGCTCCAGCCAGAAGCGATTGCCGGCGGCGAGCTCGAAGAAGAAATCATCGCCGGCGCGGAAATCGTGGCCCTCGCCGGCGCGCTTCCAGAGTGCGAGGCCGTTGAAGCGCCAGCGGCGCGGCTCGTAGGTGGCGGCCACGCCGAGGAAGGCATCGAGCGAGCCCGAGCCGGGCTGAAGCTCCGGCGCGACGAGCAAGCCGCCGCTCTTGACGCGGTCGGCGCCGGTGGGCAGCTCCACTCCTGAGATGAGCGCCACGTTGAAGGCCTCGCCCGGTGCGTCCCAGCGGTGAAAGCGCCACTTCACGAGCGCGGCGAGATCGCCCCAGCCCTCGGCGTGTACGCGCGCGGGCAGGCCTGGCGCAGACTGGCGCAGTGAGTTCTGCACGCGCGGCAGCAGGACCGAGAGCTGCACATCGTGGCGCAGTCCGTAGTGAGCGCCCAGCACGGTCTCGCGCCGGGTGAGGCGCCGGTTCGTCGGATCACCCACGATGCTCCAGCCGCTGGCCAACTCGTCGCGCCGCTCGACCTCCTGACCGAGCGTGAGCAGCCAGCCGCCCTCGTAGAGCGTCTCGCCGTCGAGCACATCGAGCGTCGCATCGGACTGCGCGGCGGCGGGGAGGGCGAGGGCGATAAGGATCGCGAAAGCGAGGGCGAGAGTGCGTCCGGCGGGAATACGTCCGGCAGGAACATGCGCGCCGGGAGACAAGGCAAGACTCCTCACTGAGCGGCCGGCACGAGCACCACGACGCGTTTGACGTCGTCCTCGCCTGCGGGAATCTCCAGCCGAACGGGATCAGTACCAGCGGAACGAATCTCGACGGTCGCGGCGCCGGCGGGCAGCCGAGCCAACAGCCAAGGGCCGCGCGACTCCTCCCCTTCCTGTGCAGAGGAGCTCAGCCGCCATGTCCTGCCGTCGGCACCGGCCGGCTCGCAGCTTGCTGAGTCGATCACGGCGCCCGAATCGTCCTGCACCGTGCACTCCACGCGCAGATCGGGGAGACGTAGCTGGCCAGACTCGAAGAGCGGCGCGAACCAACTGTTCAACTTGCTGTCCGCAGTATCTCGGACCGAGGCGAGGCTGTTCTCACTGGAGAAGTAGGGCGAGACGACGAGCCAGCGGTGCACGGGACGCTGGACCACGATGACCTGCGTCCCCTCCGGTTGCACGCGCAGATCGAAGCTCGTGCGGTGCTCGCGCATGCCGACGCCCGTCCCCTTGACGAGCGCGTACTTCAGCACGACGACAATGCGATCCGCGGGGAGACCCGTCGCGAAGATCTCGCCCTGGATGTCGGTTTCGCCGTGGGTGCCGTCGCCCTGGGGCTGCGAAGCCGGGTTGAAGCGCTGGCCGCGCTCGTTCTCGAAGAGCACGGCGGCTTGGTAGACCGGCTCGCCCTCTTGATCGGCGACCCGCAGGCGCAGCGTGCGCTCGCGAAACAGATTGATGTCGAGCGGCTGCTCGCCGAGCTGGACGGAAAGCTCGGGCAGCGACCACCTGGCATAGCCCTCGGCCTTCGCATAGACCGCGTAGAGCCCCGGCGTGAAGCCGTGCACGCTGTAGCGCCCTCCCGCGTCGGTGAAGGATCCGCTGCGCGTCGAGTCGGGCGAGCCTCCCTCGAGGGAGTGCTTGAAGGCCCAGATCTGGAAGGCGTCGAGCGGCGCACCTGTTGCGGCGTCGCGCACGTTCCCAGAAAGGGTGCCCAGTGCCATAGCTGAGGCGTCGAGGCGCACGAGCAAGTTTTGGTCGCCGCCGGCGACGGTCAGCGTCTGCTTCAGTCCGAGGTTGCGTGGGTCCTCGACGAGCAGCTCGAAGTTGCCCTCGTAGAGCCGCCCGAAGTGGAAGCGGCCTTCCGCGTCGGAGGTTTGGCGCGCCAGCCAGGACAGCAGGAATTTATCCCAGCTCTGGCCGATCCACTCGCCGGTCTGCGCGCGACGAGTGCTGCTCAGCTTCAACAACGCGCCGGGCACGGGCTGGCCTTGCTCGTCCACGACCTGTCCGGAGATCGTCAGTTCGCGCTCAAGCTGGATCGCCAGCGGTGCACCTGGCGACGCGCTCACGACCAGGGGCTCCATCAGGAACGCAGCGTGCCCCTCGGCGGTCACGGAGAGCAGTGCGCCGTCGGTGGGGAGCAGGTTGTCGAAGGCAAATCTGCCGGCAGTGGTTTGGATCCAAGTTGAACCGGTCGGCCCGTCCTCACTGGCCTCCGAGGCTCCGAAGAGCAGGACCGCCGCTTGGTCGAGCGGCGAGCCATCGGCACCCGTGACGATTCCCTCTACGTGGCAGCCTTGTGCGAGCTCGATGAGCAGGTCCTCCCGCTCCAACAACACGGGATCATCTGGCTCCAGCAAGCGTTCATAGGGCTGGTGCGATGGTTCCTTCACCGAGACATGCCAACGGCGCGACGCCACGCGCGGGAGCGCGAAGCGTCCATTGGCATCGGTCGCGACGGCTACGTTCAGGGGCTCTGTCCCTGACATCATCGCCACGGATCGATACCGTTCGACGCGGCTCGCGACGACCCACACGGGCGGCACAGGCCGGTGCTGGGAATCGACGACGCGTCCCCGGATCACGTAGCCCGGGCCCACAACAAGCTTGATGTCACTGACGGTCTCGCCCTCCGGCAACGGGCCGTGGGCTCCGCGCCAAGCGGCGAGGCCCTCCATTTCCGGCATGAGGAGAACCCAAGGGCCGGCTCCCTGAGCGACGAAGCGTCCGGCGCTGTCAGTGGCAACCCGCGCATGCGGCTTCGCAGGGGGGCCGTCTTCGAACTCGACGCTGGACCGCCTGTCACTCCACATGAGCACCGTGGCCCCCGCGACTGGCCGCTCCATTTCGTCCACGACGACGCCGCTCACGCTGCCTCCGCGCAGCGCGCGCAACTCGATGGAGTGAGTCTCGCCGGGCGGGATCACGAGCTCGGGCCGCTCCTCGACCAGCGCGTGGCCAGGCCCGGGCAATGCCCGGAGCAGCCACAGTGTTGCGTGCTGTGCGAAGTTGACTGAGAACGCGCCGGTCGCGTCCGTGTGCACGACGTCCGTGCGAAAGCCCGTCGGCGGGCTATCGCCTGACATCCCCTCTGTGAAGAGCAGTATCTCGGCGTCGGGCACGGGCGAACCGTCGTCCTCGTGGACGAGGCGGCCGGTGAGCAGCCCACTGAGTTGCGAGGCGCTGGAAAGCGCGGTGCCGGTCGTCGACTCACCGTTCGCTGTGTGCGGTACCAGGGCCGACAGCTCGCTCGGTCCGGCCTGCGGGAGGCTCGGTGTTGTCTCGGCCTCCGGCTCAGCCGGCGCCATAGCCGTCGACGATGAGAGCCGTGCGGGCTCTGCGTCCTCCGGGTCGGCCAGCCAAAGCCAGCAGCCGGCGAGGATCGCGAGGCCAATGATGCCGGCGGCGGCAGCCAGCCTCGTGCGTGCGGAGGAGCGTGTCATGGCGACTGAGCGCTCAGAACGACGGTCCGCTCAGGGTTCTCCGCTCCCGCCGGAACCTCCAGGCCGCGCGGGCTGCGCTGCCGGCCCTGCTGCTTACCGCCCAACGCTCGCCACTCGCGGCAGACGCGCGAGGCCTTCACAGGCGCGCTCAAGGTCGTGGTCCTGCTTGGCGAAGCAGAGGCGAAGCTGGTGCTGACCGTCCGCAGGCTGCGTGTAGAAGCTGCTGCCCGGGATGGCCGCCACACCGCAGCGCTGCATGAGCACGTCGGCCGCCTCGCGGTCATTGGCGAAGCCCGCGCCGCGCACATCGACCATCAGGTAGTAGCTGCCCTGCGGCGGGAGGCTGCGCAGGCCCACCGCGTCGCAGGCTTCCATCGTCACGCGCCGCTTGCGCTCGTAGTCGGCGGAAAGCTGGGTGTAGTAGCTCGGCGGCAGATCGAAGGCCGCGAGCACGCCGTGCTGCAGCGGCGTCGGCGCGCAGATGTAGAGCAGGTCGGCCACGACGCCCATGCGCGCGGCCAACTCCACCGGCGCCACCGCGTAGCCGAGGCGCCAGCCGGTCATGTTGTAGGTCTTGCTGAAGCCGGAGAGCGTGATCGTGCGCTCGCGCATGCCCGGCAGCGTGGCCAAGCTCACATGCTGGCGCCCGTCGTAAAGAATGTACTCGTAGATCTCGTCGGTGATCGCCAAGCAGTCGTGCCGCACGCAGAGCTCGGCGATGAAGGCCAGCTCCTGCTGCGTGAAGACCTTGCCGCAGGGATTGCAAGGCGTGTTGATCACGATGGCCTTGGTCTTGTCGCTGAAGGCCGCCGCGAGTTCCTCGCGATCGAAGGACCAGTCCGCGCCGCGCAGCGTCACGCTGCGGATCGACGGCTGCGCGAGCCGCAGCACATTGAAGTGGTAGCCGTAGAAGGGCGAGAAGAGGATCACTTCGTCGCCCGGCTCGATGAAGGAGAGCGTGGCCGCGACGAAGCCGCCCGTGCTGCCGGCGGTGACGAGGACTTCGCGGTCCGGGTCGCAAGGCAGGTGGTTGTAGTCGGCCATCTTCTTCGCGATGGCGCGGCGCAAGGCGTCGATGCCTTCGTACTTGCTGTAGATGCTCTGGTCGCCGTCAATGGCGGCCTTCGCAGCGCTCTTCACTTCCGGCGGCGTGGGCTGATCGCAAATGCCCTGGCCGAGATTCACGCCGCCGAGATCCATGCAGAGGCGCGACATCTTGCGGATGTCGCTCTGCGCGAGGCCTTCGATGCGCCGCGCAGCGAAGCGATCGGGGCCGGAGCGTCGCGGACGGCTGCTCATGGCCGGCGAGGATACCGCAGCGGGTTTCGGGGCAGGCTTCGAAGTCGTCAATGCCTAGAATGGCGCGCTGACCTCTCATCCCGGAACCGCTCGACATGCGCAGTTTGAATCGCTGGAGCCCTACGAATTCATGGCTCTGTGCTCCGGCCATGCTGCTCGGCCTGCTCCTCGGCGCCTGCGCGGCGAGTTCCGGATCGGGCCGCGCCGAAGCCGCTCCTGCGCCGACGCCCCGCGCTGAGTCCGAGGCACGCGATCTCACGCTGGTCTTCCTCAAGACCGGGCCCAAGAGCGGACAACTCAGCCCGGAGGAGAACGGCCGCGCCTTCTCCGGACACTTCGCCAATATGATGCGCCTCGCCGAGGAGCGGCATCTGCTCCTGGCCGGCCCCTTCGGTGAGCCGCGGCATGATCCGGCGCTGCGCGGCCTCTTCATCTTGGACACAGCGGATCGCCAAGCGGCGATGGCCCTGGCCGAGACCGATCCAACGGCCCAGCTCGGCATCTTTCAGCTTGAGTACCACACGCTGCGCACCGCCGCGCCGCTGCGCGCCTTGCTCGAGCGCGAAATGGAACTTGAAGCCGAGGCGCGCCGCGCCAAGCGCACGCGCAGCCCGGGCGAGGGGGGGCGCGGCTATGTGCTGCTCCACGCGGCCGACGGCGAGCGGGCCATGCAGGCGCTCGCGCCGCTGGTGGCCGAAGAAGGCCGCGCGGGCCCTGTGCTGCTGCTCGGCCGCTTCGATCACAGCAAGGTCTTCGCCATCCTCGATGCCACGGACGTGGAGTCCGCGCGCCGCGCCTTGGGCGCCGCTGCCGAGCAGGCCGGCCCGCTGATACTCGACGCGTGGTTCGCTAGCGGGCAACTCGCGCATCTGCCGGCGCTTGCTGGCGCCCAACCCGCCGGCGCCCAACCCACCAAGGGGAACTGAACCATGGTCCTGAGAAGTCTTGGCAAGGTCGTGCGCGGCAAGGCCACTCCCGGCCAGATGATGCTGGCCTGCGTGCTGGGCTCGCTGCTCGGCTTTCTGCCGGGCCTGGCGCGCGCGCCCGGACTCTTCGTGGTGTTGATTTGCGCGCTGCTCGTGCTGAACGCCAGTCTGCCGCTCGCGCTGCTCACCTGGCCGCTGGCCAAACTCGTCTCGTGGCTGCTCCTGCCGGTGGCCTTTCACCTGGGGCGCGCACTGCTCGACGGACCGCTGCAAGGGCTCTTCGCCACACTCGTGAACCTGCCCGTCGTCGCGCTCTTCGGCTTGGAGTACTACGTCGTCACGGGCGGCCTGCCGCTGGCGGTGCTCTTCGGCCTGGGGGTCGGGCTGCTGGTCACGCGCGCTGTGGCGCGCATCCGCAAGACCATGGCCGGCGTCGAGAGCAGCAGCGCCGCCTACCAGAAGATCAAGGGCAAGTGGTGGGCGGCCCTGCTCGCCTGGGCGCTCATCGGCGGACGGCGCGGCAAGCTCACCTGGGCCGATCTCGCCACGCAGACGAAGGGCCGGCCCATTCGCCTGTGGGGCGCCGGCATCGTGGCCGTGCTGCTCATCTCACTCGTTGCGCTACAGTCGGTGCTGGCCGGCCCGCTGCTCGGACGCGCACTTAAGTCAGGCCTGGAGCGCGTCAACGGCGCCACCGTGGACGTGGGCTCGGCCAGCTTGGATCTCGCCGGCGGCAAGCTGGTCGTCACGGACCTAGCGCTGGCCGACAGCAGCGCGCTGGATCGCGACGCCCTGCGCGTCGGGCGCCTGGAGGCCGACCTCAGCACGGCCGATCTGCTGCGCAAGCGCGTGCGTCTCGAGCGCGTAGTGCTCAGCGAGGCGCATCAGGGGCTGCCGCGCACAACGCCCGGCGAGCGCGTGGGGCCGAAGACGCCCGAAGGCGACGCCCGTGACTCGGAGGCCGAGAGCGGCGGGCCGCGCACGCTTGAGGACTACATCGCCAGCGCGCAGGAGTGGCGCGAGCGTCTGCGCCAGATCCGGCGCGTGCTCGATGGCCTGGCAGGCGATGGCGATGACTCGGCAGCCGGCGAGGGCGAGGCCGGCGAGTCGCCCACCGACCGCGCGCGCCGCCAAGCCGAACTCATGGGCTATGCCGACGTGACCGCGGCTCACCTCGTGCAGGGTTCGCCCACTCTCGAGATCGCCGAGCTGATCGCGGAGGGCGTCACGTCCGTGGCCATGCCGGGCGAGACCTTCGATGTGCGCGCCGAGCATCTCTCCACGCATCCGCCGCTGGCGGGCGGGCCGCCGCGCGTGCTCGTCACCTCGCGCAGCGGCGTGCTGAGCATGGACCTCGGGCTCGCGGCTCTGGCGGGGCACGCCGGCAGCAACCGCGTGCTCTTCGATCTCAAGGGCCTTGCGGTAGACCGCATCGCCGGCAGTCTCGCGGTGGGTGGCGGACCGCCGCTGAGCGGCGGCACACTCGACGTGCTCATCGACGGCACCTGGAGCGGGGGCCGTGTGGGCTACCTCGATCTGCCGCTCAACATTGCGCTGCATGACACGACGCTGAATCTCGGCGGCTCGGCCCGGCAGGTGGCCGAGTTCCGGCTGCCGCTGGGGCTGCGCGGACCGATCGATGATCCCGAGATCACGATCGACGACACCGAACTGAGCCAGGCGCTCAAGAACGCCGGCGCGGCCGAACTGGCCCGCCGCGTAGACGAGAAGCAGGCCGAAGTGCTCGGCGAGGCGCAGGACAAGCTCAGCGACAAAGTCGGCGAGAAGGTCGGCGACAAGCTAGGCGACAAACTCGGCGGCCTGCTGGGCGGCAAGAAAAAGAAGGACTAGACCTTCAGGCCGCGCCGCGCTCGCCGGGCTTGGTGTGACGGCGGCGCGTGCCGCGCTCGGCCGAAGCCTTGTGCGCACGGGGGCCGTGCCCACGCGGCGTGCGCACGCGCGCGATGGAGAGTTCGCCGTTGGCGCGCAGGCCCACGGTGATGGCATCGCCGCGCCGAAACTTGCCGGTGATGAGTTGCTCGCTCAGCGGATGTTCGACGACATCGCGGATGTGGCGGCGCAATTCGCGCGCGCCGTACTCGGCCGACCACCCGAGCTGTCCCAGGTGCCGTTCGAGCGCCTCTGAGCAGCGCAGAGTCAGGCCCGTGCGCGCGAGGTAGCCGGCGATCTCGAGAAGCTGCAGGTGCGCAATGCGCTCGCAGTCGCGCGGCGTGAGCGCCTGAAACTCCACCACCGCATCGAGCCGGTTGATGAACTCGGGCCGGAAGCTGCGCTTGACCGCACCGTGCATGGCGTCGTCGGTCTCGGAGGGCTCCAGGCTCTCGCGGTCGCGGGCCGCAAAGCCCACGCGGTTGGCCAGCTTGCGCACTTCTTCCACGCCCAGGTTGCTGGTGAGCAGCACCACGCAGCGCTGAAAGGAAACCGTTTCGCCCTTGCTGTCGGTGAGCGTGCCCTCGTCCATGAGCTGCAGGAGCAGGTTGTGGACCTTCTCGTGGGCCTTCTCGATCTCGTCGAAGAGCACGACGCAGGCCTGCTTCTGCTTGACCGCCTCGGTGAGCTGTCCGCCCTCGCTGTGCCCGATGTAGCCGGGCGGCGCGCCGATGAGCTTGGCGTATTCGTGTGGCAGGGCGTACTCGCTGCAATCGATGCGCACGAGTGCCGGGCTGACGCTCGGGCTTGCGGTTCGGCTGCCGCTCGTCGCCGCGGCTCCGTTTGTCGCCGGCGCACCATAAAGGTGCTGCGCCACGGCCTTGGCCATCTCGGTCTTGCCGGTGCCGGTGGGGCCGACCAGCAGGAAGACGCCGATCGGCTTGCGCGGATCCTTGAGACCCACGGCGGCCTTGCGCACGGCCTGCGCGATGGTGCGCACGGCCAGATCCTGGCCGATGATCGCGGCGCCGAGTGCGCCCTGCAAGTTCTGCACGCGCTGCTGCAGAGCGCGGCGCTCTTCTTCGGCCTGGCGCGCCTCCTCTTCGGGAGCCAGCGCCGGCGCGGCGGCCGGCTGCGGCGCGGCACTGCTTCCGGCCGGCACACTCACGCTGTGGATCTCCAGATGCGGATTCACTTCCACGCAGATCTGATAGAGCAGTTCGACGAGCGCCTCGGGCTGGTAAACCTTCTGGTGCTTCTCGAAGAGCGGCAGCACGCGCGCCTCGAAGTCGAGCACGCAGAGCTTGACCACGAGTTCGTGGTAGGTGCTGCGGCCGGCCACCTGGGCGCCGCGCAACAGCCGCGGGCAATCCTCCTCGTTCAGCGCTCGAACGCGAATGAACTCGTCCAGGATCTCGCAGTACTTCAGGACGTCCGTCTCATCCGCTGCGCGCACGGGGAACTCCCAGGGATTCGCCGGCTGCCGTGGCCATGGCGAGACGGACGCTCCATCGGACCGTACCGGGCCGGGGCTTGAGCGCGGTACGATTTGCTCATGCGCCCCGACCCCGCCGCGGAGGCTCGGCTCTTCGGAAAGCTCGCCGTCCGCGGCGTGCTTTCGCAGGAGGCCGTGGCCGCTCTCTTTGCAGCCGCTCAAGCCGCTGCTGCCGCCGGCCAGCCGGCCAGTCTGTCCAGCCTGGCCCTGCGCCAAGGCCTGCTCGACAAAGCGCGCCTGCTGCAGTACTTCCACACGGATGGCGAGGACGTGCCCGAACTGCCCGGCTACAGCTACGTGAGGAAGCTGGGCGAGGGCGGCACGGCCATGGTCTTTCTCGTGCGCCACGCCGACGGGCACGAAGAAGCCCTCAAGCTTTTGCACGCTGAACTCGCCGAGCAGCCGCAGCAGGTGCAGGCCTTTCTGGGCGAGGCGGCGCTGCTCAAGCGGCTGAGCCACCCCAATGTGGTCAAGGGCTACCGGGCCGGGCGGCTGGCCGGCCGCTACCTCAGCTTCATGGAGGCAGTGGAGGGCGAGACCCTGCAGGAGAAGATCGCGCGCGGCGGCGCCTTCGACGAGGACGGCGCCTTGCTCGTCATCCTGCAAGTCGCGCGCACGCTGGAATATTTGCGAAGCGAAGGCCTCGTGCATCGCGACATCAAGCCCGGCAACATCCTCATCACGGCGGACAACACGGTGAAGCTCATCGACCTGGGCTTTGCAGTGACTAGTGCAGGGCCCGCCGCGGCGGACGGAGCCACCGCTGGTGCTGCGGGAGCGCACGCTGGCGCGCACACCGCCGGCGCCCACACGGCGGGCACCGCGGCCTTTCTCTCGCCGGAACAGGCTCTTGGCCAGGGCGACCTCGACGTGCGCAGCGACATTTACTCGCTCGGCGCCACGCTCTACCAAATGGTGCTCGGCGAGCTGCCCTTCCAGGGCGACGACGAGGAGCTGGTGCAGAAGGCTGTGCTCGAGGGGCTCTCGGCGGAGGCCACCAAGGGCGGGCGCATCAGCGCGCACATGCATTACTTCATCGAGAAGATGATGGCCAAGGACCGCAGCATCCGCTACCAGAGTCCGCAGGAACTCATGGCCGACATCGATGACCAGATCGCCGGCAAGAAGACGCTGGAGCACTCGGAAGCCGGCCCCGAGGGCGAGGACGAAGAGATGAAGCGTCGCCGCCTGGCCCGCTTGCGCCGTCGCCGGGAGCGGCGATGAGCGCCGAAGAGTCCGCGCTGCCGGGCGAGCTGCCCGAACTGCCCGGTAGATTGCCCGCCCAGCCGGCGGGTTTGCCCGCCCTCTCCGCACCGCTCGCGGCTGAGATCGCCGAGCTTTACGCACGCGTCGACGCCGAGATTGCCGCTCGCGCGCCGCGCTGCGAACTCTCGGGCCGCTGCTGTGATTTCCCGCGCAGCGAGCATCGGCTCTACGCCTCCGACCTCGAAAGCGCCTACGCCCTGCAGCAGGGCCCGCCCCGCGCCGCCGTGGACTCAGGTCTGTGTCCGTGGCATGTCGATGGGTTGTGCCGCAACCGGGACGGCCGGCCCCTGGGTTGCCGTCTCTACTTCTGCGACCCGAGCTATCAGGACGAGATGCCCGCCCGCTACGAACGCTTCCATGCCGAACTCACCGCGCTCTCCGCGCGGCATGGCTGGGCCTATGCCTATCGGCTCTTCGTGGCGGCCGTAGCGCCCGCCCTGCTCCTGCTCTGCGGCGCCCAAGCAGCGCTGGCCGGCACGATGACGCCAAGTCCGGTCACGCAGGGACCGACGACTCAGGGCGCCGCCGCGCCGACGGCGCAGCCGCTCGCCACAGCCAGCGACGAAGTTCTCGAACTCAACAAGCGCGCCGGGACCGCGCTCGAAGAGGGCAAGCCCGCGCTGGCCGTGCAACTCCTCGAGCAGGCCTGCCGCCTCGAGCCGAACGAAGTCGTGCTGCGCAAGAATCTGGCCTGGGCCTACTTCCGCCGCGGCCAAGATCTGGTCAAGTCGGTGGACTACGTGGCCGGAGTGCGCGACTACCGCAAGGCCTTCGAACTGAATCCCGACGAGCACGGCTATGCCGTGCACCTGGGGCAGTTGCTCATTCGCTGCTATGCCCTCAGCGAGTCCGAGCAGGTGCTCTCCACGCTGGTGAAAAAGGATCCCGCCGCGAGCGATGCCTGGCTCCTGCTCGGCGACACGCTTTCGCTTCAAGACCGGCTGCCCGAAGCCATCGAGGCCTACGATCAAGCCGCCGGCGCGATGAATGCGGACGTGGCCACGCTGGCCACGCAATCGGCCGAGCGAACGCGCCGGCAGCACGCCGTCGAGAAGGACTACCGCACCGACGAGACGCAGTTCTTCGTGATCCGAGGACCGGCCAAGCTCTCCGGGCCGCTGTTCGGGGTGCGGCTCACCGGCGTGCTCGAGCGCGCGCGGGCCATGGTGGCCAACCAGCTCCAGCACTTCCCGCAGCAGAAGACCATCGTCGTGCTCTATCCCCAGGGCGACTTCGGCAATGCCACCGGCATGCACGACTGGGTGGGCGGGCTCTTCGACCGCAAGATCCGGCTGCCCATCAGCGACGTCGAGCGGGACGAGGCGCAGATCGAGGCCGCCTTCCGGCACGAGTTCACGCACCTCATCGTGACCGAGCTGGCCCCGCACTGTCCGACCTTCGTGAACGAGGGCCTGGCGCAGCTCATGGAGTTTGGGCGGGGCGGAGGCCTGCCGCGCCTCGTGATGACCTTGGATGCCGGCCCCGGCGGGCGTGAACGCCTGCCGCGCCTGGCTGACCTGCCCGAGACCTTCGTGGACCTCAAGGATCACAACGAAGTGAACCTGGCCTACCTCGTGAGCTACGCCTTCATCGACCACGTCGTATCGCGCCGGGGCACCGGCCCGATCGTGAAGTGGGTCGTAGAACTCGAGACCAAGCCGCTCGCCGAGGCCTTTGAGGCGGCCACCGGGCTCTCCCTGGAGCGCGAGGAGCAGAGCTTCCGCGAGCGGGTTCTCGCCGGCCGCTGACCGCCGGCCGCTGAGCGCGGATTTTCTAGCGCGCCAGTAGAAACGGGGTCCGCGCTGTCCTAGCTTTCAGGGCGCCATGGGATCCAAGCACCCGCTCGACCTTTTCCGCTCATCCGACTCGGGCTTCAATTCGGCCTCGCGCGGACGGCGCACCGTGCAAGGCCGCGTCACGGCCACTGCACCGCGCGCCAAGCCGCAGGCTTCTGCCAAGCAGGGCGCCGGCAAGCAACCCGCTCGCGCGGGGGCCGCGCCGCGCAAGGTGCTCTACGGCGTGCTCGCCCTCGTAGGGTTGCTCTCGATCTATCTCGTGGGAGCCAATTCCCGCGGCGATTCGCCGGCCCTCAAGAGCGGCAGCCCTTCGGCGGCCGATGGCACGGCGCTCTTCGCGGTGCAGGTCCTCGACGTCGTCGGCAGCGAGTCCAGCCTCGCCATCGCGCGCGACCTGCGCGACAAGCTCAACGCCGCCGGCTATCCGCAGGCTCAGGTCCTGGGCTACGCGCCGATCAAGAATGATTTGCACGCCCGCTACGCGGTCACGGTCGGGCTCGCCACCGAGGCCGAGGAACTGACGGCCCTGCTGGACGCCATGCAGCGCCTGCCGGGGCCCGGCGCGGACCCCGAGCTGTTCCGCCGCTCCAAGCTGGTCGAGATTCCGCGCTAAGGTCGGGCGCCCGAGTCGGACGCCCAATCTCCGGTACCCAGAGTCGGGCGCTTGACGCTTCGCGCTGGAAGTGGAGGATAAGCGGCCCTTTCGCGCCGAAACTCGGCCCTCAGATTCTGCCCGCGGAGCCCGCCATGACCGTCCACAAGAGCCTCAAGATCAAGGAGGGCCTCATCCGCGCCCGCAACGTGTGGACCCGGCTCGAGCGCCTCGAGGCCCTGAAGAAGGCCAACAAGCACACCGTGGGTAAGTCGGTCTATGGTCTGCCCAAGGTGCGCACCGGTCAGAAGGTGAAGAAGGTCAAGAAGGAGAAGGTGGCCGCTCCGGCCTTGGCAGCAGCCGCCGGTGCAGCCGGTGCAGCAGCCGCTGCCGGCGCCGCTGTGGCGGGTGGCGACAAGAAGGGCAAGGGCGCCGCAGGGGCTCCCGCCGCGGCCGGCAAGGCAGCCGCTCCGGCCAAGGCCGCCGCGCCCGCCAAGAAGGGCAAGTAGCCGGCCGCGGGCTCACTGCCCGCTGCCGACCAGACGCTCATGAAGGCCCAGGACGGCAATTTGTCCGGCCAGGTGGCGGAGGTCTTTCGCTCCTATCAAGGCGAGGGTCTTCTGCTCGGGCGACGGCAAGTCTTCGTGCGCCTCGCCGGTTGCGCGGTGGGCTGCCGCTTTTGCGACACGGCCTGGGCCTTTGAAACACCGCCGTCCGTCACGGGTCCGCGCGACGCGAGTGGCGCTGTCGAGCGCCTCACCAATCCGCTGAGCGTGCAGCAGGTTGTCGACCTCGTGCAGGCCGTCGATCCGCCCGGCGCGCCCGGCGGGCCCTGCCCGGTCTCGATCACGGGCGGCGAGCCCTGCGAGCAGCCCGACTTCGTGGCCGCGCTCGTGGAGGCCCTGGCCCCGCGGCCGGTCATGCTCGAAACGGCCGGCCTCCATCTGCAAGCCCTGCAGCGCCTCGCGCCGCGCTGCCGCTGGGTGGCCAGCGACATCAAGCTGCCTACGGCCACGGGCCTGCCGGATGTGCTCGCCCGCCACGAGGCGGTCCTGCAGAGCGGCGTGCTCAAGCAGAGCGAGACCTTCTTCAAGCTCGTCGTGGACGGTGAAACACCCGAGGCTGAGCTGGACGCAGCCGCCGAACTGCTCGCGCGGCATCATCCGCAGGCGCCGGTGTTCTTGCAGCCGGTGACGCCGCTCGGCGGCAGCCCGGCTCTGCCGCGCGCGCGCTTCGACGCGCTGGTGGACCGGCTCGCCAGCCGCGGCCTCTCCGTGCGCCTCGTGCCGCAGGTCCACAAAGCCCTGGGTGTGCGATGACCGGCACCTCGGGACTGCCCTGCGTCGCGATCGTCGGCCGGCCCAATGTCGGCAAGAGCACGCTCTTCAATGCGCTCGCCGGGCGGCGCGTCTCCATCGAAGATCCCATGGCCGGCGTCACGCGCGACCGCGTGAGCTTCGTGCTGGGTGTCGGTGACAAGAGCCTGGAGCTGGTGGACACCGGCGGCATCGGCGTCGTCGACGAGCAGAAGCTCTCGGTGGAGATCGATCAGCAGATCGAGGCCGCGCTGCAAATGGCCGACCTCGTGCTCTTCGTCATGGATGCTGCGGAGGGTGTCACCGGCGCCGACCGTGCCGTGGCCGAGCGCCTGCGCAAGCTCGACCTGCCGATCATCCTCGTGGCCAACAAGTGCGAAAGCCGCGGCAGCGTCTCGGGCCGCGGTGAGGCGCACGCGCTGGGCATGGGCGAGCCCGTGCCCGTCTCGGCGCGCGAACGCACCGGCATTGCCTCGCTACTCGACATGATCCTGGCCGCGGTCGGCGAGACCGCCGTCGTGCCGCAGGTGCCGAGCGATGTGGTGCGCCTGGCCATCATGGGCCGCATGAACGTGGGCAAGTCCACGCTGGTCAATGCGCTGGTGGGCGACGAGCGCGTGATCGTCTCCGAAGTGCCGGGCACGACGCGCGACGCCGTGGACGTGCCCTTCGCGCACGGCGGGCGGCGCTTCATCGCCATCGACACGGCCGGCCTGCGCAAGGACAAGACCGTCTCGGACTCAGTAGAGTTCTACAGCCAGTCGCGCGCGCTGCGCGCCCTGCGCCGCGCGGATGTCGTGCTGCTGCTGGTGGATGCCACGCGCGAAATGGGGCGCATCGACCGCCAGCTCGCCGGCATGGTGCAGGAGCAGTCGGTGCCCTGCATCATCGTCGTCACCAAATGGGACCTGGTGGGCGAGCGCGCCACCGTGCCCGACTACGAGAAGTACGTGCGCGAGACGTTGCCCGGTCTGGAGTACGCGCCAATCGCCTTCCTCTCGGCGCTGCAAGGCACCAACCTCGCGCCCACGCTGCAGCTCGCCGCGCAACTCCACGACCAGGCGGGCATGCGCGTGACGACAGGCGAGCTCAACCGGGTGATGCGCCGCGCCTGGGAGAAGCGCCGCCCGCGCCCGCAGGGCGGCCGAGTGGGCAAGATCTTCTTTGCCTCGCAGGTGGGCACACATCCGCCCACGCTGGTGCTCTTCGTGAACGAGCCCGGCCTCTTCGAGGACAACTGGCGCCGCTACCTCTTGCACGAGCTGCAAGACAAGCTGCCCTATGCGGAGATTCCGGTGCGGCTGCGCTTCCAGGCGCGCACCCAGGGCGAACCGCCGGGCGAGTAGCCGGGCGAACCGCCGGATCTCCTCGCGAGGACGAGGCTGGGCCTGCTAGATTGCCGCGCATGCCGTCCTTTGCGCTGCCGTGCCGTGGGTCCTTGCTGCTGGCTGTGCTCTTGCCGGCGCTGCTGGCCACAGGCTGCGCCACACAGCCGGAGCGCTGGGCCGAGAGCCGCTTCTTGGGACTGAGCTTGCCCGCGCTGCAGAGCGCGGCGCTCACCACGGTGAGCGCCGAGGGCTATCCGGTGCGCCCGCGCGACCAGCGTCCGGGCGGCTTCACCAGCGACTGGCTCTACGGCACCTCGCAGGCGGCGGTCCGCGGGCCCTCGCGCCGCCGGGTCATCGCCGAGATCGTGCCCGACGGCGGCGGGCTGCTGCTGCGCCTGCGCGTCGAGGAGCAGGTGGTCGTCAAGGGCGGCATGCTCGCGACACACGTGCGCGAGTCGGAAGACTGGGAGACATTCCCCGACAACTTCGATGTGGCCGAGTTCCTGGTGGCCAAGGTTTCGTCCCTGTTGAGCGACTACCGCGTCCAGCCCACCGGTCTGCCACCGATCGGGGAGGCCCGCGGTGCAGCCCCGGGGGCAGGAGGTGCGCCACGGCCGTGAAGACGCCGCGGCGCGCGGCGCGCCGCGCCGGCCTGCACCTGGCCGGGGTCACCACGTTGCTCGCGCTGGCCTTGGTCTGGTGGCAGGGCGCCAAGGAGCCCGATTACCGCCAGGGCCGGCGACTGCTGCTCGCGCCCGAAGGCGCGCGCCAGACCCAGCGCGTCGTGCTCGAGGAACAGGCGCGGCTGGCTTTCGAACTCGCCGGCGGCGAGGCCCTGCGCTGCGCGGCCATCGTGCCGGGTGCCGAGGCCGTGCTCGTGCTGCGCGCCGGCGCCGCGCCGTCGGGAGGGCAGGCGCTGAGCGTCGCGCTGCGCCTGGGCCGCGCCGGCCAGCCCCTCGAAGAGCTTGCGCGCTGGCCGCTCACACCGCGCTGGCAGGAGTTTCGGCAGCCACTGCCGGTGACTCCGGGCGAGGACATCACGCTGGAGTTCGTAGTGGCGGGGCCGGCCGGCGCACTTGCACTGCTCTGCGAGCCGGTGCTGCTCTCCGCCGGGCGCGGCGTGGATGAGACCGAGGCCGCGCTGCTCACGCGCACGCAGACCGACGATTTGCTGGCGCGTATGGGCCACGCGCGCGTCTTCGCGCCGCCCTCGCCCGAGCGGGCCCGCGCGGGCCTGGCGGGGCCGGCCTGCATCGCGCTGTCGCCCGCGAGCCCGCTGCAGCTCCGCGCGCAGGCCCTCGTGCTGGGCAGCCAACTGGAAGTCACGCTGCTCGCGGCGCGCCCGCATCCCGAAGGGGCGAGCACGCCCGCCCGTGTGCTGCTCACCGTGGATGGCCAGCCGCAGGCCGTGATCCCGGTGGATCTCAGCGCGCACACGGCGCCGGTGGACGTGGAGACACTCACGGCCATCGATCTTTCGCCCTGGGCGGGCCGCTCGGTGGACCTCTCGCTGCAGCGCGAAGGCGGCGACAATCTTTTCGTGGGCGTGCGCGACCTCACCGTGAGTGCGCCGCAGCGCGTACCGCGTCGCGCCTACGATCCCGAGCACACGCTCAACGTGCTGCTGGTCACAGTGGAGTCCCTGCGCGCCGACCGGCTCGGCTCCTACGGCTATGCGCGCGGGGCGACGCCCACGCTCGATGCATTGGCGGGGCGCGGCGGCCGCTGGGAGCGCGTGCTCGCGCCGTCGAGCTGGAATCTCCCCAATCTCGCTTCGCTGCTCACCGGCGTGTCACCGCTCACGCATGGCCTGGGGCTGGCCGAGGCGCGCACGCTCACGCCGCGCCGGCCCACGCTGGCCGAGACGGCGGCGTGGAGCGGCGTCACCACGGCGCTCTTCGCCGCCGGCCACGCGCTCGATGAGAGCACCGGCCTGGCCCGCGGCTTCGAGACCGTGCGGCGCGGTGATCTGCCGGCCGACGTGCTGGTGGAGGAGGCGCTGGCCTGGCTGGAGGAAGCGCAGCAGTACCGCTGGTTTCTCATGCTGCACCTCGCAGATCCGGCCGCACCGCACGAGCCACGCAGCAGCGATCTGCGCCGCGTGAAGTCCGAGCCCAGCCTGGCTCTGGTGGAGTCGCTGCGCCGGCTCGACAGCCGCCCCGGCGTGGCCGAGGCGCTGGCTGTGGAACTGGGGCCGCTTTACGACGCCGAAGTCGCCGGCGTGGACCGCGCGCTGGCGGCGCTCTTCGCGGGCCTCTCCCAACGCGGGCTGCTCGAACGCACGCTCGTGGTCGTGGTGGGCGTGATGGGCGAAGAGTTTTACGAGCACGGCGGGCGCTGGCATGGCCAAACGCTGCACGAGGAAGTCCTGGCCGTGCCGCTCTTGGCGGCCGGGCCCGGCGTGCGCGGGCCCGATGGCCGCGCCTTCGTGGTGCAGGAGCCCATCGAACTCGTGGATGTCACGCGCCTGCTGGCCAAGCTCGGACGGCTGGCCAGCCCCGAGCAATTGCAGGGGCGCCTGCCGCCGCCCTACGGACCGACGCTGCCCGATCCGGTGGCGCATGCCGTGCTGCGGCCGGTGCCGGGCATCACGGGCGTGACTCTCGACGCGAGCCGCTCGCGACGCTGGCTGCGGCTCGCCGATCCGCTGCGGCAGCGCGTGAGCCTCTTCGATTTGCAGAGCGACCCGCTCGCGCAGCAGGATCTGCTGGCCGCGCGCGAGGGCCTGAACACCGGCCGCGCCGCCGCCGAGGTCCGCCTGCAGGAGAATTCCTTGGCGGCCTCCTTCGAGCGCTGGCGCCACGGCGCGCTTTCCACGGCCGGCGCGCAGCCCACGCCGCAGCCGGCGGTGAGTCCATGAGCAGCCACGGCGGCAACGTCTTGGCCTTCGATGTGGGCGGCACGCAACTGCGCTCGGCGCTCGTCGCGCCCGATGGCCGCCTGCTCAGCCGGCACAGCAGACAGACGCCCGCGGGCGGCTTTCAGCCTCTGCTCGCCGAACTCGCGGCTGCCGGGCGCACCGTGCTCGACGAGGCGCCGAGTCTGCCCGGCGGCGCCCCGCAAGCCATCGGCCTCGCGCTGGCCGGCTACACCGAAACGGCCAGCGGCCGGGTGCTTTACTCCACCGGGCTAGGGCTGCGCGATGCGCCGCTGGGCACGGCTCTCGCGGCGCAGCTCAAGCTGCCGGTGCGCTTGGTGAATGACGTGAATGCAGCCGCACTTGCCGAAGCCCGCAGCGCCGGCGTCGACGACCTCGTCGCCGTGTTCGTGGGCACCGGCGTGGGCACCGGCTTCGTCTGCAGCGGCACGCTCGTGGAGGGCCGCCGCGGCATGGCCGCCGAGGGCGGACACGCCTGCTTCCGCGAGGGCGGTGAACTCTGCCGTTGCGGACAGCGCGGCTGCTACGAGGCCTATCTCGGCGGGGCGGCCCTCGCCGAGCGCGCGTCGGCGGCCTATCTGCCGATGGGCCCGGACGGCGGCGCGAGTGCGCTCTTCGATCTGGCGCGGCGCGGCGATCCACGCGCCAAGCCCCTCGCCGCCGAGGCCTGCGCCGCCCTGGCCAGCCTGTGCCGCCTGCTCGTGACGCTCTTCGATCCGGCGCTCATTGTGCTGGCGGGCGGCGTGGCGAGCGCGACGCCGGAACTTCTTGAGGCGGCGCGGCGCGCGGTCGATCCGCATCCGCTCGTCGCGAGTGCAGGGGCCGTGCCCGTGGCCGCAGCGCGCCATGGCGACGAGGCCGGACTTAGGGGGGCGGCGCTGCTGGCGTCGCCGCTCGCTTCGCGCGAATCTCACGCAGCAGCGGAAAGGCGTCCACCGGGTCGGTCATGATCATGGCCGCGATGGTGAGCTGCTCCTCGGCCTCGTCCAGTTCGCCGCGGTCCATGAGCAGGCGTCCGAGCAAGTAGCGCGCCCGCGAGAGCGTGCCGTCCAGCTGGATTGCGCGACGCAGATAGGGTTCGGCGCCGGCCGGGTCGTCGGCCTCTTTGAGCAAGAGGCCGGTGATGAACTGGCCCAGCGCAGACTCGGGATCCTTGGCGACGAGTGCCTGAAACTCCAGCACGGCCTCGGGATTGCGTCCCAGCCGCCGCAGCGCGAAGGCCGACTGGTAGCGCGCCTCGCTGTGGCGCGGATTGAGCAAGAGCGCGGCCTGCAGGTCGTCGAGTGCTTCCTGGGCGCGGCCCGCGATGAGCGCCGCGATGCCGCGCGACACGCGGCGGTCGGTGGGGCGCGGCGTGGCACCGATGGCCGCGTCGAAGGCGGTGAGTCCGCGCAGCAGAGCGAGCCGCGGCGGCGTGCTCGCCTGGAGCTGCTCGGCGCCGCCGGCCCAGCGCAGGAGCGCATCGGCGGGGTAGACGTGCGTCTCGATCTCGGCGCGCTGCGCCGCGCAATGCTGGGCGATCAGCATCTGGCCGGCCTCCCGCGCGCGCGCCTCGCTCAGCAGCAGTGCGCCGGTGCCGTAGGGCGAGCGCCGACTGCCCACCAGCGGATCATGGAGCAGAAACTCCTTGGGAAAGCTACGGCCCGCGGCAAGCGCAGCCACGAGCTGCTCGTCGTCGAGTGGTGCATTCAACGCCGCCTGCACCAGCGCGCGCAGCCGCGGCGGCGCGCGGGTGTCGCCAAAAACGGCCAGCGTCGGCAGCGGCTGGAGCAAGCCGCTGCGGCGCCCGTCGCGCCAAGCCTGCAGAAAGGCGCTGCGCGGCCCGAGCCCCTGCAGCAGAGCGGTGTCGATGAGCGCCTCCGCTGTGCCGATGGCGATGAGCTGCTGGCCCAGCGGCACGAAGTGAATGCCGTCGGAGAACATGGGCAGCGGTTCGAAGCCCTGGAACTCGTCGCGCACATCCACGGCCAGGGCGCCGTGGCGCGCGGCCAGGTCCAGCACGAGCTGTTCAGAGGCGCCGAGGTCGGGTAGGCGGGCCACGAGTGCCGGCGAATGCGGCGTGACGATAGTCACCACGGGCAGGCCGGCCTCTCGTGCGGTCGCGGTGATGATCTCCAGATTCTCCGCGAACTCCTCGGGAGTGCAGCGCGCGCGCGCGCCAGGCTGGCCGGGCTCCATCTGGCCGTCGGCGCGGAAGGAGGCATCGGAGCGCCGAATGCCCAGCAGGCGCGCCAAGTGCAACTGCTCGATGCGCGCCATGAGCGCCGTGTTCTCGTCCAGCACCGCTGCATCGCCGTCGTTGTCGCGCAGGCTGGTGTCGTTCTGGGCGGTGGGGCAGGCCACCACGAGGTCGGGCCGCAGCGGCATGAGCTTCGTGATGAGTTGGCGCTTGTTCTGCTCAGTGGAGTAGCCCGGCACGCCGCCATTGAGGCACTCGGCCGCGAGGACGCCTTCCAAGAGGCCGTCCAGCAGGCGCTCCAGTTGGAAGGGCCAGGTTTCCTCGTCGCTCACGCCGAGGCCAAAGGTGCTGCTGTCGCCCAAGCAGGCCACGCGCAGCGTGGCCGGGAGGCGCTCGCGCGTGACTTCGGGGCCCCGATAGCCCAGGCCGTTGATGCGGTAGCGCCCGAACATGACCGCGCCGGGCCGCAGCACGTAGACGAGGTCGGGGTCCCAGAGGGTCAGCGCCGTGTCGGGCACGCGCTGGCCCGGCACGCGCAGGACGTCGGCCGGGGGCGTGCCCCAGTTCTTGGCACGCGCCAGGAATTCCAGGCCGACGAGCAGCAGCACCAGCAGGATCAGCGCGAAGAGCGGGCCTCGCAGGCGGCGGACAAGCTGAGCGGCTCTCGGCATGGTGCTTGGTAGGCTACGACTTCACTCGGCCTCGGACTACCTCCCACCCATTATGCGACCGCTTCTCGACGCCTTGCGCTTGCCGGTCGTGTTGCATCGCTATCGCGAGCTGCTCTCCGCCTTCGTGAGCCGGGAGCTGCGCTCGCGCATCGCCGGCTCAATCTTGGGGCGCGTGTGGCCGGTGGTCCAGCCGGCCATGCTCTTCGGGATCTACTACTTCATCTTCGTCAAGATCCTGCGCATCCCCTTCTCCGATGCGCTGGCCCCGCATGGGCCTGAGGGCGCCGGCTGGCGCTCCACCTTCTATCTCATCACCGGCATCCTGCCCTGGACGGTGCTCTCCGAGAGTCTGTCGCGCGGCACCGGCGTGGTGCTCGAGCACGCCAACCTCATCAAGAAGATCGCCTTTCCCAGCGAACTGCTGCCGATCTATCAGGTCTTCGTCTACCACGTCTATTTTCTGGTGGGCTTCGGCGTGCTGCTCGTCATGGAAGCAGTCGTGAACGGCGGCCTGCCGGGCGCGCTGGTCATGTTTCCGGTGGTGCTGGTGGTGCAGTTTGTGCTCATCACCGGCCTGACCATGATCCTCTCCGCGGCAAACGTCTTTGTGCGCGACGTCATGCAGGCCGTGCCGATCGTGCTGACCTTCTGGATGTTCACCACGCCGGTCTTCTACGACCCGATCGCGATCCAGGGTTCCGAGGCGCTCTCCGGCGACGCGCTGAACTGGGCCAACGTGGCCTACACCGCCATGGCCTACAACCCCATGGCCATTCTCATCGGCATCTACCGCGCCATCTTCAGCTACGGCACCGTGGACTTCCCCTGGGCCGCGCTGGGCAAGCTCACCGTCTTCGCCTCGGTCGCGCTCTGGCTGGGCTACGCCTGGTTTCTGCGTTGCAAGGGCCGCTTCGCGGACGAGGTCTGAGTGGCCGACACTGCCCTGCCCGCCGTCGTCGCCGAGCGCCTGTACAAGGACTACCGCATGTACCCGGGGTCCATGGCGCGGCTCAAGGAGCTGCTCAGCTTCGGGCGGCGTAACTATCACAAGGTGCACCGCGCCCTCGATGACGTGAGTTTCACGCTGCCGCGCGGGCGCGCGCTGGGGCTCATCGGCGAGAACGGCGCGGGCAAGTCCACGCTGCTCAAGGTGCTGGCCGGCACGACGCTGCCCACCGGCGGGCGTTTCGCGATCAATGGCACGGTGAGCAGCCTGCTCGAGCTGGGCACCGGCTTTCACAGCGAGTTCACCGGGCGCGCCAACATCCAGCTTTCTGCACAGGTGCAGGGCTTCTCGCGGCGCGAGATCGAGGAGAAAACGCCCGGCATCATCGAGTTCGCCGAGCTGGGCGAGTACATCGACCGCCCCGTGCGCACCTACAGCTCGGGCATGGTCATGCGCCTCGGGTTCTCGGTGGCCACGGCCATCGATCCCGAAGTGCTGATCATCGACGAGATCCTGGCGGTGGGTGACCTGTACTTCCAAAAGAAGTGCATCGACCGCATCTTCGATTTCCGCAAGCGCGGCAAGTCCATTCTTTTCTGCAGCCACTCGCTCTACGACATTCGCCAGGTCTGCGACGAAGTGCTGTGGATCAAGGACGGGCGCGTGGCCATGGCCGGCCTGCCGCAGGACGTGACTCTCGCTTACGCCAACTACGAGCGCTCGCTGGAGAGCAAGCCTGAAGTGCTCACGGCCGGCAAGGTCAAAGCCACCGGCGCCGAGCTGCCCGTGATCCGCGCGGTGCGCCTGTTCCATGTGACGGGTGGCCAGGAAAAACCGGTGCCCGACGCGGTGAGCACCGGCGCAGACTTGGTTTTCGAGATCGACTTCCAGGTGCGGCGCCAGGACCAGGGCGTGAACATCGGCGCGGCCATCTACCGCACCGACAACGTGCTGGCGGCCACTTTCAACAGCCAGCTCGAGGGCTTGCCCTCGGTGCGCCAGCTCGGCTGGCACCGCTGCCGGCTGACGCTGCCCGACCTGCGCCTCTCTGAGGGCGAGTACACCGTGGTGGGCTACCTCTTCGATGAGCACGGCGTGCACATGTACGATCATCGCCAGGTGGACAAGAACCTCCTGGTAAACCAGAAGCAAAACCACCCGGGCATGGTGCGCCTGCACCACGCCTTCCACTATCAGGCCCTGCCGACTCCCGCAGGGGGCGAGACGAAGACTCCATGAGCCAGCCCGACCTCTCCGTCCTCATCGTGAACTGGAAGAGCGGCGCCATGACGCGCGCGCTCATCCGCAACCTGCGCCAGCAGCGCTTTGCTGGCCGCGACGGCGAGCAGGGCACGCTGGAGTTCGTGGTCACCGACAATGCCAGCGGCGCCGCCGAGGAGCCGCATCTGTTGGCGCTGGAGCGCGAGCCCGACGTGACGCTGGTGCGCTCGCGGCAGAACGGCGGCTATGGCGCCGGCATGAATCTCGCGGCCGAGCGCGCGCGCGGCGATTGGCTGCTCATCAGCAATCCCGATGTCATGGCCTTCCAGGGCGCGCTGGCCGCGCTGCTGGAGCACCTGCGCAGCACGCCAGGCTGCGGCCTGGCGGGACCGCGCGGCTTCCTCGATGCGCAGCGTTTCTTCCAGCTTCCGCCGGTGGAGTTGCCTTCGCTCGGCGGCCTGCTGCAAGAAACCGCCGGACGCCGGGTGCGCGCCGCCGGGCGCTGCCTCGCCGAAGGCCGTTCGCGCCGGGCGCTCTCGGTCTGGACTGCCACCGCGCCGCAGGCGCTCAGCCAGCTCAGCGGTTTCTGCCTGCTCATGCCGGCGCCCTTGGCGCGCGAGCTCGGACCCTTCGATGCGCGCTTTCCCTTCTACTACGAGGACGCCGATCTTTGCCGGCGCGTGCATGGCCGCGGTTTCACCACGGACTTCGTGCCGCGCGCGCAGATGGTGCACTTCTTCAACCGCAGCGCCGGCCAGGCGCAGGGCGCGGCGCTTTCGCGCTACGAAGTCTCGCGGCGGCTCTTCTACAGAAAGCGCTACGGCCCGCTGGGCGTCGTGGCGCACGATTTGCTCGTTGGACTCACCGGCCACGCCGGACAGGGCCACGACTTCACAGCCATCGATGCGCTGGGGGAGTTCGAATGCCCGCCGCCCATCGCTGTGCCCGGCGAGGGCGCCTATTTGGCCGAGATCGCCGCCGATCCGGGCTTCCTCTTCGCGGCCGGGCGCCTCGATGTCTCGCGTCACTTCCAGATTCCGCAGGCAGTCTGGGAGGGCCTCGTGCCCACGACCTACTACGTGCGCTTCCTGCGGCGCAGCAACTTCGAGATCGTGCGCACCGTCTCCATGGTCAAGCTCGGCCTCTCGCGCGCCACCGATGCCGAGCACGCCGCGCGCGATCTGGTCCATGCCTGAGGCGGCTGCGGCGTGATGGGCACTGCAGCAGCGCCCCGAGTGTCGGTGGTCGTGCTGAGCTGGAATACGCGCGAGCTGCTCGCCGCCTGCCTGCGCTCGCTGCGCGCGGCGGCGCCCGAAGCGGGCCCCGGCGCCTGCGAGGTCATCGTGGTGGACAATGCCTCGGCCGACGGCAGCGCCGACCTCGTGGCGCGCGACTTCCCCGAAGTGCAGCTCGTGCGTAATCCGCAGAACGACGGCTACGCGATTGGCAACAACCTCGGCGCGGCGCGTGCGCGCGGCCAGTACCTCTTTCTGCTCAACTCCGACACCGAAGTGCGCCCGGGTGCGCTGGGCACGCTGCTGAACTTTCTGGACCGCCATCCCGGCCACGCCGGCTGCGCGCCGCGTCTCGACCGCCCGGACGGCACGCCGCAGCCTTCCTGCAAGCGCTTTCCCACGCTCGGCGTGGCCGTCTTCTACGACACACTCTTTGAGCGCTGGTTCCCGCGCAACCGCGTGCTGCCGCGCTACGAGATGCGCGACTTCGACCACACCAGCTCGCGCGACGTGGACCAGCCGCCGGGCGCCGCGCTGCTCTTGCGCCGCGCCCTCTGGGAGCAGCTCGGCGGCTTTGACCCCGAGCTGTGGCTCTTCTTCAATGACGTGGACCTGTGCCGGCGGCTCACCGTGGCCGGGCACAAGCTGGCCTACGTGGCCGAGGCACGCATCCTGCATCACGAAGGCGCGAGCACCGGCCAGTTCCCGGAGTTCGGCGCGATCTGGCACAAGAATCGCTTCGCCTACTACCGCAAGACTTTCGGTTGGCGCGGCGCGCTCGTGGCGCGGCTGATGACCACGCTGCGCGGTGCCGAGGAGGCGCGCCGACTGCGGCGCGCGGCGGCGCCGCCCGAGGCGCGGCGCGCGGTGTGGAAGGCCGTGCGCGCGGTGTGGGCGGCATGAGCCAGTTCAACATCCGCCCCTACGAGCCCGGTGATGAAGTCGGCATCGTGGCGCTCTGGAACCGCGTCTTCTCCGAGGGCAATCCGCGCCACGTGGACCGCAACGTGGAGCATTGGCGCGCGCTCTACCTCGAGAATCCGGCCGGCACGCAGGTCTTCGTGGCGCTCGATGCCGACGGGCAAATCATCGCCAACTACAGCTCGCTGCCCATGGCCTGCGTGCTGCGCGGCGAGCGCTCTGCGGCCGCGCAGTCGGTGGACTCCTGCGTGGACAAAGCCTGGCGCGGGCGGCTCGGCAAGCAGAGCCTCTTCGTGACGATCGCGCGCACGTACACCGAGTACTGGACGACGCCCGGCCGGCTGCCCTTCAACGAGTACATCTACGGCCTGCCCAATGAGCTGGCCTTCCCGGTGGGGACGCGCGTCATCGGCTACAAGCCGGTGCATGTGCCCATGCCGGCGCTCTTGCGTCCGCTCGGCCCCGACACGCCGGCTTGGCTCGATGAACTCTCGCGCGCGGCGGAAGGCGTCACGGTGGAGGAGTTCAAGGGTGAAGACGTGAGCGAGGCCGCGGCGCTCTTCACCGAGCACCTCGCCGAAGTGCCGCTCGGCACGTGGCGCGATGCGCCGTACCTCTCGTGGCGCTTTCGGCCGCTCGCCGGCACGCAGTACCACGCGCGCCTCGCGCGCCGCGCCGGCAAGCTCGTGGGCGTGCTCATCTACCGCCTCGGCTGGATGGGCGAGCCTTGGGTGCCCATGGTGGACTGGATCGGCTCGGGTCATGACCGCCCGGCGGTGGCCGCCCTGCTGCACGCCGTCGTCGGCCACGCGCACGGCCTGGGCGGGCACCGCGTGGAAACCTGGGTCACGCCCAACATGCCCCTGCACACCACGCTGTCCTCGCTCGGCCTGCAGAGCGCCCCGACGCGCTTCAATCTCTGCATCATGACCTTTGGCCCGCGTCTGGAACTGGAGTGGGCCAAGGCCAACTGGTGCTTCACGATGGGCGATTGCGACATCTTCTAAAGCTAGACTCGCGCCCATGACTTCCCGCCCTGGCGAGCCGCAGTCCACGAGTCTCGCGCTCCCCGCGCCAAAGCTGCCGCGCCCCTGCCGCGCGCCGCCTTACCGCGGGCGCGCGCTGGTCTTCTCGCCGCACCCCGACGATGAGTCCATCGGACCGGGCGCCACGCTCGTGCTGCATGCGCGCCTCGGCGATGAGACAGCGGCTGTCTTCGTGACCTCCGGCGTGCACGGGGATGCCGGGCACACGCGCGACCCGGCCGAGTACGTGGCGCTGCGGCGCCGCGAAGCCGAGGCCGCCGCGCAGCAGCTAGGCCTCAAGCACACCGAGTTCTGGGGCTACCCCGACAGCATGGTCGTGACCGAGGGCGACCTGGCCGCGGTGGCCGCGCGCTGCACCGACGCGATCTTGCGGCTGCGGCCGGAGGTGATCTATGCGCCGCACCCGGGCGAGGCGCACTCCGATCATCACTTCGTCTCGCTCGGCGTGCAGCGCGCCGTCGCCGCCGTGGCCGGCCAGGGCCTGCGCCCCAAACTGCTGGGCTTCGAAGTCTGGTCGCCGCTCGATGCCGACCTGGCCGTGGACGTGGGCGCGGTCTACGAGACCAAGCTCGCCGCCGTGCGCTGCTACGCCAGCCAGATGGAGCTGAACGACATCGCGCGCGCGGTCGACGGCCTGAACCGCTTTCGTTCGGTGCTCCTCCCGCCGGGCGGCCTTTGGGCGGAAGCTTTCCAGGAACTGGCGTGAGGGTCGCGCACGTCGTGCACCAGTTTCCGCCCGAGTTTCGCGGCGGGACCGAGGCCTGCGTGGAGAGCCTGGCGCGCGAGCAGCTTCGGCGCGGCGACGAGGTCTTCGTGCTGGCCGGCAGCGACCGGCGCGACGAGCAGGGCCGGATCGTGGAGGAGTCTCTCGCTGGGCTGGCTGTGCTGCGCGTGCTGCGGCGCCCCGGCGAGAACTACTCCATGGATGATCGCCAGCCGCGCGTGGCCGAGGCCGTGGTCGCGGCGCTCGTGGCGCGACGCCCGGATCTCGTGCACCTGCATCACACGTTGAATCTCTCCGGCGATCTCGCCGCGCGGCTCACCGCGGCCGGGCTGCCGGTGCTGGCCACGCTGCACGACTACACCACGGTCTGCGCGCGCTTCTTCCTCGTGCGGCCCGACGGCGAGAGCTGCGCGCAGGCCTTCCCGCTGCCCGCCGCCCCGCGCTGCGTGGACTGCGTGCTGCCCGACTTCCCGGCGGGGCGCGTGCAGCTCGAACACGAGACGGCCGCGCGGCAGGCCACGTCGCGTGCCGCGGCGGCGGCTCTGCGCCTCGCGATCGTGCCCAGCGAGTTGGGGCGGCAGCGCTGGCTGGCCAGCGGGCTCTTTGCGCCCGAGCGTCTCGTCACGCTGCCGCACGGCGTGCCCGCGCCCGCCGCGCCGCCGGCGCCGCCGCGCGCGCGCAGCGACGGCCGGCTCGTGCTCGTGACCTGGGGCCACCTCGCGCCGGCCAAGGGCGTGCTCGATCTGCTCGCGGCTTTGCGCCGGCTGCGTGATCCGCGCTGCGCGCTCATCGTGCTCGGCGAACCGGTCGATGCCGTGCATGCGGAGGAGTTGCTCGACGCGGCCGAGGGCCTCGACGTGGAGTTTCGCGGGCGCTTCAGCGCGGCCGACCTGCCGGCCTTGCGCGGGCAGGCCGATCTGGCTGTCTTCGCGAGCCGCGCCGAGGAGAGCTTTGGCCTCGCAGTGGCTGAGGCGCGGCGCCTGGGGCTCCCGGTGGCAGTCAGCGATCGCGGCGCGCTGCCCGAGCGCGTGGGCCCAGCCGGCGCGGTGCTGCCGGCCGGAGACCCGGTGGCCTGGGCACACCTCTTTCAAGCGCTCCTGCGCGACGGCACGCCGCTGCAGGCCTGGGCCGCCGCGGCGCAGCAGGAACTGATGGGCCCGGCCGAGCATGCCGCGGCCAGCGCGGCTCTCTATGCTCGTGCCCTGCAACCGATGAAGACCCGATGAACCCGGCCAACTTTCCCGCACCAGCCCAGGGCTTTCCGCCGCTGCACGATCTCTCGCGCGTGCCGCGCGGGCCCGTGCTCGTCGTGGCACCGCATCCCGACGACGAGATCATCGGCTGCGGCGGCGCCATCGCCTTGCACCGCCGGCGCGGCGATGCCGTGACGGTGGCGCTCGTCACCGGCGGCGAGGGCGGCGGCCGGGCCGACGTGCGCTTGGCCGAAAGCCGGCGCTCGGCCGCGGCCATGGGCGGCGCACAGACGGAATGCCTCGGCGTGGCGGATGGCGGCGTGGCCCGCGCGGCCGACCTGCCCGCGCGTCTCGCGGCCCTCGTGGCGCGGCTGCAGCCCGCCGTGGTCTACGCGCCCTCGCCCTTCGAGATGCACCCCGATCACGTGGCCACGCTGCACGCTGTCGCCGCGGCGCTGCTGGGCGCGCTGCCGATGCAGCGTGCGGGCTCGGGCGCCGGCGCGCCGAGTGGGGCGCCGCTCCTGCTGCTCTACGAAGTCAACACGGAGTCCATGGCCAGCTTCCTGCTCGACATCAGCGCGGTGGTTGCCGAGAAGCGCGCCGCCATGGCGGCCTTCGCCAGTCAGCACGGGCTCGTCGACATCACCCGCAAGACCGAGGCGCGCGCACTGGCGCGAACAGTGAACGTGGACCTGCCCGCCGTGACGCACGCCGAGGCCTACCTGGAACTGCCCGCAGCCCAAGTGGCTGCCGTGCAGCAGCAGCTCGCGGCCTTGGCGCAGCGTCTGGGACTCGCGCAGCCCTCGCAGCCCAGCCGCGCATGAAGATTTCGGCGGTCATTTCCACCTGGAACAAGCAGGCGGCGGTGCTGGCCAATGTGGCCGCGCTGCTCGCTGGCCGGCGCGTGCCCGACGAGATTGTCGTCGTGGACAACGCCAGCAGCGACGGCACGGCCGCCGCGCTGCGCGCGCGCTATCCGCAGGTGGTGCTGGTGGAGATGCCGCACGACAAGAAGGGCGCCTGCGAGACTTTCAACATCGGTTTTCGCACGGCCACCGGCGAGGCCATCGCCATCATGGACGACGACGTGGTCGTCACGCCCGAGTGGTTGGCCACGTTGGAAGCCGCGCTTCTGGCTGAGCCGTCCAGCACGGCCATGGTGAGCAGCCGCGTCATCGAGCCGGGCATGCCCGAGGCCTACCAGCGCGCCGAAGTCGCGCGCGGACGCTACTACGCCAGCACCTTTCGCGGTTGCGGCACACTCGTGCGCAGCGCCGCGTTGCGTGCGGCGGGCGGCTACGACGAGCGCTTCTTCATCTATGGCAACGAGCGCGACTTGGCCGCGCGCGTGCTGCGCCAGGGCGGGCGCATCCTGCAGCTCCCCGACGCGGTCCTGCACCACGCCACGCCCTTCGGCATGAAGGCCGGCCGGCGCTCGCTCTACTACCACGTGCGCAACTTCTGGCTCTACGCCTTCAAGAACTGCCCCTGGGGCGACGTGCTGCGCGCGGCTTGGACGCTGACGCGCAAGGCGCTGCGCGGTGACGCTCGGCCGGCCTCTGCCGTCGGTACGGGCTCCGCCAGCGAGGCCGAGTTGGAAGCCACCGGCACGCTGGGCCTCGGGCGCGCGCTGCGCGAGACGCCCGGAGCGTGGTGGATCGTCACGCGCGCCACCTGCAGCGCGCTGCTCAACTTGCCGTACTGCCTGGCGCGCCGCGCTCCGGTGCGCGCGCCGGACTTCAAGCTGCCCGGTCTGGGATGAGTCCCGTGGGAAACAGCGGCGCCGCGCAGGGCGGCGTGCAGGCGGGCGCGGGGGCCGGACTTGGCGCTGTCACCGTGACGGTCACGAACTGGAATGGCGCGGCCTTCCTCGACGATTGCCTCGACGCCCTCGCCGCGCTGCAGGGCGAAATCGCGGAGGTGATCGTGGTGGACAACGCCTCCACGGACGGCTCGCCGGAACTTGTGCGCCGCCGCGGCGCGCGGCTCAGCGCCTCCGGCCCGCCGCTGCGCCTGCTCTCGCTGCCGGAGAATCGCGGGCCCTGTCCGGCGCGCAATCTCGGCCTGCGCGAGGCGCGCACGCGCTGGGTCTTGCAGCTCGACAGCGATGTGCTCGTGCGCCCCGACACCTTGCTGCGTCTGCTGCCCGAGGCCGCGTTGCCGGGTGTCGCCGCGGTGCAGCCGCGCGCCGTCTTCGCCAGCGACCCGGGGCGCATCCACTACGACGGCGGGCGCATGCACTACGTGGGCATGCTGACGCTCGACCACTTCCTGCAGCCCGTGGCCGGCGCCACGACCGAGCCGCAGGATGTCGACGCCGTGATCAGCATGGCGCTTCTGCTGGATCGGCAGGCCGTGCTCGCCGCCGGCGCCTACGACGAATCTTTCTTCATTCTTTTCGAAGATCACGACCTGAGCTATCGCCTGCGCAGTCTGGGTCATCGGCTGCGCCGCGTGCCGGCGGCGCTCGTGCTGCACCGCGAAGGCACGGCCGGTATCTCCTTTCGGCCCGGCGCGCCCGCCTATCCCGCGCGCCGCGCCTTCCTGCACGCCCGCAACCGCTCGTACCTCGTTCTGAAGAACTATTCCTGGCCCGCGCTGCTGCTGAGTTGGCCCGGCCGCTTGCTCTATGCGCTGCTCTACATGGGCTTCGCAGCGCGGCGCGGGGTGCTGGGCAGCTACCTGCAGGGACGCTGGGAATTCCTGCGCCTCTTGCCGCGCGCCCTCGCGCACCGGCGCGCGCTCGCGGCCCGGCGCGTGGTCGGCGATGGGGCGCTGCTGGGCGCCGACGACCTGAGCGTCTCGCCGCTCATCCTGCGTTCGCGTCTGGAAGCGGCCCTGGAAAAGACGTTCAATGCGGCCCTGCGGGCCTGGTGGCGGTTGGCGCGCAGATTTCTCCCGGCAGGGCCCGGCAGCGCATGAGCCGTCCGGACAATTCGCGCTCTCGTCCACCGCAGTCCGGCGCCGCGCGCCCGGACGGCCGCGTCGTGGCCGTTGTCCTCAACTGGAATGGCGGCGAGGAGACGCTCGATTGCCTGCGTGCGCTGGTGCGCGCCGAGCATCCGGCGCCGCTGCCCCTGCTCGCCGACAACGGCAGCCTCGATGGCTCCGTGGAGCGCGCGCTCGCGGAGTTTCCGGGCCTGGAGGTGCTGCGCTTTGGCCAGAACCTCGGCTATGCCGCCGGCAACAACCGCGCCATCGCACACGCCTTTGAGTCGCTGGGTGCCGACTGGGTGTGTCTGCTCAACAGCGATCTCGTCGTGGCGCCCGACACTTTTGCGCGCATGCTGCGCGCCGTGGACGTGGTGGAGGGCGCTGCCACGCAGCCAAGCACCGCAACACCACTGGGCGCCGACACGCGACCGGGCGACGCGGGTGAAGGCGCGGTGCGCATTCCGGTGGGCGTCGTCGGGCCCTGCCTGCTCTATCGCGACCGTCCCGACGTCGTGTGGGCCTGCGGCGGGCGCATCGGCGGACAGCTCAACGTGACGCAGCTCATCGGGCACGGCGGGCCGCGCCGCGCCGACGCCCCGCGCCCGGTGGATTACGTGCCCGGCACCTGCCTCATGCTCAGCCGTCTGGCCTGGGAGCGCACCGGCCCGCTCGACGAGTCCTTCTTCTGCTACCTGGAAGATGCCGACTGGTGCCTGCGCGTGCGGCAGGCGGGGCTCGCCGTCATCGTGGCGCCGGAGGCCACGGCCTGGCACGGCCTCTCCACCAGCACCGGCGGCGGCTACACCGCCGGCCGCAAGTACATGACCGCCGTGAACTCGGTGCACTTTCTGCGCAAGCACGGCGGCGCTGCTGGCTGGACCGCGCTCTTCGTCTTCGATCTTTTGCTCTGGCCGCTGGCCTGGGCGCGCGCGCTCTTGGCAGGACGCGCCGGCAGCGCGGTTGCCAAGTTGCGCGGCGTGATCGATGGCCTGCGCGGCCTGCGCGTGACGGCGGATGTTGCGGCGCGCTTCGCCCGGAAGGCCCCGTGAGCCGGCCGCTAAAGATCCTCATGCCGGTGCATGTCTTTCTGCCGGGGCACAGCGCCGGCACGGAGGTCTACACCTACAACCTCGCGCGCGCCCTTTCAGCGCGCGGCCACGAAGTGCGCATCTTCTGTTCGGAAAAGGTGCTCTCGCAGCGCAGCTACAGCCTGCACGAGCGCACCGTGGACGGCCTGCGCTGCCACGTCATGGTGAACAACCTCGACCACGACAACTTCGCCGAGACCTTCGTCAATCCGCGCGCCGAGACGGCCTTCCAGAAGGTGCTCGACGAGTACCGGCCCGATGTGGTCCACGTGCAGCATCTCATGCTGCTTTCGCTCGGGCTGCCGCGCCTCTCGCGCGCGGCGGGCGCACGCGTGGTCATGACGCTGAACGACTTCTGGCTCTATTGCGTGCGCTTCGGCCAGTTGCTCCTGCCCAACGGCCATCTCTGCGACGGGCCCAACCTGACCGACTGCGAGAACTGCCTCAAGGACTTCACCTTCAGCCAGGGCCAGCCGGAGAAGGCCGTCATCAAGATGCTGCAGGCCACGCGCGAACTCACCGGCGTGGATCTCGCGCCGCTGGTTTATTGGGCACAGGATCGCAGCAGCCTGCTGCGCAAACGCAAGCAGAGCGGCGCCAAGTCGGCCAAGGCCGGCGCCGGCAACCCCTCGCTGCGCGATGAGTTGCAGCATCGCGAGCGCAAGGTCGGCCAGCTCATCGACTTGGTGGATGTCTTCCTCTCGCCCAGCAACACCGTGGCCGAGCGCTGCATCGAGTGGGGCATTCCGCGCGCCAAAATCATTGTCTCGCGCTACGGCATCGACACGCGGCCGTTTCAGGGCATCGAGCGCCCGGCGCGGCCCAAGCTGCCGGTGGTCTTCGGCTACATCGGCACGCTGGCGCCGCACAAGGGCGTGCACGTGCTGCTCGACGCCATCTCCAAGCTGCCCAAGGGCGCCGCCAAGCTGCTGGTCTACGGCAGCGACGTCCACCACAAGGAATATGGGCGCATGCTGCGTGAACTGGCTGAGGGGCACGACGTGAGCTTCTGCGGCAGCATCGATCGCGCGCGCATCGGCGAGGCCTTCGCCTCGATCGACTGCCTGGTCATGCCGTCGCTGTGGCTGGAGAACTCGCCGGTCGTGATTCAGGAGTCCTTCGCCGCCGGCGTGCCCGTGATCGCTTCAGGCCAGGGCGGCATGGCCGAACTCATCTCTGACGGGCGCTCGGGCCGGCTGTTTCCGGCGGGCAATGTCATGGCCCTCGCGCAACACATGGCCGCCATCGTGGCCAAGCCCACCACGCTGCGCGCCTGGAGCGTGACCATGGACGCGCCGCGCACAATCGAGCACGACGCGCAGGCCATCGAGGAGCTGTACCTCGAGCTGATCCAGAGCAACGGGCGCCTCACTCCGCGGGAGCACTGAGCGTGGCCGGCGCGGGCGGCCTGCGGCTGGGCCTCGTCGTGCACGGACAACCTCCGGAGCTGGTGGGCGGCACGGAGCTGCTGGTGGCCGATCTGGCGCGCGGCCTCGTTGGTCAGGGCGCCACGGTGGAGATTTTTTCCGGCAGCATCGAGTGGCGCGAGCGCTTCGAGGTGGTGCGCGATCGCAGCGGCGCGGTGCCGGTGGTGCGCGTACACCGCAGCGACCTCTTCTTCGAGCGCTGGGACAAGCTGCGCAATCCCTTCGTGGAGCGCGCCTACCACGAGTGGCTCACGGCCTTCCGGCCGCAGCTCGTGCATGTGCACCACTGGGCGCGGCTCTCCACGCGCCTGGTGGCCGGCGCGCGCGCACGCGGCTTGCCGGTGGCACTCACGCTGCACGACCTCCTCGCGAGCTGCCCGCGCTACCACCGCATCAAAGAGGATCTGAGCTACTGCGAGGCGCCGCCCTCGCCGGCCGAATGCCGCCACTGCGCGCCGCGCTGGCCGCATCAGGGCGATGCCGAGATCGATGCCGCGCTCAAGGCCTTCATCGCGGATCTGCGCCACGAGGTGCAGAGCGCCGACGCGCTGCTGGCGCCCACGGCCGGACACGCCGCTCGTGTGCTCGGCGCGCTGGGGCTCGGCGAGGCGGGACTCGCTGCGCCGGGGCCGCTGCCGCGGCGCGAGGCGGGCCGCGCGTTGGGCCGCGAACCGGGGCACGCCAAGCCGGCCTCAGGTCGGCCGGTGACGGTGTTGCCGCCGGCGAGCGAGACTGAGTTGCGGCCTGCGCTTCGGCCGCTGGGCAGCGGGCCTGCGAGCGCCGCGACGCCACTGCGCGTGGGCGTCTTCGGGCATTTGCATCCGCTCAAGGGCGTGGAGGTGCTGCTCGATGCGCAGGCACTGCTCCCGGACCCGTCGGCTGTTGAACTGCACGTGTGGGGCGCGGCGCCCACGCCGGAGATGGAGACGGCGTTGCGCGCGCGCGCCGGGGCGCGACGCGTGATCTGGCACGGCCGGTATCGGCCGCACGAACTCGCCGGCGCGTCCATCGACGTGGCCGTGCTGCCCACGCTCTGCGCCGAGAGCTACTCCTTCGCGCTCGATGAGGCCGCAGCCCTGCGCGTCCCAATTGTGGCCACGAACTTAGGCGCCCTGGCCGATCGCGCGACGCCGCGTCTGCTGCTCTTTCCGCGCGGCGATGCTGCGGAGTTGGCTCGGTTGCTGACGCGCCTCGGCGCCGAGCCAGCGCTGCGCGAGCGGCTCGTGGGGGCCCCGGCCCCGGCACGCCTCGGGATGGCGGCGCATCTCGCGGCCCTCGTCTCGATCTACGAGGGCCTGGTGCGCCAGGATGCGCGCCCAGCCGGCGCCGGCCTCCTGCGCCGCAGCGCCGACGAGGAAGCGGCTCTTTCCGCCGCGGAAGCCGACTTCCTGCGGCGCGAAGAGGCCCTGCAGCGGGGACTTTCGGGCGGCTAATCCCGCTGAAGTGCGCCGCGCGCCCAGTCGATAAGGCCGCGATGCCCTCTGCACTTCGTGCCTGGATTGCCGGCCTGGCCCTCGCCATCTCGGCCTTTCTGCTCACGCTCGCTTCGCCGCCTGAGCGGCTGGCGGAGACCGCCGGCGTGGCGCTCTTTGTCGTCTTCGCCAACGCCTGGGTCATCGCCGTGGCCGAGCGCGCCTGCCCCTTCCGCGGCGGCTTGCGCGTGGCGCGCTTCCCGCTCGGCCCGCGCCTGCTGCGCGCTCATCCCGGCGTGCTCGGCCAGACGCTCACGCTCGCCGCCGTGCTGGGCCTGGTCATGCAGTCGCCCACGCTGCTGGGCTGGGCGCTGCTCATTGTCTCGGTGCTCTCCGTGCAGAAGCTGCGCTCGATGGCCTGGTATGTCGTGCCGGCGCTGGCCGTCGTGCAAACGCTGCTCACGATGCCGGAGTTTCACACGCTGGGCGATCTCGTCGCCGATGCGCGCGGCTGGACCATCGCGCTGGTGACCTTCGTGGTGCAGGCCTTCGTGGTCGGCGGACCGCTCTTGCGCAGCGATGTCGGCGCGCCGCTGACTCCCGCCGCGCGCGGGGTCGTGCTGGCCGCGAGCCTGCCTGGCTATGCCGCGGCCTTCTGGGTCTTCAACGTAGGGCGGCTGGCCGGCGTCATGAAGGGACTCGAAGCGTTGGCGGTCACGCTGCTGGTGGGCGGGCTCTTGCAGTCGGCGCTGCTCGCGGCGCTGAGCTGGGCGATTGGTTTCAAGGATCGAGATGCAAGCGGACTGCCGCCCGCTTCCGCGCAGGCCGTCGGCCGCGCGCTCTTGCCGCTCTTGCTCGCTCCTGCGGCGGCCGGCGCTGCACTGCTGCTGCCCGGCTGGCTCGCGGAGACGCGCTTCGCCGAACTCGGCGGCGGCAGCGACGGTTTCCAGGGCGCGCCGGCCGGCACATGGCTGGGACTCATGGCGCTCTTGCTCATCGTGCCGGCCGTGGCAGGCGCCGGCCTGGTGGGCGCCGCTCTGGATCGCGTGGATGGCCCGCGTGGCGGCAGGGCTGCCGGCATCGCCGGCTTCAGCGTGGCCGGTGCCGCACTGGCGGTGTGGTTTGTGTGGGGGCCGGCCGTGGTGGGCTGGGCCTACGCGCCCGAGGGCCCGGCAGCGAGTCTGCGTGAGACCTTCGTCGCGCTGGGCGAGGGCAGCGCAACGATTTCAAGCACGGCGAATGCCGGCGGCACAGGCTCAGTGCTCCTCGCGCCCGTAGCGCCAGCCGTGCAGTTCTCGGCCGCTCTGCCTGGCGCGGAGGTGCAACTCTTCGGCGTGGCCATCGCCGACTTCTGCCGCGCACTCACACTCATGATCGCGCTCGCCGCGCTGCTCGCTGCGCGCGCTGTGCGCCACGCCGCGCCGCTGCAACTGCCCATCGGCACGGCGACGCTCGCGCTCCTGCCGCTCCTGCAAGTCGGCGCGAGCTGCCTGCTCGTGCCCGCGCTGGGCCCGACGGGCGCTCCGCTGGCGGGCGCCGCCGGCTGCCTCGTGCTGCTGCTCCTCGATGCCCGGCACAAGCAGATCCTGCCGATTGTGCCGCCCTCTGAGCCCGTAGACGAGTCGGTCTTCACCTCCGACGAACTCTTCGGCAAAGCCGCGCCGCTCGCCAGTATCCGCTAGCAGTCGTTATCATCCCGGCTCCCATTCTCTGGAGAGGTCGGGTTTTATGGACAGTGCACCGGTGTTGCGTCTCGGCGATAAGGCTCCTGACTTTGAAGCCAATACCACGCATGGCCCGCTCAAGCTGAGCCAGTACGCCGACGGCAAGTGGGTGGTGCTCTTCAGCCACCCGGCCGACTTCACGCCGGTCTGCACCACGGAGTTCGTGGGCTTCGCGCAGCGCGCCGAGGAGTTCGCCAAGCGCGGCGTCAAGCTGCTCGGCAACTCGATCGACAGCATCTACAGCCACATCGCCTGGGTACGGAACATCGAGCAGACGCAGAAGGTGAAGATCGGTTTCCCGGTCATCGCCGATTTGGACCAGAAGGTCGCGCGCCTTTACGGCATGGTTCACGAGCCCATGGCCGTGACCGCGACCGTGCGCTGTGTCTTCCTCATCGATCCCAAGCTCACGCTCCGCGCGATGATCTATTACCCGCTGAGCTGCGGGCGCAACATCGACGAGATCCTGCGCGTGCTCGATGCGCTGCAGACCACCGACGCCAAGGGCCTCGCCACGCCGGCCGGCTGGATGCCCGGCGACGACTGCATCGTGCCGCCGCCCACGACCTACCAAGACGCCGAGAAGCGCGTGGCTGACAAGTCGCTGAAGGTCACCGACTGGTACTTCAGCAAGAAGCAGCCGATCTGAGCGATCACTCTGTAGACTGGGAGAAACATGAAAACCCCCACCAACCGCGACATTGGCGTTTCCATTGTGCTTCTAGGCTCGTTTAACCCGGCGATCCTGCACCCACAGTGGTTCTCGCGCATGGGACTGGTAGCCGAGGCAGAGGCGGATTCTGCGATCTTGAAGTACTGCACGACGGATCAAACGGCCTTTGATCTCGATTGGTGTGCACTCAACGTCGAGAAGGAGAGGTTTCAAGTGATTGCGGGAAGCATTCGCAACGCGGGGCTCCTCCGCGACCTTGTCGTTGGATTACTTTCGAAATTGGCTCATACGCCGATCCAGCATCTGGGTATCAATCACCATATGCACTTTAAGATGGAGCACCTCGACGACTGGCATAAGTTCGGCCATGTTCTAGCGCCGAAGACATCTTGGAACAAAGTGATGTCGAAGCCGGGCCTCGCCTCTCTGACGGTTCAAGGAAAGCGAGACGGCGTTGACGAGATGGAGTTATTCAAGGTCATTGTGCAGCCATCGGTTCTTCTCACGCCTGGCGTGTACATCGCAACCAATGAACAATACTCAACAGCGCCAGGAAACTCAGCGGCAGGCGCTCATCAAGCGCTAACGTCACACTGGCCCCTAGCCGAGAGCCGTGCAATGCAAGTGGCGGATACTTTGTTTGCGGATTTCGAGGGTAACTAACGGTGACTGTAAGTGACTCATACGTGGCGGGCGCTTCCCAGGGTCGGGCTTCGCCGACTGAGGCGCACACTCTTGATGCTCCAATCAGAGTAGCGTTCGTTCCATTCATTTCTCGCGAAGGATCCGACGAGTTGGAACAAGCCGGCGACGCACTGGCCATCGACACTCTGAAAGCAGGCACGGAGGTAGCTGCAAAGCGACAGGGCGTAAGTTGCAGTTGGAACGTACTCCAGCGGTGGGAGGGCATTGTAGTCGAGGTACTGGAGGAGCGGATAGTTGCAGAACTTGCGGACTTGGCGGAGCCGCAGGCTGCCCTTGAAGTCGCTACGATTCCAGTTGACGAGATTTCGCCACGTGACCGTGAGCTACTTGAAGTAGGTGCGAGCTTTTACTGGAGCATTTTTTACGAGACTGCCGTGAACGGCCAGTTGCGGCGAATGTCTGAGATCCGATTCAGGCGGTTGGGTACATGGTCTGCATCAAGTATCGACTTCATCCGCGACCAAGCTGCTGAGTGGGATTTTCCCACGCCCGAATGATGACTTCACCGCCGGCAGCGGACGAAGTCGAGGTGTCCGTGTTTGGTCCAGGTGTCGGCGAGTCGTTACTGATCCATGTAGGATCCGGCGACTGGCTTGTAATCGATAGCTGCAAGCCCTCTGGAGGTGCGCCGCCGTTTGTTCTTAGTTACCTGCAGTCGCTAGGTGTTTCGGTGGCAACTGCCGTCAAGGTCGTTGCAGTAACCCACTTTCACGATGACCACATGCGCGGAGTATCAGAGATCTTTGCTGCGGCAAGCAGTGCTGAACTGGTCTTGCCTTTTGCAATGCAGTCGCCGTTCATGAAGCAGCTTGTGTCGGCTGGCGTATTAACCCCTTCCGCGCTTCAGCCTCGGACTCGAGAACTCTGCTACCTGCTCCAGGAGGTGAAGGCAAAGGGGAGAAAGGTGCGCCTTGCGAAGGAGGGGCAAGTCTTGTTTCGACGTCACTCCACTCCCGATGTGGAAGTGACCGCGCTCAGCCCAACAGACGATGCGGTCATCAGGGCAATATCTTGCGCAACCGCTTCGCAGCCTGCCGCTGGGGGATTTCAGCGGGGGCCTCCTGAAGTCCTGGACAACCTCGTCGCCACCGCAATGCACATACGAGTTGGCAAGGTTGAGTTGCTACTGGGTGCGGACCTTGAGAATGGACATAGCGACCGAGAAGGTTGGCAGGGCGTGAATGCCTCTACCGTTACGCCTGCGATGAGCGCAGAGTGTGTAAAAGTGCCACACCATGGTTCTGCCGATGCCAATGATCCTTGCCTGTGGGGACGGCATGTGGCCCCTTCCTCCATTGGCGTCGTGACGCCGTTCCGGAGACGGAATATTCCTTCGCCGCGGGACATTGCCCTCTTGAAAACAAGTCTTGCTCGCGTCTTCAGCACAGCCTCGTCCGCTGCATTGAGGCCAAGACCACGGCCGCGTGCAGTGATACGGTCGCTGAGTGAGATAGGCGCAGAGGTAAGGCCACTCGTGAGCGGTGGTGCGGCACACGTGCGGATCCGACTGGAAGCCAGTAGTGGAAGGGTGCTCTCGACCGAGTGCTTCGGCAGCGCACGCGAGGAATGAGTGCGAACGAACGTAGCCTCGCGGATGCTCATGCAAATGGAGGTTATAAGCTTCCATACGACACTCGCCTGAACATCGCGTTCGAGCCGTTGGAGCGCATGGATGTTCAGGCGATCGCGGAGGCGTGTACGCATCCCTGGTTCAACCAGACGCTTTGCAAGGTGAACGACTCGGTGGTGCGCTTGGGCGTGCTCAAGGGCGAGTACCACTGGCACAAGCACGAGACCGATGACGAGTTCTTCTTCTGCGTCGAGGGCCGGCTGCTCGTGGATGTAGAGGATCCGGCCGCGGGCCCGGACGGTCGCACGACCGTGCTGCAGGCTCAGCAAGGCGTGGTCGTGCCGCGCGGCGTGGTCCACCGGACGCGCGCGCCGGAGCGCACCATCGTGCTGATGGTCGAGACCGCGGCCATCGTGCCGACGGGTGACTGAAATGGGCGCGCCCGGCGACGACCGAGAGTGACCGTTCCTCGCGACTTCGAGCAGCGCCGAGTCGAGATTGCTGACCTCCTGCGCTCGCTGACACCGGAGCAGGCCCGTACTGGCATCGGCCGGCAGTACGCGCACGACGGGCCGTTGGAGCCTGGCCTCGACTACACGGTCGAAGCTGGCAACTTGGTCTTTAGTGCCTGGTACCTGTTCAAGCGCGGCACCTGCTGCGAGAGCGGCTGCCGGCATTGTCCGTACGGCTTCGCGCCCGGTTAGCATGCTGCGCGCCGCACCCGGCAGAAGGAGACCCGTCAACATGTTCGAATTCACTTCGCGTACGAGCCCCAGCCATTGCGCACTGAGCCGCGGGCTCGTGGGTTTGGTCTGTCTCGTCGCGCTGTCAGCCTGCACCGCACCGGTGACGAACACCGCAGAGCTGGAGTCGGACGCGGTGGCGCGCTGGGCCGGGCAGCTTCCCGAGTCTTGGAGGGCTGTCCTGCTCACGGCCGAGGCAGCGCAGGAGGCTTACCACGTGGTGGCCGACACGCCCATGGCGCAGCTCAGTCACCGCGAGACGGCGCAGAAAGTGGAGACGCTCATCGTGGCGGCGCGCGACCTGAACCGCCGCGCGCAGAGTTTCGCGCTGAAGCGTTACGGGCCGATTGTCGCTGAGTCGCGCGTGCTGCAGGGCGAGCAGGTCTTGCAGACCGACAAGCGCCTGGTGAGTGCGGCTGAGCTGTCGGCCTTCGGCTATCGGCTGGAGTACGCGCTCCCCGAAAGCGTCCTGGGCCAGCCGACGCCGCCTCCGAGCACGAGCGCGAGCGCAGCGGGGCCGGGCGCAGGCGCGCCGGCTGCGCCGAAGGCGGGTGCCGCGAGTGCGGCCGCGGCGCCGACGTCAGCGTCCTATGACCTGGCCCGGCTCAGCCAAGACGGCATCGAGATTCTCTCGCAGCGCGGCAAGCGCATCTGTGTCATTGGCGCCAACGTCACTTGGGACGAGCCCTTCGCGAGCATCATCCGCGTGGGCGGCTCAGAGTCCGTCGCCGACCTGATCGAAAGGCTTTCGCGCTGAGCACGCGGGCGCAGGCCCGCAGTTTTCCGTTCCCCGTTTGGAGGTCCCCCGTGTTCGCACGCACTCTGATCGTTGCCCTGTCGCTGGTGGCCCTCGCCCTGCCCGCCACGCCTGCCGCTGCCCAGATCGTGACCGGCCCGCCGCAGTTGGTGGGCGTGACGCAACTCACGACCGACAGTGTGGCGGACAACTACCCGGCCCTGGCCTTCTCCGACAGCTCAGCATTCGGCCTCGTCGTGTGGTCCAAGGTGCTCAACCCGACGGTCTGCGACGAGAACATGGTGCTGCACGCGGCGACGTGGAACGGCTCGGCTTGGACGGCTGCCGCCGTGCCCGGCACAGAGGACCCGGCGCGGCACTTCTTCCTCACACTGGACGTGCTGCCCGGGGCCACCTCCGCGCTGGTCTGCATGAACACCAACTTCACCAGTGACCAGTGCAAGGATGAGTTGGGCTCGCGCGGCTACAACGGTGTGTCTTGGGCCGCGGGCGCGGTCGACATGACCACCAGCGACCTCGACGACGACAGCAACCCCGCCATGCGCCTCGCGGCCGACGGCAGCTTCGCGTTGGCGGTGTGGTCCGACGACACGGGCGCCGATCACGGCGCGCCCATCGAATACGACTACGCGGTGGTTGGCGCCATCGGCAGCCCCTCGGGCGCCGGCTGGGGCCCGACCGTCACGATCGTGCCCTGGTCGCCGAGCGAGCCGCTGGTGGACAACATACCCAGCCCCAACGGCGCGATCGTGCAGCACCCGCTCACTGGTGCCTGGATCGTGGCCTACTGGAAGCAGCACACGGCCACCGCCGCAGAGAACGAGGTTGCGTGGGTCTCCGGCACGGCCTCGTCCGGCGGATTCTCCTTCGGCGCTGAAGTCCCGCTGACGGCAGACTCCGTGGAGGACGGTCCGCCGATCGTGTGCGAGTCCGCGACGGGAGATGTGGCGGTGTTCTGGACGCGGCGCGTCGGCGGCGCGGACCACGAACTGATGGCCGCCGTGTGGGACAGCTCCCTGGCCGCCTTTGACTCACCGCTGCAACTCACCGACGACGGCGTGGACCAAGTGCTGCGCACGGTGTCGCCTGGGGAAGGCGGATGGCACGTCGTGCACACCGAGGTTCCGGCCGGCGAAATCGACGAGGAGCTGTACCTCGGTGTGTTCGACGGCGACGCGCTGCTGCCGCCCTCGCGCCTGACCACCGACAGCGAACTGGTGTGGTTCGCTCACGCCGCCGCCGACGAGGCGGGCACGACGCACTTGGTGTGGGTGGCCAGCGGCGGGACCCTCGCTTCACGCGAACTCTTCGCCGGCCGGATCAGCTTCCCGCCCGCGGGCACCTGGACCGACGTCGGTCATGCGACGGCCGGCCTCACGGGGCTCCCATCGCTCGTGGGCAGCGGCACGCTGGCGGGCGCCGCGCCGAACCAGATCGATCTCAGCAATGCGCGCCCCAGCGCCACCGCGACGCTGGTCTTCGGCCTCTCATTCCTGCATGCGAGCTTCAAGGGCGGCACCTTCATGCCCGACCCGATCTACTTCGTGGTCTTGGGCACGGATCCCAGCGGCGACATCACGCTGCCCTTCTCGCTGCCGACGGGGCTGCCGGCTGGCATTCCGCTGGTCTTCCAGTACTGGATCCAAGACGCGGCGGGCGTGCTGGGCTACTCAGCCAGCAACGCTCTGGTGGGGCTCACCCCGTAGAGAGGCCGGTCGGCGCCGGCGCAAGCTGCGCCGCTCTCGGCGAGAGAGGTCCGGCGAACGGATCAGGCTGTCACGGACGAGCCCAGATACGGCTGTCTCTTCTGTGCCTGGGCGGTTAGCGTCCGGGCGCGATCCAACCCAACCCACGGAAACACACCCCGATGTCGCTGCACTTTGCTCGCCGGTTCGCCCTCGCCTCCGCCTCCGCCCTCGCGAGCGGACACGCTTCCCGGTCGAGGAAGAGTCTCGCAGGCCTGATCGTGGCCATCGGTCTGTTGTCGGCCGCTACGCCGGCCCAGACCGAGCAGAGTCTCTCTCCGTCGGACTTGGCGAGCCTGCGTGCGGCCGTCGAGGCGAGCCGGCATGCGGCCCAGCCTGCAGCGTTTGAGCGCGACGGCGGCTTCACTGCTCGCAACCCCGGCCAGCAGTGGAACCTGCACTTCGACGGCCGTGCCTTCGTCGTTGAGCCCGATGCCGGCGACTGGACTTGGGGACTGGAACTGCTCAGTTACGGGCGCGCCGGCGCGGAGCAAGCCGTGGCAACACCCGCGCGCATCGCGAGTCAGGGCTCGCGCGTTAGCTACGAATGGGACAGCGCTTTGACCGAGTGGTATCTCAACGACCAGCGCGGGCTGGAGCACGGCTACACAGTGCTGACTCGTCCGGCGGCCCGCGATCGCCCGACGGGGCTGGATCTTTCGGCCGGCACGCCGGACCAGCTCCAGCTCACGCTCGCGGTGCGCGGCGGACTGGAGCCGCGCGTCAGTGCCGACGGACGGAGCGTCGCCTTTGTCGATGGTGGCGGGCGCCGCGTGGTCAACTACAACGGCCTCACCGTGTTCGATGCCGACGGCGTGACGCTGCCGGCTTGGTTTCTGCAACCGGCCGAGTCCGCCTCGCACGCAGCGCCCGGCTCGGCGCTGGTGCTCGTCGTCGATGACTCGGGCGCGCGCTATCCGCTGACGATCGATCCCGTCGCGCAGCAGGCCTATCTCAAGGCCTCCAACACCGAGTTCGGGGACGGCTTCGGCAATGCGCTGGCCGTCTCGGGCGACACGGTCGTCATCGGTGCCTTCTCCGAGGACAGCGGCGCCACGGGCGTCAACGGCAGCCAGGCCAATGGGATTGGGACCTCGGGCGCCGCCTACGTCTTCGTGCGGACCGGGGGCGTCTGGAGCCAGCAGGCCTACCTGAAGGCCTCCAATACAGGCTCCGGTGACAACTTCGGCAACGCGGTCGCCATTGAGGGCGACACGATCGTGGTCGGCGCCTTCCGCGAAGACAGCAATGCCACGGGCGTCGACGGCGACGGCAGCAACAACGCACTCACCGACTCCGGCGCCGCGTACGTTTTCGTGCGTACTGGCTCCACCTGGAGCCAGCAGGCCTACCTCAAGTCGTCGGCCGGTGGCTTCGACGATTACTTCGGTCTTGCGGTCGCAGTGTCGGGCGACACGGTGGTTGTCGGCGCCCACCAGGAGGACAGCAATGCGACCGGCATCAACGGGAACGCGGCGAACAACAGCTCGTTCAACGCCGGCGCGGCCTATGTCTTCGTGCGCAACGGCAGCACGTGGAGCCAGCAGGCCTACCTAAAGGGTTCCAACACCTCCGTGAATGATCAGTTCGGTCGGGCCGTGGCCGCGTCCGGCGACACCGTCGTGATCGGGGCCTATCAAGAGGACAGCAATGCGACCGGCGTGAATGGCGACCAGTTGAGCAATGCCGCCGCGAGCTCCGGAGCGGCGTACGTTTTCGTGCGCAGCGGCACGACCTGGAGCCAGCAGGCCTATCTGAAGGCCTCGAACACCGGCGCGGAGGACCAGTTCGGCTTCTCAGTTGCCGCCTCCGGCGAGCGCGTGGTCGTCGGCGCCTTCAGCGAAGACAGCAGCGCCACCGGCGTGAACGGCAATGGCGCGGACAACAGCAGCCTGCACTCGGGTGCGGCCTATGTGTTTTTGCGCAGCGGCTCGGTGTGGAGCCAGGAGGCCTATCTCAAGGCCTCGAACACAGGCGCCAGCGATTCCTTTGGCTGGTCGGTCGCCGTCTCCGGCAACAAGGTCATCGTCGGCGCCCGCCAGGAGGGCAGCAACGCGACGGGTATCGACGGCAACCAGAGTGACGACAGCCTGCACTGGGCCGGCGCGGCCTACCTCTTTGAGAGCTGCGGCGGTGCCTGGAGCCAACTCGCCTACCTCAAGGCCTCGAACACCGGCGACAGCGACGAGTTTGGCTGGGCCGTTTCGGTTTCAGGGGATCTGGCTGTCGTCGGCGCACCGTCCGAGGACAGCCATGCCGTCGGCATTGACGGGTTTCAAGGCGATGAACCGGTCTTTGGGAACAACTCCGGCGCCGCGTACGCTTACGTCGTCGGCTCGGGGTCGTTCATCGACCTGGGCAATGGCTTGGCGGGCAACCACGCGCCGCTGCTGACGGGCAGCGGCTGCCTGGTGGCCGGCGCGAACTTCTCGCTCTCGGTGACCGGCCTGCCCGCCGCCGCGACGACCTACATCGTCGTCGGCTTCGCGCCGCTCTTTGCGCCGTTCAAGGGCGGCATCATGGGCCCCTCGATTGACTTGATTGTTCCGATCGGCACGGGCGCCGGTTCGCTTCTGCTGCCGGCGACGGCTCCGCCGGGCATTCCGAGCGGCGCCTCGATCTATGTGCAGTCGTGGACGCCCGACGCCGGCGGTCCGGTCGGCTTCGACGCGACGAACGTCCTGCAGTGTCTCTTTCCGTAAGCAGCTTGGCTGGGGTGCGGACGCGCGCAGGATCCCTGCGGTGCTCTAGGATCGTTGCTCGCGTGGGTAGGCCAGCGCCACCGCCAGGAAGCACAGCGCAGCGATGACCATCGGCACGCCGAAGAGCACCTTGGTGTGCGCGGGGTTGGCGTAGTTGAGGGCCGCGTCGAGGCCGCGCGCCTGGTCGGCCACCCAGCCGGCAAACTTGCTGCCCACGATGATGCCCACGCCGACGAAGACGACGTTGTAGAGACTCTGTGCCGAGGCGCGCACGTCGGCCGGCGATTCTTCGTCCACGATGAGGAAGGCCACGAAGATGAAGCAGCCGAAGCACAGTCCGTGCAGGGCGACACCGGCGATGAGCGTGGCGATGGGCGGGAAGGGGAGCACATCCACGTAGGTGAAGAGGGCCATGCGCAGCGTGTAGGCCAAGAGCCCGATGAGCAGCAGCGACTTGCGCGAGAGCGAGCGCGCGACGAGCGGAATGAGCATCAGGACGGAGATCTCCACCATCTGCCCGATGGTCATGAGGCCGCCGCCGCCCACGCCGAAGACTTGGTTGATGGCCGCCACGGCGCCCTCGGCGCGCGCCTGGTACACGCCGAGAAAGCCGGCCGTGTGTACGAAGTAGAACTGGTGTACGCAGGAGACCGGGATCGAGACGAGGAAGAGCGTGAGCAGCGGGTTTCTGCGTACGACGGCCAGGGCCTTGAAGGCGGCGTTGTCTGTGCTCTCAGTGCGCGGCGGCGTGTGCGGTAGCGCCAGGCAGAGCGCGGCCATCGCCAGACCGAGCAGAGCCGAAAGTTTGAAGGCGTCGGCGCGCCCGGCCGCTTGTGCGGCGGCAATGAGCGCGTCGTCGAGCGGCGGGCCTGCCGCGCCGCCGCCTGCCGCGCCGGGCGTGTGCATGTGCAGCAGCCACTGGCCGACGGCAATGCCCGCCGCGATCCAGCCGATAGTGCCCCACAGACGCACCGGTCCGAACTCGCGGTTGCGGTCGCGCAGGTGGTGCAGGGCCAGCGAGTTGGTGAGCGCGAGCGTCGGCGCGTAGACGATCGAGTAGGCCAGCGAGAACATCAGGAAGCCGGCGTAGGTTTCGATCGAAGCCAGAAACCAGACCAGCACGGCGCCGACGAGATGACTCGCCGCGAGGTATCGCTGCGTGGCGAAGCGACGGTCGGCGAGTTGTCCGGCGAGGAAGGGGCCCACGATCGCGCCCACCGCGCCCACCGCGAAAATGTCGCCGATCTCCGCGGGCTGGAAGCCGCGGTGCCCGGCGAGATAGGGCCACAAGATCGGCAGCCACGCGCCCCAGATCGCGTACTGCAAAAACATCATGAGCGAGAGGCCGGCCCGCACGCCGCCAGGCGTGCGCTCGCCTTCAGACCACTCGCGCTCGGCGAGCGCGCCGGCGGTCAACGGGACGTCTCGGGCCGAGGCGGATCCGAGCGCAGCGCCGAGCCCGGCCGGCCGCGCTGGTTCTCGGCGAAGGCGGCATCGAAAGCGCGCCCGCTGGTGGGGAAGTCGAGGCGCCGCACGAAGGCGCAGGCCTCGGCCGCGCCGGCCTCGCGCTCCATCATCGGGTCCTCCCACTCCACAGTGAGCGGGCCCTGATAGTCGGCATGGTTGAGGCCGCGAATGAGCGCCTCGAAGTCGAGCCGGCCGCGCCCCGGGCTGCGGAAATCCCAGACGCGGCCGCGCGTACCGAAGGGCATGTGCCCGCCAAAAACGCCCGCCTCGAGCGGTCGGTCCGACCACCACAGGTCCTTCATGTGCACGTTGCGCACGCGCGCGCCGAACTCGGCCAGAAAAGCCAAGTGGTCCACGCCCTGGTAGCCGAAGTGGCTGGGGTCGTAGTTGAAGCCGAAGCGGCGGTGCCCGCCGATGGCCGCGAGTGCGCGGCGCGTGCTGGCGATGTCGAAGGCAATCTCGGTGGGGTGCACTTCGAGCGCAAAGTCCACGTTCACCGCGTCGAAGGCCTCGAGAATGGGGCCGAAGCGGCGACCGAAGTCGGCGTAGCCCTCCTCGATGGCGCCCGGCGGTGGCGGCGGGAAGGCGTAGACGTAAGTCCAGATCGAGCTGCCGGTGAAGCCGTTGACCACGGTCTTGCCGGTGCGCTTGAGCACGGCTTGCACGGCGGCCGGCGCGGCATCGAAGAAGAGGCGCGCGGCGCGCGCGGTGTCGATGAGTTCTTGCGCGGCGCGGGCGCGCACGCCCTCGGGCTGTCCGTCGCCCCAGATCCGCGCGGGCAAGATGGCGCGGTGGCGCTCATCGATGCGGTCGCAGACGGCCTGGCCCACGAGGTGATTGCTCAGTGCGAAGGCGGAGAGGCCGTGGTCGGCGAGCAACTCCCAGTGGCGCCGGCACCAGCGCTCGTCCGTGAGCGCGGCCGGCACATCGAAGTGATCGCCCCAGCAGGCCAGCTCCAGGCCGTCGTAACCGAAGGCCTTGGCCTTGCGCGCCAACGTCTCCAGTGGCAGGTCGGCCCACTGGCCAGAAAAGAGGCAGACGGGGCGGCGGAAGGGTTCGGTGGCGTGCGGAGAGGACACGCGGCAGAGCTTAACGAACCTCGCTCAGCCGGACAGCCCGCTGCTTCCGTGCCGCGCTGAGCGCGGCCTCGAGCACGCGCTGCGTCTGGTAGGCGTCGGCGATGTCGGGCAGCGGTACTGGCGGGGCCTTGCCGGCCAGCGCGCCGAGGATGTCGGCCGCCATGTTCACGAAGCTGTGCTCGTAACCCAGGCCGTGGCCCTCGGGCCACCAGTGCGCGACCCAGGGGTGGCTCGGATCGGTGGCCACGATGCGCCGCCAGCCGGCCGTGGCGAGCGGGGCCGCGCGGCTCCGCGCCGAGGCGCGCCCGGCCGGGGCCTCGTGCAGCCAGAGTTCGTTCATCGATTCGAAGTCGAAGCGCAGGCTGCCGCGGCTGCCGTTCAGCTCGATCGTGTTGGCATTGAGGTGGCCGGTCGCGACGCGGCTGGCCTCGAAGCTGCCCACCGCGCCGCCCGCGAAACCCGCCAGGAAGAGCAGCGTATCGTCGACCGTGCTGGCGACGCTCGCGCCACCGCGCGCCGCGCCGCTGCGGCCCACGCCCGCGCCGCGCCGCGGCCCGGTGCGCTGCTTCACGAAGGTGCGCGCCGTCGCGCCATGGATCACGTCGATCTCCTCGCCGCTGAGGAAGCGCGCGAGATCGACGAGGTGTGCATTGAGGTCGCCGTGCGCGCCGCTGCCGGCGAGGCGTTTGTCGAAGCGCCAACTCGCGGGCGTGCCGACGCCGCCCCAGCTCTGCAGGTAGGTGGCGCGTACGTGGTGCAGCGTGCCGAGCCGGCCCTCGCGCACGATCTGCCAAGCCAGGGCAACGGCCGGACAGCGCCGGTAGTTGAACCAGACGAAACTCTGCTGCCCGCGGCGCGCGGCGGCGCGGGCGGCTTCGTGCAGGGCGCGCGCGTCGTCGAGGGTGCCGGCCAGCGGCTTCTCGATGGCCACGTGCTTGCCGGCGGCCAGCGCGGCCAACCCCTGCGGCGCGTGGACATGATTGGGCGTGCCGATGTCCACGAGGTCCACGTCGGGCGCGGCGACCGCCTCGTGCCAGTCCGTGCTGTGCCGCACGAAAGCCCAGCGCTCGGCGAAGCGGGCCAGTGTCGCGGCATCTCGCGCTGCGACGACTTGCAGCACCGGGCGCCGCACCGTCTCGAAGAAGCGCCCGGCCTGGCTCCAGGCATTGGCGTGCGCGCGGCCCATGAAGCCCTGGCCGAGCAGCGCGATGCGCAGCGCCGCGGGCGCGGCTCGACGAGCGGGGGCGCGTCGCGAACGGGCACGGCGCGGGGCGGCCATCCGGGACTCCTTCTCCAAGACACGAGACGAGAGTGCGCCTCTCACGATGCGCGTGGGAGACAGGCTGACCAGCTAGGATGCCATGCCATGCCCTTGTTCGTGCGCCTCGCCTCGCTCCTGGGTGCCGCTCTCACGGCCTGTGGCGCTCCGACGGCGCCAGGTGCGCAGGTCGCGCCGCCGCCACTTCCCGCGGCCGAGCCGCAGTCCGCACAATCAGCCTCTGCGCCGCGCGTGCTGCTGCTCACGGGTGGCGCCTGGCACGAGTTCGGTGAGCTTGGGGCGTGGTGGCAGGCGCGTCTCGCCGCCGAGGGCTACGCGGTGGAGTGGCTGCGCCTGGGGCCGCAAGCTCCCGCCGAGGTCGCGGCCGGAGTGACGGCCACGAGCCCGGCCTTCGCGGCCGAGCGCGAGCGCCTGCGTGCCTTGCTCCGGCCCGAACGCGCCGACGCACTCCTGCTTTACACGCAGGGTGACCTCGGCTTTGACGAACCGCTCCGCGCGCAGTTCCTGGACTTTGTGCAAGCCGGCGGCGGCGTCGTGGCGCTGCACTGCGCGCTGGACAGTCATCCCGGCTGGGCCGAGTACACCGCGCTGGTCGGCGGACGCTTTCAGCACCATCCGCCCTTCGGCGAGATCGCCGTGCGCGTAGACGACGCTGCACATCCGGTGCTACGAAATGCCGACTCGCGGTTTCACCGCAGCGCGCCCGTAGCGCTCACGGCGTCCTTCGCTCCGGGAACAGAATGGCGGCTACCCGACGAGTTCTATCACCTTCAGGATCTGAGCCTGGATCAGGCGACGCTGCTGCTCAGCGGCGTCAGTCCCGAGGGCGGGGCGCGCCGGCCGGTGGCCTGGGCCAAGTTCGTCGGCGAGGCGCGCGTCTTCGGCACGATTCTGGGACACGGCAGAGAGGCGCACACCGATGCGCGCGTCGCGGCCCTCGTCTCCGGCGCCCTCGCCTGGGCCAGCCGCCGCGGCGAGCCCGGCCGCTGAAGGCTCACATCGACGGCGCCAGTTGTGAGTCACAAAGGCCTGCACGCGGCTGCGTTAGTAGCAGCGTCACTCCGACGCTCAGCCAAAAGGCGACCGAGACAACACAGCCCAGGTAGAAGTCCCACGGCCAGTACCAGAGTCGAAGTGCGTGCGCGCCGACTCCGACGGGAATCTCGAGTACGCCGCTGTTCGCTAGGTGCACGTCGACCTTCTCTCCGTTGATCTCTGCGACCCAATCCGGGTGCCAACTTTCGGCGAGGATAAGCAGACCGGGTGCGTGCGTGTCGTGTCGCGAGGGCCAGGCACGCGGCCGCCAGTTCACACGCTCGAAGACATGCCGCGGCCTGTCGAACTCCCCCTCAGGTGTCGTGAACACTCTTTCAAAGCGGTCATCGAGCACAGGCTCGAAGGCGACGACGTAGCGGACGCTCATCGCGTCAAGCGCCTCGATGTTGACGATGTCCTTAGGCGAGTGCATGAGGAGCTGCGTGACACTCGACTCGTCGCAGAAGTCCCAGAGCGAGCGGTAGGCCTCTAACTGATGGCGGTAGATGCCTGGGTGGTAGCCGACGATCGACTCCAGGCGATGGCGCGCAACGAGGGCGGGCGAGACGGTTCGCGTCGGATCGAAGAAGCGGGAGGGATCCTCGGCCTGCCGTGCCGCCAGGAACTCCACGACCGAGTTGGAGCGGAGCACCTCGGCGGGTGGCGCGGTTTCGACGTGCGCGCTCCACACCACGCCGAGATCGAGAAGGCTCACGGCCACGACCATGCCGGCGAAAAAGCGCGTCGGTAGGCGGCCCAGGCTGTAGAGGATGGCGAGCAAGAGCAGGACGCTGAGGACGGCGAGCGAGAGCAGCCAACTCCCGGCGAGCGAGTCCGAACTGCGTGCTGAACTTCCGCCGAGCGCGAGCGCCAGAAGCACGGCGAGGACCACGACGTAGCTCCGCCGCAAGCGAGCCTCACCCTTGAGCAACTCACCGAGGCCCAGACCGGCCAGGCCGGCGAGGAAGAGGTTGCTGTAGAAGAGGAAGCGCGCGGGCACTCTGAACAACTCGAATCCGGGAATGACTTCGTAGGCGAGCCGGTAGAGGGGGAAGTTTCGGCCGAGAGAGAGAAGGAGGCAGAGGAGTGCGGCTAGGCCCAGCGTCCGGGTGCGCCGGTCCCTCATCGACGTCACGAGGAGAAGCAGCGCGAGCGAGAGAGCGACAAGCCCTGGGTAGCTCGCGGTCTCCCAGAAGAACCCATTCTCTGGGTCGGAGGCGAGAGGCTTTGGCAGCGCGAGGCCGTGGAACGGCCAGAGCAGCCGCGCAAAGTCTGCGCCGGTCGCGCTGCCCATCGTTGCGAAGTCGAATCCGCCGCCGGCTTCGCCGGCCCGTGCCGAGAGCAGCAGCGTCTGCCGCACGACGGGAAACCACCACGCCATGGCCCCAAGCAGAAAGACGAGCCCGCCGAGCGCAACGAAGCCGACCGGTCGGAGCGCGCGCCTCCAGCCAGCTTTGACGCCGACGCCGACGGCGTGCCAGGTCACGGAGCATCCGACCGCAAGGCCGTGCCAGTACAGAGACTGCACGCTGCCCATCGTGGCCGTGACGCACAACACCGCACCCAGTGTCACTGCGCGTCTAGGCGACGGGTGCTGAAGGATTCTCTCGGTGGCCCAGAGGACCCAGGGGAGACAGAGCATCCCTGGCAGCAGCTCGAGGTGGCCGGCGAACATGTGGGCCGCGGACTTCCCGCTCAGGGCGAAGGCCACGGCCGTCACGAACGCACCGACTGGCGCGGCTCCCTTGCTGCGCATCCACAACCAGGCTCCCCAGGCGCCGAGGGTTACGTAGGCCCACAGGTAGAAGCCGAACATCACCGGCGAGCGGCTGACCCAGAACAGCCACGCGAGCGGGTTGAGGACGCCGGCCACCGGGTCGCCCACGATCGACCGACCACAGAACGAGGTCGGGTCCCAAAGGGGGAAGCTGCCGTGGACCCAGAAGGCGTCGTACTGCACGGTCTTCAGAGGTACGTGGAGCCGGACGAGATCGCTGCCGACCAGCATCTCGGTTGGGTGGAAAAACACGTCCGCGAAGAAGAGCACGCTGACGGCGGTCAGAAGGACGAAGTTCCAGGCGAGGCCGTTCGGCCAGACAGAGGGCTGGGCACCGGCCAGCAGCGCCGCTTGGCGCCCGGCCTCTGCACGCGCTCGCTTGTCTCGGTTCTTCCTGCCCACCCCGTCGCTCCGACGCGTCGAGATCCCAAAGTCTCGGGGCAGTCTAGCAGGGACGTCGGGCCTGCTTGGCTTGACGAGGTTCGTGAGTCACGCGTTCAATGGGGAGGAAGGGAGCGTGGATGAGCAGCCGGGCCGAATCACGACTGACCTTCTGGCAGCGACGCTACGTGCTGGGCCGCTATCGCGACTGGAGTGACGAGCACTTGGCGCGCGGCAGCGGCCTGAGCACTGAGGCCGTGCGGGCGTTCCTCGTCGAGCAGGGCGCGACGCGTAGCCATGCCGATGCGCGGCGCATCGTGGCGGAGACAGCGAACTTGCAGCCTCCGATCCTGCTTTCGCCGGGCGTGGTCCTGCGCCGTCTCACCCGCCTGCGGTCGCGGCCGCTCGTGCTCTGGGACGGAGTGCTTCTTGCTCTGCTCTTAGCCGGGAGTCTGCTCCTCTACGGTCTCACGGCAGCCCGCACCGTCACCGGCGAGGACGCCGGCGAGCTTCTGGCCGCTGCGCACGGCTTTGGCGTTCCGCATCCGCCGGGCTACCCGCTCTGGCTGCTCCTCTCGTGGAGCTTCGATCACAGCCTGCCCTTCGGCACGACGGCCCTTCGTGTCTCACTTGTCTCGGCGTTCTTCTCGGCGCTCGCCAACACTCTCCTCCTCGCCTTGGCTCTCAAGACGCTGCGTCATCGCGCGGCGGCCGTCACGGCGGCCGCGCTCTTCGCGGTGTCGCGCACGCACTGGACTCAGGCCGTTATCCCCGAGGTCTACGGTCTGCACATCGCCTTCGTCGCAGGCCACGCGCTCTTGCTCGTGCGTTTGGCAGAGAAGCCCTCGACGGGCCGCCTGCTCGCGCTCGCAGCCCTCACCGGCTTCTCCCTGACGAATCACACCTCGGCCGTGCCGCTCGGTCTTGCGACGGCCGTGGCTGCTCTATTCATCGCGCCGCGCCTCTTCCGGCAGCCGCTCGCCGTGATGGGCGCGGGCGCCCTCACTCTCCTGCCGCTCTTGCTCTATTTCGTGCTCCCGCTCGCCTCGGCTCGCGACCCTTACGTCGACTGGGGCAACCCCGAGACCACTGACGCACTCTGGGCTCACGTCTCGCGCGACCAGTACGCCTCTGTCGAATCCGATGCACAGGCGCGCGACGATCTCCAGGCTCGCTGGGAGCGGCTCGTGGTCCTCGGCACATGGGCCGGCCGGCAGTTTGGATCGCCATGGGTCTTGCTGCTCGCAGGAGTCGGTTTCCTCACTCTGCCGCGTCGCCAGACAGGCCCGTGGTTACACCTCTTCTTTGTGGCCTTTCTCTCGTCCATCGTCGTCGTGCGCTACACGGCCTTTTCCTTCGATCGCGAGCACGTCTATGCCAACCAGATCTTCTGGATCCCGGCCTGGCTTGTCCTGGCGTGGTGGATCGGCGGCGCACTCGATGCGCTCTTCGGTAGCCTCGTGCGATTGACGGAGCCCATGCGCGGCTCGGCCTCGCTGCTGGTCCATGCAGGCCTTGTAGGACTCGTGCTCCTTCCTGCCTCGCAGAACTACGCCCTCGCCGACCGCAGCGAAACGAAGCTCATCGAGCGCTATGGCCGCTCGCTTCTCGCCGCGATGGAGCCGGGCACGCTCTACTTCCCCAGTAGCGACCACAGCACATTTGGAGTGATGTACCTGCAAGGCGTGCTCGGCCAGCGGCCCGACATCGTCATCGCGGACCGGTACGGCATGATCGACGAGGCGCTGCTTGAGAAGGTGATGTCCGACGAGGACCGAGCCCGACTTGCTTCTGCGTCGGGCAGTGAGCAGCGTCGCCTGCGCGAGGAGATCCTCATCGAGCGCTGGCCTGGCCCCGTGGCCTTCGCCAACAAGCGAGACACCGAGGACATTGATGGCCGAACTCTCGAACCGGCCGGCCCGCTCTTTCGGCTGCTGACCAGGGAGCAGGCCGATGCCTTCTGGCACGTGCCTGCGGAGGGCGGCGAGTCGCCGGGCCTCGCGATGTGGTCGGCGCTCGATCCGGTGGCGGACGTCCGCGAGGCCGAGGCCTTGGACTTCACGGTGCAGATGGTGCAGAGCGACCTGCTCTACATGAAGGGCTTTGCACTCCTGCGCGCGGGACGGCTCGACGAGGCGATCCTGATTTGGCAAGCGCTCGACGCGGATCTGGCGCCGCTCAAGCAGCTCTTCAATAACGTCGGCTCGGCGCTGGCCGAGCACAGCCGGCTCGTGGAGGCCGAGGCCTTCTATCGCCGCGCACTGAACGAAGATCCTGACTACGTCTTGGCCCTGAAGAATCTCGCGCTCGTGAGCAAGAAGCGCGGAGATCCCCGCTCGGCGATCGAGTGCCTGGAGCGCCTTGTTGTCCTTGAACGCAAGGAAACCAGGGCCGTGCGCTGGGAGCTGGCACAGCTCTTGGCCGACGACGAGCGCTATGCCGAGGCCCTCGCGCAATACGAGTGGCTGGCGAACGCCGATCGGAAGGATCCTCTGCCCTGGCGCGAGGCGGGCCTGCTCTTGCACGAGATTGGCGACAGCAAGAAGGCTGAGGACGCCTTCCGCGAGGCGCTACGCCTCGATCCGCACGACATGAAGGTGGCTTCCGCTCTAGATCGCCTGAAGCGCGGGCAAGGCGTGGAGGCAGTAGGGCCTGAAGTCCTGGAACCGCCCGGGAGCGATGATCCCTTCCACGGTCCCGGCGCGTTGGGGCCGCCCAATGAGATTGGTCCTCGGCTCGGTCTTCCTGGTTTGCGGTTGGAATTCGACCCGCAGCGACCGCACGAGCAGCCCGGCCGTCCCTGATCCAGGACGATGACTGCGCGGGCGTACCAGGAACAAACAAGGACCTTAGGCGCCCTGGACCTCGTCGCGCCTTGCGTTCTGAGAAGGTCCTGCGGATGCCGTGCATTTGCGGGTTGGCACCTGGACCAATGGACCCTCTGTGGAAAGTAGTGGAGGCGTTTCGGTCTGCGGCCGGGCATCCCACAAGTCCCAATCGCACTGGAGTTTGGCCCAAAACTCAGGCGTCGTTCCAAAGGCTCCGGCCAGTTTCCAGGCCAATGCCGGTGTGATGCGGGCTCGGCCATGAAGCAGGTCGCTGAGGTTGGAACTGTGCATCTCGAGGTGTTCGGCCAGCGCGCGCTGTGACGTGCCTCGTGCCCGAAGAAAAGCCGTTCTCAGCACGTGCCCAGGGTGCGGTGGGCGTGTCGGGTCGATTCCCATGGTGCTCCCGGGGGTGTGCCGGCTTCGACGCCTCGTGCACGAGAGACTTCCGCAAGAGCTAAAGCGAAGCCAGTGGTCCGGCCGGGACAACAATTCCGAAACAAAGTGCACAAGTTCGATCCGTCGAATGTCACTGCGCGGTCGGAATTAGCCAAGTTGGCTAACTTCCTTGACGCTTTCCGCGGGTCTCGATACACCGTGCGCATCCCCAGGGGGTGGTCATGCACGGCGCAGCCCGACAATCAGGTTCATCGAACCAGATGTCAGCGCATCAGCTCGGTGCGAGCGGTGGCTCCGCTGCGAGCAGTGGTGCCGGTCGTGCATCGCGCCCCCTGCGAATCCTGCTGCTCAACGAGCGCTGCCCGTCGCACCCGCGCGCAGGCGGAGCGGAGCTGCACCTCAGCGAGATCTTCTCGCGGCTGGTTGCGCGCGGCGAAGCTGAGGTCACGTTGCTCTGCGCGGGGACGCCGGACCTGCCGGCCTCTTCTGACCACAAGGGCCTCACGATCGCGCGCCTCGGCACGACGCTGCCGGGCTTCTATCTCGGCCTGCGCAAGGAAGTGCGCCGCCGCGTCGCCGCTGGCGACGTTGACCTCATCGTCGAGGCCCACAACAAAGTCCCTTTCCTCACGCCGCTCTACGCGGGCGTGCCGGTGCTGGTGATCCACCACCACCTGCACGGCTGGACGGCCTTCCGGCAAGTGCCGCCGCTGCTCGCGGCCGGTGCGCTCCTCTTGGAGAAGCTCATCCCGTGGGTCTATCGCCGCAGCCGTTTCCTGACGATCAGCGGCAGCAGCAAGACTGACCTCGTGCGTCGCGGCCTCTCGGAGAGCCAAGTCGAGATCGTGCCCTGCGGCGTGAATCACGAGGTCTATAGCGCCGCACGCCTCGCGGGCCGCGCGCCGACGATCGTGTCATTCGGCCGCTTGGAACCCTACAAGCGAGTCGATCTCCTGATCCGCGCGATGCCTTCGGTCCTGGCCGCCGTGCCGGCTGCCAAGCTCGTCATCCTCGGCGACGGACAGGACCGCCCGCGCCTCGAGCGGCTCGCGTCACGCCTGCGGCTTGGCCGGAGCGTAGAGTTTGCCGGGCACGTCGAAGAGCACGAGAAGATCCGCCACCTGCGCCGCGCGGCGCTCCACGTACAGTGCAGCTCCAAGGAGGGCTGGGGCCTCACGGTGTCCGAAGCCGCAGCCTGCGGCGTGCCGTCCATCGCGGCGCATGTGCCGGGCCTCTGTGACTCTGTTCAGGACGGGGTGACGGGATTGCTGGTGCGCGACGTGACGCCGGCTTCTCTTTCGACTGCAGTTGTGGGCCTGCTCACGGACGAGCCGCGACGGCTGACTTTGGCCGAGCGTGCGGTGTCGTGGTCGTTGCAGTTCGGGTGGGCCTCGGCTGCTGAGCACGTACTCAGCGAGATTCGCCGCGTGCTGGCTGTGCCAGTTGCCGCATCACCGGTTCCGCCCGCTGAAGCCAAGGATCCAACTCCAGCCCTTCCCGAAGTCAGTTCCGTCTCCCCGCGCCGCGTGGCCTCGGCCCGCCGCAGGAGCTTCTCGATGAACACCTATGAACGTCGCCGTCTGAACCGGGCCGTGTGTTACCTGCTCATCGTGCTGCTCGGTCTGCCGCCGGGCTTCCTGCCGAAGGCGCTGGCCACAAACCGCCGCCTGAATACGCTGACGCGCGACACGCTCATGGAGACCTTCCGGAACCCGCAGTTCTCCTCGGCCGCGAGCAACCGCTTTCTCTTCACCCAAGGCCCGACGGCCTTGGTGGGCGAGGGCGGGGCCTCGTTCAGCAACCCCGGCGCAGCGGGCTACGGCTCGCTCGCCGAGCCGGAGGTCCACTGGCTAACCTACAAGGGGCGCCTGGAGTGGTCGGAGACCGATGCCTACTTGCCGTCGGTCGGGTTGCCCCTGCTTTTCCAGCGCATCTATCGCGGCTCGGTCGAGGGCTACGACGGTCCCTTGGGCAAGCAGTGGGAGTTCAACTGGAACCGCCGGCTCTACGAGGAGGGGGACAGCGACGTGGTCGTTCTCGATATGGGCCGCGCCGAGACCTACGACGAGAGCGGTGGCAGCTACACGTCGCCCGCCGGTCGCTACGACACGCTTGCCAAGAACACCCATCCCAACCCTGACGAGATGACGCGGACCGACCGCGAAGGGATCGTCGAAACCTATGTGGACGAGGGGGGCGGATGGTTCCGGCTGAAGTCGATGGCCGATCTGAACAGCAATGCGCTGGCCTTCGCCTACGACAGCAACGGCCTGCTGACCAAGGTGACGGACAGTCTTTCGCGGGACCACACGCTGTCCTACGACGCCAATGACCGGATCACGAAGATCGCAGACAGTGCCAGCCGCGAGTGGGTCTACGGCTACGACGGCAGCGGCTACCTGACGAGCGTGCGGACTCCGGTGGTGGACGAGGCCGGGTCGGAGGACGACTACACCTCCGGCAAGACCACGACGTACCTCTACGACGGCGGCGGGCTGCTGACGGAGATCAAGCGTCCTGGGGACAGCACGGGCACCTGGAAGTGGACGTATGACACCGGCTCACCGAAGCGGATCACCAAGCAGACCAAGGGTGGGAACGACATCAACATCACCTACGATGAGACCAACCGCTACGTGACGGTGGTCGACCGCGAAGGCGTGACCACGCGCTACCAGTACAGCGACAGTGACAAGCTCATCACCAAGCGCAACATCTACTTCTCGGGCATGTCGTCCTCGTGGGAGACGACCTACACTTACAACTCTGCGGCCGAAGTCACGGAAGCCGTCTTCAGCCGTGGCAACCGGGTCGCGTACACGTACGACGGCAGCGGCAATGTGGTCACGGTGGACTTCAAGAAGGACGTGAGCGACAGCTCTCCCGCCCGCTGGGTCTACAGCTACGCGAGCAACGGCCGGGTCTCGACGCTGAAGGATCCAAACGGCAACCTCTGGGACTTCGACTGGAGCGCGGCGGGAAACCTCACGCGCAAGGCCGCGCCGACCTTGTCGATGCCGGACGGAATCGTGAGTGAGGGCAACCAGACGATCGTGGAGACCTGGGGCTACAACAGCGCCGGGCTGGTGACGACTTACGTCGATCCGGTCGGGACGACGACGGCCTACGAGTACACGACCGTCAACAGCAAGCCGGCCTACCTGCAGCGTGTCATCGCCAACTCCGGCGGCTTGAACCTCACGACGGCCTACGCTTACAGCTCGGCGGGGAACGTGACATCGGTGACGGACCCCGAGGGCAACGCGACGACCTACACGGTGAACGCGCTGAACCAAGTGATCCTGGCGGCCGAGCCTGGGAGCGTGACGCGCAAGACGCACTTCGACGAAAAGGACCGGATCACCAAGACGGAAGCCAGCAACGACAGCACCGCAGGGAACAGTTGGTTCGTGGAGGACCTGGACTATGACGCCGTGGACAATCTCACGCGGCGCCGGGCCGACCTCGACGCCTCGGTGCGCCTCACGACGGCCTATGCCTTCGACAAGAACGACCGGCTAACCCTAGTGACCTCGCCCGAGGGCAACGAGACCGTCTACGGCTACGACCAGCGGGACCTGCAGATCACGCACAAGCGCAAGGCGGCCTCGTCCTCTGATGACGCGATCACGGTCTCGACCTACGACGAGAACGGAAACGTGGTCACGGTGACCAACCCGCTCGGCTTTGCGACGATTTACGTGCGCGACGGATACGACCGAGTGACAAAGGTGACGAAGCCCGAGGGGAACTACCACGAGCTTGCCTACGACAAGAACGGCAACGTGACGCAGCAGACTTGGAAGAACTCAGCCAATACAACGCTTGCGCAAACGACGTTTTACTACGACGAGGCCAATCGCCTCTACCAGACCGACCGGCTGGCGAAGAAGGCGAACCTCTCCACGAACCTCGGCGATGGTACGCAGACAGACATCGTGTGGCGGGACGAAGCCGGGCGCGTGCTCGAGCACAGCGGAGACGTCTGCGGCTGCGCCAACGACGAGCACGTCTACGACGCGGTTGGGCGGGAGGTGACGAAAAAAGATCCGATGGGCGCGAGTGACGCCACCCGAAACCTGGTGCTCAGCGAGTACGACAAGAACGGCCGCGTGACCAGGGTCACGCACAAAGAGCGCACGCAGGACAGCGGGATTGAGGCAGACAAAGACACCGTGGTCGAGATGGTCTACGACAGCCGGGGCCGGATGATCACGCGCAAGGAGAAGCTCGCCAGCACACCGACGTGGGGTAGCACGGTCTACTTCTACGGCCTGCGAGACCAGCTCACCAAGGTCCTGGATCCTGAAAGCGACGAACTTCGCTATGAGCACAACGAGCAGCTCTGGAAGACCAAGGACACGGCCGAGAACGGCTCCTCGGACGTAATCACGGAGTACTACTTCGACGACGACGGGCTGCTCCTGACCTACCGCGCCAAGAACAGCACGACGGGCGACCAGGACACGACCTACAGCTACGACAAACTTGGCCGCGTGGTGACGACGGTCTGGCCCGACACTGAGGACCACATCTACACGTACGACAAGGCGAGTCAGCGGATTTCGACCACCGACCCGAACGGCACGGTGATCGTGGCTTCCTACGATCAAAATGGCCGGCTGACAGCCAAGGACTTGACCCTGGCGACCAACGTGCTCGGAGCCACATCAGTGGACTTCGGCCATGACGGCCTGGACCGGATGACCTTGGCCTCGACGAGCGAGGCGGGCGGCTTCGACACGCTCATCGAGCGGACCTACAACACGCTGGGGAAGATCGAAACCGAGAAGCAGGTGCTGGACGGCTACAACTCCGGCAACGGCCGGACGATCACCTACGACTGGGACGTGGAGGGACAAAAGACGGGGGTAACCTACCCTGTCTCGGGGGCGGTCATTAGCTACACGCGGGATGCCCTGGATCGGGTAGACAAGGTGAGCCGCGGCAGCAGCCAGATCGTGGACTACACCTTTAACGGCCGGCGGGTCATCAAGAAGGCCTACGCCGAGAGCTTCGGGACCTACCTCTATGATTACTTCGGTCGGCTGACCGAGATCCACCACAAGGACACTGACACCGGGAACACGCTGGTCAAGACGGCCCTGGCCTACGACAAGAGCCACCAGATCACGAGCCAGGACAAGCTCTTCTACGACGACGTCCAAAACACGCGGATCACGACCGACACGATCGACAAAGGCGACCAGTACGACTACGACGGCGCCAAGCGCCTCGTCACGGTGCTGCGCGGAGTGCCGACGGCTTACATCGGCGACTCGCTGGCCAGCAACATCAGCAACAACCGCTACGATGACTTCGTGGAGTACGTCTACGATCAGACGGGAAACCGGCTCACTCGCAAGATCGATGGGTCCAACGACACGACCTACGCCTACAACACCGTCAACGAGATGACCACCGAGGGCAGCTCGACCGGTGTTTACTACGACAATGGGACCTTCAAGCAGTACTCGGGGGCTGGCAACGACGTCAATCGGTACAACCATGCCGACCAGTACGCTCAGTGGGACAAGGGCCCCTTCGGAGCGCCGGACTACACCTGGCACTACGACGCGCTCGGACGGCAGGTGGCGAGAGTCAAGACCGGATCGGGAGGGGTCGGCGACGTGCGCATGTATCACGACGGCGTCCACGACATCGAGGCGGTGTCGTGGGCCAGTTCGACCGAGACCCAGACCAAGCGGCGGGTCTACGGGGAGCGGATCGACGAGCTTCTGGAGTACACGGACTTAAGTGCTGACCCTGACGTGGATTATTTCGTCCACAGCGACCACCTTGGCAGCGTCTTGCTCATGACGGACAATGCCGGGAACATCGATGAGAGCTACCGCTACAAAGAGTTTGGCGAGACGACCGTGGTCGACGGCAGCTTCGTGAAGCAGACCGACCTCGGGTCGGACATCGGGAACAGCTTCCGATACACGGGGCGGGAGCGCGCTCTGCCGGCGAGCTTCGGGGATGACTGGTACTGGTATCGCGCCCGCACCTACCGCCCCGAGGTGGGGAGGTTCATGCAGAGGGATCCGGCGGGGTACGTCGATGGGGCGAATCGGTATGGGTATGTGATGAATTCTCCAATCCCATCTAAGGATCCCTATGGGTTGCAGGCAGTTACTGCAGGTTCGACAAACGACTGTTCCTTTAGTTTCACGCCCAACAAGCCACCAACGACACCAGCAGAGTACCGAGCGTGCGTCGGTGCATGCAAGAAAGCCAAGGCGGGATTCCTTGAGTACTTGCTTGGGCCGAACGGAGTCTGTAGTGCGTTCAGTGAGGCCTATTCGTCATGCGCGGCGCAGTGCATTGGTGCAACTTTTCCGTTCTGGGAGATATGCTTGAAGGCCTGTGTGGACGGAACGGTCACTGGCGGGTTGGGAGTGGCGCCGTTCGCTCTCGACAACTGTCACGATCAAATTGCGTGCACGAGTGAGGCCAACTGCGAGGGCATCTGCCTGATGGCGGGAAAGACCAAGAAGAAACAGAAATAAGTTCGGGAGTGTCAAATGACAACGAGAGTCCTCCGCCCGCTTCAGAGTGCGCTCCTCCTGGTTGCTGTCGCAGCAGTGTGCTTGTCACTCGGCGGGATGCCTTCACACGCGTCGGATGCACCCCCGCGCCAAATCGTTGTCCGTGTTGATGCAGGTGGAAAGAGCCTTGACGGTGTTCGCGTAGTGCTCTGGGATGCCACGATTCCTTTTTCGAGCGTCCGACCCGATCTAAGCTGGGACGTCCTGGCCGAGAAGGGAGTTGACCGTGACGGTACGGCGACCTTCAAGGAGCCAACGCGTTCATATCTGGTCACGGCCGTTCGCGGAAGCGCAGTCGCCAGCTCCTTTCAGATGCCAACTAAGCCAGAATCGCCCGAGCCTGTAATTGATCTGGCGCCGGAGACAGTGGCAACCATCAAGGGGCGCTTGAATAATCTCTCAACCGTGAGGGATGTCTCACTGCGAATTGCTGGTAGCCAGCAGTATCGTCGAGATGAACAGTATGGTTACTGGCCAATCGGACATGCCGTCCATCTGATTGACGGCAGTTTCAAGGTGCTTGTTGAGGCCCCCGCTTCGGTGACGATGTGGAGTGCTGTTGTTACGGGCCCCGAGATGCCGACCTTCCTTGATGTTGAACCAGGAGTGACGGAGAACGTCACGGTCGAAATGCCCGTTGGGAAGAGCCTTAGGGGAAGGGTTCTTGATAAAGAGGGCAAAGCGATTGCGGCTGCGCTGATCACCGTCGTTGGTCAAGAGGGGCAGCCTGTGGAGGCGACGAGCGACCCAGGCGGGGAATGGTCAGTCTCTCACTTGCAAGGAACCGCGTGGGGCGTCATTGCTCATCACGAAAGCCTTGTCACCGCGGCGACAACATGCGTTTTGGCTTCCGACATGCCAGAGGTGCTCGAACTAAGACTCGTTTCAGGAGAGTGGATCGAGGGTCGGCTGACTTGGGATGACGGTCAGCCAATTGCGAACACGTTTATGCACTTTAGCGACGAACGGGTGTTTCTTACTGGTCATCCCTATGCGCGTGATGACACGTCGGTGGAGGCGGACATCATTAAGAGGGTCTATCACCTAGGCCGGATCTATACAGTATCCAACAAGTCCGGCTTCTTCAGGTTTGGCCCCGTTGTCCCAGGAACTCGGGTTCGCGCCTACTCAAAGGGTCAGGAGATTGGTGCTGGCCTTGAGGCCGGTCGGCACCATGTGCTCACTGCAAAGAGAGAGTGACTCGATTGTTGACGTTCACCAAAACTCGCGCACGGTCGAAACGGCAGGAGTCGAAGTCATGTTGAGCAGACGAAACGATGTGGTTCACCAAAACCAGCGCACGGCCAAGCTGACAGGAGTCCGAGCTAGGTTGAGCGACCGAATCGAGGTCAGCGATGAGTGCGCGTTAAATACCCCGCCAAGACCGGTCGCTTCTATTTTGTCGTACCAAGTTCGCTCTTGCTGAGGACTTGGTATCAAACAGAAGTCGGAATCGTAGAGCCTTCCGCTCTTGGCCTAGTTTTGGTGAACCACTCCTTTCGATGAGCGAGGGAGTGCTGCGAGAGCCGCGGATAAGGCCTCCCAAGCCGCCCGACAAGCGCGAGTTTCCTGCGGATGTGTGGTGTCACGAAACCCCTTCGCGTTTCTCGGCGTGTACGTTGCGCGAATGAAGCCGGTCGCTACGCGCCCAATGCTTCGCTACTTCTCGCCGTAGCGCTTGGGCGGCGGCGGACGCTCGTCGTCCTCGGCCAGCAGCCAGGTCGTGTTGAAGACCAGGCGCGTCGTGCGCGTGATCTTGTCGAAGTCGAGCTTGTCGATCGTGTCGCGCCAGGTGTGGTAGTCGGCATTCTTCTCGATGGGTAGCCCTTCGAAGAAGAAGAGCACGGGCACGCCGATCTGATGGAAGGAGTAGTGGTCGCTGCGCTGAAAGAGATCTTGGCCTTGGCGCAGTACCAGCTCTTTGATCTTGGTGGGCTGCAACTTGAGCGCGCGCTCCAGCACCTGCTCCAGCGCGGGGTTCTCGATGAGTCCGAGCACCGCGACTTCGGCGGCCTCGCCGCGGCCGATCATGTCCATGTTGATCATGGCCACGAGTTTGTCGCGCGGCACGGGCAGATTGTCGGCGAAGGCCTTGCTGCCGAGCAGGCCGTCCTCTTCAGCACCGAAGGCGCAGACCAGGATCGAGCGACGCGGGCCGGCCGTGGCGAGGGCTTCGGCAATCTCGAGCAGCGCGGCTGTGCCGGAGGCGTTGTCGTCGGCGCCGAAGCCGATGCGGCCGCGCTCGTCCACGCCGATGTGGTCGTAGTGCGCGCCTACCACGATGTACTCCTCGCCCAGGGTCTGATCGCGGCCGGGCAGCTTGCCGACAACGTTGTCGAGGTTCACCGACGTCTCGATGGACTGAGCACTCAGACGCACGGTGCGCTTGGTGGGGACCGGCTTCTGCGCCTTGCCGGAGGAGTCACTCTTCGCCACGAGCGGCAGCACGTCGAAGCCGAGGATCTGTTCGGCGACTTCCGCCGTGATTTCCAGGGCCGGAATCCCCAGCGCCGTGGGATTGGTGGGCGGCGGCCCGCCCACCCAACTCGCAAAGGTGTGGCGGAAGGCGAGGCGCGCCGGCGCGGCTTCGGCGGTCGGTTCAGCACCGGCCCCGGCTCCGCCGTCCGCACCGGCAGCCGGCTTGGGCTTGCCCTTGGCGGGCTTCTTGGCGGCGGGCGCTTCCTCCGGCGGACGGCGCACGACGAGTACGCCGACCACCTTCGCTTCTTCGAGCACGCGCAGCTTGCCGTAGAGCGCGGCCGCCGCGCTGACCTCGGGGCCCTCGAAGACGCGCTTGTGGCGCGGCTCGCCTTCAACGATGACGGCGATGCTGCCTGCGGTGTCGCCGCGAATCTCGTCGTACTTCTCGGAGTCGCTGTCGATGCCGTAGCCGTAGAAGACGGCCGGGCCCGCGGCGCTGCCGTTGGCGCGCCAGAGCGGCACGAAGTCCTCGCCGTAAACGAAGCTGGTCGCGGCCTCGTCGAGCACGAGCGAGCACTCCTCAGGTACTGGTGCGGCGGCCTTCATCGAGAAGGGCATGAGAAAGCTGCCGCCGGTCCCGGCTCCTTGCAGGCCCGCGGCGGCGAAGCGCGCGGCGATGTGCTCGGCGGCGCGGCTCAGTCCGGCGCTCGGCGAGTCGCGGCCTTCGAGTGGCGTACCGGCCAAGAACTCGATGTCGCGGCGCAGGTCGGTCTCGAGAATTGTGGCGAAGCCGGCGGCCGGACCGGAAGGCGGGTCGCCCCACGCGGCCATGGGTGCGGGGCTCGGTGCCGCGCCGAGCAGCAGCACTCCGAGCAAGGCCAAGCCCACGCGGCCGAGACTGAGCGCCCGGTGAGTGGGCCTGGGCCCGTTCCCCGCAGGACTCGATGAGCGTGCCAGCATCCGGGCGATTGTAGCGGGAGCGCGGTCGGTACCATGCTTCGCATGCCCGAGAAGCTGCCCACAACACCGGTGCGCGGAATGCGCGACCTCTTGCCCCAGGAGTGCGCGCTGCGCGACGCCGCCACGGCCGCGATCTTGTCGGTCTATCGCAGTTTCGGCTTCGCGCGCATCGAGACGCCGGCCTTGGAGCACCTGGAACTGCTCGCCTCGGGCCAAGGCGGCGAGAACGAGAAGCTCATCTTCAAGATCCTGCGGCGCGGCGAGAAGCTCGACCTCGCCAAGCCGGGGCTGAGTGAGAGCGACCTCGTGGATGCCGGGCTGCGCTTCGACCTCACCGTGCCGCTGGCGCGCTACTACGCCGAGCATCAGGCCGAACTGCCGCTGCCCTTCAAGTCCATCCAGATCGGGCCGGTGTGGCGCGCGGAGCGGCCGCAGAAGGGCCGTTACCGCCAGTTCACGCAATGCGACATCGACGTCCTTGGCGACGGCAGCGTGCTGGCCGAGGTGGAACTCATCCTGGCCACGTGCGCGGCGCTGCAAGCCGTGGGGCTTTCCGGATTCACCGTGCGCCTGAACGACCGGCGCTTTCTGCAGGCCTTTGCCACGCACTGCAAGCTCACCGAGCCGGCCGATCGCGAGCGCCTTTTCATCACTCTCGACAAGCTGGACAAGCTCGGGCTGGACGGCGTCGTCGCCGAGCTGGAGGCGCAGGGCCTCGGCGGCGTGCACCTCAAGCCGCATCTCGAGATCCTTGCGTCAGCGGGCCGGCAGCCCGATCCCTTCGCGCGCTTCGCCGCGATGTCCTGGGCGGCCGAGTCGCTCGCCGATCTGCGCACGATCACCAGCGCAGCGACGGCCGCGCTGGGCTCGCTCGCGCGCGTGCAGCCGGACTTCACGCTGGTGCGCGGCATGGGCTACTACACCGGCCCGATCTTCGAGATCGGCATCGAGGGTTCGCCCGGCTCACTGGCCGGTGGCGGGCGTTACGACGAGATGATCGGCCGCATGCTCGGCCGCGCCGTGCCGGCCTGCGGTTTCTCGATCGGCTTCGAGCGGCTCATGCTCGTGCTGGCCGAGCGCGGCTGGCGTCCGGCCGCCGCAGCGCAGCGCATCGCATTACTGCACGATCCAGAGTCAGGCGATCTGGCGCGGACCTTGGCCGAAGCGGCACGGCTGCGTGCCGCGGGCGCGGTCGTCTCGGTGCTTGTCGCGCGCAAGAAGGCCGGCAAGCAGCGCGCCGACCTGGAAGCCCAGGGCTTTCTCGTCGAGCGGCTCGGAGCGCCGGGCTAGGGCAGCGTGGCGCTCACGGCGTTGCTGGCCGAGAAGCCCGCCGGTCCGGCGGCATCGGCGATCCAGTACTGCAAAAAGAGTTCGAGGCCGGAGGGCAGTCCTGAGGGCCACAGGCCGCTGAGGATGATCCGGCCCGTGGGCCCCGTGCTCAGCGGCACGAAATAGGCCGAAGGGATGAAGCTCGGCACGAGCACGCCGCCCTTGAAGGGGAAGTAGCCGGCCGAGAAGCCCACGACGAGAAAGGCGGGCGCCAACTCTTGCGCGTCGACCAGGCTCAACGTGAACGCTGAGCCGGGCACAAGCGTGCCCAGGCCCACGAGCGGTGGCACGCCGTAGACACCTGCGAGGCCGTGGCCCAAGTTCTGCCAGGCATCGGGCAGAAACAGGAAGTCCGTCACGGTGAGCACGCCGGGGCCGAAGGAGCAGTCGGCCGAGATGACGCCAAAGCCGAAGCTGTCGCCGGCTTCCACGGCGAAGCTGACTTCGCCTGCCCAGGTGTCGAAGATGTCGCCGGGGCCGACGGTTGTCTTCACGCCGTTCACGATGTAGCCCGGATCCTCGACGGTCCACCAGCCAAAGCCGCCGTCGTTGTTCTCGAAGGAGAAGTAGGCCGTGACCGTGCCGGACTCGGTGGCGGTCGTCGAGAGGAAGGCAAAGGTGTCGGGCGTGGTGCAGGCGTCGTTGGCTGGACCGACAATGAGCAGCGCCGTGGGCAGGGCAGCGCCGAAGCCCGAGGGGTCGCCGCTGTAGGACCAGGAGAACTCGCTCAACTGTCCGCGCGGCTCAGCGGCGAGCAGCAGGACTTGCCCAAGAGTCAAAGCAGCGGCGCGCAGGGCGGTGGACATGGGGCTGGCTCCCGAAGAGGTCGTGCGCCGGATTGTAGGGCGCTTGATCACGGGCAGGCTGCGAAGCATGAGAATTTCTCGCTACGCTACGAGATCGCGTCCGTGCTCTCGGCCTGAGTTGCGCCTGTCACACCCGCGTGGGCTTTCGGCTCTCTAGGTAGGCCCCGTTCCCTGGTCGTGCCTCGCCCAACCCGTGCCCCCCTCAACCTTGGAGTTCTCAATGTTCCTGTCGCGAAAGAGTCTCGCCTGCCTGCTCGCGGGCGCCGGCCTGCTGTCGGCCGCAGCCCCGGCCCAGATCGCACCCCAGACCGCGCCCCAGGGTCTTTCGCCCTCCGATCTGGCGAGCATCCGTGCCGCCGTCGCGGCGCACCAGCAGGCGGCCCAGCATGCAGCGATTGAGAGCGACAACGGATTCGCCGCGCGCAATCCCGGCCAGCAGTGGGATGTGCAATTCGACGGCCGCGCTTTCCTCGTCGAGCCGGACGCGGGCGACTGGACCTGGGGGCTGGAGTTGCTCAGCTACGGTCGTACCGGTGCGGAGCAACCGGTCGCCGCGCCCGCGCGCATCGAGAATCGCGGCCCTCGCGTCAGTTACGAGTGGGACAGCACGCTCACCGAGTGGTATCTCAATGACCAGCGCGGGCTGGAGCATGGCTATACCGTGCACACACGGCCGGCGGGCGCGACTGACCAACTCACGCTCACGCTCGCGGTGCGCGGGGGCCTCAAGCCGCGCGTCAGTTCTGACGGACGAAGCGTCTCCTTCGTCGATGCAGGCGAGCGCAGCGTGCTCAACTACAGCGGCCTCACGGTGTTCGACGCTGACGGCGTGACGCTGCCGGCCTGGTTTGTACGGCCGACGGAACCCGCAGCGCCCGCCGCGAAGCTGGTTCTCGTCGTCGACGACTTGGGAGCGCGCTATCCGCTGACGATCGATCCCATCGCCCAGGAGGCCTATATCAAGTCGTCGAACTCTGAGCTCGGGGACGACTTCGCCATGGCAATGGCCATCTCGGGCGACACCTTGGTCGTCGGGGCCTCCCGCGAGGACAGCGCCGCAACGGGCGTCAACGGCAACCAGGCGGATCAGACCGGCGGGACTTCCGGCGCTGCCTACGTTTTTGTGCGGGCCGGAGGCGTGTGGAGCCAGCAGGCCTATCTAAAGGCCTCCAACACGGGCGTCGGCGATCAGTTCGGGATCTCCGTTGCCATCGAGGGGGACACGATCGTGGTCGGTGCCTACCTCGAAGACAGCAACACGACGGGCGTCGACGGTGACGGTGCCAACAACGCGCTCACCGACTCCGGTGCCGCGTACATCTTCGCCCGCGTGGGCACCACCTGGAGCCAGCAGGCCTACCTCAAGTCGCCCGCCGGAGGTTTTGACGATCACTTCGGCCGCGCTGTCGGCGTGTCGGGCGACACCGTGGTCGTCGGCGCCAACCAGGAGGACAGTAATGCGATCGGCATCAATGGGAACCCGGCGAACAACAGCGCGTTCAACGCCGGCGCGGCCTATGTCTTCGTGCGCAACGGCAGCACCTGGACCCAGCAGGCCTATCTGAAGGCTTCGAAAATCGCCGGCTTTCAGTTCGGGCGGTCGGTGGCTGCGGCCGCGTCCGGCGACACCGTCGTGGTCGGGGCGCACCTCGAGGCCAGCAACGCCACCGGCGTGAATGGAGACCACTTGAATAACCTTGCCGCGAATTCCGGAGCGGCCTATGTCTTCGTGCGCAGCGGCAGCACCTGGAGCCAGCAGGCCTATCTGAAGGCCTCCAACACGGGCGTCGGCGATCAGTTCGGCTACTCGGTCGCCGCGTCCGGTGAGCGCATCGTGGTCGGCGCCTTCAGCGAAGACAGCAGCGCCACCGGCGTGAACGGCAACGGTGCGGACAACAGCAGCCTGCACGCCGGGGCGGCCTATGTGTTCGCGCGCAGCGGCACGACCTGGAGCCAGGAGGCCTACCTCAAGGCCTCGAACACCGGGGCCGACGATTCGTTCGGGTGGTCGGTGGCCGTCGCCGGCGACCGGGTCATCGTGGGCGCACGCCACGAGGGCAGCAACGCGACGGGTGTCGACGGCAACGGGGGCGACGACAGCCTGCACTGGGCGGGTGCGGCCTACGTGTTTGGACACTGTGGCGGCCTCTGGAGCCAACTCGCCTATCTCAAGGCCTCCAACACCGAGGAGAACGACGAGTACGGCTCGACCGTGGCGGTCTCGGGGGACGTGGCTGTGGTCGGCGCACCGGCCGAGGACAGCCCGTCCGTCGGCATTGGCGGGCCTCAAGGCAACGACCAGTTTCTTGGGAGCAACTCCGGCGCCGCTTACGCCTACCCGATCGACTCGGGGTCGTTCATCAATCTGGGCAACGGCCTCGCAGGCAACCACGCGCCGGTGCTGACGGGTAGCGGATGTTTGACGGCGGGAACGAACTTCTCGCTCTCGATGACGGGCTTGCCGCCCGCGACGACCACCTTCATCATCGTCGGGTTCGCGCCGCTGTTCGCGCCCTTCAAGGGCGGCATCATGGGCCCAACGATCAACCTGATCATTCCCTTCGGCACGGGCCCGGGTTCGCTCCTGCTGCCGGCGACGGCACCTCCGGGCATTCCGAGCGGCGCCTCGATCTACGTGCAGTCGTGGACCCCCGATGTCGGCGGCCCGGTCGGCTTCGACGCGACCAACGTCCTGCAGTGCCTGTTCCCGTAGGCCTTCGTTCGTCTCTATCGCACGGGAAGGTAGATCCGCGTCTGGGCCTGATCCGCAGGCGTCTGCTCTGAATCGGTCAGGTAGACCTCCCACGGCGCGCCGGCTTCCGACTTGTCGTTCTTGGCCATCCATGCGTGAAGCGCTTGGTAGGCGAGTTCGCTTGTGTCCGGGGAACCGACGTGCACTGTGGTGGCGACGAGAGTGCCGGGCAGCTCGGTCGCCATGATCTCGCCCTGCGGCGCGATGCCCTTGGGGACGGGGAAGCCGGCCTCAAATTCCAGGACCCCGTCCTTGAACTGAAATGTCCGAGTGAAAGGCCCGCCCGCTGGACGGACCTTCCTCTGCTCGAGGTACTGACCGACCCTTCCGAGAATGCCGCCGATCGCTTGGCCAGCTTCCTCGACCTTTGCTTTCCCCTTGATCACGAGGGCCGGCTGAAGCTTGGTTTCAGTCACTTCGATTTTGTATCCCACGGTGCGTTCCTCTCTTTGAGTGGTGAGTCGCGCAGAGCGTCACGCTCCGTGCGAGTCACGTGATAGAGGATCCGGTTCGTCACGGATTGTAAGAATCCGACATTTGCTGACGATTGGACCCGGTCAGACAGCCCGCCTTGACCGGCGTGCTCGATCGGTAGACTCGGCCGCAATGAAGCGCGAAGTGACTCCGACCGGCCGGGATCCTGTGCGCGCCGCGGCCCTTCTCGCGGCGCGTGCGGCGCTGCCCTCCGCGCCCGGTGACGACCTGGCCCGCCGCGCCTTCACGCTCGTCTCGCTCAACTGCTGCGGCATTCGCTCGGCCGAGCGACGCGGGCTCTTGCCCTGGCTCGCAGAGGTGCGGCCGGACGTGCTCTGTCTGCAAGAGGTGCGCGCCTGGCCTGACCAGGTGCCGGCCGAGCTGCGCTGTCCGCCGGGCTACAACTCGCGCTGGCTGGTGAGTGGCAAGAAGGGCTACTCCGGCGTGGCCACGTACAGCCGCCCCGCACCGGACCGGCATGTGCCCGGCTCCGGCAGCGAGGCTCTGCGCTGGGGCGACGAGGAGGCGCGCGTGCTGCGCAGCGACTTCGGCGGCCTCTCGGTCTTCAACCTCTATCTGCCTTCGGGCAGCAGCTCGCCCGACCGGCAGTTGCTCAAGTTCGAGTTTCTCGAACAACTTCTGCCGCTGGCCGCTGGGTGGCTGGCCGCAGCGGAGGCGACTGGCGGCCAGGCGCTGCTCTGCGGCGACTTCAACATCGCGCACACGGCGCTGGACATCCGCAACGCGAAGAGCAATGAAAAGAACTCCGGCTTTCTGCCGGCCGAGCGCGCCTGGTTTGACCGGCTCTTGGCGCAGGGCTGGGTCGACGTGCTACGCGCGCTGCATCCCGGTGAGCCCGACCTCTACTCTTGGTGGAGCCAGCGCGGCGCTGCGCGCAAGAACAACGTGGGCTGGCGCATCGACTACGTGCTGGCCAGCCCCGCACTCGCTGCGCGCGCCGAGGCCGCCTGGATCGACACGAGCCGGCCGCTCTCCGATCACGCGCCGGTCTGCGTGCGTTTTCGAGCCGAAGGGGGCAAGTCCGTAAGTCCGGCGGTACGGCGGCGGCGCGGCGCCTGACTCGCCGCCGCAATCCGTACAATCTCGCGCTTTCGCCCCGCGCTGTGCCTCCTCGGTGATTCGATGCGTTCCTCCCGTCTGCTCAACCGCACGCTGTTCGATGTTCCGGCCGACGCCGAGCTCGCCAGTCACCAACTCATGGCGCGCGGCGGTTACATCCGCCGCATCGGCGCGGGCCTCTACACCTACAGCCCGCTCATGTGGCGCACGCTGCGCAAGATCATGGGCATCGTGCGCGAGGAGATGGACCGCGCCGGCGGTCAGGAACTGCTGGTGCCCGCCGCGCAGCCGCTGGAGCTGTGGGAGGAGTCGGGGCGCGCGGACGCCTATCTGAAGGCCGGCATCATGTTTCACCTCGCCGATCGCAAGGGCGCCAAGCTCTGCCTCGGGCCCACCGCCGAAGAAGTCGTGACCGATTTCGTGCGCGGCACGGTGGAGAGCCACAAGCAGCTTCCGGTCACGCCCTATCAGATCAGCCAGAAGTACCGCGATGAGTTTCGCCCGCGCTTCGGACTCATGCGCGGGCGCGAGTTCCTGATGAAGGACGCCTACAGCTTCGACGCCGACGAGGCCGGCCTCGATGCGAGCTACCAGGCCATGCGAGCCGCGTACGTGCGCATCTTCGATCGCTGCGGGCTGAAGTACGTCATCGTCGAGGCCGACAGCGGCGCGATCGGCGGCAGCCGCAGCGAGGAGTTCATGGTCACGGCCGAGGCCGGCGAGGACGCGCTGCTCACCTGCCCGTCCTGCGGCTACGGCGCCAATGTCGAGCGCGCAGAGTCCGTGCTGCCGGCGGGTGATCCGGGCGGCGCGCCGGAGGCGGCGCAACTGCCGCTGCGCAATGAGGCCACGCCCGGCGTGACGTCGGTGGAGCAGCTTGCCAGCTTCTTCAAGCTGCCGGCGAGCCGCATGGTCAAGACCGTGCTCTTCACCGCCACGTACAAAACCAAGGTGCAGGCGCTGGCCGTGCTCATTCGCGGCGATTTGGAGTGCCACCCGGTCAAAGTGCAAAACGCGGCCGGTGTGCTCGCGCTCGAAGTGGCTGACGAGGCCACGGTGCGGCGCGTCACCGGCGCCGACCCGGGCTTCGCCGGGCCCGTGGGCCTGAAGGACTGCCGCATCCTGGCCGACCACAGCGTGGCGGGCCTGCGCAACTTCCTCTGCGGCGCCAACCAATCCGACCGGCACTTGCTCGATGTGAACTGGGAGCGCGATGTGCCCGTGCCGAAGTTCGCCGACCTGCGCGCGGCGCGGGCCGGCGAGAGTTGCGCGCGCTGCAAAGGCGGCGTGCTGGGCGGCTTGCGCGGCATCGAGGTCGGTCACGTTTTCAAGCTGGGCACCAAGTACAGCGAGGCCATGAAGGCGCAGTTCGCCGACAAGGACGGCAAGCGGCGGCCCTTCGTCATGGGCTGTTACGGCATTGGCGTGTCGCGCATCGCTGCGGCGGCGGTGGAGCAGAATCACGATGCGCAGGGCATCGTCTGGCCGGTGGCGCTGGCGCCTTACGAGGTCGTCGTCGTGCCGATGAAGATGGACGATCCGGCCGTGCTGCAGGCCGCCGAGAAGCTCTACGTCGAGTTGCAGCGCGCCGGCGTCGAGGTGCTGCTCGATGATCGCGACAGCCGGCCCGGACCCAAGCTCAAGGACTGCGAACTGCTGGGCTTTCCGTTCCGCGTGCTCTGCGGCCGATCGCTCGAGCAGGGCCAGGTGGAGATCGAGCGCCGCGCCGGCGGCGAGAAGCAGCTCGTCGCACTGGCCGACGCGGCGGCGTGGCTAGGCAAGGCGCTCCTTGCCGAGCGGGGCGGCGCACGGCCGGCGTGATCGCGCGCGGCGCAGTGTCGTGACGTCGCGCGGCGCGCCGGCGTGAGCTCACGCGCCGCACTGCTGCTGCTCTTGATGGGCGTGCTGGCGCTCGACCTCGTCGGCATCGGCTGGGCACTGCCGCACACCGTGGCGCCGCAGCCGGACGACATTGCCAAGCCCGCGCTGGAATCTATGCGGCAAGGCTTTGTCGGCGAGAGCAAGTACCCCAAGGTGCATCAGCTCACGCTGGCGGCAGCCTATGCGCCCTACCTCGGCTGGCTCTGGATCACCGGCGAACTCGACTTGAAGTCGCTTCGCGGTGGCGCGACTCAGGGTGGCGCGGGCGACGCGGTCGGTGCAGCGGATGCGGACGGCCGCCCCTCGCCTGGCTCGGCGGCAGTGCGCGACCCGGGAGCCGTGCTCACCACGCTGCTGCGCATTGCGCGCGGGGTGTCGGTGGCGCTGCACATCGGGTGCGTCGCGCTGATCTATTTCATCGCACGGCGCCTCGCCGGCCCGGCGGATGCTTCGGCGCAGCTCGGTGAATCGCGAGCCGGCGTGCTCGGCTCCGCTGGCGTGCCGCTTGCCGCTGCGGCGCTCTTCGGCTTCTCGCCGGTCTTGGCGCTCTTCGCGCGGGGCACCTGGGTGGATGTGCCCATGCTCTTCTGGTTTGCGGCGACGCTGTGGGCCGCGCTGCTTGCGCTGGAAGAGCCCTCGCGTCGGCGGCTGGTCGGCTGCGCGCTGCTGGCAGTCCTGGCCGTCTGCACGAAGGAGCAGATCGCCTTCGCGCTGCTGCCGGTGGGACTGGCGGTGGGCTGGCGAGCGTTGTTCCCCACGGCGAACAACGGCACCGCCTCGATGAGGCGGCGCGACTCGCTGCGCGCCTTGCTGCTCGCTTCGGTTGCCGGTCTGCTGCTTTATGCGCTGCTCAACGATCTGCTGTGGGCACCGCAACTCTGGACCGAGCGCCTGGCCTGGTGGGGCGCCGAGATGGAGCGCTATCGTCAAATCACCGGTGGCCGGCAGAGTGCTGTCGAACTGCTGGGCGGCTTCGCCGAGGGCTACGTCTTTGGCTGCGGGCCGGCGCTCGCCGTGCTCTCGGTGTTTGCGGCGGCCAGTCTCGCGCTCTTGCCCACGCGGCGGGGTGTCGCGCTGTTCGCACTACTGCTGCTCTACCCGCTGCTCCTCGGGGCTTGGCTCGGATTCACTCAGCCGCGCTACGCCTTTCCCATGGTGTTGCTCGGTGCCTTGCTCGTCGCGCAGCAAAGTCAGGTGGCGCTCGCCGCGCTGTCGGCGCAGACGCATCGCCGCGCTCGCACAGCCCTCGTCGGGCTGCTCGTCATGGCCGTCGCGGCGCAGGCGGCGCACGGTGCGCAGGTGGCTTGGGCTCTGCTTGATGAGCCGCGCGCGCAGGCCGGCGCTTGGCTCGACGCGCGTCTGCCCGACGGCACACGCGTGGAGGTCTACCAAGACGATGAGGAACTGCCCGGCCTGCGCGCACTCGGACTCTTGCCCGCACCCGCGCGCGAGCTGACCACGGAGGGTTTCGTCGCGCGGCGGCCTGTGGCCGTCGTGGCCACGAATGCCGATCATTGGCGCTTCGCGCCGGCGGAGCGCCTCTATCTCGACTGCCTGCGCAACGGCGCGCCGGGCGATGCGGCGCCGGGCGTTGGCCGGTCGGGCCAGGCTCCGCCTTACGAGGTCGCGAACTTTGGGCCCGCGGCCGGCGGACGCAGCCCCTGGCTCGTCGATGCCTCGTCGCGCACGCGCCTTTGGCCCGATGTCACGGTGCTCGTGCGCCGCGACGAATCGGCGCCGCTTCCCGTTAAGCGCTAGCGCTGCCGTCTAGCTCCAGCGCCGCCGTCAGCTCATTTGCGTGGCACGAGTTTCATGCCGCAGAGCGAGCAGCGTGCCGGTCCCTCTGAGGTGATCGTGGGATGCATCGGGCAGAGATAGGCCGGCTGCGCCGGCGCAGGTGCCGGTGGGGGAGTCGGCGCGGGAGCCGGTGCCGGAGCCGGAGGCTGCGCATGCGCGGGCGCAGGCTCAGCGCCGTGGGTGTGTCCGCTGTGAGATTCAGTCGGGCTCGGCGCTGCTGCGTCGATGCCGTCGCGCGCGAGTTCGGACGCGGCCGCGGTCTCGGCCACCGTGCCCGGCGGGTTCTCGTACCAGCCGGGGTCCTCGGTGCCAACGAGTCGCTCGCGCACTTTCAGCAGCGTGAACATCCCGCCCATTGTGATCGTGCCGAAAGGCCCAGTGCCGCCCACCATGGGCAGACTGTTCGTCGGCACGGCCATGCCCATCTCGGCCATGTCGCCCATGCCGTGCTGGCCCATGGTCATGTAGCCGGGCAAGAGCTTGCGCACACGCTCATCGAGATCGCCGGGCACGATGCCGATCGTGTTGGGGATGCCGTGGCCCATCTGGTTCATGACGTGATGCGTCATGTGGCAGTGCATGGCCCAATCGCCGGGCGCATCGGCTACGAATTCCACCGTGCGCGTGGAGCCGGTGGGCACGAGCACGGTGGTTTCCGGCCAGCGCGCCGATTCAGGGATCGTGCCGCCATCGGTGGCGGTGATCTTGAAGGCGTAGCCGTGCAGGTGGATCGGATGATGGTCCATCGCGCTGAGATTGCCGATGCGGATGCGCACGCGCTCGCCGAGCTGCGCCAGCAGGGGCTGCGTGCCCGGGAAAATGCGCGCGTTGAGCGAGAGCACGTTGAAGTCCGTCATCTCGTTGGGATCGGGGCGCGTGGTGCCCGGCGCGAGCTTCCACTCGCTGAGCATGTACACGTAGTCGCGCTGCACCGGCGGCCCGACCGGCTGGCGCGGATGGACCACGATCATGCCCATCAGGCCGAGCGCCATCTGGGTCATCTCGTCGTGATGCGAGTGGTACATGAAGGTGCCGTGCTGGCGCAGCGTGAACTCGTAGCGAAACGTTTCACCGGGCGGGATGGCGCGCTGGTTCAGGCCGCCCACGCCGTCCATGCCCGCGGGCAGGAAGATCCCGTGCCAGTGCACGGTGGTCGGCGCCGAGAGGCGGTTGGTGACGTAGAGGCGTAAGCGGTCGCCCTCCACGGCTTCGATGGTGGGGCCGTGCACGGAGCCGTTGTAGCCCCAACAATCCGCCACGAGACCCGGCGCGAACTCGTGCCGCACCGGCTCGGCGATGAGGTGGAAGACCTTCACGCCGTCCACGAGTTTCCAAGGCAGCGCGCGGCCGTTGGGCGTGACCACGGGCGTGTAATCGAGGCCGGGGCGCCCCGGTGGCAGCGCCGGACCGGCGGCGGGCCCGGCGGGGCCGACGACGGGTTGCGCGCCAGCGATGAGTGCCTCACCGGCGAGAGCACCTGCTGCGGGACTCGCGGCGGCGGCGCTCGGACGCAGTGCGCCGATGAGCAGCGCTCCGGTGGCGAGCGACGCCGTGCTGAGCAGCGCCTCGCGGCGCGTGAGCTGTCCACCTGAGGCGCGCCCAGCGATGCCGGCGGCGGATTGATCGCTGGCAGGAAGCGACTGATTGGGAGTCTGATCCGGAGTGGGCTTCATGGTGTCTCTCCGCTGGAGGCGGTGGGAAGTGGTGTGGGGTTGAGCGAGCCGCCGACGGCGCGTTCGAGGGCGGTGCGGGCTAGCCAGTAATCGCGCAGCGCGGCGACTTGCCGGCCGCCGGCTTCCAGTTCGGCACGGCGCGCGGCGAGCAGCTCGTGCATGCCGATCTGCATGGCGTTGTAGGAGAGTTGCGCTTCCTCCACGATGCGGGCGCGCAAGGGAATGAGCTCGCGCTCCAGAGCCTCAGCGCTCGCCCGCGCAGCCGAGAGCCGTGCCTGCGCCACCCGCACCTCGCCGCCGATCTCGGCGGCCAAGGCAAACCAGCGTTGCCGCGCCCGGTTGACGTGCGCCGCAGCGTGAGCCTTGGGCGCCTGTCCCTGATCGAAGATCGGCAGCGGCACTTCGATCATCACGCCTGTCGTGCTGGAGCCGTCGGGCTCGCGTTCGAAGTGCAAACCGAGTGCCAGCGAAGGCAGCAGCGCGTTCTCATCGGCGACGCCGGCCTCGGCCAGCGCGGCCTGCAGGTCGTGTTCGGCGGCGCCGAGATCGAGGCGGTGCTCGCGCGCCAGCCGTTCGAGATCGACAAAGGCGACTTCCTCGGCGGGCAACTCAGGAAGCCGCGGCGCGATCGTAAAGCGCCGTCCTGAGGCGCCGACGCCCAGGAGCGTGGTCAGAGCTTCGCGGTGCTGCACTCGCTCGGCCTCGACGGCGAGCAGGGCGAGGCGCGCCTCGGTGTGCTGGGCGACCTCCTCGGCCAGTTGCCCGTCGCTGATATTGCCGGCCTGCCGCAGCAGCGTGGCGAAGTCCGCCGAGGCCGCCGTCGCCGCGACAATGTCAGTGCCCACGCGCAACTCGTGCTCGGCGGCCTGCAGCGAGTAGAAGGCCGTGCGCACGTCGCCCGCGAGGTTGAGCACGTCCTGGGCGACGCGCAGTCGTACGGCCTCGAACTCTTCGGCGGCGATGCGCTTGCGCAGCGGCCGCGAGAAGACGTCTACGAACTCTTGGATGAGGTGCAGCTCGAGCGGGTGCCGTGGGCGGTCAGGGCCGCGCACCTCGAATTCAAGCAGCGGATTGCGCAGGAGTCCGGCTTGCACTAGGTCGGCCTGGGCCACGCCCAAGTCTTCAAATGTGGCTTGCAGCGAGGGGTTTTCGAGCAGGGCCACTTGCACCGCGCTCTCGGCGGTGAGCTCCTGGCTGAGCAGTTCCTTCACGAAGTCAGCGGCCTGCTGGTCTTCGGGGCCGCCGCGTCGCCAGTGGACGCGCTGCGGAATGGCGCGCGCCACGAGGGCGGAGACGTCGTTGAAGCCGGCATCCTCCGGAGCGGAAGAGCAGGCGGGCAGGAGCAGAGGCAGCAAGAGACACGGCAAGAGCATCGACAAACGAAGCACGGCGCAGACTCCAAGCAGCGAACACGGCAAGGGACAAATGGCAGCGTGCCAATCGACAGCGCGGCACTGCGCCACGCCGATGCGCACGCGAGGACTTAGACCCCCGGCGGTGCGCGCAGACTCTTGCTGGTCAGATCAGGAGCAGAATGTGCTGCTGGACCAGCGAGAGAAGCGGTGGCGGACGAGGCGTCGTCGAAACTGGCCTGCCGCGCTCAGCGCTCAGGACAGGCGCGAGCAGGACTGGCCGCTCAGCGCAGAGCACCAGCCGCGGCGTGCCAGGCTGCTGCTGGCCGGTGGGTTCTCCAAGCCAGAGCGCCGTGCGCGGGGCCGATTCGGCCAGCGATTCGGAGCAGCCGCAGCCTTCGCTCTTGGCGTCTTGCGGCGCGCCGTGGCAGGGAGGCGCTGCGGGCTGCTCAGTCTTGGCGGGACCAGTGCAGCACGAGGCCTCGGCCGCGGCGAGGCAGGTGCAAAGCGGCATCCATCCCAGCAGCCAGGCCGCGAGCAGCGCGACGAGAGCGGATCGTTGACGGGCGGATCGCATGGACACCTGCTCGGGAGTCGCCGCGCGGGCACGCGAGCCGCTGCACGGACCTCAGAGGTATAGCGCCGCTCGGCCGAGGGATTCCAGCCCGTTCGCGCGGCTCGGCCTGATTAGGATCAGCGTCGTGGCCGCCGCCTTGCGCATCTTGCAGCTCATTCACGACTACCTGCCGCGGCACGCGGCCGGCAGCGAGATCTACACGGCCAGCCTGGCGCGCGGGCTACGCGCGGCGGGGCATGAGGTCGCGGTCTTCACCTGCGAAGAGGAGCGCACGCTGCCGCAGTGGTCGCTGCGCGAACGCCAGCACGAGGGCGTGCCCGTCTTCGAGGCCATCTACAACCGCGTCTATCACGATCTTTCCGAGCAGTGGGACGACCCGCGCATGGCCGCAGTCTTCGCCTCAGTGCTCGATACCTGGCGGCCCGACCTGCTCCATGTGCAGGGCCTTCAGTTCGTAGGCGGCTTGTCGGCGTTGCGCGCTGCGGCGGCGCGCCGCGTGCCCATCGTGATGACGCTGCACGAGTACTGGTGGCTCTGTCCGCGCGCCGGCCTCATGTACGACGTGGCCGGCCGTGCCTGCGAGCGCGCCACGCCGACCGACTGCGTGCGCTGCGTCGATGTCTATCCGATCGACCGCGAGCGCTGGAGCGATGCGCGGCACGGCGGTGCCGCGACGGGTGCGGTGGCGAAGGGCGCGGCGACAGGCGGTGCCGCAACGGCCGGCGTCGGACCGAGCGGGTTATTCGCGGAACTGGGCGACCGACGCTGGTTCGCGCGGGCGCTGGTGCAGCGCGAGCGCGATGTTGCGGCGGCGCGCGAGCACGTGCAGCGCTTCATCGCGCCCTCGCGCTTCCTGCTCGAGCGCTTCGTGGCGGCCGGTTTTCCGCGCGAGCGGATGGTGCACGCCGACTACGGCTTCCCGGCCGCGGTGCCAGTGGCTGCGCCTGCGCGCCGCGCGCCGCGGGCGGCTGGCGCGCCGCTGCGCGTGGGCTATGTCGGCACGCTGAGCGATTACAAGGGCGTGGAGGTCTTCGCGCGGGCCATCGCGCGTATCGCGGAGGCCTCATCACCGGAAAGCCCAGGCGTCGCCGGTGCGTCTGCGGCTGCGCCTGCGCTACAGGCCACGATTCACGGTGCTCTCGATTGGTTCCCGGAGATCACCGCGCGGCTGCGCGCGATCGCCGCGCGCTGCCCCGCCGTGCTGCGGCTGGCCGGCCCCTTCGCGCCAGAACAGCGCGAGGCCGTGCTCGCCGGCCTTGATCTGCTGGTCGTGCCTTCGCTTTGGTGGGAGAACAGCCCGCTCACGATCCACGAGGCCTGGCAGCGCGGGCTGCCCGTGCTGGCCTCCGACCGCGGCGGCATGGCCGAACTGCTCGCGCAAGGCGGCGGAGCCACCTTTGCGCCCGGCGATGAGGCTGCCTTGGCTGAGCTACTCCGCCGCGCGGCCGCGCAACCGGAACTGCTGGCCCGCTGGCGCGCGAGCATCCCGCCTGTGCGTGCGATCGAGGACGATGTACGGCTCCTGGAGCAACTCGCCACGGATCTGCGCGCCCTTCGCTAGAATCGCCGGGATGCAATCCATCGTTCAGCCGTGGCTTACTTCTGGACCCGAGGAACTCAAGGCCGCCTGCGATGAGGGGCTGGCGCAGGCGCAAGCCGCCCTCGAGCGCTTCAAGGCGCTGCCGCCCAGCACCGCCTTCGACCAAGCCGTGACGGCCTGGGACGACATCGGCCGCACGCTCAACGGGCTTTCGGGGCTGGTGGGCCTCTTCTTCCAGGTGCATCCGGAGCGGGCCGTGCGCGAGCGCGCCGCGCTCTGCGAGCAGGATCTTTCGCGCTTCGGTACGGAGCTTTCGCTCGATCAGGCCGCATGGCGCAGGCTGGCCGCGCTCGACCTGAAGAGCGCGCCGGCCCAGGCCGACCCGGTGGCCCGGCGCCTCGTAGAGCACGCGCTGCGCGACTATCGCCGCGCGGGAGTGGACCGCGACGAGGCCACACGTCAGCGCGTGCGCGCCCTGCGCGAGGAGCTCGTGGAGATCGGCCAGGAGTTCTCGCGCAATATCGCGCAGGACGTGCGCAGCATTCGCCTCGCCGAGGGCCGCGCCGGCCTGGAGGGCCTGCCGGAGGACTGGATCGCCGGCCATGCGCCGGGCCCCGACGGCGCCGTGACCGTCACGACCAATCCCACCGACTACCTGCCCTTCATGAAGTACGCGCGCTCCTCGCAGCATCGCCAGGCGCTCTATCGCGCCTATCACACGCGCGGCGCCCCGCAGAACTTGGCCGTGCTGCAGTGCCTGCTCGCGCGTCGGCACGAGCTGGCCACGCTGCTCGGCTACCCGCATTGGGCGGCCTACATCACCGAAGACAAGATGATCAAGACGGCCGGCGCCGCCGCGGACTTCGTCGAGCGCGTGACGAGCCTGACGCGCCAGCGCCTCGCCGCGGAAGTGCAGGAACTCCTGAGTTTGCAGCGCGAGGAGCAGCCGGGCGCAACGCAGGTCCACGACTGGGACCGCCTGCAGCTCATGGAGAGCATGAAGCGGCGCCGCTACGAGTACGACAGCCGCGACGCGCGCCCGTATTTCGCCTACGCCGCCGTGCGGGCCGGGCTCTTCGCCACGGTCGAGCGCCTCTACGGCCTCAAGATCCAGCGCGCCGACGTGCGCGTGTGGCATCCCGACGTGCAGGCCTTCGACATCACCGAGGGCGGCCGGCTGCGCGCGCGCTTCTTCCTCGACATGCATCCGCGCACCGACAAGTACAAGCACGCCGCCATGTTCGACCTGGTCGCCGGCGTGGAGTCTGGGCCGGCCGGCGCGCGCCTGCCCGAGGCCTGCTTGGTGTGCAACTTTCCGCAGCCAGGCCCGGGCGATCCGGGGCTCATGGAGCCCTCCGAGGTCACGACCTTCTTCCACGAGTTCGGGCACCTGCTGCACCACCTGCTGGCCGGCCGGCAGCGCTGGGTCTCGGTGGCGGGCATCAGCACGGAATGGGACTTCGTCGAAGTGCCGAGCCAACTCTTCGAGGAGTGGTCGCGCGATCCGGCCGTGCTGGCGCGCTTTGCCCGCCATCACCAAACCGGCGAGGTCATCCCGCCGGAGTTGGTGCAGCGCATGCGCCGCGCCAGCGAGTACGGCAAGGGCCTGAACACGGCGACCCAGATGTTCTATGCGGCGCTCTCGCTGGAATACCACAGCCGCGACCCGGCCGGCCTGGACACGACCGAGACGCTGAAGGCCGTGCGCGCGCGCTACGTGCCCTTCGCGCACGTCGAAGGCACGACACTGCAGACAGCCTTCGGACACCTCGAGGGCTACAGCGCGCTGTACTACACCTACATGTGGTCGCTCGTGCTGGCCAAGGATCTCTTCTCGGCCTTCGGCGGCGATCTCTTCGATGCCGAAGTCGCCGGCCGCTATCGGCGCGCGGTGCTGGAGCCCGGCGGCAGCAAGGATGCCGAACTCCTCGTGCAGGACTTCCTCGGCCGGCCCTTCGCCTTCGCGGCCTTCGAGAAGTGGCTCGCGGCGTGAGGGACTGCGCCCGGTGAAGATCCTCTTCGTCACGGCCAGCTATCCGCCCGAGTCGGTGGGGGGCGTCGAGCTGCACGTGCAGGGTCTGGCGCGCGCGCTCGTCGAGCAAGGTCACGAACCTGCGGTCTTCGCGCGCACTGGCCGGCCCGGTCTGGCGCACCTGGAGCTGGTCGAAGAGCGCGTGGACGGAGTGCCCGTGGCGCGCTTGTGCAACACCTTTGAGGACGCCACGACGCTGGAGCTGCTCTACGCGCACCCCGGCATCGGCGCGGCCTTCGACCGGTTTTTGCAGCGCTTGCGCCCCGACGTCGTGCACATCCATCACCTCACCTGCCTCAGCACAGACATCGTGGCGCGCTGCCGCGCGGCCGGCGTGCCGGTGGCCATGACCTTGCACGATTTCTGGATGGGCTGTCCGCGCGGCCAGCGCATCACCGCCGCGCTCGACGTCTGCCCCTCGATCAAGTTGTCCAAGTGCCTGCCGTGTCTGCGCGAGCTATGGCCGCACCTGCTCGGACGCGGCGGCGCGCCCGGCCTGCCTGCTGAAGAACGCGATGCGCTCGACCTCGAGCGCCTAGAGCGCTACCACGCTGCCATGCGGCAGACCTTGGGCGCTGTGGATCTGCTGCTGACGCCTTCGGCCTTCATGGCACGCATGTATGAGGACTACGGCCTGCCCGCCGGCCGCGTGCGCGTGCTGGAGAACGGCCTGCCGCTCGCGGCCTGGAAGCGTGCACCCGAGTTGCGCCGGCCTGCCGCCGGCCCGCTACGCCTAGGCTTCATCGGCAGCGTGCTGCCGAGCAAGGGTGTGCACCTGCTCATCGAGGCCTTCCGGCGGCTCGGCGATCCGGCTGGAATGCGGCTCGATGTGTGGGGCGAAGTGCTGCCCTTCCACAATGACCGCAGCTATGGCGAGCGCCTTGAGCGGCTGCGCGAGGGCTACGAGTCGGCCATCACACTGCACGGCCGCTACGAGAACAGCCAACTGCCCCGCATCCTGGCCGGCTTCGACGTGCTCGTGGTGCCTTCGATCTGGTACGAGGCCTTTGGGCTGACCGTGCGCGAGGCCTTCCTGGCGGGCGTGCCGGTGGTCACCGCGGACCATGGGGCCTTGGCCGAGGCCGTGCAGGACGGGCGCACGGGCCTGCTCTTTCGCGCCGGAGACGCGGCCTCGCTGGCCGCGGCGCTGCGGCGGCTGGCCGACGACCCTGAGTTGCGCGCGCGCCTGGCGGCCGCCCCCAAACGCGTGCGCGACGAAGGGGACGCCGCTCGCGAACTGGCCGGGCTCTATGCTGAACTGCTGGCCGGCGGGCCGCGTCCGCCTGGAGACCGTGCATGAAGGTGGCCTTCGTCGTGCACCAGTACCCGCCGCGCTTCAACACCGGCACCGAGCTTTACGCGCACCGCCTTGCGCTGAGCCTGCGCGCCTCGGGCCTCGATGTCCGCGTCTTCACCAACGAGCCCAATGTGGCCGGCGACATCGCGCTGGCCCAGAAGGACGAGCTTGTCGACAACGTGCCCGTGACGCGGCTCACCTTCTTCGAGGGCCTGGCACCCAACCACGCGCTGCACGACTACTACTCGGTCTTCCTGGGTAAGGTCTTCGGCGCCTGGCTGGACGAGCACAAGCCCGACGTGATCCACGTCTTCCACCTGCTGGGTCTGGGGCTCTCGCTGGTCGAGGAGGCCCGCGCGCGCGGCATTCCGGTCTTCGTGCAGCTCATGGACTTCTGGTTTCTGTGCCCGACCGTACAGCTCCTGCGTCGCGACGGCCGCCTTTGCGAGGGCCCCGAGACGCATGAATGCGTGGAGTGCCTCGCGCCGGACAACTATGGTTATCAGGCCATGCGCATGTTCAGCAACCGGCCGGGCTTCGTGGAGACGGCGCGGCCCGATCCCGAGTTCACCGACGTGAACCGCCCCGACATTGGGCTGCGGCGCGCGGCGCTGCACGGCCGCACCGACTTCATCCGCAGTCTGCTCGACGAAGCCACCGCGCTCATCGCGCCGAGCCGCTTTCTCAAGTCGATGTTCCTGCGCCACGGCTACCGCGATGAGCACATGCTGCACGTGCCCTACGGCGTGGACCCCGCGCAGGGCGTCATCGCGCCGCTCCCCGTGCGCGGGCCGGGCACGGTGACCTTTGGCTTCTTCGGCAGCGTGAATCCGCAGAAGGGCCTGGAGATTCTCATCTCGGCCTTCCGCCAGCACAGAAACGAGTCCTTCCGTCTGGTGGTGCGCGGCAACATGCGGCACTTCCCCAAGTACGCCAAGCGCGTGCGCTCCTTCGCCGAGCTGGACTCGCGCATCATCTTCCGCGGGCCTTACGGCCACGATGAACTGGCCGAGGCGCTCTCCTCGATCGATGTGCTGGTCGTGCCCTCGGTCTGGTACGAGAACACGCCCTTCGTCGTGCTCGAAGCCTTCCGGGCGGGGCGGCCGGTCATCGCTTCCGATCTCGGCGGCCTGTCCGAACTCGTCAAGGATGGCGTGAACGGACGCACCTTCCGCGCCGGCGACCCTGGAGCGCTCATGAACGTGCTGCGTGACTTCGACGAGGATCCGGGCCTGCTGGCCAAGCTCGCCTCCGGCATCGAGCCGGTGCGGCGTCTGGAGGACAATGCTGCCGACTTCCGGCGCCTGTGGGCCGCGAGCTTGGCCGGCGCGCCGGCGGGGGCCGCACGATGAAGCCGCCCGCGCGCCGTCCGCGTGATGCCGAAGAAGTCGCGCGCCACGAGGCGCATCTCGTTTCGCAGATCTACCACCTCATCGAGGCCAACCAGAAGCTCGAGGAGCAGCTCGACCGGCTCTCCAAGGTCACGGCCATCGCCGAGATCTTCCGGCGCGAGAAGCTCACGCCGGACACCTTCGAGCTGCCCGCGCCGCGCCTCGTCAGCCGCGACGGCACTGTGCAAGTGGAAGCAGACTGGCTGGCCGAAGTCCGCGCGCGACTCATCGCCGCCGAGCAGGCCATCGCCTTCCTCAACGAGCAGACCCGCGAACTCGATCTGCTGCGCCGCGAGAAGGACGCCATCGTGGATGGCGCGGCGCGCCTCGAGCAGACCATCGACGACTTGTGGAAGTCGCTCAACGAAAAGACCACGCACATCCAGCGCCTCGAGGGTCAGCTCAAGCGTCACTGGGAGAGCCGGCCCTATCGGCTCTATTCGGGGCTGCGCCGGCTCTTCGGGGGGAGATCCCGGCCATAAGGATCGGCGTCGTGATCCCGACCCTCAATGGCGGGGCGCGCTTTCGCGCCTGTCTGGCGAGCCTCGCGGCGCAGCGGCCGCAGCCGGTGGGCGTGGCGGTCATCGACTCCGGCTCGCGCGACGGCAGCGCCGAGGCTGCGCGGGCGGCTGGCGCGCGCGTGCAAGTCATCGCGCAGCAGGACTTCGATCACGGCCTCTCGCGCAATGCCGCGGCCGCCGCGCTGCCGGAGGCCGATGTGCTGGTCTTTCTGGTGCAGGATGCGGTTCCGCAGGGCAGCGACTGCCTGGAGCGGCTGGCCACGGCGGCCCTGAGTGCAGGCACGGCCGCCGCGACGGCCCGGCAAGTGCCGCCGCCTGAAGCCGGCTGGCTCACGGCGGCCACGGTGAGTGCCTCGCCCTTTGCGACGGCAGAGCCCGTGCGCACGGGGCCCTTTGCGCGCAGCGACGTCGCCGGCTGGACGCCTGCAGCGTGGCGCGCGCGGCTGCGCCTCGATGACGTGGCCTGCGCGGTGCGCGCCGATCTCTTTCGCGCCGTCGGCGGATTCCCGCGCACGCCGCATGGTGAAGATGCGCTCTTGGCCTTCGACCTGCTCTCGGCCGGCTGGGCTCTGCAACACGAGCCGGCCGCCGTCGTTGAGCATGGGCACGCCTACGAGCCGGCCGGCGCCGCAGCGCGCTACGCAGCCGATGCGCGCTTCTTCCGCGAGCGCTTCGGACTGCGTGTGCGCAGTGGCCCGCTGGCTCAGCTCAAAGGCTATTTGGCCGAGACACGTCGCGATCGCCACTGGCTTGATGCGCACCCCGAGATTCCGCGCCGTGCGGCGGTGGCCGAGAGCCGGCGCCTGCGCTGGGCGCAGGTGCGGGCTCAATGCCTCGGCAGCCGCGGGCCCCTGGGCGCGCTGCCCGTGCCGCGACCGCTACCAGCCCCGCCGAACTCTGGCGCCAGCGCTGCAGCGGGTGCCCAAACGGGCGTTCAGTCCGGTGGGACGCCACGCTCTAAGCCGGGGGCCGCGTGAGCGCGCCCCTCAGTGTCTCGATCGTGATTCCGGCCAAGAACGGCCGGCCCACGATCGGGCCCTGCCTCGACGCCGTCCTGGCGCAGGAGTATGGCGGCGAGGTCGATGTGCTGGTCGTCGACTCAGGCTCCACCGACGGCACGCTGCAAGACATCGCGGCCCGCCCGCGCGTGCGGCTGCACAGCATCCATCCCTCGGCCTTCGATCATGGCGACACGCGCAACCTTGGCGCGGGGCTCACGCGCGGTGAGGCCATCGTCTTCCTCGTGCAAGACGCTGAGCCAGTGGGGCCGCACTGGCTCGCCAAGCTCGTGCGCAACCTCGCCGATCCGCAGGTGGCCGGCGCCTTCTCGCGCATTCTGCCGCGCCCCGCGGCCGGCCCGCTGGTGAAGAAGGGCTGCGAAGGCGATCTCTGCTACGGCTCGCGGCGCATCGAGTCGCGCCAGATCTCGCCGCAGGCTTGGGCGCAGCAGGATCCGCACAGCCTGCGCGTGGCCTGCAACTTCAACGACGTCTCCTCGGTCATTCGCCGCTCGGTGTGGGAGCGCCTGCCGCTGCAGCGCGGGATGTTCGGCGAGGACATCAAGTTTGCGCGCGCGGCCATCGAGGCCGGCTGGACCATCGTCTTCGACCCCGAGAGCCAGGTGCTGCACAGCCACGAGTACGAGGCGGCCACCGTGGCCGCGCGCACGCGCGTGGACGCCGAGCTGAATCAACGCTACTTGCGCCGCACCTGCGTTGAGAAGCTGAGCCACGTGGCGATCATGACGGGCCGCGCTTGGAAGGCCGACCGGCAGTACCTCGCCCAGCAGGGCCTGCCGCTGAGCGAGCGGCTCAAGTGGTCGGTGCTTTCGCCGATCTATCACGGCGCCGAGTTCTGGGGCTTTTGGCGCGGCGGCAAACAGGCCTTGGCCGAGGGCCTCTTCCCGCCGCCGGCGGCGCCGGTGCGCGCCGGGCCGCTCAAGATTCTCTTCGCGGTGCACGGCTTTCCGCCGGATTCATGGGCCGGTGTCGAAGTGCTCACGCTCACGCTGGCGCGGGCGCTGCGGTCACGCGGCCATGAGGTTGTGCTCTTTGTGCGCTCGCCGGGGCGCCCCGAAGAGGCCGACCGCTCGCTCAGCGAGAGCGAGTTCGACGGTTTCCGCGTGCATCGCTTCGTGAACCGCCTGGCCTTCTCCGGTGTGGACGAGACTTACCGCTTCGCGCCGGCCGAGGCGGCCTTCGACCGCGTGCTCGCGCGCGAGCGTCCCGATGTCGTGCACTGCCAGCACCTCATTCACCTCTCCACGGGCCTCGTTGACCGCTGCCGCGTGGCGGGGGTGCCGGTGGTGGTCACGCTGAGCGATTTCTGGGCGCGCTGCCCGCGCGTGCAGCTCATCCGGCCGAACCGCAAGAACTGCCAAGTGCCGCCGCCCGGCTTGGGCTGCGCGGCCTGCGTCAAAGAGAAGCCGAGCTGGATCGATCCGCTCGCGCGTGTCGACCGTCTGCTGGGGCGCCTGCCCGCGGCCTGGGCCGCGCGCGTGCCGCAGTCTGTGCCGGCGCACCCGCCGGGCTGGAAGAAGAGCCGCGAGGACGCCGCCTCGCTCGTGCGCCGTGAGCACTGGATGCGCGAGCTCCTGCTGCGCGCCGACAGCCTCGTCGTGCCGTCGTACACGCTGCAACGCGCCATGGGCGAACTCGGTCTGCCGCGCGAGCGCGTGGCCTTGAGCGAGTACGGCATGGACACCGGCTGGTGCCGGCAGGGTCCGCCGGTGCGCCGGCCGCGCGCTCCCGGCGAGCCTCTGCGCGTGGGCTTCTGCGGCAGCCTCGTCTGGTACAAAGGCCTCGACGTGGCCGCGCGCGCCGTGGCCGCGTTGCCGCCGGGCAGCGCCGTGCTGCATGTGCATGGGGACCATGAGGGGGGAGCCGATCCGGTGGCCGCCGCCGAGTGCCGCGCCGTCGCCGCCGAGGCGCGCGCCCTGGCGGGGGAGCGGATCGTCTTCCATGGGCGGTACCATCACGACGCGTTGGCCTCTCTCCATGCCGGGCTCGATGTGCTCGTCGTGCCCTCCGTCTGGCAAGAGGCTTACGGGCTCACCGTGCGCGAGGCCTTCCTGGCGCGCACACCAGTGGTGGGCAGTGACTTGGCCGGCATCGCCGAAGGGATCCGACACGACGTGAATGGCCTGCTCTTCCGCGCCGGCGACTCGCAGGCGCTGCGCGCCGCGCTGGAGCGCTTTCTGCACGAGCCGGATCTGGGCGCACGGCTCGCTGCCGCCGCACCCGCCGTGAAGACGGATGCGCAGGAGGCCGAGGAGATGGAGTGGCGTTATCGCCAGGTGCTCTCGGCGCGCGGGAGGCCAAAGTGAACCTGCCCTCGGTCTCGATCGTGCTGGTGAATCTCAACGGGCGCCATCACTTCGAGCAGCTTTTTCAGTCCCTGCGCGCGGTGGATTACCCCGCCGACTTGCTCGAGATCCTCATGGTGGACAACGCCTCTGTGGATGGCTCGGTGCAGTGGCTGGACAAGAATGCGCCCGACGCGCGCACGATCCAGTGCCGGCAGAACCACGGTTTTGCGGGCGGCGTGAATGTGGGCGTTGAGGCCAGCCAAGGCGAAGTGCTGGTCTTCCTCAACACGGACATGCGTGTGGAGCCCAACTGGTTGCGCGAACTCGTCGCGCCGCTCGCCACGCGCGAGGCCGACTGCACCTCGAGCCTGACGCTCTCCTGGAACGGCCAGGTCGTGAACTTCGGCGGCTCGGCCATGAACTTCCACGGCATCGGCTGGCAGGTGGGCATGAACGATGCCGCCATCGACCGCTACCGCAAGCCCTGCGACACACTCTTCGCCTGCGGCGGCAGCATGGCCATCCGGCGCGAGGTCTACGAGGACGCCGGGCGCTTCGACGAGGACTTCTTCGCCTACTACGAGGACGTCGACCTGGGCTTCCGGCTCTGGGTGCTGGGCTATCGCGTGCTCTATGTGCCCAGCTCGATCGCCTACCACCATCACATGGCCACCAGCCGGCGCATCGACGTGCACAAGATCCGGCTGCTGCAGATGCGCAACCCGCTCTGGCTCATCTACAAGAATTACCAGGAGCCGGTGCTGCAGCGCGTGCTGCCCGCGGCGCTGCTCGTGCACCAGAAGCGCATGGCCTACGTGCTGCATCTCGACGACCGCGGCTACCGCATCGACGCGCGCGACGCGCGCGGCAAGGGGCGCCTGCACGAGGTCTTCCTTAAGATGCGCGCCAGCAAGCGTTCGGTGGGCATCCCGCCGCCGGCCAAAGCCGACATGCTGGCGATCAACGACTTCTCCATGCTCATGGACGCCATGGCTGCCAAGCGCAAGTCGATCCAGGGACGACGCAAACGCCCCGACAGCGAAATCGTGCCGCTCTTTCGCATCCCCTTCTGGGCCGTGGAGACGGCGCCGGAGTTCGCGCACATGCTGCGCGCGCTCATGGACAGCTTCCGGCTCGATGAGATCTTCGGCACGCGCGAGATCGTGGTCGATCCGCGCGTGGCCTCCGATCGCTGAGCGAGCCTTGAAAGGCCCGCAGGGCACCCCCATAATCCCCGCGCCCATCTCGTGGAGCCCGGATGAAGCTGTCAGTCGTCGTGCCGGTGTACAACGAGCGCGACACCGTGCGCACCATCCTGGCGCGTATCCTGGCCACGCCGCATCCCAAGGAGGTCATCCTCGTCGATGACGGCTCCACGGACGGCACGCGCGACGTGCTGCGGGAGATCGAGTCGGAGAACAACCCCAATGTGCGGGTCTTCTTCCACGAGGTGAACCAGGGCAAGGGAGCGGCCCTGCGCACAGGCTTCTCCAAGGTCACCGGCGACATCGTGCTGATTCAGGACGCGGACCTGGAGTACACACCCGACGACTACCCGGCCCTGCTCAAGCCCATTCAAGATGGTTTGGCCGACGTGGTCTTCGGCAGCCGCTTTCTGGGCGGCGGCGCACATCGCTGCCACCTCTACTGGCACTACGTGGTCAACAAGGGCCTGACCACCTTCAGCAACATGCTCACCAACCTGAACCTCACCGACATGGAGACCTGCTACAAGGTTTTCCGGCGCGAGGTGGCCGACCAGCTCAAGATTGAGAGCAATCGCTTCGGCATCGAGCCCGAGGTCACCGCCAAGGTGGCGCGCATGACCTTCAACGGCGCCAAGTGCCGCGTCTACGAAGTGCCGATCAGTTACTTCGGGCGCGACTTCGCCGAGGGCAAAAAGATCGGCGTGAAGGACGGCTTCGAAGCGCTGTGGTGCATCGTGAAGTTCAACCTGTTCTGAGCGGGAGCCCGTCGGGCCGTCCAACGGGCCGCCCGCTGGGCCGCCCTTTGCTCCGCGCGCTGCTCTTGGCTGCGCTGGTCGCCGGCTCGCTGCTCGCGGTGCACGCCCTGCCCTGGTCGCGGCTCACCGGATTGCACGATCTCTCAGCGCTGTCCGAGCGGATCGAGAGCTTCGGCGCCGCCGGTCCGCCGGCGCTGGTGCTGCTTGGCGCCGTGGCCATCGGCTTCGGCATGCCGCGCCTCCTCGTGGCCGGCGTGGGCGGGCTCTGCTTCGGCTGGCTGCTCGGTGCCGTCCTGGCCGAACTGGCCGCGCTGCTCGGCGCCTTACTCACACTGGGCTGGGTGCGCGTCTGTGATCGGGGCAGCGTGGCGCGACTGCTCGGTCCGCGTGCCGAGCGCTTGCTGCAGCTCGTCGAGGCCCGGCCGGTGGCGCTCGGAGCCTTGCTGCGCCTCTTTCCGCTGGGCTACGGCTTCGCCACGAATCTGCTCTTCGGCCTGAGCCGCACGCGCGTGGCTCCCTTCCTGCTAGGCGCCCTGCTGGGCACCCTGCCCTCGACACTCTTCGGGGCACTCTCGGGCGGCAGTCTGCGTCCGGGCGCGGCCGGACTGCTGCCGGTTGCCCTGGGCCTGCTGGCCTCGGGCACGATCGCTTACGCGCTGTGGCTGGGGCGAGGCGGGCTCGCACGCCTCGAGAGCAGCGTGCCGACGACGAGCACCAGCACGGCGAGCCCCGCCGCGACGACTCCGGCCAGCAGCGCGCCCGAGCCGTAGCTGAACGTGACGCGATGCCGGCCTTCCGGCACCAGCAGGCCGCGGAAGGCGAGGTTGGCGGGCACGAGCGCCACCGGGCGCCCGTCGAGCGTGGCGGTCCAGCCGGGCATCCAGGAGTCGGCCACGACGAGCACGCGTGCGCCTCCACGCGCCTCGACCTCGAGCTCCAGGCTTTCCGGATCATCGCGCAGCAGGGCGGCGCTCCCGGGCTCGCCGCCCTGTGCTGCGCTGGCCAGCTCGCCGGCCTGTGCGCCCGTTGCTTCGAGCACGACGCGCCGCCTCTGGGCCGTGTCGGGCGGCGCCGCGCGCAGGAGGGCAGCGGCCGCAGCTTCGCTGTCCACGAGCTGTGACTCGGCCGCCAGCCAGGCCCGAGGCAGGGCCCCCTCGTTGCGGTAAAGGTGCAGCGCTCCCACGAGGCCCAGGGGCGTCAGGCCAGCGCGCTGCAAAGGCGCATCGGAGAGCACTCGGGAAACCGCCATGAGGTCGAGCAGGGGCGAGTCGAGTGCCGCTGGATCAGACAGCGCTGCCGTGCCGATGCCAAAACTTGTGCCGGCCTGGAGCAACTCGTGCAGGGCCTCGACGCGGCGTGGCGCCAGCGTGATGTAGCCCGAGAGGTCGCGCACGCCAAAGGGCAGTCCCGTGTTGGGGGGCAAGGGGTAGCGCAGAGCGTGCTGCGGATCGCCGGTGGTGAAGCGCACCAGGCGTCCGCCCTCGTCATCGAGGAGGCGCTCGAGTCCCGGTGGCGGCGCAAAGTGCCCGGCGGCCGGGAGCAGCTCCACGTTGGCGTGCGCGAAGCGCAGCAGCTCGGCGATGCAGAGCCAGGACAAGAGCCAGCCCGCCGTGCGAGCGTGTTCGGGGCGGCCCCCGCGGCTGCGCTGCAAGAGCAGCGCCGCAGCGGCGGCGACCACGAGCGCCGGCCAGAGTGTCTGGCGCAGCAGCACGAGATCGCGCACGAGTGCCGGCGCATGCGCCGCGACTTCGGCTTCCGGCAGCGACGTGGCCGCTGCCAAGGGCGGCACGATGAGCCGTGCCCAGGCTTCGTCGGAGATGAGCAGTGCACTCGCGAGCGCAGTGGCCAGCAGTCCCGCTGCGGCCCAGGCGGTGTGCACCACCCAGCGCGGCACCTGACCCATGAGCATGCGCTGCAGACCGAAGCCGGCCAGCAGGGCGCCGCCTGCGCAGAAGAGCAGCACGAAGCGGCGCGGGTCACCGGAGGAGAGTCCGGGCAGATGCAGCACGGCCGGCAGGATGGGCGTCTTGACCGCCAGCAGGGCGCCGAGCAGAAAGAGCCCGAGGGCGAAGCCGCTGCCGCGCCGTCGTGCGCTGCAGCCAAGCAGGGCGAGCAGCAGCGCGCCGAGCCCCAGCGCACAGGACGTCTCCACGTGATTTGCTCCGGGGCCGAGCAAAAGGCGGCTCAGCACGCCCTGTGCAGCAAGCGCCGGCACGCTGGCGCCCGCCAGATCCTGCGGCAGACCCCAGATGTCAGGCAGTGCGGCGCCGAGCAGGCCGGCCGGCGGCATGGCCAGCGTGGCGGCGAGTTCGGGCGGCACCGCACGGCGCGTGGACTCCGTGCTGCCCGCCAGCTCCAGCGAGGGCAGAAGCTGCGGCGCGCCGAGCGAGAGGCCGAGCGCCACAGCGAGCAGCGTGGCGAGACCGGCGCCCAGCGCCCCCCGACGTGCTGCGCCGTCGCCCCGCAGGGCGAGCAGGCCGCGCACGAGCGCGAGTGCGGCCGCAGCGTAGAGCAGATGGAGGGTGCCTTGCGGGAAACCTGCCAGCCACGAGAGTCCGATGGCCGCTGCGAGCCAGACGACTCCATTCCAGCGCCGCCCGGCTGAGAAGATCCGCTCCACACCGAGCAGCGCCGCCGGCAGATAGATGGACGCTGACTGGATCTGGTACCAGTTCCAGCGCACGGTGAAGTAGCCGCAGAAGGCGAAGAGGAAGCCGGCCAGCGCCGCCGGCCAAGGCAAGAGCGCGTAGTCGCGCGCCAGCAAGTACATGCAGAATCCGGCGAGCGCCACTTGCAGCAGCGCGGTCCAGGCCCAGGCGCGCGTGGGGCCAAGCACTGCCGCCAGAAAATTCGGCGGGTGGAAGAGCCCGTGCACCGCTTGCGCCAGCAGCGGCACGCCGCAGAGGTTGTCGGGGTTCCAAAGCGGCAACTCGCCCTGCGCGAGTCGCGCGTGGGCCGCCATGAGCTGCGGCTGAAACATGAGTGACTTGTCGGCGGCCAGCGGCAGGGCCCGCGCTTGCAGTGCGAGCAGCTCCTCGCTGCCGAGCGCGGCGCTCCAGGGGCTGAGCTGCCCGGTGTGCACCGGAATAAGGGCCGACTCGCCGACGAGCGCCTCCCAGAGCAGCGTCGCGGGGAAGACCACCAGCAGAACGGCCAGAAGCAGCCGAAAGAGGCCCATGGCCCCAGTGTGCGCGCTGGCCGGGGCGGTTCAAAGGACCTCAACGCGGCGGCCGCCTGGCGTCGATGACGGCTTGGAGTCTGGAGGTCCTGTGAACCCATCGAGTGGCCCGCCATGAACGGTCTGCGTTCGCCCGAGGGCCGGCGCCGGATTGTGTGGGTGCTGCTCGCCGCGGCGGGGCTCACCCTGGCGGCGCGGGCGACGCTGTTCACGACCTATCTCGTGAAGGGCAACTCGATGCGGCGCGCCCTGGAAGACGGCGACCGGATCCTGGTCTGTGATCGGCCCTGGCTGCTCGCTCAGGCCGAGCCGGGCGACACGGTGGTTGTGGATGTGGCCGGCGAAGTGCTGGTCAAGCGCCTCGTGGGGCTGCCGGGCGACCTGATCGCCATGGAGGACGGGCGGGTGATCCGCAACGGACGCGTCGTGGCCGAAGCCATCCCGGACGAGTTCCTGGCCCGCGACGATGTGGCCGCCGTGCAGCTCGCCGGCGACGAGTTCTTTGTCCTGGGTGACAACCGCCGCGTCTCCATCGACAGCCGCGATTTTGGGCCGGTGCACAGCGAGCAGATTCGCGGGCGCGTGCTGCTGCGCCTGTGCGGCGGCGGCATCACGCGCATGCAGACGCTGGCGCGCACCGAGCCGTGAATCGCTGAAGGGCGGCTTGTCCTGCGCCCGGGCCGAAGCGACCATGCCGCGGTGCAGCCTGTGCTGAACACCCTGCGCCGGACGCTCGCGACCCCCGCAGCGCTCATCGTGTGCCTGGCGACCATGGCCCTGGCCTGGCTGGCGGCGCTGCTCGCCGAGGGCACGCTCGGAGCCGGTGAGCGGCTGGCGGGGGAAGTCCGCTTGGCGAGCGCGCTCTTTGCCGCGCTGCTCACCCTCTCGCTGGCCGAGCCTCTGCAAGTGCTGGGGGAGGCGCGCGGCGGGCTGCTGGCGCTGCGCCGGGCGCGCGGCGGCGGCTTTGCGCTCCCGCAGCGCTGCCTGGGACTGCTCCTGGCGACGCTGCCGGCGGCCGGCTTGGCCAGCCTGGCTGCGGGAGGCTGGCCGGCGTCGCCGCTGTCGCTCCTGCTCGACCTGCTCGTGCTCTGCGCGGCGGCGCTTTGCCTGGGAGCTTTCCTCGAGCGCGGCCTGCTCGTGACCGCCCTCTGGCTCCTGCTCGTGGCCGGCGCGCTGCGCCCCTGGCTGGGTGAGTCAGTGTCGGGCGAGTCCCTGCTCGTCGCCTGGCTGCCGCAACTCGGCGTGATGAGCGGACTCTTCGGCTCGCTCAAGGCGCTGCTGTGGAGCGCCGGCGCGCTGCTCCTCGCCGAGAGCCGCCTTCGCGCCGCCGCAGCTCACGGCGGCTGAGAGCGAGTTGCGCACCCAGAGTGGTGCGAGCGGGCGCGCTGCCTAGAAAAAGCGCCGCACGGAAAGCACGTCGGCGAGGCTCACCACGAGCAGCAGGGCGAGTGTCCAGCCGCGCCGACTCTTGAGATGAATGAGCAGTGCGGTCATGCCGACAAACGCTGCTACGGCGCCGCGGTCGAGCACGCTGCGCAAGTGCGCGGCATCGAAGGCCAGCGTCTCGGGCGGCCGAGCCTGTGCCGCGGCGGCCGGCAGACGCTCAAGCAGAAAGCTGAGGGCTTCTCGGTCTGTCGCCGAGCCGGCCGTGAGCGCCATGCCGGCGAGCAGGGCCGCGAGGACCACCGCGACGACACCGAGGCCGATCTCAGGGCCGACGCTCTGGCCGCGAGGCGGCTTCCCGAGGAGCGTGAGCGCCGCCGTGGTGGCCGCGGCGGCGATGAGGGCGGCCGTGGCCACGCGCAGCACGAGGCTCGCAGCCCCGCTGGGCCAAGGTGTCCAGAGCCAGGGCAGGAGCAGCACGGGCAAGGCCAGGGCGCGCAGCCACCAAGCCGTGCGACCGGGGAGGGCCAGCAGCGTGAGCAGCGCCAGGAGCAGCGGTGCATAGCCGGGAAAGACGCCGGGCGCGCGCGCGCCGGCCGGAAGCTCGGGCGCGAGGGCGAGAGCCGGCAGGCTGTCGTCGCTTGGCGGCCGCTGCACATTCAGGCTCGTATCGAGCGGTGAGCCGCCGCGCGCCATGAGTCCAGGCAGCAGGAGTTCCAGTGCATCGGCCCGGGCGTGCACAGCCGGCGTGTCCCGCGGCGGCAGGCCGGCGACGGCCAGCACCGCGAAGGCCAGAGCCAGCAGCAGCCGGCTCATAGCGCGCGCGGGCGCCGCGCCACGATGAAGAGCGAGTGTCCGAAGGGGGCGCTGATCCGGCGCAGCACGTGGCGCTCGCCGCTGAAGAGCCCCGCCAAGAGCGTGTGGACCGGCCGCGGCACGGGCCAGTCGAGATTCGTGGTCTGGTCACCGGGCTGCGGCAGCAGGCGCTCCTTGAGCTTGATCAGCAGCACCGCCGGGATGATCACCAGGCTCAAGAGCACATTCACGTAGGTGGCCTTGCGGACTTCGAAGCCTGCCGCGCGCAGCTTGGCCACGAGATCGCCGCGCGTGTAGCGCCGCTCGTGATGCGCGATGCGGTCGTTGTTCGCGTAGAGGAAGGCGTAGGCCGGCACAGAGAGCGCCAGATGGCCGCCCGGCTTGAGGCAGCGCAAGGCCTCGGACAGGACGGCGCGGTCGTCGGGCGTGTGTTCGAGGACGTCCCAGAAGCAGAGCAGGTCCTGGCTGGCCGCGCGGAGTGGCAGGGCCGTGCTGCCGGCCACGGCGGTGCGTGAGAAGCCGCGCGTACGGCAGTGCGCGATGCTTGCTTCGTCGAGTTCCAGGCCCAGCACGTGGCCCAAGCTCTGGAGGGGCTCCAGGAAACCGCCCACGCCGCAGCCCACGTCGGCAATGGCGAGAGCCGCGGGCCGGCTCGCTGGCGGTGCCGCTCCCGGCTTGGGCGAGGCGCTGCGCGGCAACACGTTGTCACGCACCAAGACATCGCGGAGCAGGGCCGGGTAAAGGCGCCGGCGCGCGATGAACCACCAGTGCCGGTCCTCAAGGTCGGTGAACTGCTGGAAGGCCGCGCGCTCCACGGCTCAGCGCTTCCTCGCGCACAAGATCATCTCGTCGTGGAAGTTCAGATAGAGGCTGCGCCGGCCGATCGCGCGCAGGGGCGCGAGGAAATGCGAGAGCCAGGGGTGCAGGCGGCCGGCGCGTTCGGCAATGAAGGCCATGGACACGTACTTACCGCCGTAGCGCGAGGTGCGGCTCGTGCTGCGGAAGCCGGTCTGCTCCAGCAAGCGCTCGAGGCTGGCCGGAGCGAAGTGGTAGAGGTGCTCTTCGTGTTTGTAGTGCTGCCAGCGGCGCCCGAGCAGGCGCGCGAAGAGCGAGCTCACATTCTGCGTTTCCAGCAGCAGCAAGCCGTCCGGCTTGAGCGCTCGCGCGGCCGCGCGCAAATGCGCGAGGGGATCTTCGAGATGCTCAACCACGTCCCAGAGTGTGATCAAGTCGAAATGGGCCGGCGGCAGGGCCACCGAGAGCAGGTCGCCCTGGCGCACATCGGGCAAATGGAGGGTGTCGCGTGCATAGCTCACCATCGGCTCGGAGAGTTCGATGCCGGTGGTTTGCCAGCCCTGCTCGGCCATGACCGCCAGGAAAAAGCCGGCGGCGCAGCCCACGTCGAGCACGCTTCCCGGCGTCGGCCGTTGCCGGCGGATGATGCGGCTGCGAAGCCGGTAAGTGCGCAAATAGAGCGGCGCATCGGCGAGATAGGCGGAGTAGCCGAAGCTGCTGGCGCGCTCACTCTGCCAGTACTCCTCCTGGTACATCTGGTGCAGGCGCTCAGGCGAAAGGCGCGGGTTCACGTAGACCAGGCCGCAGCGCCGGCACTCCACGACGCGGAAGGGGCCGTCGCGGAAGCGCAGGCGCTCGTCATGGCCGCCGCAGAACAGGCACGGCATCTCGCGCAGGCCATCGCCCGGGCCGGCGCTCACCCGAAGTACTCGTCTCCGGCGGCCACTTCGGAGTGATCGATACCGCTCTTCTCCAGGGTGCGCCGGGCGACGGCATGGCCCATGGCGATGGAGTGGTCCATGTTGCCGTAGCGGAACAGACCCTGGCGGCCGGTGGAGATCATGTTCTCGAAGCCGCGCAGCCAGCCCATGAGCACGTTCACGTGCCCGCGGTAGGTCAGGTCGTAGATCGGGTAGGCGTAGTCCACGCGCCGGACGAAGCCGCCGTCCATGACCTCATCGGGTTTGAGCAGTCCCAGTGTGACGAGGTTGGAAGCGGCGAGCTTGATGAGGTCGGCGTCGGCCATGGACCAGTGCTTGTCGCCGATGCTGGCCGTGATCTCCGCGCAGACCATGGTCTTGCCGGGCGGCGCGCAGTCGCGGCTGAAGTTGGTGAACTCGCTGATGCGGTGCACCGCGATGTGCTCTTCGGGAATGTAGATCCAGTGGTCAGGCGTGAGCTGCGGGCGGTCCAGCTTGAGGTAGATGCAGACGATGCCCTTGTGCTTGAGGCCGCGGCAGGCCGCGGTGACTTCGGCCGGCACCTGTGGGCCGAGCATCGGCACCAGGAGCGTGAGCGGAATCGTGCTGATGTACAGGTCCGAGCGGGCCACCTGCTCGCGGCCGTCGCGCGTGTAGAGCACGCCGGTGATGCGCCGGCCGTCGGTCTCCAGGCGTTGCACGCGGGCTCCGGTGATGACCTGGCCGCCATCCCGCTCGATGAGCCGCTGGTAGCCGAAGGAGAGTTCGCCGATGCCGCCTGTCTTGGGGTACAGGAAGAGCGAGACATAGGTGCGCGGCACGTTGCGCGGGCGGAAGAGCGTCTTCTTGACGGTGTCCCACAGCGAAAGCAGCGAGATGCGCTGGCTGGCCCAGTCGGCCGAGATCTGGGTACACGGGATGCCCCAGGCCTTGCGCGTGTAGGTGCCGAAGAAAAGGTCGTAGAGCGTGCGCCCGAAACGCTTGATGACCCAATTCTCGAAGTTGTTGTCGGGGATCGGGCGCACGGCATTGCGCAGGCGCACCGCGAGGTAGTCCACGAAGGAGCGCACCAGCAGCCAGGGCGGCAAACTCTTGAGCACATTGCCCGCCTTGAGCGGGTAGTCGAAGAACTTGCGGCGCATGTAGATGCGCGAGAGCCGGTCGCGGTAGTCGAAGTTGCCGTCGAGCACCAGCTTGAAGTGCTCGTTCAGCTCCTGGAGCGAGCTGTAGAGACGGTGCGGCCCCTGGTCGAAGGTGTAGCCCTCCTCGACGAAGGACGAGGCCAGACCGCCCACCTTGGGCTCCTGCTCGAGGACGGTGACCTTCCAGCCGCGCTCGGTAAATTTCTGGGCCGCGGAGAGTCCCGCAAGGCCTCCGCCCAGGATCGTGACACTGCGTGGGCTGTCGTTCATCGGTGGCGGAGCGGGGGGAGCCGGTGAGGGGCAGGGATTCTAGCGTTTGGATCGGCTGAGCCGGCGGCGGATCGACAGCAATTCCCGGAGGGAGCGCAGCACATCGAGCCCCACGCGCACCCGCGTGTCCGCCACATGCCGCCAGACCACGGGAATCTCGCGCACCACGAGGCCTTCGCGCGCCGCCAGGGCCAGCACTTCCACATCGAAACACCAGCGCTCGGAAGCGGCCGCCGCGAAGAGCCGCCGCGCGGCCGGACCGCGAAAAAGCTTGAAGCCGCAGGTGTAGTCGCTGATGGAGAGGCCGGTGGTGAAGTTGGCGAGCCGGGTGAAGCCCAGGCCCAGCCAGGTGCGCAGGGGCGGCTGCCAGCGCTCGATCCGCGCGGCGGGGCTCTTGCGGTTGCCCACCACGATGTCGGCGCCCTCCCTCAGCGCCTCGATGAAGACGCGCAGGGTCTCCGGCGGCGTCGACATGTCGGCGTCGCAGAAAAGCACTTCGTCGCCGGTGGTGGCCAGGATGCCGGTGCGGACGGCGGCGCCCTTGCCGCGATTCAGCGCGTGGGTCAGCCCCTGGATGCGCGGCGACTGAACCAAGCCGGCGATCTCGGCTGCCGTGCCGTCGGTGCTGCCGTCATTGACCAGCACGATCTCCCAACTGTCCCCGGACAGCTCCGTGAGCAGGCCCTCCAACTGGGCCACGTGCGGCCGCAGGCAACCCGCCTCGTTGTAGACCGGGATGACGACACTTATCATGCCGGGCTGGCTGTTCCTGATGGCGAGGCCCGCAAGACGGGCAATCGATCGTAGCGGGGGCTCGTTGGCCCTTTCAACCAGACGTTGGAGCACGCTCGGCGCGCTCGTGCTCTTCGCCAGCCTCGCGCTGGTGTTGCTGCGCGATGGGCTGCGGCCCGGCCAAGTGCTCATCTCGGGCGAGTCCCTGCAGCGTTCGCTGCCTTGGGCGGCGGTTCTGCCGCCGGAGCCCCTGCACAACCGCTTCGTCGGGGACCAGCCGCGGATCTTCTACCCCTATCTGCTGGAGGCGGCGGCGGTCTACCGCGGCGAGGCCGACGCGCTCTGGACTTCGCGCGGGGGCGGCGGGCAGCCCTTCCTCGGAAACATGACCAGCGCCTTGCTGCATCCGCTCACGCTTCTGGCGGCGGTCGTGCAGATCGAATGGGTGCCGCTGCTGCAGGCCCTGCTCGTGCTGACGCTGTCGGCGCAATTCACCTTCCTTTTCCTGCGGCGCCTGCGACTGAGCTTCTGGTCCGCCGTGGCCGGCGGACTGGCCTTCGGCTTCGGCGGCCATCAGGTGCTGTGGCTGCAGTACGCGCTTTCGCACACGCTGCTCGCCCTGCCCCTCTGCTTCTGGGCTGTGGAGCGTCTCGTGGAAGACCGCTCGCGCGGGCGTGTCGCCGTGCTGAGTCTGGGCTTTGCGCTGCTCATCTTCGGCGGGCATCCCGAGACGGCCTTTGTCTCAGGCGTCGTGGCCTGCCTTTGGGCCCTCTGGCGGCTCTGGGATCCGCACGGCCGATCGCTGGTGCTGGCGGCGGTGCTGCTCGGCACGGCGCTCTCGGCGATTCAGTGGCTGCCCTTCCTGGAGTACGGGCTCGCTAGCCACGGACGCTTTCTGCGCGATCTCGAGGCGGAGCGCACGGCGGGTGGGGTCTCGCTCGGAACGGCTGTGGTTTTCGTGTGTTTCGCGCTGGTGGCCTTTGCGCTGCTGCGCTCCAGCATCGAGCGCAGCTTCGTGCGCCGCGCCGCGGCTCTGTGCGCCGGAATCGTCGTGCTCGTCATGGCGCGGCGCATGGGCATGGCGCTTTCCTCCGGTGTGCTGCTCCTTCCGGACCTCTACGGCTCGCCCACCGGCGGCGGAAGCTTCGTGGGCGCCCAGGACTACCCCGGCCTCAACGCCGGCTACGTGGGCGCGCTCATGCCGATCCTCATGACCCTGGGTGCGATCGTGGGCCTGGGGGGCGGCTTTCTGCGCTTTTTCGCGCTGGGCAGTCTGCTGCTGTGGGGGGCCGCCTTTCATCTGCCCGGAGCCGAGGGCTTCGTCAGGCTGCTGCCGGGCATGGAGCAGATGGCGCCGACGCGGCTGCTGGGACCCGTGGCCTTTCTGGCGGCCTGCGGCGGCGCCATGATTCTGCACGAGCTGGCCTTGAGCGGCGTGAAGCGCGGCGTGCTGCTGGCCGTGCGGCGCTCCACCATGACACTGCTGCTCATCGTGTGCGGCGCAGCGATTGCGCTGCGCGTCCCGGTCGATCCGCACGGCGATCGCCCGATCATCGCGGGCGTCTTGAGCCCGCTCGCGGGTGAGATCCACGACGGAGCGGAGACCATCCCCATTCGTTTCGAACTGGCCGCCCCTGCCGACGAATTGCGAGTCATGGTGGATGGCCGCGTCTTGCATCGCGGGCGGGCCGCCGCGGCGACGGCCGAGCGTCCGCACGAGGTGCTCTTCGCAGCGCAGCGCAGCGAGGAGGGCCGGCATCGGCTGCGCATTGAGGTCGAGCGCGCTGGGCGCACCGAGGTGCTGGCCGATCAGCCGCTGGCGATTCGCCGTCCGCGCCAGCTCGCACCGCGGGACCTAGCCGCCATCGCCGCCGCGCTGGGCGTGGTGGCCCTGCTCTGTTGGCGGCCCTCGGCTCGCGTGGCTGTCCTGGGAGCCGTCGTGGCGGGGGCGGATGTCCTGAGCTTTGGCTGGGACTACAACCCCACTTCCTCGGCGCAGCGCCTGTTTCCGCCGACAGCCACCGTGGACTTTCTGCGAGCTCAGCCGGGGCCCTTCCGGATCTTCACCGAGGGCACGATTCTGCCGCCCGACACGCAGTTCGCCGCCGGGGTGGACCACCTGCTGAGCTACGACAACCTGGGCTACCACCGCACGTATCAGTGGCTGATCAACGTGCGCGTGGACATGGACGCCTATGCCACGTACTCGTTCTCGCGGGCCAACGTGGACTACGGCAGCCCGCGCTTCCAGGCCCTCGATGTGCGCTACGTGCTGACTGATACGGCCACCGATCTCTCCGATGTGCCGGGCTTTCAGCTCGTCCATGAGAGCGAGACGCGTGTCTGGGAGAACCGCGCCAATCTGGGCCGGGCCTTCGTTGTGGGGCGCGCCTTGGACCTCACCGCCGATGATCCGGAGGTGCTCGCTGCGGCGGACCCAGGCGAGGTGGCGCTGCTCGAGGATCCCCCGCCGCTGACGCTCGGCGGCCGTGGTACGGCCCGTGTGCTCGAGCACGCCGGGTCGCGGATTCGTGTCGAGGCCGAAATTGAAGGCGAGGCGCTGCTCGTTCTGGCCGAGAACCGGGGGCCCGGCTGGCTCGTGTCCGTGAACGGCGGGCCTCCCCAGGCCACTTGGCCGTGTCATGTCGCCTGGCAGGCCGTCCCGCTCGGGCCGGGCCGCCACGAGCTGGTTTTCACTTTGAATTCCGGCGCATTTCGCTGGGGGCTGTGGCTCTCCGTGGTGGCGGGACTGCTCGCGCTGCTCTTGGCGCTGATCCCGCGGCCGAGGCCTGAGGCCTTGTCCTAAAGCCAGTTGGGCGGGCGTCTCGATAGGGCGATGCCAGTCCCTCCTCTCGCCCGAGCCGTGCCATGGATGAGCGCCTTGACGATCCCTTCCGGACTTCCCGCGAACTGAGCGCCGACGAGCGTGCCGTGCCGGGCGGATATATCCAACTGGCCCGCAATCTCGATGCCCGCCGTTCGTGGGCGGACCTGCACTGGACCGGCGGACTGGCCGAGTATCTCGAGCGCGTGCGCGACGAGCCGCGCCTGGCGCGCAATGCCTGGCAGCGGCTCTACGACATGGTCGTGAGCTACGGGGCGCTGCCGCATCCCGCCGGCGGCGAGCGCCCGGTGCACTACCGCTTCTTCGACGATCCGCTGCACGGCGGACGCGAGGCCATCTTCGGCATCGAGGCGCCGCTGGCCGACCTCGTGGCGCACATGCGAGCGGCCGCGCACGGCTTGGGCGCCGAGCGCCGCGTGCTGCTGCTGCACGGGCCGGTGGGCTCGGCCAAGAGCACGATTGCTCGTCTGCTCAAGCGTGGGCTCGAGGAGTCGACGCGACGTCCCGACGGAGGCGTCTACTCCTATCGCTGGCGGATCGACGGGGAAGTGCATGCTTGCCCGATGCACGAGGATCCGCTGCACCTGCTGCCGGCCGGCGTGCGTGAGGCGGTCTACCGCGATCTCAATGCCCGCTTCGAGGGCGAATACCGTCTGGCTCCAACCGGCGATCTTTGCCCGGTCTGCCGCCACTATGCCGAGCGCCTGTTGGGCGAGTCTGGCGGGGATTTCGCCGCCATCGAGCGCTGCATTGAGGTCTACCGCTTCGCCTTCTCGGAGCAGGACCGCGTGGGCATCGGCACGTTCCAGCCGAAGGACGAGAAGAATCAGGACAGCACGGAACTGACCGGTGACATCAACTACCGGCTCATCGCTCAGTACGGCAGCGATTCCGATGCGCGCGCCTTCAATTTCGATGGCGAGTTCCACGCCGCCAATCGCGGCCTGCTGGAATTCATCGAGATTCTGAAGCTTGACGTGGCCTTCCTCTACGACCTGCTCGGCGCGACGCAGGAACACGCCATCAAGCCCAAGAAGTTCGCGCAGACTGATATTGACGAGGTCATCCTCGGCCACACGAACTCGCCTGAGTACCGGCGCCTGCAGAACAACGAGCTCATGGAGGCCTTCCGCGACCGCACGACGCGCATCGACATTCCCTACAACACGCGCCTGTCAGACGAAGTGCGCATCTACCGCAAGACCTTCGGCACGGGCGTCTGCGCCGGCCGTCACCTGGCGCCGCATGCCCTGCAGGCCGCCGCGCTCTGGGCCGTGCTCACTCGCCTGGAGGAGCCGAAGAACCACGCCCTCACGCTCCTGCAGAAGCTGCACCTTTATGACGGCAAAGCGGTCAAGGGCTTCACCCTGGCGGCGGTGGATGAACTGCGCGGCGAGGCACCCAACGAGGGCTTGCAGGGAGTGTCCCCGCGCTATGTGCAAGATCGCATTGCGGCGGCCCTGGTCTCCGATCAGGCCCGCGCCTGCCTGACGGGCTTCGACGTGATTGATTCGCTTGAGCAGGGCTTGCGCAGCCACGCGCTGATCGACAGCGAGGAGCAACGACGCCGCTACGCCGACCTGTGCACGCTCGTTCGGGAGGAACTGCAGGAACTGGCCAAGGACGAGGTACGCGCCGCGGTCTCTGCCGACCTGGAGGCCGTCCAGCGCCTCTGCTGCAACTACGTCGACGCCGTGGCGCTCTTCGTGGGGGGCAGCGCGGAGGCCGACGAACGGCTGATGCGGGCCATTGAGGAGAAGATTGGCGTCACGGAGTCGCGCAAGTCGGACTTCCGTCGCGAGATCGTGAACTACATCGAGGCGCTGGCCGCGCGCGGCGAGAGCTTCACGTATCTGAGCAATCCGCGCCTGCGTTCAGCGCTGGAACTCAAGCTCTTCGAGGACCGCCGCGACACCTTCAAGATCAGGGTCGGCAGCAGCACGGTGGTGGACCGGGATGTCGTCGAGAAGGTCGAACTTGTTTCGGCGCGACTCGTGCGCGACCACGGCTACTGTGAGCGTTGCGCCGGCCGCGTCCTGGAGCATGTGGCGGGACTCTTCGCGCGCGGCGACACCAAGACGCCGACGGACGAGGCGGCGTGAGCGCCGACGAGCGCTCGGTCGGACGCATCGAGCGCGACCGCAGCCGCTTCGACGCCATCGTGCGCGGCCAGATCAAGCAGGACCTCAAGCGCTATGTGACGGGCGGGGAGCTGATCGGCCGCAAGGGCCGCAATCTCGTCTCCATCCCGGTGCCGCGCATCGAGCTGCCGCGGCTGCGTTTTGGGCGCAATGGGCGCGGCCATGGCCCCGCCGGGAGCGAAGGCCAGGGCGAGGCCCATTCCGGTGAAGCCGGTCAGCCGGGCAGTGCCGGCGACCAGGCCGGTCAGCACCTGCTCGAGGTGGAACTCTCGCTGGAGGAGATGGCGGCCATCCTAGGCGAGGAACTCGAACTGCCGCGTATCGAGCCGCGCGGCCGATCCCGAATCAACAGCCCGGGGCGGCGCTTCTCGGCGCTGCGCCAAGTTGGGCCGCAATCCTTGCGGCACTTGCGCCGGACTTGGAAGCAGGCCTTGCTGCGGCAGCTCACCGACGGCAGCTACAACCCCCTGGACCCGCGCATCGTGCCGGTCGCGGAGGACCTGCGCTATCGGGCGTGGCGCGAAGTGCCCCGTCCCGATCATGCCGCGCTCATCCTGTACATGATGGACGTTTCTGGTTCGATGGGCCGCGAACAGAAGGACATCGTGCGGCTCATCTCTTTCTGGATCGATACCTGGCTGCGCAGCCAATACCAGAGCTTGGAGACGCGCTACGTGGTGCACGACGCCGTGGCCAAGGAGGTCGACCAAGAGACCTTCTACAAGCTGCGCGAGTCAGGCGGCACGAAGATCTCGTCGGCCTACGCGCTGGCGGCCGACCTGATTCAGCAGCGCTTTCCGCCGACCGACTGGAACCTCTACGTTTTCCATTTCTCCGACGGCGACAACTGGAGCGGGCGCGACACGGAGAAGTGCATCGGGCTACTCAAGGAGGCACTCCTGCCGGCAGCGAACCTCTTCTGCTACGGACAGGTGAAGAGCGCCTACGGGTCGGGTCAGTTCAAGAAGGATCTCGACCAGGTGCTCGAGGGGGCCCAGTCGGTGATCACGGCCGAGATTCTCGACCGCGAGGGCATCCTGCCGGCCATCAAGTCCTTCCTCGGCAAAGGACTCTGAGTCCGTGGGGGCGCCGGGAGCGGACCTGCTGGCCCTGCAGCACGATGTGGAGGCCCAGGCTCGTGACGCCGGCCTCGACGTCCCGGACATCCGCTACGAAGTCGTGGACCATCGCGAACTCAATGAGATCGCGGCCTACGGCGGCTTCCCGGTGCGCTACTCGCACTGGCGCTTCGGCATGGAGTTCGACCGGCTCATCAAGGGCCATGCCTGGGGCCTGCAGCGCATCTACGAATTGGTCATCAATACCGAGCCGGTAGTGGCCTACCTGCTGCAGCAGAACTCACCCGTCGAGCAGAAGCTCGTCATGGCCCATGTCTGCGGACACGCCGACTTCTTCCGGCGCAACGCTTGGTTCCGGCACACCGACCTGGACATGATCGATCGAATGGCGACGCACGCTGCGCGGATCCGCTCGCTGAGCGATCAGGTGGGAGAGGAGCCGGTCGAGGCCTTCATCGACCAGGTGCTCTCGCTCGACAATCTGATTGATGCGGGGGCCATGGCCCGCGCGCGCGGCCGGCCCGGCAATGCTCCGCCGCTGGAGGGCGAGGCCGCACCTGGCGACATCCTCGGTCACCTGCTCCGCCAGGCCCCGCTGGCTCACTGGCAGCAGGAGATTCTGGCCATGCTGCGGGACGAGGCTTACTACTTCCTGCCCCAGCTGCTCACCAAGGTGATGAACGAAGGCTGGGCCTCCTTCTGGCACAGCCGGCTCATGACCGGCACGCTGTTGCGGGATGCAGAAGTCGTGGACTACGCCTGCCAGCATGCTGGGGCCATGGGCGGCACTGAGGGCCCCATGAACCCGTACAGACTGGGCCTGGAGCTCTACCGGCACATTGAGGCACGGGCGCCGTCCCAGCCGGAGCAGCTCTTTGAAGCTCGACTGCTGCACAACGACCTGACCTTCGTGGACAACTTCCTCGACCTAGAGTTCTGCCGCGCGCACGGCATGGGACGCAGCGAGGAGGAGTGTGAGGCGGCTCGAGAGAGCCTGCTGGCAGCGCTCACCAATGCGGGCCAGCCGGTCATTCGGCGGCGGCCCTCCTCCGCGAGCGACCTGGAACTCGAGCACGTCTGGAGCGGCTCCGAACTCCAGCTCGACCAGGCCGAGGAGACGTTGCGTAACCTGCAGCGGCTTTGGGCCGGCACTGTCCGGCTGCACTCACGACTCGATCGGCGGTCCGTGCTGCTGACCTGTACGGCCGCCGGGATCACCAAGGAGTCTGGCGAGCCCACCGGTGAGCCTGCCCGCGGCCGGCGCACGTGAGTTTCGAGGCGGTCATCTTTGACATGGACGGCGTGCTCGTGGACAGCGAGCCGATGCACTTCCGGACCACGAACCTCGTGCTCGGTCGCCGTGGCCAGGCGATTGACGCGGCCTTTTATGAGCCCTGCACCGGAATGGCAGAACTGGCCTTCTTCGAGTTGCTCGTGAGCCGGCTCAGCCTGACAGAGTCGGCCGAGGCTTTGGCGCGCGAGCGAGTCGCCGAGAGCCTGCGCGTCTTGACCGAGGATGTGTTGCTACCGATGGATGGCGCGCTGGAATGCCTCTTGTCGCTACGCCTGGAGGGCAGGCGACTCGCGCTGGCCTCTTCGGCCACGCGCTCGCAAGTGGCCTTGGTGGTCGAGCGGCTGGGTCTCAACTCGACGCTGCCCGTGACGGTTTCCGCAGACGACGTGCTGCGAGCCAAGCCCGCGCCGGATCTCTTTCTCCTTGCAGCCAAACGACTTGGGACTGCACCGGAGCGCTGCCTTGTGGTGGAGGACGCGGTGCTCGGAGTCAAGGCGGCCCGAGCAGCGGGGATGCAGGCCGTGGCCTTGGTGACCGGCGTGCGTGACGGCCGTCCGCACCGCGAGGCCGGCGCCCTGGACTGCCTACGTTCGCTTCGCGAACTGGACGCGGCGCGGCTTGAGCGCCTTGAGCAACTCAGCGCAGGCTAGCTGGCCGGTCGCCCCTAAAAAGCTGACGGGCGCCCCCCGCGAAGGGGGCGCCCATCGTCAAAGAACGAAGTGTGTCGCGCGGGCGACTACTTCCGGCGACGCGCCTTCTTCTTGGTCGCCTTCTTGGTCGCCTTCTTACGCGCCTTCTTCTTCGCCATGACTGATTGCTCCAGGTTTAGAAAAATGTGTAACGGAGGCTCGGTAGCCCCGTCTGTTGCTTGGACTATCGGTGCGGCACGGCGGGAATGTAGGGAGAAACTTGAGGCCGACGGGATTCCGCGCGCTCCCTGAGCGGCGTTGGCGCCTCGTCGCGCGCCGGCGCGGCGAACACGTCCGTGCAGCAACCGCGGCGGAGGCCGAAAACGGTGTCGCTTGAAAAGCGCGCAGTCATGAGCGTTTTGCGAGCACGCACGGCGCGACCGACGCTCTCAGTGTGTCCTCCGCTGAGCGCTCGCGACGGCTCTGTCGCATCGCTCGCGCGGTCTCGTGACTGCTCAAAAAAAAACTTCGCGCACTTCAGAATTTTCTGCGTTTGACACCGGCTGACGCACTTCGTGCACGGCTCGAGCGGTGCGCGCCAACACCGGTGCGCGCCAACACCGCGGCCACGCGCGGGAGAACGGTCCGCAGCACGCTGCGCGGCGCGGCGCTGAGTCACTCAGAGCCCGAGGCGCGCGAGCGGTTGCCCGGCGGTGGTCGACAACGCCAACGAAGGCGCCACCGTGCTGCGCCGTGCCGGCCGCGGACGAGCGTTTTCGCCGGGGCGGCTGGCTACAGCGCGGGCGGATCGCGTCCGACGCCGGGGCCCCCGGGTTGACTTCGCAGGCCCGCTCGTGCTTTCTTTCACGGCTTCCTAACGAGCGTGCACCCATAGCTCAATTGGATAGAGCGTCGGTCTACGGAACCGAAGGTTGGAGGTTCAAGTCCTCCTGGGTGTACCAGGGCCTGCGCTGCGATCTGCGCGGGTTGCGGCGGGGTCGGAGCGGGTTATCCACACCATGTCCACAGAGATCCCCACACCAGCTGCTGGACCACCGGAAGCCTTGATCGAACTCGCCTTTAGCTTGGCCCTGCGCCAGGCCGAGCGCGCAGTCGAACTCCAAGAGGTTCCCGTGGGGGCTGCGATCGTGGATCGCACTGGCCGTGTGCTGAGTGAGGCGCACAACGAGATTGAACTGCGTCGGGACCCGACCGCCCACGCGGAACGTCTTGCCGTGACGGCGGCCTGCCATGCCGTGGGGCATGCGCGGCTGCCCGAGGGCAGCCTGATCGCCGTCACGCTCGAACCCTGCGCCATGTGCGCCGGGGCGCTGGTCTTGGCACGGGTGGGCTCTCTCGTTTTCGGTGCTCTGGATCCCAAGGCCGGCGCCTGCGGTTCCCTACGGGATGTCGTGCGCGATCCGCGCCTGAACCACCGCATCCAGGTCTTGCCGCAGCGACAGGAGGAGGTCTGTGGCCAGCTTCTGACCCAGTTCTTTCGGCAACTCCGCCGCGAGGGCTGCCCCCCGGTCGGCCGATCTCTATAATCCGCGGTTCGCCCGCTTCGGCCTCTTGCCGCAACGGAGCACCGCGGAGAGATGACAGAGTGGTCGATTGTGCTCGCTTGGAAAGCGAGTGAACGGGAAACCGTTCCGGGGGTTCGAATCCCTCTCTCTCCGCCACATCTCGCGCTCGGCGCGGGTGTCGTGTCGGAAGTCAGGACGTTTTTCGGAGAGGTGACAGAGTGGTCGATTGTGACGGTCTCGAAAACCGTTGAACGGGAAACCGTTCCGAGGGTTCGAATCCCTCCCTCTCCGCCAGGATTTCGGCGTGCGGGAATTCCGCGCGGACGGTGAGGTCGGCGGCAAGCGAAACGCGCGAACCGGGTCAGGCCCTGACGGGAGCAGCCCTAAGCGATGGCTTCGTTGTGCCGCCGGCCTCTCCCTCCGCGCGGGGACGGCCGAGCCCCTGCTACGCTGGGCGACATGAGCGGCTACACCGTCCTGGCGACGCGCTATCGGCCCCGCGCCTTTGGCGAAGTGGTGGGCCAGGAAGATGCTGGCCGCGTGTTGCTGTCCGCTATCGCGAATCAGCGAGCCGCGCATGCCTACCTTTTCTCGGGACCGCGCGGCGTCGGGAAAACCTCCATGGCCCGCATCCTTGCCAAGGCCTGGAACTGCCTAGAGAACTCGGTGGGCGAGCCCTGCGGCCGCTGCGCGGTGTGCCGCGCCATCGACGAGGGTTCCGACGGCATGGACGTCGTCGAGATTGATGGTGCCTCGCACAACAAAGTCGAGAACGTGCGTGACCTCATCGACACGGTGCGCTTCCGTCCGGCCGTGGCTCGCCATCGCGTGTACATCATCGACGAGGTCCACATGCTGTCGACCTCGGCCTTCAACGCCCTGCTGAAGACACTCGAAGAGCCTCCGGCGCATGCCAAGTTCATCTTGGCGACCACCGAGCCGCTCAAGGTGCCGGAAACCATCCGGTCGCGTTGTCAGCTCATCGATTTTCGCCGCCTCGGTTCCGCTGAGATCGTCGGGCGCATGCGCACGATCTGTGCCCAGGAAGCGGTGCCCGTGCCGGAGGAACTGCTGAGCCGCATTGCCCGCTACGCGCAGGGCGGCCTGCGCGATGCCCTGTCGCTGCTCGATCAGCTCATCACCTTCGGTGATGGGCAGCCCACCGAGCGGGACTTTGAACGGCTCACCGGACGCCTCGCGCCCGAGGTGCTGCACGGCCTCGTGACGGCGGCGCTGGGAGGCGACACGAAATCAGCCGTGGCGGCCGGTGAGTCGGCGCTTTCGGCCGGCGCGCGGCCGGCCGACCTCCTCGAGCAACTGGCCGAAGTGCTGGAAGGCGTGTTGGTCGCCGCCGCCGGCGGCCAGCCGGCGGATCGGACCGACGAAGATCTGCGCCGGCTGCAGGAACTCAGCCGCGGAGTCGAAGTCGACCAAGTGGTGGCCATGCTGGACGTGCTCGTGGAAGGGCAGCATCGCCTCCGGCAGCGCCATGAAGCGCACCTCATCGTGACCATGACCGTCGTGGCCTTGAGTCGCGTGCAGCAGTTGCGATCGTTGGCCGAAGTCTTGGCCGAGGAGCCCGCCGCACGTGCGCGTCCGGCTGCCCCTGGGCGCTCCGAGGGTTCGGCGCGGCCCGCACTGGCAGCGCGCGTGGTGCCCGGAGCCACGCCGGCCCCTGCGGCGCGCCCGGCTCCGCCGCGTGCGGCTGAGACCGCGCGAGCGGCTCAGGCTGAGGAGTTGCCGGCCGCACCCTCCGCGAGTTCGGGTGACTTTGCGGCCCGCTTCATCGAGGAAGCCTCGCGCGGTGCGCGCTCTCTGCGCACTGAACTGCAGCGCTGCACCGAGATCCGCCTGGAAGGCGATGAGTTGGTGCTGGCGCTCCCGCCCACGTCCTCGCCGCTCTTCGATTTGAACGACGCCGCTCTGCGCGAGCGGCTCGTAGCGGCCGCGCGGGTCGTGGCGGGACGGCCGGTGACTCTGCGTGCCCCGTCGAAGTCGCGCGAGCCTGCCGCTGCGCGCCCGAGCGCGCCGCCCGCGCCCGCGCGCGCACGCACCAGCCGCAGTCCGGCCTCTCCGCTGGAGCAGCGCATCCTGGACGATTGGCCTGGCGCCGAACCGGTCGACACGTAGCGGGATCTCGGCGACGATGAAATCCACCCACCGGAGTGCAGATATGGACATGCGCCATCTTCTGGAGCAGGCCACGAATCTCGAGCGTCGCCTCACCGAACTCGAAGAGCGCCTCCGCAAGCACGAGTCCGAGGGCTCAGCCGGCGGCGGCGCCGCGCGCGTCAAGGTCAATGGCGCGGGCGACATCACCGAGCTAAAGCTTGCCAAGGAGCTGTTGGCCAAGGGTGATGTCGCGCTCGTGGAGCAGACCCTCATGGCCGCGCTTCGTCAGGCCACCGAGTCGTCCCGCCGCTACCGCGAACAACAGCGCGCGGAACTCACCGGGGGGCTCAAGCTTCCTGAGTTCTGAACGTCGCCGGCCGGGGCCTGCTCGGTAGACTGAGGTGACAATGGCCCTGCCCCCTTCGCTCGCCCGCTTGGTTGCGGCCTTCAAGACTCTGCCAGGAGTCGGCACGCGCACCGCCGAACGGCACGCCTTTCATGTCCTGCGAGCCCCGGAAGCCGAGGCGCGCGAACTGGCCGAGGCCATCGTGGCCATGCGCGGCAGCGTGCTGGCGTGCTCGGTCTGCAACACCATTGCCGAGTCGGATCCTTGCCCGGTCTGTGCCGACGAGTCTCGTGATCGGCGGCGGCTGCTGGTGGTCGAGCAGCCGCGTGACGTCTCCGCCTTTGAGGAGGCTGGCTGGAAGGGCGTCTACCACGTCCTGCTCGGGCATGTGAATCCGCTCGAAGGCATTGAGCCCGGACACCTGACGATCGAGGCCCTCGTGACGCGCATCGCGGCCGGCGGCGTGGACGAGGTTGTCATCGCGACGAATCCCGACTACGAAGGCGATGCCACAGCACTCCACTTACGGCGCCGGCTGCCACGCACCGGGCTGCAGGTTTCGCGTATCGCCCGCGGTATCGCCTCGGGCAGCGCGATTGAGTACAGCAATGCGGCCATGCTGGCTGATGCCCTGCGCGGCCGCGCCCGGCTTGAGGAGGCGGAATGAGGCTGGGACTCCAGCAGCAGGCGCGCACGGATCTGCAGCTGCGCTTGTCACCGCAGATGCTGCAGCGCATCGAAGTTCTGCAACTTCAGTCGCAGGATCTCGTGCGGCTCATCGAGCAGGAGTTGCAGGAGAATGATGCGCTCGAGCTGGCTCCCGGGGACGAGGCCAGCAGCGCTGACTCCGGCGAGGCCGCTGGGGAGGAGGACTACTCCGAGGAGCGGGACGACGAATGGGAGCCGTCCTCGGGCAGCGACCGGGCCTCGCCGATGGATGTCATGACGGCGACGGCGAAGGCGGAGATCTCGCTGCAGGACCATTTGAACCGGCAGCTCGAGCTCTTCGACCTGGCACCGCGCGAGCGTCAGATTGCTCAGGCGTTGGTGGAATCACTCAACGATCGCGGCTGGCTCAGTGTGCCGCTCGACGAGGTGGAGGTTGACTGCCAGCCTCCCGCCACGGCCGACGAGCGCGAACACTGCCTGCACGTGGTCCAGCGCCTCGAGCCCACCGGCGTGGGAGCGCGTGATCTGACGGAATGCCTGCTGCTCCAGCTCCCGGCCGACGAGCCCGACTACGACCTGGCCGTTTCGCTCGTCGTGCAGCATCTCGACGACATTGCGCACAACCGCATTCCGCGCATTGCCCGCGAGACAGGGGCGGGCGTGGAGCGCGTCCTGGCCGCGATCGAACGCATCAGCCATCTCGATCCGATTCCGGGCCGGCGCTTCGGCGGGGCGGCCGCGCCGGTCGTGCGCCCTGATGTGGTCGTGCGGCGCGTCGGCGACGACTACGAGATCTCGATCGAGAACGACTGGGTACCTGATCTGCGCATCTCACGGCTGAGCCGCCAACTCGTCAATGACCGGCGCGTCGACCCAGAACTGCGCAAGCATGTGCGCGGTCGGATTGAGGGAGCCAAGTCCCTCATCGACGCCATTGAGCAGCGCAAGAACACGCTCTTTCGGGTGGCCAGCGAATTGGTCAACCGTCAGGCGGACTATTTGGAGCATGGGCCCGCGGCCCTGCGGCCCCTGCGCATGCAGGAGGTTGCCGACGCGCTCGCCGTGCATGTCTCCACGGTGAGCCGGGCCATTTCGGGCAAGTCCATTCAGACACCGCGCGGCATCATCGCCATGAAAGCCTTCTTCACAGGGGAGGTCCCGGCGCGGGATTCGGGCGGTGGGGCCGACTCGGAACCCGGCGCGCAGCGGTCCCCAGCCGGCAAGGCGACGTCGAGCGCCGCATTGCCCCCAGAGGAGGTGGCCTCGCGCGCCGGCGTACAGGATCTTGTGCGCGCACTCATCGCCCGCGAGAACGCGCGCGAGCCACTCTCCGACGAGGCCATCGTGTCGATCCTCAAGGAACAGCACGGCCTGGAAATCGCCCGGCGAACCGTGACGAAGTACCGCAAGACCCTCAAGATCGGCTCGTCACGCGCGCGACGCGTCTTCACTCCCGAGTGAGGCCTTGCGCGTGAGCGTCGCGGACGATCGGCGCGGCCTTGCCCTTGATGAGGTGCGCCCGGCCTCGCCCCGCAGGCGGGTCGTGCTGGCCTATGACGGCGGCGCCTATGCGGGCTGGCAGACGCAACCAGGTCAGCGCACGATTCAGGGCGAGATCGAAGGCGCGCTCGCCAGGATCCTCGGCGGTCCAGTGCGGCTCTTCGCCTCCGGTCGGACGGACGCCGGCGTGCATGCCTGGGGACAAGTGGCACATTTCGATGACCCCACCGGCGTAGCACCCGCCCGGCTCTGCGCGGCCCTCAACGCGCTCCTGCCTCCGGACATCCGCGCACGAGAACTGTCCGTCATGGAGCCAGAATTCCATGCCCGCTACGACGCCTTGGGCAAGACCTATGTCTACCAATGGCACCTTGTGCCCGGCGCCCGGACCCGGCGCGAACTCATGGCGGGTCTGCCGCCTCATCGCCGGGCTACGTTCATGGCCGCGCCGGCCGCACTCGACCTCTCGGCCATGCGAGCTGCGGCGCGGATGTTGGTCGGCCGGCATGACTTCACGGCGCTGAGCCGGGGCGGCATGGATCCGCAGCGAGGAACCGAGCGCACGCTGACTGCGCTGCGAGTGCTGCGCATTCCGCACGGCCTGCGGCTCTTCGCGACGGCGGATGGCTTCCTCTACGGCATGGTGCGCATGCTGGCTGGCCTGCTCCTCCAGATTGGGACCGGCCGTCGCCGTTGCAGCGACGTGCCACGGCTACTGGCCGCTGCGGATCGTTCCCGCGCGCCTCCGTCGCTGCCTCCGCACGCGCTCTTCCTCTGGCGGGTGCGGTACGGCTCGGCGACGAGCGGCGGCACTTGCTATGCTGAACGACCCGGCACGCGATGAGCGAGCCACACTCTGCAACAGGGCACACATGAGCCTGCGCATCGACTACACGGACCGGCACGCCCAGCACCCGGCCTCGATCAAGGACTACGCTGTCGCGAAGGCGGAAAAGGTTGCCCGCTTCTTCGATGGCGTCAACCACATCCAAGTGATTCTCGACCGGGTGCACGACGCTCACTCGGCTGAAATCGTGCTCGTGGCCTCACACAACATGCGCTTCGCCTCGCACGCCGCCGAGCCGACAGTGCAGGCTGCCATCGACAGGGCCGTCGAGAAGCTGGAGCGACAGGTCATCAAGGCCAAGGAGCGGCTCAAGGATCACCGCCGATCGCCACGGCGGGAATGACGTATGGGTGCCTACACAGAACTGTTCTCGCTCGAAGCCATCCTCCCCGAGGTCTCCGGGCGCGCCAAGCCGGAGGTGCTGGCGGAACTCGTTGAGGCGGCCGTCAACGGCGGAGTGCTGCCGAAGGGCCGGCGCCAGCAGGCGCTGACGGCCTTGGAGGAGCGCGAGAGCCGCGGCTCCACCGGCCTGGGCCGCGGCATCGCCATCCCGCACGCCAAGTTGTCCGGCCTCCGCAAGCATGCCGCGCTCGTCGCGCGTTCCGGTCCGGGCGTCGACTTCCGTGCCATCGATGGTGAACCGGTGCACGTGCTGGTGATGTTGGTTTCACCCGAGTCGCGCGTCGACGAGCATCTCGCCGCCTTGCGCTGGATCTCGCAAGTGGCGCGCGACCCTGATTTCGTGAGCTTCATTCGGCAGGCCCGCACGGCCGAAGCCATGCTTGACGTGCTGCTCGAACGAGCTGGTTGAGGGTCTGAGCGAGGCCATGACCGCTCAGGCCGTCGTGCGCATCAAGAACAAGCAGGGCCTGCATGCCCGCCCGGTGAGTCGCTTCGTGCAAGTCGTGGCGTCGTTCAAGGCTTCCGCGAGCGTGCGCGGCCCGGATGGCACCGTGGCAGACGGCGCCAGTATCTTCTCGATGATGACCCTGGCTGCCGGACCGGGCACGGAACTCGTCATCGAGACCACCGGGGAACAAGAAGAAGCGCTGCTGAGCGCCCTGCTCAAGCTCGTCGGCGATGGCTTTGGCGAGGAATAGGGGCGGCGCGCCGTTGTACCCGCTGGTGGCACTCGGCTATCCTCCTCAGGTTGCCCCGGGACGGTCACCACCATGCGGTGGCGCCCACCCAGGCACGCACGTGGCACGGAACGGGACGAGCATTGAGCGAGGTGCAGCGGTTTCCCCTGGCGATTTGCCTCACCAAGGATGGTGAGGCTCGCTTTTTGGGGCACCTGGACCTCGCGCGACTGGTGGAGCGCTCGCTCCGCCGCAGCGGCCTGCCCGTGCAGCGAACCCAAGGATTCAACCCGCGATTTCGGTTGTCCTTCTCGGAGGCACTCCCTGTAGGAGTGGGCTCGGAGGGGGAGTGGATCAACCTGACGCTTGACGAGGACCTCTCAGTGGACGACGTGCGGGCTCGCTTGAGCCCGGCCCTGCCGGAATGCGTGCGACTCATCGACGTGCGGAAGACTTTGTTCTCCGCCGCCGAGGGTCCGGTGCGCTACCGCCTGCAGGTGTTGGACCATTGGAAGTCCGCTACTGACGCGCTCACCGAATTGCTTCAGTGCACCACGTACAGCGTGGCAGGCAGCCGACCCGACACGATGCTCGACGTGCGAGTTCACCTCGCCGCGGGCTTCGCTGCGGATGGCGTCTTGCTGCTGGATTTGGTTGCTGCCAACGGCCGACCTCCCCGTCCTGGACCGCTGCTGCGGGCGCTCTGCGCTCTGGCACAGCGCGCTGGGGCGCCGGAGCCGGTCTTCGGGGCATGCACGAAGCTCAGCGGTGCGGCGCGTCGTGAAGGAGACACGACATGGGACGTCGACGCAGAGGTGGACAAGGTCGTACCGGCGGAGCCGTTGGCCGCAAGCTGCTGATCAATTCGCGCGAGAGCGCGGAGAGTCGGATCGCGATCCTGGAGGGCGCACGCCTCGAGGAGTACTACATCGAGCGCGAGTCGCTCGGCAGCACGCTGGGCAACATCTACAAGGCGCGCATCAGCAACATCGAGAAGTCGATCGGTGCGGCCTTCGTTGAGTTCGGGCATTCGCGCCAGGGCTTCCTGCACGTGTCCGACCTCTGCATGGCGGCCGTGATCGGCGACCAGGCTCGTTCTCTGCTCGCCTCCGTGCAGGCGGCGCGTGAAAGCGCGCACGATGACGATGTCGTGGACATCAGCACGCCTGCGGCGGCCGCTGCCGGCTCCGGCGCAGAGCCGGAGGCCGCCGGCCAGGCTGAACCCCTTGGCGCGGCCGCCGCGCACGAGAGTGTCTCCGCCGACTCCGTTCAGCCAACTGAGGACGACGAGGGCTTCGACGAGGAAGACGGACTCACCGCCGAGGCGGAGGGCTATGGCGTTCCGGCTGAGGCGCTGGTGCATTCGCCGGATGCCGGCTCGGGCGAGGAGGGCAGCGAGGAACTTGAGGAACTGCCCGACGACGCGGAGACGGGCGACCTCGTGGCCACGAAGAAGGAAGAGAGCCTGGCCTTCGCCAAGGGTCAGGATGAGGACGGTCTAGACGACCCTGACGACTCGGAGGGCCCGGACGAAGCCGACGACGGCGATGAGCAAGCCGGCGGGGCCTCCAGCGAGCCGAACGGAGCGGCGGGCGGCGAGTCACCCGCGGGACAAGCCGGTGATGGCTCGACGCGCGGAGGTCGGCGTGACGACGACCGGCGGCGGGGCGGCCGGCGCCGTGGCCGCCGCGGCGGCAAGCCGCGTGAGCGGCTCGAGCCGCGCGAGATGCCGCCGATTCAGGACATCCTGCAAAAGGGGCAAGAGATTGTCGTGCAGGTTATCAAGGACGGCATCGGCACCAAGGGCCCCACGCTGACCACGTACCTTTCCATTCCCGGGCGCTTCGTGGTGCTCATGCCGGGGATCAACAAGCGCGGCGTGTCGCGCAAGGTTCTGGATAACGCTGAGCGCGAGCGGCTCAAGGACATCGTGCGCATCCTGCAGGTCCCGGAAGGCCTGGGCTTTATCGTGCGGACGGCGGGCACTGGGGCGACTCGCGAGGACTTGCAGCGCGACCTCGACTATCTGCTGCGGCTGTGGGAGCAGATGCGCACGCGCATCCAGGAGCACAGTGCTCCGGTTCTGCTCTACCAGGAGAATGACCTCGTCATCCGTACGCTGCGGGACATGTACGACGGCCAGGGCGAAGTCGTCGTCGATGATCGCGGCACGCTGGAGAAGGCCAGGCAGTTCATGTCCGAGATCCTGCCTTCCTGCACTGAGAAAGTGCGCCTGTATGACGGCGAACGGCCGCTCTTCAGCTTCTTCAACGTCGAAGACGAGATTGCCCGTTTGCTGGAGAATCGCATTGAGTTGCGTTCCGGCGGCTCGCTGATCATCGAGCAGACGGAGGCGCTGGTTGCAATCGACGTGAACTCCGGCCGTTTCAAAGCCGAGGGCGGCAGCGGCATCGAAGACACGGCCTTCGCGGTCAACAGCGAAGCGGCCATCGAGATTGCCCGGCAGATTCGGCTGCGCGATCTGGGCGGTGTCGTGGTTGTGGACTTCATCGACATGCGCAGCGAACGGCACCGCAAGGCGCTGGAGAACCTCTTCAAGGAGTCACTGCGCCGCGACCGGGCGCGCATCAAGGTGGCGCGCTTCTCACCTTTCGGAATCATCGAACTCACGCGCCAGCGCGTGCGGCCGAGTCTCAAGCGCACCGTGCACCAGCGCTGTCCCTACTGCGCGGGTACCGGCTACATCCCCTCGGATGAGACGAGCTGCCTCAATGTCGTGCGCAAGATTCGCGACAATCTCTCGCGGCCAGGCTCGGCGCTCGTGGTGGTGCTGAGGCCGGAGGTCGCTGAGGCTGTCCTCAACCAACAGCGCAAGGCCCTGCTGGAGATGGAGCAGCAGGCACGCAAGGGCATCTTCATTCGCAGCGACCACCGGCTCTCCTACGAGGATGTCGAGGTCAGGGCCATGGTGGCGCTGCCAGACGACCTCGATCACCGCCGGGCCTGAGTTCCGCCAGAGGGGGGCCTTGACCCCCGCAGTGGGATCCCTAGGATATTGAGCCCTTCCTCGCGCGAAATGCGGAGTCTCCGGTGCAGGCCATCATTCACGATCGCGGTCGCCAGTATCTCGTCACCAACGGGGACTCCTTGCTCATCAACCATCTCGCTGGCGCCAAGGCTGGCTCTGAGCATGTCTTTCAGGAAGTCCTGATGCTCGATGGTGCGGTGGGGGCTCCCTACGTGAAGGGGGCCAAGGTGTCCGCACAGATCCAGGAGCATGTGCAGGGCCCCAAGATCTACGTCGAGAAGTTTCGGCGCCGCAAGGACTACCGTCGGCGGAACGGGCACCGCCAACTCTTCACGCGGGTGGTCATCGGACCCCCGACGGCAACCTCCACCCACGGCTCGTAGCGGAATCCTTCCATGGCACATAAGAAGGGTCAGGGCAGTTCCCGGAACGGCCGCGACAGCAATCCTCAGCATCGTGGCGTGAAGCGCTACGGCGGCGAACTCGTCACCGCCGGCACCATCATCGTTCGCCAGGTCGGCACCGCCTTTGCGGCGGGACACAACGTGGGCCAGGGCCGTGACTACACGCTCTATGCCTTGAAGCCGGGCGTCGTCCGGTTCTCGTCCAGCCAGCGCGTCCATGTGGACGAGTTGCAGCCCGCCGACGGCTGACCTGCTTTCCGCGCGCGGCCCGCGCGCCCCGCGGAAGGGACGTCTCAGCGATGTTCATCGATGAGACTGAAATCGTCGTGGCTTCCGGTCGCGGTGGTGACGGAGTGGTTTCGTTTCGCCATGAGAAGTACGAGCCCGATGGCGGGCCGGATGGCGGTGACGGGGGTGCCGGGGGCGACGTGATCCTGCGTGCCAGCCGCCACATCAACACGCTTTCTGGGATTCAGCACCGGCATATCTACAAGGCTGAAAACGGCCGGCCAGGCGGCGGCAATCAGCGCAGCGGCAAGGCTGGCAGCGACATTGTGATCGAACTGCCGGTGGGCACTCTGGTCCGCGATTTAGAGCGCGGACATGTGCTCCGAGACCTGACCGCGGACCAGTTGGAGTTTGTCATCGCCCGTGGCGGCGACGGCGGTCTGGGCAATCGGCACTTTGCCAGCCCCACGCAGCGCACCCCTCGGCGCGCGACGCAGGGACACCCCGGCGAGACTCGCTCACTGCGGCTCGAACTGCGGCTCGTGGCAGATGCAGGCATCGTCGGGCTCCCCAATGCGGGCAAGTCGACCCTCTTACGCCGGGTTTCGGCGGCGCGGCCCAAAGTGGCCGACTATCCCTTCACCACCCTGGAACCAGTCCTCGGTATTGCCACAGTCGGCGACCGGGACATCGTGCTGGCGGACATCCCCGGCCTCATCGAGGGTGCGCACGAAGGAGCCGGACTGGGCGACCGGTTCCTCAGGCACGTCGCCAGAACGCGGGTGCTCGTCCATCTCGTGGATGCTTCGGTTGGCCCAGAACAGGCCGTGACGGACTGGCAGGTTGTGCGCGGTGAACTACGCGCTGCAGGCCTGGGTCTCGCCGACAAGCCCTTTCTGCCGGTTGTTTCTCGTGCGGACCTAGTGGTCGACGCGGCCCCAGTCGCTGCCGCCCTTGAGCAGGCCAGCGGGGTCGAGTGCCTCATGCTGTCTGCCAGCACGGGCCTCGGCGTTGCGGAACTGCTCCAGCACCTGGCTCGGTTGCTCTGTACTGAGGAGGACGCAGCGACAGGGAAGGCCGAGGTCGAGCCCCCGTCCAAGCCCTGACGAAGCGTTGCAATACGGCCAGCCGCCCGTCACCCTGAAGCACTCAGGATCCTCATGCAATTCCGCGTCAATATCCGCAAGCTCAAGCAGGTCATGTGGCTGTTGTGCGCCATGGCCTTCGCCTATTGCGGCTGGACCTTTTACGAGGTCTGGACGGCCAAGCAGCAAGGGGAATATCTGGCTCGTAAATCGCCCGAGTTCGAGGCGCTGTTCAAGAGCCGGCTCGCGGAGGTTCCGGCCGGAAGTTCGCGCGCCTCGTACTCGCCAGAGTCCTATGAGGCGTTGTGGAAGGCGCTCGTTGCCAAGGAGGAGGTGCCTCTCGCCGGTCCGGATGAGGATGTTCCCGAGGTCGCGGTCAAGATCGCCGAGATCGGAACGGTCCTCCGCGTGAGCGCGGTGCTGTACAGCAATACGCCGGTCTATCGTTTCGTGGCCCTGCAGTATCTGACTGCCGGCGCACTTCCCGTAGGCGGCAAGACGCAGAGGCTGCACCTTTCAGAAGGGGACCCCCTCAAGCCGCCCTACGACGAGGCGCCCTACTTCGGCAAGGTCCTGAGAATCGGTCAGCAGGAAGTTGTGTTCTCGTGGGGCGGCGCAGAAGTCTCGGTGACGCCCAAGCTGGGTGTGGACGGCCGCGGCCTGCTGATCAAGGACTGGACTGTTGGGGCCGAGGAGGATCCCACGGCGGGAATTACGGAGACGCCCGAAGAGTCCGTACAACTCGCGCCGGGGGAATGGGTCATCGGCAGCCGCGACATCGAAAAGGTGCGCGTCGATCCTCAGCGCTTCCTGGCTGAGGAACTCAACGTACGCACCGTCACGATGCCCAAGGGTGAGCGCACTCAGCTCGAGATCAACCACGTCGAGGAGGGCTCGCTGGCCGCCACCTACGGTGCGAAAAAAGGTGACCGGATCATCTCCGTGAACGGGATTCCGATGAGCTCCATTGCCGGAGCCATCAATTGGTTCAAGCAGTACTCGGATCTGCCGACTTACGTGGTTGTCTTTGAGCGCGCCGGGCAGGAGCAGTCGCTCACGATTCACGTGAAGTGAGCCTGGCGCGCTTCACTGTCGATGTCGGAAACTCGTCCGTGGGAGTGGCCCGCTGGGACGGGCGGCCGACGGAGTGTCTGCGCACCGCCGATCCTCGAGAGGCAGCGACGCTCCTCAGCGCTCGCCTCGCGAAAGCGCATACAAACCGGGCGCCCGCCCCGGAGATCGTGCTCGTCAGCGTGTCTCCTTTGCGGTCGCAACGTTTTCTCGAATCGCTGGATCCGTCGCTGACTCCGCTGCTGCGTCTGCTGACACAGCCACCTTCCAGCTTGGGAATACCCGAGCTGCTCGGCTCGGCCGGAGCCGATCGCGTTGCCAATGCCCTCGCGGTATCTCCAGGGCCGGCGGTCATCGTGGATGCCGGCACCGCGGTGACGGTAGACGTGGTGGACAAGGAGGGTCGCTTTCGCGGCGGTTTCATTGCGGCCGGACCCACTGCGCTGTCGCGCGGGCTGGCCACGGCAACGGCGCTGCTGCCCGAGCTCGAACCGCGACTGACGCGCGATCTGCTGCCGGGGACTAACACGCGCGATGCGCTATCGGGCGGAGTGGGCGGAATGATTCTCGGCGGTGTCGATCGACTCGTTCAGCGAGCCCTAGACTTTTTGCGGGCCGAGCCGGGCGTGTTGAATCCAAAGGTGTTTGCCACCGGCGGCTGGGGGGCGCTCTGGGCAAGCCAATCCGGCTTTGAGCAGGTCGAAGTGGACGAGTGGTTGGTCCACCGGGGGATCGCCCGTTGGGCTGGCTGGAACTGAGCCTCGCTGGGGGCGTGCTCCCCCTTCCCTGACCGTCACCGGGGACAACGGCGCCAGCTAAAGGTCACGAGGCTTGATGCGGTGCTCAGCGCACCCGGCCCTTTTGGTCCGCCGCGAGCAAAATTACGGATGTCAGCACCGGCTTTCACAACGCGTCCGGGCGGCGCCGCTTTTTCTCCTGGGCTCTCGCAGCCCTGGGCAGCGGCTGGTCATGGTTGTCCCCAGCGGCCGGCTTGTGCGGCGACCGCCATTCCAGGATGCTCAATGGGTCCGGTTGAGCCCTATCTTCCCCGTGGCGGCGTGCCCCCGAAATGGCCCGCTGCCCCATTCTGGAGCAGCATGGTGTCCGCTCGTGCCCTGATCGCCTCGGTGGCCTGCCTTCTGGCCTGCTTTGGGGTGGCAGGTTGTGGCGGCGGGGGTGGCGGAGGCGGTGGCGACGGAACCGATGGAACCGCAGGCGGGTCTGGTTCGCAGCAGGGCGCGGCCAATGACCCGAACACCTTCTTCCTCAAGTCGGTCTTCATGGCCCGGCCCATCTTTGACCTCAATTCTGAGGTTGTCGATCTGGTGAATCCTGCTTCCCTGCACGAGGTGGACTCCATCACGGGTGTCGCGACCCCAGGCTTCCCCAAAGTGCTGACGCCCGGAAGTTCGCTGACCTCCCTCGCTGCGGTGGATCTCGCGCAACTCATCGATCCACTCACTCCCCAAATCCCGCTCGTACCGCGCAACGCCGCCATCGTTCTGGAAATGTCCAAGCCGGTCTCGCTGGCTTCGCTGAACCTCAGCAACGCGGACCCCAACAATCCCAACCAAACATCGGTCACCAGCACTGTTCAAGTGCTCAGCAAGTCGGGAGCACAACTCACCACCCGCGTGACCGTTCTCGGCACCAACATCGTGTTGCACGGTGTCACCAGTACCTCGCCCGGCTGGCCTGCGAGTCCGCTGGTCTTCGACAGTTTTGGCCAAGCCGTGCAGGACCCGACGGGGAATCTCCGGGTCGTGCTGGGTACCGGCTTGGGAGCCTTGTTGGCGCTGGATGCCTCGCCGCTCATTCCTCGGACGGATGGGTTGGGGACAGTTGGCAAGCCGCTCCGCTTCAATCCGGGAAACAGCAAGCTCGACGCGATCGTGCTGCAGACCGAGGCTGGAGTCGTCTCCTTCAATGGCTTTCTCCCCGACCTCTCGGCGCCGCGCATCATTCGGCCGGTCGAACTGGCCGGTGTGATCGATTCGGTCAACCTCGGTGCACTGCAAATCGTCGGCGCAAACTTTCCGATTGCTGCCAACACCGTTGCCAACGGAGGACTGGGAGAGTGGGCCAGTTCGCTCTTGGAAGTGAACGGCCTGGGCGGCGTTGTGACCCGCTATGTCGTGGCCTCGAATGCAAATCAAGCCTTGCCGCCGAACAAGCCGGTATTCGTCCTGGCAGCCGGCTCGGTCATCGATGCCTCCGTGGTGCCCGGCCGTCCTTTCGTCGTTCGCCGAAGTGAGTTCTTCGAGCCGATCCCGCCCCCGTTGCCGGTCGACCCGCAAGCCTTGGCGCGCGTGACAGTGGATCCGGTCGCTCATCCGCGCGATCCCCTTGACTCACAGGACTTGATCAATCACGACCTGCGCTACTTCGTGCGGGTTTTCGATCCCAATGGAGCCGAGCGGACCGACCAGTGGGATCCGAGCTTCAACCTCTTCGCGCCAGTGAAGGGGAAGTTTCAGGCCATTTCGCACAAGAGCACTCTGCGCCTAACCTTCAATGAGCAGATGGACATGGCCTCTTTCAGGCCCTACGAGTCCTTCTATGTTGCCGACTTAGCTCTCGATGCCTCCGACCCGGGCTTCTTGGCTCAGCGCATTGGTCGAGTGGAGAGCAGCGCCGATAGCCGGTCCATTTCCTTCGCACCCTTCCTTGAGAATCAGTTCTCGCCTGCGGATTCGGCCTACATCGGCTTTGGAGGCACGGCAGCCAGTCTGAAGCTTGTGCTGCGCTCCATTCCCAGTCTGCAAGAACTGGCTGCAGTGGCGAGCACTGCGACACCGGCACAAGCAGCCAAGCTCCTTGATCTCACGGACAAGGGCGTTTTCGGCATCACTGATCTGGGTGGACGAGGACTGGGTCTCCCGCTCGCCCTACTGGATCAAGGCGATGTCACGAACTACTTCCTGCAGTTGAGCAGTCCCGGTCGGGGAGCCTTTCCGCCGGCGATCGACTTCTCGATGCCGTTTCAGACTCTCTCGAGCGCGGACCCCGATTACAGGGCCATCGTGCACCGGTTCATGGGGCAGGCCACGTCGTCGACATTCAACTACCCTCCGACGCCAGTTCACGACACTGTGAGTTCAGGGGTCGAGTACGCCGACTTCCCACCCTTGGACAGCAATAACGACACGATCATTGATCGACGCTTCATCTATGGCCCGCAGACGGCGGACATCGGGTTCAACTTGCCAGGTCGGCTCACGGGAGCTCCGGCCACCGTCATTCAGCATCTCATCGACGATTTCAATAAGCCCAAGCCATCGACCTTCGCTTCGCCGCTGGGTGAGGACTTCCTCAATAAGGTGGGCTTCGGTTCGGTACTCCCGCTCGTCTCACCCTTCGGTTGTAGGTTCCAGCACATCTATCGGGCAGGCGATGCCTCGCCGGCCCAGTTCGATTACGCAGGCGTTGTGCTGGATCTGGTGGGCCTAGCCTGGTCCCCCTTGGCGAACCAAGTGATTCCGCAGACTGTTGAGAAGATGGAGATCCTGGTGGGGCTCAGCGGTGTCTTCAACGGCCGCGGACCTTCGACGCTGCAGGGACAGGGCATTCCAAATAGTCCTCAGTCGGGACTGGGCGATCAGTTCGACTGCAATCGACTTGAGTACACGCTCGACTGTGTTCCCGGCACAATCTTTAACGTGAACGTTGCCGATCACGTCGACGGACAGCCGGCGATGACAACCGTCGTGCTGCCCAACACTTCGTACGTGATGAGCCCGGTCAATCTTTTCAAACCGGCCTACGTTGGAACTGCAGCGTTCAACCCCGCGCAACCAACTTTCAATCTCTACCTCAACTACCCAACCTTCAATGCCGGCATTGATCCCTATTTTGGGTTCACCAATGTCTTCTCGTTCCCCTACGACAGTCACCTGCCGATGCTCATCGAGTATCAGGTTCAGCCGCAGTCGCCGGAGAACACAGAACCCAATCTGAACTTTGCCAATCCCTATCGTTTTTCACCGGGCATTCAGACGTCGGTGCTGCCAAGGTTCCGAGTCTGGAGCCAGGGTCAGCACCCCTTGGCCAACTGTGTCCCCAACTTTGCACTCGGTGCGTTGGCGCCGCCCCTGATCCCGCCGCCGGCCTGCGGCTTTAAAGCAGGCGAGGGCGGGCCGCTGCTGGAGCCTGGTTCTCCCGCGCATCTGCTCGGAGTGCCGGCGGTCCCGCCGAACGACATGCCGCCGATCGTGGGCGGCCCGTACATCCTTCCGCCAAGAATTGGTGGTGTGCCGAATCAGACCCAACCAGACGATGCGGTGGGGGTTCTGCCTCCTGGCGCTGGCGCGATGCCAAAGTGCAACACGGACCCCGACAGCAACTTTTACTTTGCAAACGGCATGCTGGCCTACCCACTGCCAAACTTGGCGAACTGGCCTACCGGTATCCCAAATGTCCCAGGCCCACCGTGGCAGGGTTATGGTCAGGCGGGTACTGGCACCGGCACGCCGTTTGGCAACGAACCTGCCTACAACTGCGCGCCCGGTGACTGGGGCGATAACTCTCGCTACTACATGATGTGGCAGTACCGCAAGCGCGTCTCGATTATCGAATCTCCCACGATCGAGGCAGCGGCCCCTTCGGGATTAGTGCAGTTTCTGCACCCGATTCTGGATCCGCCGCTCTCTGCTGTTCCGGCGACTGAGGGTTTGAAGGTGGAAATCCGAGCTGGAACGGCCATCAACTTCCCCACGCCGGCGCTCGAGTCGGGTTGGGTCGATGTCACCGATCCGCTCTTTGTGAGCAAGCTCTTCGGGCAGTTCGGATTGGGTGACCGTGACAACGTCAAGTTCCGCGTCACGACGGCGGCAGCAACGGGAAGCACGCAGCCGCCGAGTCTGGACACGATCGTCATTCCCTATCGCAGATTGCCTGCACCATGAGAGCCATCGTGCTTGCCCACATCACGTTGAGGACGGCTACAGGTCGTGCGGCACGAACCACGCTGCTTGCGCTAGTCGCAGGGGCTTGTGGTGGCGGTGGTGGAGGCGGTGGTGATGGCGCCGTCGCGGTCGTGGGTGGAGGCGCTCCTGGCCCGGCGGCGCCGGGATCGTCGGTTTCGCTGCTCAGCGTGGGCTTCCGCTCCGGAGTCGGGGCTGGTCTGGCGACGGTGACCGTGCCGCCGGGCACGCCTCCGATGGAAAATCTGCTGCCCCCGTCGGTGAGCCTGGGCGCACCCCTCGACACCGTCGTCATCCTGAATTTTTCAGGTGTTCCGCAGGGCCCCTTCAATCAGACAAATCTTCCGATCTTTACGACGCCCGCTGAGGTGACGTCGCTAGCGCAAGCGCCAGCGCTGCCTGCCTTGATTCCGGCTAAGGGGGTCTACCTTGCCGTAGGAAACTCGGTCGAGTTTCACCCTTTCCTGCCGACCGCGGCTCTCTCGGTAAGCCTTTCGTCGCCGCCAGAATCAGTGCCCGGTCTGCTGCCGGGTTCGATCTACACCGTGAAGGTGGAGTCCACGGCCGGACTCAAGATCGCAAACCTCACAGGCGCCGGCGCCGAAGTGAAATTTGGAACGACCTCGAACCCTGCGATGTTCTATCCGACAGGCGGTACCAGCGACATGGCTCCGGGGCTCGTCTCGGCGTCGCCGGTCGACGGTACCGTTGGCTTCTACCCGAACCTGTTTTCCAACCTTCCGCCGGGCGCAAGTCTGGAAGCGCAAGCAACGTTTCCCCCGGGCCCTGACTCGATCCTGCTGACCTACAACACCTCTTTGCTGCCGACCGAGTCCAATCTCCACGGATCGGATTGGGACTCCGATGGGATCGTCGACCCGAGTTTCTTCTTTCGAATGCGCGGGACGCGGTTGTTGGTTGCGCACGAGGTTCCGGCCGCAACGTTTAACGGAACCCACACGTCGTTTGCCGCACTCTCCGGACTGACGGAAGGCAGCGCGGTCTCCCCAACGGGCGGTGACGTCTTCCTGCACAACAGCCTTGGCGGTGGAGCATACGCTGGCCCCGGGGCGACGGCCGCGCTGCCATCGACACCGATTGCCATGAGCCTTGCTTCTGATCCATCGCTGCTGTTCGCGGTGTTCGATGGAGTCGTCGAAGACGAGTTGGGCGTGGTGGATCATGTGCTGGGTGACCCTGGTCACGCGAAGATCGGCGCCGCGAAACTGGCCATTCCGGGGCTGAGCAGCATCCGAGGGATGGCCTCACTCCTGGATGGCCGGCTCATCGTCTACGACAGTGTCGTGAGACGCCTGTTCGAGCTTCGTCCGGCCGTGACGAGAGATCGTCCGACGGGTGTGCCGGTCCTTACAGCAGTGACGGTCGGCGACGGTACGGCAGCCAATGGCTTTCGGAGCGCAGTCTTTCCGGTGGGACTGGAGGTCCTGGATCTGGCTCAAACTCCGGCAGGTGACCTGTATGCCTTCGTGACCGATTCGGGTGCGCCAGCACTGGCACGACTCAACCCGATTGACTTCGGCGTCGACGATGTCTTCGAAGCGAGCGACGGACTGGTTTCGTCCATTCACACGTATTTTGTCGACAGCTACTCAGCTCTCGAGTTCATCTCGGAAACGCAGCTTCTGGCGCTGAATCGATCACAGGACCGGATCGATCGGCTTTCGCTCACGGGAGCAGCTCCGGTTCCTGTCGTCAATGGTGTGGCTGGATTTGGAACACTCGGCCCCGGCGATCCGAGCCCGGCTCTTACCTTCGCGCTGGGTCATGTCAACCTGGACGTCAAGGTCGGGCTCGAAGCGAATCTGGCAGCGGGTGCGGTCGTTCGACTGAGACCGTCCGGCGTGCTTCCGCCCGGAACAACACTCGACGTCATGGAGCGTGTCACGCTCGCTTCGCTCAACGGTAAGAGTGCCGCCAACGCCGACCCGAATCAGCCGAGCTACGTTCTCGGTGCCCAGCGCCGGCTCTCCGTTACGACAGCGCAGCCCCAGAACCTTCTCACGGATTGCTTGGTCCAGGCCGTTGATGGCCGCATCACCGATGCTGTGGTCGAGCTCTTCGACACAACGGCGCTCGAAGATCCCCAGCCGCCAACGTTGAGTCCCAAAGCCGAATGGGCCGCAACCGTCTCCAGCGGGGCCAGCTCGACTGGGTATCTTCAGGCAGCCAATGTGGCGGCACAGTCCTCGATTCTCGGTGACTTTACGCCCTTCGCCAACACGGACTTCTTCGTTGCCGCGGCGTACTCGCCCAACTTCGCGCTAGCCAAGTACAAGTTCGTTTTCCTCGACACCGATGCGCAGTCGTTTCCTCTGCCGAATGGAAGCACGCCTGGAATCACACAGCCGACGACGATTTTCGGCGGCAAGTTCACGTTCCGAGACTTCATCATCCCCGAAGGCGTGTGGGTGATTGTCCGGGGGAGCAATCCCCTCGAGATCACCGCGACTCGCACGCTGGAGATCGCCGGAGTCCTGGATCTCTCGGGCACCAACGGTCTCGGCGATGACACTTTTGATACCGGCTTCACTCCGGTGCCTGGAGGCGTCGGCGGTCCCGGTGGAGGTCGAGGTGGTGATGGTCACCCGACTCTTTTCAATCCGCAGTTTGTCGCGACGCCTGATCAGTATGTGACACCAGTCACCGGCGGTCGGGGCCTTGGGCCCGTCATCAACGGAGCCACTGGGGCCGTGAGTTTTCAGCCGATTGGCGGCCACGGCGGTATTTCCACGCTCGGTTTCGAGCTCAATGCCGAGGGCTTCCCCAAGCTTCCCAATCTGGATAACTCCGAGTTCTCTCGGCCGCCGGGCGGCGGCGGTGGGTCGTTTTATTTCCACGGCATGTACTCCCACAACGGATCAGGGGGCTTCCGGGTTCAGAGCAACAACTCGTTCGGCAACCTCAACCTCTGCCCCACGAACAACAAGATCACCGATGCGCTCTACGGGAACGAGGAGAACGCGCTCATCGGCAAGCTGCCGAACCAGCCGATTCAGTGCGTGTACTTAGTGGGTACGGCTGCAGCTCCTGCGCGACTCATGCCGGGGGCGACCGAGGGGGATCTCGTCTTTGCCGACGGCAATCGCGCGAACGACTTCATCGGTTCAACGGGTGAGCTGGCGGTGCTCATCGGCGGACAGGGCGGCGGAGGCGGCGGCACCCGCGTCGACAGCATGAACCATGGCATCTGGTCAGCTAATCGGCTGGGAGCGCCGATCAGTCCCATTCCTGTTCACTATCCGACACTCTGGTTCGGTGGACAGTTGTTCTTTTCGCCGACCTTGTACGACGCCAAGGGCGGCGGCGGTGGTGGTGGCGGCGGATCGGCAATCCTCAGGTCCTATGGGAGCATTCAGGTTCGGCGCACGGGCCGGATCGACGCCTCGGGTGGAAACGGCGGTGGCGGCGAGGTTGTACAGAACAGCAACTTCTCTGGAGCCGGCGGTGGCGGGAGTGGCGGCGCAGTCATCCTGCAGGCGGCAAGTGACATCCAGATTGCTGCCGACAGCACTCACCTGACCCCGTATTTCATCGATGTCACGCTGGCCATGGGTGCCGGTATCGACGTCTCGGGCGGATTCGGCTGGGATGCCCGCACCCTTCCGGACTACCTCATTGACTTGGATCCACCCGGAAACGAATTCACTCGCAGCGATGGCGGGCAGGGCGGATTTGGCCTGATTCAACTTCAGGAAGGATCGCTGAATGGCGAGCCAGAAGTTCAGCAGGGCGCCTATCTCTTCGCTCGCCAACGCACGGTTCTGAAGCACGGCGGCTGGAATGGTTATGGCGCGCCAAACCAGCAGAAGGAGCACCCTTCTTGGCCGGGCTCGGTGCAAAACCCGCCGCCAGTCAATGAGTTGCGGTACATCGACATGCTTCACTACCGCGAGTTCATCTATGGATCCACGTCGAGTCGGTGGTTCCTGCTGCATGGCTCGGATCCACCTCTCATCAACACGCTCCCCGGATTCACGGCCTATCAGGCCGACACTCCGATGATGGATTACTTCGGGCGCAGAGTGGTCGTCGACCCCGCGCCTCAGAAGATGATGAAGACTTACGCCGGCTTTAACCCCGCGACGTTTGCCGAATTGAATGGCGGTGAGGGAGTGCCAGGTGTGCCGGGGACGCTGTTCGCCCCGACGGATGTGATCCCCATGACCATCTATCTCAAGGAGCCGGACGGGACTGCCATCAAGGTGAAGGATGTCAATGGCGTGGAGACGGCTGAGTTTGATCCGTTCCACTTGATCGACAGGCTGCCCGTCGTGCCCCCGAGTTCGGTGCCGCCGGAATTTGGTGCGGTCAGCCGGGGTACCTCGAAGTGGCTCGACTTCAACGGAGTGGCCATGCGCCTGCGCAACTCGCAGGGCGTCGCGCCGCCGCTGTTTGACGGAATGCACGGGACTTACAACGCGCTCTTGGGTGTCGTCCCGCCGGGTCTCGATGGTGAGGTTGTCGTCAGCGGCGTCGTGCCGCAAGTACCCGGGACGACCCCAGCGCACTTCGTAGCGAACACCGGTCCGATTCCTTTCTTCGACCCGGGGCTCTGCGCGCAAGGCGGGGGAGCGCCCTTCAATGACATCGAGGTTGATGTCCCCGAGTACTCGCTGCCCAATGCCATTACGGACAACGCTGTGGTTACGATCTTTTTCCAGGGCGCCTATCCGATACGGGCAGGCTCCGCCGTTCCGGATTCTGCGACGGTGACAAGCTGGGTCTCGGATCTGCGCGCTCTCTCGGGTTATCCGCTGATCCGCTTTCAGATCTCTTTTGATCTTGGTGCGAACCTGGCTCTGTTCCCGCTGGATGCCACGAGCAAGCGGCCAGCCGTCGACAGTGTTCGATTGAGGGCGAAGTATTAGTCCGGCCTCGCGCCGGCATTCCCGCCCGGCCTGGGCCTGAGTTGGCTCGCCAAGGATTGATTGCGCTGTGGCTGGCGATACTGCTGGGCTGCGAACGCGACCCAGGATCAGCATCTGTCACGGGGCTTCCCGTTTCAGCCTTGCCGCTGAATGCAGAGCTAGTCATCGACTTGGATGCGCCGGTCGACGCCTTGAGCGTCACACGTTCGTCGGTGACTGCACGGCGGACAGATGGGCAGCCGTTCGAGTATGTCCAGCGAGCTGTCGCAGGCAGGATCGAGATCCTGGCTCGAGTGGACGCGGCTCTCATTGCAGATGCACCCATCGAGCTTGAGTTGCACCTGATGGGACTGCCGTCCGTACACGCCCTCAGGACGACGGATCAGCGCAGGCTGGCCAGGAGTCAGCGCACCCGTGTGCGCTTGGAAGTCCCGCTCCTGTCGACGGCCAGAACACCGCCTCGGTTGATCGCCGTGAATGGCTTGGGCCTGCCCCTAGCAGGACCGCTCACGAGTCCGGATGCAGCCATCGAATTGCAGTTCGACGGGCTGTTAGATCCAGCCTGCCTTCGCCCTGAGTCGATGCCCTTATGGCGAGTTGCTCAAGGCCTAACGCTGGAAGAGCCGATTCTGCCTGCCGTGACTTGGCAAATCCTGGGGCAGACGACGACTGTCGTCCTGACATGGCCGCGAACTGCGGGCACACTTCGCCTTGATCTGCGGCGCTGCCAACTCCGTGATCTCTTAGGCGTTAGGCCCGAGCCGGCGCTCGTTGTCGATCTGTTGGGGACCTAGGATCCTGTGCCCATGGACTTGCTGATATCGGGCTGGGTAGGCGGCGTCCTGGCAGCGTTGCTGGGGGCCATGGTGGGCAGCTTCGCCAACGTCGTGATCTATCGGTCACCACGTGATGGCCTAAACAGTTTTCGTCCTGCGCGGTCCTTCTGTCCTGCCTGTCGAGTGCAGATTGGCTGGCAAGACAATGTTCCGGTCCTCTCCTGGCTGCTGCTGCGCGGTCGCTGTCGCGCCTGCAGTACGCAGATCAGCCTCCGCTACCCCGCCGTCGAACTCTTCGTCGCCGGGCTGTTCGTCGGTGCCTGGCGACTCAATCCCCCTGTGGATGGCGAGGCACTCGGACTGCTGCTGGTCGCGTGGTACCTCGTCTCCGCGTGCGTCATCGTTAGCCTCATTGACTTCGAGCACTTCATCATTCCGGACTCGATCACTTACCCCGGCATGGCACTCGGCTTGGCTGTGGCGGCGGTTTTGCCTGCGCAGCACTGGGATCATCTGGGCTTTCGGGCGGAATCTCCGCATGTCTCGGCTGTGCTGGCTGCGGTTTTAGGAGGCCTGGCCGGCGGCGGAAGCCTTGCGGCCGTGGGGCGGCTCGGAAACCTCTTGCTCAAGCGTCGCATCCAGGCTGCCGGAGTGCAGGACGCGATGGGTTGGGGCGACGTCAAATGGATGGCTCTCGCGGGCACGTTTCTGGGAGCGGCGCATGTTCTGGGGGCGATCCTGTTTGCGTGCTTCCTGGGCGCAGCGGCTGGGATCGTGCAATTGCTGCTAGCACGGCTGCGGCGGCTGGAATCACCGGCCGGGCTGCCGTTTGGCCCCTACCTTTCGGCGGGGATTCTGTTGGAAGTTGCCCTGCCCGGGCAGACTCTCCGCTGGCTCACGGCCCTGGCTACGCCCGCTTGACCGATTAACCAATCTGGCCCTTAGCCTCACCGAGGTCTGAGTGAGGTCGAGACGGTCAGATTCGAAACTTGGCGCTCAGATGTCCGAGTGGCGGTCTATGACGGCACGTTCCACGATGTCGACTCAGACGAGGTCTCGTTACAAATTGCCAGCTCACGCTTCCTTAGGCCCAGCACTTCCGACTTTACCGGTCGCCGCGGCGAGATCACTGGCATGGACTGGCTCGCGGACGCGCAGGTCGCACGGGTGCGTGTGCCGCAGAGTGAAGCCCTCACTGACGAATCCACGCGGTGAGCCCTGCGCGCTAGCGAAGCTCGAACAGCGCGCGCGCGTTTCGGGTGGTCATGGCCGCCAATTCCCAGTCACTCACGCCCCGTTCAAGGGCGATTCGCGCGTTGACGTGCGCCACGAAGCCAGGCTCATTGCGTCGACCTCGCACCGGTTGAGGCGAGAGCCACGGCGCGTCAGTCTCTAGAAGCAGGCGATCGTTCGGCACTTCGACTGCCGCCCTGCGCAACTCGGAGTTCTTGGGGTAGGTGGCCATACCCCCAACTCCGATGTGCAGGCCGGCTTCAAGCAAGGGCGCGAGCTGAGCGGATGTCCCGGAGTAGCAATGCAAGACTCCGCGAAGTGAAGCTCCACGATACGTCTGGAGGACGGCTGTCAGGGCGGGGAAGGCTTCGCGGCAATGCAGGACGACTGGCAGCGACAGTTCGAGCGCGCAATCGAGGTGCCTTCGCAGGGAACGCTCCTGCTCGTCTAGGGGGACTGTGCGATGAAAGGCATCTAAGCCTGTCTCACCGACCGCCACAAATTCTCCCGATTCGAGCAGCTCGCGGATCTCGGGCCAGGAGTCGGCCGAGCTGGTGGCCGGCTCGGTCGGATGCAGGCCGGCGGTCGGGCGCGCCCAGTCTGGCAGTGTGCGTGCCAGTTCAAGCGCCTGACGCGCGCTGTGCGCGTCGACGGCTACGACCACGCAGGCCTCGACCCCCGCAGCGCGGGCTCGTTCGACAACGGCTTCACGGTCGACAGCGAAGTCCGCGAAGGCCAGGTGGCAGTGCGTATCGATGAGGGCTGGGGGGCGCGTTACCGTGACAGGGACTCCACTAACTCACTGGGCTTGATCTCGCTGTCACGGCTCACACCCCGAAGTCACCCTCCAGAAGCGGTGTGCCGGGGCATGAACCAGGTCCCATGGCCTGGGTTGTGGGGCTGGGCAGGCGAGTCCTTCAGATGGCATTCTATGGGTTCGTCAGGCGTGCGCGGCTCACCCCGATCTGAGAGCCCAGGCACCCGGATCCCAGGCGCACCGTTCCTCACTTCGGCTATCCCTTTCCCCATGTCAACGGCCCCCTTTCGCGGACTGCTGATCGTCGTCGCGGCGCTCGCCCTGAGCGGGTGCGGGGGCGGAGGTGGCGGCGGTGGGGGCAGCGGGGCAACGACTCCACCCTTCGGCGGCGGACCGCCCCTGGGACCCGGCCAGTTCGGGGTGCAGTCCGGTCCCACGGGTGGGCCGATCATGGGCATCAACGCACCGGTCAGCCTGACCTTCAGCAAGGATGTGGCACCCGCCTCGGCCACCTCCGCGACGATCAAGGTCGTGACAATTGCCGACCCGATCGGTCAGGCGACTGCGCCCGCGGGACTTCTGGCGAGCCTCAATGTCAGCGTCTCGGGAGCGACAGTGACGCTGACCCCCACTGTTCAGTTCACAAGTAACTCAATCAACTTTGGGTTCGTCGCCAACGCCTTCTACGAGATCAGTTTCTCGGCCCCGGCGTCGGGCACATTCGTCACCTCAACCGCCGCAGAGCCCATTGCCAATTCGGGGACGAGCTTTTTCTTCCGGACGCCAGCGCAGCCCTTCGACTTCAATTCAGGCTATCCGCAGGTCCGCGCGTTTTTCGTCGATGACCCCAGCGCCGTCATCCTGCCGCCGACCTTCCTGGATCTCGATGCGGATCTCGATTTGGTTCCGGAGGTGCTCGCGAGTTTCACCAACGAGGTCGAGATCCTCGCAGCGCTGCCGATCCCCGTGATCAACTCGACACCGGCGCGGGACATTCTCTTCGTGTTCAAGGATGCCGTCATTCCCACCTCCGTAATCAACGTGGTGGATAACAGCAGTCCGAATCTCAAAGTGTCGATCAACACGGCCACGCCACCCGTGTTCCAGCCCAAGACCGTGCCGGCTCAGTACACCTTCCTGAAGCAGCAGGGCAACCTGACCCTGGTGCGCTGGAAGCCGTTGTTCAACTCGTATCCGCCAGGGGCCTTCCTCTTCGTCGAAGTCTCCTCTGCCGTCGCCGACCTAGCCGGAAATACGAAGTTCTCGGTGACCGGTTCACCCGCGTCGGATCTGGCCGCCACTCTGCAGGTGAGCGGAGCCCCAGACGTGACCCTTTACTCGGTCACCGAGCCCTTCGATGACACGACGTTCGAAGACAATGTCACGACGTCGGCGGTCTGGTCGAGCACAGACATCCCCGGCTTCAAGACGTTGGCGCCCGTCTTAGGTGGCGGCACCGGATCGGACGGGCCTTTCATCATCGATCCGCTGGGTACGCTGGTGAACCCCGGCGAGACCACGCTGCCGCCCGGCGCGCTGATCGACTTTCTTGCGAAGGTCGTTCAGCTCCCGACCGTCGAGACGACTCCGGCCGGCATTCTGCCGCGCAGCTACAACTTCTCCACGATGACCCTGCCGGTAGGGTGGACGCTGCGACCGCTCTTTGACCGCGACGGAAATGGCATCCCGGACCCTGCGGAGTATCTGGTGCAGAGCCCCGGCCATCCGCTGAACGGTTTGGGGGCGCCGCTCGTCGTGCGTTGTACCGGCAAGGCTCAGGTGAACGGCACGATCGATGTCAGTGGTCCGCCCGGCGTGATTCTCGTCCGGCCTGAAACACCGCTCGATGGTGGCTTCGCGGCTTATTTGGCTCAGGGAGCGACCGGAGGTCGTGCTCTGCAGGCCGCCGGAGATGGCGGCGACGGTGGCGATGTCCTGTTTCTTGACAGCACCCTCGGCAACATCATCTTGCCTCTGGTGCAGGGCGATCCCAACTTCGATGCGAGCGATGGAAAGCTCACGGGCGTAACAGGGAAGAGTTCGGGCCTCACGGCTTCCACGCTGACGGATGTCACGAAGAACTTTGGATTCCTGAACACGGATCCCCAGTTGGCGGCGGCCCTGGCCAACGGGGAGATTCGGCTGCAGCCCAACGTGGGCGTGGGCAACTTCCCCTTCAACACAGGCACGCTGAATCAACCTATTGATGAGAATCATCCGACCTTCGTCGTGACGTCGGCGGCCGGAGACACACTCACCGTCGACACGAGTCCGCCGACAGGCGCGATGACGCAGCCCGGGCAGAACATCGGGAACGGGAACTCAAATATCGCGTCCACCGGGGACGTTTACCTCCTGGGGAAACTGGCCGGGGAGGTGGGCCAGGATGCAACGCCGCTGCAACGTGGTGGCCGCGGCGCCGAGCCGTACGTGGTGGTCAACAATGGTGCCACTGGCGTCGTCACAACGGGTGGCGCAGCGGGCGGCGGCGGCGGCATCTTCGGCGGTTCGACTGGCCAGAGCGACGGCCCCATCCCGAATCCGGCCGTGAACCAAGCCGGGCAGGGAGGCATCTCGCTCGATGAGTCCGCGGGTGCCCTGGGGGGGCTTGGCTCCATATCCGGTACGGGTCGCGCGCTGAGCGACACAACGTTTGAAGTTATGGCGCAGACCGCTGGCACGCCACTCGCGGGATTGGGCGGCACGGTGCTGGCAGGCTGCCTGCTGATTCCGAACTCACCGAACGATGGCTGGATGTTTGAAGTCGTCAGTTTCAACGCTGGCACCCTGACCTTTACCGTCAGCCGGATCTTGGCCGACGCGATCGACATCGGGCTGACGAGTCCGCCGGGCGGTCCCGCCGGTCCCGACGGTCCGGCGCTGGCCATCAACGGTGTCGTCGACTTCCTGCTCACGCCGCGACTAGACATCGGCGGAGCAGGCGGGGGTGGCACCGGGGTTTCGGTCACGGGCACGGTCAAGTCGGCTGTCACGGTCCTGCCGACCCTGGCTCCAGGTGCTGGCGGTGGCGGTGGCGGCGGCTCACTCCTGCTCGAGGTCGCCAGCGAACTCACACTGGGCCCAGCTTCGCGGCTGCTGGCAACGGGCGGTGGCGGTGGCATCGTGTCCGATGTCCAGGCTGAGTTCGCGGGCGGGGGTGGAGGCGGGGGCGGCAACATCGTCGTGCGAGCCGGAAAGATCTTTCAGTTCTTCCAGGGAGCAGTCATCTCTGTCGTGGGCGGTGACGGCGGCGGCGGACTTCTGGGAGGAGCCAAAGGTGGCGCCGGTGGTTCCGGATTCGTGCGACTAGAGAACTTTGCCGATGACCTGCACCTTGCACTGGCGCAACTGACTTCGCTCGTCACGCCCTCGGGTCCGACGGTTTTTGGGCAGGCTAACTTCGGTCGCATGCTGGGACTGCCGCAGGGCGTTGGACAGAGTCGCTTCTATCAGACCGCCGTCGTCAATCCGGAGTACCAGAGCGTGACGGTGAACTATCTGTCGGACACGACGGACGACGGCATCACCGAGCCTTTCAGTTGGAGCTTCGGCGTGGCCGGCACCACGAGTGCCCCAGGCGGTTTCACCGATCCGCCTTTCCGGGTCGAGTTCAATTCCGTCGACTCAAACGAGAGCGGCTTCCTGGACACAACCAAGGTCACCGACACTTTCTACGAGGTGTCTGATCTCGTCTCGGCGCGAGTCGGGCTGGCCTTCGACCCGGCGACGGGTGTCGTGCTCTACAGCGTGGGCGAGAAAACGAACCAGGTGCATCGGTTGACGCCGGGAACCTATGCCCCGGCGGGCGTCCCGAAGCTGCTGCTGCCGGTGATCCCGACGAACGGCTCGACCACGCTGAACATCGTCTCCATGGCCGCGGGCGGCGCCGCTGACGAGCTCTTCTTGTTGGAGCGCGACACGCGCCGAGTGCATGTGATCCATCTCGCGACCGCCGGCTTCCGCCGAACGATCACGTTGCCCATCGCCTTGAATGGCGCCATGACCTACCTGCCGGCCCCGATTGATCGCCTGGCCTTCGCCGACAACGTTGCTAACCGAGTGCTGCTCTTCGAGCCGCGCGATGCGACGGCGGGCAGTCCGCTGACAACGAATTACGCGCCCTTGGTTCCATCTGCTGTCTTCGACGTCACCCGCGACGGGGTGCCGCTCGACATCGAGATCGTGGGACTGGCCCATGACGCGGCGAGCCAAGTGCTCTGGTGCACCGACGCACTGTCGAGCCGTTTGTTCCAGATCAGCATGGCTCCAGGATTCGAGGGTGTATCGGCGACGGGCCTCGAGAAGTTCAGCCCGCTGGTCGATGCCGCCTTCGAGCCCGTCGTTCCTTCAGGCCTCGCCTTTGATGGAACCAACCTGAGCTTCGTCCACGCCACAAATCCCGTGGACAGCCGCATTCGCACCATCGACCCGGCGACCGTGGATCCGTTCCTCGTCGGGGCCAGCCTCTCACTGGTCACGTTTGGAGTCCTACTGCCCGAGACGCCGCTGGGCATCCACGACGGCCGCATTTTCGTGCGCTTCCGCCTCCGCATTAACGGTGTGCACGATGCCGGACTCACGGAGTTCCGGAAAGTGCGCATCGATGACGTGAATCTCATCTATTCCAACTCCTCTTTCTGAGGCGTTGCGTGCGCTTCGAGTTGCCCGTTCGAGCGGCGCTCAGCGCGTCGGGCCAACTCACCCGCGGAGCCGTCTGGACGCTGGACGAGGGCCGGACTGTGAGTTTAAGAGCTGCACACGAGGCTCGTGAACTGCTCGATGGAGTGTTGGTTCCTGGTCTCGTGAATGCGCATGCGCACCTGGACTTGGCTGGCGGCGCAGCCTTGCCAGCGTCGACCGACTTCACCGAGTGGCTGCTCGGTGTCGGGTCAGCTCGCGGCCAGGCAGGCGACGTCGCACCGGCTGCCTGTCAGCAAACTCTCGACCTAGCCTGCCGAGGCGTCACCGCTATCGGTGATATCGATGCCAGTGGGGGACTCGCGACGCAGGCGCGCTTGCGCGAGCACGTCCAGGGCCTGTCCTACTTAGAGATCGTGGGTGTCGCGGCTGATTCGGCGAGAGCCCGGCTGCAAGAGGCCCTCAAGCTCGCCGACCGCCTGGGAGGCTCAGCCGTGGTGGGCCTTTCACCCCATGCGCCCTACTCGGTTGCTACGGAAGTGCTGCCTGACATCGTGCGGGCCGCACGCCATCGTGGCCTGCGACTCGCGATGCATCTGGCCGAAACTCCTGAAGAGACTCGCTACCTGCTGCGCGGCGACGGTCCCTTCGAGGACTTCTTGCGCGTCATCGGCCGCGGCCGGCCCTTTGCCAGCCCGCCCGGCGTGCGACCCATCGCCTATGCCGAGCGCACGGGGCTGCTCGCTGCCGGCTGTCTCGTGATTCACGGCAATGATCTCGATGAGGAGGATCTGAGCCGTCTGCACCGGCACGGCAGCAGCGTGGTCTATTGCCATGGCACGCATGCTCATTTCGGCAGGCCACCCCATCGGCTGGGTGAATTGCTGGCGCGTGGAGTCAACGTTGCGCTGGGGACAGACTCCGGATTAAGCAATCAAGGGGTGGACCTGCTGGCAGAACTGCAGCGCCTACACCGCGATCGCCCGGATCTCGCTCCGCAACAGTTGCTGGGTTGCGCCACCGTGGGCGGACGCCGAGCATTAGGACTGCCCCTTACGCCGGCAGACTTTACCGTCGGCGCCGAAGCGCATGGTCTGCTGCTCGGACCGGCCCCTGCCGATCTCGATAGGCTTGACGGTGCAGCTCTCGCAGCCTGGATCTGCTCGCCAGAAGCACAGCCCTTGCTCACTGTTCATGCCGGCCGTCTCGTGCCTGGCCCCGGTGCTTGTACTGAGACACTCGGCGCCTTCGTTGACTTGCTCCCAGGGCAGGGCTAGGGTTCCTCGCATGTCGATGTTGGCGGCCCGTTTCGACGAGTTGCGGGCGCTCCTCAAGCAGGCTGGGCGCGTCATCGTCGCGGGGCACACCCGCGCCGATGGCGACGCCGTCGGCGCCGTCGGCGCCCTCCGCAGGCATCTCGAACTTGAAGGAGTGGAGGTCCTCGCGCTGCTGCCCGAGACACTCAATTCGCGCTACGACTTCATGGACTTCGCCAAGCACTACCAGGTCTACGAGCCGAGCCGGCACGACGCCCTCGTGCAATCCGCCGCACTCTTCGTGATGTGCGACCTGTCTGCCCTGGCACGCCTGGGGCCCCTTGGTGAGGTCGTCGCGGCAGCGGGAGTTCGGACCGCCTGCATCGACCACCACCCTTGCGAGCATGAAGGGCCGGCTGACCTCAACGTGCTTGACGCCACCGCCACGGCCACCGGGCGCATTGTGTGGGAGTACATTCGCCATGTCGGCGGGCGCGTCGATCATGAGATCGCCGAGAGTGTCTTCGTGTCGCTCTGCACCGACACGGGCTGGTTCCGCTACGCCAACACCAATGATGGGGTGCTCCAACTGGCTGGCGAACTGGCCGCTCATCGCCTGGACGTGCACGGCATCCATCGCGCGATCTACCAGTCCAGTTCGATGCCGCTGCTCCGGCTGCTGGGGCACGTCACGCGGGGCGTGCACGAGGAGTGCGGCGGTCGCTTCGCCTGGTTCGTGATTCGCAAGGAACTGGTCCGCGAGCTTGGTGTCGATCGACTCGACACGGATCCGATCCTGGATGTCCTGCGTTCGGCCGGCAAGATCGAGGCGGTGGCGCTGTTCACCGAGCAGCCTGATAGCACGGTGTCGGTGAGCCTGCGCTCGCGTGGCGACCTCGACGTGAACGCCGTGGCCAGGCGCTTCGGCGGCGGCGGACACACGCAGGCGGCGGGTACGACCCTGGCCGCGCCGGACGCGGAAGTCCAGCGCATGGCGCTGGTCGCCGACATCCGTCAGCGCCTTGGGCCAAGCTGATGGCGCGCTTCGCGATCATCTCCGATCTCCACAGCAACATCGAGGCGCTCAGCGCCGTGCTGTCACGGCTGCAGCGCGAGAAGGTCGAACGCATCCTGTGCCTTGGCGACGTTGTCGGCTACGGACCGGATCCCGAGCACTGCATTGACATGGTCATGGAGCGCTGCGCCTTGACGCTGTGCGGCAACCACGATGAGGCTCTGGTGCGTGGCGCGCACGACTTCAATCCGGTGGCGCGGCAAGTCATTGAGTACAACCGGCGCCTGCTGCGGCCGACACTGCTCTCGGGCTCGGCCCGGCGCGCGCGCTGGCGTTTCATTGAGCAGTTGCCGGTCAGCCACCGTGAAGGCGAATGGCTCATGTTCCACGGCAGTCCGCGCGACCCGATCCACGAATACATCATGAAAACCGATGTCATCTTTGTGCCGGACAAGATCCGCGACATCTTCCGGCACCTCGACGGCCCCTGCTTCGTGGGACACACGCACTTTCCCGGTGTCTTCACAGAGGACCTGCAGTTCCGCGATCCCGGCCAGCTCGACTACCACTACGAGTGGAAGGGCGAAAAAGCGGTGATCAATGTGGGGTCGGTCGGACAGCCGCGCGACGGCGACCCGCGCGCCTCCTGCGTGATCGTGGAAGACCAGCTCGTGCGCTTCTTGCGCACCGATTACGACATCGCCACCGTACAGCGCAAGATCTACGACAATCCCAACATTCCCGACCTGTGCGCCGCGCGGCTGGAGATCGGCAAGTAACGTGAGCCTGTTCGATGGAGCCGTGCGCGTCTCGCTGCCGCTCATTCCCAAGCGCATGCTTTGGACTGTGGCTCGGCGTTACGTGGCCGGCAACGAACTCCGCGATGCGCTGCAGGCCATCACGGCGCTGCGCCAGGAAGGCTTCGGCACGATCATCGATGTGCTGGGTGAGAACATCCGCTCGGCTGCGCAGGCCGAAGCCGCGGCAGCGGAATACCACCGGGCGCTCGGTTCGCTGCGCAGCATCGATCCGGCCTGCGTGCTCTCGGTCAAGCCGACACACCTGGGACTCCTGCTCGATCCAGCGCTTTGCAGCCGGCTGCTGGCCGACCTCTGCACGGCGGCCTCGGAGCAGAGCCGCAAAGTGCGCTTTGAAATGGAGGATGCGCCCACCATCGATGCCACGCTGGCGGTCTTTCGCGCGCTGCGGCCGCGTCATCGCAACCTAGGCTGCGTGCTGCAGGCGCGCCTCTTCCGCACGGCTGCCGATGTCGAGGCGCTGCTCGCCGAGGGACCTGGTCTCGATGTGCGCCTCGTCAAAGGCATCTATCTGGAACCCGCCGCCATCGCCTGGACCGAGGGGGCCGATATCTCGGCCAGCTACCTGCGCCTGGCCCAGCGGCTGCTCGCCGGTGGTGCCTTTGTGGGACTGGCCACTCACGATGGAGAGCTCGTGCAGCAGCTCGCACCTTGGCTCAAGGCGCAGGGTCACACGCGCTACGAACTGCAATGTCTCATGGGTGTGCGTCCGGAGCAGGCTCAGTCCTGGAAGCAGGCCGGACATCCAGTGCGCATCTACGTGCCCTACGGACGGGACTGGCACGCCTACTCGCTGCGCCGGCTCCGCCGCAATCCGCAGATCGCGCGGCACGTGCTCGCCGCCATGCTGCGCGGCCAGGGCTGAAGCCCCTCAGGGCGCGGGCAGCTCGAAGAAGAGCCAGCCCTGCGCAACCGAGAGGGCGGGCAGTCCGGCTAGCCAGGTGGGTCGCGGCAAGTCGGCGTGGGTCGGACTCCAAGCGATGACGCCGCGCAGACCGGGCAGCGCAAAGCGCACGCGATACTCGGCAACCGCGGCCTGGGCCTCGGCGAGTGAAGCCACCGACCGGTGACTCAGATGCCGTTGGGCGCTGTGCAGGAAGACAAGGGAGGCACCTTCGGGGCGAACGTAGATGACGTCGAGGCGGGTGGCTGAGGCGAAGTGTGCCGCTAGCACCGCCTCCTTGGTCAAACTGCGCGTGGGTGCCTCCTGGCGATACTGCTGCAAGCCGAGCAGCAGCAGCACGACCAGCAACAGCAGTCCCACAGCCGACGACGGCGAGGTGGCTTCGTCACTGGGAGCGAGCAGCAGGGCGGTGCCGATCGCCACGGCGGGCAAGAGGAGCAGGCTGAAGTGCTCATGTCCGATGGCATGCCGCGCAAAGAGAGTCACGTTGAGCACGCCCGTGGCCACGAGCCACAGCAGCGCGCGGCGCTGCAGAACCGACCGACGCCCGATCAAGAGCAGAGAGAGGACTGCGGGCACAAGGGCCCAGCCGTAAAGTGTGGTGAGGTGTGCGCCCATGGCAGCGAGCCACGCGGCCCATCGGAACTCAGGCGCGAGAAAGCTGGCGCCGAGCGCCTGACCGAGCGCTGCACCGGGAGCACCGGGAGCCACGGCGGCAGTCCAGAGCCAAAGCACGATTGTCGTCGCCGCGCCGGCGAGGCTCGCCACAAGCCAGCGTCGCCGTGGCGAGGCCAGCCAGCCCCAGGCGAGCGGCAGCAGTGCGACGAAGTCCGTCAGCGCCGCGGCGAGGCCGGCCATCCACGGTGAGCCCGTGCCGGCCACCAGTGAGCGCGTCAGGAGCAGCAGCGCCGGCAGGGCCGCGGTCTCGTAGTTCACCAGGAGCCCGTCGTGCAAGCCTGCAGGGAGCAGTGCACAGAGCAAGCCAGCCGCCAGCCCCGTGCGTTGCCCAGCCAGGCGTGCCGTGAGATCAGCCGCCAGCAGGCAGGTGCACAGGAACAACGCCAGCGCGACACAGCGCGAAGCCGTCTCGATCGGCAGGGGCAGCCGCGCTGCGGCCATGATCAGCCAGGGCAGTCCCGGTGGATGATGCGTGTAGACCTGAGCCTGCTCCAAGCTGGGCGGCGGCACCGGATCCAGCACGGGCAGCCCGCGTGTCGCCATCCAGCCGCCGAGCGCCTGCTCGTTGCGCGCGAAGAGCGCGAACATGGCGCCGCAATTGCCCGACTGTCCGTCCGTAAAGGCACCGCCCAGCCTGGGCACTTGGCTCAGCAGCACGACCGCGCTCACAAGTGCGATGAGCGCCGGGCGCAGGCCCGGCCGTTCGATGCGACCCGTTGGGTTCAGGATGAGCGCTCCGGAGCAGGAGTCTTCAGGATCCTCGCCGGGCCGGCACATGCAAGCCAAGCCTGCCCAGCGCTTGATTCGCTCGCTCGCTGCCCCACACTGGCGCGCCATGGATGCCCCTGACCCCACGCTCTGGCCGGACCGAGCCCCATGACTGACCTGCTCACTCGGGCGCGTGCCGGCCTCGCCAGTCTGACCATCGATCCGGCCTTGCGGGAGCGGGCGCTCGCCGCCCTGGAGCCCTGGCTGACCGAGGAGCGCTTTGCCTCCTACCGTCCGCAGCTCGAGAGTCTCGTGCAGCGAGGACGCTTCGAGCTGCTGGTCGATGCCTTCTGGCAGACCATTCCCTTCGGCACTGGCGGGCGCCGCGGTCCGGTGGGCATTGGTCCCAATCGCATCAATCCTTGGACGCTCGGCACTTCGGTGCAGGGCCACGCGGAGATCCTGCGCGAGACCTATCCCGGTGAAGAGGTCTCGGTCGTCGTGGCCTGGGACGTGCGCGTCTATCGCGATGTGCGCGGCGTCTATGACAGCAGCCGCCCGAGTCCGATCTTGGGGCTCAGTTCGGCGGACTTCGCCCAGGACGCGGCGGGGATCTACGCCGGCAATGGCGTGCGCGTGCACATGCTCGACCCGCGCGCCGGAGCCTACATGTCCACGCCGGAACTCTCGCTGGCCATCCGGCGGATCGGTGCGCACGGCGGTCTGAACGTCTCCGCATCACACAACCATCCCGACGACAATGGCGGAAAGTTCTACAACCGGCAGGGCGGGCAGGACGTGCCGCCTGACGACGAGATCCTGGCACGCCGCGTTGAGGGCATTGCCGCGATCCGGCGTGTGGAGTTCGAGCGCGCCCGCGAGGAGGGCTGGATCGCCTTCCTGAGCGCTGACGAGAACCGCCACTACCTCAACGTCAACCGGCGGCTTGCCCTGGCGCCCGAGCACCGCGGCGGGCGCATCGTCTTCACGCCGCTCAACGGCACGGGCTCCAGCACGGTGGGGCGCCTGTTGCGCGCAGAGGGCTTCGATGTTCGCGACGTGCCCAGCCAGGCTGCCTTTGACGGCGGCTTTCCGAATGTGAAGTTCCTGGCGCCGAATCCGGAAGTGCCCAACGCCTTCGAAGAGGCGGAGCTCGTGGCGGACGTCTGCGACGCCGACATGATCCTGGCCACGGATCCCGACGCTGATCGCATCGGACTCGAGATCCGCCGGCCCGACGGCGGCTGGCGCTTCGTGACGGGCAACGAGATTCTTTTTCTGGTGACGCGCTTCGTGCTGCAACGGCGCCGCGAGCTGAACCGCCTGCCGCCGGATGCCTTCGTCTTGACGACCGAAGTCACGTCCACGCTCGTCTCCACGATTGCCTGTTCCTACGGCTGCCAGGTCTTTCGCCGGCTGCTGGTGGGCTTCAAGTACATGGCCGATGTGCTCGCGGCGCTGGAGCGCAGTGGCGGCTGGGAGGAGCTCAGCGCGCGGCCCGAAAGTTTCATCCTGGGCTGCGAAGAGAGCCACGGTCTTCTGCTGACGCCATCCATTCGCGACAAGGATGCGGCCGGCGCCGCGCTGGCGCTGGCCGAACTCAACGCCACGCTCAAGGCGCAGGGCCGCACACTGCTTCAGGAACTGGACGCGATCTACGCCCGCTTCGGCTACGTGAGCAACCGCCTCGTGAACACCGTGATGTCCGGCTCGGCCGGACTCGAGCGCATCCGGGCCATCCAGGCCAGCCTGCGTCAGGATCCACCGACCACGGTGCTCGGCCGGCGCGTCACCGTTTTCGAGGACTTGGCCAATGAGTCGGGCTGGCTGGGCAAGATCCGGTCGGGCACGGACGCTGCGGCCCGCAACGTGCTCGTCTTCGGCCTAGAGGATGGCAGCCGGGTGATCATTCGCCCGAGTGGCACGGAGCCTAAGAACAAGATCTACGTCGAGGTGCCGGGTGCCACCCCCAAGGCCGACCTCAGCACAGCCGAACTTGCGCGGGAGCGGGCCCGCTGCGATGCCGAGAGCGCCGCGCTCGGGCGTGCCTTCGAGCGGCTCATGCTCTCACGCGTGGGCGTGGATCTGCCCGAGTACGCGCTGGCCGTGTCGGGTCTGGTAGGCCTCGATCAGAAACTGCACTTCGCGCGCACTTTTCTGCCGGAGTTGGCACGGCGGGCCACCGCGGGTGAGGCGCTGGGGCCCTTCGTGGACGAGGCTTTGAAGGCCTACGGCAAGGATCCCCGTGATCTGGTCTCCGCGGCTGTCGCCGAGTGGCTGGGGGGTGCCAGTCTGACGCCGACCGCAGCGCGCTCGATTCGCGCCGAGTTTCGTCTCGCGGGCTGAGCGCAAGCGGCGCGACGAGCGACGAGCGAAGAGCGATGTTGAGCGCGGTTGAGCGCGGTTGAGCGCGTCAGCGCGGCGGCAGCAACGCGGCCTCGATCGCGTGCAGCCCTGCCTGCACTTGCGCGTCGTGGCCCGCTTCCGTGCGCAGCCGCGCGACGAGCGCACGCGCGGCGGCCTCGTCATAGTGGCGATTCCGCGGATCTCGGCGGGCCAGCAGCCAAGCGCGGCTGAGCAGCCCCGCAGGCTGGTCGGGTGAGAGGCGCAGCAGTGTGTCGAGAGCCGTGGCGCAGGTCTCGAAGTCGTCCAGCAGGAAGGCCGCGCGCGCGACGAGGAGTTGCGCCCGCGGCGAGCGTTCCTCGATGGCCACGGCGGCTTGGCCTTCTTGCAGCGCCGCCTGGGCGCCCGGGCGATCGCCCGGCGTGAGCAGGGCGAGTCGGGCCCAGCCGGCCGTGGCGAAGCCGGCCGCACGCAGCGGCTCATGGTGCGGGGCCGGCCACACCGAGATGGCCGTCACGCCCAGCACCGCCGTGGCCGCCACCAGACCGCGGCCCAGCCCAACCTGGCCGAGGCGCAGGCGGTCCCAGGAGGAGGCGGCCAGGATGGCCAGCCAGGGCACGAGCGGCAGGCGAAAGCGGCTGTAGTGAAAGAAGAGCAGCGCCGTGAGGCCGATCATTCCCGCGAGCGCCCAGGCTGGCGCAGTGGGCGCCGGCCGCAGCCGGGCACCGAGCAGCCGCGCACCGAGCGCCAGTCCGGCGAGCACCCCGAAGGGCAAGGCGAGCGGCAGCAGCGGCGGCAGGCGATGCATCTGCACGGTGGGGAAGCAGGCCACATCGGCCTCGTAGGATTCACCCAGCGCCCGGGCGCGCAGCAGCAGACGCTCGGCAAAGCGCAAGGGCTGCGCGCGAATGACCGACCAGGCCTCACTCGCAAACCAGCTCGAAACCTCACCGGCACTCAGTGGTGTTCGCGCAGCGGCGCCGGCGCGCTGCCGCTCGGTCTCTTCGGCCAGGGCGCGCGCTACGGCAGCCTGGCGTGCGATGTCGCCGAACTCGGCCCGATCCGTCATGAAGGTGCCGCTGAGCGGTCCGGTGTTGGCCAGCCAGAAGTTCACGCCGCCGTTGTCCGAGACGGGCAAAAAGTCGCCGCTTGCGCGAGCGTTGTGCAGCGTGGAGGGCAGCAGCGGCAAGAGCGCTGCCAGCAGGTAAGCGCCCAGCGCGAGCCCTGCGGGCCGGCAGGCCCGGCATTGCCAGGCCACCCAGAGAGCCAGGGCGGGCAGGAGCAGCAGCGCCTGCGGCCGCAGCAGGGCAGCCAAGCTCAAGCAGGCACCGAGCAGCGCCGCACGCGGCCAGGTCGCTGCGCTGTGCTTGAGCGCGGCTGCACCAGGCTTGCGAGTTGCTGTCGCGGCACTCACGCCAGCCGCCAGGCCGTCGGCCGCGACGGCAGCCCCGAGAAGCAGCAGCGTGGCCAAGGAGTCGCCGAGCAGTTGCGTCTCGTAGAAGGTCAGCGGGGCGTAGCCGAAGGTCAAGGCCACGGCGATCAGGGCCGCCTGGCGAGAGAGGCGTCGGCGAGCGAGCAGAAAGCAGAGCACGAGAGTGACGGTGCCGGCGATGGCCTGCGCGAGTCGTGCCGACAACTGGCTGGCCGCGTCCAGGCTGGGCAGCAAACTCAGCAGCCGTGGGTAAAGCGGCGGCAGGTGATGCGCCTCGCTGGCCAGCGGATCGTTCAGCAGGCCCTTCAGGCCCAGCGCGCGATCAAGGTAGTAGCGCGCATCGGAGGCGGGAAAGGCCGTGGCCGGATCGCTGGAGGCCGCCGTGAGCGCCACGACGAGCTTGAGCAACAGCGCCAAGAGCAAGAGGGCGACGAGCGGACGGCCGCCCTCTCTGAGCATGCCGCTCACGCTGCGGGGCTCCGCAGCGTCGGGCGCCTCTCCAGGGGAAGGCGCGACAGCTCCTCGAGACCGCGTTGAAGGCACGGAGTGCGAGCGTATCATGCGACCGCAAGCGGACCGCGACTCCGGCAGTGTTGCGTCGGCGCTGGGCGCGCCGCGACTCAAGGACAGCCGAGGATCCCGTCATGGGCCCGTTATGGGAATGGAGCACGGGGCGGTGAGCGGCGCAGCGAGTCCGCCCGCGTTGCGCGGCCGCGAGTCTGCGCTGGCCCTGTTGCTCTGCCTGCTCGGCGCGGCCCTGCTCTTGGCTCCCGCGCTCTTCGGCGGCCGTTCGACGCTCTCCTTCGAACTCTCCGACCCGCGCGTGGACGTGCGTCCCTGGGTGCGCAGTGCCGAGGGCCCGCTCGCCGAGGTGAATCTCGTCACGCCGGACATCGACTTCTTCGTGCTGCCAGGCATGGTCCGCCTGCGACAGCTCGCCGAGCAGGGCGATCCACCCTGGTGGGATCCGGCGCAGTTCTTGGGCTACCCGCTGCAGGCCAATCTCCCCTCGCCCAGTTCCTCGCCCGCGGTTTGGCCGACTCGCTGGCTCGATGTCGTGAGCGCGCTCGACTGGCTGCTGTGGTTCCACACGGCCCTGGCCGCTTGGCTGGCCTATCGCCTCTGCCGAATGCTGGGCACTGGCGCGGCGGCGGCCGCGCTGGGAGCGGCCGGCTTCTCGCTCTCGGCCTGGATGTTCACGCGCTGGCACTTGCCGCACATTCACTACACGACCGCCTGGTGGCCAGGGCTCATCGCCGCGGTGGAGTGGCTACGGCGCGGGAAGCTCGCGCGCGGCCTTGCGGAAGGCGGCCTCTGCGCCGGCCTCATCATGCTCTCCGGTTTTCCGCAGGTGGGCCTGCTCTTGCTGGCCGGTGCGCTGGGTTACGCGCTCTGCCTTCGCGAAGTGCGCCGGCCACGTGCACTGAGTCTTTTGCTGCTGTCACTGGGAATCGGCGTCGCCCTCGCCGCGCCGCAGTTGGCCGTCTCGCAGGCGGCCTACGCGGACTCTCTGCGCAGCGGCGACGCCGCTCGTGAGGCCGCGGCACGGCAGGGCTTGCCGCCCGGTGCGCTGCTGGCGCTCGCCTTGCCCGAGATCTTCGGACGGCCCTCGGACTTCTCCGGTGCGGCGCCGCCCGCCGCCACGATGAAAGACTGGCTGCCGCAGAGGCGCTGGTTCAGCACCGAGCTGCAGGACAACGTCGTTGAGAATGCGCTCTATGTCGGCGCGGCGACGCTGCTGCTGTGCTGGTGCCTGCTCTTCCTCCGCGGACAGCGCGGCCGCTGGCTGCTGCTCCTGGCTGGCTTGGCGCTCGGCATCAGCCTGGTGTGGCCATTGCTCGTCTCGGCGGCGCCCTGGCTCTCGGTGCTGGGTGCCGCGAGCATGAAGCGAGCCATTGTGCTCGTGGCTGTCTGCCTGCCGCTCGCCGCCGCACTGGGTTTGCAGGCGCTCATTGAGCGGCGCCTGCGGCCGCCCTGGATCCTGGGCGCGCTGTTGCTCTCGGCGTTGGCCTTGGCGCCCTGGCTGGCCGCGCGCCTCGACGATCCGCAGGCTGCGGAGTTTTCCGCGAGCTTGACGAACCAAGCTTGGCGTCAGGGCCTCTTCCTCGGCGCGACACTGCTGGCTCTCGGCTTGATGACGCGTGCTGCGCCGACTGCCCGCTGGAGTGCGTGCTGGAGTTGGGCCCCGGCGGTCCTGCTCTTCGCCGATCTGGCGAGCCTCGCGCTGGCCTTCAACCCAATGCCGCGCCAGCACGAGCCCTTTCCGCCCACGCCCGCACTCGCGGAGTTGGCCGCTCGACCTGGACGCTTCGCGCATTTCGGCGGTGCAAGCGTCGGCAACAATTTGCTGCCGCCTTCTGCGGCCGCGACCGTGGGCCTGCAATCCATTCAGGGCACCGCACCGATGGTGCCGACGCGCGTCGCGGAGCTGCTCGGCCTCATCGAGGGGCCGCTCTACGATGCCGTCGATCCGCGCGTGGGCCGGCCCTTTCAACGCGTCGAGAGTCTGCGGCATCCGCTGCTCGACTTGCTGGGTGTGAGTACCGTGGTGCACGCAGACCCAGGTCTGGCAGCGGCCACCGGCTGGCCGGTGCTCTTTGAGCGGCCCGAAGAGGGTCTTGGCGCGCTGGCCCGGCCCGGTGCCGGTCCGCGTGCCTTTCTCTGCGGCGGCGCCGTGGTGGTGCGGGAGCCGGCGGAGCGGCTCGCTCGGCTGGCGCGCAGCGACTTCCCGGTGCACCGGACCGTGCTGCTCGAGCGGACTCATGGGCTGAGCGCACTGCCCGAGCAGGGCGCGCTGCAGGCGCTGGAAGTCCTCGGCGACGCGGCCACGCGGCGGCCCTTGCGCTTCGAAGCAGCCTTCCCCGGAATCGCCGTGCTGACCGAGGCCTATGCCCCCGGCTGGTCCGCCCGGCTCGACGGTGAGGAAGTGGAACTCCTTGTCGTGGACCACGCACTCATGGGCGTGGCCGTGAATCCGGGTCCGCACGAACTCGTTTTTTCCTACACTCCGCCGGGGCTCGCCGCGGGCTCCATCGTGGCCGGGCTGGCGCTCGTCGTGCTGTTGGCTGCTGCTCGGTCGGCCTGGGCGGCGGGCCGGGCCTCGCCGCACGAGTTTTCGCACTGACCGGCGGCCCCGTTCGCGCACCCTGAGTCTTCGCTGCATGTCCGCTGTCACCATCGCTCCTGAGCTGGCCCGCGAGACAGCGCGACGCCGTACCTTCGCGATCATTTCGCACCCGGACGCCGGCAAGACCACGCTCACCGAAAAGCTGCTGCTCTACTCCGGCCTAATTCGCACGGCGGGCATGGTCAAGAACCGCAAGGGCAAGCTGGCCACCTCCGACTGGATGGGCATGGAGCAGGAGCGCGGCATCTCGATCACTTCGTCGGCGATGCAGTTCTCCTACAAGGGCATGGTCATCAACGTGCTCGATACGCCGGGCCACCAGGACTTCAGCGAGGACACATACCGCACGCTCACGGCCGCGGACTCGGCCATCATGGTGCTGGATGCGGCCAAGGGCGTGGAGGCGCAGACGCGCAAGCTCTTTGCCGTGTGCCGGCTGCGCCGCATTCCCGTGCTGACTTTCATCAACAAACTCGATTTGCCGGGGCGCGAGCCGCTCGACCTCATGGCCGAGCTGGAGGAGGCGCTGGGCATCGAGGCCAGCGCGATGGACTGGCCGCTGGGCAACGGCCGCGAGTTCGCCGGCGTGGTGGATCGCGGGCGCAACGAGGCGCTGCTCTTTCACCGCACGGCGGCGGCCGGCGCACGCAAGGCCGAGATCGAGCGCTTCGCGCTCGACGATCCGCGCCTCGCCGCCCAAGTCGATGCCTCGCTGCTCGACAAGGCGCAGCACGACCTCGAACTGCTCACCGTCGCCGGGAATCAATTCTCACTGCCGGCCTTCCTGGCCGGCGAAGTGACGCCGGTCTTCTTTGGTTCGGCGCTCACCAACTTCGGCGTGGAGCCCTTCTTCGACGCCTTCGTGGACCTCGCACCGCCGCCCGGGCCGCGGCCGGTGGACCTGGCCGACGGCAGCGAGCGCCTGCTGGATCCGGTGACCTCGCCCTTCAGCGCCTACGTCTTCAAGATCCAGGCCAACATGGATCGCCGTCACCGCGACTGCCTGGCCTTCATGCGCATTTGCTCGGGCCGTTACGAATCCGATCTTGTCGTGCGTCATCACCGGCTTGGCAAGGACGTGCGGCTCGCCCGTCCGCACAGCATGGTGGCCCAGGCACGCGAGATTCTCGAAGTGGCCTATCCCGGCGATGTCGTGGGTTTGATCAACCGCGACACCTTTCAGATTGGCGACACGCTCTCGGTGGGCGGCGGCTTTCAGCACAAGGCGCTGCCCTCCTTTCAGCCTGAGCACTTCGCGCGCATCTCGCCGAAGGATCTCTCCAATCGCAAGCGCTTCGACAAGGGCATCGAGCAGCTCATCGCCGAGGGCACGGTGCAGCGGCTGCGGCCGGAAACCGGCGATGCCCACGCGCCGCTCGTGGCCGCCGTCGGCAAGCTGCAGTTTGAGGTGCTGCAGTACCGCCTGCGCGATGAGTACGGCGTGGAGACGCAGCTCGAGCACCTGCCCTACGAGTGCAGTGCCTGGCTCGACGGCGACCGCGCCGCCTTCCAGGCCCCTGCGCGCTCAACGCTCGTCCTCGATGACCGCGGCCGCACGCTCGTGCTCTTCCTGAGCGAGTGGGATAAGCAGTACGCCATGCGCCAGAATCCGGAGCACCGGCTGCTCGACGTGGCCTGAGTTCAGGCTGTGCTCGGCGCACCGAAGCTGAGCAGCCCGAGCCGGAAGGAAAGCGCCTCGTCGAGGTCGGCGAGTTGCAACTCGGCGCGGTTGTCGAGTGCGGCAATGCTGCGCGAGACCGCCAGCAACCGGCTCACGGAGCGGCCGGAGAGACTGAAGGCATTTACCTGCGCCTCCAGCCTTTGCCGCAGTGTGGGCGGCAAGTCCTTGGGCTCGATGGACGCCCGGCGCGCACTGCGCGCAGCCGCTACGCGGCGCGCGACCACGGCGCTGGCCTCGCCCGGTTCGCCGGAGAGGATCTCGGGCGCCGGAGCCGGCTGAACCTCGATGAACAGATCGAAGCGATCGAGCAGCGGGCCGGAGAGTCGCTGGCGGTAGGAGTTGAGCTGATGCTCCGTGCAGCGGCAGCCGCGCTTGGGATGGCCGAGGAAGCCGCAGGCGCAGGGATTCATCGCGCCCACGAGTTGCACATCGGCGGGAAAGCTCACCGTGTCGGCAGCGCGCGCCAAGCGCACCGCCCGATCCTCTAGCGGCTGGCGCAGGCCCTCGAGCAAGGAGCGACTGAACTCCGGCATCTCATCAAGGAAGAGCACGCCGCCGTGCGCCAGCGAAACTTCACCGGGCGCCAGCGGCCGGCCGCCGCCGATGAGGCCCGCGCGCGAGATGGTGTGGTGTGGGGCTCGAAAAGGTGGGTGCCGCAAGATGCCGCGTGGGCCGCCGGTCAGTCCATGCAGCGCCGTGATCTCGAGCGCCGCGGCCTCCTCGAGCGGCGGCAGCAGACCGGGCAGCCGCTGCGCGAGCATGGTCTTCCCGGTTCCGGGCGGTCCGCAGAGCAGGAGGTTGTGGCGTCCGGCTGCGGCGACCTCAAGCGCGCGGCGGGCCGAGGCCTGGCCGCGCACATCGCTCAGGTCGAGCTGCAGGCGCGGGGCTTCGGGCACAGGCGGCAAGGGAGCCGGCGCGGCGCCGCCCAGCACGGCGAGCGCCTCGGTGAGTGAGGACACCGCCTCCACGCGCAGCCCCGCCACGAGCTGCGCCTCGGCAGCGTTCTCGCGCGGCAGCATGATGGCGGCCAGGCCTGCGCGGTGCGCAGCCAAGGCGCAGAGCAGCGCTCCGCGCACCGGCCGCAGGCGGCCGTCGAGCGCTAGTTCGCCCAGCAGCGCCCGTCCGACCAGCGCCTCGGGCGGAACGACTTCACCCAGGGCCAGCATGCCGACGGCCAGCGGCAGATCGAAACCATTGCCGTCCTTGGGCAGATCGGCCGGCGCGAAGTTGGCCAGGACGGAGCGGCGCGGGACGGGCAGGCCGCAGCGCTCGAGGCAGCCGCGAATGCGGTCGCGCGCCTCGCGCAGCGCTCCACCGGGCAGCCCGGTCATGATGATGCGCTGCATCAAGCCGCCGGTGTACTGCAGCTCGATCTCCACCGGCACGGCCTGCGCGCCTCGCAGTGCGAACGTCGTCGCGCGGCAGCTTCGCTCGCGCAGGGGCAGGGTGGTCATAGCGAGCCGGCCAAGGCGGGCCGCAGGGCGGGGCCGGCGCGCGGGGCGCGCGGCCACAGTGCCCGCGCGCCGCCCAGTCCGCAGAGTGCAGCCACCACCAGCAGCGAGAGCAGCCAGCCGGGGAGCGGCGCGGCACGCGGCTGCCAGAGCGCGGGACAGTGCACGGCGCTGAGTTCCAGCAGCTTCACGAAGCCCTCGGCGCTGAGTCGCAGTGCCGGCCCCACGACGGCATCGAGCGCCGAGAAGGCCCCGAGAGGCAAGAGGGCCAGCAAACCCATGATCAGGATGAGCGAGACCGCGGGCGAGAGCAGCATCGTGACCAGCACGCCCAGCGGCTGCACGCGCCCGAAGATCTCGGCGCAGAGCGGCGCTGTCGCCAGAAAGGCACCGCAGCCGCCCGCAAAACCGGAGCCGGCCCCGCGCACGAGCCGCGCGCCCGCGATGAGTCCGGCCACCGCGAGAAAGGACAATTGCGCTGAGAGTTCGCGATGCAGCCCGGGCTGCCAGCACTCCATCAGTAAGGCCACAACGGCCAGACGCCGCAGAGCGCCCCCGCCCAGGCGGCCACAGAGCAGGCCCGCGCGCGCCAGAGCCCAGGAGAGGCCGGCGCGCACGAGGGGGGGCTGGGCGCCGGCGATGGCCACGAAGGCGGCGACGATCGTGCCGGTGGGGAGCGTGGCGCGCAGGAAGCGGGAGTGCTGCAGCGCGGCGACGAGCAGCATGACGTTCATTCCCGACAAGGCCAGCAAGTGCAGCGTGCCAGTGAGCTCGCAGTCTTGCAGGATGGGGAAGGGCAGACCCTCGCGCTGACCAAGCACGAGTCCCGACACCAGCCCAGCGTGCTCCCGGCCGACGACTTGCCGGGCGCGCTGAGCCGCTGCTTGTGCCCAGCGATCGATCCACGCACCGCGGGGGCCTTCGCGAAGGGCCACACTCACCACCAGGACACCGCCGTCGGGCTCGCAACGCGCCAGCAGTTCCACGGCGGAACCGGGCCGCGGCGAGGAGACTGTGTCAGCGAGAGTGACCGCGAGCGGCCCGTGCGGCGTTTCCAGAAAGCTGTCGCCTGCCGGTGGCTCGCGCCAGACACCACGCAGTGCGACAGCGTGCAGGCCGGGCGGCGGCGTAGCCGTCGTGGACCGGTCCGCGCGCGGCGCCGCCCACTGCGCGCCAAGTGCCAGCAGCAAGAGGGCCGCCGCGGCCGTGAGCAGCGCCAAACTCCGGGCACGGCCAGCCGCCAGCAGCCAGGGCGCCGCCACGGCGTAGCCCCAGCCTGGTGGCAGAAGCAGCGCCAGCAGCGCCGAGCCGACGAGTGCAGTCGCGAGCACGGCAGGTCAGACGGCCCGCTCGCCTCCGCGTTTCGCAGCGCTTCGATCCGCGAGGCCGCCTGCTAGGCTGGTCGTGCATGAGCCGCCCAGCCCACCGCCCGCACGACGACGGCATTTTCCCGCTGGGCAGCTTGCCCGACAGTGCACACCCGGCTTGGGGCAAGGGCACGAGCAGCGACGACGAGGAGGTCTTCCTCGAGGGTCCTCAGAAGCGCAGCTTCGAACTCATACGCGCCGTGAAGATCTTTGCGGAGTTCATCCGTGCCTTCCGCAAGCTGCACTTCCTGGGGCCCTGCGTCACCGTCTTCGGCTCGGCTCGCTTTCGCGAGGACCACGCCTACTACAAGATGGCCCGCGAGCTCGGGCGCAAGCTGGGCGAGGCGGGCTTCACGGTCATGACCGGCGGCGGCCCGGGGATCATGGAGGCCGCCAACCGCGGCGCGCGCGATGTCGGGGCGCGCTCGGTGGGCTGCAACATCAAGCTGCCGCACGAGCAATCGCACAACCCCTACCTCGACGACTGGATGGAGTTCCATTACTTCTTCGTGCGTAAGGTCATGCTCGTCAAGTACAGCTATGCCTTCGTGGCCATGCCGGGCGGCTTCGGCACGCTGGACGAGATTTTCGAGACGGCCACGCTCGTGCAGACCGGCAAGATCAAGAACTTCCCGCTCGTGCTCATGGGGGAGGAGTTCTGGCGGCCGATGATGGACTTCATGACCGGGACGCTCGTGCGTGTGGGCACGGTGGACGCCGCCGACCCGCGCCGGCTGTTGCTGACCGATTCTCCGGATGAAGCCGTGCAGCAGATCCTGGAAGTCGCGATCAAGCAGTTTGGCCTGAAGCAGCAGCGTCGACCCAAGCGCCGCCGGATCCTGCTGGAGTTTCCGCAATGACTCGCACGGGATTCTTTGCCGGCTCCTTTGATCCGCCCACGCTCGGGCACCTCGATCTGGTCGCGCGCGCGCGCGGTGTCGTGGATCGCCTTGTCGTGGGCCTGGGCCGCAACGAGGACAAGCGCCCCTGGCTCAGTGTCGAAGAGCGGGTGGCGCTGCTGAGCGAGCTCTTGCCCGCCGGCGTAACGGTGCTGGCCTTCGACGGCCTCGCGGTCGAGGCCGCGCGCCGGGCCGGCGCGAGCCTGTTGTTGCGCGGCGTGCGTGGTGAGTCGGATCTGGACCTCGAATTGCAGATGACCTTGGCCAATCGCAAGCTGGCACCCGAGATGGACACCGTGCTCCTCGTCGGCGCGCCGGAAGTGGCGCATATCAGCTCGCGGCTCGTACGCGAGGTGTGGCGCGCGGGCGGCGATGTGGGCCGTTTCGTCCCGCCGGCCGTGGCGGCGCTGCTCGCCCGGCGGCCGCGCTCATGAGCCGGCCCGCAGCGCGTCCCGTGCGCTCGGCGCAGGCGCCGGCCGCGATCGGACCCTACAGCCAAGCTGTGGTCTGCGACGGATGGGTCTACACCTCCGGGCAAATCGCACTCGATCCAGCCACCGGCCTGCTTGTGCCGGGCGATGTCGGCGCGCAGACCGAGCGCGTGCTGGTCAATCTGCAGGCCGTGCTGGCGCAGGCCGGAGCGGGGGTGGGCGATGTCGTTCGCACCACCGTCTACTTGCGTGACATGGCCGACTTCGCCGCCATGAATGCCGTCTACGGACGCGTCTTCGCCACTCGTCCGCCGGCGCGTTCAACCGTGGCGGTGGCAGGCCTGCCGCGCGACGCCCGTGTCGAGATCGACGCCATCGCGCGGATTCCGCGTGTCTGAAGGACTCGTTGATCGCGTGCTCGCCGCGCTGGCGATGCTGGCGGCGATCCCGCCGCTGCTCAGCGGCACACTCGGCCGGCGCAGCCACGTCTCCTGGAAGCGTCTCGCCACGCTGCTCACGGGAGGAGCCGCCGCCTTGGTGGCGAGCGTGGGCCTGCTCCTGCTCAAGGCCTGGGTTTTTGGTGGGCCGATTTTTCTGCCCACCTGGTTCGGCGGCACGCTCGGATTTCTGGGCGGCGCGCTGGGCGTGGCCACGCTCATGGCGAGCCGGCCGCCCGACGGTCTCTCCGAACAGACCGCACTGCGCGCGGCCGTCATGGCGCTGGCCATGACGCTCTACGTGGCGGCTCCCCGGCCGGCGCTCTTGCTCTTTGGCGGCACCACGCTGGTGCGCGGTCTCATGACGCTTTCGCCGGGCGGGCGACGCTGGGGCTGGGTGCTCGAAGGCAGTCTCTGGATCCTGTGTTCCTTCGTGCCGCGTGAGGAGACTCTCGGCGGCCTGCGCTTTGCGGCGGCGAACCTCGGCGTGCTCTGAGCCTCGGGCCGAGCGGCCCCTGAAGCCCGCACGCAAGTTGAGGCAGATCAAACACTTGCAGGGCGGGACTTCGCGTTGACAGGCCGGGGCCGGCTGCTTACCTTGCGCGCCCCCCGGCAGGGCGGCCTCGCGCCGCTTTCCCCAAGCCCCGTTCCATCGAACTTCCCCGGAGCCGCAGCATGAACTACGACGCGTCGAGGGCTCGCACGAAGGCCCGCGCTGGACTGGCCCGCGGAGGACTGACGAACTGGCTGCTGCTCGGAGCGCTCTGCCCGCTGCTGGCCACGGCATGCTCGGATTCGACTGAGAGCAAGGCTCCGGCGGCGGCCGATGTCGCCGCCTCGGGCGCGTCGGGGGTACCCGACTGGGCTGTGAAACTGGCCGACGAGCTCCAGGGCGGCGTGCGGCCAGAGGACCTCATCGGACCGCATCCGAGCGCTGTCGACGTCTTCCATCCCGATCAGCGTGAAGTCCGGCCGGCCTTGGGCGGGCGCGTCATCGTGCACATCGAGGCGCAGCCCAAGCACCTGAACTACGCGCTCGAGAACTCGGCCATCGGCACGTTCATCCGGCATGAAATCCACGCGGCCCTGCTGCGCTTCAACTTCGAGACCTGGGAGCAGGACTACGACCTTGCCACGCACATGGACATCGAGGACACACTCGTGCTCACGGGCGGCCGTGGGGCCAAGGACGAGAACATCGTCATCGGCTTGGTGAGCGAGGACGGTGAGGACTACGTCGTACGCTCCGGCAGCGCGCACAATCCGCTCACCGAGCGGCGCGTGCCCAAGTCGCAGGTGGAGTCGGTGCTCAAGGGCACGGTCTTTAGCTTCGATCTGCGGCCGGGCGTTCAGTGGCACGACGGTCATCTCTTCGATGCCGACGACGTGCTCTTCTCGATGGACGTCTACAAGAACCCGTCGGTGGATTGCGACAACACCCGCTTCCGCTTTCTGGATGTGGTCCGCGGAGAGAAGCTCGGCCCGCTCGCGGTGCGCTTCTTCTACGCGCAGCAATACTTCTCCGCGGTGGAGACCTTCAACGAAACGCTCTTCCTCATGCCGCGGCACCTCTACGACCTCTCCGATCCGGACAACAAGGACCACAAGCCGGATGCGACACAGCAGGAGCAGGGCACTTACATCAACGAGAACCCACACAACACCGAGTTCGTGGGCCTGGGACCCTATCGCTTGACGACCTGGGAGCGCGGCCAGTACCTCGAGGCCGTGCGCTTCGACGAGCACTACGAGAAGGACCCGGCCAAGCGCGGCTACCTGGACACCATCCGCTGGCGCTACATCGATGGCGACGACGCGGCGTTCACTGCCCTGCTCAACGAGGACCTCGACATCTTCCGGCGCGTCAAGACTGAGGACTATTACAGCGAGGCCACCAAGCAGCCGGCCTTCGTCAAGAACTACTACAAGGCCTACTCCTACGTGGGTCTGTACGGCTTCCTGGCCTGGAACATGACGCGCGAGAAGTTCAAGGATGTGCGCGTGCGCACGGCCCTCGCCCACGCCTTCGACACACTGGGCTGGGTCAAGACCAAGTACATGGGCTTGGCCGTGGCCGTCACCGGCCCGGCCTTCTTCGTGACGCCGGCCTATAACCATGCCATCAAGCCGCTGGCCTACGATCCTGCGCGCGCCGAGGAACTCCTGGCCGAGGCGGGCTGGTACGACCGCAACGGCGACGGCACCATCGACAAGAACGGCGAGGAGATGGTGATCGACTTCCTGATGCCCTCGGGGAACCGCGCCAGCCAAGACTTCGGGCAGAAGCTTCAGGAGGGCTACGCCCAGATCGGGGTCAAGCTGACCATCAGCCAGCTCGAGTGGGCCTCCTTCATCGAGCGGCTCAACGAGCGCGACTTCGACTCCTGCAACTTGGCTTGGATCCTGCCGGCGCCGGAGAGCGATCCTAAGCAGATCTGGCACAGCAGCGAGGCCGCGCGCAAGCGCAGCAGCAATCGTGGCGGATTCGCCGATGCGCAGGTGGACGCCTACATCGATGCCTTGCGCCTCGAGCTGGACACGCCCAAGCGCCTCGAGCTGTGGCACAAGCTGCACGCCCGCATCTACGAGCTGCAGCCCTATCTCTTCAGCCAGACTCCGCCTACCAAGTACGCCTTCAACAAGAAGCTGCGCGGCCTGAAGCTCTACAACTGGGCGCCGGGCTACCGCGTGCGGGATCTGTACTACGAGGAAGGCACGCCCGGTACCCGGCCGCTGAACTCGAACTGATCGGCCGCGGCTCGCCCCCGTGCTGACCTATATCCTGCGCCGCGTGCTGTGGATGGTGCCGACCATGATCGGCATCACACTGCTGCTCTTCATCGTCATGCAGCTCGCTCCGGGAGATCCGGCCGCGATCATGTATGGCGACACAGGCGGCGGCTCGGGCGCCTCGGGCCAGGCCGGGAATCTCGAAGACGCCATCACCAAGTTCCGCAAGAAGCACCACCTCGACGAGCCGTTCCTCGTGCAGTACGGCTACTGGCTGAAGAACGTGGCCACGCTGGACTTCGGGCAGGAGTTCTTCCGGCCCAACGTGGACATTCGCGACGAGCTCTGGGAGCGGCTCAAGGTCACCGTGCCGCTCTCCTTGGCTTCGGTGCTGCTGGCTTATTTGCTGGCCCTGCCCCTCGGCATCATCTCGGCGGTCAAACGCGGTTCCGTCGTCGACAAGACCAGCACCTTCGGGCTCTTCTTGCTCTATTCACTGCCCACGTTTTGGGCGGGGCTCATGCTCATGCTCATCTTCGGCGCCACCGGGCTGGACTGGCTGCCGGTCATCGGACTGCGGGACAAGGACGCCGACCAGCTCGCGGGCTGGCCACGCTTCTGGGATCTCTTCCTGCACTGCCTGCTGCCGCTCATCACGCTGACCTATGGCGGCCTGGCCTATCTCTCGCGCCAGATGCGCGTGGGCATGCTCGAGACGGTGCGCCAGGACTACATCCGCACCGCCCGCGCCAAAGGTCTCTCCGAGCGCGTCGTCGTGCTGCGACATGCTCTGCGCAACTCGCTCATCCCGGTGGTCACCGTCTTCGCCACGATCCTGCCCGTGCTCATCGGCGGCTCGGTCATTGTGGAGAAGATCTTCAACATCCCGGGCATGGGGCTCTATGCCTACGAAGGCCTGATCTACCGCGACTACAACGTGGTCATGGCCACAACCACGCTGTCGGCCTTCATGACACTGCTGGGATTCTTGCTCTCCGACATCCTCTACGCCTTCGTCGATCCGCGCATCACCTATGACTGAGACGGCGACCGGCAGCGCACAGTCTTCGGCCGCGGAAGCGCCGACCGACAGCAAGGACTACTGGGATCTCGTCCTAGGACAGTTGCGCCGGCGGCCTTCGGTCTGGGTCTCGCTCGTGCTGCTCGTGCTGCTCTATGCCACGGCGATCTACGCGCCTTTCTTGGCCGGCGATCGCCCGCTCATGATCGCCGCCTCTGACGCCGCGAGCTATCGCAAGGCCGCGCGCTCCATTGCGCCCGTGGCCGCCGGCTTTGCCGAACTTGTGCGCAGCGGCCCGGCCAGCGAGGAGCCCGCCGCGCGCGCGGCCTGGGAGCAGGCCCTGCAGGCCGAGCACGGTGCCCTAGCGCAGCGCGCCCAGACCATGTCGGGGCAACTGTCCAACGCGGATGCCGAGATTCTCGTGCAGCTTATGGAGGCGGCCGACCGCGTGCGCGCCGAGGCGCTGGCAGGGCAGACCGAGTCTGCGCTGGAAGCCGTGGGGCAAGTGCAGGCGCTGGGCAAGCGGGCCAAGGCCGAACTCGAGCCGGCCGCACCGGACACTGCGCCCGAACCGGGCCGCACCGTCGCGCTCGTGCCCAATACGAGCTACCCGGCGCTGGACGCCATCGAGCACAGCGAGCTGTACTTCATGGGGCTCTGGGCGCTCGTGCTGACCTGGCCGCTCTGGAACCTGCTCGTCAACCGGTTGCTGCTGCATGGCGAGCGCGAGCGCATTCGGCGTGCGCGGCGCACCAAGCTCCTGGCCATGGCCCTGCTGCCGCTGCTGCCCCTGCCTTTCTGGAGCACGCCGGAATCGTCGGCGTCCACGAGCGCCTACAAGGCGAGTTTGACCAGCGGCGAAATGCAGGCCAGCCGGGTCGTGATGCCGTGGATCCCCTTTGGCCTGGCCGAAATCAATGACGGCGAGTATCTGCGTGCACCAACCTGGCACGGCAGCAGCGAGATAGGCGAAGACGGCTTCTATGTGCGCGGCGCGCGCTCCGTGCGAGTGGATCCCAACACTGGCTTCGAGCTGCCGGCCAAGCCCGTGGAAGTGCGCTACGGCGAGCCGGAGCGCAATGCGGAGGACCGCCACCCGCTCGGCACCGATGAACTCGGCCGCGATCTGCTCGCGCGCATGATCTGGGGCGGGCGCGTCTCGCTCGCCGTGGGCCTGGTCTCCACGCTCTTCCTCGTGCTCATCGGCACGATCCTGGGCGCCCTGGCCGGCTACTACGGCGGCTGGGTCGACACCCTCATCAGCCGCATCGTCGAGATCTTCCAGTGCTTCCCGGTCTTCTTCCTGATCCTGATCATCGTGGCCTTCATCGGGCCCAGCATCACGAACATCATGATCGTGCTGGGCGTGACGCGCTGGCCGGCCGTGGCGCGCCTCGTGCGCGCCGAGTTCCTGCGCCTGCGCGAACAAGACTTCGTGGTGGCCAGCGAGGCGCTCGGTGTCCCGCAGCGGCGCACGATCTTCCGGCACATCCTGCCCAATGCCATGGGGCCGGTGCTGGTGGCAGCCACCTTCTCCGTGGCCAGCGGCATCCTCACTGAATCGGCGCTCTCCTTCTTGGGCTTCGGCGTGCAGTTGCCGATTCCTTCGTGGGGCAGCCTGCTCGTGGGCAATTCGGTCGAGCAGTGGTGGATCCAGATCTTCCCTGGACTGATCATCTTCCTGACCGTGATCCTCTACAACCTGTTCGGCGAGGGCCTGCGCGACGCGCTGGACCCGCGTCTCAAGGGCTGAATCCCATGGCCGCGCCCCTGCTCCACATCGACGGCCTGCAGACCTACTTCGATCTCGAAGAGGGCACGGTGCGCGCCGTGGATGGCGTGAGCTTCGCCATCGCGCCGGGCGAAACACTGGGCTTGGTGGGGGAATCCGGCTGCGGCAAGTCGGTCACGGCCATGAGCATCCTGCGACTCAACCCGGTGCCGCCCACGCGCTATCCCGGCGGCCAGATCCATTTCGGCGGCCACGATCTGCTGACCCTGCCCGAGGCGCAGTTGCGCAAGGTGCGCGGCAACGAGATCGCCATGATCTTCCAAGAGCCGATGACCTCGCTCAATCCGGTCTACACGGTGGGCGATCAGATCGTGGAAGTGCTCGAGCTGCATCGCGGCATGTCGGCGCAGCAGGCGCGCGCGGAAACCATCGGCCTGCTCAAGCAGGTCGGTATCCCTTCGCCCGAGACGCGCATCGACAGCTATCCGCACCAGATGTCGGGCGGCATGAAGCAGCGCGTGATGATCGCCATGGCGCTGGCCTGCAAGCCCAAGCTGCTCATCGCCGACGAGCCCACGACAGCGTTGGACGTGACCATCCAGGCCCAGATCCTGGAGCTGCTCAAGGGCATGCAGCGCGAGCTGGGCATGTCGGTGCTGCTCATCACGCACGACCTGGGCGTGGTGGCCGAGACATCCGACCATGTGGCCGTCATGTACGCCGGCCGCATCGTGGAGTACGCGCCCACGGCCGAACTCTTCGCGCGGCCGCGCCACCCCTACACCTTTGGCCTCCTGCAGTCGCTGCCCGAGATGCACCGCTCCGGCGAGAAGCGGCTGCGCGAGATCGCCGGCACCGTGCCCAACCCGCTGCACTGGCCGAGCGGCTGCCGCTTCCGCACGCGCTGCTTCAAGGCTCAGGCCCGCTGCGCCGCTGAGGATCCGGTGCTCACCGCCGACTCGGCCGAGCATGACTTCGCCTGCTTCTATCCGATCCGCGACGAGACGGCCGCGGCGGCCAAGGGGCACGCATGAGCGCCGCGTCATTGCTCAGTGTGCGCGGCCTGAAGAAGCACTTCCCGGTGCGCAAGGGCCTGCTCGCCCGGGTGGTGGGCCAGGTCAAGGCCGTCGATGACGTGAGCTTCGATCTGGCCGCGGGAGAGACCCTGGGCCTAGTGGGCGAGTCCGGCTGCGGCAAGACCACGGCCGGTCGCAGCCTGCTGCGGCTCATCGAGCCCACCGGCGGCAGCGTCTCCTTCGACGGGCAGGACGTGCTCGCCGCCGGCGGCGAAGCGCTGCGCAAGATGCGCCGGCACATGCAGATCATTTTTCAGGACCCTTATGCCTCGCTGAATCCGCGTATGTCCGTGGCGGACATCGTGGGGGAGGGCCTGCGCGTGCATGGCTTGGCGCGCAATCGCAGCGAGCTGCAGGACCGCGTGCGCGAGCTGTTGCGCACGGTCCGCCTGGACCCGGCCTACGTCAACCGCTACCCGCACGAATTCAGCGGCGGACAGCGCCAGCGCATCGGCATCGCGCGGGCCCTCTCGCTGCGGCCCAAGTTCATCGTCTGTGATGAGGCCGTCTCGGCGCTGGACGTCTCGATCCAGGCCCAGGTGATCAATCTGCTCATGGACCTGCGCGACGAGTTCGGCCTGAGCTACCTCTTCGTGGCGCATGACCTGTCGGTCGTGCGGCACATCAGCCACCGCGTGGCGGTCATGTACCTGGGCAAGATCGTGGAGATCGCGCCCACGCAGGAGCTGTTCGAGCGGCCGCTGCACCCCTACACGGCCTCGCTGCTCTCGGCCGTGCCGGTGGCCGATCCCACGCGACGGCGCTCGCGCATCCTGCTGGGCGGCGACGTGCCCTCGCCTCTCAATCCGCCGCCCGGCTGCCCCTTCCATCCGCGCTGTCCGGCGGTGCGCGACGTGTGCCGCACCGAGCGGCCGCCGGAGCGGCAAGTCGGTCAGGGGCACAGTTACGTGTGCCACCTGGAACCCCATGAGGCCCCCGGAATCGCGACGCGCACGTGAGCGGTCACGACGGGCTGGCCCTGCTGCTGGGCCTGGGACTGCTGCTGCTGGTAGGACGCGTGCTTGGCGAGCTCTTGCTCAAGCTGCGCCAGCCGCCGGTGCTGGGCGAGATCCTGGCCGGCATCGTGCTCGGCCCGACAATCTTCGGGCGCCTGCTGCCGGAGAGCTTCGAGCAGGTCTTTGCCAGCACCGGCCCCGCAGCGGTGGCACGTGGCGGCATCGCCATGTTCGCGGTCACACTCTTCATGTTCGTGGCCGGCATGGAGGTCGACCTCTCCACGATCTGGCGGCGCGGGCGCTCGGCACTCGCGGTGAGCCTGAGTGGCATCGTCTTCCCCTTCGCCGTCGGCCTGCTGGCGGCCTACCTGTTGCCCACAGCACTGGGCCGTGAGCCTGGCGCCGATCCCAGCGTCTTCATGCTCTTCTTCGCGGTGGCGCTGTCCATCTCGGCCTTGCCGGTCATCGCGCGCACGCTGCTCGACCTGAATCTCTACCGCAGCGACATGGGCATGGTCGTGATCGCCTCAGCGGTCTTCGACGACCTCGTGGGCTGGATCATCTTCGCGATCGTGCTGGCGCTCATGGACGGCCAGGACGCGCCCGTTGTCGGCACTATCAGCCTCGTCATCGGCTTCGCGGTCTTCATGCTCACGGTCGGGCGCTGGCTCATCGATCGGGCGCTGCCCCTGATCCAAGCGCACCTCTCCTGGCCGGCGGGTGTGCTGAGCTTTGCCCTCGTGCTGGCCCTCTTCGGCGCAGCGACCACGGAATGGATCGGCGTCCACGCGCTCTTCGGCGCCTTCATGACGGGCGTGGCCTTCGGCGACAGCCGCCATCTGCGCGAGCACATGCGCCAGACCATCGACCGCTTCGTTTCGGGCGGATTGGCGCCGATCTTCTTCGCGACGATCGGCCTGGGCGTGGACTTCGTCGCGAACTTCGATCTCGGGCTCACCGTGCTCGTCTTCGTCATTGCTTGCGCGGGCAAGGTGCTGGGCTGCACCTTGGGCGCGCGCTGGGCCGGCATGAGCCGGCAGGAATCCTGGGCAGTGGGCTTCGGCATGAATGCCCGCGGCGCGATGGAGATTGTGCTCGGCCTGATCGCCCTGCAGGCCGGCATCATCGGCGAGCGGCTCTTCGTCGCCCTCGTGATCATGGCCTTGGCGACCTCGGTCATGAGCGGTCCGCTCATGCAGCGCGCTCTCGGCTTGCGGCCGACGCGGCGGCTGCTGCAGCTTGTCTCGCCGGCCATGTTCAAGTGTCCGCTGCTCGGCACCACGCGCCAGGACGCGCTCTTGCACTTGGCCAGCACCATGGCCGAGGCGGCGCAGTTGCCGGTGCCCCTGGTGCAGCGCGCCATCCTCGACCGTGAAGCACTCGAAGCCACTGGACTCGGTCAGGGCGTGGCCGCGCCGCGCGCGCGCATTCCCGGCCTCACGGCCCCGCTCATCGGTGTGGGCATCTCACCGGGCGGCTTGGACTTCGATGCACCGGACGGCGCGCCGGCGCGCATCGTGATCATGATCCTGACGCCGCTCGAGGACGACGGCGCGCAGCTCGAACTCCTAGCCGAGATCAGCCGGCTCTTCCGCCACCCCGAGGTTCGCGAACGGGCGCTCAGCGCGCGGAGTATCACCGAGTTGCGTGCGCTCTTAAACGTTGAGGGGCAGGCATGAGCCCGGCCCGGCCTGACGAATCCGCGCCCGTCTCGGTGATCATCCCGGCCTACGCCGACACGCCCTGGCTGCGGCGCGCGCTCTGGTCGCTGCGCGAGACGGCCGACCGGCCGCACGAAGTCATCGTGGCCTGCGCACAGCAGTGCGTGGCGAAGAATCGCAACGCCGGGCTCGCGCGGGCGCGGCATGACTTGGTGGCCTTCCTCGACGACGATGTGCTCCTGCCGGCCCAGTGGATGTCACGGCTGGCTGCGGTGCTCGCGGCGCGGCCCGACGCCGGCGCCGTGACCGGGCTCTTGCAGTTTGCCGACGGCGCCCCGCAGTGCAGCCGGCACGAACTTCGGCCAGGTGAGTTCTGGCAGGTCACCATTCCCGGCACCTGTTTTGTGTACTCGCGCGAGCGCGTCGGCGATCTGCGCTTCGACGAGGCTTATCTCGGCAGCCAGTGGGAGGACACCGACTGGATGTGGGGCGTGCAAAAGCGCGGGCTCGTCACGCTCGTCACGGGCGATGTGCGCATCGTGCACGACCACACGCTGAGCGAGAGCCAGCACTTGGAGGCCAATCGGCGCCGCTTCCTGGAAAAGTGGGGCCGGCTCCCTGGGCCTGAGGACACCTACTCGATCTCACCCGCGGCCTTCGCCGCCTGGCGTGCGCCGCCGCTGGTCTAGGCTGCTCGCCATGCGATGCTCAGCGGCATGACGCCGCTCTTCGGCATCCTGCTCTATGTCGGCGTGCAGATCGGGATCGGCTACTGGGTCTCGCGCAAGATCACCACCGAGGACGACTACCTCGTGGCAGGGCGGCGCCTGGGGCTGCCGCTCGTGGCCGGTTCCATTTTCGCTACGTGGTTCGGTGCCGAGACCTGCCTTGGTGCGGCCGGTCAGGCCTACAGCGAGGGGCTGACGCGCACATCCGTCGAACCCTTCGCCTACGGGCTGTGCCTGCTGCTCACCGGAGCGATCTTCGCCGCGCCGATGTGGCGCGCCGGCGTCACGACGCTGGCCGACCTGCACCGCAAGCGCTTCGGCCCTGGCGTGGAGCGGATCGCGGCGCTGCTGCTCGTGCCCTCGTCCGTGCTTTGGGCCGCGGCGCAGGTGCGGGCCTTCGGCGCCGTGCTCACGACGGCAGCACCGCTCGATCCCGAAGCCGCCATGGCCCTCGCGGCAGTCGTGGCCATCATCTACACCGTACTCGGCGGTCTGCTGGCTGATGTGCTGACTGACCTGCTACAGGCGGGAGTGCTCGTGGGCTGCCTCGTCGCGCTGCTCGTGGTGGTCTTGGGCGAGGCCGGCGGTGCGGAGGCCGGCTGGGATCTGATTGCCGCCAGAGTGCAAGCCGGCGCAACGAGCGGGGCGCCGCCGGCCTCGTGGCTCGTCACGCTGGAGGCTTGGGCCGTGCCGCTCTGCGGCTCGGTGGTGGCGCAGGAAGTTCTGGCGCGCAGTCTTGCGGCGCGTTCACCCAGCGTGGCCCGGCGCGCGGCTCTGGTGGGCGGCGGCGCCTACTTGCTGGTAGGTCTCATCCCCGTCACGCTCGGCCTGCTCGGTCCGGTGCTCGTGCCGGGTCTCGAGGATTCCGAGCGCGTGCTGCCGGCCCTGGCCGAACGGCACCTCGGCGGACCGGCCTTCATTCTCTTCGCCGGGGCGCTCATCTCGGCCATTCTCTCCACCGTGGACAGCACGCTCTTGGTCGCGAGTTCCTTTCTCTCGCGCAATCTGCTGCTGGCGGGCCGGACCGACGTGAGTCAGCGCACGCGCCTCCTCGTGGCGCGTGGCGGCGTCCTGGTCTGTGGCCTCGTCGCCTGGGCTATCGCGCGTGGCAGCGAGGGCGTCTTCGAACTCGTGGAACAGGCCAGCGGCTTCGGCAGTGCCGGAATCCTGGTCATCACGGTCTTCGCGCTCTTCGTGCGCCGCGAGCATCGCGCGGGGCCGCGGGCGGCGATGGCCAGCCTGCTGCTGGGCGTGCTGGCCTGGGTGCTGGGCCGCTACGTGCTGGACTTGCCGGCGCCCTACCTGCTCTCGCTGGCAGCGGCGCTGCTGGGCTTCCTCTTGGGCTCTCTCGCCGATGTCCGCGAGCGAGAGCCCGACGCGTGAATGCGGCGCCCGATCGACGGCTGGGCTCTGGTTGGCTGAGCGGTCTTGGCTCGGTGGTCTTAGGCGCGCTTGGACTGGGAGTCGTCCTGTGCTTCCACTTTCCGGAGTGGCTCACGCTGCCTGAACTGCGTGCGCTCTACCCGCTCGTCTGGGTGCGCGCGGTTCTGCACGGCGTGCTCATTGCGGGCTTTGTGCTGGGCGTGCTGAGCGTTTGGCTGAGGCGGCGCAAGGTGCTGGGGCTCGCTGGTCTCGGTCTCACCGTGCTGGCGGTGCTGCTGGGCGGCTCGCGCGTGCCGATCGACGGCGAGCTGACTCCCGGTCCCGTGCTGAGTCTCGACTGGTTTCTGCTCAATCTGCTCGTGACCTCGGCCATCTTTCTGCCTCTCGAACGCCTCTTCGCGCTGCGGCCCGAGCAGGAAGTCTTGCGTCCTGGCTGGCGCACCGACCTTACCTACGTCTTCATCAGTTCGATCGCCGTGCAGTTGCTCACCGTGCTCACGTTGCGGCCGGCCATGGTCTGGTTTCAGTGGACGGCGTCGGCCGATGTGCAGCGCTGGATCGCCGGCCTGCCCGTTGTCGTGCAGTTTCTGGGCCTGCTCTTGGTGGCCGACCTGACGCAGTACGCGGTGCACCGCGCCTTTCACCAAGTTCCACTGCTCTGGCGCTTCCACCGCATTCATCATTCGCCGCAGGCCATGGACTGGCTGGCCGGCTCGCGCTTGCACCTGGTGGATGTGCTCGTCACGCGCGGGTTGACCTTCGTTCCGATTCACCTTCTGGGTTTCGCCGAGGGTCCGCTCTTCGCCTACATCGCCTTCGTCAGTGCGCAGGCCACGTTCATCCACGCGAATGTGCGCTTCAGCTTCGGCCCGCTGCGCTGGCTGCTCGCAACGCCGCAGTTTCACCATTGGCACCACGCCGCCGAGCCGCAGGCCGCCAACAAGAACTTCGCCGTGCACCTGCCGGTGATCGACCGGCTCTTCGGCAGCCACTATCTGCCCAAAAACCGTTGGCCCCGGGCCTACGGGCTGCTAGGGGAAGCCGCGCCCCCTGAAGGCTGGTTCCGCCAGCTTTTGGCTCCTTTCGCCCGAGCCAACTGAGCGTTCTGCCCTAGAAATACAGGTTCGAGGCTGGTGCCCGGTGGCCGGCTTCTGCATACTCTGACGCATACTCATTCGGGAGTTGCTGCATGGCTGTCGGACCCGGCTCGCGGTGTGCCTGGCTTGGTGCCGGCCTCGTCCTCGTTCAGTTCGTGACGGCGCCGGCAACGGCTGCCCAGCTCACCGACCTGCAGCCCGGCCGCAACTTCGTCAGTTCAGCCAACTTCGGCACGGGGCGCTCGGAGAACATCGACGCGGGGGACTGCGACAACGACGGCGACCTGGACGTCATTGTGGCCAATGGCGGCGACGGCGCGGCGCAGCAGAATCGCATCTACATCAACCAGGGTGGGCTGCAGGGCGGCACGATCGGCACCTTTGTCAATGAGACACCGACGCGTTTCGTTGGCGTTGCCGTGGATACCAGCCGCGACATCGAGTTTGTGGACTTTGATAGCGACGGCGATCTCGATATCTGCGTCGCCAATCGTGGCCAGACGGGGCCGGGTACGGGCGAACCGACCCGCTTCTATACGAATCTTGGCGGGGCGCAACTTGGTGTGACGGGCTTCTTTCAGGAGACAACCAACGCGCAGTGGGGCACGCTGGTCTCCGTTCCAATCATCGACCAGATCCTAGGCGGCAATGTCGGCCCCTTTGGCGGCTGGAGTTGCGATTGCGATTTCGGGGATCTGGATGACGATGGCGATGCGGACCTATTTCTCAGCAGTTACGGACCCGCACTGAATGGCACCTCCGACTCCCGCATTTTTCTTAACGACGGTGTCGGCATCTTTCATGAGTTGTGGCCCTGGGCCAACCCTGCGGCTGATACGAAGACCCACACTTTTGATCTCGATCTGGTCGACCTCGACGGCGACTTTGACCTCGATGTCTTTATGTCGAACCGCAACTCGCAGGCGCGCACGTACTTAAACAATCTCTACGGTGCCGTCAGCGCGACCCCCTTTCATGACGTGACACAGACAGCGCTTGTGAACCAAGGCGCGGTCTTGACGGGTCAGGTGAACATGGCTGGCGAGTATCAGGACCTGGACAGCGACGGCGACCTGGATATCTGGCTGCAGAACTACAACCAAGGACAGTGGGACCGAGCCCTCAGAAACAATGGCCTCACCCAAGGCATATTTCACTTCACACAGATGAACGCTTGGATCGTTGGAGATCCTGGCCAAGAAGAGGACGAAGTCGATTTCTTGGACTACGACGGCGATGGCGATCTAGACGCCTTTCTGGCCAACTTTGTCGGAGCGAACTGGATCTACCAGGGCGGTGTGGCGCAAGGTCTGACCGAGGCTCAGGGCTTCTACCACCGTACCGGCGGCGGAGGCAGCTTGGCGGCCGCCTTCCCGGAGACTCCGCTGAGCAACAACGGCAGCACGACACTCGACGCCGACGCAGCCGATATCGATAACGACGGCGACGACGACCTGATTGTGGCGAACGACGCCAATCAGCAGAACTTCCTCAATACGAATGTCCTCGGCGCTCCCGATGTTCACGCGCCGACTTTCTACCGGCTCACCGAGCAGGGCGACAAGGCCAACGGCAGCGAGACCGTGATCCACGCACAGATCCGCGACAACGCCTCGTACTACGTGATGCAGTTCTACGACGCGCAACTGGTGTACAGCGTGGATGGCGGCTCGCCGGTTGCAGTGGCCATGTTCGCGCAGGGCAGCATGCAGTACCGCGGAGTGATCCCGGCTCAAACCGATGCGCTGGTCGAGTACCACGTGGAAGTCACCGACCGCGCGGGGAACACCGGCGTCTCTGTCACGCATAGCTTCGCGCAGGGCAACGTCGCCGGCGATCCGTGGACAGACCTTGGCTTCGCTCTCGCCGGAGTCGGCGGCGATCCTGTGCTCGCTGGCACCGGGCTGCTGAGCACCGGCTCAGCGGGCACGCTAACGCTAAGCAACGCCGCGCCCTCGGCACTCAGCACGCTCTTCGTTTCGCTCAGCAGCACGCTCACGCCCTTCAAGGGCGGCACGCTCGTGACCGTGCCGGTGGCCCTTTCGCTGCCGATCTTCACTTCGCCGAGCGGCACGATCCCGCTGAGCTGGGCGTCCTGGCCCGCCGGCCTCTCCGGCGCGCAGCTCTACTTCCAGT
>JBQTIY010000010.1:0-359096 GCA_052387675.1 Planctomycetota bacterium | reverse complement strand
GCTGAGTGCGCCCGCGGCGGGGGCTCGGCGGTGCCGCTCAGACACCTCGCCGACTCGGCCGATGCGGCCGAGAGGTCGGCTCGGAACTCGCGGCACACCGACCCCCGCCGCGTCGCACACCGTTGCATGGGTTGAAAGACAGTCGGCGGACGAGGAGTGCTCTGCCAACGGCGAGAAGCGACTGCTGGACCACTTGCCGCGCCGCTGATCGGGCGCAGCGCCGCGGCGACTCCCGGAGGTGCGTAGCCGGGCCTCCGCAGCGGATCGCCACCGAGTTCATACGACTTCAGGAGTAGTGCTAGGGCGAGAGCGAGGACAGCCCGGCGAAGCACGCTCCGGGTCGACGCAGAGCGGAGCCCCAGATTCAGCGCGCCGGCGGGGCAATCTCGCGGATGACGGTGCCGTCGGTTTCGCTCAGCACGAGGATGGCAAAGCGCTTGACCTCCTTCAGCGAGGCGCCCGAGACCGAGGCGTAGTCGAAGCGGCCGCGCAGGTCGGTGTAGCCGTCCTTGTGGAAGCGCACTTTCCCCGCCGGGGTTTCAGCGAAGACCTTGACGTAGACGGCGGCCAGCGGCGCGTTCCGCTCGGCATGTGTGACCCTGAGTTCGCCGCGGGTCTCGGTGAACTGCACGCTGAGCTGACTGGCGTAGCGCGGAATGCGGCGCGTGAGGCCGGCGCCGCGGACCTCGATCAGGATGTTGGCCGCGCGCAGGGCGGGCGGCAGATCGCGCAGCAGGGTCGTGCCGGCTGGGTCGAGAGCCAGTGTCTCGCTGCTGGAGGGCCGGATGGTGGCGAAGATGTCGGTGTCTTCGTCGCCGAAGGGATCGCGCGAGAAGAGCAGCTCAGCGTCCATCGGGAAGTAGCGCAGCTCGCAGCTTGTCATTTGGCTGGTGCGCACCTGGACGCGCTCGCCCGAGAGTTCCACTTCGAGCGTGGGTTCGCCCTGCGACTGCGCATCGGCCACGGTGGTCCGGCCTTCGGCCTCGTCGAGGTGCGCCAGGACCTCGCGGAAGCGCGCTTGCCAGCGCGGCAGCGGGTGGTCGCGCTGCGCCTCAGCCAGCGCGCGGGCGCGGGCCGTGTTGCTGGTGAAGAGGTCGAGGTAGGCCTGCATCAGGTCGTAATGCAGGCGGCCCGGGAGTTGCTCGGGACTCACGCGGGCGAAGGCGGCCAGGGCCTCTTCCACGCGGTCCTGGAGCAAGAAGTAGTAGGTGACCGAGAGCCAGTCGCGCGCGTCGAGGCCGGACTGGTGACCGAGCACGGACAGGAAGCGCTGGTACTGCGTGGCCAGACTCTCGTCGAGGATGCGCGGGCCCGAGCCGAAGGGATGGGCGCGCGCGTTGAGCAGCGGCTCGTACTCGAGGTGCTCGTAGAGTCGCCGCTCGATGGGATCGATGCTGAGCAGCGGCGACTCCAGTGCCTCCCCGCAGCGCGCGACGAAGCCGGCTTGGTGCTTGAGAAAGTCGCGCGTGGCCGGCAGATCCCGGTGATAGAGCCCGTAGCTCCACACGACATCGACATAGGTCTGGCGTGCGCCGAGCCAGTCGACGGCCGCACGGAAGAAAGGCGGCTCGCGCAGTCGCCAAGCCAGGCGGTCCCAGTTGATCGTCAGCAGGTTCTGGCGCTCAAGGAACTCCCATAGTTGCTCGGCGGTGCCGTGCTGCGAAACATGCTCCCAGGATTCCGTCTGAGGCACTGACGGCGTGCTGACCACTCGCCGAGTGGCCGCCGGGGCGGCTCCCAGCAGCGTGCCCTGCTGAGCCACTTGCGCGGGGTAGTGCGCAAACTCACCCGGACTCGGAAAGTAGAAGAACGATTCGAGCCGCTTGGTCTCGTAGGACTCCACGCGCACCTCGCGGCCGTCCACCGCGCGGTCGGCCCCCACCGCCAGGGCGCCCTGCGGCACTTGACTGAGCACCGAGAGCACTCGCCGCACCGGACTGGGATTGGCGATGACGACCTGGCTGCGGTACACGACTCCCGCCAGGAACTCGTCAAGCACGGCTGGCTCGCCGTCGTGAGAAGCTTGCTGGTCGTCAGCACGGAGGAAGTTCTGGCGCACGAAGACCGGCGTGGCCTCCGTGCCCGCTGCCGCCGGCTCGAGTTCCTCGCGCACCAGCAGCAAGGAGCTCGCTGCGCGCAAGCTGAGGCGCTGACCCTCGACGCGCCGCTCATGCACGCCCGGCTCGAAGGGCAGCTCGATCAGCGCCAGCGCCAGTAGCATTTCGTTCACGCTGCTGGCCGCTTCGGCCAACCGCCCCGACAGCAAGGGCGCGCCGGTGCTGGTGGCTGCGGCGAGATCCAGCCAAAAGCCGTTGACCGGCACGAGCCGTGCGTCCTGCTCGCTCAAGAAGCGATGCCAATAGTTGTGTTCCGCGAACTCGCGCGTCGCCTCCGGACCGCGGTAGAGCGAGCGCTGGCGTTTGCGCAACTCAAGATCGCGCTGTGAGGTCCGGCCGCGGCCAAGCAGGCCCGAACTCGGCCCCAGCGTGTCGTTCAAAGAGGCCTCGTCGAAATCGCTATCCGCGGGCTGCTCATGCATCGACGGCTCCTCTGCTCCAGAGGTGTAGCCCAGCGCCTGCAGCTCGCTGTGCTCACCGGAGGCCTGCAGGGCCGAGCCGCGGAGCGCCGCCTCGAAGCGGTGGCGCTCTGCTTGCAGGTCCATGGGCCGCAGCGCCAGATCCTCGTCGAGCTGGCGCCGCACGATCTCTGCCACCTTGGGCACCCGGCGCGCCAAGAGGATGCGCTCCACCACGTTGAGCTGGCCAAATTCCCAGGGCAACAGATAGCGCGAGAGGTCCGCTCCGAGCAGCCAGTGATCGAGGAAGGTCGGGTGCAGCTTGTTCGCCAAGTGTGGCCGCACGACCTCGGCGAAAAGCTCTGGGTCACGCTCGTGTACGAAAAGATGCAGCTCATGGCAGCCGTGTTTGGAGAGCAGGGCTAGGCGCTCCTCGCGCGTGAGCGACGGCCACGCCAGCAAGAACTGAAAGGTCTCCAGGTCGTCCTCGCCGCTGAGCGTCTGCAGAAGCTGAAAGGCCGCCGAGAGCGAGTCCAGGATGCGCCAGCGCGAGGTTTCCAGGTCTTGGATGACGGTCTCGGCGCCGGCCGACAGCACCGCGATGCGCCGTTGCACGCTCAGGTGCTGCGTAGCATCGTAGGCGCGCGCGAGACGCAGATCCTTGGGCTGCAGCGCTTGCTCGGTCAAGGTGAGCGTGCCGAGGACAGCGCTTTCCGCGTCAACGGCCAGCACCTGCACGAAATGCCCCGAGCCCAGCGCCTCGCGTGGTACGCGCACCCGGCCTGCGTCATCCGGCCGCAGATTGGCGAGCACCACCGAGGCCTTGGGCAGAAAGCTGAAGTCGGTGTCCAGCCCGGGATGCTGATCGGCATTGGCCGTTACCGCGCTGCCACCTCGCCCGCTCAGTTTGCTTGGGGCACCGCTGCTGGCGCCCTTGCCGCCGCCGCCGGACCCGACCACTTCCTTGCTGTCCGTGGTTTCGAGCGACCAGGCATTGAGCAGCAGCGTCGGCCGCGCCAGCATGTTGCCGGGGAACTTCTGCACATGCCGACGATCGAGCACATAGCGCTGCTCATCGGAGATCTCGCGGCTGACGAAGTCCAGCGCCTCAGGGCGCGTTAACTTCCGCGTGGACGTCCCGTCGGCAGGCAGCCACAGCGGGCGCAAGCCCTGCAGCAGATTGAAGGGCGGCAGGTAGCGCGTGGCCACGACATGCACGCGTGTCTGCGAGCCGACGCCGGCCAGTTGCACGACGACTTCGGCGGCGCTCGCCGTCAGCGAGCTGAGCTGGAGCCATTCCGAGGCTGTCGCCGAGAGCAGACGGTCCCGGCCCACCAGCCAGTCACCCTGCCGCACGCCCTCGGTGATCTCCACCTGGATTCTGTGCAGTTCTTCCTTGAGTTCCAGCGCGTAGCTGCCGGGTAGCAGGTCGCGCAACTCGTAGGCGCCATCGACGACGTGGATCTGCTCGAAGCGGTCATGGGCAGGGACCCCGTCGCGCGTCTCGAAGAAGGCCACGCGCGAGCGTTCAGGTCGCGTCGTGCCCATCGGCGCCGGAACGCGAAGCGGCACTCCGCTGAGCCCATGCAAGACAGACGGCCAGGTGCGCTCCTCAGTCAGGAGTTCCCAGGTCTTGTGCCGCCCATGAAAACCATCGATCGTCACGCTGTCGATTCTCGGCAGCGGGCCCAGGGTGACCCGGCCGCGTTCATCGCTGCGCAGAGTCACGCGCACCGGCTTCACGAAGTCCAGATGGCGCAGGGCGAGTTCTACCGGATGCTGCGGCAGAGCCTCGCCCGACAGGCCTAAGACATCGAGGACGTAGCCATCCGGCGCAGGGCTCAGCACGGCGCTGGCGACACGCTGGCTGTTGCGGATGGCGTTCACATGGAAATCGGATGACGGCGCCGCGAGGGTCCTGAGCTCACCGGTGCTCAGGTTCACGACTTGGCCGCTGAGGCTCACCGCGAGCTTCGTCAGCCGCTCAGGCACTAGGAAGTCGTGCACCAGTTCGCCGACATCCGAGAGCACCAGGTCGCGCACCTGCTGCGCGGTCTCTACGCCCTCGTTACTGACGGCTCGGATGCTGAGCACCGGCTCCTGCAGCAGCTCAAGGCTGGCCTCATTCCCCTGGACCAGCAGCGTGGGCCGCACCAGTAAGCGCGCTACGTGGCCGGGCAGAAGCGACTCACGGTCGACGTAGGCCGTGGCCTGCAGCTCGTAAAACTCGGAAAGGTGCTGAAAGCTCGCCAGGCTCGCGCGTTGCCCGGCTCCGTCAATCAGGACGCCGGTCTTCTTCTGGGTCGCACTGGTGAAGGGCACTGCTATCTCACCCTGGGCGTCAGCCCGATAGAGCTGTCCATCCAGCCAGAGTGAAGCCTCGGGCACAAACTGGCCATCCTCGGCGAAGACTTGGAAAACATGGCCGGCTGAGCCAACGCGCTCGGCATGCTGCAAGCGCCCTTTGTGGATCACGACGCGGCTGGCCAGTCCGCCCACTACGAACTCCACGATGAAGACGCCGGGGCGGTTCAGGTTCGGAAAGTCGAAGCGCCGCGTGACGCGTCGCAGCGGATGCTCAGCGAAGGTGTACAGGTCTTCCTGGTTGGCAACGAGCCCGTCGAGCGGCAGGTTGGCCTCGATCTCACGGCGCTGCGTGGTGTAGACGTTGAAGGCATCGATCTCGAAAACGCGCACCAGCAACGCGTCCACGTGCTTGAGTTCCAGGTCCAGGAAGACCGCCTCCTGTGCTCCGAAGCTACGGCGGTTGGTGGGCGCGAGGCGCACTTCCACGCGCGAGCGCAGTTCCTCGGCCTCTGCCGGGGTGCCGAGCAGCGCGTACCAGCGCAGCTCCTCGGGCGTCCCGGCGCCCACGCCGTGCAGGAGCATGGCTTCGGCCAGGAGCTTCTGCAGCGACTCTGGATCCAGGTAGGGTTCGAAGAGCTCGGTGTTCGGCGCCTCACGCAGCACTTCGATCAGCAGCTCGCGCAGGAAGCCCTCTTCGTCTCCGATGGCAGACAAGCCCGTGGCTTTGAGAAGCGGCGCGTGACTGGCGTCCTCCTCGACAAGTTCCGCGTCCGGCTGCGCGCGGACCCACTCCAGATTGCGCGGGGATTCGAGGCGCGGCAGGCGCACATAGTCCAGCAGCAGTGCTGGGTCGACCCGGCCCTGCCGCCACTCGAGGGCCAGCCGGTGGTAGAGCACCTGCGCCTTGAGCGAGTTGTGCACGGGCGGCAACCGGCGGACGAAGGCCTCGAGCTCGCGCAGGTACCGATCGAGTTCGGCCTCGTCCTGCTTCCAGTCCCGGTCGCTGCCCGGTCGCAGCCGCCCAACCCAGACCTCGACAAAGGCATCGTCAGCAAGCAGGCGCGGTTCGAGACGAGCGCATTCCTGCAGCTGATCGAGCAGCAAACGAAAGTGCAACTGAAGCCGGCCGAAGTGGAACTCATTGCGGCTGCGCAGCTCCTGCACGACGAGCGCAGCCAGTCCCGGACGGTCGGGATGCTGAATGCGCGTCAGCAGCCGCGTGAGCTGCGCAGCCGACAAGCTCGCGGCCTCCAGCCGCTCCAGTCCCCTGTCCGTCAGCCCGTCCAGCGAGCCGGCATTCTCACTGAGCGTGCGCGCCAGCAGCACCTCGTAGCCGATGAGATCGGGATCCAGGCGCGTCGGCAACTCCAACTCGGCCCCGGGCACCGTGCGGCGATGATCAAAGCGCAGCTTGAGCCGGTCGACCAGAAAGGCATAGCCCGCGGCAGGGTCGGTCTGGAAGGCCAGCAGTGCTTGCCGGTTCTCGATCTCCTCCATCCAGGCACTGCGCTGGTGCTGAGCCCGCCACTCCTCGAGCGTCGCCAAGGCCTCGTGCAACGCTCCGGAGTGCTGCAGGTGCAGACAGCGGTAGTAAAACCACTCCGGCGAGCCCGGGACGAGTTGCTCCAGCGCCCGCGCGCGATCCTCGGCTAGCGCAAAGTCCTCGGCGAAGCCAGCCGGAACAGACTGCGCGTTCAGCACGCCGGCGCCCAGCATCAGCGCACACAGGACACGGCTGACTAGTAACCGGCACGAGGCAGGCAACGTCATCACGAGACTCCCGAGAAGATCAGTACGGCTGATCCATAGTGTGAGAGTTTGGGAAAGTCGCACAAGAGCGGTGAGCGCTTAGTGCGCCCGCGGCGGGGGCTCGGCGGTGCCGCTCAGACACCTCGCCGACTCGGCCGATGCGGCCGAGAGGTCGGCTCGGAACTCGCGGCACCCCGACCCCCGCCGCGTCGCACACCGCTGCATGGGTTGAAAGACAGTTGGCGAACGCGAAGTTCTCTGCGAACGGCGGCGGGAGTGATGGGCCGCCAGTTGCCTGCAGGGCGGAGCCCCGTGGCAGCCGCGAAGCGCTAGCGGTTACGGCACGCTGATCGAGGCGTAGTGCGCCTTGTTGCTCGGCTGGTCGTAGAAGAAGCTCGAAGTGCCGCCACCAAGGCCGACGAAGAAGGGCTGATTGGGAAACGGCGTGCCGATGTAGATCGGACTGAAGCTGACCTGCGTCGACGCGGCAGGCGTGTACGGCTGCAGCGTAAAGGTGGCCCAGCCCTGCGCGTCGGCGAAGGCCTGCTGCTCCCAGGGCTGACCGCCCAGATCGCCGGCCCAGAAGGCACGCACCGGCACTTCGGGCACGGGCTGGTCGAGATGGTCGTGCACGAGGACGCGCGCCGTGAGGGTGAAGGGCCCTGCGCCGGACTTCTGCAGCGTGAGATCAGCGACGTGGAAGAAGCGCGGCAAGGTCTTGAAGCTGCCGGTGACACTGCTCGTGAGGCCATCGCGATCGCGCGCGGTGACGCGGTAGTGGATGTCCGTGCCGGCGGGCAGCGCGGACAAGAGCAGATCGTGGCTGCGCCGCAGCGCGGGCAGGCCGAGAGATGAAAGCGGGCTGCTCACGGCGGGCAAGCTGTACACGCCGGGCTGAGTGCCGAGTTCGACCAGCAGTGAGGCCGGTTCATCGGTGCGGCAGTTGAGCGTGCCTGAGTCGACGAAGATCTCAAGCACGCGCGCGCCGAGCACTGCGGGCGGGCTTGGATTGCCGAGGCGCGCATCGAAGCTGGCGGGATCGCCGCCGAGGGCCGCTTCGGTGCCGTCGGCGTAGGCATCGCCATCGCTGTCGGCGCGCGCCGCGTTGGTGCCGGCGAGGCTTTCGGCGAAGTCGTGCAGGCCGTCCTCGTCGCGGTCGAGGCCGAGGCGCTCGCCCAGGCCGGGCGGCACGCAGGTGAAGGTGAAGGTGGCAAAGCCGGTGCCCACCACGCTCTGCAAGAGTTCGCGGCTGGCAAAGGTGCCCGTGTCGAAGAGGTAGCCCCACGTGCCGCTGGCAGTGTCGAAGCGGTAGTGCGCGCCGCGCGGCAGGAGTTCGCCGAAGATGTCGATGCGGTAGCCCTTGAGGATCAGATCCACATTGCTGGCCGGCGGGCGAGCCTGTGCTTCGAAGAGTGAGAGCACATCGCTCGACTCGCCGAGCGTGTCGGCACGCATGGTCCACTGTTGGCCGACGAGCGGCGAGAAGCCGCTGTCCCAGGCGCGCACGAAGCTGGCCACGGCGTCTTTGTCGGGCGTGGTGAAGTTGGAGAAGGTGGGCAGGCCGCCGTTGGGCACCATGAAGTCCATGAAGCCGCGCACACCGTCCACCACGCCGTCATGCAGCGCGCCGAAGCCGGAAGTGAACTTGAAGTCCTTCTCGTACATCGCGCGGAGCTGGGCCGTGTTGAAGATCTGCGTGAAGCTGCCCTTGCTCGCCGTGATGCGGCTGCCGGTGAAGTCGGTTTCGTTGGTGAAGTCGCCCTTGTGGCAACTGATGCAGAGGAAGCCGCTGCTCTGCACGTAGTCCTTGCCGGGCACGTCCGGGTTCATGCCGTAGAGGTCGCGCCCCTGCGCTTGCAGTCCGGTGTACTGGCGATCCTTGGGCTGCAGCGGATTGCCGGCGTAGCGCAGGCTGCGCACGAAGCTGGAGAACTCCTGCATCTCGGTGCGGCTGATGCCGCTGCCGCCGAGCAAGCCTTGGAAGGCCCCGCGAAACATGTGCATGGTGCGCCGGTCGCCACGCCAGTGCAGCGGCAGCGCATCCTGCGTGTCGGGATCCATGAGCCCGCGCAAGGACTGCGTGGTCATGGGCCCCTTCAGCGGATTGAGCACGGCCGTGGAGGGCGCGCTGACAATCTCGCCGGGGAAGCCCGCCAGCCCGCCGAGCACATCGGGGTAGTAGTAGCTCAAGCTGCCGCCTGGATCGCCGAGGTCCCAGGCCAGTTGATCGAAGTGCCCAAACACATGGCAGCTCGCGCAGGAGGCATTGCCCGTGCCGTGGCCGCTCTCGGCCTGCGCCGCGTAGAGATGTCGGCGCCCGGCGCTGACCACGGCCGGCTCGGGGTCGTAGCCGGCCGGGCTGGCCGGACCGAGCGGCTGCAGGTTGCGCGCATCGTAGGCGCGCAGCGTCTTGGCGAGGCGATCGTGCACGAAGAGCCGCGCGCGCGGGCCGTCCACGGCGAGACCGCCCGGCAGTCCGCCCACGAGGCCTTCGCCGACGACCGCCGCTGTCGCCGCATCGAAGGCCACCAGGCTGCCGGTGCCGAGGCAGCCCACGAACATGCGTGCGCCCGCCGACTGTCCCGGACTCACCGCGCTGGGCGGTACGGCGGGCCAAGCGCCGTAGACCAGCACGGCCGGCTGACTGTGGATCTTCGCGGTCAGCGGCGGGGCGAGCTCAAGACTCTGCTGCACACCCCCGCCGGGCGCCACGAGGACCACGCGGTTTTCGATGAAGTCCCCCTTGAGCACCGGCTCAAAGCGCACGCGATTGCGCGCCTCGGTGCCGGCCACCCACAGCGCGCCCGTGAGCGGATTGCGCTCGACATCGAGCAGCGTCGTGGCGATGCCCGTCGTGAGGCCGGGCAGCTCCTGGAGGCTCTGCGCATCAAAGGGCACGAGGTCGCGGTCGGCGAGCTGCGGCACGAGCGCCGGATATTCGCTGTCGAGCACGATGCGCGCCGCCGTGGGAATCGGCCAGCCGCGCACGAAGGGCAGCGCCGAGAGCTCCGGGCGCAGCAGCACCGGGTTGACAGTGAAGGGCGCGTCGAAGGCGTCAGGCACTTCCTGCTCCAGGCCGAGCTGCGTCGTGCTCGTCTCGTCCAGGATCGTCGTGTGATTGCCGGAGTTTTGCGGCAGCGCGTAGAGCGTGGAGCCGACAGCGAGCACATCGCGCGGCTTGACCGCGCCGACCGACAGCAGCCCGAGGCGCGCGTAAGGCGGCGCCGCCCCGACCACGACAACCACATGCTCCTGGAGCGCGCCGGGCACGACCTGCCCGGGAGCCGGCGCGCTGACTTCCGCGCGAGCGCAGGCCACGAAGAGCCGGCCGGAGGCGAAAGCGAGGCCTTGCGGCTCATCGCCCACGGGAATCGTGGCCACCACCTGGCGCAGCTTGAGATCCACGACCGACACGCTGTCCGAAACGTGATTGGAGACGAAGAGCCGTGAGGCGTCGTCGGGATGCAGCGCCATGGCCACGGGCTCAAGGCCAGTGAAGACGGAAGCGAGGTGCCGGAGCTGCACGGCGGGCAGCATTGAACTGGACGCGGGCGGCACGAGCGGAGTGCCCGAGGGCACGGGGCCCATCGCACCGGATGACGTGGGCAGCACACCGGCGCCGCCGCGCAGCCCGGGCGCCGGTCCGCCAGCACCCGAGCCTGCGCCGACGCCCCCCCCGGCGTGGCCGCCGGCTGGTCCTGGCGCGGCAAAGGTCGAGAAGATCTCCACGCGATGATCAGGCGTGTTGAGCACGTAGAGGTGGCGTCCATCCGGTGAGAGCAAGAGCGAGTTCACCGGGCCGCTCTCGAAGTTCGGAAAGGGCGCGACAGCCGCGGACTCCAGCACAGCCGGTGCACTCTGCGCCGCCGCCCACGCCGGAAGTGCCAGCACCATGAGCCAGGTCAACGACGCGACGTGCCTTGTCATGGCTCTGTCCTCCAAAGGAAGCCGGCCGACCGGAAGCGCGCGGCTCGGTTTCCGCGCGAGTGCCATTCTAGGGCCGCGGCCCTGCGGGCGGTGCAAGTTCCAGGGCGTACCAGCGGTCGCAGCCAAAGTGCCCGGTGGCTCCGCAGGGGCCCGGCAAGCGCTGAAAGCCGGCTCGTTCGTAGAGACGTTGCGCTTGGTCCATGCCCGTTAGTGTTTCGAGGTAGCAGCGCCGATAGCCCAGCTCGCGCGCCGCCTGCAAGCAGCGCGCCAGCAGGGCCGCGCCGAGCCCGCGCCCGCGCGCCTCCGGCAAGAAGTACATCTTGCGCAGTTCGCAGACCTCCGGGCCCGCGCCGGCAAGTGGGCCGATGCCGGCTCCGCCCAGCACGCGCGCGGGGAGTTCACTGACCTCCCAAACGAAGTAAGCGCTGCGCTGCGCGGCGTAGGCCGCGCTCATGGCCGTGACTTCAGCATCGTGAATCGCAAAGCCCTGACCGCAGGCCGAGAACTCCGTCATGACCTGGCGGATGATCGCCGCCATCTGGGCATCGTCGGCCGGACGGATCGGCCGCAGCCTCGGCGCCGGGCCTGCGTTCACGCCACGATGACCCGGCGCTGCGCCGTGGAAGCCACGCGCTCGTCGGGCGTGAGCAGTCCAATGAAGTTCAAGGGATCTGCCGCGAGCACCGAGAGCGGCACACGCTCAGCATCGCCGCTCGACTCGCTCTGCTGCGCTCCGGCATCCGTCGCAATGCGCTCGCGTCGCGACTGGCGCAGCGCCTCGACGGCCTCGGGCAGGGCGAACTGCTCGCCGGAGAATCCGGCCACGAAGCGCCCGCCGCGCAGTTCGCCGCGCGACTCGAGCCGGCGCAGTGCGCGCAGGATGTCGCGCCAGGGCACCGGCAGCCGCTCGCGCTCGAAGGTGCGCCGGAAGACCACGCCCGTGCGCCGCAGCAGCACGCGCGCCGCGAAGAGTCCGGCGGCTTCGCTGTCGCTCGCATCGGCGTGGCCGGTTGCGCCGGCTGCGGGCCAGGGCTCAGCGCTGACCACCGCCTGACGGAAGAGGCTCCAGCGTCCGGCCGCGGCCGGCGGGCCCCCGCCGCGGCTACGCGCCACCGGGCGTCCGAAGAGCCGGCGCAGGCCGGCGAAGGCATCGCAGTTCGCCAAGCCCAGCCCCACGAGTTCGCTGAGCGCCTGCTCAAGTTGCGCGGGCAGCAGTCCTGTCGCGCGCTGCAGCTCTTGCGCAAAGCAGGCGCCGCGCGCCGCAAGCTGCTCGTGCACCTGTCGCGCCACGCCGCGCAGCGACCAGACATCGCCGGGTGCAGCGAGGGCACACCAGACGCCGAGATCCTCGCGCGGAAAGAGCGCGATGGGCGTGCCGCGAATCGGTCCGGTGCCCGCGCCCCACAGCCGGCCCCAGGAGAGTTCACCGGAGAGCGCCAACTCGTCCAGCCAGGCCGGCCGATAGCCCTGCACGCGAGCCGGCAGCAGGCTGCTCTCCCAGACGGCGGCGGGCGCTTCGAAGCCCGCGAGCTGCCGCACCACCTCCATGACGCCGCGCGGCCCTTCAAGGTGCTGCGCCGGCGCCACGTGCTGCCAGCGCGCCAAGAAACGCAAGAAATCGGCGGCCGAGACGGGCTCGATCTCCGCGCGCAGGCGGTCGAGCGTGGCGCGATGAATGCGCGCGAGCAGGCGCCGCATGCACCAAGCCGGCCGCCCGTCGAGACGCGTGCGCAAAACCGCACCCTCGACCTCCAACTCCGCGGCCTCCACGGCGAACTCCGCGAGCAGCGGATCGTCGGCTGCTACCGGCCCCAGTGCTTCGAGCCGTCCGCGCAGCACTTCGCGTCCCGCGCGCGGCGCCTCGGCGGCAAACCAGCGCTGCCCGCCGGCATCGGGCACGGCGCGGCCCTGCTGCGCGAGTTGCGTGAGCCAGTCCTCCCAGCCCGAGCGGCGCGCTTCGGCCGTGGTGAGGAAGCCCATCCACTGCAGCGCCTCGTGCAGCTCGACGGCGCTGACCGGATCAGGCCAGGCCTCGGCCCGCACGCGCGCGATGGCCTCAGGATCCAGCGCGCCGAGTTCGTCCTGCTGCTGCGGATCGAGCACGCGGCGCGTGCGCACGGCCTGCGTGCGCCGCTCTTCCAGCGGCGCGTCGTCGAGAAAGCTGTAGGGCTGCGCCGTGAGGATGCCGAAGGCGAAGGGCGAAGGCTCCGAGCGATCGAGCGCACGGCGTTCGATGGCGCCCGATTCCAGCCCAGCCAGCAGGGCCAGCAGACCCTCCACATCAAGCGCCTCGTGCAGGCAGTCCTCCACTGTCTGGCGCACGAGCGGATGCTCCATCGGCACGGGCAGGTCGCCCGGCGGCAAAGTTTCGCCGCAGGCGATGGCCTGCGGGAAGGCCGCCGCAAGCAGATCCTCAGCGCGCATGCGCTGCAGAGCCGGCGGCACCGGCCGGCCGTCGCGCAGCCGCGGGAGCAGCAGCGAGCGCATCGCGTTCCAGCGCCAGCGCGTGGTGAACATGGGCGCGGCCAGCAGGGCCTGCACGAGCAAGTCGCGCGCGGTGGCGCTGTTCAGGTAGCGCCAGACGTCTTCCAGTGGAAAGCTGTGCTGGCTGCCGAGCGAGAGCACGATGGCCTCTTCGTTGGCGGCGGCCTGCAACTCGAAGCCGAAGCCGCGGCAGAAGCGCTTGCGCAGCGCCAGGCCAAAGGCGCGATTGATGCGCCCGCCGAAGGGACTGTGCACGACGAGCTGCATGCCGCCGCTCTCGTCAAAGAAGCGCTCCAGCACCAGCCGGTTCTGCGTGGGGACAGTGCCGAGCGCCTGCGCGCCCGCTGCGAGGTACTCCGCGATCTGCTGCAGGAAGGCGGGCGACACTTCGGCGCCGCCGACGACGCGCGTGCGCTCGGCCAGAAACGCCACGCCCGCGGCGATATCGGCCTTCGGCTCGCCGGGCCCACCAAGCCCCATCGCCTCGGCGCAGCCCTGGCGCAGCAGACCGATGCGCGCCGAGAGCTCGCTCGTGCGCGAGGGTGCTTCGCCGAGCCAGAAGGGGAGCGTGGGCGGCTCACCGGCGGCATCGGCCACGCGCACCACGCCTGGCTCGATGCGCAAGATCCGCCAGCTCGTATTGCCGAGCTGAAAGATGTCGCGCACATTGGCCTCGATGGCGAAGTCTTCGTTGAGCGTGCCCACGAAGGTGCCTTCCGGTTCGAGCAGCACGCGGTAGTCGGCGTTGTCGGGAATGGCGCCGCCCGAGGTGAGCGCCGGCAGCCGCGCGCGCTTGGTGGCGCGCAGCAGGCCGCCGACGCCGTCGCGATGCAGCAGCGCGTAACGGCCCGTGCTGTGCAAGGCCACGCAGGCGTCGAAGTCTTCGCGTGTGAGCGCGGCGTATGGTGCAGCGCTGCGCAGCCGCTGGAAGAGCGCCTCCTCTTCCCAAGCCTCGGGCACGCAGGCGGCGACAAGCTGCTGCAGCAGGATGTCCAGGGCGGCGGGCGGCTGGGGCGTGCGATCGAGTTCGCCGGCGCGAATGGCGTCGAGCAAGGCCACGGCCTCCACGCCTTCGTCGAGCGTGAGCGGCACGAGCCGCCCCTTGGGCACGCGGCCCACGCCGTGGCCGGCGCGGCCCACCCGCTGCAAGAGCGTGGCGATCGAACGGCTGCTGCCCACCTGCACGGCCAGGTCCACATCGCCAATGTCGATGCCCAGTTCCAGGCTCGCCGTGGCCACCAGCACGCGCAGTTGGCCCAGCTTGAGGCGCCGCTCGGCCTGTTCACGCGTCTCGCGCGAGAGGCTGCCGTGGTGACAGCCCACGACCTCGGCGCCGAGCTGCTCGGTGAGCCGCGCGGCAAGACGCTCAGCCAGCTTGCGCGTGTTCACGAAGATGAGCGTCGTGCGGTGCGCGCGCACGAGCGTGGCGAGCTGGCCGTAGAGTTCGCCCCACTGATCGTGGCTGCAGACCGCCGCGAGCGGTGTGTCGGGCACGACGGCATCCAGATCGAGGGCGCGCAAGTGGCCCACGTCCACGAGTGCCACCGGACGGGGCGCGCCGTCCGGGGCGCAGCCGCCGAGCAGACGCGCCATGGCCTCCAGCGGCTTCTGCGTGGCCGAGAGGCCGATGCGCTGCAGCCGCGGTGGCGTCGCGCCCTCCGCTGCGCCGTCAGGTGCGCGCGCCTCGACCAGCGCCTGCAAACGTTCGAGCGACAGCGCCAGATGACTGCCGCGCTTGTCGCGCGCCAGCGCGTGGATCTCGTCCACGATCACGGTGCGCACCGTGGAGAGCAGCGCGCGCCCGCCGTCACTGGTGAGCAGAATGAAAAGCGACTCGGGCGTGGTCACCAGGATGTGCGGCGGCTTGCGTCCCATGGCGGCCCGCGCGGCCTGCGGTGTGTCGCCGGTGCGCACAAGCACGCGGACCTCAGGCAAGCTGGGATCGAGTGCGGCCAGCGCAGCGAGTGGTCCCTGCAAGTTGCGCTGCACGTCGTTGGAGAGCGCGCGCAGCGGCGAGACGTAGAGCACCTGCGTGGCGCTGGGCAGCGCCGCACCTTGCCGCAGCAGGCCGTCGAGGGCCGAGAGGAAGGCCGCCAGCGTCTTGCCGGTGCCGGTCGGTGCCGCGACGAGCACGTGCTGGCGGTCGACGATGAGCGGCCAGCCGCGGCGCTGCGGCTCGGTGGGCTCGCCGAGTGTCTCGGCGAACCAGTTCGCCACGGCCGGATGAAAGCCCGCCAGTGAACTCGCGGCCCGCGGCGGTGTGGCAAGACTCATGGGCGTGAGTGTCTCGCCTTTTTGACCGCGACGCGAGTGTGTCTGCCGCGGCACAGTGGCCGCCGCGTGAGCCTTGGCGCCCTCCCAGTCGGAGGGCCGTCCTTGTTACACTCTCCGCGCCCTGCGAGCGCACCGGCGGTGCCGGCGCTAACAGCCAGTTCCCCCGCTGAGGAAGCGCCCCATGAAACTCCTGCCCCGCCTCGCTGCCTTCACCCCTGCCCTGCTGCTCTCGCTCGCCGCCGTCGCGGCCGCGCAGACAGCTCCGGTCCCGGCGCCCGTCCCGGCCGAACCCGCCGCGCTCATCGTGGGCAACCCCGCGCCGCCTCTGGCCGATGTGACCTGGGTCAAGGGCCAGGGCCCCGCCAACTGGGTCGCCGGCCAGGTCTACGTGCTCGACTTCTGGGCCACTTGGTGCGGACCGTGCCGCGCCTCGATCCCGCACATCAACGAACTCTCCAAGAAGTACCGCGATCAGGGCGTGAACGTCATCGGCCCGGCGATCTGGCCGCGCAAGAGCATGGTGCCCACCGCTCAGTTCGTGACCGAGAAGGGCGACGCGATGGACTACCTCATCGCGGAAGACGTCGACGGCAAGACGGCCGCGACCTTCATGACCTCCACGTTGAGCAACGGCATCCCCACCGCGATGATCATCGATCGCGCGGGCAAGCTGGCTTGGCTCGGCCATCCCATGTCGATCGACGAGCCGCTGGCCCAAGTCGTGGCTGGGACGCACGATCTGATGGCCGCCGCAGCCGTCGATCTGGAGCGTCGCGAGAAGCTGCTCGTCGAGCAGAAGCTGCAGAAGATCGGCGGACCGATCATCAAGCGCGCGCAGGAAGCCAAGAAGGCCGGCGTCTGGCCCGAGCTGCTCACGGCCTCCAACGAACTCCTCGAGCTCATGCCGCACAACCCGGACTTCGCCATCTGGAAGTACGAGGCCTTGGTCAAGACTGGCGAGAAGCCGGCGGCCGTCGCCTTCGCCTCCAGCTATGTGCGCGGGCCGGCCTTCGCGCGCGTCAATGAACTCAACTACTTCGCCTGGTGGATGGTCGATCCGACCCGTGTCATTCCCGACGCTGAGCGTGACCTGGAGTCAGCGCTGGTTGCGGCCAAGCGCGCCAACGAGCTGACCGAGTCTAAGAACGCCGCCATCCTCGACACGCTGGCGCGCGTCCACTTCTTGCGCGCTGAGTTCGCCCTGGCGATCAGCACTCAGCAGCAAGCCGTCGAGCTCGCCGACGAGAAGAGCCGCGCCGAACTGCAGGCCACGCTCGACAGCTACATCGCTGCCGGCGAGTCCGGCTGAGTCGAGCCCCGCGCCGCAGGCAGGATCTAGGAAGCGATCAGTCTCTGCGCAGCGGCGATGCAGGCGGGCGGCGGCCCGGCGGCGGCGCCCGTCGGCCCGAGGAGCGTGAGCCAAAGTTGATCCTGCTCCGGCCAGTCGCGCGGCGCCGCGCAGGCGCCCCGCGCACCGGGCAGGCTGCTGGGCAGCGCGCAGTCCGGCGGCGCTGAAGCCTCGGCGTCGCGCTGCCAGTGGCCCTGCCCCTGCCCACGCCAAGTCCAGCAGCTCAGTGGCAGCTTGCTCGCCGCGGGCAGCAGCGCGCGGCCATGCGGATTCAGCAAGCGCGCCGTGCTGCGGGCGCCGCGGCAGAGCGTGATGCTCGCCAACCAGCCGGCCTCGAGATCGGCCAGCAGGCCGCGCTGAACGCTCACTTCGTCAAGTGCCGGCGGCTTCACTCCGCCGAGCCGACGCCGCCGTCCGCCGAGCAGATGATGCTCGGCAGTCTCTGCGAGCCAGGCCAGGCCCTGACGCGCGGGCGGCGGAGCGTGCGCGGCCACGGGCGAACCGCGTCCGGTGACGAAGAGCGCCCCCTCGAGTTCCTCCACGTGCAGTGCTTCGAAGCGCTGCAGTGCGAAGAGCTGCTCGCCCTGCGCCACGAGCAAGGTCCAGCCGGCCAACGCGGGCTGCGCACGCAGGGCTTCGAGTTCCAAGCGGCAAGGCGGCGCCACGAGCGGCTGACCGTCGAGCACTAAGTGAAAGGGCAGCAGGCCGCCGTAGCGCAGTTCGACCTGGCGAGAGGAGAAACCCTGGATCGCTTGGCCCTGCAGCGAGAGCCACAGCGTGCCGCGCCGGCCGCGCTGGGCGAGCAGTCCGGCGCGAGTGTCTTGTGCCAGCCGCGCAGGCTGCGCGCCGAGGGCGCGGGTCTCCGGCGCCGGCAGCACGAAGTCCACGGCATCCTCGCGGCGCGCGAGCGACCAGGCCAAAAGGCCCGCCGTCCAGGCGTTGTAAACCGAGAGATGCATGTACTCGTCCCAGCCGGCCGCGGCGCCGAGCCCGGCCGCATGGTTCAGCGGCAGCAGGCCGTCAGCGCGGCGCTCCGCGGAGAGGAGCAGGCGCAGCCGCCGTGCGCCGAGCGCGAAGGCGCGCCGGCCGCGCTCATCGGGCGCGGCGCGCAGCCCGTAGGCGAAGAGCGCCAGCATGCAGGCCGAGCCGAAGAGCGCGTGCGTGCTGCGGCCAAAGCCGCCGGCTGCACCGCTGGCATCAGTGAAGGCCAGCAGCCAGCCCAGGCCGCGCGCCAGTTCTTCCGGGCAGCGCGCCTCCGGCTCGCCCAGGGCCATGAGCAAAAGCAGCCACAGCGCCTTGGCGTGATAGGTGATCGGCGTGGCCACTGGTCCGTCGTCCGCGCCCGGCTCCTCCGGGTAGTCGATGAAGCCGCCGGCCGGAGTGGTCCAGCGCTGCACAAGCGCGCGCGCCTGCTCTGCCGCCGCCGTGCGTGCGCTGCCCGGTCGCGACTCAAGCACTCGGCAGGCCGCCGCCAAGAGTGTCCAGTTGTTGCTCGGGTAGCGGCGCGCGAGCGGACACTGCCGCAGCGCGCGTTCCACGAGCTGGCTCGACGCTCCCGCCCACTGGCCGCGGCGCTGCAAGGTGTCGCGCAGCAGTAAGAGCGCCAGGCGCTGGAAGGGCTGATGCCCGCGCGCGGCGCGCGGCACTGCGCAGAAGTGCGTGAGCGCCGCGCGCCAGCGCGCATCGGCCGGGTCGGCCACGGCCAGCGCCAGTGCCAGAAAGTTGCCGGCGTAGTGATCGCTGGGCGAAGGCCGGCGCGGTTCCGGCTCCCAGAGTTGGCCATCCTCACTCAGGCCGGCGGCCAGTGCGGTCGTGGTCTGTTCCACGAACTGCAGGAGATCGCGCTCTTCGCGCGCGGGGTCAGCGCCCTCGGCGTCCAGGCCGCGCGCAGCGCCCGAGGTCATCGCCGACAGTCTGCCACGACGCGCCGCAGCAGCGTGGCCAGCTCGGCGCTCTGCTGGCGCGCATCAAAGCGTGCAATGAACTCACGCACCGGCGTGGCCGGCAGTGCGTCCTGGCTGAGGCGCTCCAGCGCCGAGCCGAACTCCGCGGCCACGGCCTGCGGCCCGCGATCCTCGATGAGCGTGGCCAAGCCGCTCTGCGCCAGCCAATCCCAGGCATCGCCGCGCGGCAGCACTGCCACGATGGGCTTCTCGGCCAGGAAGTAGTCGTAGAGCTTGCTGGGAATCCAGTGCCGACCGTGCGGCGGCACGACATAAAGCAGCGCATCGGCGGCCGCGATTTCGGCGGGCACGCCGTCGGCCGGCAGAAAGCCGGCCAGTTCCACCAGCCCGCTGGGCTGCAGACTCGCCGCGAGCGTGGCGATGTCGGGATCGAGTGAGCCGACAAAGCGCACGACGAGCCGTTGCGCGAGGCCTGGATCTTTGCGCAGCTCCTCGGCCAGCGCGAGCAGCACGGTCTCGCCGCCGTCGTAGAGATGCCCGGTGTAGACCAGCACGCGTCGGCGCGACGCCCGCGCAGGAGGCAGCGCAGCGGACGGCGCGGACGGCGTGGTCCGCGGCAGTGCTGCGCGCAGGGACGGAGCTCGCGCCGGATCGAAGCCGTTGGGGATGACCACGACCTTCTCGGGACTCAACCCGGCGAAGCCTTCGAGCAGGCGCAGGCGATTGCCGGGCGTGTTCGCGATGATCGCGTCGGCTTCCGCGAGCACGGCTGTCTCCAGGCGGCGCTCGCGGGCGCGGTGCCAGGGCGTCGGCCAGCGGCGCTGCGGGTTCTGCGTCCACGGGTCGCGGAAGTCGGCGACCCACGGCAAGCCCAGCCGCCGCTTGAGCTGCTGCGCGATGAGATGCGTGGAGTGCGGCGGCGAGGTGGAGAGCAGCACGTCGGCCGGATGCTTGTGCAAGTGCGCCAGGGCCGTCTTCACGGCCGAGGCCTGCCAGGTCACCTGCCAGTCGGGGATCCAGCGAAAGAGCGTGTAGGCAGTGCGCAGGCCCTTGGTCGCCAAGCTGCCGAAGGGCGCGTGCGCGCAGACGCGCGAGACCCAGCGCTGCGTGCCGATGCGCGGCAGCGGCGCCCTGACCACCGTCACGCGGCCCTGCAGTTCATCGAAGAGCGCGCGATTGCCGGCCGGTTCGGGCGGATCGGCCACCGTGAGCACATCCACAGTCACCTCGGCGGGCAGGTACTTCGCGAAACGCGTCATGCGCAGCGAGCCTGTCGTCGACATCGGTGGAAAGTGGTAGCTGAGGACCAGCAGGCGCAGCGCGTTGGCCATGGCGGCATCGTGCCAAAGCCGGTGCAGGCATGCGACGATGCGCACCTGATGCCCGACTCGCAGCCCCGCCCCATGCACTTGGACTCGGCCGCGGAACTGCGCCGCGGCTCCCTCGCGGTGCGCGAGCTGCGCCCCGAAGTCATGGACCGGCCCGATCTCGAGCCGTGGCAGCACGACCGAGCGCTCGCCGGTCTGGCGCGACTCAATCGCTGGGCGGGCAGCGCCCGCACTCTCTGGCCTGAGCTGCAGCCCCAGCTTTCCGGTCCGGGTCCACTCACTCTGCTCGATGTGGCCTGCGGCAGCGCCGATGTTTCGCTCGCACTCGCGGCGCGGACGCGACGCGCCGGCAAGGTGGTGGAAGTCCTGGGCTGTGACCGCAGCGAGCGCGCCATCGCGCAGGCCCGCAGGCTGGCGCAGCAGCAGGCGCTCACGTCAAACTTCATCGCGCGCGATGTGCTCGCCGGCGACGCCTTGCCGCGCGCCGACATCGTGCTCTGCACTCTCTTCCTCCACCACCTCGAGGAAGTGCAGGCTGTGCACCTGCTGCAGCGGCTCGCCGCGGCCACGCGCTCGCTGCTGCTGGTCGTGGACTTGCGCCGCGGACGGCTGGGCTATGGCCTCGCCTGGGCCGCCACGCGCCTGCTCTCGCGCTCTCCGATCGTGCATCGCGACGGACCCGACTCGGTGCGCTCGGCCTTCACTCCCGAAGAGCTGGCCGGTCTCGCGCTGCGCGCGGGCCTGCCCGAGGCGCGCGTGCGCCGCATCGCGCCGCTGCGCCAGATCCTGCGTTGGACTCCGCCGGAGGCCTCCGCTTGAGTGCGCCTCGGGGAGCAAACGACGCGCCCGCACCTGCGCGATCTGCTTGGGATGTGATCGTCGTCGGGGCAGGTCCGGCCGGTGCGCTGGCGGCGCTGCTGCTGGCGCGCGCCGGCGCTCGCACGCTGCTCGTGGACCGCGCCCGCTTTCCGCGCGCCAAGGTCTGCGGCGGCTGCCTCAACGCCTCTGCCCTGCAACTCCTGAAGCGTGTGGGTTTGGGCGAGTTGCCGGAGCGCCTGGGCGCGGTGCCGCTGCACCAGGCGCGTCTGCGCGTGCGCGGCAGCGAGACGTGGCTGGCGCTGCCGGGAGGCGCGGCCCTTTCGCGCGGCCGGCTGGATTCCGCGCTGGCCGAGGAAGCTGAGCGCGCGGGCGCCACGCTGCGTCTGGGCTGGGCGGCCCGGCGCACCGAACCGTCCTGCGACGCCGGCACGCTTTCACTCGAACTCGTGCACGAGACTCAGCAGCACGAGCAGCACACGACCCGGCTGCTGCTAGCGGCCGATGGTTTGGGGGGGCGCACGCTCGGGGCCGACACGGTGACAATCGCCAAGCACGCCCGCCTCGGCGCTGGCCTGGTCCTCGACGAGGCGCCGCGCGGCTTGGCGCCCGGCGAGATTCACTTGGCCTTTGGCCGCGGCGGCTACGTCGGCTTTACCTGCGTTGAGGGAGGCCGCGCCACCGTCGCCGCCGCGCTGAGTCCGGCTGCCGTGAAACTTGCGGGCGGCGCGCGCCAAGCCGCACTTGCAGTGCTAGCGGAGTCCGCCGGCTCGCGGCTGACCAATACCCTGGGAGAGCAGCTCCGTGACGACGACTCCCCTTGGCAGGGCACCGGCTTGCTCACGCAGCGCCCCGCTTCGGCCGCAGCGCAGCGGACCTTTGCCTTGGGCGATGCGGCCGGCTACGTCGAGCCTGTGACCGGCGAGGGCATCGCCTGGGCCCTGCAGGCGGCCATCGCCGTCACGCCGCTCGCGCTGCACGGCTGTGAGCAGTGGGATGACTCTCTCGTGCGGAGGTGGGCCGGCGTCTGCCGAGAGTTCGCGCGACAGCGACAGAAGGGCTGCCGCCTGGCGGCGCGCCTCACGCGCTCACCGCGCCTGCTGAGCGGTCTCTTGGGTGTGTCTCGCCGTTGGCCAAGCTTGAGCCAGCCCCTGCTCGGGCTCTTGCGGCAGCCGGGGTCGTGGCAGGCCGGCTCGTTGTCAGCCGGAGCGCCATGAGCGTGCGCGTGCTGGGCCTAGGCGTCGCGCTGCCGCCGCATGTCACCGATCAGCAGGCCGCATTGGATCTGGCGCAGCACCTGGCACCCAAGGATGCGGAAACCCGGCGCGCGCTCGCTGCGCTCTATCGCCGAGCCGGCGTGCAGCAGCGGGCCACGATCCTGAACCCGCTCGATGGTGCGCCCTTGCGGGCCGCAGCGGGCGCCGACCTCCCACCCGATACAGCCGAGCGCATGCGTCTCTACGAGCAACACCTGCCCGAGCTGGCCTGCCGCGCCGCCGCGCGCGCGCTGCATGAGTCAGGGCTGCCGCCCGAACGCATCGGCCACGTGGTGAGTGTCTCCTGCACTGGCGCCTCGGCGCCCGGCCTCGACTTGGCGCTCTTGCGCGGCCTCTCGCTCTTGCCCACCACACAGCGCTTGCACGTGGGCTTCATGGGCTGTCATGGCGCCCTCGCGGGCCTGCGAGCGGCGCGGGCCCTGGCCGAATCGCAGCCGGGCGTGCCGGTCTTGCTCTGCGCCGCCGAGTTGTGCAGCGTGCACTTCCACTATGGCAATGACCCGCAACAGCTCGTCGCCAACGCACTCTTCGCCGATGGAGCCGGCGCACTGGTCGCCGTGGCCGGCCCGGCTCCCACGACCGCAGCCGCAACGGGCACCGCCACCACGGGCGCTGGGTGGCAGCTCGTCGCCAGCGGCTGCTGCCTCTTGCCGAACTGCGCTGACGCCATGAGCTGGACCATCGGGCCGAGCGGCTTTCGCATGAGCCTCTCCCCCGCCGTGCCCGACTTGATCGGCCAGCACCTGCGTCCCTGGCTCGAACATTTTCTCGATGCGGCGGGCCTGGGACTGGGCGACGTGCGCTCCTGGGCCGTGCACCCGGGCGGCCCGCGCATCCTCGCGGCCGTCGAGGAGAGCCTGGACTTGGGGCCGCAGGCCTTGAGCGTCTCGCGCGCCGTGCTGGCCGAGCACGGCAACATGTCCTCGCCGACGGTCTTCTTTTTGTGGGAGCGGCTGCGCGCCGCGAACGCGCCGCGGCCGTGCCTCAGCCTCGCCTTCGGTCCCGGCTTGGTTGTGGAGGCGGCGCTCTTCCAGTGAGTCTGCGCCTGCGTCTCCTCACGTGGAATATTCACAAGGGCATCGGCGGTCTCGACCGCCGCTATGCGCCCGGCCGCATCGTGGGCGTGCTGCAGCACTACGCCGCCGACGTCGTCCTGCTGCAGGAAGTCGACCAAGGCGTGCCGCGTTCGGGCCTCGACCGTCAAGCAGAACTGCTGGCCGACCGAGCCGGTTATCCGCATGTGGCCTTCGGCTCGAACGTGTGCCTGAAATCCGGCTGCTACGGCAATGCCACGCTCAGCCGCTTTCCGATTCTGCGCCAGCGCAATATCAACCTGAGCTTCCCGATGAAGAAGGGGCGCGGTGCGCTCTTCACCGCCGTGGATCTGCACGGGCCCACTGGGCGCGATGCACTGCACGTGGTCAACCTGCATCTGGGGCTGTCCGGAGTTGAGCGGCGTTGGCAAATCTGGCGCATGCTGCGCTCAGCGACTTTCGCCGCCCTGGATCCTGGCAGCCGGCTGATCATCGGCGGCGACTTCAACGACTGGACCGGCACGCTGGCCGACGGCGCTCTAAAGCAGGCCGGGCTGCGTTGCCTGACCGGCCGCAATCTGCGCACCTTTCCCTCGTGGGGCCCGGTCGGCGCCCTGGACCGCATCTTCCTGCGCGGCGGACTCGAGGCCGAGCGGCACTATGTCTCACGCCTGGACCTGGCGCGCGCCGCCTCGGATCATCTGCCCGTGGTCGTGGAGCTGACACTCAGTGCGCGTTGAACTGGTCACGCTGATCCTCGCGTTGTTGACCGCCTGTGCCTCAGCACCGGCGACGACACTGCGCCCGGCCGATCTCCTGCTGCGCGGCGGACGCGTGCACACGCTCGACGCGGCACAGCCGACAGCGCAGGCCGTCGCGGTGCGCGCCGGAGAGATCGTCTTCGTCGGCTCCGACGCGGAGGCGCTGCCTTGGATCGGAACGCAGACCGAGATCGTGGAGCTGGCCGGCCGCACGCTCCTGCCCGGCTTCGCCGATGCGCACTTGCATCTCAGCGGGCATGGCCGCGCCTTGCGCGAGCTGGACCTCACCGGCACGCGCTCGTGGGCCGAGGTCGTGGCGCGCGTGCAGACGCATGCAGCGCGCCGGCCGGAGGCCGCTTGGATCTTGGGCCGCGGCTGGGACCAGAACGACTGGGACGTGGCGGAGTTTCCCGATCATGCCGAACTGAGCGCCGCGCTCCCCGATCGGCCGGTGGCGCTCACGCGCATCGACGGTCACGCCCTGCTGGTCAATGCTGCGGCGCTGCGCGCGGCCGGCCTTGACGGCGAGACGGCGGATCCTCCCGGCGGGCGCATTCTGCGCCGCGCGGACGGCCGACCCAGCGGCGTGCTCATCGACCGGGCCATGGAGCTCGTGACGGCGCGCCTGCCCGCGCAGGAGCCAGCCGAACTCCGCGCGGAGATTCTGGCCGCCGTAGCCGACTTGCAGCAGCGCGGGATCACCGCGGTGCACGACGCGGGCCTTGGTCTGGCTGAGTTGGCCGTGCTTGAAGCACTGGCCCGCGCGGGCGAACTGGGACTGCGCGTGCACGCCATGCTCTCGGCCGAGGTGCTGCTCGCCGGGCCGACACCCGCCGGACTGCCGAGCAAGGACCTCACCGGCCACGGCGTGCTGGCGGTGCGCGCGGTGAAGGCCTACGCCGACGGCGCGCTGGGCTCGCGCGGCGCGGCGCTGCTCGCGCCCTACGCTGATGAACCGCAGCAGGCCGGGCTCTTGCTCATGCCGGCCGACGAGCTGCGTGCGCTGGCCGAGCGCTGTTTGCGCGAGGGATTCCAGCTCTGCGTCCACGCGATCGGAGATCGCGGCAACCGTCTCGCGCTCGACGCCATCGCAGCCGCCCTGGCTGCTGTACCTGCAGCGCAGCGCACGGGCGAGCACCGCTTTCGCATTGAGCACGCGCAGGTCGTGGCGCCTGAAGAGTTCCCGCGCTTCGCCAAGCTGGGCGTCATCGCTTCAGTGCAGCCGCAGCACCAGACGTCGGATATGCCCTGGGCCGAGGCGCGCCTGGGCCCACAGCGCGTGCGCGGCGCCTACGCCTGGCGCCGGCTGCTCGAGGCCGGGGCCGCACTTTGCGGAGGCAGCGACGCGCCGGTGGAACGCCCCGCTCCCTTGACCGCCTTTCAGGCCGCCATCACGCGCAGCGACGAGGCCGGCCAGCCCGCCGGTGGCTGGTATCCCGACCAGGCCCTCACGCGCAACGAGGCACTCGCGCTGCTGACACGTTGGCCGGCCTTCGCCGCCTTCGAAGAACACCGCCTCGGCTCCATCGCCGTGGGACTGCGGGCCGACCTCGTCGTGCTCGCTGAGGATCCTCTGCAAGTCGAAGCGGCCCGCCTGCCCGAGATCACAGTGGCCCTCACGATCTTCGACGGCCGCATCGTCCATCGGGCGCAGCCGTGACGGGACCGCCGCGGGCTGGCCGCCGGCAGATCACGCTGCTCGACGGCCCGCTCGGCACTGAGTTGGAGCGCCGCGGCTTGGCGCTGCCTGCACCGCTGTGGTCGGCGCGCGCCGTGCTCGAAGCGCCGGGAATGCTGAGCGAGATCCACGCCGAATACGCCCGCGCCGGCGCCGAGGTGCACACGAGCTGCACCTTCCGCACGACAGCGCGAGCTCTGCGCGGCACGGCCCACGCGACGCGCTGGCGCGAGCTCGTGCACGTCGCAGTGGAGCTTTGCCGCGCGGCGGTGGGACCGCGGGCCCGCGTGGCGGGCAGCATCGCCCCGCTGGAAGACTGCTTCGAACCGCAGCGCACACCGCCCGATGAGATGCTGCTCGCCGAACACGCCTTGCTTGCGCAGTGCCTAGCCGATGCAGGCTGCGATCTGCTGCTCGTCGAGACCATGCCAACGCTGCGCGAACTGGGCCGCGCCACGCGCGCAGCCGTGGCCACCGGCCTGCCGGTCTGGTCGGCGGTCACCCTGGGTCCGCGCGGAGACTTTTTCGATGCCGCCGGACTTTCGGCGGCGCGGCGCGCGGCCGAAGACGAGGGCGCGCAGGCCTTCCTGATCAACTGCACGGCGCCTGAGCTCGTTGGCCCGGCACTCCAGGCCGCCGCGGCCGAGCCCCCCCTGCGAGTCCGGCTCGGCGCCTATGCCAACGCGCTGTTCACCGTCGACAGCTCGCCGCCAGCATCCACAGTGAGAGCCGCCACAGTGAGCGCGGAGCTCGGCGCTGTCACCGAGTGGCCTCCGCGGCGCTATGCAGCCGCGGCGGAAACTTGGCTCTCGAGCGGCGCCTCCATCTTGGGCGGCTGCTGCGGCACGACGCCGGCCCATGTCGCCCTGCTGAACGAGCGTTTCGGCCAGCGCTGAACGCGGTGCCCGTCTAGATTCCGTCACACCCTAAAAAGGGGAAAGGCCCTTAGACTCCGCGGCTCGGTTCAGCGCAGCGGCGCGTCGCGCCTGCGCAGCTGGACCGCACGTGTTCCCTCGTTCTCAAGGACTCACTCATGCTTGCACGTTTCCGCGGCGTCGCGCTTCTGACTGCGACGCTCTTGCTCACGCCGGCTGCGCTGGCGCAGCAGGTCGCCCCAGTGCTCTCGCTCCCACAGCCTCCGACCTACGCCGGCACCTATGACTTGGCCACCGGAGTGCTCACGCCGCCGGGTCCGGGCGATGTCGGCACGTCGTCGACGCTGTACGACAACAGCACGGCCAACGGCAGCTTCTTCAACCCCGGGACGGGCATCTACAACCTCGATTGGGGCACGGTGAACTTCGGCGGCACCGGCGCCACGCTGGACTCGATCCAGATCGCCTACGCCACGAGCAAGACGACGGCGATCAGCCTGCGCGTCCGCCTCCATCAGGGAGCAACCGGCAACGGCGTGCCCGGCACGACGATCTTCAATCAGTTGCTCACCGGCCTCCCGGCGTCCACGGGCGGCACGCAGGGCTTCATCGTCGACGTGACGTTGGCTAGCCCCTTGGCCGTCACCGATGGCGCCTTCGGCTGGTCGTATCAGGCCACCGAGACGCTCACCGGTCCGCTGCTGATGGGTCCGCCCAATGCCGCCGGTGTCGTGAACTTCATTGACCAGTACCAGGGCAGCACCAACGCCTACCTGGGCACCGGCAACTTCGGCGGTACGCCCTTCGCCTCGTTCCACATCAAGCTGAACGGCCGGCCCAACACGCCGCCCGCTCTGCCCTGGACAAACTACGGCGTCAAGAACGGCATGAACCTCACGGCCACCGGCTCGGCGACGCCCGGCTCGGTAGACAACGTGATCAACATCACCGGCACGCCCGGCAAGAAGGCGGTTTTGGTGGTCGGCCTGAGCCAAGTGGATGTGGTGGGCGGACAGTTCGGCTACAGCTTCTACACGCTGCCCTGGCTGCTCGTGATACCGAACCTCACCGTGCCCCTGCTCGGCGGCGGAGTCGATGTGTCAGCGCCGCTGCCGATCGAGCTGCTGCCTGGCAACGAGATCTTCTTCCAGTCCTTCGGCCAAGCCGCCGGAGCCGGCAATACGCCCTACACCAAGTGGAGCGCCGGGCTCAAGCTCGTCGTGCAGTAAATCAGCGCAGCGGGCCGCGTCTTCCCTCAGGGGAGGGCGCGGCCCGCAGCGTGTACGGGTTACTTTCTCTGTTGGGCAGCAGCCGGCGAGAGCGGCATGATGAGGCGGTGCCGGAGCCCACACCCAAAGAATCGCGCGCGGCTGAGCAGCTTGAGGACATGCATCGCCGCTTCACCGAGCGGCAGCTGGTCGAGTTGGCCACGATGGCCGACATGCTCGGCAGCGGTCGCCGGCTGCTCTGGAGCAACTTCCTGGCCGGCGTCGCGCGCGGCGTGGGTTTCTTTCTGGGTGTTTCGCTCGTGGGCGGGTTGCTCGTCGGCCTGCTCGTGATTTTCTTCGAGAACACGGCGCGCACGCTCGGGCTACAGGACTTCACGCTCAAGAAGGCGGTCTTTAGCGCCTACGCGAAGTACGCCGAGATCCAGAATCTGCTCGTGGAGGCCGAGGCGGAAGTCGCGCGGGCCGAAGCGGCCGCCGCGACGGCCGTGGAAGCGGCCGATCGGGCGGAACGCCTCGAGCGCGACTCCGACGCGGCCCCTTCCGACGACGTCCACGGCGCCGCGCCACCCCGCTGAGAGGAAGGCGCTCAGCGCTCGGGCAGCGTGCGCGTCAGGGTCATCACCCCGAAGGCCGTGCCGTAAGCCGGTCCGTAGGTGTTGAAGTAGAAGTCCCACATCGAGCCGTCGTCTTCCTGCGTCTTGACGACTTCGCGAGCCAGGCGTGCGGCGTAGCGGGCGCGCTCGGCCGGCTGCAAGTGATCCAGCAGCCGCGCCGCGTAGTAATGCCCGAAGAAATAGAAGTAGCCGGAGTTCAGGTAATAGGCCTCGTGCGGAACGGGCTTCTGGCGGGCGACATCGAGGAAGCGGTGGTGCTCAAAGAACTGATCGAGGCCCGTGAGGATGTCCTCGTGCGTGAGTTCGGGACGGCCCGCCAGGAGCAGCGCCAGATTGCCCACCTGGATGCGCGCCAGTGAGCCCTTCACGTTGTTGATCCACTCCGAGTTCAGCACGGGGATCGGGTCGAGGCTGTAGCTGTAGGCGCCATTGGGCAGCCGGCACGCCACCAGCGCCGCCGCCGCGCGATCCACCATTTTGGCCGGCACCTTGAGCCCCAGCGCGCGCGCCTGACACAAGCCCACGAGTGCAGCCGCCGTCTCGAAGCTCGTGGCCCACGAGGGCCGCTGCGCCAGCGTGTCGAAGTCGTAGTAACCCCAGCCGCCCGTCGGAGTCTGGTACTGCAAGAGCTCCTGCACGCAGGCCTCGGCCTTGGCGATGAGCGCGGCGCGCCGCTCGGCCGTCTGCGCGCCTTCGGCATAGCGTGCATGCGCCAGCACCGTGCTCAGGGCGTCGAGCACGTAAACCGAGCTCCAGGTGTTGTCCACGTCCCAGTCGGAGGGGCGCTGCGCGGTCGGCTGCGCGAGCAGGTAGTTCAGCCCGCGCTCGACGGCGGCCTGTGCCGCCGCCTGCTCGTGCTGCTCGAGCAGCGCCATAACGGCCAGCCCGGTCGTGGCCGAAATCCAAGCCTTGTGCGAGTAGGGATTGCTCCAGAACTCGTGCGCGGGCTGATTCCAGCTCCCCCAGCTTCCATCCTCATTCTGCGAAGCGATCAGATAGCTCACCCCGCGTCCGATGGCCGCGACGATGGCCTCGGGGCCTGGCAGTGGCGTGCTCTCGCCGGCGCCAGCGCCATGCTGCGCGGCCTTGAGCACTTCGTCGGGACGCAGTTCGACGAGCGGGCGCCGCTGGGCCAGGGCCTCGGGTGCCGACAGGCTCGCCAGCAGCAGGGCCGCGCCAAGAGCCCGCTTCACGGGGCCTGCCCGGCCGGCTGGCCGAGTTCCGTGGCGTAGTCCCGCTCCCAGCGCTGGCGGTCCTGCAGTTGCAGGCGCGCCTCGCGTTCGATGTCCTCCAGGTCGCGCTCGAGTTTCAGCGCGCCGGCCGACAACTCGGCGAGCGCCGACTCGCGCTGCGAGCGGGCCTTCTCGGCGGCCACACGGACGGACTCCTTGGTCAGCGTCTTTGAGTTGAATTCCAACTCAAGGCGTTCCGCTTCACGCGGCAGCACGATCTTTTGTAGCTCCGCGCTGCGAATCTCCCGCAGGCGATGGCTCTCCTCGGCCCGCTCGAGGCGGCGCCGTCCGCGATTCAGCACGATCTCGGCCGTCGCATCACCCAGATCCGCGCCGGAGTACATCATCTCGAGTTGAGCCAGCTCTTCGCGCGCTTCCAGCAGCCCGTCCAGCGAGGCCCGCACTTCCAGCGCGTCTTGCTTCAGCCGGCGCTCGCGCTCGACGGTGAGAAAGTAGTCCAGATCGCGCTTGGCGTTCCCCAGATCCCAGTTCGCACGGCGCGCTTCGTGCTCCTCTGAGTTGACCGCCGCCGTCTGCTCCAGGGTCGTGCGGGCTTGCTTGCGTGCCAATTCCGTGAGGGCTGCCGCGTGATCCTGGCGGCGGCGGTCGAGCTGAAGCTGGCGCAGGTCGAGATCGTCGCGCCGCTTTTGCAGCGCCTCGCTGGGCGAGGGGCCGGCGGTGTTGGCGCCGCCCTGCGCGGCGCTCGCACCCATGGAGCCGCTCTCCATGGCCGCCAGCTCGGCCGGCGTGACGTAGGTGCCCTTGGGTCCGCTGCAGCCGGCGACCGCCAGCAGGCCGAGCGAGCAGGCCAGCGAAGCGGCCAGGTTCAGGTGCGAGTGGCGGCGACGGACAGGGTGACGGTGACGCATGGTCGAACTCCTCCGGAAGTCGGCGGCCGATGATAAGGCCGCGCCCCTCGCTGGCGGCAAGCCGATCGCGACGTTACGGTGACGAAATGGCAACACTGCAGAGCTATCTCGCCGGCCGGTGGCAAACCGGCACCGGTCCCGGCACCGAACTGGTGAATCCCGCCCGCAATGAGCCTCTGGCTCGGGCCAGCGCGGTGGGACTCGACCGCGCCGCGGCCCTGCGTCACGCGCGCGATGTGGGCGGACCGGCCCTGCGCGCGCTCTCCTTTGCAGAGCGCGGCGCCGCCCTCAAGGCCCTGGCCGGGGCCATCCACAAGCAGCGCGAGGAACTCATCGAACTCGGCGTGGCCAATGCCGGCAACACGCGCGGCGATGCCAAGTTCGATATCGACGGCGCCACGGCCACACTGGCCGCCTACGCCGAGTTCGCGCAGGCCTTGCCGGCGAGTTCCTTCCTGCCGGACGGGCCGGGCCTGCAGCTCGGCCGCTCACCGCGCTTCTGGGGCCAGCACATTCTCGTGGCGCGGCGCGGCGTGGCGGTGCACATCAACGCCTTCAACTTCCCCGCGTGGGGTCAGGCTGAAAAAATGGCCTGCGCTCTGCTGGCCGGTGTGCCCGTGCTGGAGAAGCCGGGCACGCCCACGGCGCTGATGGCCGAGCGCATTGGGCACCTCATCGTGGACAGCGGCGCTCTGCCCGAAGGCGCCTACAGCCTGCTCGTCGGCGAGGCGGGCGACTTGCTCGATCATCTCGAGGCGCAGGATGGCGTGGCCTTCACGGGCAGCAGCGCGACAGCGCGCGTCATTCGTCGGCACGCTGCCTTTGTGGAGCGCGGCGCGCGGCTCAATGTCGAGGCCGATTCGCTGAACGCTTCGGTGTTGGGCCCCGATGTGCAGGCCGGCGACGACTGCTTTGCACTTTTCGTACGTGAGGCCGCGCGTGAGATCACGCAGAAGGCCGGACAGAAGTGCACGGCCACGCGCCGGCTGCTCGTGCCGGCGCCGCTCGCGGCCGCCGTGGCCGAAGCGCTCGCAGCCGAGATCTCGGCCGTGAAGGTGGGCGACCCGTCCGATGATCGTCATCGCATGGGCCCCCTGACCAATGCAGCGCAGCTCAGCACCGTGCAGGCGGGCATCCGACGTCTGCAGGGCGCGGCCTCGCTCGTGACCGGCGGCGCAGAGCCGCTGTCACCGACCGGCAACTTCCTGGCGCCCACGCTGCTCCTGGCGCGCGATGCGCACAGCGCTGTGTTCCACGATGAGGAAGTCTTCGGCCCGGTGGCCACCGTGCTGCCCTATTCCGGCAGCGTCGTCGAGGCCACCGCGCTGGTGCGCGCCGGGCAGGGCGGCCTTGTCTCCTCGGTCTATTCCGATGACCGCAACTTCCCGGCCGAGCTGGCCCTGGAACTCGCACCCTGGAGCGGCCGCGTCTACCTGGGCGGCAGCAAAGTCGCCGAGCATGGCACCGGACCCGGGCTCGTCTTGCCGGCCATGACGCACGGCGGCCCTGGACGGGCCGGCGGCGGCGAAGAACTCGGCGGATTGCGCGGCCTGTCCTTCTATCAGCAGCGCGTCGCGGTGCAAGGCTTCAAGTCGGTCGTCGAGGGAGCCTTCGGCGCCCCGGTGCGCTGAAGCTTCGCGGGCCTGCGCGCCGGAAAGCGCTTCAGGGATGCGTCGCACCGCACCGATACGTCGGAGGGCCCCCGCGCCCGCCCGCCCCTGAAGTCCTCTCGAGTGCCCAAGCCGTGAGCGAACAACTCCACCTGGTGCGCGTCTTTGTCTTCCGCCAGGATGCCCGCGGCATCGACTATCTCGTCGTGCGCCATCGCCCGGCCCACGAGTCCTTCTGGTCTCCGGTCACGGGCGTGCTCCAGCCGCACGAGTCCATTTTCCAGGCCGCGGTGCGCAGCGTCGGTGAAGAGGTGGGCCTGCCTTCCCCGCGCCAGATTGTGGATCTGCAGCTCGCCACACGCCTGCAGATCGGGGACATCGAGGAGATCGACTGGGCCGTGGGCTATCGCGCACCCGCGACCCGGCCCGATCTGCGCCCGGCCGCCGACCTGGCCGAGTTGCGCTGGCTGAATTTCGACGGCGTCTACCGCTCGCTGGATCGCGACGAGGATCGCCGCTCGATCATGCGCCTGCACTTCACGCTGCGCAGCGCCGGCTAAGGCCAGGCCCTGCCCCTTGGGGCAGGACTCGCAGCGCGGGGCCGCCCCCGGCTAGGATGCCGCGCCCTCGTTCGCGGAGTCTCCCTTTGGCCTCCTCCTCGGCGCTCGTCGAGACCGCTCGGCACGGCGGCATCGCTGTGCTGACGCTCAACCACCCGCCCGCCAACACCTACAGCCATGAGATGCATCTCGCGCTGGACGCCGCAATCGTCGCCGCGCGTTTCGCCGACGATGTGCACGTCATCGTGCTCACCGGCGCGGGCGAGAACTTTTTCTGCGCCGGCGCCGACATCGCGATGCTCACGCGGGCTACGCCCGAGTGGAAGTACAACTTCTGCCTGCACGCCAACGAGACGCTCTGTCGCCTCGAGCAGACGCCCAAGCTGGTCATCGCCGCCATCAATGGCCACTGCGTGGGCGGCGGGCTGGAAATCGCGCTGGCCGCCGATCTGCGCTCGACGCGCAGCCAGGCCGGCAAGTTTGGGCTGCCCGAAGTGGGCCTGGGCGTGCTCCCGGGCACGGGCGGCACGGCGCGCCTCACGCGCCTGCTCGGCCGCTCGCGCGCGCTGGAACTCATGATCCACGGCCAGACCTTTGATGCTCGGCGCGCCCACGAACTCGGTCTCGTGCATGAGGTGCTGCCGGACGAGGGCTTCCTCGCGGCAGTGCTCAGCCGCGCGCAGGCCTTCTGCCCGCCCCACAAGGCCGCGCGTGCCGTCGGACTCATCAAGCGCTCGGTGGTCTCGGGCTCGGACATGAGCTTCGAGCAGCACCTCGCGCTGGAGCGCGAACTCCAGCAGCGCCTGTTTACCGGGCAGGACGCGGCCGAGGGGCTGGCCGCCTTCGTAGGCAAGCGCAAGCCGGAGTTCACCGGGCGATGAAGGCCGTCGTCATCCGCGAACACGGCGGCCTGGACAAGCTGCTGCTGGAAGACCTGCCCCGCCCGCAGCCCGCCGCCGACGAGGTCCTGGTCGAGATCAAGGCCGTGGGCCTGAATCACCTCGACACCTGGGTGCGTCGCGGCCTGCCGGGACATCGCTTTCCGCTGCCGCTCATTCCAGGCTGCGACTTCTCCGGCATCGTGCGCGAGGTCGGCTCGGCGGCGCGCGGCGTCGCGGTGGGCGACCGCGTGCTCGCGGCGCCGGGCATTTCCTGCGGACACTGCCAAGCCTGCGCCTCCGGCCAGGACTCGCTCTGCCGCGACTACGGCATTCTCGGCGAGACCTGCCACGGCGGGGCCGCCGAGTACGCCACGCTCCGCTCGGTGAACGCCGTGCCGATTCCGGCCAGCCTCGACTTTGTCCAGGCAGCCGCCTTCCCGCTCACCTTTCTCACGGCCTGGCACATGCTCATCTCGCGCTGCCAACTCCGCGCCGGCGAGACGGTTCTGGTGCATGCCGCCGGCAGTGGCGTGGGCAGCGCCGCCGTGCAGATCGCCAAGCTCTTCCATGCGCAGGTCATCGCCACCGCCGGCAGCGAGGCCAAACTCGCCGCCGCGCGCGCGCTCGGTGCCGACGAAGTACTGAACTACAGCAGCACGGACTGGGTGGCCGAGGTGCGGCGCCTCACCGGCAAGCGCGGCGTGGATGTGGTCTTCGAACACGTCGGAGCCGACACCTTCGCGGGCAGCTTGAAGGTCCTGGCCAAGGGCGGGCGCGTCGTGACCTGCGGCGCTACCACGGGCGGGCAGGTCACCGTCGAACTCGTGCCGCTCTTCTTCAAGAGCCAGTCGATTCTCGGCTCCACCATGGGCAGCCGCGGCGAACTGCTGCACATCGTGGACCTCGTGGGACGCGGCCTGCTCAAGCCGATCGTCGACCGCGTGCTGCCGCTCGAGCGCGTGCGCGAGGCACACGAGGCCATGAGCAAGCGTGAACAGTTCGGCAAGATCGTCCTCGTTCCGGGAAAGGTCGGCTAATGGTCCCCGCTTCCAACGCCTCTGCGCCGGGCTCCGGCTCTGCCGCTGCTCATCCTCTCCGCCGGGTCGCCGTGCTCGGCGCGGGCACCATGGGGCGCGGCATCGCGCAAGTGGCCGCCACCGTCGGCGACGAAGTGCATTTGCTTGACGCGACGCAGGCGCGCGCCGAAGCCGCACGCGACGCAATTGACGCCGCCCTCACGCGTCTCGTCGAGAAGGGCAAGCTGCCAGCCGGCGAGCAGAGCCTCATCATGGGCCGCATCGAGGCGCATGGCGACCGGGCCGACGCCGTGCGTCAGGCCGATATCGTCGTCGAAGCTGCGCCGGAGGACCTGGCTCTCAAGCGCTCGATCTTCGCCGCGTTGGTGCGCGAAGCGCCGGCGCACGCGCTGCTCGGCAGCAACACGTCCTCGCTCTCCATCACCGCCATCGCCGAGGGCTGCGGCGCGGAAGAGCGCGTCATCGGGCTGCACTTCTTCAATCCGGTCCCGCTCATGGCCCTCATCGAGATCGTGCGCGGCCGCAAGACGAGCGAGGCCAGCGTGACCGCGGCGCGCGCCTTCGCGGCGCGCTTGGCCAAGGACGCCATCTTGGTGCAGGACTCTCCCGGCTTCGCCACCAGCCGCTTGGGTGTGCTGCTCGGCCTGGAAGCCATGCGCATGGTGCAAGAGGGCGTGGCCAGCGCGGCCGACATCGACAAGGCCATGGAACTGGGCTACCGCCACCCGATGGGACCGCTCAAGCTCACCGATCTGGTGGGCCTCGACGTGCGCTTGGCCATTGCCGAGCACCTGCACCGCGAGCTCAAGAGCGCGGCCTTCGAACCGCCGCAACTGCTGCGCGAGATGGTGGCGGCCGGCAAGCTCGGCCGTAAGTCGGGCGCCGGCTTCTACAGCTACGCCCCCCCAGCATGAGCACAGCGACGCTGCAGGGCCGGCTCGCGCTCGTCACCGGTGCTGGCCGCGGCATTGGGCTGGCGCTCTCGCTGGCGCTGGCTGAGCGCGGTACCCGGCTGCTGCTCGTCGGACGAGATGCCCGGCGGCTGCAGGACGCCGCGACCGCCTGCCGCCGCGCCGGTGCGTCCCAAGTCGACATCTCGCTGCGTGACCTCAGCAATCGCGGCGCGCTCGAAGCGCTCTGCGGCAACGCTGCGCAGCAGGCGGACATCCTCATCAACAACGCCGGCATCGCCCCCACCGCCGCGCTCGAGCGCAGCGACGACGCACTCTGGGAGCGCACCATGGCGCTCAACGCCTTCGCTCCCTTCGCGCTTTGCCGCGCCGCCGTGCCGGCCATGGTCGGGCGCGGCTACGGGCGCATCGTGAACCTGGGCTCCACGGCGGGCCTGCGCGGCTTCGCCTTCACGTCCGCCTACACCGCCAGCAAGCACGCCTTAGTGGGACTCACCCGCGCGCTGGACGCCGAACTTCGCCAGCGGCACCCCGCGGCCGACGTGACCGTGAACGCGCTCTGCCCCGGCTTCGTGGACACCGAGTTGCTCCGCCCGAGCCTGGATCGGCTCGTGGCAGGCGGGCTCTCGGAAGCGGAGGCCCGAGAGCGCCTGGGCAGCCTGAATCGCAGCGGGCGCTTGCTGCTGCCCGCCGACGTCGCGGCGGCCGCGCTGCGGCTGATCGAGGAAGTCCCCGGTCGCACGCGGGGCGCCGCTGTGGAACTGGACGACGCCGCCTCCTGAGGCCAGGGGGAGCGCGCCGCCCTGGGATCAGCGCGCGGCGGCCGCTATCCTCGCAGGTCCATGAGCCAGTCCTTCCGTGAACATGTGGATGAGGACGGCGTCAGCCTCATCACACTCGCGCGGCCCGAGCGCCTCAACGCACTGACCTTCGAGGTCTATCGCGAGCTGACTGACCGCCTGGCCGCGCTGCGCCAGGATGAGCGCGTGCACGCCGTCGTCATCACGGGCGAGGGCCGGGCTTTCTGCTCCGGCGGCGATGTGCGCGACATCATCGGCCGGCTGATCGACCTGCCGCACGAAGAGGTGCTGGCCTTCACGCGCATGACCGGCGAACTCATCGGCAACATGCGGCGGCTCGAGAAGCCCATCGTTGCGGCAGTGAACGGCGTGGCCGCCGGCGCCGGCGCGGTCATCGCCCTCGCCGCCGACCTGCGCGTGCTCTCCGAGCAGGCCAGTCTTTCCTTCCTGTTCACCAAAGTTGGTCTCACCGGCGCGGACATGGGCGCCGGCTACCTGCTGCCGCGCGTGGTGGGCCAGGGCCGCGCCGCCGAACTCCTGCTGCTCGGCGAGTCCATCGATGCGCGCACGGCCGAGCGCTACGGCTTGGCCACGCGCGTGGTGCCGCCCGCCGACTGCCTGCCGGCCGCGCTCGACTTAGCCCGGCGCCTGGCGCGCGGCCCGCTCGCCGCGCTGGCCAGCACCAAGCGCTTGCTCGAAGCCGAATGGCGCCTGGACCTCGACGCCGCCCTCGAGGCCGAGGCGCAGGCGCAGGCCGTGCACCTGCGCGCCCCCGACCACCGCGAATATCACGCCGCCTTCACGGCCAAGCGTGCCCCGCGCTTCTCAGGAGAAGCATGAGCCGCTTTCGATGCCACCTCTTCGTGTGCACCAATCAGCGCAAGCCCGACGATGCGCGCGGCTGCTGCACGAGCCGCGGCAGCGCGGCGATCCTTGAAGCGCTGAAGGCCCGCGCTCACGCCGCCGGCCTCAAGGGCAGCGTGCGCGTGAACAAGGCTGGCTGCCTGGACGCCTGTGAGTTCGGCGTCTCGATGGTCGTGTATCCGCAGGGCGCCTGGTACGGGCGCGTCACGGCCGCCGACGTCGATGAAATCGTGGAACGCACTCTGCAGCGCGGCGAGATCATCGAGCGGCTGGTGACCCGCTTCGATCCGCCGAGGCCCGCTTCGTGAAGCCCGACCGCCTGGCGCTGCGCGAGCGCGCCGCGCGCTTTGCTGCCGAGGAGATCGCGCCGCAGGCCGGCGCCTGGGATCGCGCGGGGCACATGCCGCGTGAAGTCATCACGCGCCTCGGCGCGGCCGGCTTCCTCTCGGCGCCGCTGCCCGTTGCCCTGGGCGGCGGCGGCTACGACAACGAGGCCTTCATCGGGGTCTACGAGGAACTTGGCCGGGCTTGCTCCTCGGTGCGCGGCTTCATCACTGTGCAGGCGGGCTTGGTCAGTCAGTGCCTGGCCGACCACGCCACACCCGCGCAGCAGGCGCGCTGGCTCCCCCGCCTTGGTTCAGGCGCGGCTGTCGGCTGCTACGCACTCACCGAAGAGGGCGCGGGCAGCGACGTGAACGCGATCGCCACGCGCGCGGAGCGCCGCGGCGAGGCCTGGGTGCTCGACGGCAGCAAAACTTGGATCACCAATGGCGGCATCGCCGACCTGGCGCTGGTCTTCGCGCGAACCGCACCGGCTTCTGCAGCGAGCAACGCCAAGGACAACCTCACCTGCTTCGTTGTGGAGCTGCCTGCGCAGGGCTTTGTCGCCGAGCCGCTGGGTGAGCATCCGCTGGGCCACCGCGCCGCCGATCACGCGCGCCTGCGCTTCACGCAGCTCAGCGTGCCGGACAGCCAGCGCCTCGGGCCGGTGGGCGGCGGGCACAAGGTGGCCATGTCGGCCCTGGAGCACGGACGCCTCGGTGTGGCGGCGGGCGCCGTCGGCATTGCCCGCGCCTGCCTCGAGGCCGCCCTGACGCACGCCCGCCAACGCCAGCAGTTCGGCCGGCGCATCGGGGACTTCCAGATGGTGCAGGCCGATCTGGCCGACATGAGCGCTGAGACTGAAGCCGCGGCGGCGCTGGTGGCCGAGGCGGCGCGCGCCGCCGACCGGCGTGATCCGGCCACCGGCCGGCTCACCTCCTCGGCCAAGCTCTTCGCCACCGAGGTCGCGCAGCGCGCGGCCGACAAGGCCGTGCTCCTCCTGGGCAATCGCGGCTACGGCGACGCACACCCAGTGGAACGCTACTACCGCGACGTGCAGGGTCTGCGCATCTACGAAGGCACCAACCACATCCACCGGCTGATCATCGCGCGCGCTCTGCTCGGCAAGCCATGAACGCCGGCACCGCCGAGAGGCCCGCTCGCGGACGCCGCCTGCGCCGTGCTGGCCTCGTCTGCGCGGTGTTCGTCGCCATGCTCGCCGTGGGCGAGCTGGTCTTGCGGCTGCCGCGCTGGATCGTGCGCTCGCCCTTCGACGAGAGTGTGGCCGGGCGGCTGCGCAACGACGCCGAGGCCTGGCCCGAACTCGTGCCCTTCGATGTGACCGCGGCGCCCAGCCAACTGCGCATCGTCTACATGGGCGCCTCCACCGAAGCCGGCTTGCCCTATGGCCCCAAGCTCTCGCCGCCGGCCTGGCTGGACCAGATCCTGCGCTGGCGCGGAGTGCAGGCCGAGGTTGTGCAGTTTGCGGGCCCGGGGCTCACCAGCCGGCAAATGCGCGACCTCTTTCCCTTCGCGCTGCGCATGGAGCCCAACGTCATCGTGCTGGCGGTGGGGCACAACGAGTATTTGCACTCGGGCGAACTGCTCGACCGGCGCTGGTGGGCGCGTTCGGAACTGCTGCGCCGCGGCCTCGCCACCCTGGGGGTCACCGACGCCCTGGCCGAGACGCTGCCCACGATTGAGAACGACTTCGATCATGCAGCGATCCAGCGCAACTTCCGGGAGCATCTGCGCACGATGCAGCGGGCGGCCGACGGCGCCGACGTGAAGCTCCTGGTGCTCCTGCCGGCCAGCAATCTGGCGCACTCGCCCCCCATCCTCGGCGATGACCCGCGCCTGCCCGAGGAGCCCGACGCGGCCTGGCGGCGCGGTGCGCAATTGCTCGATGCCGGTGATGTGGTCGGCGCCCGCGCCGCTTTCGAACAGGCGCGTGACACAGACCGCTGGCCGCACCGCGCCACGGGCGCGCTGCTCTCGATTTTGCGCGAGGAGGCACGGCAAGTCGTGCCGGTGGATCGCGCCATGGAGATCGCCAGCGTGCGCGGCGTGCCCGGCTTCGATCTGTTCGCCGATCACTGCCACCCCAATCCTGCCGGGCAACGCGTGATGACGCTGGCCGTGGCCGACGCCATCGAAGACTTGGGGCTCTTTCCGCTCACCGGGCGCCGCGGCCAGGGCCCGAGCGTGGATGAAATGCTGGCCAGCGCCGGCTACGGCCCGGCCGATCTGGCCCGCGCGCACGCCGTCATCGGCCGGGGCTATGTGGGTTTCGCCCTGGTCACTGGCCGCTGGGGCGCCCTCGCCGAACTGGCTCAGCGCAGCCTGGACAGCGCCTACCAGGATCTCGACGCCTACGGCGGTGAACTCGACACTTCCTACGCGCTCATCGCCCTGCTGCGCGGCGATGTCGCCGAGGGCCTGCGCCACCTGGAGCAAGCGCGCACCAACGCTCCCGAGGCCTTGCTGCTGCTCGAACGCGCCTGCCGGGTCTACCCCTGGGTGCGCCAGGTCTTCGAGCGAAATGGGCTGCAGTTGCGCGAGGGCACTGTCGTCGCGTGGCCTGACGCGGCCGCGGACGTCCGCAGCGGCTCTTGAGCGCCGCGGCGGCGGCCGCTACCCTTCGCCCCGCTCGATGGTGGGTGTAGCTCAGTTGGTTAGAGCGCCAGTCTGTGGCACTGGAGGCCGCGGGTTCGATTCCCGTCACTCACCCCAACGCGCGCTCGCGCGAGCGCGCGGCGCGGCGCCCTTGATACCGCGGCCGCAGGCGGGCGAGAATCGCCCCTCCGCGTGCCTCCTTAGCTCAGTTGGTAGAGCAGCTGACTCTTAATCAGCGGGTCGAAGGTTCAAGTCCTTCAGGGGGCACCATTTTCTCGCGCGCTCGGCACTGCGCCGCGCCCGGGCCCGGCCGCCTTCCAGGCTGCTCGCCCTTCGGAGATCGATGATGCCTGCGACCTTCCGCCCCTGCTTCGCGCTGCTTCTCCTGCTCGCCGGTTGCGGCGCCACACAGTCCGGCGCGCACGAAGTCAAAGCCGCGGGCCCTGCGGCGGACTCCCCGGCGGAGTCGCTCGCGGCGCAGGCCCTGCTGCACGCGCAGGCCGCCGCCGAAGCCGCAAGGCTGCCGGTGCGGCGCGGCGAGGGCCGCCTGCCCTTCGAGGAGGTCGTGCTTGAGAACGGCCTCCGTGTCATCTCGCTTGAAGACAAGAGCGCGCCGATCGTCGCCGTGCAGCTCTGGTATCACGTCGGCAGCAAGGACGAGCAGCCGGACCGGCAGGGCTTCGCGCACATGTTTGAGCACATGATGTTTCGCGGCACGGATCGGCTCGGACCCAAGGATCACTTCGACTTCGTGCGACGCACGGGCGGCGACTGCAACGCTTTCACGTCGTTCGACCAGACGGTCTACGTTCAGGAACTGCCCTCCAATCAGCTCGAACTCGTGCTCTGGCTCGAGGCCGAGCGCATGTCGGCGCTGCGCATCGACGAGGGCGGCTTCGCCACTGAGCGCAAGGTCGTCGAGGAAGAGCGGCGCCTGGGACTGAACCAGCCCTTCGGCGATGTGCTCGAAAAACTCCTGGCCAGTCTCTTCACTCAGCACCCTTATCGCTGGTCGCCCATCGGGCAGATCGAGCACCTGCGCGCCAGCACGCCGGATGACATCCAGCGCTTCTGGGACACGTACTACGTGCCCAACAATGCCACGCTCGTCGTGGCGGGTGACGCGAGCCACGCCGACGTGCGCGCGCTGGCCCAGAAGTGCTTCGGCTGGATCCCGCGCTGCCCCGATCCGCCGCGCGTGACGCTGGCCGAACCCGAGCAAACGGCGCTGGCGCAGGTGAAGATCGAGCCGGCCAATGGCCCGGTGCCCATCGCCGGCCTCGCGTTTCGTGCCGTGCCCGAAGGCCACCCGGATGCCGTGGCGCTCGAACTGCTCATGACCGCGCTGGGCGGCGGCGAAAGCAGCCGCGTCTACATCGACCTCGTGCGCCGCAAGGACCTCGCCGTGGCCGGCCTGGGACTGTACGCCGGCCTGGAGCAGGCGGGTTTTGCCGCCGTGGTGGGCGTGCTCATGCCGCAGGGCCGGACCGATCCGGTGCTCGCCGCGCTCTGGGAGCAGATCGACTTGGTGTGCGAGTCCGGCCTCACCGCCGAAGAACTGGCCAAGGTGCGCAAACAAATGCTGCGCGACGATGTGACCCAGTCGCTCACCGTGGCCAGTAAGGCCAATGCGCTCGGCCAGGCCGCCACGATCTTCGGCGATGCGCAGGAGGCCAATGAGCGCCTGCGACGCCTGGAATCGGTGACGCTGGAAGACCTCACGCGCGTGGCGCGGACTTACCTCGTACGCGAACGCGCCACCGAAGTGCGCATCGAGCCGGGCTTGGGCAGCATGATGCGCGGCGCGCTCTCGGCCGCCGCTTCGCTCAACGAGAAATCCGAGGAGAGCGAGAGCGGCGAGGAAGTCGCCGGCGGCCGGCGCGCCAGCGCCAGCGGCCCCAAGGCCGGCGCGCGCCCGCCCCGTGGCTATCCCACTGCGCCGCCGGTCGCACCCCCGCTGGCGCTGGAGCTTGCGCTGCACGGCGTGGAGACACGGCTCGACAACGGGCTGGGACTCGTCGTGGTGGAGAACCACGAAGTCCCCTTCGTGAGCCTCTCATTGCGGCTCGAGACGGGCGCCTTCACGGAAGACCAGAGCCTGCCCGGCACCGCCGCGATGGCCGCCAGCATGGTCACGCGCGGCACGGTGGCCCGCGATGCCGAGGCCCTCGCGCTCGAACTGGAGAAGAACGGCATCAGCCTTTCGGCCAGCGCCGATCAGGATTCCGCTGCCGTGAACGTGAGTGCACTCACCGGCGATGTCGAGCAGGCCCTGCGCCTGCTGGCGGAAGTCGTGCTGGCGCCCCGCTTCGATCCCAAAGAATTCGAGACTCTGCGCAAGCAAACCAGCACGGGCATGGCGGTCTCCGAGAAGACGCCTTCAGTGCAAGCCGAGCGCGCGCTCGCCACGGCCATCTGGGGGGCGCATCCCTATGGCCGGCCGGCCGAAGGCGTGTCTGCCGATCTCAAGCGGCTCACGCCCTTGGCGCTGCGCGACTGGTGGGAGCGCTGGGTCCGGCCCGACACGGCCACGCTCTACGTGGCGGGTGATGTCAGCGCCGAGCGCGCCCAAGCCTTGGCGCAGCGCTTCCTCGGGGGCTGGGACGCCGAGGGCGAGCCGCCCGTGCCGCCGCTGCCCGCCACGGAGGCGCAGCCCGGCACACGGATCACGCTGGTGGACTCGCCCGGCGCCGTGCAGAGTGAAATCCGCGCCGGGCACTTCGGCGTGACGCGTGAACATCCGCTCTATGCCACCGGCGCCGTGCTCAGCCAGGTCTTCGGAGGCGCCTTCACGAGCCGGCTCAACGACAGTCTGCGCGTGGAGAAGGGGCTCACTTATGGCGCCAGCGGCGGCCTCTCCTCCGATCGCTTCGGCGGCGAGTTCCGCGTGAGCACTTTCACTAAGACCCCCACCACGGCCGAGACCGTGCGTGCGGTGCTCGATGAAGTGCGGCGCATGCGGGATCTGGCGCCCAGCAGCGAGGAGCTCAACGCGGCCAAGTCTTACCTGCTGGGATCCTTCGCCGGTTCGCTCGAGACACCACAGGCCGCGGCCGCGCGGCTATGGACGCTGCGCCTGCACGGCTTGCCGGCCGATTGGTGGGACGGCTACCTGCAAAGGATTGCCGGCACGGGGGCCGAGGACGTCGCCGCGGCGGCGCGCACACTGTTGGATCCGGAGCGTCTGCACATCGTGGTGGTCGGCGACGCGGCCGTCGTGCGCGAGAGTCTCGAGGCGATTGCGCCGGTCACGGTCGTCACGATCGGCGGCTGAAGCGGCGTAGCGCGGCCGGTTGCGAAGCAGGGCCCGGTGCCCTAAGTTCTGGCATCCCCTCTGCGAGACCCGACATGCCCGTGCCTGCCCCGATCGCCGCCTTCTACGCCAGCCTCGATGACCAGCTCCGCGCACTGCGGCAGCAGGCCGGCCGGCCGCTGACGCTGTCGGAGAAGATCTTGGGTGCGCACCGGGTCGGACGCCACGCGAGTCTGCCCGAGCGCGGCCAGAGCTACGTGGATCTGCAGCCCGACCGCGTGGCCATGCAGGACGCGACCGCGCAGATGGCGCTGCTGCAGTTCGGCATGGCCGGCCGCGCCACCGTGGCGGTGCCCAGCACGGTGCACTGCGACCATCTCATTCGCGCGCGTCACGGCAAGTCGCAGGATCTGCAAGTGGCCAACGAGGAGAATGCCGAGGTCTACGCCTTCCTCAAGAGCGCCTCGGCGCGCTACGGCATCGGCTTCTGGGAGCCGGGCAGCGGCATCATTCATCAGGTCGTGCTCGAGAACTACGCCTTCCCCGGCGGCCTGATGATCGGCACCGACAGTCACACGCCCAATGCGGGCGGGCTCGGCATGCTGGCCATCGGCGTGGGCGGCGCCGACGCAATGGAAGTCATGGCGGGACTGCCCTTCAGCGTGAAGTGGCCCAAGCTCATCGGGATCAAACTGACCGGCAGCCTCGACGGCTGGAGTTCGCCCAAGGACGTGATCCTCAAGGTCTGCGAGATCCTGACCGTCAAGGGCGGCACCGGCGCCATCGTCGAGTACTTCGGCCCGGGCGCCGAGAGCATCTCGTGCACCGGCAAGGGCACGATTTGCAACATGGGCGCCGAACACGGCGCCACGACGTCGGTCTTCCCCTTCGATGCGCGCATGGCCGATTACCTGCGTGCGACCGAGCGCGCCGACATCGCAGCCCTGGCCGAGCAGCATCGCGGAGCTCTGCGCGCTGACCCCGAGGTCGAGGCCGATCCCACGCGCTACTTCGACCGCGTCATCGAGATCGACCTCTCCACGCTGCCGCCGCTCATCGTCGGGCCGCACACGCCGGACCTGGCCCGGCCACTGTCCGATTTGGCCGCTGAAGTGCGCGCCAAGAGCTGGCCGGCCACACTCAAGGCCGCGCTCATCGGCTCCTGCACGAACAGCAGCTACGAGGACATGGAGCGCGCCGCCTCCGTCGCGGCCCAGGCCAAACGGCACGGCCTGCAGGTCAAGACGCCGCTCATGGTCACGCCCGGCAGCGACACCGTGGACCAGACCATCCGGCGCGACGGCCAGATGCAAGTCCTGGCCGACATCGGGGCCACTGTGCTGGCCAATGCCTGTGGGCCGTGCATCGGCCAGTGGCAGCGCGACGACATCGACAAGGGCGAAGTGAACTCGATCCTCACGAGCTACAACCGCAACTTCTCGGGGCGCAACGACGGCAACCCGCAGACGATGGCCTTCATCGGCAGTCCCGAGGTCGTGGTGGCTCTCGCGCTGGCCGGCCGGCTCGACTTCGACCCGCGTCGCGACGCGCTGCAAACCGCAGATGGCCGCAGTGTGCGGCTCACGCCGCCCAGCGGGCGCGACTTGCCAAAGCAGGGCATGCAGACAAGTTTCCAGGGGCTCGTGTCTCCGCCCGCCGACGGCTCGCGCGTTTCGCTGCAGGTGGCCGAAGGCAGTCAGCGCCTGCAACTGCTGGAACCCTTCCGGCCCATCACGCCCGCCCAGTTGCGGGAACTGCCGGTGCTGCTCAAGGTCGCCGGCAAATGCACCACCGACCACATCTCCGCGGCCGGCAAGTGGCTGAAGTACCGCGGCCATCTGGCCAATATTTCCGACAACTGCTACCTAGGCGCCACGAATGCCTTCACGGGCGAAGTCGGGCTGGGCCGCAATGTGCTCTCCGGTGAAGAGCACCGCCCCTTTCCTGAGTTGGCCAAGGCCTATCAGGCTGCCGGCCTGGGCTGGGTTGTTGTCGCCGACGTGAACTACGGCGAAGGCAGCAGCCGCGAGCACGCCGCCATGTCGCCGCGCTTTCTGGGCGGCCGGGCGATCATCGCGCGCAGCTTTGCGCGCATCGCCGAAACGAACCTCAAGAAACAGGGGCTGCTCGCGCTCACCTTCCAGGATCCGGCCGCCTGGGAACTGGTCCGCGAAACCGACCGCCTCAGCCTCGAGGGCGTCGAGCTCCTGGCACCCGGCAGTGCCGTCACCGTCGTCGCGCGGCATGCGGACGGCAGCACGGACCGCTTCGCCTGCGCGCACAGCTTCGACCCGCTGCACGTGGCCTGGTTCCGCGCCGGGTCGGCGCTCAACTACCTGCGCGAAGCGCGGCGCGAGCCAGTGCGAGCCGGCTGAGGCCGCCGGCGCGGCGTCGGCGCCTCGACGGGCGACGACAACAGCGCCTCGTAGAGCCGATAGCTCGTGCACTGCATGCCGAGCCGCCGGTAGGCCCGGCGCGCGACGTGGTTGCCCGATTCCACGTAGAGCCGCGTGCCGCGCACATCGCCGGCCGCAGCGGCTTGTGAGAGCACGGCACGATGCAGGGCCGAATAGAGGCCCCGGCCGCGGGACTCGGGCCGCACGTAGACACTCTGGATCCACCAGAACCAGCCGTCACGCCAGTCGCTCCATTCACGCGTGAGCAGCAGGGCACCGGCCACTCGGCGGCCCAGCACGGCCACGAGGTAGCGGCCCTTGGCGGGGTCGCGCAAGGCCCGCTCCACTCCGCGCCGCAGCACGCCCAGGGCGAGCTGCCGGCCTTCGGTTTCCAGAGCCATGGCGCGATTGAAGGCCACCAGCGTGCGCAGGTCCGTTGGCCGGGCCGCACGCACGGTCACGAGCGGCTGTCGCTCTGGCGCAGGGCTTTGGATCGATTTCATGCGGCCGGACTCTATCCTGGTCTGCTTCCGGCCGACAGCGGCTTCGACGCGAGGATGGCGGAACTGGCAGACGCGCCGGACTTAGGATCCGGTGGGGCAACCCATGGGGGTTCAACTCCCCCTCCTCGCACTATCGCTCAGCGCGCCATCGCCCAGCGCAGCGGGCTTAGGCCTGTGCGCTCACCATGAGCGTGTTGTAGATGTGCAGCCCGACGATCGGAACGTAGATCGCGAGCCCGGCCACGCAGGCCAGCCGTGCGTAGGGGTGACTGCCACTGCGCTGGATGACTTTCACGCACAGCGCCGTGGCCAGCAGCTTGACCAGCAGAAAGGTTGCCTCGCCATGCTCGATGAGCAGCGCCATGAGCGGATTGAGTTCGTAGCCGCGGTCGTGCTGCAGGATTCGGATCGTGGCCAAACCGTCGACGGCGGCCAGGAAAAGAATCAGGATCGCCACCGTATTGGCCGGCAGGCCCAAGACGTACGACCGCGACTCCACCCGCGCGCTGTGCATCGCAGGCTCCATCGGCCCGGCGCCGCAGTGACTTAAAGCGCTCTTCAGCGTGAAGGCGAGGGCCCGCTCAGTGCGCCCCTTCGCTCACGACATTGCGGTTCCAGCTCGGAATTCGTACGCGCACCGGTTCGCTGCCATTGGCGATGCACTGGCACCCCAGCCGCGAGGAGGCCGTCACTCCGGGAGCCAGATCCAGCATGTCCTCTTCGGCGTCGGTCATGGCATTGAGGGAGGCCGCGCCGGCTTCCACAACCACATGGCAGGTGGAGCAGGCCAGCACGCCGCCACAGGCATGGTCGAGCGAGATGCCTGCGCCTAAGGCGACATCGAGCACGCTCCCCGGCAGTCCGTCGTGCCCGTAAGGCAGGCGCGCCGGATCGACCTCGATCTCTCGACGCTCGCCGCCCTCACCGAGCACGAAGGTGAGCACGTACTTGCGCTGTGGCAGGTCCGCACGCACCTGTTCGATGTAGGGGTTGATGCCGCCCATGGCCGGGTGGAACTCCTGGAGGGATGCACCTCATAACGCGAGTCGGCCGGAGATGCCAGCTTCGTTAGACTTCTCCCATGGACCCACTGCCTTTCGAGCGCCTCAGTGAGCCGCCCGGCGAGGTGCGCGGCATCAGCGTCATGGTGCGCCTCGTGGACGGCGTGGGTTTCCGCTATCGCTGGGCGACCGAGGGGCTTCGGCCGCAGGACGCTGATTTTCGCCCTGGAAGCGACAGCATGTCCCTGCTCGAACTCCTGCGGCATGTCGAGCGGCTCATGGCCTGGGTCTTGGCCAATCTCGGCGGCGAGCCCGTGGCCGGTGCGGCCCTGACGCCCGCCCCCGCCGGCGCCGACTCCGAGGCGCTGCGCCTGCTCACGCTGCAGCACCTGCTGGCCATCCGCGCGCGCCTGCTGACTCTGCGCGACCCGGACTTGGCGGCCGTGCGCATCGCCAACAGCAAGGGCGCTCAGCCCTTTTGGGCGCTGATCAACGGTCCGCTGGCTGACGCGCTCACCCATGTCGGACAGATCAACGCCTGGCGTCGGCTGGCCGGAAACCCCACGCCGCGCGCCGACGTCTTTCGCGGACTGCCGCCGGCCTGAGCGCGGGCCTCAGCCGCCTGCCGGCGGCATGAGCGCACCCTCGGCGGGCACGTCGCCGTCCGGCAGCGATCCTGGCGGCGCCGAGCGGACCGTGATCCAGTTCGCCGCGTCGCGCACGAGATAGCGCTGTGCCAACTCGCTGAGTTCAGCCGCCGTAATGCTGCGGTAATCCGATTCCAACGCGCGCGCCTCGTCGAAGACCACCGCATCGCGCAGGCCATCCGAGAGCAGGCCCAGCCAGAAGCCGTTGGTGCGCAACTGATCGCGCAGGCGCGCCAGCAGCGGTTCCCGCTGCCGCTCCAACTCCTCATCAGTGATGCCTTGCGCGGCGAGTGTGTCGGTGACCTTGAGACACTCGCTGAGGACTTCGTCCTCACGGCCCGGTTCCGCCGCCGCTTGGAGTTGGAGCAGGCCCAGGCCTCGGAAAGCGCGGCTGGCTTCGCTGGCGGCTCCCGGGCTGTACGAGGCACCGAGTGTCTCGCGGATGTGCACGCGCAGCCGATCGGAGAGCACCATGCCGAGCAGGGTCAGCCGTCGCCGTAGCAGCGCCTGCCGGCCGTCGGTCGTCGGAAAGGCCGCCACGACCAGCGAACCCGGCACTTCGGTTTCCACCGAGTGATCCTCGCGCAAAGCGCGAGCCAGGTTCACCTGCTCAAAGGCCGGCGGCGGGAGCGGCTTGCGCGCCGGGAGCGCACCCACCGTGCGCGCGAGCTGTGCCACGGCGGCCTCCACGTCCAGATCCCCAACAAGCAGGACTTCGAGCGTGCCAGAGCCCAGCGCCGGCAGGAGCAGTTCCTGCAGGTTGCCCAGGCTCACGCCGAGCAAGGCCTCCCGGCCGGGCAGTCCGAAGCGCGCGTCGCCGCCGTGCAAGCGCGGCAGGAAGCCCGTTTGGATGGGACCCAAGACCTGCGTTGTAAGCGACTGGAAGAGCGGATCGATCTGGTCGCGCACCTGCCGCAGACCCTCTTCGCGCCAGCCCGGATGCTGCAGCACTGCGCAGACGAGCTCGAGCTGAAGCAGCAGATCCTCGCTGCTCGTGGCTCCGGAGAGCGCAAAGGCGTCGGGCAAAACTCCGAAGCGCACTCCCACCTGCCGGCCCGCGTGCAGTCTGCGCAGGTCGTCGACGCTGTGCGCAGCCAGTCCCAGGCCATCGAAGGCGCGGCCGGCCATCCAAGCCGTGGCGGCCTGGTCGGGACGCACACCGACCTGCCCGTGGCCGAAGCGCGCCGAGACCAGGATCTGGCGCTCCTGAAAGTCCGTGCGCTTGATCGCGGCGCGCACGCCGTTGGCGAAAGTGATGACGTCGACTTCGAGATCGGCGATGCGCGAGCGCTCCCGAATCTCGCCGCCCACGCCGGCCTCGGATGAGTAGGCGAAGGGCTGGTCGGCCAGTGTGCGCGGCGGCGTCACCGGGACGGCGCGGCTGGCTTCCCAGACTTCCAGAAGTTCGGGCGCCTGCGGCCCGGTCCCCAGTGACAGGGCGCCAACGGCCGAGATGCGCAGCGCGCCCTCGCTCCAGGCGCTCGCGAAGGCTTGCCGGCAATCCTCCGGCGTCAGCGCCTCGAGAGCCGGTCGATAAAGCGCCCGATCCGTTTCGGGCGTGGTCGGGATGAAGGGGCCCTCGGCGGCCGCCTGGATCTCGTCGGCGAGGGCGGCACTCGGCCGCGTGGCCTGTCGCTGCACCGCCTCGTCGAGTCCACGCAGCCAATCGCGCCGCACTTCCTCCAATTCCGGCATCTGAAAGCCGTGCTCCAGCGCTCGGCGGAGTTCCTGCTCGCCACGGCCGAGCGCATCACGCCAGCGATCCGGCTCGCAGACGATCGCGAGTTCCTCGCCGTCCAAGACGCGAAAAGCCTCCGCATCGTCAGCCGAGGCCTCGAGGAACGGCGCCTCGCTCTCCTTGGAGATCTCCCGCAAGCGCAGGTCGAGCATGCGCCGTGCAAAAAGCAGCGGCACGTCCCGCAGCGCCGTGGCGGCGGTGAGCGGCTCCTCGACAAACTCGGTGAGGCGGCTCACGGACAGCGTCACCAACGGAATCTCAGGGGAGTGATGCGTGAAGGTGCGCGTCGCAAGCAGCGGCTGGCCCAGGGCCGGTTCCGGCAGGGGCGCAGCGGCTCGGGCCGGCATGTCACCGAACAGCTCGAGGATGAGCGGCTCAGGGTTGCGGCCGCCGAGGTCACCCACCAGGATGAGCGTCATGGCCCGCGGGTGGTACCAGCGCTCGTAAAAGGCGCGCAGAGCGGGAGCATCGAAGCGCGCGCGGACAGGCGCTTCACCGATCGGAATGCGCTGCGGTATGCGCGTGCCGGCAAAGCGGTCGGCCAGTTCCGCGCGCCAGGCGCGAAAGCCCGCTGAATCCCGCTCGCGCTCCTCGCCGTCGATGACCCCCAGCTCAGCCGCGACTTCATCCGGCAGCAGCAGCAGACCGTCGGCAACATCGCGCAGCATCGTCAGCCCCTCGCGCAGCGTGTCCTCATCGCTGCGCGGGAGATCGAGCCGGTAGACGGTCGCGCTGAAGTCCGTGGACGCGTTCGTGTCGGCACCAAAGGCCATGCCGTGCTTCTGAAACCACTCGACCAGCGTGCCCGGCGCGAAGTTTCGGCTGCCGTTGAAGGCCATGTGCTCGAGCACGTGAGCCATGCCCAGTTCCGGCGCAGACTCCGCCAAACTGCCGACATCAACGTGCAGGCGGATCTGGCTCCGCTCACGCGGTTCGGCGTGATCCATCCAGGCCCAGCGCAGTCCGCTGGGCAAGCTCCCGAACTGAATCGCCGGATGCACGGGCAGATCCGAACTCTCATGTGGCCACGGGCGCGGCTGGGCGCTGGCCGCGAGGAGCGGCTTGGCCTGCGACCGGGCGGGCGCGTCGTTGGTGGCAGTGCTCCCGCAGCCGAGTCCGGCCAAAACGAGCAATAGCAGAGGCAGCCGATGAGCTGCGCGAACAGCCGGGATGAACGTCATGCACATGGGTGAAGCCCCCAAAGCCTAGGAGGTGCGAGGCAACCGGCACTCGCGGCGGGGCTACGACTCTAGCGGTCGCAGGGGGCGGGAGTCGATGCACGGCTCGCCGAGCAGCTCCAGCCGGCGCGCCGATCAGGCCAAGAGCACGCGGCAAGCCTCTGCCGCAGCGTCGAGTGCGCGGTCATCGACATCGCGATGAAAAACAAAGCGCAGACGCTGCGGTCCGAGCGCGAAGCTCAGAACCCCCCGCTCGGTCAATTGATCCTGCAGCTTCCGCGCATCCTGACGCGTCGTCACAAAGACAATGTTCGTGCGCACCGTGCCCGGGTCGATCGTGGCACCTGGCAGGCGTGCCAGCGCCTCCGCCAGCGCGCGGGCGCGGCGATGGTCGGCCGCGAGCAATGCTGGTCCCTGTTCGAGCGCGATCAGCCCTGCTGCGGCCAATACGCCAGCTTGGCGCATGCCGCCACCCAAGGCCTTCCGCAACCGATGCGCGGCGACGATGAGTTCCCGGCTGCCCACCACGAGCGAACCCACAGGCGCACCCAGCCCCTTGGAGAGGCAGACCGAGACGAGGTCCATGTCTCGCGTAATTCGCGCCACCGGGACGCCGCTGGCGACCTGCGCATTGAAGACACGGGCGCCATCCATGTGGAGCCGCAAGCCGCGCGAGCGCGCCAACTGTGCCAGCGCATCGATGGCAGGCTGCGGCAGCACTGAGCCGCCCGAATAGTTGTGCGTGTTCTCGAGCGAGAGCACCGCGCTCGTGGGGTGATGAACGTCGGGCTCCCGAATGACCCGCTCGACCTCGGCCAGCGGCAGCACTCCTGCCTCGCCGCGGAGCGGGATGATCTGGCAGCCCCAAAGCCGGGCGGCCGACCCGCACTCGTTCAGCAGAATATGGGCGTCGGCCTCCGCAATGACCTCTTCCCCCGGGCGGGTCAGCACCCCCAGACAGATCTGATTGCCCATGGTCCCCGAGGGCACGAAGAGGGCCGCCTCCTTGGCGAAGATCGCCGCAGCCCGCTCCTGGAGCCGGAGCACGCTGGGGTCCTCGCCGAAGACGTCATCGCCGACCTCGGCCGAGGCCATGGCGTCCCGCATGGCCGGGGTCGGCCGGGTCACGGTGTCACTGCGCAGATCGAACATTCCTGGGGCTCCTGGACGTGCTGGCCACTCTAGCGAATGCCTGCTCGCGGCAGCCTGCCGGGCGGCTGGCGCCAAGTCACCGGAGGGGATTCCGGTCCCGGGGCCTGCTAGCAGTGCGGCCAGGTCGTCGTCTCACCGCGGCCAGCCACGCTCATTCCCGAAGAATCAGGATAGAATCGTGCCCACTCTCCCCGCCAGCGCGTGCCCCGAATCCGCGTGCTGTGCTCCTTCGAAGTCGTTCCTCGCGCGAATTCTCCCCGACCCGATGGAACTCCCGTTGAAGACTATTCTCCGGATGGCTGGCCCCGTGCTGGCTGGTGTGTTGGCGACTTCCGCTGCGGCTCAGACGAGCGCGGGCAAATACACCGGCCTCGACACCGTGAATCATGCCGAACGCCTCGAGCGCCTGCGGCTTGCCGGCGATACCGGCCTGCCGCCGCTCAAGCCGCTCACCGCCAAGAGTCCGCTCAACACCATCTATTACGCCGACCGCGAGATCTCGCCGCCTCCGGGTTCAGCGGCGTCCACCGCCGGCGCGCCCACCATGTTCAACGGCGTGATTCCGGCCGGCCCCGGCGGTACGGGCACGGCCTACGCGGAGATCTTCAAGTACCAGTTGGGCACACGCTACGACCCGTTCGGCACGCCGCATCCCATGGTCATCGCCTATCACGGCTACGGCGGCTCGGCGAACAGCGTCAACCTGCTCTCGACGATTGATGAAGAGTGCAATTCCCGCGGCTGGGTCTACTTTTCGCCGACGGGCCTCGACGACCAGCTCTTCGGCACACCCGTCGCTCAGCAGCACGTGGAAGTTGCCATGCAGTGGATGCTCGACAACTTCAACATCGATCCGGACCGCCTCTACATGGTTGGCTTTTCGATGGGCGGCGGTGTCACGGCCAACTTCGCCGCGCGCCATCGCTCACCGGACGGCCTCATGATCGCGGCCATCGGCGTTGTGAGCGGGACCTACGACTGGGCCTCCACCTATGAGACGGCCGTTTCCCAAGATCTCATCGATATCCTTGAGCATCCCCTCAATTTCGGAGGCAGTCCGGCCGCGCAACTCTTCCGCTATCAGCAGGCCAGCGCTCTCCACTTCCTGATGGGCAGCTATCCGCCGCTGCCGGGCACGCTCCTCGACATGGTGTCGATGGCCACAAATCTCGGCAGTACACCCAGTTATCTGGTCTGGGACAGCGGCGACATTGTCCCGGACGTGCTCACGCAGGGACCCGTCTTCTCTGCGCTCCTCGCCGCGCTGCCCGCCGACCACGAAGCACACGTCGTGAGTGGCACGAGCAACCCGCACAGTTGGAGCGTGCTGAACGAGGGCGAACTCTTCGACTTCTTCGACGGCAAGGTCGTCGATCGCACGCCGACTGAGTATGCCGCCCAGCTCGACCTCGGCGGAGCCGTGTCCTGGAGCCAGGTCGACCAGCGGCAGGCGGGCGCCTTCAGCTATGTGGTCGGCACGACGGACGGCACCGCTGAACTGCTGCTCGATGCCGTGGAGAATGCCACCGAGGTTGAAGTGGACCTCACCGCGGCTGGCATGGAGACCTCCGAGCCGGTCCGAGTCACGGCGGTCTCTGCGGACACTTTTGGTTTCGTGCTACGGCTGGCCGGCTTCGCCGAGCCCCCCGCCTACTTGCTCGATGCGCTGACCGGAGATCTCATTCTCGATGTCGGCACGGATCCGACCGCGGACGCACTCCTGGTGGAGATCCCTGATCAGGACTCGCTGGCAGCGGATGTGATCACCGATGCGACTTGGAACTCGGACGTCTACAGCGTCCCGAATCCAGTGGCCATCGGCGGCAGTCTGACGCTCACCATTGACGCACCGACCGGCCTGCCGACGAGCTGGCTCCTGGTGGGCTTCGATGAGGCGCTCGCGACGATCACCGGCGGCTTCACCATCGGCGTGCAGGTCGGCGGCCCAGCCTTCCTCCTGCCGCTGCCCCTCGACGCCGGCGGCAATCTCATCTTGGGCGTCACGATTCCCAACGATCTCGCCTACCAGGGCCTGCAAGTGAAACTGCAGTCGATCGCCGTGGACGCGAACAACGCCATTCAGTCCTTGAGCAACGTCTGGTCGCTCAATATCGAATGAGCCTCGGCAGCGGGGCCTGCTGAACCGTATCTTCAGGCGGTTCATGAGCCTCTGCCAAACGACAACCGGCCTGCGCTCTCGAAAGCGCAATGTCTGGGCCTGCGCTCTGCTGCTTTGGCCCCTCGCCGCCGGCTGCTCGGAGTCGGAGCGGCCTCTGTTCCGGGAAGTCGCCTTGGCTTGCGGCATCGAGCAGACCCTCGTCGCGGGCACACCCGGCCCGGACGGCACGATCCTGGATGTCAATGGCAACGGCGCCGCGCTCCTCGATCTCGAGGGTGATGGCGACCTCGATCTTGTGCTCATTCAGGGCTCCACGCGCAGCGACCTTGTCGAGGGCCGGCGGGTGCGGCACCTGATCTATCTCAATCTGGGCGTTCGCCAAGGACTGCCGCGTTTTGAAGAGCAACGCGGCGACACGGGACTTGAGCAGCACGGCTGGCCGACCGGCGTGGCAGTGGGCGATGTCGATCGGGACGGACGCCCCGATCTCTTGGTCGGAGGGCTCGGTGAGGACGTCCTGTTCCTCAATCGCACGGAGCCGGGTCGCGGCATTGCCTTCGAGAGCGTTCCCGTTCCAGGCCGCAGTTCGCCTCTGGATTGGACGACGAGCGTGGCCTTGGCCGACGCAGACGGCGATGGGCTGCTCGATGCCTACTTGGCGAGATACCTCAGCATCGATCCGGCGTCCCCACCCCGCGGAAGTGTCGGGCGAATCGACTGCCGCTTTCTCGGTGTTCCGGTCATGTGCGGTCCGCACGGGCTCCCCCCCCAGCCCGACGTCTTTCTGCACGGAGAGGCCAGCGCACCCTATTTCTCGGACGCCAGTGCCGAGTCCGGTATCCGCGCGGGACCGCCGGCCTACGCGCTGGGAGTGGTGTTCACCGACCTGGACAGCGACGGGCATCCCGACATTTACATCGCCAACGACTCCGTGGACAACCGCCTGTTGCGCAATCGTGGCGACGGCCGCTTCGAGGACGTGAGCCTGCTCTCCGGCGCAGCCACCGATCTGGCCGGCCGCGCGCAAGCGGGCATGGGCGTCGACGTGGGCGACCTGGATCAGGATGGGGACTTCGAACTCGTCGTCACCAACTTCTCCGACGAGAGCAATGCCCTCTATCGCAATGACGGCCGGCTCCAGTTCCGCGACATCGCCGCCGCCGCCGGCCTGGCCGAAGCCAGCCGGCCTATGCTCGGCTGGGGCGTGCATCTGGCCGACTTCAACGCCGATGGGCTGCTCGACCTTTACGTGGCGAATGGCCACGTGTACCCCCAGGCCGACCAACCGGCTCTGCGCAGCAGCTATGCGCAGCCGCAGCAGTTCTTCTTGGGCACGCTCAAGAGCGGCTCTGGCGGCAGCGCTGTCGCGCTTATTGAGCAGCCTTTTCCGGATCTCAGGCCGCTGCGCGGGCGCTGTTCCGTGCGCGGAGACCTTGACGACGACGGAGATTTGGATCTTGTCACGCTGGAACTTCATGGCCAACCTCGCCTCTATCTGAATACAACCGACGCGCCCTCGCGCCATTTGCTCGTACGGCTCGACGCAGCGGGGCAGACGCCCTACGGCGCGGTGTTGCGGCTGGACACTGACGCGGGCCCGCGGGTGGCCACTTGCCTGTCGTCGTCTGGCTTTCAGAGCGCCTCGGACACGCGGCTGCACTTCGCTGGCGACGTGCACGTCCGTTCGGCGACGATCACCTGGCCTGGCGGGCTCCGTGAGTCGCTCGATCCCGCGGCCCTGAGCTTTGGCAATGAAGTCACGATTCGTCGCGGCGCCGGAGTCGTCGCCTCACACCCTCTGCAGCGCCAGAAAGCCCCGTAGATGATGCTTGCCGTCTTTCAATCCTGCTTCCCAGCGCGAGGTCTTGCCAGCCGAGGCCAGCGACTCATGGCCCTCGTCCTGGCAGGGCTCATCTGTGCTTGCGGCGACGAAGCGCCTCGGCTCTTCACGCCCTACGATCCCAAGTCGGCAGGCGAGCAAATGCCCGCCGTGATCGAGGCGCTGGCCGCCGGGCAAGCGGAAGGCGCGCTGCAGCTGCTGGATGAACTGGAGCGCACGGGCCAGCTGCCGGCTGGCGCCGGGCACTACCGGGCTCTGGCACTCTCCGACCTGGGCCGACTCGAACTCGCTGAGCTGGCCTGGCTGGAAGAACTCCGGGCGCACCCGGGCAACGGCTTCGGGCATGCGCTCTACGCTCGTCAGCTCCTGGAGGCCGGCCGCCTGGAAAAGGCCGCTGAGCACCTCAGCAAAGCACGCCAATACGCGCCAAGCTTTCCCCTGAGTCTCCTTCTCGCCGGCCGCCTAGCTCTGCTGCAGGACGAGGACGAAGTCGCGCAGCGCGCCTTTCGCGACTATCTGCAACTCGACCCCTTCGGCCCGCTGGCCGCCGAAGCGCACCATGGGCTGAGCCAGGTCGCAGCCGGCCGGGGCGCTGAAGGCGCCGCCGAAGCCCAGCGGCAGCAGGAACTCGGACGTGAACTCTCGGCACTGCACGGCTTTCTGGAGAGTTACCGAGCGCGCCTGCGCAACGACCCGCAGGACTGGGAGGCCGCCTATGGCGTCGGCACCGCCTATCTCAATCTCTACACACGCAGGGGCGCTGACCCGGCTCTGCTCGCCCAGGCCGAATCGGCTTTGCTGCATGTCGTTAGCCAGCGTCCAGAGCATGCCAAAGCGCTCGACAACCTCGGCTTCGTGCGAGCCGAGCAGCGGCGTCTGCCCGAGGCGCTGGAGTTCTTTCGCCGCGCCGTGAGCGCCGACCCCGACTACCATCCGGCTCGCATCAATTACGGGCGCATGCTGAGCCAGCAGGGCGACCGAGAGCGCGGCGTGCTCGAACTGGAACGCGCCCTAGAACATGCCACAGACCCCGGCGACCTGGCTCGCGCGCATCTGCTGCTCGTACGCATCTACGACGAATGGGGTGATCCGCTCATCGCTCTGCGGGCGATTCCGCATCTGCGCGCTCTGCTCGCGGCCCGACCCGACGACCCGACCGGACTTCGTCCGACCTTGGCCAGGCTCGAGCGGGAGCAGCAGGCGGCTGAGGCCGCCGGGCTCCTCGCACCTCCCTGAGGCCGGCTCAAGCCTGACCCCTTTATCCGCCGATCCTGGCGAGCATGGGTGGACTCTGTCATGACGTCGCGAGCTTGGGCTGTGCCCTGCTCCTCGCGGCGACGCCGGCGCTGGCCCAGGTGCCGTCTCAGCCCGCCAAACCTCCGGCCGTCCAGCAGGGCAAGGTCAACCTGCCGGCACTCCCCAAGCTGAAGGCCGATAGCCCGCGCTCCTCGATGCTCTTCGCGGACCGACTTGAGGTTCGGCCGGCAGCCAAGGACTTTCCGAAGTCAGCGGCGGCTGGCTCTGCTTCGACGCCAGTGCTCGTCAACTACACGCTCCCGGCCAGTTCCACCGGCACGGGCATGGCCGAGCCGATCCAGTATCAACTCCCCACCAGCTACGCGCCGCATGGCACACCCATCCCGCTGCTCATGGCCTGGCACGGCTTCGGCAACTCAGCCGGCAGCGTGGCGCTGCAGACGACGCTCGACGAGCATTGCGAATCCAAGGGCTGGGCCTTTCTCTCGGTCACAGGCATTGACGACAAGCTCTTCGGTCCGCCCGTGAGCCAGCAAAACGCTGAGGCCGCGCTGCGCTTCATGCTGGAGCAATTCCGCATCGATCCGGAACGGATCTATCTCGTGGGATTCTCCATGGGTGCCGGCGTGGTGGCGAACTTCGCCGCACGGCATCGCGACCCTGACGACCTCATGATCGCAGCGATCGGCTGCGTCTCTGGATCCTTCGACTGGACCATGACCTGGCTGCTTGAGCCGGCCATCCAGACCTGGATGAACAGTTCCTGGAACTTTGGCGGCCCGCCAGGATTGTCGCTCTTTCCCTACCAGCGCAGCAGCGCGCTCTTCCACGACCCCCTGAGTTATCCGCCACTGCCCGGCCTGCACTTGGACCTCGGGGCCATGGCGCGCAACCTCCACGCCACACCCACTTACCTGAGTTGGGATACGGGCGACACGATCACGTACCTTCCGCCGCAGAGCCTCGTCATGGCCGGGCTGCTCACTGCTGCAGGCGGCGTCGTCCAGACACGCACGGTGAGCGGCACGCTCAATCCCCTCACTGGTCAGCCGGCCACGCACTCCTGGGCCGTGCTCGACGAAGCGGAACTCTTCGCCTTTCTGGAGCCGCACTCCGCTCAGCGCCACCCAGCCAGCTTCCTCGGCCAGCTCGATGGCCCGGCAGCAGTCTCTTGGGCTCGGGTCGAACCACGGCAAGCCGGGGCCTTCAGCTGGATCGTCGGAGAGGCGGATGTCGCCGGCGGTCAGATAGACATTCTGGACATCGAGAACGCGCTGGAAGTCCAGGTGGCCTTGGATCAGGCCGGATTCGGCGCGGCCACGAGCCTGAGACTGCGGAGCACATCCGCCGATCACGACGGCTATCGCCTGCGACTCACGAACGGCGACCGGCCCGTCGGCGCCCTGCTGCACGCGACGACGGGCGCCGTGTTGCCAGGCTTCGATATCGCGCCCGCCGACGGCGCCCTGCTTGTCACGGTCCCCGCGCAAGGAGTTGTCGACGCGATAGCACTCATCCAGCCCTGGCAGGCCGAGCTCAGCCTGCTGCCCGATCCGGCCGCACCCGGCAGCCCCGTCGAACTCGCACTACAGGCGCCGCCGGGCACGCCAATGGCCTGGCTGATCGTGGCCCTCACGCCGGGACTCACGCCCTTCGCCTCGGGCAACCTGCTCTTCATCGAACTGACTCCGCCGCTGCTGTTCATTCCTGTGCCGCTCGACCCACACGGTGCCGCGCATTGGAATCTCACGCTGCCGCAGGAGCCGGCGCTCTCGGGGCTCACGTTGTGGAACCAGGCGCTGCTGGTGGGACCCGGCCCCGGTGTCTCCGGCCTGAGCAACGTCTTTCCCTTCGACATCAACTAGGGGCGCCCCCTGCTCTGCTAGACTGCCGCGCGCAACGCGCCAAGTGCGCGAAGGCGGCGCATGGACGAGTTAGCACAGCACTTCGAAGTTTGCCGGGAACACAAGGGACTCTCGCTCTTCGATTTCCTGGATGCCGTCGCCGGGCCGCTGGACAGAAAGCGCATGCTCGCCGCCACGCGGCAAGGGCAGGTCCGGCTCAACGGCCAGCCAGTCTCTGCGGGGACGACACTGCGTCTGGGCGATCTTGTCGAACTGCTGCTCGATGCCGAAGAACTGACGCGGCCGGCCGCGCCGACTCTGGCCGTGCTCTACGAGGCCCCCCACCTCGTCGTCGCCAACAAGCCCAGCGGCATGGCCTTCGGCGAGGGGCGCCGCGGCGGCAGCGGCTCGGCGGTTGAACTGCTGCGGGCCCGCTTCGCGGGCCTTCGTCCTGTGCATCCGCTCGACAAGGAAACTTCGGGAGTGGTCGTCGCGGCGCTGGGCAAGGCCCATGAGGCCGATCTGGATGCCGCCTTCGATGCCTGCTCGGCCCGCGTGGAGTACTTGACGATCGTGCGCAGCGCACTCATGGAGGATGAGGGCCGTGTCGACGTGGCGCTGGGCAAGCGGCACCGCGGCGCCAACCGACTGGAGCCCGATCCCGAGCACGGCGCTCCGGCCAGCACCTGCTGGAAAGTCGAGGAACGCCTGCGGGGCTTCGCAATCCTCCGAGTGTGGCCCGAAGGCCGCGGCCGGAGTCATCAGGTGCGCGCCCATCTGGCCGCTCTGGGCTGGCCGGCGCTCTGTGATGCGCTCTACGGCGAGGAAGACCGCCTCCTGCTCTCCGCCCTCAAGGCGGACTATGTGGCCAAGCGCGGCCGCCCGGAACGGCCGCTGCTGGCGCGCCCGGCCCTGCATGCCGAGCGCTTCGTGCACGGACCGCTCGTTGTGACCGCGCCGCTGCCTGAGGACTGGTCTGTGCTGCTGGCGCAGTTGCGGCGCCTGCGGCCCGGAGCCTAGAATGCGCCGCTATGCACACCAAGATTCGTTCGAGCAACACCAAGCGCGGCCGCAAGACAGGGTTCCGCACGCGCATGAAGACCGCCGGCGGTCGCAAGGTCGTCCGGCGTCGCCGCGCTCGTGGACGCCGGCCAGCGGCCTGAGGCCCACCGGCCCGCGCCGCGCCGCCAACGCGGCGTCACCTAGCCAGCGCACGTCGGTGCTGCCGATGTCGCGCGCCGAGATCCAGGCTCTCGGCTGGGACCGTCCGGACATTGTCCTCGTGTCGGGCGATGCCTACGTCGATCATCCCTCGTTCGCGGCAGCGCTCATCGGCCGGACGCTGGAGGCCGCCGGCTTCCGTGTGGCCATCCTGGCGCAGCCGGACTGGCGCAGCGCGGCGCCCTTCGCCTCGCTCGGACTGCCGCGCCTGTTCTTCGGCATCTCCGCCGGGAACATGGACTCGATGATCAACCACTACCCGGCCAATCGGCTGCCGCGCTGTGAGGTTGCCTACACGCCCGGGGGGCGCGCCGGCGCGCGCCCCGATCGCGCCACAAACGTTTACAGCCAGCGCTGCCGAGAAGCCGGGCCCGGCATTCCGGTCATCGCGGGCGGCGTCGAGGCCTCCCTGCGCCGGCTGGCGCACTACGACTACTGGTCCGAGACCGTCAATCCTTCGATGCTCGTCTCGAGCAAAGCCGACCTGATCGTTTTCGGTATGGGTGAACGCGCCGTGGTGGAGATTGCGCAGCGCCTCGCGGCGGGCGAGCCCGTGAAGAGCCTGCGCAACATCCGCGGCACGGCCTATCTGCTCGGCGCGAGCGAGAACCTGCCCGAGTTTGCTGAGTGCATGCGCTCGTCCGGCACGCCAGATCCCCGCCAAGCCTGCGAGGACGGTCCGGATGCGGCCACGGTCAGGCTGCCGTCCTTCGAGGAGGTGCGTCAGGACAAGCTGGCCTTCTCGCTCGCCACGCGGCTGATCCATCGCGAATCCAATCCCTTCAATGCGCGCCGACTGGTGCAGGCCCACGGCCCGCGACTGGCCGTGCAAAACCCGCCCGGCCTGCCGCTCTCGCAGGCCGAGATGGACGCGCTGTATGACCGCCCGTTCACGCGCCATGCCCACCCCTCGTATCGGGAGCCCATTCCTGCCGAGGCCATGATCGCGCAGAGCGTGACGATCCTGCGCGGCTGCTTCGCGGGCTGCTCCTTCTGTTCGATCACGACGCATCAAGGGCGCGTCATCCAGTCACGCAGCGCCGAATCCGTGCTGCGCGAAGTGGACGCCATCGCCGCCGATCCGGCCAGCAAGGGCCAGGTCAGCGACCTTGGCGGTCCGACCGCCAACATGTACCAGATGCGCTGCGAGTCGCCGCAAGTCGAAGCGCAGTGCCGGCGCCTCTCGTGCGTCTACCCCAGCGTGTGCCGCCACCTCGGCACCGATCACGGCCCCCTGATCAAGCTCATGCGCGGTGCGCGCGCGCGGCCTGGTGTCCGGCATGTTTTCATTGCCTCGGGTGTTCGCATGGATCTCGCGGCGCGCTCGCCTGAGTACCTGCGCGAACTGGCGCAGCACCACGTGAGCGGCCACCTGAAGGTGGCGCCAGAACATGTCAGTGCCCGCGTGCTGGCCGCGATGAAGAAGCCGCCGCAGGAGAGTTTCGAAGCCTTCGCTGCCGGGTTCCAAAAGGCCAGCCGAGAGGTCGGCAAGGAACAGTATCTGGTGCCCTACTTCATTGCGGGGCATCCGGGCAGCGACCTCAGCGACATGATCGAACTGGCACTCTTCCTCAAGGCGGCCGGCTACCGGCCCCGGCAAGTGCAAGACTTCATTCCAGCGCCAATGGACCTCGCGACGTCGGCCTGGTACACGGGCCTCGACCCGCACACGCTGCAGCCCCTGCCAGTCCAGCGCAAACTCAAAGATCGGCGCTTGCAGCGCGCGCTCATGCAGTTCTTCAAGCCGGAAAATTGGTTCGAAGTCGAGCAGGCCCTGCGCGAGGCGGGCCGTGAGGACCTCATCGGCCACGGGCCGCAGTGCCTGATCAAGCCGACGCCGCCTCGCGAGGCGGTCGAAGCGCGCGCGCAGCGACGCAGCGGCGACTTTGGCCGCTTCGTCCATGAACGCGGCCTGCTTGACCCGCAGGAGCGGCCGCCCCGGCCGGAACAAGCCCCGTGAGCGCGGCGAATTGGCGCGGGGCCTGCCTCTGGCCGCTCGTGGCCGCCCTCGCTCTGCGCTTGGCCGCGCTGCCGCTCGGTGACGAACTGCCACAGATCGGCGACAGCAACGGCTATCTCTATCTGGCACGCGTCTATCAGAAGACAGGCAACTTTGACTGGCTGGCCTCGGGCGTGCGTCCACCGCTCCATCGCGTCCTGCTGGCGCCGGGCTTGCGCTGGAACGAGGAGCCCACCTTCAAACCCGCTCTGCCGCCGCCCGAAACCGGGCCGGGCAGTGATGTGGATCTCACGCTCTACAATCTCGATCCCTATCCCGGCGTCTTTCTCATTCAGATCGCCATGGACCTCGGCGCCTGCGCGCTGCTCATGGCGGTGACGCGCCGGCGCTTCGGCGTGACGGCCGCGGCCGCGACCGGCTGGCTTTATGCCATCTACCCCCAGGCCATCCTCTTCACTTCGGGCGTGATCATGGCAGAGACGCCGGCCTGTCTCATGGCTGCGGCAGCTCTGCTGGCCCTGGAACCACTCGACCGCCTCCGCGGCTCGGGCCGCGATTCGCTGCTCCGTGAGTGGCTCCAAGTTGCGCTGCTCGGTGTGGTCCTCGGCCTCGGCATCCTCATCAAGGAGCTGCTGCTGCCGACGACGGTCGTTGTCTGCGGCGCGCTGCTCATCCAGCGCGGGACGCCCTGGCTGACGCGCCTGGGGCGCGCGGCGGTGGTCGGCGGCATGGCTCTGCTCATCACCTTGCCGTGGGGCTTGCACAACCACCAGCAGCATGGCCGGTTCATTCCATCCGGCAGTTTCGGCGACTACGCCATGGCGGTGGACAACGCTCCGCCGGGCGTCGATGGGTTCCGGATGTGGCGCAAGGCCGCGACCATCAAGGACAAGGTCGACCTCTCGCGGCGAGTTTTCTGGGAGTCGTGGAGCGACTACCCCTTGCTCACTCTCGAACGAGCGCTCATTCGACTGCGCATCGTGCTAGGTCCAGACGTCATGCTGCCGGGCTGGTTCGTGGCGCGCTGGGGCGACCCGACTCTCCTGGATGCCAGCAGCAATTTCGCCTTGTATCGCGGCGCCTGGGTGCTGCCAGCCGGCACCATCGGACGCTGGGTCCAGATCGTGTGCGGCTTGGGCGCCGTGCTGCTCTTTAGTTTGGCCATCGGCGGGCTCTTCGCCGCTCCGCCCGGCTTGCTCAAGACCACGACCTTGCTCATGTGCTTGGCCATCGTCGTCACGGCCATGCTCACGGTCTCGGCGCCGCGCTACCGTCACGGAGCATTTCCCTTCGTCGCTCCCTTTGCGGGATTGGCGGTGTCGCTGCTGCTGTCTCGCTTCTTCGGCCGCACTCCAGACCAGCCCGCCGTCGATGCGGCCCGCAGTCAGCGCGCACTTTGGGGAACCTTGGCGGCCATGACACTGCTCATCGCGACAATCTTCGTGCTGCCGGCGCCGTAGGCATCCAGCGCAACTTAGCCCGCGTCCGGTGAGTCCTCGCTGCGTGCTGGCATCTCTCCGCTGCTGCTGCGCCGCCACCGATCGCGAAGCTTGGCGTACTTGAGGAAGACGTAGAAGGCCCCGACCCACGAGACGATGAGACCGCGCCAGCCGTCCAGGAAGCCGGCCCGCAGCACATACATTCTCAGGAAACGCGCCGGAGGCCGCAGCACCAGCGCCAAGGGCGGCGGGTGACGCCCCAGCCGAAAACGCCGGTCAGCCATGATGTCGGTGTAGTGATTCACCTTGCCGATGTGATGGCTCAGGCTGCGGTAGGGTTTGTGACAGAGCCGGCCCGCCAGTCGGCCGCTGCGCGCTCCGGGAGCAGCGCCGGGCAAGAGTTCCAGCCGGTCATGCGGATCGAGCCCACGCCAAGCTGCGCAGCCGCGCCGAACAAGTCTCAAGCGCCATTCCGGTGACCAGCCGCAATGATCGATCCAGCCGCCGAGATACTCCGTGCGGCGGTTCACTTCGTAGCCATCCTGGGTGCCAGCAGCAATGGCCTGGCGTACGGCCTGGATCAACTCGGGGTCGAGCCATTCGTCAGCATCCAGGCAGAGAACCCAGTCTTCGCGGGCTAGCTCGAGAGCGAACTGCTTTTGGGCGACATGGCCGGAGAAGGCGCGCTCGAGCACCTCAGCCCCGGCCGCACGAGCGATCTGCTGCGTGCCATCGGTCGAGAGTGAATCGACGACCAGGACTTGCTGGGCCAGCCCGCCGACGCTCTCCAGACAGCGTGGCAGATTGTCCCGCTCGTTGAGCGTGATGATGCAGACCGAAAGCCCCACGGCCGCATGATCGACCCGCTCGTCGGCCGATGCAAGCCGCACGCATCACGTGCACTGCGGCGGTGAGCCCGGTGACCTCAGCTTGTGGCCGCCGAAGTCGCAGGCCGGTACCATGGCCCCACGTCGGCCCCCACGTCTCAGGACCCGCGAGCGGCGACCCCGTCATGCCCGATTCGATGCCCAGCCGACAGACGGAGACAGCCCCATTGCGCTGGACCGTGCACCCTGCAGGTCAGGATCGCCGTCGCGCCTGCATCGTGACGCTGGTGGTGCTGCTGGCGGGCACACTGGCCTGGGTCGTGAGCCGCAGCCTGCCGGTGACGGTGGCCGGTGTCGGCTTGCTCCTGCTCAGTTTGGCGCCCTTTTTCTTGCCGCGGACTTACGAACTCGACGCCCGCGGAGCCAGCGAGTCGGGGCCGCTGCTCCGCACCCGTCGCCTGGGCTGGGATCAGGTGCGTTCCGTGAAGCGCGAGTTCCACGGAGTGCACCTCTCACCGCTCCATCGCCCCTCCCGCTGGACCGTGGATCGAGGACTCTTCCTGCGCACGACCGGCAACACAGAGCTGGTCGCGCGCTACGCACTCGATCACCGCTGCGAGGCGAGCCCCTCGTGAGCTCCTTTTCCGAAGCCGAGCGGGCGCTCATGGCCGATGCGGCCGCCCGCATCGTGCGGCTCCGCCTCACCGTCCCGGCAGCGATGTTCCTGGAAAGCCTGGCGCCAGTGAACCTGCTCACGGCCTCCATGCTGCACACGCTGAATCCGGTGCTCGGCATCGCCCTGCCGCCGGCCCGGCTTGAGGTGCTCGCCAGTCTGCTGGAACGCCGGGAGGCCATTCCGGAGTTCGTGCGTGAACTCGACGCCGCTGAAGAGTCGTGGCGGCGCGAAAAGCTGAGCAAGACGCCCAGCACCGGGGCGCCGCATGCCTGAAACCCAGGCCATCCGTTCCGTGCTGGCCACGGACTGCGGCAGCACCACAACCAAGGCCATTCTCGTGGAGCGCGGCCCGCAGGGCTGGCGGCTGGTGACGCGCGGCGAGGCCCCCACCACGGTGGAGGCGCCCTTCGACGACGTCACGGTCGGCGTGCTCAACGCCGTGACCGAGGTGCAAGAACTGCGTGGCCGACGGCTGATTGGTCCCGATGGGCGCATTCTCGTGCCGCAGCAGGGCGACGAGGGGGTGGACCTGTATCTCTCCACCAGCAGCGCCGGCGGCGGCCTGCAGATGCTCGTGGCCGGCGTCGTGCGCACCATGACGGCCGAATCGGCCGAGCGCGCGGCGCTAGGCGCCGGCGCGATCGTGATGGACGTGCTTTGCAGCAACGACCAGCGCAAGCCGCACGAGCAAATCGCGCGCATCCGCCAGCTCCGGCCGGACATGATTCTGCTTTCGGGAGGTGTGGACGGCGGCACGACCAGCCATGTGGCCGAGTTAGCTGAACTCATCGCCGCAGCCGATCCGCGGCCGCGGCTGGGAGCCGGCTACCGGCTGCCGGTCGTGTATGCCGGCAATACCGGCGCGGCCGATGCCGTGCGCGCGGCGTTGGGCGGCCGCGCCGAGTTGTCCGTCGTGGCCAACCTGCGCCCGACCCTGGAGCGGGAGCAACTCGGTCCGGCCCGCGACCGAATCCACGATGTGTTCATGGAACACGTCATGCAGCAGGCGCCCGGCTACGACAAGCTGCGCAGCTGGACTTCCGCCCCCGTCATGCCGACGCCGGGCGCCGTCGGGCTCATCATCGAGACGATCGCCAGCGAACGGAAACTCTCCGTCATGGGCGTGGACATCGGCGGTGCCACCACCGACGTTTTCTCGGTCTTCGGCGGCGTCTTCAACCGTACGGTCTCCGCCAACCTGGGCATGAGCTACTCGATCAGCAACGTCATGGCCAGCGCGGGGCTGGAGAACGTAGCGCGCTGGGTGCCCTTCGCCATCGACGAGAGCGAACTGCGCAATCGCATCAAGAACAAGATGGTGCGGCCTACCACAATTCCATCGCTGCTGCGCGATCTCCAAGTGGAGCAGGCGCTCGCGCGCGAAGCCCTGCGCCTGTCGCTTGTGCAGCATCGCGAATTCGCCACCGAGCTCAAGGGGCGCCAGCAGGAGCGCGACATCTCGGAAGCCTTCGATCAGCGCGCCTCCGGCGGGAGCCGCGTCAACATGATGGCCCTCGACCTCCTGGTCGGCAGCGGCGGCGTGCTCTCGCATGCCCCGCGACGAGTTCAGGCGGCGCTCATGCTGATGGACAGCTTCGAACCCCAAGGCATCACGCGGCTCGCGGTGGACAGCATCTTCATGATGCCGCAGCTTGGCGTGCTCGCAACGGTCAACAGGGCAGCGGCGATGGAGGTCTTTGACCGCGACTGCCTCGTGCCGCTCGGCACGTGCGTCGCGCCCGTCGGCGCGGGCAAGGCCGGAGCAGCGCTGTGCCAGATTCACCTGGAACTCCCCGGGGGCCCGCGCGAACTCAGCTTGAAGCGCGGTGAGCTGTTGCGCATTCCGTTGGGCGTAGGAGAGCGCGTGCGGGCCGTCCTGCGACCTTCACGCGGTGTGGATGTGGGCGCTGGTCCCGGCCAAGAGCTGAGCACCGAATTGGAAGGCGGCGAAGTGGGCCTGCTGCTCGATGGGCGCGGCCGCCCCGTCGAACTGCCGGCCGAGGCAGGTGCACGCATCGCGGCCCTGGAGCGCTGGAGCGCCGAACTCGATCTCAGTCCGCAGACGAAGGGCTGAGCATGGGCCACGCCTACACACCCGGCCTCAAAGTGTCGGCTGCGGCCGAAATCCGCCGCACACGCTTGCTGCCCATCGCAGGCGAAGTTCTGGTGCAGGTCGGACAAGCCGTCACGCCCGACACCGTCGTCGCGCGCGCCCTGTTGCCCGGAAATGTCGTGATCTGTCCGCTGGCGCGCCAGCTCGGCGTGGCCCCGGCAGATCTTCCCGGACTGCTGCTGGTCAAGATCGGCGAGGCCGTCACTCAAGGGCAGCCCCTGGCTCGCAACAAGGGGCTGTTCGGACTCCTGCGCCAGACCGTGGAGTCTCCCGCCAGCGGCGTACTTGAGTCGGTGAGCACGGCCTCCGGGCAAGCGCTGCTGCGCGCGGCCCCGGTGCCAGTGGATGTGAAGGCCTATGTCGCCGGCCGTGTTGCCGCCGTGACGCCGCCTTTTGGTTGCGAGATCGAAGCACGCGGCACGGTTGTGCAGGGCATCTTCGGTATCGGTCCGGAAACGGCCGGTCCATTGCTCGTGCTCCACCCAGACCCGACGCGCCGGCTGGTCCCGGGCGACATCCGGCCCGAACACCGCGGCAGCGTGCTCGTCGGCGGCTCCTTGGCGGATCTCGCCACACTGCGTCGGGCGATCCAGGTGGGAGCAGCCGCACTCATCACAGGCGGACTGGATGCCGCCGATCTCAAGCAATTGCTGGGCTTCGACCTCGGCGTCGCCATCACCGGCCATGAGGCCATTGGGCTCACTCTGGTGGTCACGGAAGGCTTCGGTGAACTGGCCATGTCGGCACGCACACTGCGCCTGCTGTCGGCCGCAGCCGGGCGGGTGGCCTCGGTGAGCGGCGCGACGCAGATTCGTGCTGGTGTGCTGCGGCCGGAGATCCTGGTGCCAAGCGAGGTCGCCGAGCTCGAGCAGACGGCTGTCGATAGCGGGCTTTTGAGCATTGGCAGCGCGGTGCGCATCATTCGCGATCCACACTTCGGCCAGTTGGCTACAGTCCTGGAGCTGCCGCCGGAGTTGCGACTTCTGGACACTGAAGCGCATGTGCGTATCCTCACCGTGAGCCTGGCTGACGGGCGGCACGTCACGCTGCCGCGGGCCAACATCGAACTCGTGGACGATCGCCTGTGATCCCAAGTCAGGCTGCCGCCCTCGGCACCAGCGCGCTGACTGCGCCCGCCTGGCCCAGCGGCTTCGGCACCGCCGCCGAGATCTCACAAGCGCTCGACGTCGCGGCTCATCACCTGGCTCCCTGGGTCAACACCGGCAAGCTGCCTACGCTCATTGCCATCGTGGTCTTTGCCTGGGTCATGTTCGCCAGCCAGCGCAAGGCCCGGCGCGGCGTGGAGATTCCGATCCGCAGACTGGCTGGGCTCGATGCCCTCGATGAAGCCATCGGACGAGCCACGGAGATGGGCCGGCCGGTGCTCTATGTCCCGGGGACGGATGAGATCAAGGAAATCCAAACGATCTACTCGATGATGATCCTGCGCCACGTGGCGCGGAAGACGGCCGAGTACGGCACCCCGCTCATCGTGCCCACGAAGAATGCGGTCGTGATGGCCTTTGCCGAAGAAGCGGTGAAGCAGGGCTGTGTGGACGCCGGGCGGCCTGAAGCCTTCATCGCCGACAATGTGCGCTACCTGTCCGACGAGCAATTCGCCTACTGCGCCGGCATCGCCGGGATCATGTACCGCGAGCGGCCCGCTGCGAACATCTACATGGGCATGTTCTTCGCCGAGTCGCTCATCCTCGCCGAGACCGGCTTTCTGCACGGCGCCATTCAGGTGGCCGGCACGGCGAAGCAAGAACAGCTCCCCTTCTTCGTCGCCGCTTGCGACTACACGATCATGGGCGAGGAGTATTACGCGGTCACGGCCTACCTGACCCGCGACCCAGGGCTGCTGGGCACGATCCGCGCCGGCGACCAGGCCAAACTGGCGGCGGCAGCGCTCTTTCTTATTGGCATCACACTGGCAACTGTCGGTGACTCAACGGCCGCTGGCCCCAGCGCCGCCTCCATTTACTCGCGGCTGTTCGGCTAAAGCGTGACCAACCAGCGATGAAGCGCGAGATCCCCATCCTGCTCACCGTGCTTTGCGGGCTGCTCATCACGATGGCTTACTTCGCGCCGGCGCCGGACGAGGCGCGCGGCATCGGCCCAAGCCCGCTGCAGGCGGTCAACTCCGAACTCCTCGAGTGGGCCACCATCCTGGTGGCCGTGGGCTTTCTGCTCGGCATCGCCAACCTCGTACGGATCAATCTCAAGCACATCGCCGGCGGGCATGCCGACCGCCTCTACAAGGCTGTGCTCCTGCTGGCGATGTTTGGGTTCCTGGGCATCGGCCTAGCCGAAATGCACCTGCGCTGGCTTCCCGCCCCGGTTCTGGGAGTGCTTGTCCCGGCCGATCACGTGATCATGTCCGACGACACAGTTGTCGAAGGCTACATTCTTGAGCGCGGAGAAGACGTCGTGCGCCTGCGAACCGGCCCGGCACTCGAAGTGATCGATGTGCCTACGGCAACGATCGCGCGCCTGAGTGACCGCTCGCTCAAGCTCTGGGTCTACAACAAGGTCTTTGGGCCGCTGCAAGCCACGATGTTCAGTCTGCTGGCCTTCTACATCGCCTCCGCGGCCTTCCGGGCGTTTCGGGCCCGGTCTGTGGAAGCCACGCTCCTGCTCCTGGCCGGCGCCGTCGTCATGCTGGGCCAGGTGCCCTTGGGTGACCAGATCACCGGTGGCGTCGCCAGCGAGATCCACGCTTTCCTGATGAGCTACGTGGTCAAGGGCGGCCAGCGGGCCATCATCATCGGGGCCAGTCTCGGTGTGCTCGCCACCGGACTGCGCATCGTGCTCGGGCTCGAACGCAGCTACCTCTCGGAATGAGCGCATGACCGAAGTTCGCTCCATCGATCGGCGCTGGATCTTCTTGTCCATCGGCTTGCTGGTGGTCGTGCTCTACGCCGCCGACATCAAGGCCCCGCTGCCGACGAGCCGCTACGTGCAGAGCTTCTACGCCACGATCGAGGCGCTCCCCGAGGGCTCGATCGTGTTGCTCTCAGCCGACTTTGATGCCGGCAGCGCCGCCGAGATGAAACCCATGTACGACGCCGCCGTGCATCACCTCCTTCGGCGCAACCTCCGAGTGGTCAACGTGGCGACTTGGCCGGCCGCTCCGCCGTTCACGCGCGAGGCTTTCGGCACCATTGCTCCGCAATACGGCAAGGTCTACGGACGTGACTGGGTCGAACTGGGCTTCCGCGTGGGCGACGATGTGGCCCTCGGGCAGATCGGGCAGTCACTGCGCACCGCCTACCCGACCGACAAATTGAACGGCGCGCCGTATGACAGTTTCCCCATCCTGCGGGATGTCGGCGACTCGAGCCGCGGCATTGCACTGCTCATCACGATCTCCGCCGGATTTCCGGGAGTCCTGGAGTGGATTCCACAGCTCGGTTCACGGTATGGCGTGCCCATCATCGCGGGGACGACAGCCGTGCAGACCCCGCAGCTCTTTGCCTATTACCCCAATCAGATCAAGGGATTCCTAGGTGCAGCGACGGGCGCCACGCAGTACCTGCAGCTCGTGGGTGAGCAGACGCCCGAGTTGCATGCTCAGCGGGACAGCAACCAGCGACGCATGCTGGTGCAATCCTGGGCCCATGTGCTCATCATCGGTTTGATCGTCATTGGCAACGTGCTCTACTTCGCTGGTCGGAGGCGGTCGGCAGCATGAACCAGGCGCTCGACACAGCACCCAACTGGTTTGAACTCGATCCGACGCTCCCTGCCGACCTGGCCGGAGCCTGGATCATCTGCTTGCTGACCCTGGCAGTGTTCAGCTTCCTGTACCGCGACAATCCCTTCTACAAGTTCGCTGAGCACCTCTTTGTCGGCGTGGGCACCGCCTGGTTCGCGATGGAGTTCTATGAGAGCGGAGTTCTGAAGCCGCTGATCGAGTATTTGCACAAGCACATCCTGCAGTTACAGCAGCCGGACCCAGGCACGCTGCAGCTCGGAGGCTATCCGGTGTCCGTGGGCCTGGCGGTCGGCGTGCGTCTGGTGGCCGTGCTGCTCTCGATCATGCTCCTGACACGTCTCTTCAATCGCCATGCCTGGGCGCCGCGCTGGCCGCTGGCGCTAATGATCGGCATCTATGCGGCCTTGAAGATGACCGGCGAAACCCAGGCCAAGCTCGTCTCGCAGGTGAAAGAAACGATGATTCCGCTGGCTCGGGCACAGGACTCGGGCCTGATGATCTTCGGCAACCTTGTGTTCCTGGTCGGACTGCTCTGTGTGCTTGGACACTTCCTCTTCACGTATCGCCGGTCCCGGACTCTGTCGGGAGTCTCCCGAGCCGGCATCGTGATTCTGATGCTGACCTTCGGCAGCATGTTCGGCTTCACAGTCCTCGGGCGCATCGCTCTGCTCATCGAGCGAGTCGAGATCCTCGAACTCTACAGCGGAAGCAACTACTCCCTGCTCTCCGCGCCCACGGCTGGCGCGCCCGAGGGCGGAATCGGCTGGGGGCTGCTGCTCACCCCGCCCATCCTCATCGGGGCCATCATCATCGCCGTCCTGAGCCTGTCGCTGCTGCGCAGGAAGCCGGACGTCAGCGAACCGCAGACGCCGAGCTGACCGCCGTCCGCCGCGGGGTGCTGCTAGGCGTCGCGAGACTGGGCGTGGCCCTGCATCGACCCCGAGCCCCAGAGTTCCAGCCACCAGCCCTTCGCCGCCGACTCGAGCCAGGCGTGGACGAGCTGAGCAGCGTCGACGGACGACAGTTGGCCGCCCGCCGCAGTCGCTGCCTGCTTCAACCGCGAGAGATCCAGCAGGCGCTCAACTGCCTTGCGCGGCTCGGCTCCGGTGATCTGGGACAGAAGCGCCTGTGACAGATCTCGCGCTGCGATCGCTGCGGCCAGTGCACGCCCGGCGTTCTGACTGGCGTAACTCGACATGGCCAACGCCTTTGCTGAACGCGCAGCCGTGATGTCGACTTCAATGGTCTCAGCGACCGCCGGGATCGAATCCCAGACCCCGTAGCCCCAGAGTTCGGCTTGCGGGCCGCCGATCCCGGAAAGCAGCGCCGCCAAGAGTGTTGCGCGATGCGTCGGATGGCGCTCGAGAGGCGAGGGCACGAGTAACAAGTCCCAGGGCCGGCCTCCCAGATCGTGGCGCAGTTGCCGACCGGCGGCCTCGGGCTGCTCGCGTAGTTCACGCGACGTGGTGCGCTGAAAAGCGGGGGCCTTGATCAGCAGCAGTTCACAGGCTCGCCGCGATTCAGCCTCGCGAGTCTCTGTGGCTGAGGAGCCGTCGACACCTCCGTCCCCGCGCGCCATGACCACAACCTGGACTTCCGCCCCGGCCCGCCCCAGAAGGTAAGCCAAGCCTCCGCAGCCGAAGGCTTCATCATCCTGATGTGGTGCTACCAGCAGGACCCGACGACCCGGCCAGACGCCTGGGTCGAAGGTCCGCAAAGCCTCAGTTGCCCTGAGATGGACGAACGAAGGTGAGGTAGAAGCGGAAGTCGTTGCCGAGATAGGCCGTGTCGATGAGCGGCACGAGCACTGGCACCGGCTCCGCTACGGGATTGGAGGACGCGCCCAACGGGTAGTAGATCGGAGCGGCGCCCGCCGCAATCCCCACGACTGCGCCCAACCCAAAGGAGAAGACCAGTGCGTCATCGGCATCACCAGTCGGCGGCACGAAGTGCATGCTGCCATCCATCACGCGTCCTAGGAAGGCATTGCCTACCTTGACGATGCTCGTGACGTCACGCTCGTAGAGAAAGTTGTCCAGGTCGACAACGAAAGCATGCTGATTGGCGGCGAGCCGATCGGCCGTATCGCCGCGGGCAAAGGCGAAGCGGGCGCTCACGGGGCTTGGCACGAGGTTCGTCACGTGAACCCCCGGCAGGGCGGCCTGCGTGCCCTCGAAGGCGACGAATGGAGTATCCCGGTTCACGGCGAAGATGTCGTCGGCCCCGTTGCCACCGCTGCCGTTCTGACGATGCGCGACGAAATACGTGAGGCCGGCTTGCCCGCCGCTGGCGTGGGCAAACTGCATGGACGCGGCCGTCTCGAAGGGCGCCACGCACTCCGCGCTGGGCAGAGTCAGGTTGCCGATGAGCGCGCTGCCGTCGAGTTCATCTCCCGTCACCGGGAACGTCTGCAGACTCACTGTATTGACGCCCAAGATGTTGGCCACAGCCGTTCCAGCGGGCAGGACACTGCCACCTGCCGTCCCGATTCCACCCATCCTGATGATGTAGGCGAAGCCTCCATTGTTCGAGGCGAAGTAGCCTCCGGGCACGATCTTGCCGAGCTTCTGGAAGGGTGTTCCGGTCGGGTCGGTCAGCGTGCGGTTGGTGATCACGCCCGTCACGGTGTTGTAGCTGAACAAGTCCATCCCGGGGGCGTTGGCCGGCGTGATGCCGGTGGGATCGTCGTAGCGCGCTCGCCCCATCATGAAAATGAGACGCGTGTTGTCTAGGAAACGCAGGCCGGTGATCACACGATCCGAGGTCAGCTCCCCGGGCTCTTGGAAGACCACGCCGGACTGGTAGACGTTGACAACCTGCGCGTAGCTGGCACCGCTTGTGAAGGCGACATTCAGCCAGTCCTTGCGCTGCGTATTGGCCGACTCGTCCCGCACGAGCCAAGCGGCTCGGCTGCCGTCGGGCGAGAGAGCCGCCTTCTGACCCGTGCCATGCCCGCCGAGTTGGAACGACCGGATCTCGGCCGTGTCAGGAATGCCGGAAATGTTTACGAGCAGCTTGGCCACAGTCCCGTCCGGGTTGACGGTGACGTTGCGAATGATGAAGGCGTCCTCCTCCATATTGGTGCTGCCCGCCACCAGGAACAGGCGCGTTCCGTCCGCCGAGATCAACATCTCCGGATCAAAGCGCTTGACCGGATTCCCAAAGCCCGTATTCCCGAACTGAGTCGTGATGTACGGCCTCGGGATGGCCGGAAGAGCCTTGGTCGAACCGGGCTGAATCAACGGAACTTCGATGAGGTCGCGGACCAGGACGTCGTCACGCACCCACTCGGACTCGTAGCCCTGGTCGGCTGAGAAGAACTGTCCGGGAGTCGGTGTGCTCTGCCGCCACTTGTGCTTAAGCCCGACAAAGAGCACGTAGTTATCCGGGTTGGGACCGATGATCGAGGCCGAGCGCATCCACACGCGCCTGGAGCGGACGTTCGACACGAAGCCCGTCACAGGATTCGCCTCGACTTGGTAAGCAACTTCCCAGACGGGGGTGCCAGAGGCCGGCCACGAGAGGCCATCGAGTCGGATCAGGAAAAGGCGGTCGGGATCGTTGTTCCAGCCAAAGACACCGCCGGAGACGCGCAGAGAAGCAACTAAGGTGCGACGGTCCGGTGCCACATGCACCACGGGATCCCAGCGCCCCTGTGCGATGTTGAAGCTGGTTCCGGGAATGACCTCCCACTCTCCGGTGACCCGGTCGAGCACCATGAAACCCTGCAGCTGGTCAGCGAGCGTCTCGTAGAGATAAAGATTCAGGTCGCGCGTCTGTTGACCGACGTCTCCACCGGCATTGAATGTAAAGCTCGGAATAACGACATGGGGCAGGTCCCCATTGGAAGCGTCCAGGCAGACTCGATCACGCAGCCGAGCACTTGCCGACGAGGCCATCGTGAAATCGCCAATGACGAACTGCCCCGCACTATGCGGGAAGTTGGCCGCCCCGCTCACGAGGTGCGAGCCCAACTGGCCGCGCTGGCAATTGAGGAAGCTCGTCGGCGTGATGCCGTCGTAGTTCACAACCTCCACAGTTGGCGGGAAAGTCTTGTTGCCATCCTTGCGATCCGCCCAGAGATTAATCGTACCGATGGCGATGAGCAGGCTGCCCCGGCGCGGGAAAAACTCGGTGCTCTCCACAGGAATCGTCGTATCGGTATTTCCTACGGTGCCGGCGATCTTGGTCACCGGCCTCGCCAAGGGATTTACGGGCGCGTCGGCCAGGTTCGGCACGATCGGGAGAAAGCGATAGGCAAAGTTGCTCTGTGTGTCGAGCGGGTCCTGAGTTACGACCGTCGCGTTCCCGGGATGCGGATGATGCGGATTCATGATCGGCTCTGGCGGAACCGCCGTGCCGATCGGCCGCAGGGTCTTTAGCGTGTCGCCGTCGAGGTCGATCTGCCCGGCATCACCCATGGCGCCAGGCCCCGCACTCACGAAGTTGCGCACGAAGCCAAAGTTCGCATTGAAATCCGGAACTTCGACTTCCACGCGCAGTCCATTGCTCAGGCGCAGGGCTGGCACGCTACTCACGTCGTAGAGGATTCCCTGGACGTAGGTATCGAGTCCGTAGACCCCGGCCGGCACGAAGAGCGTCACCGCCCCGAAGCCGCCCAGCGAAAGAGTCGGAGGTGCCGCCTGCATGAGCACGAAGGGAGGCATCGTGAGCAGAACCGGTGGCGTCACGTTGAGCGGCAGCGGCGTCTTGGACAGGGAGACCAGCAGACCCCAGAGCACGTTGTTGTTGGGTTGACCTGCTGATTGATAGGTCAGTTGCGCGCTGAACGACTGCCCAGAGAGGGCCGGAAAGACTCCGGTATTGTCCCAGGGACCCGCAGGGCCAGGAACGGTCAGGGTCTTACCGTCGGTCAGGACCAGGCGCGGCGGGTCGCCCGGGCCCTGGGCTGCCGCCATGGGCGCCACGACGGCCATGGCGATCGCAAGAAAGTGTGCCGCGCTGCCCATTTGAGCGATTGTATCCGAAGGGAATCCGTTTGAACTTCGGCCTGAACTAGGTCGCGGATTGAGCCGGAGTCACCAGCCAGCACCCGCCTGGACCTCCGCGAGCCCCGACAGGACGGCCCGGAATGCGCAGAGAAGCCGCTCATCGACGGCCACGTCGTCACGGGACTGACACAGCCCAGCGTGTCGGATCTTAGCGACTGCCACGAGCCTCGCTTAGAGGCCGATGGGTCTCACCGGCCCGAGGTGGCCGTCGCCTGTTCGGCGACCAGGCGCAGGACGCGGTCGGCGATCGCTTGCGGGGTGAGGCCCACGCGCTGCAGTAGATCGTGACGCGCCCCGTGCTCGACGAATCGGTCCGGGATGCCGATGGGGACCAGTCGGGGCAAGGGCTCGCCTGCCTGGGCGAGCGCCTCCATCACCGCCGACCCAAATCCGCCTGCTACGGCATGCTCCTCCAGCGTCACCACGAGGCGAACGTCGGCGGCCACGCGGCTCAGCGTGGAGACATCGATAGGCTTGGCAAAGCGGGCATTCACCACCGTGCACTCGAGGCCCTGCTGACGCAGCAGGTCTGCCACGCTGACCGCCACGGGGACCATCGTGCCGTAGGCGACCAGCCCCACGTCGGCACCGTGACGCAGCACCACCGAGCGGCCAAGCACCACCGGCGCAACCTCCCCGGTCGCGGAAGGAGCCACGTCACGCGGATAGCGCAGCGCCACGGGCCCGGCATGCTTCAGAGCGAAGTCCAGCATGGCTTGGAACTCGTTCGCGTCGCCGGGCGCCATGAGCACGATGTTGGGGAGCGTGCGCAAATACGCAATGTCGAACAGACCATGGTGCGTCGCGCCGTCCTCGACGAGTCCGGCGCGATCCAAAGCCAGCAACACATGCGCATTTTGGATCAACACTTCCTGGAAGAGTTCGTCGTAGCCACGTTGCAGGAAGGTGGAGTAGATCGCCACGACGGGCAGGGCGCCGGCCTTCGCCAAGCCGCCGGCAAAGGCCACTGCATGCTGTTCGCAGATGCCCACATCGAAGCAACGGCCCGGCAGTTCCTGCGCCAAACGTGCGAGTCCGGTGCCATCCGGCATGGCTGCGGTCACACCCACCAGTCGGTCGTTTTCGCGGGCACGGAGCACGACATGCGCAGCAAAGACATCGGTGTAGGTCGGCAACTTCGGCTTGGGGACACCGGCCGGCGGCTGGGCTTCGCCACTCTCGGCAGGCAGCTTGACCGGAACCACGGCCTTGATGCCGTGCAGGCGCTGCGGGTCTTCTGCAGCCAACTCGCACCCGGCCCCCTTGCGGGTTACCAGGTGGAGCAAGGTCAATCCCTTTCGTTCGCGCAAGTCGCGGAGCGTGTGGATGAGCCGCGGCAAATCGTGCCCGTCCATCGGGCCAAAGTAGTCAAAGCCAAATTCCTCGAAGACGTGCCCAGGAACGAGCACGGACTTCATCACCGCCACGCTCTCGCGGAGGGAGCGGTCGACTTTTTCACCGATGAGGGGAATGTTGCGGATGAGTTCCGCAAACTCTTTCTTCGCGCCGGTGAGCAGCGGCCCGGTGCGGACGCGCGTGAAGTATCTGGCCATCGAACCGACCGTCGGGCTGATCGACATCTCATTGTCATTGAGAATGACCAGGAGATTGACGCCCGCTTCGCTGGCGGCATTCATGGCCTCAAAGGCCACGCCGGCGCCGTAGCCCGCGTCGCCGATGAGCACGACGGTCCGACGATCATTCCCGGCGCGGCGATCGGCGACTGCCAGGCCGAGTCCGAGCGAGATGGACGTGCCGGCATGTCCTGTGTGAAAGAGATCGAACTCACTCTCCTCAGGGTGAGGAAAGCCGCAGAGTCCGTCGGTCTGGCGCATCGTGCGCAGACGCCCCTTGCGACCGGTGAGCATTTTGTGCGGATAGCACTGATGCCCGACGTCGAAGACCAGCCGGTCGTGCCGGAAGTCGTGCACGTAGTGCAGGGCGAGGGTCAGTTCGAGCACGCCCAAGCCAGAACCGAGGTGCCCGCCTGTCTGCCGAATGGCGTCGATGAGGTCGGCCCGCATCTCGGCCGCGAGCCCGGGCAGTTCCTCGATCGAGAGTCGCCGCAGGTCTTCCGGGGAGTCGATGTGGTCGTAGGCAGCCATGGCTGCTTAACTTATCAAGAACTGGGCCCGCTGCAGCCTGCGCCTCAGCGCCGGCGCGGCAGCAGGAAGGCCGCGAGCGACGCCACGAGTTCGTCCGCAGCGCCGGCCGGGCAGGCCCGGCGGGCCTCGTCCACCAGCCGGGCCGCGTCCTGCCGCGCGACGGTCACGCCCACGACCGCCGGCCAGGTCATCTTCGCCAGGGCCGCGTCCGCGCCGGCCGCCTTGCCCAGATCCTCAGTCTGTCCTTCGACATCAAGCAGGTCGTCCACGATCTGGAAGGCGAGGCCAAATTGACGGCCGGCACCACCCAGCGTCTCGGCGAGGGCTGAATCGGCTCCTCCGGCCAGTGCTCCGAGCTGAAATGAGACCGCCACCAACGCTGCGGTCTTGCCCAGATGGATGCGGCGCACACGCTCGACGTCCGGCGCCTGCCCCTCGGCCTGCAGGTCCTCCATCTGACCACCGACCATGCCGGCCCAGCCCGCAGCCCGCGCCAGCTCTGCCACCATCAGCGGCAAAGGCCGCTGGACAGGCGTCTCTCGTACAAGTGCCTCAAAGGCCAGCGTCAGCAGGGCATCCCCTGCCAGAAGCGCCGCGGCCTCACCAAACACCACATGCGCACAGGGACGCCCGCGTCGCAGAGCCGCATCATCCATGCACGGCAAATCGTCGTGCAGCAGCGAGTAGGCATGGATGAGCTCCACGGCGCACGCGGCCCCCATCGCCTCTTGCACACTCCCGCCGACGTGCCGGCTGGCCAGCAACACCAAGGCCGGCCGCAGCCGCTTACCTGGCGCAAAGACGATGTGGCGCATGGCCTTGGCCAGCGCGCCGTCGGCTTCCTGCGGCAGAAGCCGATCTAGGTGTGGATCCACGAGTTGCCGACACTCGGTTAGGTAATCCTCGAAGCCGCTCATGGCGCCGTCTCTCGAGTGCCGGTCAGCCAGGCACCGAAGTCTCCACCGGGCAATTGGAGTCTGAAGAGGTCTTTGAAGAAGGGACGCTCCTCGCCCCCGCTCGTCACCGTCCCTTCCCGAAGCTCGAGGGCAGGCCCCATCGGCAGAACTTCGGCACGCTGCGCCTTCAAGATGCGCAACGTCTGGCCAGCAGAGTCTTCCTGATGCAGTTCCAAACCCAGAAGTTCGTGGCCGTCCCAGCCCTCGAGCCTCATCACGCGGTACCCAGCCGGCTGAGTGAGTGCAGCGAGCGCTGTCCGCGTGCGCTGCAGGGACGTCCAGCGGTCTGGCACGGCCAGGCCCAGCGCGCTCCACGACGCGGCCGCAAAGTTCGGGAGCGGCACTTCAACGTCCGGCAAGCTGGCGCCGTCGGCAGCACTCACCGCGGTCAGAGTCAGGCACATTTGCCCCGCTGAGATTTGAAGCGCCGACGTGCCAGCGCGCAGGAGCTGCCAGGCTGCCTCCGGATCGGGTGCCCAGCGAAAAACCAGGTTCTGCAGTCCGCCCTCGTGCAGCGCACCCACTTCGATGAGCTGGAAGCGTTCGGCTCCGGCGGTGCGTGTCAGGCCCGCGAGGCTTTGCACCAAACCCAAGGCCGACGTGTGCCCTGAGTCCAGAATCGACCCCGTCGAATTGTTCTCCGGGCGCTCGGCGATCGAAGTGACTTGTTCCTGCAAAGCCTGCAGTCGGCGATCACGGTCCAGCAGTTGCTCCAAGAGACGGGAGTTCTCGACGAGGCGCCGCGCGCTTTCCGCCCGCGCCACCACGAGGTCCTCTTGTAGGTTGGCCGCGACTGAGCCGGCGGCCAGACTCTCGCCGCGCAGTCGCTCCTGCTCCTGCAGCAGTTCCTGTTGAGCCCGTCGGGCAGCCTCAAGCTCTTGTTGCCAGCGAGCGCGCTCTGCGGCCTGGTCTTGCCGCAGGGCCTCCAACGCAGACTCAAACTGTTCGCGAGCCTGCGTCGCGCCATCAGCCAGGGCGGAGCTGACGCCCTGCAGCAATTCATCGTCCCGCCGTTGGCGGTCGGTGGCGAGCTCAGTGCGCAGCGACTGCACCGCAACGGGCAGTTCGCGGCGCACAAACCACAGGGCAGCGAGCAGCACGGCCAGAAGGCCTGCCGCCAGCAGCAGGGCACTCCGCAAGGCTGTGCCGGCCAGAGACCGTGCATGACTCACTGAGTCGACTCCGTGGGACCGCTGGCCAGGGCTTCCGAGGCGAGCGCTTGTCTCTCAAGCTTGCGCACCTGCCGGCGCGCGGCCCAGCGCAGCGCGAGATAGTAGGCGGGAATCGCACAGGCCGTCGCAATCACCAGCGACCCCAGTACCATCGGCCAGAGCACACCGTCGCCGAGGACCCGCATAGCATCGAGAAAGCCACTCCAGCCGCCGGCCTCGATCTGCCGGAAAACATCGATGAACTGTCGAGCCAGCTCCTTGTAGGAACGCGCGTCCCGGAGCAGCAACTGCTCGCCGAGCCAGTAGTAGCTGTAGTAGAGCGGAATAATCGTCAGCGGGTTGCTCAGCCAGATGATCGCAATCGCGATGGGCAGATTGGCGCCCCACGGGATGCCGATCGCTGCTGCGATGGACATCTGGATGCCGACCGTGGGCGTGAGCGTGAGCCAGGTTCCTAACGCGGCGCCACGTGCGATCGAGCGCGGTGAACCCTGGGCCCTCACGATCGGATCAATGATCCGCGACTTGATGAGAGACTTCAGACTCACCAGGTGTCTTCCGCACCTTGGCTGGTAAACCAGCTCTTCCAGGCCTTCGTGTCGGCATGACTCTGCCGGGTAAGCATCTTGAGAGCATCGCTGAAGCCCACGGCCATGGCCGCCACTCGCTCGGCAGCCGGCCTCGGTTCGTCTCCCTTCGAGCGGCGTGCTTCCTTCACAACCGCGGCATCGGCCTTCTCGAGAGCCGCAATCAGCGCGGCGACAGCCTGCCGTCGCACCGCCACCGGCGCCTCGTTGAACTGCCCCAGCGCCATGGCCGCGGCCGAAGCCACGACGGGTGACGGATCCACGAGGTGCGTGCTCAGTTCCTTGATCAGCACTGGATCCCGGCGATAGCCCAGGCCCTCCAGCACCCTTGCGTGCAGTTCGGGCCACTCTTTGATGTGGCGCAGCTTGAGCACTTCGAGCAGGATCGCCGCGCCGCCGGGCTTGTCGTAGAGCAGGCCGATGGACATGACATAGCAGTCGCGCACTTCCTCCCGCGGGTCGGGTCCGATGACAATCGGATCATCTCCCGGCAATGGCGGCTGCAGCGGCAAATCCACCGACTCGCGCGGCTCGAAGTCCTTGAAGATCGCCAGCAGGGCCTTGTCCACGCGCTTGAGCACTTTTTCCGATAGCTGCAAGTGAATGGGCTCGAGGGCCATGAGCGCCTTGAGGATCGCGTCCGGCTTGCGGTCGCGAATGCCGACGGTGATTTGCGTGACCGACTCGAGCGCAGCCGCGTCGGCGGCCTGCCGCGCCGCCAACTCCTCGGGGCCTGCGGGGGCCTCCTGCAACGCAACGGCTGTGAACCATGGCGCGAGCAGCAGCACAGCGGCCAGAGTCGCGACAACCGCGGACGCAGCGGCGAGCGGCGAAGCAGAACTGCGGTCGAGCATGACGAAACCCCGGCCTGGAATCGGAAGCCGCATCCTACCTAGAAGGCGATCTCCTCAGGCCTGACACTGCACTCTCGGGCGATGCGTACCGCCATAGCGTCGTGCAGGCGCCGCGTCACCGGCCGTGCCAGGGGCATGCTGCGCCCATCCAGTTCGTCCACACTGACGAGGATTTTCCCAGCCCCGGTCAGGAAGCACTCGTCGAGCTCGGCCAGTTCCGTCCGAGGCACCCGCCGCTCCTCGATCGTCAGTCCGGCGGCTCGCGCCAGATCGAGGACCACATCCCGGGTGACCCCGGCCAGGATTGCGGCACTGAGGGCGGGCGTGACCAGCACTCCGGCGCGCACGCCAAACAGGCTGGAGACCGTGCCCTCGGCGACATCGCCGCGCGGATCCAAGACGAGATCGTCAACCCGTCCGGCCCGCTCGGCGGCCTCGCGTTGCAGATAGTGTCCGAGATAACTGGTGCTCTTCACACCCGCGAGCGGCGAGGTGGGGTCATGCAGACCGACTGCGATTCCAACACGCATCCTCCCGGCCTCGGCCTTGGGCAGAGCGCGCAGGTGCGCGATGACGCGCATGCCCGAATTCGGCAGGTCGGCATGCTCGGCGCCGACGCCCCCCGTCACAGTGATGCGGCAGAGCGCGGAACGCACGCCCAACTTGGCCGCCAAGTCTTCAAGTCCCGCAGGGAGCGCGGCGGCTGAGGGCGGCAGTGGCAAACCCATCGCCTTCAGTGAGCGCCCCAGCCGTTCGACGTGCCGCGCAGCTAAGAAGGGCTTGCCGCCATGCAGGCGCAAAGTTTCAAAGGCTCCCAGCCCCCACAACAGGGCCCGGTCCAGCCCACAGACCCGCACCTCCTCGGCCGGTTGCACCGAGCCGTCGCACCAGACCCAAGCGTGCAGCGGCACGCTGGGGAGTGTGGCGACCTTGCGCTGTGCCTGTGTCATGGACAGACCTCCGGCGCCCAGCCTCGCGGCGCTCCCAGCACCTCGAACAGGGCGCGTGCCTTGTGCAGCGTCTCGTCGTACTCCGCTGCGGGCTGCGATGCCAGCGTGATCCCGCTGCCCACCGGCACGAGCAGCCGGCCCGCGATCGCCGTCGCCACACGGATGGCCACCGACAGGTCCAGGTCGCCGTCGGCCCCGACCCAGCCGATGGCGCCGGTGTAAATGTGCCTGCGCACGGGCTCGAGACTCTCAATGACCTCCAGCGCCCGGATCTTGGGAGTGCCGGTCACCGAGGCCGGCGGAAAGGCCGCAGCCATGAGCTCCGCGGCAGGCAGTTCCGCGGGGATCTCCGCACGTACCGTCGCGACACGATGAAAGACAGTGCTCCAGGCATCGGTCGTGAAGGGTCTGTCCACGCTCACACTGCCGATGCAGGCCGTGCGACCCAGATCGTTGCGCGTCAGATCGACGATCATCGCGAGCTCGGCTTGCTCCTTGGGAGACGACTCCAGAGCGGCCGCTAGCGCCCGATCCTCGGCGGCGTCGCGTCCTCGCGGGCGGGTCCCCTTGATGGGCCGGCTCTGAACGTGCCGACCGCGCCGGCGCAGGAAGAGTTCGGGCGAGCTCGAGACAACTGCCAAGCCGGGCAGGCGCAGCAGCGCGGCCAGTGGAGCCGGAAAGCGCTGGCGCAGTGCCGTCTGGAGGGCGACCGGGTCGCCTTGCCACGGCACGTCGAAGCGCTGCGCGAGATTCACCTGATAAACGTCGCCATCGAGAATGTGTTCGCGAATGCGTTCCACGGCCACGCAGAACTCGGGCCGCGCGAGGCTGCTGACTGGCGGGCCACTGGGCGGTTCGGGCAACAGCGGCGCGTGTGCTCGTTCTTCGAGCACCGCAACCTGCTCGGCGAAGGCTCGGACTTCGGCAGGAGCGGCGCGCCCCACTATGAGGCGCCGGCCGGTGCCCACCTCTTCCGCCAAGGCCAAGGGATACAAACCCATGCAGAGGTCTGGAATCTCAGCGTCTGGCGTGCAGCGCTCAGGCAGCCGCTCCAGTTCCCTGCCCAAGTCAAAGCTCAGCCAACCCACAGCGCCCCCGCGAAAGGCTGGCAGATCCTCCCCGCCGTCAGGACGCTGCACTTGGCCGAAGCATCGCCGGAGGGCCGCTTGCAACTGCGCGAAGCTCCGCTCGTCCGGCGCGGCGCCCGGCCGCGCTGACAGGACCAGCGTCTCCAGCGGATCGAAGACCAGCAAGCTCCACTGGGCCAGTTCGGAGCGCGCGCTCCCGCTATCAAGCAGTATCGGCCAGCGCGCTGCACTCAGCTCGGCCGCCAGCCAGTGCAGGGGCGGCCCCGGCGGCAGCGGATGCGCAACGACCTGGTCCATACCGGCATTCTAGGGTTCGGGCTTGCGTGTCTCGCTTACCGATCCCAAGGTGAACAGCATGCTGGACAGCTACCTCGCCGAGTTGCAGAGCGCGCGCCAGGCCAGTCCCCATACGCTGCGCGCCTACCGCGGCGATCTTCAGGCGCTGCTCAGCTTCGCCGCCAGGCAGGGCGTCACCGACCCGCGACTCATCGACACCCTCTTGCTGCGCGAGTTTCTGGCCAGCCTCGTCGCCCCCAGCCGCGCGACGCTGGCCCGCAAGCAGGCCGTCTTCCGCGGCTTCTTCCAGTGGCTCGCCACGACGGGCCGCATCACGCGCGACCCCGCCGCCGCGTTGCGCACACCGCGGCGCGCCCGCACTCTGCCCCGCACGCTGGATCAGGCCAGCATCGAAGCGCTGCTGGCGGCGCCCGATGTCTCGCAGCGCGCCGGACTCCGCGACCGCGCTCTGCTGGAAGCGCTTTATTCCTCCGGAATGCGCATCGAGGAATGTCACCGCCTGAGTCTGGCGGACCTGGATTTGGGAGGCGGCTCGCTGCGCCTCATGGGCAAGGGCCGCAAGGAGCGCCTGGGGCTGCTCGGCACTCAGGCCCGCGCCGCTGTGGCAGCCTGGCTGCCTGAGCGCGAGCGTCTGCTGCAGCAACTGCGCAAGACCCAGCAGGAGGCCCTGTTCCTTAATCTGCGCGATGGCGGACGCTTGACGGTCCGCAGCATGGCGCGGCTCGTCAAGCACTACGCACTGCAGGCCGGGCTGCCCAGCGATGTGAGCCCGCACACGCTGCGCCATTCCTTCGCGACACACTTGCTCGATCGCGGAGCGGACCTCCGTATCGTGCAGGAGTTGCTCGGCCACGCGAGCCTCTCCACCACGCAGATCTACACGCACGTTTCCATCGGACGGCTGCGCGAGGTCTACGAGCACAGCCATCCGCGTGCCTGAGTCGCGTGCCTCAGGCGCGCGGCAGGCGACGGCCCTAGGCTTTGCTGCGGCCTTCCAGCCCGCGGCCGATCAGAAAGACCGCCGCGCCGACAGCCAGCCCGCCGAACTGAAAGCTCATGTTCGAGTAGGAGTACGACCACACCATGACCACGGTCACGATGAGGAAGCCCAGCAGCTGAATCAGGCGCGCGATCGACACGCGCACCATCCTAGCGGAGCGGGCCACGCCCCCGAAGTTCAGGGCTGAACGAGCGCCGTTAGGCACTCGGTGCGCAAGCGCTGGTACTGCTGCCAGGCCGGATTCTCGGGCGGCGTGACCTTCAGCGCCTGTTCCACTGCTGCCAAAGCGCCTTCGAAGGCGCCTTCCTCGATGAGCGCCTCGCCCAGGAGACTCCAGGAGGCGCCGTGCCGGGCCAGCGGACCGCTGAGCAAACTCCTCAGCACAGCAATGGCCTGCTCGGTGTCTCGCAGTTCAGGATCTTCTGCGAGCACCAGTAACTGCGCATACCGAAAGGCGACTTCTGGGTGCTCCTCGGCGTTGTGGCGCAGGATGGCAGCGCAGTTGGCAGCCTCGGCGCGGGCACCGGCTGCTTCGTGCAGCAGCGCCAAATGGAGCAGCCCCTCGGGTGTGAGTCCGCCGAGATCCAGAGCACGCTGCAGGTGCGAGCGGGCCAGTTCCGGCCGGCCACGGTCCAGTTGCATCAGGCCGAGCTGCTGTTCGGCGTCGGCGAATTCGGGGAACTCCTGAAGCGCGAGTTCGAGCGCGCCGAAAGCGCCATCATCGTCACCCAGCCAGTCGAGGAGCTGCGCGTAGTTGTAGATCACGTAGGCGCGCCCCTCGCTTGTGGGCAGTTCCGCCGCCAGCACGGCCTCGAAGTGGCCGCGCGCCTCCTCCCAGCGCCCGAGTTGCTGCAGCGTGGAGGCGATGTTGGCGCGGTGCACGGGGTTCCCAACGTCCAAGCGGGCAGCCTCGGCATAGGCCTCCAGGGCCTCCTCCGGACGGTTCAGATCACGCAACGCATTCCCGAGGCCCGCGTGAAGCAAAGCCTCGCCGGGAGCCAGATCCGCTGCCACACGCCAGGCGATGGCAGCCCGTTCGAAGTCTCCGACCTCGGTATAGAGCAGCGCGAGGCCGCGGTGGGCGTCCAGCGTGCGCGGCTCGAGCTCCAGAGCGTCGAGGAAGGCTTCGTAAGCGTCGGGCCAGCGCCCCGCTCGCAACTGCACGTGGCCAAGCAGGGCGCGCAGTCGCGGGTCGGCCGCGTCCACTGCCACCGCTTGCTCGAGGGCGGCCACTGCCCCATCGAGATCGCCGCCGCCGAAGAGCGCCCGAGACAAGGCGCACCAGCTCGCAACGTCTTCGGGCTCAAGTGCCAGAGCGGCCCGAAGATCGACTTCGGCTCCGCCGAAGTCGCCGAGCTCGAAACGCGCCACGCCCCTCAGAAAGAGCAGCGGGCTCGACGCCTCACTCACTTCCAGCGCCCGGTCCAGCCACACCTGAGCGGCTTCCGGATCTCCGTCGGCCAAGGCCTCGGCTCCCGCCGTTCCCCAGCGCAGCGCCGTGAGGGAGTCCGGCGTGTCGACCGGGGCGGTTGTTGGTAACGGCGGGGCCGTGGAGACGACTGCACAGGCAGAAAGCGCGAGCGAGCAGGCTAGGCCGGTGAGGAGGACACGGGTGGAAAGCACGGTGATGACCTCGTGGAGAGCTGTCGGACAGCCCCGATGGGCTCATATCGACTGAGGTCGATGGATGGATCAACACGAGTTCTCAAGGTTTTTTGTGTCTCTGAGGGTCCAATGGGCAGCCAGTCGCGGCTTGGCCGCACCGATGAAGGGGTTTCATGGGCAGTCCCGGCACCATCCGACTCACCTATGACCAGTGGCGTCCGCTGCTCGACCAGGAGCTCGGCTGCTTGGTCGTGGACGATGAAGGGCGCAGGCGTTGCCTTCGCGAGGCGGGGCTTTCAACGCCCCTCACCCGAGAGCAGGCCGAGAATTATTACCGGTACAACGCCTTTGTCCGCCAGCGCCGTGTGGAGCTTTCCTCCGAGTCGTAAGCTCGCGGCGTGACGGCTCGCGCTCAACTCTTGCTCACGCTCGGCGGGCTGCTGCTGGCCGGACTGCTGGGGGTCATGTGGCTGCTGCAGTCAGCCGACGAGCCCCCGCTGATTTCTCCCCGAACCGGCGGTGCAGTCGGCGCGGACTCGGAGCTGGAAGAGCCACGCCTGCCTGTAACAGAAGCAGGTGCCCGCGCCCTGCCGTCCACGGTCTCGAAGTCGGCCGTTGAACCGCTCGCCTCTGCCGCGCTCAGCACGGTCGTGAGCGGACGAGTCGTGGATCGCAGCGGGCGCGCCGTGTCAGGCGCGCTCGTCACGCCGTTCGAGAGCCGGCCGGCGCCGCCATTTCGATCGAGACGCGACGTGCGTCCAGGCGAGATCACGGACGGTGAAGGGCGCTTCCAGTTCCTCGCCTTGCCCGTGGGCGTGCCGCTGGGCGTGGAAGTGGAGCATGCCGACTACGCGCCCCTCACGCGCGAGGTCTTCGAGTTGCGGCTCGACCAGGCCCTGGATCTCGGCGATCTGCTCTTGGACAAGGGCTTTGCGCTCTTCGGTACGGTCTCGGCACCCGACGGCACGCCGCTGGCAGAGGCCGTCGTGCAGCTCAACGACGTCACGACGACACTGCGCGGCGCAGTGTCTGTCCGGCGGCAAGTCATCACGGACAGCTCGGGCCAGTATCTGCACGAACACCTCGCGCCACGGCAGTACGACGTGGAAGTGGCGCTGCCGGGATTTGCGGCGCAGTCGGTGCTGCTGTCTCTGGCACTCGGTGGAGCCGCCGGGCGTTTCCGGCAGGACTTTCAGCTCGCGCCGGCGGACAGCCGGATCGAGGGCCTCATCCTGGGGCCGGATGATCTGCCGGTGGCTTTCGCCCGACTGCGACTCCTGCGGCGCGAACCCGGCTCCCAGAGTCTCGTCTCGCGCAGCACCAGCAGTGATGCGCAGGGTCAGTTTGTGTTCGAGGACTTGGGCGCTGGCCGCTATGAGTTGAGCGCCGAGGGCGATCGGCACTACCTGCCTCAGTCCCAGTCGGTTAGCTCCGAGGAAGGTTTGATCACCCTGCGCATGCAAGCCTTGCAGGAAGTCTTGCTGCGGCTGAGCGCCACCGGGCCGCTGCCGACGCGGTTCACTCTGAGGACGCTGCCGGATGGCCGCACGGGCGCGGCGCTGCCCCCTGGAGCACCCGCACAGTCCACGCTGGAGCTCAGCGATGCCAGCGGTGAAGTGCTCATCGCCGGACTGCGCCCCGGCAGCTACCGCTTCGAGATTCGCGCGGCGGGCTTCGCTCCAAGCCGCACGTCGGATGTCATCCTCGGCCCAGAGACCCTACGCGCCGAAGTCCTACTCGAACTGCAGTTGGGCGGAACGATCGAGGGGCGCATTGAGCCGCCGCTCGAAGGCGCGGCGATCGAACTTCGCGAACTCGACTACGATCCGGCGCTCGTGCTCGAATCCGTTTTCCCCACCGAGCCGGTGCACGGCCTCGTGACCGAGTCTGACCCAGAGGGCGACTTCCGCCTGGAGCACGTTCCGGCCGGCAGCTACACACTCACGGCGCGCGTCGCCGGGGCACCCGCGAAACACCTGCGCGACGTCCTCGTCGCCGAGGGTCGCACGACCGATGTGGGCGTGCTGGAATTTGAGACGGGCGGCGAGATCACCGGACAGGTCTTTGGGACGGATGGCCGGCCGAGTGCGAATGTGCGCATCAGCGCCCTGACTCTGGGTCATCAGGCCCAGGCCACGACGGACTCCGAGGGCCGCTTTCGCCTGGCCGCGCTGCCGCCGGGCGACTACGAACTCAGTGCTGCGCCCTCTGGTCTTTTCGAGGCGCTGCGCTTTGCGGCCCAGGCCTGGGTCACGCTGCGCGGCGGCGAATCGAAGGACGTTTCACTCGTGCTCCAGGAGCGCGTGCGCTAACCCGCGTCAGCGCAGCGTGGTGAGTCCCGCCTGGACCGAAAGCGCACGCACTTCAGACTGCCCTGCCGAATCCACGAGCGTGAGCCGGTAATCTCCGGGCAGCACCGGCAAGCGCTCCCCGCGCTGCAAGACCACGAGCTGTCGGCCGTCGTCGAGCGAAGCGCTGTCCCAGGATGAGTCAGCCGGCAGACTGACTTCAGAGCTGGGCGCCTCGGGCCGGGCGAAAACCAGCACCAGGGCGAAGGTGAGCACCAGCAGCAGACCGGCCAGCGTGTAGGCCCCCATCGCGCCGCGCACACTGCGCGCCCCGAGCTTCATCGGCTCAGCTCCGCGGCAGACGCACGAGCACGTAGGTGATGCCGTTCCGCTCGGCCTGCCGCACGAGTTCAAGCTCGCTCAGTTCGGTCACGAGACCGCGCGCACCCAGCGCTTCCACCCAGAGGCGGTCATCTGCGAGCACGACCGAGAGGCGCCCTTCGACGTCGAGGCCGAGCCGCTCGGCCAGCGTGCGCGCCGCCCGGGTCAGTGCGACCTGGCGAGCGTCCGCATCCACACTCACGTCGCCGCAGGCGCCGGAGGCGTACCACCAGCCTGCCGATTCGGGCGGCTGCGCGACCCAGGCCGGCGGTCCGCTGAGGCAGGCCGGCAGCAAGCTCAAACCCACTCCGCAGAGTGCCCACAGGACCGGCAGGAGGCCTGGCCGGCGCGCTCGGTGACCGCTCATGGCCCGTTGTGTGCCGCCACGTAGCCGCGCAGCGCCTCGTGCAGGGCGGCCTCGGCAGCCTTGGCGCGCTCGGCGCCCCACCGACTTGCCAGAGCCTGGCGAAGCCGCGGCAGAAAATCCTGGCCGGCATCGAGGCGCACCCACACATGGAAACTGGACTCATCGAACCAGGTGCCCAGGGGGCGCAGGCCGGCCAGCCCCGCCTCGACGAGACTGTCGCGCAGGGCGACATCGCCCTGCAGCGCCGCGGCCGCCGCGTCGCGCTCGGCCTCGGGCAGCGTCGCCGCGGCCGCCTCGAAGAGCGGCCGCAGAGCGGTCGTGAGCGCGAGCGCCAGCCCCGAGCGCGCCTCCGCCCGCGCCAAGGACTCCGCTTCGCTCACGCTGCGCTCAAAGTCCGCGCGTCCGTGTACGAAAAGACTGTAGGGGGCGAGGCCCGGCCGCCAGCCGGCGGCGGGATGCCGCACCCAGTCGGGCGGCGTTCGCGCCGGCGTGATCGGGCTCGAAACAAGGCCTGCACTCAGCCGCGGCGCCGAGACGGTGCCACAACTGGCCGCACCGCCCACGAGCAGGCCAACCACGAGGCCGGCAGCCAGGCGCAGCGTCCGCAGGGACAACATCGGCCTAGCCATTCGTTCAGGAGTCGGCTGCATGGCTCTCCAACACTCTGCCAAGCCTGGATCGGGCGGATCAGCTAGGACGCGTCAGGCATCCTAGCAAGCTGTGGCTCAGCCTTCTGGCCGCAGCCAGGCCGCCAAATCGGGGACAAGTCGCAGCGTGTGGCGCCGCAACAACGCGCGCACTTCGGTGGTGCTGCCCAGTTCGCACGCCTGCCGCGCCACGTCCTGCGCGTCGGCGAGCCGCACGGCGCCAATGAGGCGCTTGACCGTGGGCAGGTGGTAGGGCGACATGCTGAATGAGCGCAGCCCCATCCCGAGCAGCAGCAGGGTGGCCTCGGGATCACCGGCCATCTCGCCGCACAAGCTCACCGGCGTGTTCTCAAGGCCGGCTGCCTCCACCACATAGCGCACGATGCGCAGCAATCCGGGATGCAGCGGCTGGTACAGCGCCGCGACGCGCGCGTTGTTGCGGTCCACTGCCAGGGCGTACTGCGACAGGTCATTGGTGCCGATCGACAGGAAGTCGGCTTCGCGCGCCAGAATGCCCGCCGACATGGCCGCCGCGGGCACTTCGATCATGACCCCCAGCGGCACGGCCGGGTCGAAAGGGATCTCGCGGCGAATAAGGTCGGACTGCAGTTCCTGCACGATCTCTCGGGCCTGGCGCAGTTCCTCGACCATCGTGACGAGCGGCAGCAGGATGCGCAGCCGGCCGTGGGCCGAGGCGCGCAGCAGGGCGCGCAGCTGCGAGTAGAAAACATCCGGCCACTCCAGCGAAAGCCGCACGCCGCGCCAGCCCAGCACGGGATTGGGTTCGTGCGGCACGCTCAGATAACTGAGCGGTTTGTCGCCGCCGACATCGATCGTGCGAAAAGTGATCTCACGCCCGGCCAGCTTCTCGAGGGCACCGACGTAGTGCCGGTACTGCTCTTCTTCGCTGGGAAAGGTCGGGCGATGCATGAAGAGAAACTCGGTGCGATAGAGCCCGACCCCACGCAGGTCCTCGACGAGATTGGTCGGCAGCTCCTCGAAATTTTCCACGTTGAGCTGCAAGTCGATGGCCACGCCGTCGGCGGTGCAGGCAAAGCCGCGCGACTGCGCCATGAGCTCGGCGCGGAACTGCTGATAGTCGCGGCTGCGCTGTTCGGCCTGCGCGAGGTCGCTGCGCGTGGGATTGACGATGACGACACCGGCACTGCCATCCACGACCCAGCGGCCGCCGCGCCCGGGCAGCGCCGCCACATCGATGCCGGTCACGGCGGGGATGCCCAGGCCGCGGGCAAGAATCGCGGCATGGCTGGCTACGCCGCCGGAGGCCGTCACGATGGCCGCTAGGCGGCCGCGGTCGATCTGCGCCGCGTCGCTCGGCAGCAGTTCGCGTGTGACCAGGATGACCCGCTCGCGGCGGCTGCCCAGGCGCGTGCGCGGCCGGCCGGCGAGTTCGCGCTGGATCTGGCGGCCGATATCGCGCAAGTCGGCCGAGGGATCGCGTTCGGTTCCGGCGGCCACGGCGGCAAAGCGGCCCTCCCAGGCCATGACTTCGTCGCGCACCGCGACCTCGGCATTCACCAGTTGTTCCTTGATGCGATCGCGCATGCCCTTGCGAAAAGACGGGTCCTCCAGCAGCAGGCCCTGCACGGAGAAAATGCGCGCGTCACGGCTGCCCACTTCCTTGCCGATGCTCTCCTCAACCTCAGCCAGATGCTTGCGCGCGCGTGTGATGGCCGCGGAAAGCCGGCGCTGCTCGGCGGGCACGTCGGGCTCGCGGATGGCCAGCACCGGTATGTCGAGCTCATTCTCGGTGTGAAAAACCGGATGCCCCACCGCGAGGCCCGGGGCCATGGGCAGGCCTTTGATCAGAAGCTTGCCGGCGCCTGGCGCGCCTGGCGAAGTCATGGCAGCAGGCGCGCGGCCAGCAGCGCCGGCAGTTCGTCGGCGCGCACGCGCTCCTGAGTCATGGCGTCGCGTTCGCGCAGCGTGACGGTGCCGTGCGTGGCCGACTCGCCGTCGACCGTGACACACCACGGTGTGCCGATCTCGTCCTGGCGGCGATAGCGACGGCCGATGGCGCCCGACTGATCGTAGAAGGTGGCCAGCCCGCGCCGGCGCAGCTCGTCCTCGAGCTTCAGCGCAAACTCCGGCATGCCCTCTTTCTTCACCAGCGGGAAGACCGCGACTTTGATCGGGGCCAGACGCGGATGCAGATGCAGCACGGTGCGCACATCGTCCTCACCTTCACCCGCGGCCGCAGCGCCTTCCAGCTTCTGCTCCTCGAAGGCATCACACAGGAAGGCCAGCACGGCCCGGTCGACGCCGGCGGCCGGTTCAATGACGAAGGGCGTGAAGCGCTCGCGCGTTTGCCCGTCGAAGAACTCCAGCGCCTTGCCGCTGCTCTCCGTGTGGCGCTTGAGATCGAAGTCGGTGCGCGAGGCCACGCCCTCGAGTTCCTTCCAGCCCACCGGAAAGAGGAACTCGATGTCCGTGGTGGCATTGCTGTAGTGCGCCAGCTCGGTGCCGGCGTGATCGCGCCGCCGCAGGTGCTCGGCCTGCAGCCCCAAGTCGAGATACCAGCGAAAACGCTCGTCGCGCCAGTAATCGAACCACTTGGCCCAGTCGGCCGGCGGCACGAAGTATTCCATCTCCATCTGCTCGAACTCGCGCGTGCGAAAGATGAAGTTGCCCGGCGTGATCTCGTTGCGGAAGGACTTGCCGATCTGGGCCACGCCGAAGGGCGGCTTGAGACGCGCCGTGGTCTGCACGTTGAGGTAGTTGGTGAAAATGCCCTGGGCCGTCTCCGGCCGCAGATAGGCCAAGCTGCCTTCGCCCTCCACCGGCCCCAAATGCGTCTGGAACATGAGGTTGAAGGCGCGCGGCGCAGTGAACTCCGCCCGGCAGGCGTCATTGATCGGCGCATCGTGCCGCACCGGACAGCGCGCGTTCTCCATGTCGTCGGCTCGGAAGCGAGCCTTGCACTTGCGGCAGTCGATGAGCGGGTCCGAGAAGCCGTCCACGTGGCCGCTGGCGCGCCAGACGTCGGGGTGCTGGAGAATGGCGCTGTCGAGTCCGACCACGTCGCGGCGCAGGAGCACCATGCTCCGCCACCAAGCCTCCTTGACGTTGCGCTTCAGCTCCACGCCGAGCGGGCCGTAGTCCCAGCAGGAGTTCAGCCCGCCGTAAATTTCACTGGCCGGAAAAACGAAACCGCGCCGCTTGGCTAGGTTGACGATCTGATCCATCGAGGTCGCAGGCACGGCAGACTCCAGGCGGGCGCGAACCAGGGATTGTCGGCGGCGGCGACCTCGCCGATCAAGCTTTCAACGCCCCAGGTAGCCGAGCTGTTCGAGGCGTGCCCGCACGGTCTCGTCGATCGTGTCTTCTCCAGGTGCGGGCCGCAGCCCGTCGGCACGGAAGCGCTTGAGCGCCTCCCAGAGCGGGCCGGCGCGCGGATCATCCGCTGAGAGCGGCCGCATCTCACGGGGATCGATGTTCAGATCGAAGAGTTGCGCGGGATCCGGCCCCTGCGGATCCCAGGGGGCGATGAGTTTGAGCCCGGCGCGCGAGGTCACGGCCGTGAACAGGCTCGTATTCGAGAAGGCCAGTTCACGCAGCACGACCGATTGCCCGGCGACGGCACTCTGGATTGCGGGCAACAGATTCCGGCCGTCGAGATCCGGCGGCAGAGGCAGTCCGGCCGCCGCCAGAATCGTGGGCACGATGTCCACGTTCTCGACGAGTTCGTCGAGCACGACGCCCGCCGGCAGGCCGGCGCCGGCCAGCACGAGCGGCACGCGGATGAGTTCGTCGTAGACCAGCGAGTTGTGTCCCTGCTTGAAGGCGGTGACCAGTTCGGCGCCGCTCGCGGGGGCCAGCGCCGCGCGCGCTTCGGCGTGCTGCCAAAGGCACTCACCGTGGTCCGCGGTCAGCACGACGAGCGTGCGCGCAAGCCGTCCTGAGGCCTTGAGGGTGTTCAGGACGTAGGCCACGCGCTGGTCGCCTTGCAAGACATCGCCCTCATAGCGCGCGATGTCAGTGCCCATGCGCGCCCAGGCCAGGTCGATCGCCGCTTTGATCTCGGGCTCGCTGAGCGCCGGCTGCTCGGTCCGCAGGTGCCGGGCAAAGGCCTCGCGCTGATCTGCGGGCAGGGCCGGCGCGGCGAAGCGATCGTAGGCCGGCAGCGGCGCGTACGGCGTGTGCGGATCGACAAAGTGGAAATAGGCGAAGAGCGGGCGCGGGTCGTCGGAGTCCAGCACCGGCAGGATCTTGGCTGGTCCGGCCTCCACCTCATAAACGTCGAAGCCACGATCAAAGCCGGTGCCCGGCGCGAGCAGGATGTTGTCCTGAAACGCGGCCGTGCGGTAGCCGGCCGCGCGCAAGCGTTCGGCCAGCGTCGGCTGGTCGGGCATGCGCACGAAGTCCGCTGCCACATGGCGCGACAGCATGAGCGAGACCATCGAGGGGCCGGTCCAAGAGGATTGCGCCCGGGCCCGCTCGCAGCGCACCCCGCGCGCCGCCAGCGCATCGATCGCCGGAGAGGTCGGCCGGGCATGACCGAAGGCGCCCACGTGATCGGCGCGCAGCGTGTCGACCACGATGAGCACGACGTCGAGGTCGGGCGGAGGCGCAGGCGCTTCTGGAGCGCAGCCGGCCAGCAGCAGCAGCAGCGTCCCCAGACGCCGCCGCGCTCGGCAGCCTCCCCATCGCGTCGGTCGAGGCAGTGCCGCTCGCATCTCCGCGCGATTCTAGCCGGACGCCCGCGCAAGGTATAAACACCGCATGTCCGGCCTGCCCGCCATCGCCGCCAAAGTCGCCGCCGCCGAGCGCCTCGACGAGGAGGACGCGCTCTACCTGCTGCGCTGCCCCGACCTCACGGGCATCGGCCGGCTAGCCGACCAAGTGCGGCGCCGCTGGCACGACCAGCAGGTCAGCTACATCGTCGACCGCAACATCAACTACACGAATGTCTGCGTGACGTTGTGCAAGTTCTGTGCCTTCTACCGGCGGCCCGGCGACCCTGAGGGCTACGACCACCCGCTCGAAGTGATCCTGGAGAAGATTCGCGAGACCAAGGCCCTGGGCGGTGTCCAGATCCTGCTGCAGGGCGGCCACCACCCCGACTACGGCGTGGAGCGCTACGAGGAACTGTTCCGCGCGATCAAGACCCACGAGCCCATCCACATTCACGGGCTCTCGCCGAGCGAGATCCTGCACGCGCGAAACGTGAGCAAGCTGCCGCTGGAGACAGTCGTGGCGCGCTTGCGCACCGCTGGCCTGGACAGCATGCCGGGCGGCGGCGGCGAGATCCTGGTGGACCGCGTGCGCAAGATCATCTCGCCGCTCAAGACGATGAGCGACGACTGGCTCGAAGTGCACCGCGTGTGCCATCGCCAGGGGCTGCGCACCACGGCCACCATGATGTTCGGGCATGTCGAGACACTCGAGGAGCGCATCGAACATCTGCGCCGCGTGCGCGCGCTGCAAGATGAGACGGCCGGCTTCACGGCCTTCATTTCCTGGACCTTCCAGGCCCCCAACACCGAAATGACCGCGGTGCCCATGGTCGGCGGCTTCGACTATCTGCGCACGGCCGCCGTCTCGCGCCTCTACCTCGACAACATCGAGAACTTCCAGGCCAGCTTCGTGACTCAGGGGATCGATGTGGCCGCGCTCTCACTGCACTACGGCATGAACGATCTCGGCTCGGTCATGATCGAAGAGAACGTGGTCAGCGCGGCCAACTGCGAATGCCTGGCGAACATCGCCGACCTCGAGCGTCACGCGCGTGCCGCAGGCTTTGCCCCCGTGCGCCGCAACATGTTCTACGACCGCGTGGACAGCGCGGGCCGTGTGCTGCAGCGCCACGACGACGCGGCCTGGGCCGCCAAGAACGCTGCTGGCGGCGGCGACGTGCGGCCTGCGGCCATCGAGCGGCAGTTCGCGGAGCTGGCCCGATGACGGCACTCACGACTCTGGTACGGAATAGCGCCGCTTCGCCCGGACTGCATCGCGCCGGCCCCTTCCAGCGCGGACCGACCAATCCCGGGCCCGTGGATGGATTTGCTCCGGCCGCGGCGCTGCTCGGCGACTTTGGCCCAGGCAGCGACCCCGCCCTCGCCGCCATCCGCGACAAGGTGCTGGCCGGCGAGCGCCTTCCGCGGCAGGACGGCCGGGTGCTCTTCGCCACGCCCGACCTCAACGGCCTGGGCGCGCTGGCGAACTTCGTCAACGAGTCGCTCAACGGCGCGCGCACGACCTTCACCTACAACCGGCACCTCAACTACACCAACGTCTGCGCCTACAAGTGCATGTTCTGCGCCTTCCGGCGCGACGGCGACGAAGCCGACGCCGTGGTGATGGACCTGGACTTCGTACGCGCCAAGATTCGGCGCGAGTTCACCGACACGATGCGCGAAGTGCACATCGTGGGCGGCATCAACCCCGCCCTGCCCTACACCTACTATCTCGACCTCCTGCGCACCATCAAGGCCGAGCGCCCCAATCTGCACATCAAGGCCTTCACCATGATCGAGCTGGACGCCATCGCCGAAGTGGCCAGTAAGCCGCTCGAGACGGTGCTGGAGGAGCTGCGCGCGGCCGGGCTCGATTCCTGCCCGGGCGGCGGCGCCGAAGTGCTCTCAGCGCGTGTGCACAAGAAGCTCTATCGCGAGAAGCTGCCGCCCGAACGCTGGATCGCCACCTGCAAAACCGTGCACCGTGCCGGCTTGCACACCAATGCCACCATGCTCTTCGGGCACATCGAAACGCACGAGGAACGCCTCGATCACTTGCTGACGATTCGAGAGATCCAGGACGAGACCGGCGGCTTCCTGCAGTTCATCCCGCTGCTCTTCCACCCCGAGCACACGCCCTTGGAGCGCCTCGGCAAGACCACCGGCCTCGACGCTCTACGCACCATCGCCGTCGCGCGCCTCATGCTCGACAACGTGCCGCACGTGAAGGCCTACTGGATCATGCTGGGCCTGAAGATCGCGCAGATCGCCCTGCACTACGGCGCCGACGACATCGACGGCACCGTGGAAGAGGAGCACATCACTCACGACGCGGGCGGGGCTACGCCGCAGGGCCTCACCACCACACAGATGGCCAGTCTCATCCGCGAGGCCGGACGCGTGCCGATGCTGCGCGACACGCTCTACACCGAGCTCGTGGCCGTCTAGCCGCGTTCAGCGGCCGGTCGCGCCCGCTTATCGGGCGACGAGTTCGAGACTTCGCGTACCGGCTGGCACGCCGCCGAAATCCTGCAGCGAGCCGTCGGAGTGCTGCAGCGTGAGGTCGTAGTGTCGCCCGGGGCTCGCCGGACCGAGGCTGAACGTGCCGTCAGCCTTGGTGTAGGCGCGCAAGAGGAGCGTGTCGAAGTCACAGGCGCTGCCGGCGGGCAAGTCACGCCGCTGCGCCAACAGTTTTAGGCCCTGCAAAGGCACCGCCTCCGCGCTCAGCACACGCCCAGCGATGACGGACGCTTGCTGCAGCGTGAAATCGACCCGCTGCACTTGCCCAGGCCTTGAAAGCATCACGCTGATCGGGTCGGGCTGCGCGCGGTCCGCCCCGCCGGCCGTGACGTAATACTCACCGGGAAGAGTGAGCTTGAGGCGATAGCTGCCGTTAGCGTCGAGCGACGCTTCGCGCGGAGCACTCTTCTTCTGGGCAGTGGCGTCGCTCTGATCTTCAAGTTTGCTGCACGACGTGGCGCGGATGGTCACCAGCGTTGCAACGCCGGAGACGCCGGAGACGAGACCTCGAATCTCGTAGACATCGCCGAAGACCAGCTCCACATTCCCTACAGTTCCAGGGGCAAGCTGCACGCGCACATCCGGCGTCTCGGCTCCGCCGCTCTCGGCCCAGAGATCGAACCAAGTGACAAGCAACTGGCCTGTGGAGAGCCAAAAGCGGCCCAGTCCGTCGGCCGTGGCCACGACGTGCCCTTCCGCCGCGAACCACGGCTTGTCCGAGTTGACCGAGCGACAGCGGATCGTAGCGCCCGGCACGGGCCGGCCGTCGACGCCGTTGACAACTCCGCGCAAGAAGGCGACCGGCTTGAGATGCAGCATGACCTGCACGGGTTTCGCCGCGCCCTCCGCTCCGAGACTTTCCAATCCAAGCCTCGCCTTCAAACTCTGATCGCTGAGGTGCCAGACTTCGGAGCTGGCTGCGTTGCCTCGGGCCGCCACGAAGACGGAGCGAAGATGCGCGCGCAGTGAACAACGGCCGGCCTGGTCCGCGCGGTAAGTCTGCGGCGGCCCAACCGCCGACGGAGTGGATCCAGCATCTGCGGAGGGCGGATAGACAAAGATCTCGGCCCAGGGCGGCGGATTGCCTCGCTCGTCAACGACCTGGACGTCGAACTGCCGGATGAAGTCGTCGTGCTCAGGCCCGGGCACGGCTGGCTGCGCGCGGGCCGTGTCTGAGGCCGCGTGCACAGCCGGAGCAATCAACGGCAGCACGGGCGCCCCGCTGCGGCTTTCCGTGACGTCGGGCAGAACGACGGCCGCCCTTGGAATCTGCTGAGACACGTTGAGCGGCTCGGGCAGTTGGTCGCCAGACTCGGCCGTGTTCAGCAGCCAGTAGCCGACTCCCGTCAGCAGACACACAGCCAGCACAGCGACCACGCTCAACGGGTTGCGCTGGCCACGTGACATCGGCTGCCCCCCGGTGCTCAGGTCCGCCGGCCGGCCAGCGCCTTGTGCCGGAAGCAGCCCACGAGGTGGTCGTTGACCATGCCGGTGGCTTGCATGTGCGCGTACATGATGGTGCTGCCCACGAACTTGAAGCCACGCGCGCGCAAGTCCTTGCTCCAGGCATCGCTCACGGCGCTGCGCGCCGGCAACTGCTTGAGCCCGCTCCAACGGTTCACGACCGGGCGGCCGTCCACCCAGCCCCACATGTACTTGGCGAAACCGCCGAACTCTTCCTGCACCTCGAGGAAGGCGCGCGCATTCCCGATGGCCGCGTCAATCTTCTGGCGATTGCGGATGATGCCCGCATCGGCCAGCAGCCGCCGCTTCTCGCGTGCCCCGAAACGCGCCACGCGCTCGGGGTCGAAGCCCGCGAAGGCCGCGCGGAAGTTCTCGCGCTTGCCCAGCACGCAGTCCCAAGAGAGCCCGGCTTGCATGCCCTCCAGCACCACGAACTCGAAGAGCCTGCGTTCGTCACGCAGCGGCACTCCCCACTCGGTGTCGTGATAGGCGGCGGAGAGCTCGTTGCGCGCCCAGCCGCAGCGCATCCGGCCGCGGCCGGCGGGCAGCAGATCGGGACGAGGGGCGGGGGCCATACCCCCATGATGCCTATTTCTTGCGGGTATAGGCGATCTCGACGACCTTCGTATTGCGCTCGCCGATGGCCAGATCGTGTACCTCGAGCAGCAGGGCGTCGGGGCTCGTGAAGCGCCAGGTGTAGCGCACGGGCTTATCGTTCGTGCCGTCCATGGGCTCATCCATCGGGCCATACAAGTGAAGGGCCGTGCCGAGCTGGTCGAGGAAGCCCTCGCCGTGCAGCATGTTCGTGCCAAAGCTGTCCACCTGCGACCAGACGTACTTCTTCTTGAAGTTGTCGTAGCCGAAGGTGCCGAAGTGTTTGGTGTCGGGCATGCCGAAGATGCCGGCCGTCTCGCTCTCGTAGCGCATCCAGCGCCCGTCCACGAGCCAAGTGACCTTGGCACTGCCCCGGCTCTCCATCGGCTCGGCGCCGGGCGCCATCCACATGCGCATGACGGAATCCCACTCACCCAGCATCACGGCCAGCTTCTGGTGGTTCTCGTTGGGAGTGCAGGCGTCCATCCAGCGCTGCATGGCAGCCGCGCTGGCCGGGTCCATCTCCGGCAGGCCGCCATCCTGCACTAGCGCAGAAGCCGGCCCAGCAACCGGCCCAGCAACCGGCGCCGCGACAGGCGCCGCGACAGGCGCCGACGCTGCCGGCTGGGATGAAGTCGCTGCGACCGTCAGCGCGCCGATCACTACCGCGCCCGTTGCAATCCACTGCCAATTCGCACTCATCAAAGTCTCCTTGTGTTTCCAGGGGAAAGAGCGTCTTGGGAGCCGAGGACTCCGAATCGATTTGGGGCGCCGCTCATGGATGAGCCGGCCGAGGCCGCGCGGCGGACAGGCGCAGTGCCGCTGCTCGCATGGCCAGACAGCCGGGCTGCTCGGCGCCTGAGAGTCCTGCGCTGAGAACGTGCTGCGCCAAGGCCAACTCGCGGGCCTCAGCGCTGAGGCTGGCCCCGGCACGCTGGTTGGCCGAACGATCGTGTCCGAGTACCGCGGCGCCCGCCTCCGGCCCCATCGGCAGCAAGCAGGCGCAGAGCAGTCCGCTCGCCAGCGCACAGCTCAGTTGGCGCAGGCGCACATGCCGCCAGGGCCGGCCCTGCAGAGCCGCCAGGCGCGCGAGCAGGCCGGCCTGGCCGCTACGCCAGCCGAGTCCGGGCAACGAGATTCCCAGCACACCCCGCGCCGCACGGTCCGGCGCGAGCAGCCTCAGCCGCGCCTCATCGAGCAGCACGGCGCGATACTCGTCAGTGCGCTCGCGCAGCACGGCCGCCACGCTGGCATCGCAGCAGAGTTCGCGGAGCGCCGCGACCCGGCGCTCCGCCAGCCACACCGCCGGATGGAACCAAAACAAAGTCCTCAGCAGGCCGAGCAACTCGGCAACGAGCAAGTCTCCGCGGCGCACATGCGCCAGTTCGTGGAGCAAGAGGTGCGGCAGCCGCCAAGCGTGCGTCGGGTGGACGGCCTGCAGCGGCAGCACGACGCGCGGCCGCCGCACGCCGAAGACAAGCGGACCTGGCGCAGCCGCGGAGAGCAGCAGCTCCGGAAGACGGCGCAGCCCGAGTTGCGCGGCAGCCTCCTGCAGCGCCTTCTGCATCCGGATCGGCGCTGGCTCGGCTGCGGCCAGAAGCTCGCGGCGGCGCCGCAGGCTGGTGCGCCAGCTCAAGACCCCCACGACCGCGACGCCCAGCAGCCAAAGCGCGGGCAGGAGCAGCCAGTTCAGGGTCGGCGCCTGCAGCACATCCAGTCCAGGAGGCCACTGCGACACCTGCGGTACCACGAGCCCGCCCAGCCCGGGCAACCAAGCCACCGGCGAAGCGAGCCACGGCGGCATGAGCAGCTTGACGAATAGCAGCAGCCAGAGCGCCAGCCGCAGTTGCGGCCAGGCACGCACACGCTGCAGGATTCCATCGAGCAGCCAGAGTCCCGCCGCGAGCACGGCCACCTGCACGACCAAGGGCTCCATCCAGCCCAGCCAAGCCTCGGCGAGCCGTGCGAGCGGACTCATTTCGGCTTCGCTCGGCGCGGCGTACTCTGCTCGGCGAGCATGGCCTCCAGCGTGGCGCGCTCCTTCGCTGTGAGCCGTTCCTCACGCAGAAAGCCCAGCATGGGAGCCAGGCCGCCTTCGAAGGCCCGGTCCAGCAGCGCCCGCAGAGCCGCGCGGCGCGCCTCCGCCTGAGTGATGAGCGGCGCGTACAGACCGGCGCGCTCACTGCGCGTTTCTCGCACCAGGCCCTTCTCGGCCAGCCGCACGAGCAAGGTCTTGACCGTGGTGTAGGCCCAGCCTGTCGAAGGCGCCAGCTCTTCGCGCACCTCGCGCGCCGAGAGCGGCTGGCGCCGCCAGAGCGCCTGCATGACCTTCCACTCCGTCTCGTTGAGACGCGCGGGCGGGCGTCGTTCGGGACGGGGCGCGGGGCGAGCAGGACTCATGGGCGGCGACGCTACTACAGTTGTAGTAAGCCGTCAAGACCCGCCGAGGGCCGCTCAGTTCGGCAGCAGCAGCGCCCGGAAGAGCAGTGGAAAAGCCGCCTGCGACCAGCCGCGATACTGCGGCGTGAAGCCGAAGAGCTGCACGCTGCCCTGCCCCACCGGCACCGAAACCCACGCGGCTTGGCCCGCGATGACCTCCGGCCGCCGCACCCAGCCGGAGAGCAGGAGGCGCTCTGCCGCGTAGCGCAGGTGCACGCGCGCTTCGCCGAGGCCGGCCGCCGTCTCCGCCGGCTTCTCGAGCGCCCAGGCCGCTGAGCCAGAAAAGAAGATCGCTTGCGACTCGGGCAGTCCGGCCGTCAGCGCTGTGCCGCTTACCGGAACGGCGCGCACAACGCTGCCCGGGCAGGAGAAGTCCTTGGCCGCGTCGCCGCGCGTCACATCGCGCAGCGGCAGCCCGAAGAGCGTGATGGCCCACGCGCTCGAATCGCCCACGGCCACCAGGCGACCGCCGGCGCGCACGAAGGCGTCGATGGCCACGGCGCCCTCCGGATCGAGCCCGCCCGCGAACTCAGGCGGCACGCTGCCCGAGGCGCGGCCGCCGTCGAGCTGTGTGGCGCCGACGCCCGGCAGCACCAGCACATCGAAGTCCTCGCGCAGACGGCCCGCGCGCAGCGCCTCGTTGCGCAGGCTGGCGTAAGGCAGCCCCCACGTGTCGAAGACCCAGCGCAGCCAGCCCTCGTCCATGTCGCCCGACCAGGGCGCGTAAACGCCGATGCGCGGCAGGCGCTCCAGCGTGATCGCAGCAGCCTCAGGCGCGCCCGGCCCGCCCAGGAAGTGACCAGCGGACGCACCTTGCGTGGCGAAGTCCAGGCGCTCTCCGCGCGCGAGCCGCGCGAAGACGTCGCGCCAGCTATCGCCATGCACTGCATCGAGGCGGACCGCAGCCGACGCTGGCCCGCCCTCCTGCACGCCCAGCCGTGGGAAGGCCAGGAGAGCCTGCTCCAAGCTCTGCACGCGGCGGAGTTGGCTGGTGAGTTCGCTCGTCGGCTCGCCCACCACTTCGACGCGATGGACACCCAAGAGCAGCGGGAGCGTCCAGCCGGCCACGTCGTAGGGCGGCTCGCCCTCCGGATAGTGCTGCGTCGCGAAGAGGTCCTGCACATACTCGCCATAGGGCTGAGCGCGCAGGATCACGAGGGAACCCGCCGGCCAGGTGCGGCCGTCGGCGCTGACCGGCGCGCCGGCAACGTGCAACTCCACGCCGCCGAGCAGGAGCTGATCGGTGAGCCGGCGCACGGCCGCCGTGTCGCGCTGGTCAGAGGGCAGGATCCAGGCGCGCGGCGTCTCGCTCGTGCCCCGCGCAATCGCGCGCTGGGCCGCGTGCAGCGTCGTCTCCAGCCACAGCCGCGGCTCGCGCGCCAGGCTGCCGAGCAGCGAGCGAGCGAAAGCGTGCTCGTAATCAATGATGTCGCGCAGCCGCCACCAGCCGCCCGGCCATGGCGCCGGAAAGCGATTGCTCGGCACATAGGCGGGCAGGCCCTGCGGCGGACGCAGCTCGCCCGGCGCGAGGAAGATCGGCGAGGCCAGGTCCACCGAGGCCGCCTCCGTGAGCAGGCCCACGATGTTGTGCCGCAGCGGCACGTTGCGATTGCCGCCGTTCCACCACATGTCATAGGCCACGCCCGTGGAAAGCCCCGTGAAACCGGCCTGCGTCATGTCGTGCAGCGCGCGGCTGCCGAGCGCATCGATAGCGGTGATGATGCTCGGGTCGATGTGCGGATTGAGCGGATCGCGAAAGGGCGGCAAGAACATGCGCTCGCGAGTGCTGCCCTGCTGGTGCACATCCCAGTACACCTGCGGCCGCCAGACCTGATAGAGCTGGCGCGTGACGAGGCGCGTCTCTTGCAGGGCCAGTGCAAACCAATCGCGGTTGTTGTCGTGGCCGGCGTAGAGCTGATAAAGCCGCGGCAGCGTGCTGCCTTCATGCGGCGTGCCCACCGTGCGCCGGTACCACTCCACGACATGGTCGAGGCCGTCGGGGTTTGTGCAGGGCAGCAGCACAATCACGAGCCGCTGCCGCGCCGAGGCATAAGGCTCCTCGTCTGACGTGGCCAGGCGATAGGCCAGCTCCAGGCCGAACTGCGGGGCCGCCGTCTCGTTGCTGTGCATGCCGAGCGAGAGGAAGAGCACAGGCCGGCCGCGCGAGAGGGCCTGCTCGATGCGCTCCGGCGACACGCCGCGCGGATCGGCCAGCACGGCGGCCTGCGCGCGGACCTCGTCGAGGCGGGCCAGAGTCTCTTCGCTGGAGATGACCACCAGCAGCAGCTCGCGCCCCTCGGTCGTGGTGCCCAGCGTCTCGAGCAGCACGCGCGGACTCGCCTCGGCCAGTGCGCGGTGATAGCCGCTCACTTCGTTCCAGTCGGCCAGTTGGAAGTCGGCGCCGAGCGGGCGGCCGAGGAAGCTCTCCGGCGTCGGCACCTGCGCGGCGAGCCCGCCGGACAGAATCCCCAGGAACAGCAGCATCGAGCGCGACAGGCGACAGGTCACGCGGCAACTCCCGTGGCAGAGATCAGCGGGCCGAGAACGAGCGGCCAGCCTAACTTCTGTACGCCTGTCGTTGTGAGCTTGATCCGTGCGGTGCGACTCGACGACGATGAGTCTCCACTGGAGGCCTCTCATGCACCGCATCACTCCGCAGCGCTTCGCCTGGCGCACTCTCCGCCGGGTCCTGCTCGCGGCCGGCCTCGCCCTCGCCGCAGTCATCAGCTCAGGCTGCGGCACTCCGGCTGGCACGCCGACGCCGGCGGCGGGCTTGGCCGGCGCGCCGGCCGAGCTCAACGCGCGCTTTCGCGATCCGAACTTGGACATTGCCGCGCTGACGGCCACCTTCGAGGTCGAGACTCGCGAAGTGGCCGCCGAGCGAGACGCGCTCGTGGGCACGCTCGTGCTGCACAGCGGCCTCGCGGTGGCTGACATCGGCGCCGGCACGGGGCTCTTTCTCGCGCCGCTGGCCGAGGCCGTCGGCCCGACAGGCAAGGTCTACGCCGTCGACATTTCGCCCCGCCTCGTGGAGCACCTCGCCGCGCGGGCCCAGCGCGAAGGCCACCGCCAGGTGCAGGCCGTCTTGTGCACCGACCGCTCGGTGGAACTGCCGCCGGCCTCGATCGACGTGGCCTACATCTGCGACACCTACCACCACTTCGAACACCCCGCCGACACGCTGGCCTCGCTGCACCGCGCGCTGCGGCCCGGCGGCCGCCTGGTCATCGCGGACTTCGACCGCGTGCCCGGCGTGAGCCGGGACTGGGTGCTGGAGCATGTGCGCTGCGATCGAGAGACCGTCCTGGCCGAAGTCGAAGCGGCCGGCTTTCAGTTCATTGATGCGCCACAGCTCGCGGGCCTCAAGGAGACGTTCGTGCTGCGCTTCCGGCGCCCCTGAGCGCCGGCCCGCGCGGGTTGCGCTAGAGCGCCACCCAGTCGCGGTGCGCGTGGAGGCTGTGCACGGCCTTCACTGTAAGCAGCAGCGCGAAGTCGACGCGCAGCTTGCGCTCGGGCGCGGCGGCGCGCAGCTTCAGCTTGCCGCAGCGCACGATCATGTCGTCGAGGACCTGTTCCAGCGTGAACTGGTACTCGCCCGTCCAGCGCGAGACCATACGGCGGATCTCGGTGCGGTTGCGACGCAGGAAGGTGGCGGCCAGCTCCTTGCGGCGGTGGCGCGGGCTATCGGAGAAGAGCTGGCGCAGCTCGCGGTCGTAGGCGCGCCCGACGTCGCGCGTGTAGTGCGCCCGCTTGCGGCGGTAGTGCTCGCGCAACGTGAAACGCAGCGTGCGCAGCGGGTCGAGCTGGGCGCGACTGCGCACCGGCGCCGGCTGCCCGGCCAGCTCCTCCATGAGCTCCTCGAGGTACTCCAGCTTGGCCAGCGCTGGCCAGCCCGCATAGCGCCGCCGCCAGATCGCGCGCGGTGTGAGCCAGACCGCGAAGGTCTCAGCGAAATCCTCGTCGGGGTGACTCTGCGCGTAGTTACGCGGCAGGTGCATCACGAAGCCGCGGCTCGCCGGGTCGGGCCGGTAGTGGCTGGGGTAGTGCGCCCCCGAGCGCCCGAAGTGCGCGCGCCACGCGCGCCGCCGGTGCAGCCCGTAGGCGTGCTGGATCGCGTGCCCGCACTCGTGCCGCAGGATGCGCAGGCAGTCGGCGCGCGTACCGCCCTCGCACTCGAGCATCTGCGCGCGCTCCAGCTTCATGAGCCGCGGGTGCGCGAGATAGAACGGGATCGCGATGCCCGGCACGCCCGTGGGCGAAAACCAGTCCGACGAGAGCCACACGTGCGGACGAAAGGCCAGCTCGCGCCGCGCCAAGCTCGCGTAGAGATCCGCGACGCAGTCCTCGAGCCAAGTGCCCTGCAACTCCAGGTCCAGATCGCAGAGCCGCGTGTCCAGCAACTCCGCTTCTGCCACTCGGGCCAGACTGCGCTTCACCCTGCTCCTCGCTCCAGCTCGCTGCCGGCGTGCCCGCCGGGAAAACGGCCCACTGTACTGGCCGACCCAGGGGCGCCGCGACCCTGACACCTGCCATCCGCAGAGGCCCCCGAGTATCCTGGCGCCCCTTCGCAGCGCGGCAGCACCGCGTGGAATCCTCGAGGAGCGCCGCAGGCGATGGCCGACCCCATCCTGGAAACGCAGGACCTCTACAAGTTTTACGGCTCCGAGGCCGGGCAGTTCCCTGTCGTGCGGGCGCTCTCGCTGGCCGTGGAGCGCGGCCGCTTCGTGACCGTCATGGGCCCCTCGGGCTCGGGCAAGTCGACACTGCTGCACATGGTTTCCGGGCTCGAGCCGCCCTCCGGCGGCACCGTCACGCTCGCCGGCCATGACCTCTACGCGCTCTCCGAGAAGCGCCGCACGCTCTTGCGCCGCGACCTGGTGGGCTTCGTCTTTCAGTTCTACAACCTCATCCCCAACCTCACCGCCGACGAGAACATCCGGCTGCCGCTACTCATCGGAGCCGGGGACGGTGGCGAGGATGAAGTCGCGCGCCTAGTGGCCTTTTTTCATCTCGAGGGCAAGCTGCGCAGCTATCCCCACCAGCTCAGCGGCGGCGAGATGCAGCGCGTCTCGATTGCGCGGGCCATGGTTTCGCGGCCGGCCGTGCTCATGGCCGACGAGCCCACCGGCAACATCAGCAGCTCGGCGGGCGAAGAAGTCATGCGCCTCTTCCGGCGCTCCTGCGACGAACTCGGACAAACGATCCTGCTCGTCACGCACAACGCGCGCGACGCGGCCTGCTCCGATGAAGTCCACTTTCTCAAGGATGGCGAACTCCACGCCGAAGCCTCGCTGCGCGACGGCCAGGTCTCAGCGGCCGCGATCGCCGCCGCGCTGCAGCGGCTGGAGATCTGAGCGGTGCGACTGGTCCTGCTCCTCGCTTGGCGCCATCTCACTCACCGGCCCGGAGCCACGCTGCTTTCCGCGCTGGGCATCGGCCTGGGGATCGCCGCCGTCGTTTCGGTGCTGGTCATCGATCACAACACGCTGCTCAGCCAGGAGGCGCTGCGCGATCCCAGCGAGGCCGAGTCCGACCTGCTCATCCAGCCGCTGGTCGGCGGCGCTGAGTCGTACCCGGCCCTCTCCGCCGAGCTGCGCTCCCAGCCCTTTCTGAACGGGGTCACGACGCATGCCAAGCAGAACTGGGCGCTGGTCATCGAAGGGCAGACGCGCGCCGGCGTCGAGGTGCTGGCCGTGGACGAGCACGCCGCCACCGAACTCTCCGCCTACGCCGTCGCCGAGGGGGAAGACCTCGACTTCGTTTCGCAAGCCGGAGCACCTGGCCGCCCGGAGCTGCTCATGGCGCCCGCCCTGGCTGCGGAACTGGGCCTCTCGGTGGGCAGCCTGGTGGAGCTCACGCGGCCGCCGCCGCGCCGCCAGCCGGTTACGCGCTGCATCGACGGCGAGATCGTGGTCATTCCGCCGCCGCGCACCGAGCGCGAGGCGCTCAGCACGCGTTACTCCTTCCGCGTCGCGGGTCTGCTCGAGCCCACGCGCCTCGGCTACGCGCCGCAGCGCGTGCTCATCTCAGCGCAGGAGGGCGCGCAACTCTTCGGCCGTGACTTCAAGCCGCTCTTCTGGGCCAACTTCGACCCCAGCGCGATGACGCTCGACGCCGTGCGCGCCGAACTCAAGGGCCGCTACGAGGTCTATGCGCCGGAGCGAGCGCTGGTCGGCCAGGCGCCGGAGGAGGCGGCCTTTCGCAGCGGCGTGCGCCTGTGCGGCTTCTTGGCGCTCTTCCTGGGCCTGTACATCATCTTCAACACCATGTCGATGTCGCTCGTGGAGCGCGTGCGCCAGATCGGCCTGCTGCGCGCCCTGGGCGTGACGCGCGGGCGGCTGCTGCTCATCTTCCTCACCGAGGGCCTGGCCTTGGCGCTGCTCGGCGCCGCGCTGTCGGTGCTGCTCTCGGAGCGCATCGTGACGCTGTTGCAGAGCCTCGGCATCACGACGCTGGGTTTCGGCAAACCGCTCGAGATCGTGGAAGTGCCGTGGAGCCAAGTGCTCGCGGTCATGGCCGCCGGCGTGGCCTTCTCGCTGCTGGGCATCGTCTACCCCTTCCTGCGCGCCTCGCGCCTTTCCGTCATCGACGCGCTGCGCCGCGGCGTGATCGAGATGTCGCGCGACCCCTTCACCGGCACGCGCCGCTCGATCCTGCTCGGATTGCTGGCGCTCGTGCCCGTGGCCTGGTTCATCGGTGCGCCGGGCGAAGGCCTTGTCGCCGAGCCGCTCTACCGCGCCTTCCTGCTGGCCGTCGCCCTCGTCGGCGGCGCACTCGCCTTGCTGCTGCTCTTCGCGCGGCTGCTGCCGGCCGCAGCCGCCGCGCTGCTGGGCCTTTCCCAGGGACCGGCCGCCACCCTGGCCCGCGTGACTGTGAGTGCAGCGCGCCACCGCGTCTTCGCCACGGTCACGGGCCTGATGCTGGTCTTCGCAGCGATCTTCCTGGTGGTCTCCGTCCTCGAAAGCCTCAAGGCCGAAACGCGCGACTTCGCGCGCTCGGCGCTCGACCGCCGGCTCTTCGTGCGCCTCAGCCCGGAGGGTGCCGTGCGGCTCGGCGAATTGCGCGCCAACGCCCCGGAACTCCAGCACCTAGTGCCCATTGATGTTGAGGCCTACGGGCCCTTCACTGTGCGGGCCCTGGCCGACGTCCATCTCGAGCAGGGGCCGCTGAGCGCCGACACGCAACTCCGCCGCCGCTTTTCGCGCGAGCCCACGCTCTTGCTCTCGAAGCGCTGCGCACGCGACATGGGCTACGCCGAAGGCGATCTGGTGCCCCTCGTCACGCCCGCCGTGGGTCTGGTGGACTTCGAGGTCCTGGCCGTGCTCGATGACTATGGCTTCGCGCCCGACGACCGCGTCTGGGGCGTTGTCTCGGCCGCCATGATGAAGCAGTACTGGTGCCAGGACATCGAGGAGCTCGGCGACCTCTTCGTGTGCTGGGCGCCGCAGGTGCCGCTCGAGCGGCTGCAGCAGTTCGAAACCGCGCTGCGCAGCCGCCTCGGCGAGGAGCATGTGCTGGCCTTTAGGCGCGGCGAAGACATCGCCGAGGAGTCCCTGGCCGCGCTCGACCGCGACTTCGCCATCTTCTACGCCATCCTGGTGCTGACCGTGCTGCTCGCCGCCGTGGGCGTGCTGAATGCGATGGTCATCGCTGTGCTGGAGCGCCGGCGCGAGATCGGCCTGCTGCGCGCGGTGGGCCTCACCGGTGCGCAAGTGGCGCGCATGCTGCTGGCCGAGTCGGGCGTCTTCGGCGTGCTGGGCGGCCTGGCAGGACTGCTGCTCGGCCTGCCCCTGGCCATCGTCGCCACGCGCACGCTGACCACGGTCTCGGATCTGCCGCTGAGCTTTCAGCTCACGCCCAGCAGCCTGGGCCTCGTGCTGGGCGGCGCCGTGCTCGTCGCGCTCCTCGCCGTGCTCTATCCGGCACTGCGCGCCAACCGCCTGCGGCTTTCCAGCGTGATGCGCTACGAGTGAGCGGCGGCCGCCTCCTTGCGGTCGCGGCCCTGCTCGTGCTGCTGGTGGGCATTGGCGTCATCACTGCGCTCGCCGGGCGCGAGGTGAGGCGCACGCAGGCCGCGCTGCCGGTGGTCTCGGCGCAGCCCGGCTTCCCGCGCCAGGTGCGCCTGTGGGATGGCCACGAACTGGAACTTGCGGCGGCGCCGCAGCGCATCCTGCCCGCGAATGCCGGCGCCGCCGATCTCGTCATGGCGCTCGTGGCCAAGGCGCGCCTCGTGGCCTTGCCGGACACCGCCTTCGCCGATGGCCTGGCTGCCGAATCGCCCGAGACATGGTCCGGCCTGCCCACCTTCGCCAAGTTCACGGCCGAGACCGTGCTGGCCTTGCAGCCCGACCTCGTGATCTGCGATCCCTTCGCGGCGGCCGAGACGCTCGTCGCCCTGCGCGGCGCAGGCCTGTCCGTCGTCACCGTGCCGCATCCCACATCCTGGACAGATCTGCTGGATACGATCGCAGTGCTGGGCCAACTGTTGGGCTGTGAGCCGCGTGCGGCCGAGTTGACCACCGAACTGCAGACGCGTGCAGCGCGGCTGTCCGCCGGGGCGAGCGCCCGCAGCGGACTGCGCGTGCTCAGCTACACGAACTTCGGCTCAGGCGGTTGGACCGCCGGCGCCGGCACGACCGTGGAGGCGCTGCTGGCTCTCGTCGGTGTGCGCAACGCGGCCACCGAAGCCGGCTTCAGCGGACACCAGCCGCTCGACTACGAACAGCTTCTGTCGCTGGACCCTGACATCTTGCTCATGGGCGCCGCCACGGCCTCCGGACAGGCCGGCCGCGCCGGACTCCCGGCGGCTCTCGCCCGGCTGCGCGCCGAGCCGGCTCTCGCCGGACTGCGTGCGCTGCGACAGGAAGCTGTCGTCGTCCTGCCGGCACCGCTCTTCGGCACCACCTCGCACCGCCTGCTGGATGCCGCCGAGACGCTGGCCGCCAGCCTCGATGCACTCAGCGTTGCCACGGATTCACCTGTGCGCTGATGTCGAAGACCTCGGCCTCCGGAAAGATGAGCGGCACATCCTCCGGCGCGACTTCGTAGAGCAGGCCGAAGCTCTCGTTCAGCACGGCCGGGCCACCACCAGGCGGCCGATCGCCGAGGAGCAGGCGCAGTTCCTGTCCGGCGGCTTGCAGCACCAGTTCGGCGCGCGGCGTCTCGAAGCCGAGGTGCGGCTCCAGGGCGGCTTCGTAAAGGTTCTCCCAGGGCTGCATGAGCAGCCACACGCTGAAGTTCTGCGCCAGCAGTTGCGCGCACGGTGTCTCCAGGCCGCCGACACGTCGCACCCACTCAAAGGGCGGCCGGCCCGCGGCCATTTCCTCGTTGCTCACGGGCTTGGCGCGCAACTCGAGTTCCAGCAGCGGTGCACCGGGGCGCTGCACGCGCATGACCTGGATGCGCGGAAATCCGCCGGGCCAGAGCTCTGGCACGAGGTGGCGGTCGAGCAGCGGCGGATCCCCCTGCAGAAGACTCGCTGGGCGGCTGTCGATGGACCACACCTCGGAGCCGCCGGTGGGTCGCACGAAACTGCCGTCACCCTCACCAAAGCTTTGACCCAAATCGAACGAGAGCAGGAGGTCGCGCGCGGGATCCAGCACGCTGGCCTTGGGCCCGTGCAAGGCGAGGCGCAACATTTCGGGTCCGTCGAGACCGTAGTCTTGCGGACGCGGCGGCGCCGGGCTCTGCACCAGGCCCTCGGCACCCAGCACAGCGGCCAGCAACTCGCTGATGCGCTCACTGTCACCCAGGGCGCCGCGCCAGGTGAGGCAGCGCCACTGGCCGCCTTTCTGTCCGTAGAGATGCGTCGGCCCTGAGCCGCGCTGCACGCGCAGCGCGGCGACGTTCAAGCTGGCGAGCGTCTCGGGAGCCACGAGCGGCGCGATGCGCAGGCTCTGCCGCCGAGCCGCGGCCTCCGCACGGACGAGCGTGGCATCCCACACGAGCAGCCCCGCGGCCAGCACCGCCAACAGCAGCAGCGCCTTCATGCCGCAGGCCTCGTCGCGCGCAGGGCCGGCCGGTGCAGACGGCGCCAGCTCAGCCAGGCGACTCCGCCCAGCGCGATGAGCAGAGGAAAGCCGCCCAGCACGGCGCTGCGCCAGAACAGGCGCTCGCCCGGATCGTCCAGATCGAAGCCGCGCGCTACGGGGCGCTTGCTGGCCACGGCCGCCAGGCCGTCGTCGAGCGCCAGGCTGGCGACGGCGTTCAGCAGCAGATGATCGGCGCGAAACTCGGCGTCGGCCAGACGCGGGTTCTTGAACATCTCCGAGCAGCCCACGAGCAGCAGCCGGCCCGGCAGACCCGGCTGATCTCCCGGCAAGCGCGCGGTGCCGGGGAAACGGCCCTCAATCTGCACGGCCAGCGCCTGCGGGCCGAGCCACTGCGGCTGGTCACTCGCATCGCGCGGAGGTCCGGCCAGAGTGTCCGCGGAGAGCCAGCCCCCGCCCCAGGACGTGCTCCACGTGCGTTCACTGCTCAGGATGAGCGGCCAGGCGCGCAGACCTGCCTCGGCCAGCCGGGTCTCGTCGAGCGTGATGCGCGCCGGCGAGGGCAGTACCTGATCACCGAGCTGCGCCGTCACGGGCGAGTCGGCGAAGTTGCTGGCCACGGCACGCACGACGAAGGGCACGGCCGCCTCGATTGGCCGGAAGTCGCGCTGCTCCTCGCTGCTGATGACCTGGCTCTCGGTAGCGATGGCCGCGCTGAGCTTGTCGAAAAGCACTTCGCGCTCGAGGCGCACACCGAAGCCGGCGAGCCAGCTTTCGTCGATGTCGGCGTACTGCGGCTGCGGCCAGTGCACGACCTCGTAATTGTCCTGCTCGTTCTGGCGCGACTGCATCGAGTAATGCTGTACAGCCACGAGCGCACTGCCGCCGGCGCGCAGAAAGCGGGCCAAGAGATCGAGCATGGGCTCCGTGGGCCGGCGCGGCTGCAGCCAAACGAGCACATCGAGATCGGCCGGCAGGCTGGGCGCGGCGACATCGATGGCCGTGACGCGATAGTCGGCGTTCTCCAGGCTCTGCTTGGCCAGGGCGTAGACGTCGCTGCCGCCCGGCGACATGAGGCCCTGGCGCTGGAAGAAGCGGCGCGCCTCGGCAGGCGAGAGCCGAGGCGCATCGGCGGCCACGCCCACGTGCGGCTGCCGGCCGGTCTGCAACTGAAAGAGCGCGAAGGCCAGCCGGAACTCCAGCGCCTCGAAGGAAGGGCCATCCGGAAAGGCCAGGACGCGCTGCCGGCCGGCCGCGCTGAGACGCAGCGTGCTGTCCACGCGCCGCACGACGGTCGTTTCGCCGTCGCCGCTGCGCACTTGCACCGGCACGACGCCGGAGGCTTCGAGCGCCGCGCGCTCGTCGGCGTCGAGCTCGTCGGGACGCACGACGACGACTTCGAGCTCGGCGCCGGCGCGACGCAGTTCGCGCAAGGCATCGAGCAGCCGCGCGTGGCCCGAGCGCAGCACCGGCGGCAGCCGCGCCGGATCGGAGAGGAAGAGTTCGGCGCGTACAGCCAGCTCGCCCGTGGCCGCAGCGGCCAGCTCGCGCGTGCGCGGTGCCAACTCGTTGAGCTGCTCCTGGGTGAGATCCTGGCGCCAGGCCAGCAGGCGTGCCGCCGCCAGAAGTGCGAGGATCACCGCGGCGCCCAGGGCGGCCCGCCCAAGCAAGCTCGCGCGGCTGCGTCGCGCTGCCTGAGGCTGCGCGCCAGAAGGCGCGCCGCCGAAACGCCCCCCCAGCGCGCCGCGCCGCCAGGCCAGGAGCAGCAGCGCCGCCGGCAGGAGCAGCACACAAAACGCTCGCCATTGAGCGCGCTCTGCTGGGCTGAGCTCGGGCAGTGCCGCTGCCTCGGCCAAGCCGACGCGGGCGAGCACGAGGCGCTCCTCGCTGGCGAGTGTGTCGAGCAGCACTTGCACCAGCGCAGCGTGTGCGGCCTCCGGCCGCTCGAAACTGCCGTCGACAAAGGGTGTCGCGGCGGCGCAGGCCACGACCGAACCTTGCCAGGCGTCATCAGGACGCAGATGTAGCATGAGACTTTGGCGTGGCGCCGGCTGGCCGAAGCGCGCTGCCACGCTCGCCAGCGGCAACGGGGCCTGCGGCGCGGGCTGCACCCAGCTTTCGCTGGAGGAGCTGGCCAGGATCTCTGCGCTGAAGGCGCGCGCGCGGAGCGCCTCGACATCGAGACGCAGCGGCGTCGGGCAGTCGAAGAGCAGCGTGCCGTTGGGCTGTCCGGACAGGCGCTGGAAATCCTGCTGCGGCGCGAGGCAGCGCAGTTGGAAGGGCACGCTGACCAGTTGCTCACCGAGACTCACTTCCTGGGCGCGCACATCGCCCAGCAGCCCCGAGCTGGGAGCGACGCCAAAGCCGGCGAGCAATTCGTGCAGCCCGCCTGGCTCCGAGCGGATCTCGGCCAGCGGCACACGGTCGGCCGCAGGCCGCAGGGCGGCCAAGCGCAGCTCGCTATCCGCGACGACGACCGAGCGGCCGCTGGCCAAAAAGCTCTCGAGTTCGCGCAGCCGGGAGGCGCCCGCCGGTGCCGGGTCAACCCAGAAGAGCAGGTCGGCGGCCAGCGGCAAGGGTGCCCCGCCATCGAGATCCACGCGCAGCACCTCGGCGCGCTGTCCGAGAAACTCCGCTAGGCGCTCGCAACTCGCCGCGCCGCTGGTGGCCAGCGCCACCACGGGCTGCCGCGGACGCTCCATGAGATCGAGATGCGCCACGATGAGCGACTGCAGGCGCGGCAGGCGTTCGGGCCGCAGGCCATCGATGAGCACCGGCTCGTGCCCGCCCCAGGCCAGGCTCAGGCTGCACCACACTGTCTTCTCGGTGTAGCCGTCACGCTCGACGCTGCGCAGTCGTGTGGGCTGCACACCGCGCCGGCCCGCATAGCTTTGCAGGTCCGGGTCGTCGCCCGGATCCACGACCTGCCACTCCACGCGGCCGGGTGCCTCGCGTCGCAAAGCCTCAAGCAGCGCCGTGACGTCGCGCTCCAGCCGGCGCATTTCCGAGGGCAGCTCGTCGCGCGCGCTGATGTAGAGCGTGCAGAGCAGCGTGTCGTCCAGCGTCGCGAGGCGCGCTCGCGTGGCCGGTTCCAGTTCCTCGGACTTGAAGCGGCCGATCTCGGCGCGCGCGCCGGGCACGCGGCCGGTGAGGCGCACGGCCGTGAGCGCCGCCAGCGCCCCCACGAGCAGCAGCGCCGCCAGCAGGAGCCGCTGCCGGGCGTTCATGGCCGGCGGCTCATGCGCGGTTCGTCTCGAGCACGCGCGCGTTGAGCCAGAGGAAAAGCGTGCTGGTCAGCACGAAATAGGCCGAAGCCGAGAGTGAGATCGTGCCGGCCAGGAAGGCTTGGTAGTGCGGCGCGATAGAGAAGTTCTCGTAGAGCAGTGTGCCGGGCGCCAGCGCCGGCACCAGGCCGTCGAGCACCGCCACGACGCGGTCATTGCCGAGCAGCACGAAGGCAAAGCAGAGCAGAGTGCTTGTGACGAAGGCCACGATCTGGTCGGAGGAGAGCGCCGAGAGCAGGGCGCCGAAGGAGAGAAAGAGCGCGCCCAGTCCGAGCAGGCCCAGGTAGCCCGCGGCAATGAGGCCGAAATCCGGCTCGCCCAGCGCCGCCAGCATGATCACGATCGGCAGCGAGCCGAGCAGAAAGCCGACGAAGAGCAGCAGCGCCGCCAGGAACTTGCCCAAGGTGGCCTGCAGCGGCACGATCGGCAGAGTCATGAGCAGTTCGAGCGTGCGCTGCTTGCGCTCCTCGGCCCACAGGCGCATGGTGATCGCGGGCAGAAAGACGGCGAGTAGCAGCGGCATGAGTTCGAAGTAGGGCCGCATGTCCACGCGCCCGCTCAAGAAGAACTCGTTCATGAAGATCGAGTTGCTCAGGGCCACGAAGGCGATGATGTAGACGTAGGCGATGGCCCCGTCGAAGTAGGCGCCCAACTCGCGCGCCGCCACAACGAGCAGGCCGCGCAGAAACTCACCCGGCGCGAGACGATTGGCGCCACCGCCCGTACCGACGCCCGGCGCTGCACCACCCGTACTCATCGCGCGGCTCCCTGCAGGCCGGCGGAGGCCGGATCGGCGGCGCGCACGATGTCCAGAATCACGCGCTCGGCATCCAGACCCTGCGCCCGCGCGCGCTCCTCGATCTCGGACACCGGCACATCCGCCAGCAGGCGGCCGCGGTGGATCACGAGCAGCCGACCCGAGATGGACAGCACTTCGCTGAGAATGTGGCTGCTGAAGAGCACGGCGCGCCCCGCCGCGAGCCCTTGCAAGAACTCGCGGAAGGCCACGACTTGCAGCGGATCGAGACCGTGCGTGGGCTCGTCGAGCAGGATGACCTTGGGATCGTGGATGAGTGCGGCGGCCAGGCCAATGCGCTGCCGATAACCCTTGCTGCACTCCGCGACGAGCTTGCCGGTCACGGCCTCCAGCGAACAGGCGCCCACGACCCAGCCGAGCCGCTCCGCGAGGCGCGCTCCGCCGAGGCCGCGCGCCTTGCCCATGAAGCGCAGGAAGCGGTCGACGCGCATGCCCTCGTAGAGCGCGTTGTGCTCAGTGAGGTAGCCGAGCGAGCGGCGCACAGCCAGCGCTTCGCGCTGCGTGTCGTAGCCGTTGATGCGGATGCGGCCGGCGCTCGGCGTCTGCCAGGTGGAGAGCATGCGCAGCAGCGTGCTCTTGCCGGCACCATTGGGGCCGAGGAAGCCCACGATTTCGCCGGCCCCGATGCGAAAGGAGACATCCTGCACGGCCACATGCCGGCCGTACTGCTTGGAGACGTGCTCGACCTCGATCATGCGGCCGAGTGTACGCACCGCAAGGGCCGCTGCGAGAGCCGCATCGCAGGCCGCGGCAAGGACCGGTGGCTCATTCGGCGATGAAGAACGGCCGCCAATCGAAGGCTTGATCGAAGACCGTCACCAGGATCACAAGCAGAATGCTCACGACCGCTGCCGCGGCGAAGACCGCCGATCCGCCCAGCATGAGGTCGTTGCGCACGCCCTCCCCCGACTTGGCCCGTGCCTCGGGCGAATCGCCTCGCACCAACAGCTTGAGCACGATCCAGTGGATCAGGCCGCCCGCGAAAATCGCCACCGAGTTGTCCACCGGGAGGAGCATGCCGATGCCGATGCCGAAGAGCGACGGCATCCAGGCTGCCGACACCGGCCAAACGGTGAACCAAGCGTAGAGGCAGCCGGCCGCTGAAACCCAGAGGATCGCGCTGAGCAGAGCGTCGCTGGGATGGAAGCCATTGGCCATGGCGATGCCCATCGAGGCCCAGATCTGCGCGCCCGGCGCGGGCAGGCTGCTGCCCTCGCCCAGGCCGAGCTGACCTACAAGCATGTTCAGCACGGGAATCGCTGCGCAGGCGCCGATGCAGGCACCGAGCACTTGCACAGTGGTCATGTGCACCGGATCGGCGTCGAGCAGGTGCCCGGTGCGGTAGTCCTGGAAGAGATCCACCGCCACCGCAGCCATCGTGCCGCCAATGATGGCCATGCCGAGCAGCGTGATGGCTGACGCACCCACGACCAGCCACGAGAGGCTGGCCAGGATGACCACGGCCACGAGGCGCACGGGGTTGATGTCCGTCTCGCCGTTGACGCGGCCATTCACAATGCACATTGGCCAGGCGGCCAGCATCGTGACGACTGCCGCGTAGGGCGGCAGCGCGAAGATCTCCTGCGCGATCCAAGCGACAGCCGCACCGGCTGCAAGCACCCCCAAGATCCAAGCCCGGCGACCGGCGCGCGGGCGTACGTAGGCAGTGCGTCCTGGCGTGAAGCCAGGAGGAACGACCACTGGGCTGCGGTAGAGAAAAGCCAAGCCGATGGTGGCGAAGGTGGGCAGCGTGAGCACGGCAATGGCCAGCCAGCGCTTCCAGTCGGAGAGCAGCGCCGCCTCGGGGCCGCCGGCCAGCGCCGGCTGGATGATGAACGGCGTCGCCAGGCCGCCAATGAGCATGCCGAGTCCCACGCGCGGCCCCACCACCAGACCGATGCCGTAGAAGAGCGGATCGACGCCCAAGCCAAGGCCCTTCTCCTTCCAGAGCATGATCGGGCGCAGGATGGCGTGCGCGCCCTCGGCCGTCTTCTCGAGCGCGATCTTCGTTGGGATGGCGTAGAGCGCCGCGATCGTGCCCCACAACTTCAAGAGGAAGATCGGCCGGTTCTGTTCGCCGGGCCGGAGTTCGCGCGTGACCTCACGCTGGATGACCGCGCAGGCCGTGCCGGTCGGGAAGAAGTAGCGCACCATCATGGGGCGCACGGTGGCCGCGGCAAGCGCTCCAAAGATGCCCATCGCAGCGAACAGCGGAATGAGCAGCCAGGTCGGCGGCTGAAAGCCAGGCTGGGCAATGTTCACGCAGGCATAGGTCGCCACGGCAAAGCCCACGGAGCCGCCCGCGCTGGCCATGGTCTGACCCAGATTGATCGTGAAAATGTGCGGCTTGCGCTTGGAGAGGCCGCCCAGTACCAGCACGGAAAGCAGCGCCGAGATGATCGCGCCCGTGTCGCTCCAGCCGATCAGCAGCGAGGTGTAGATGTTCGTCGCCGCCATGACGCAGGCGAGGAAGGCGAACAGCAGCCACTCATGCACAGCCAGCGACGGAAAGATCGAGGACGGTTCGCGCTGGGGCTCAGTGGCCATGCTCAGGTCTCCCGGGGGCTGGCCGCGAACGATACGAGTCGGCCCGGTTCAGGGGAAGCCGGAATCAGGTCGGCGCGCTGGGATCGTAGGCCAGGTTCGGCCCGAGCCACAGCTCGACCTCGGCCACGCTCTGCCCCTTCCGGACCGCGTAATCGGCCACTTGGTCGCGATCGATGCGGCCCACATTGAAGTAGCTCGCCTGCGGATGCGCGAAGTAGAGGCCGCTGACGCTGGAGGCCGGCAGCATGGCGCCGCTCTCGGTGAGCGTGATGCCCACGGCGGGCGCATCGAGCAGCGTGAAGAGGCGCGGCTTCTCGCTGTGGTCGGGGCAGGCCGGATAGCCGAAGGCCGGCCGGATGCCGCGGTAGCGCTGGCGGATGAGATCCGCGTTGGAGGGCGTCGGGCCGGTCTCGTAGCCCCACTCGCGGCGCACGCGCAGATGCAACCACTCGGCCGCGGCCTCGGCCAGCCGGTCGGCGAGTGCCTTGACCAGGATGGCGTTGTAGTCGTCGTGGCGGCGCTCGTACTCGGCGACGAGTTCGTCGACGCCGAGGCCGGTCGTGACCGCGAAGGCTCCGAGGTGGTCGGCCGTGCCGCTGCCGCGCGGCGCGACGAAGTCGGCCAGCGAGAGCCGCGGCTGATCAGCCGGCGCCTGCTCTTGCTGGCGCAGCATCGGGAAGCGCGCGACTTCGCGCGCGCGACCGCCATCGAGCAGCACGACATCGTCGCCCTCGCTCTGCGCCGGCCAGAAGCCGTAGACGCCACGCCCGCGCAGCCGGCCTTCACTCACCAGCTTGCCCAGGAGTTCCCGGCCATGCTCGTAAAGCTCGCGCGCCGCGGCGCCCTGCTGCGGGTCATCGAGCAGTTGCGGGAAGACGCCCTTCAGCTCCCAGGCATGGAAGAAGAAGGTCCAGTCGATGAAGGGCACGAGTTCGGCGAGCGGCAGTTCGTTCAGTTCGCGCCGGCCGAGAAAGGGCGGCCGTGGCCGGTCCGTGGCCTCGGGCAGGCGCGGCCGGCCGCGCGCCTCGGCCAGCGAGAGCAGCGGCGCGTGCTGGCGCTGCGCGTAGACAAAGCGCAACTGCTCCTGCGCGGCGAGGTTCTTCTCCAGGAAATCGGGGCGCTGGCGCGCATCAAGCAGCGCCGAGACCACGCCCACCGCGCGCGAAGCGTCGAGCACGTGCACGGCCGGCTCGGTCCGGGCCGGCGCAATCTTGACGGCCGTGTGCTGGCGGCTTGTTGTGGCGCCGCCGATCAGCAGCGGCAGTTTGAGCCCGCGCCTCTCCATCTCGCGCGCAGCGTCCACCATGACATCCAGCGAGGGCGTGATCAGGCCGGAGAGGCCGATCAGGTCGGCCTTGCGCTCGACCGCGGTCTTGAGAATGGTGTCGGTGGGCACCATCACGCCCAGGTCGACGACGTCGTAACCGTTGCAGGCCAGCACGACGCCCACGATGTTCTTGCCGATGTCGTGTACGTCGCCCTTGACGGTGGCCATGATGATGCGGCCCTTGGCGTGCGCGGTTTCGCCGCCGTCGGCGCTAACCACTTTTTCCGCCTCCATGAAGGGCTGCAGGAAGGCCACGGCCTGCTTCATCACGCGCGCGCTCTTGACGACTTGCGGCAGGAACATGCGCCCGCTGCCGAAAAGTTCGCCGACGACCTTCATGCCGTCCATGAGCGGGCCCTCGATCACGCTGAGCGGGCGCGGCAGCTTGCGGCGCGCCTCATCGGTGTCCTGCTCGATGTAGTCGTTGATGCCGTGCACCAGCGCGTGGCTGAGGCGCGCCTCCACTGGCGCCTCCCGCCAGGAGAGGTCAACTTCGCGCTTCCGGCCGGCGCCCTTCACGCGCTCGGCGTACTCGATCATGCGCTCGGTCGCGTCGGCGCGGCGGTCGAAGAGCAAGTCCTCGACGCGCTCCAGCAGTTCCGCCGGAATGTCCTCGTAAACCGCGAGCTGCCCGGCATTCACGATGCCCATGTCCATGCCGGCGCGGATGGCGTGGAACAAAAAGGCGCTGTGGATGGCCTCGCGCACCGCGTCGTTGCCGCGGAAAGAGAAGCTGAGATTGCTCACGCCGCCGCTGATGCGGCTGCCCGGGCAACTCGCCTTGATCAGGCGCGTGGCCTCGATGTAGTTGATGGCGTAGCGGTTGTGCTCGCTCATGCCCGTGGCAATGGCCAGGATGTTCGGGTCGAAGATGAGATCGCTGGGATCGAAACCGGCCTGCTCGGTGAGCAGCTTGTAGGCGCGCTGGCAAATGGCCAGCTTGCGCTCGATCGTGTCGGCCTGGCCCTCTTCGTCAAAGGCCATCACGACCACGGCCGCGCCGAAGCGGCGAATGGTGCGCGCCTTGCTGAGGAAGTCCTCCTCGCCCTCCTTGAGCGAGATCGAGTTGACCACCGCCTTGCCCTGCACGCACTTCAGGCCGGCCTCGAGCACCGTCCAGCGCGAGCTGTCGATCATGATCGGCAGGCGCGCGATCTCGGGCTCGGGCGCGATGAGATTGAGAAAGCGCGTCATCGCGGCCGGGCCGTCGAGCAGGCCCTCGTCCATGTTCACGTCGAGCAGGTTGGCGCCGCCGCGCACCTGATGCAGCGCCACTTCCAGCGCACCCGCGAAATCCCCGGTGAGGACGAGCTTGGCGAAGCGCCGGCTGCCGGTCACGTTGGTGCGCTCGCCGATCATGGTGAAGTTGGTCTCGGGCCGCAGCACGTAGGGCTCGAGGCCGGAGAAGCGCGTGGCCGACACGCGTCCGGGCGCCGGGCGCGCTCGCGGCGGCAATCCGGCCACAGCCTGCGCCACGGCCGCGATGTGCTCGGGCGTCGTGCCGCAGCAGCCGCCCACCAGGTTCACCAAGCCCGAGCGCGCCCACTCGCCGAGGTGCCCGCCCGTGTCGGAAGGCGCCTGGTCATAGCCGCCGAAGGCATTGGGCAGGCCGGCGTTGGGATAGGCCGAGACGAAGCAGTCGGCCAGCGCTGAAAGTTCGGCCACATAGGGCCGCATCTCCTTGGCCCCCAGCGCGCAGTTGAGCCCCACCGCGAGCGGCCGCGCGTGCTCGACCGAAATCCAGAAGGCCTCAAGCGTCTGCCCGGAGAGCGTGCGCCCGCTCTGGTCGGTGATCGTCACCGAGAGCAGCAGCGGCAACTCGCGCCCCACTTCCTCGAAGACTTCTTGGCAGGCCACGATGGCGGCCTTGGCGTTGAGCGTGTCGAAGATGGTCTCGATGAGCAGCACGTCCACACCGCCTTCGATGAGCCCGCGCACCTGCTCCGCGTAAGCGGCGCGCACTTCGTCAAAGCTCACGGCGCGGTAGCCCGGGTCCTCGACCTTGGGTGACATCGAGAGCGTGCGATTGGTGGGGCCCAGCGCGCCGGCCACGAAACGCGGACGGTCGGGCGTGCGCGCGCTCCAGCGGTCGGCCGCGCCGCGCGCCAGGCGCGCCGCCTCGCGATTGAGCTCGCGCACGATGGACTCCAGGCCGTAATCGGCCTGCGCGATGGCGGTCGCGTTGAAGGTGTTCGTCTCGAGCAGATCGGCGCCCGCGGCGAGATAGGCCTCGTGGATCTCGGTCACGATGTCGGGCCGCGTGAGCGCCAGCAGGTCGTTGTCGCCCTTGAGGTCGCGCGCATGCTTCGCGAAGCGCGTGCCGCGGAAGTCGGCCTCCTCCAGCGGGTAGCGCTGGATCATGCTGCCCATGGCGCCGTCCAGCACGAGGATGCGCTCGGACATGAGCTGTTCGAGCCGCTGGCGTACCGTGGCCTGGGGTATCGCGGCCTGGGGTCGTTGGGTCATGCCGATCTCCGCGCGTAAAGCGTGATGATTTCGAAGTGCGGCGGGCGCCGCTCGCGCGCAGTGACCGCGCAGAAACTCACTTGGAAGCCGGCCTCGCTGAAGAGGCTGCGCAGCCGCGCGGGCTGGAAGCCCGCTTGGCGATGGTCGAAGGCCGCCGCCACCTCACTGTGCTTGTGCGCCTTGAGCGCCACGCCCACCACGGCGCCGCCTGGCCGGCAGACGCGGGCCGCCTCACCGAGCACGCGCGCTGGATCGACGGCATAGCTCAGCGTGTTGACGAGCAAGAGTTGATCGAAGCTGGCCGTGGGCAAGGGCAGGGCGTGCATGTCGCCGACGATGAAGCGCACCGGCAGCGGCCCAGCGGCCTCGCTCGCGCCGGCTGCCACCCGCCGCGCACCGGCTTCCGTCACGCGCAAACTCAGGTCGAGACAGGTCACGCTGCGCGCCCGCGGCGCGAGAAGTTCGGCCAGCGCGCCGTCGCCGGAAGCGATGTCGAGCACGTCGCCCAGCTCGGCCAGGCCGATGAGCGCGCGCGCAGCAGCTTCCCACGTCCGGCCAGGCGAGTAGTGCCGCTCCATGCGGCCGGCCACGCTGTCGGCCCAGCCCCCCGCATCGGCGCCAGGTCCGCGCCGCAGTGAGCGCGCCCGCAGCGCGGCCCGCAGCCGCCGCGCATCCTCCACGAAGACCGCGTCCTCCACGTTCTCCTGCAGCAAGGCCCACAGCCGGCCGGCGCCGTTCTCACCGAGTGCGCCCTCGCGTTGCCCATAGAAGGTGCTGGCCCCCTCGGGCCGCACGCGCACGAGCCCCGCCTTGCGCAGCCGGGCCAAGTGTGTGGAGACGCGCGGCTGCGGCAGCCCGGTGGCGGCGGTGAGTTCGGCCACGCTGAGTTCCTGCTCGGCGAGCAGGCGCAAGAGCCTCACCCGGGTGGGGTCAGCCAGCAGCAGCAGCAGTTCGGAGGTGGCGGCCAGGGTTGCCATCGGCCGCATATCGAATCATACGGATCAAAAGATGACAACTCTTAGCCGGCGCTGCTGGGCTCCACCGGGGTCCAGCCGGCGGTTTGCTCGCGCTGGTGGACCTGCGCCAGCGACAGCGCCCCGGGCAGCGCAGCTTCCTTCTTGTCGGTCTGGCTGCCGGCCGCGAAGAGGGCGGCATTGAAGTCCTTCCACTCGGCGTAGTGGGCGGGGAGTTCAGTGTCCGCGTAAATGGCATGCACGGGGCAGGCCGGCACGCACTGCATGCAGTCGATGCAGGTGGCGGGATCGATGACGAGCATGGCCGGGTCATCGAGTTTGTAGAAACACTGCACCGGGCACACGGCGCAGCAGTCGGTGTAGCGGCAGTCCAGGCAGCGGGCGGTGACGACGTGGGTCATGGAGGCTCCGGGGGCGGGACAAGCACGACTCGGAAGGAACCCCTTTATCGTGCAACCTGGAAAGGCCGGTGTCGAGCAGCCGCCCCGGTTAAGTTGACGCGCATGCTGCGCCTCGGCACGGTCCCCTACCTCAATGCACGCCCCTTCGTGGCCGGGCTCAGCGAACAGCCCGGCGTTGTGCTCGAAGAGGCCGTGCCCGCCGAACTCACCCGCCGCCTGCGCGCCGGCGCGCTCGATGCGGCCCTCGCTTCCTCGGTGGAACTGTTCCGCACGCCGCGCCTGACCTGGCTCAGCGGTCCGGCCATCACCAGCGCCGGCCCTGTGCGCAGCATCCTGCTCTTCTTGCGCACGGAAGTGCAGCAGGTGCGCAGCCTGGCGCTGGACCGCTCGAGCCGCTCGGCCGCCGTTCTGGCGCAGGTCTGCCTGGCCGAGTTCTGCGGCCGCAGCGCGGCCGGGCTCGGCACGGCCGGTTCGGCGAGCAGCGGACTGCGCATCACCGAATGCGCCCCCGATACTCCCTTGGCCAAGCTCGACGCCGACGCCGTGCTGCGCATCGGCGATCCGGCACTGGCCACCTTGCCCGGCGATCGCGAGGCGATCGATCTCGGTGCGCTGTGGACCGAGGCCACCGGCCTGCCCTTTGTCTATGCGCTTTGGCTCGTGCGCCCCGGCGTGCCGGCCGAGCCGCTGGGCCCACTGCTACGCGCTGCGCTGGCGGCCGGACTCCCGCGCCGCGCAGAATTGGCTCGCGCGCACCTGCGCCCGACGGCCGCGCGGACAGCGAGCGCTGTCGCGGCCGGACGCATCGAGGAAGCCGCCGCCGTGGACTACCTGGAGCGTTCCATCGGTTACTCGCTCGGCCCGCGCGAGTTGCAGGGTCTGCAACTCTTTGGACGACTCGCCCACCGACACGGCCTCGTGGATCACGCCGAGCTTCCGGATCCCCTGCCGTGAACGCGACGCGGCGGAGAGCGCTGTTGGGCGCGCTGCTCGCGGCCCTGCCGGCCTGTTCGCGCAGCGAGACGCCGGAGGCGCTGCGCCCGCACATCGTGCTGGTCGTGGCCGACGCTCTGCGCGCCGACCATCTCGAGCTGTACGGCTACGAGCGGCCCACGGCGCCGCGCCTCGCTGCCTGGGCCCAGGAAGCTTTGGTCTTCGAGCGCGCCACGGCCCCGAGCAACTGGACGCGGCCCTCCATGCACGCGCTTTTCACCGGGCGCGCCCCGCCGCCGGATCGCGTCTACGCACCCTCGGAAGCGCTTCCTGCTCACGAGCCTGTGTTGCCCGAGCTGCTTTCAGCCGCCGGCTACGAGACGCTGGCCGTCTCCGCCAATCCCTTTCTCTCGCCGCGGCACGGCGCCGAGCGCGGCTTCAAGCACTTCGTGGACCTCAGCCTCACACGCGATCAGTACAAGGGCCGCTGGAAGGACAGCATTGCCTCGCCCTACCTGCTGCAGAGGCTGGAGCAACTGCTCGATGAACGGGCTGCGCCGGCGGACGACGCTCCGGTCTTTCTGTACCTGCACTTCATGGACCCGCACTTGCCCTACGATCCGCCGCCGGAGCAGCGCCACTTCTGTGCGCCGGACTACGACGGCCCGCTCGACGGCAGCGACAAAGCCTTCGTGGCGCTGCGCGGCGAGTTCGTCGATGAGCGCCTGCCGGTCGCAGACCGTGAGCAGGCGCTGGCGCTCTACGACGGCGAGATTGCGCGCTTCGATGAGTCCTTCGCGCGCCTGCGCGAACTGCTGGCCGAGAAACTGCCGCCCGGCCGGCCCCTCGTGACGATCCTCACCGCCGATCACGGCGAGGCCTTTGGCGAAGGCGAGCGCGGCGCCTACTTGCACGGCATCGGCCTCGGTCCCGAGCTGCTGCACGTGCCGCTCGTGGTGCAAGGCGTGCCCCGCGGCGTCGACGGCACCGCAGTGGAGTCAGGCCGCATCGCTGCGCGCGTGGGCTTGGTCGATTTGCTGCCCACGCTCGTGAACCTCGCCGGCGCACGAATGCCGCAGGATGCCGAGCCCTTGGCCGGCGTAGACCTCCTGAGCCGCGCCGCCGTGCGGCCCGGCCGTAGCTTCATCGCCTATCGCGCGCTGCCGCGACACAACCAAGGGGACCTCGAGCGAGGCAACGGCGAGCTAGCCGTGCTGCGTGACGGCTGGCGTGCCGAGCGGCTGGGTCTCCCAACCGAGCGCGGGGAAACTTGGCGACTCTTCGACGACGCGAGCGGACGGGAGCACACCGTGGAGCAGCCGGAGGATCTGGCCTTATTGCGCGCAGCGGCTGAGCGCTGGCTGGCCCTGCATGCAGCCGAGGCCGAGCCGCCACCGGCCGAAGTGGAGTTGTCGCCGCAAACGGAGCAAACGCTCGAGGCGCTCGGCTACACGGGCCGCTAGGCCCCAAGCCCCGCACTGAGTCCCGCGCTCAGGGTCCAACCAGAGGTGTGAGCGGCCAGAAAACGGGGATGAGCAGCGCCACGACGACAAAGACGATGAGCGTGAGCAGCCCGCCCACGCGCACAAAGTCGAAGAAGCGGTAGTTGCCCGGGCCATAGACCAGCACGCACGAGGGTTCGAGCGGCGTGAGGAATGAGCAAGAGGCCGCGAAGGTGACGGCCATCACCATGGGCCGCGGGTCCACGCCCAGTGTCTGCGCGGTGTCGATCGCCACGGGCAAGAGCACCAGCGCCGCAGCCTGATTGGACATGGGCTGCGTGAGCACCAGCGTGAGCAGGAACAGGGTGATGAGCACCGCGTAGGTGCCCAGCGAGCTGACATGCGCCACGAGCAAGTCCGCCATCCAGCCGGCTGCGCCGGTCTTGGCCATGGCGGTACCGAAGGCCATCATCGCAGCGATGAGCACCAGCAGGCGCCAGTCCACGCTCTCATAGGCCTCCTGAGAGGTGATGCAGCGCGAGAGGATCAGCACCGGGATGGCCGTGAGCAGGGCCACGCTCAGCGGCAGCAACTGCGTCGTGGCCAGCACCATCGCGCCGACGAAGATCAGTGAGGCGAGGGTGGCCTTGTGCGAGCGCGCATGGTGAGCTGAGCGATCGCCCAGCAGCATGAGATCGTTGCCGTCGAGACGGTCGAGATTCTCGGGGCTGCCCTGGAGCAGCAGCATGTCGCCCGACTCAAGGCGGTGACGCGAGAGCCGTGCCCGACGCCCCGCCCCGACCAGCGCCGAGAAGCCGCGTTCCCGTGCGTGAATGCCCAAGACGGTCACGCCGGTGGTCTCGTGGAAGCGCACATCTCGCAGCGTGCCGCCCAGCAGTTCGCTGCGCGGCAGGACCATCGCTTCCAACATGCGCACGCCCTCGGACTGCAAGTCCGGTTCGCTGAGCTGGAAGTCCGGCCTCAGTTCGATGCCCACGGCATCCTTGATGGCCAGCACTTCGTCGGCACCGCCCTCCACGAGCAGCACATCCCCTTCTTGCAGCAGCATGTTCGGCCGCGGCACGAGCGTGCGCTGCTCGCCGCGCCGGACTCCGATCACGGAGAGGTCCATGGCCGCGGCGAGGGGAGTCTCGCCCAGCGGCTTGCCAACCAGCGGCGAGGCCTTCGTCACGATGACTTCGGTGAGGTAGTGGCGCAGGCCGTAGCGTTCGATAACCGTGGGGCCAGTGGAACCCTCACTCGCCTCGCCCTGCGCGTCGTGTGCGGCACCAGGCGACGCGGCTGTGCCCGAGGCCTTCGCCGGACCCGGCGCGCTTTTCGGACCTTGCTCTCCGGCAACGGTGCGCGGACCGAACCAATCGAACTGGAAGATGCGCCGCACCGTGCGCGCCGTGGCGCCGACGAAAGAGTCCCCCTCAGCGCCGGCGGCAGCGCCGCGCTCCGGCATCAGCTTCGGCGCAATGAAGAACAGGTAGAGCAGGCCGAGCACGACGATGACGAGCCCCACCGGGGCCATTTCGAAGAAACCGATCGGCTCCAGGCCGTACTTGGGCAGCTCGCCCGAGACAACGAGGTTGGTCGAGGTCGAGATGAGTGTGACGCCGCCCGCAAGGATGGAGGCGAAGGCGAGCGGCATCAGGACCTGCGAAGCGCGCAGGCCCGCGCGACGCGAACTGCCGATTGCGAAGGGCATCATGGCAGCCGTCGTGACCGTGTTCGACAAGAAGCTGCTGATCACGGTGACGCTGCTGAGCAGCAGACGGATCACGGCAACGGGGTGCTCACGCGCGAGCCCCGCCACACGCAGTCCCAAGCGCTCCACGACGCCGGTGCGTGTCACGCCCGCTGTCACCACGAAGAGCCCCACCAGGGTGACGATGGTCTCGCTCCCGAAGCCCGAGAGCGCCTCCACGGGCGTCAGGATCTCGGCCGGCGGCAGCACCAGCAGCAGGAGCAGAATGAGCGCCACCACATCCAGGGGCAGCGTCTCTCTGCTGAACAGGATCAGCCCCACGACCAACAGCACGAGCACATAGGCGATCGGCCAGGTCATGGAGTGGCTCTCAAGGCGCGGGGTTGCAGTCCCGTCCCGCGATGCTTCCCACGGCGATGGCGTAGCGGGTGAGACCCGCGACGTCGTGAATGTCCAGCTTCGACATCAGCCGCTGCCGATGCTTCTCCACCGTCTTGATGCTGATATGCAACTCCGTCGCAGTCTGCTTATTGGCCTTGCCCTCGGCGACGAGCTGCAGAACTTCCGCCTCGCGCGAGGTGAGCCGAGTAGGGCTGGTCGGCGAGGATCTGCGGCGTGGACCGGCCTCGGCTTGCAAGGGAAGTTCAAACCGCCCCGGCAACGAGGGGCTCACGTAAATCTTGCCTGATCGCGCCGTGCGAATGGCGGTCGCGAGGTCGCTCAGCGAGGACTGTTTCAGCACGTAGCCGACGGCCCCGAGACCCAGGACGCGTTCGACGTACTCCTCGTCGCTGTGCGCAGAGAGAATGAGCACCCGCGTCGTGGGCACCGCGTCGAGAATCTGGCGAGTCGCTTCAATCCCGTTGAGCAGTGGCATGGCGATGTCCATCGCAACCACGTCGGGCCGGAGCTGGATGACCAGTTCCACGGCCTGGCGGCCGTCCTGAGCCTCGCCGACGACCTCGATGTCCGCTTCCGACGCCAGCAGCGCCCGCAAGCCCTGGCGAATGAGCGTGTGATCGTCCACCAGCAGGGTCCTGATTTTCGGTACGAGGGCGGCGGCGCCGGCTGGTGCCGGTCGATCGAGCCGAATAGGACTCAAGCGCCTACTCATGGAGCACCGCCACCGCCCGGAGCGGGACGTCGGCGCGGACCGTCGTGCCTCGGCGCGGAGAGGACTCAATCGCGAAACGGCCACCAACCATTTCCGCCCGTTCGCGCATCACCAGCAGGCCTAAGTGCTTGTTCACCTTCGACGTTTCCATCCGCCGCGCGTCAAAGGCCTTGCCATTGTCCTGGACTTCAAGACGCACCGCACCCGCCACAGACCGCAGACTCACGCGCGCGACTTTGGCCCGCGAGTGGCGCTCGACATTCGAGAGGGCTCCCTGGGCCACTCGGAAGAGCGCGGTGCTGCGGTCGTTGTCCAGCGCATAGCTCTTGGCATCGACCGCAAAACTCACTTTGACTCCGGTGCGCTTGGCAAAAAGGTTTGCGTAGGAACGCAGAGCTGGGACGAGGCCCAGGTCGTCCAGCAGCGTGGGGCGCAACTCCCAGGCGAACTGGTGCACCGTCCTCATCGACCGTTCGACGAGCAGTTGTGCCCGCGTGATGGCTTCGGCGAGCTGACGCGAATCGTCCGCCACCTCGTGTTTCAGTGTGGCCAGGCCGACGTTGATGCCCGTCAGCGTCTGGCCGATCGCGTCGTGCAGATCGCGACTGATGCGCAGCCGTTCCTCCTCCTGCACCGAGAGCAGTTTGTGCGAGAGTCGTCGCAGCTTCTCTTGCATGATCGCAGACTGTGTGCGCATCTCGTGATCGACGCGCACGTGCTCCTTCAGTTCCCGCTGCACGATCTCGGCCTTAGCTCGGGCGGCGGTCAGTTCGCCCGTGCGCTGGTCGAGCAGCACAGCCAACCGCTTGACCTCGAGGGAGGTCGGTAGTCTCTCGCGGGCTGACTCTTCAATTTGGGCCGCCGCTTCGGCGAAGAAGCGCTCCTGCAAAGCAACCGGGTTCGCCACGCGCCTAGCGCTGACGGACTTCCGCGCGGACAGTGAGTCAGCGACGCGATCGTGGAGTCTCGCCAAGGCCAGCGTCTCGATGCCGAGCTTCCTTGCTCGGAGTCCTACACGCGTGCCTGCCCCCGCGGGCTTTCTCGCTGAGCCCAGCGCTGCGAGCGCCCTCCGATAGCAGCGCTCGAAGGCGGGCGAGGCTGGCTTGTGCGGGGAGCGAGGAATCACTGGGTTGACAGTATCGCAGGTGTCCAGCGGCCCACATGGGCTGAAACCCTACCGCGCGCCGCGCGGTCGGTAGGGTCTTGCCCCACGGGGTTTCGCCCCATAGTGCAGTGTTCAGCCCGAACCGTAGGGTGCGCAGCCATCGACCGGTTCGGCGCGGACAGCCTTGTCGCGGAGCTGCGCCCGGTCACCTCGGAATGAAGAACGCACAATGAACCACCCAACACCGCGCTGGCACCCGGAACAAATGGCTCACGCCGCCGGTGGCGGAGTCGTCTTGGTCGACTCACGAGGCGCGATCGTGCTCCAGAGTCAGGGTGCGGAGACGCTCCTCGGAAGGCCGGAGCGCGAAAGTGAAGTGGCCCTGGAAGTGTTATTGGCCGACTCCGCCGCGGACAAGCGGCTCTTCGTGCGGGTGCTGCCCTTCGGCCCCGGTCAGGCCGGTGGCTACGTCTCGATCTTCACCAAGCGACGGCAGTTGGATGCCATACAGGACGACCTGCCCCTGGCTACGCGCATACGGCAGACGCTGGTGACGCAGTCAGGGCCGCCGTCGTGGCCGCTTGCGACCAGTTCAAACAAGCGCTGCTCAACCTGCTCATGAACGCTGTCGAGTCCATGCCGCACGGCGGGCCGATCGAGATCGAACTACGCACCAAGGGGCCGCGCGCCATCGTCATGATCCGCGATCAAGGCCCCGGCATTCCCGCAGGCCAACACGAGCAAGTCTTTCGGCTGCACTACACGACCAAGCCAGGCGGTTCCGGCATTGGTCTGTTCATGTCCCGCGCCACGATCGAAGCGATGGGCGGCACGTTGACTCTGCAGAGCAGCGCCATGACCGGCACGACAGCGCGTATCGAATTGCCCATCGCTGTGCTCGGCACGGGCAAGGAGATCTTATGCTCGATGTCCTAATTGTCGAAGACGACGCCGCCTCTCGCGACGCACTGGCTGCCTGGGTCGAACAACGGGGTCTGCGCTGTCGCTCTTCCGGGAGCTTGGCCGCGGCGCGCGCCGCACTGATCGAGGCCGCTCCTGACATCATCTTGCTCGATCTCATGCTGCCTGATGGCAGTGGCCTGCAACTCCTCGACGATCTGCGCAAGTTGCCTGAAAGCGATGTCGTGGTCATCTCCGGCAATTCCACCGTCCGCATGACGGTTGACTCCTTCCACAGCGGCGCCTACGACGTTCTGACCACACCCCTCAAGCTGCCCCAACTGGAAACGCTCCTACAGAAGCTCACCGTGTCGACGGCCAGGCGGCGCGAACTGAGGCGCGTGCGCGGGGAACTGCCCGGGACCGGACACTTCGGCGACCTGGTTGGCATCTCACCCGTCATGCGCAGGCTCTACAAGTCCATTGAGCAAGTGGCTCCCACCGACGAGACCGTGCTGCTCAGCGGACCCACCGGTTCCGGCAAGGAGCTCGTGGCCGCCGTGGTGCATCGGTTCAGCCGGCGCGCGAGCGCGCCCTTCGTCGCACTGAACTGCGGCGCCATCTCCGCAGGCCTGATCGAATCCGAGTTGTTCGGCCATGAGCGCGGCGCCTTTACGGGGGCCGACCGGCAGCGCAAGGGAGTCTTCGAGCAGGCCTGCGGTGGCACGCTCTTTCTGGACGAGATCACCGAAATGACCGCCGACATGCAGGTTCGACTGCTGCGCGTGCTGGAGGCCGGCGTGTTAACGCGCGTCGGAGGCACGGCCTCGATCAAACTCGATGTGCGCATCATCGCCGCCACGAATCGCGATCCGTACGCGGCCATGCTGGCCGGTAACCTCCGGCAAGATCTCTTCTATCGCCTCTATGTCGTTCCCCTCGTACTGCCGGCGCTAAATGAGCGCGGTGACGACGTGAACCTGCTGGCCAAGCATTTCCTGGCTCGGCTCAGTCTTGATCACGGTGAGAGCAAGGTCTTCAGCGCGCCCGCCCTGCAGAAGATCGCCGCCTGGAGCTGGCCCGGCAACGTGCGCGAACTGCGCAACGCCGTGCGCCGCGCCTGGTTGGTCTCGGGCGACACGATCGAAGCCGAGCACGTCACGCTGGCTGCTTCGACGGCACCCGGCTGCGACGCCGGCGGCGATGTCGTACTGCGTCCTGGCACGCGCATCGATGCTGCGGAGAAACTTCTCATTCAGGCGACACTCACACACGTGCGAGGCGACAAGCGAGTGGCCTCGGACCTGCTCGGGATCAGCCTGAAGACGCTTTACTCGCGGCTCAGCGTTTACGCCGCCGCGCGCTGACTGAACTCGCCGCGGGCGACTTGGACGCCGACATGAAGGGCGTACCGCGTTCGAGATTGGCGGCAGCGAAGGACCAATTGGCCAGCTTCCAGAAGGCTTCCAGATAGGCAGCTTTGTCATGCCGGCGATCGAGATACCAAGCGTGCTCCCACAGGTCGCAGCAGAGCAGCGGCAAGGGACCGGTGCGCAGCGGCGTCTCGGCATCGTGCGTCGTGAGCACGGCCAGCCGGCCGCCCGAGCTGCCGCGCGATCCGCGACTCGGCTGGACGACCAGCCAGGCCCAGCCTGAACCGAAGTGCGCCAGCGCTGCCTCAGTGAACTCCGTTCGCAGCGCGCTCAACCCGCCGAAGGAACGCGTGATGGCGTCCGACAGCGCCACCGGCGTCCGCGGGCCCCCGGCCGGCCGCAACGAGTGCCAGCAGAACTCGTGGTTCCAGGCTTGTGCGGCGTGGTTGAACAGCGGCCCTGACCCGGCGCGGACGAGGCGCTCCAGACTCCAGGCAGCCTTGCGCGTTCCGCGCAACGCGGCGTTCAGCTTCTCCACGTAGGCTCGGTGATGGTGGCCGTGATGCGTACGCAGGGTCAAGCGCGAAATGTGCGGTTCAAGCGCGGCGGTCGAGTACGGCAGCGGCGGCAGACGGAAAGCGTTCATTGGAGGCAGGCTCGCTGCGGAGGGACGACCCCCCGACATAGCACGGCAGGCCGCACCTGCTCTGATCGGCACCGGGGGCCGCGCTCGCCGCTTGAACGGGTCCCGGCACCGCTTAAGGTGAACACCTTGCCCGGAGCGCCCCACCGCATGAGCCCTGCCACCCGCCAGAAGTCGCTCTTCGACGCCGCGCCCGACTCTGCGCCTGCCGCGGACTCCCCGGCCGACACCGCGAGCGACTCGGCAACCGGCGCACCCGCCGAAGATGCTGCCGAAAAGCCCACTTCGAGCCGGCGAGTTCCGACCGCCAGCGGGCGCGGCCGCACCAAGGCCCACGACCTGGCCGAGAAGCAGCGCGAGATTTCAGTCAGCGAGTTCTTCGCCAAGAACCGGCACCTGCTCGGCTTCGACAGCAAGCGCAAGGCCCTGCTCACCACCGTCAAGGAGGCCGTGGACAACGCGCTCGACGCCTGCGAGGAGGCCGAGATTCTGCCGGACGTCACCGTGCGCATCGAGCCGATGGCGAAGATCGAGAACCGTTTCCGCGTGATCGTCGGCGACAACGGGCCGGGCATCGTGCCCGAGCAAATCGACAATGTCTTCGCGCGCCTGCTCTACGGCAGCAAGTTTCACCGGCTGCGGCAGAGCCGCGGACAGCAGGGCATCGGCATCTCGGCGGCCGGCATGTACGGCCAGATGACCACCGGCGCGCCCACCATCATCAAGTCGCGCATCGGCAAGCAGCACGACGCCCTCGACGTGGCCCTGCGCATCGACACGGCCAAGAACGCGCCCGTGAAGCCGCGCCCGCCGCGCATCTTCGAGTGGGACCGCGAGCACGGCACCGAGGTCACCATCGAGCTGGAAGCCGAGTACCGCAAGGGCAAGGCCTCCGTGGATGAGTGGCTCGCGCAGGTGGCCATCGCCAACCCGCACGTGCAGATCACCTACTGGCCGCCCGATTTGGAGAAGGGCGCGCCGCCCACGCTCTTCGAGCGCGCCACCAAGGAGCTGCCCGTGCAGCCTCTGGAGATCAAGCCGCATCCGCACGGCGTGGAGTTGGGCAATCTGCTCAAGATGATGAAGGGCACCGCCAGCACCAAGCTGAGCGGCTTTTTGGCCAGCGACTTCTCGCGCGTCTCCTCGCGCGTGGCCAAGGAGATTTGCGAACTGGCCGGGCTCGACCCGGCCGCGCGCGTGAAGAGTCTGGAGCACAAGTCGGCCGAGGCGCTCTACAAGGCCATCAACGAAACCAAGCTCATGAACCCGCCCACGGACTGCGTCTCGCCCATCGGCGAGGAGCTGATCCGCAAGGGTCTGCAGAAGGAGATCGGCGAGGCGGAGTTCTTCGTCTCGCGCACGCGCGCGCCGGCCGTCTATCGCGGCAATCCTTTCCAGGTGGAAGTCGGCTGCGCGCTGGGCGGCAGCCTGCCGGCCGACGAGCCCGCGCGGCTGATGCGTTTCGCGAACCGCGTGCCCCTGCAGCACCAACCGGGCGCCTGCGCGATCAGCAAGGCCGTGCTCGACGTGGACTGGCGCTCTTACGGACTCAGCCAGCCCAAAGACGGCATGCCCGTGGGGCCGGTGATCTTCATGGTGCACCTGGCCAGCGTCTGGGTGCCCTTCACCAGCGAGAGCAAGGAAGCCGTCGCCAGCTACCCGGAGATCATCAAGGAGATCAAGCTCGCGCTCCAAGAGTGCGGCCGCCAGATGCAGATCCACCTGCGCCGCCGCGCGCGCGTGGAGGACGAGCTCAAGAAGCGCTCCTACATCGACAAGTACATCCCGCACATCGGCGAGGCCCTGCAAGAGATGCTCGGCCTCAAGGATCCGGAGAAGGACGACGTGATCGCCAAGCTGCGCGACACGCTGGAGAAGAGCAGAAAGCTGGGTTAGGGGTGAGCCGGGCGCCGGTCCGATCACGCGAGTCGCCGAGCTGTCCTGGGCTTCAGGCTCCGCGTGTCGTGAACTCGACGAGCACGGGCGCCAGCGCCGCCCCGTCCGCGGCCCGAAAGTTCTGGAATCGGCCGCCGTTCAGGCCGAAGCGGTAGGTCTTACCGGGCAGCAGGCGCACGGGCAGCGTGAAGACGCGGCCCGATTCGTCGTACTGCGGTTTGCCCGTGAGTTCGGGGAAGTCGTCGCCGCCGCCCACCACCGAGTGACCGCGCGTATCCATCGCGCGATCGAAGCGCACTTCGATCATGGGCAGCGCCGGGTCCACGTCGAGCGCGCCATTGCCGGGCTGCATCGAAAGCACCTGAGGCAACTTGGCCGCGGCTTCGGCCGCGACTCGCGCGCGTTCTGCGAAGAACACGGCCACCTCGGGCATGAAGTGTCCGAGCGTCGGCCAGGTCTGGCGATCCCGTTCGTACCGCTCCAGTTCCCGCGCGAGATCCGGCACCCAGGCAAAGGAGCGCCCGGTCGCGTCGGCGGCTTGCTCCTGCGCGGCAGCCGCACCGTGGTGCGTTGCGAGGTAGCGCACCACGACGGCCCGCACGAGGGATTCGTTAAGCACGATCTGCCAAGTGGGATAAGCCTGGCGACGCATGCTCGCTGCCACCGGCGGCAGCAGGACTTCCCCGGCAGCCTGCAGCGCCGGCAAGTGCTTCGTCACCAGCGGGTTGGCATAGGAGTGGCACAATTCGTGCACAACGATCGGCAAGACTGTGGCATCGAAGACCGGCCGGCCCGCGCTGTCGCGCTGCCAAACACCTATGACCGGATGAATCTCCTCGGGCTGTCCATCGGCGAAGCGCACCCCGGTGCCGAAGGCATTGGGACCGCAAAGCAGACCGACGCTGAGGCGAAAACTCGCGTCGCCTCGGTCGCCGAAGTACTCGTTCAGCCAGACGATCTGCAGGCGATTGCGCACCAGTTCCGACAGGCGCTGACTCGCCAGGGCGTAGATCTCGGCCTGCGAGGCCGCGAACTCAGCAAAGTGCGTCTCACGTGCAAAGTCACGCAGCAGCGACAGGAACTCGCGCGCTGGCTCCAGTGGCCAGCGGTCCACGAGCCGCGCCGGCCGGGCGTCGAAGGGCACGCGCTCGGCCAGCGTCTCGACATCGGTCAGATGCAGGGCGAAGCTCGGCACCGCGTCGTGGCTGACGCCGTGCTGCTCGCGCAGTCGCTGGGCGGCGAGCACCGCCGGATGTTCGCGGAAGGAGCCGAAGTGCTTGTCGACGGCCTCGGCGTAGGGTGAACGCGCCTCGTCGCGGTTGAACTCGGACGCCCCCGCGAGCCGGAACACGATCGTGAGCAGCTCCACGCGCAGGTCGACCTGAACCGAGACTTGCACCGGTGCCTGGTCCTGCGCCTGCACGCCGGCCGGCGACGTCAGCACGGCACCTAGCCACGCGATGCTCAGCAGTCTCAGGCGCCAGTCCACGCTGGAAATCCTAACCGTAGTTCGAGCAGGTGCGCGAGCGGAAGCGTGCGCTCACGACCTAGCCAAGCCGCCCGTGCTCCGACGAAGCACTAGCGCGTCGCGGCGGGCAGCAATTCGAAACTCGTCGCCTGGAAGCGGTCGCCCTGCACTTGGCCGCTCACGCGGGCTTGGCGTACCGCCTGGCAGAAGCCGTCAGCGGCGTGCGCATCGCCGTGCTCATCGATGCTGGTGCCGTCCACGAAGTACGCCTGGCCATCGATGCGCACCGCGAGATCACAGCCCTCGCCTACGAGCCCGAACTGGCACTGCCCGCAAGCCGCCTCGACCAGAACACCCTCCAGCGGTGCGAGCGCGGCGCTCGACGTGCAGCCCTGCGCAATCGCCAGCAGAAGCGAGAGTCCTAACGTCGTCCGGGCGAAGCTGAAGGTGCGCGCAAGCCACCGTCTCACGGTGTCGTGGCGCTCAGCGCGTTACTCAGCGACACACCGTGGACGGACGCCGGGTCGGCGATCGCGTACTGGAACCAGAAGACCGTGTCCGAGGGCACGCCCGAGGGCCACACGAATGGCAACTGGAGCAAGCCGTTGGCGGAGGTGGCGAGCGGCACGCTCAACAGCGGTGGAAACGCAACTAGCGTGCCGCCCTTGAAGTGCATTGGCGCCGACGCAAGGGACACCAGGAGCGCACAGGGTGCCGTGGGCATGGCGTCGAAGAGCCTGAGGATGCCCCCTGATCCGGCCGTGAGCGCTCCGCTGCCCGTGAGCAGCGGCACTCCGTCCACACCGTCCAGGCCGTTGCCCATGTCCGCCCATGCATCGGATAGCAGGTCGAGATCGAAGACGAAGGCCGCGCCGGAGTCGACGCTGGAGTCGCTGAAGTGGTCGCCGTAGACGCCCGTCGAGCTGCCGTCCTCGCATGACGCACCTGCGACCACGAGTCCGCCCGAAGCCGCGACGGCGCAGCCAAAGTCGTCGTATGGGTCCGTGTGCCAAGTCTTGACGAAGGCCTGCATGCTCCAGACGCTGCCATTGCGGCCATAGGCGTAAGCCGCGCCGGACTTCGTCGCGTTCTGGTTCCAGTCGCCATTGATCCCGATGCTGGAGCTGTTGTCGAACCGTGCACCGACCACGAGAGCGCTGCCCGAAACGGCCACTGAGGCGCCGAAGGCCCCCCCGCTCGCGGTCACGTCAAGCCTGGACTGCTGTGCCCAATCTCCCCCCGACCGAACAAACACGTAGGCCGCACCGCCGCCCTCCTCAGGCGCGCCTACGGCGAGCGTCTCGCCGGAGATCGACACGCTCTCGCCGAACCGGTCGCCGAAGGCTGCCTCGGACGACTTGAGGTAGGCCTGCTGACTCCAGTTCAGGCCGTTCCGCACGAAGACGTAGGCCGCTCCCGCTGCGCTCGCGCTGTTGTCCGTCTGGTTCCCCCCAATGCCAGTGGCGCTGCTCGACTCGCCGACGGCGCCCACGGCGATGGTGTCACCGAACACCGAGACGGAGTAGCCGAACTGGTCGGCGACGTCCGCGTTGGAGGCCTTGAGATAAGCCTGCTGACTCCAGACTCCGCCGCTCCGGCCAAAAACGTAGACGGCGCCGGACGCCGGCGCGTCGTCATTCGAGGCGTCGCCGTCCACGCCGGTGGCGTCACTGGATTCGCCGCGGGCGCCGACTGCGATCGTGCTGCCCGAGACCGAGACCGAGAAGCCAAACTGGTCGTCGTGACCAGGAACCTGCGCCTTGAGATAGGCCTGCTGCGTCCACACCGTTCCGTTCCGCACGAAGACGTAGGCTGCGCCGGCGAGGGGCAGGCTGTTGTCGCTCTGGTCCCCGTCCACTTCCGATGCGTGGCTGTCCTCACCCGGGGCACCCACGATGATCGTGTCACCGCAGATCGCAACTGATCGGCCGAACTCGTCGAAGCTCCCCGCGTTGGAGGCCTTCAGGTAGGCCTGCTGGCTCCAGACGCCAGCGCTCCGGACGAACACATAGACGGCTCCGGCGCTCAAGGCGCTATTGTCGGACTGGTTCCCGTCAACGGTCGTGGCCGCGCTGTCCTCGGCGGGCGCACCGACAATCATCGTGTCGCCGCTGACGGCGATCGCCGCGCCGAACCCGTCGAAGATCCCCGTGTTCGAAGCCTTGAAGTAGGCGAGTTGCCCCTGTGACGCAGCCGTGGGCGCGAGGATGTGTAAGACGCACGCAATCGGCAGAAGTATCGACGTTCGAAGCATGCCTGCGGCCCGATGAGGTCAGCGCGCCCGATCCAGAGCGCACTCTCGCATGGACCGCTTGTAACCGCAATGAGCCGCTTGCAGACTCAGCAACTCGCACCAGCTGAGCGCTCCCATGGCCAAATCCAAGTCCCCCACCGCCAAGAAGCTGACCCGCAAAACCGTCACCGACGCGACGGACAAGCACACGCTGAAGTGCCTCGGCGACGAGGCGCGCGAGGTCTACGAGGCCAGCGTAAAGGACGGCAAGCCGGAACTCTCCGCCCCCGTGCGCTCGCTGGGCAACGTGAAGTACGACAGCAAGGTGGGCTACCTCGAGATCGGCAAGCAGAAAAAGGTGCGCACGCTCACGGTGAACACGGTCAAGGGCTTCGCGCAGACCCTGCGCATGATGAGCCTGAGCAAGGAGATGATCGAGGGCGACACCTTTGCGACGAAGCGAGAGGCCTACTACGTCAGCAAGAACTGGGGCGAGGCGAAGTTCAACGAGCAGCCCGAGTCGGACATGGTCATGGACGACATCGAGGCCATGTTCGCGGTGCAGGGCGTGTCACGCGAACAGCTCCGCTTCTACCCCGAAGAGCACGGCGGCGCAGTGGCCGGCCGGCTCACGGTCATCGACCGCGACCCGGCCAGCGGACAGCCGCTGCGCATCGACTGCACCAAGTTCGGCACCGGCGCTTACAGCATTCCGCACAGCGTCGAGCATCTGGAGTTTGAGACCAAGGCCAGCTTCGTGCTCGCCATCGAGACCGGCGGCATGTTCCAGCGCCTGCAGGCGCACGGCTACTGGGACACCGCCAACTGCATTCTGGTGAGCATGAGCGGCGTGCCCACGCGCGCTACACGCCGCTTCATCCGCCGCCTGGCCGAGGCCCAGAAGATTCCGGTCTACGCCTTCGTGGACTGCGACCCCTACGGCATCAGCAACATCTACCGCACGCTAAAGGTCGGCAGTGGCAACACCGCGCACCTCAACCGCTTCTTCTGCGTACCGCACGCGCGCTACCTGGGCGTCACGCCGCAGGACATCCTCGACTACGAGCTGCCCACACACCCGCTGCTCGATGTCGACGTCAAGCGCGCCAAAGACGCCCTCAAGAACGACCCCTTCTTCCAGCACCACAAGCCCTGGCAGAAGGCCATGGAGATGCTCGTGTCGATGGGCGTGCGCGCCGAGCAGCAGGCGCTCGCCAAGTGGGGACTCAACTACGTGCTCGAGGAGTACCTGCCGCAGAAGCTCAAGAAGGCGGACAGCTTTCTGCCCTGAGACTTGGCGCCGACGAGGGCGCCGATCAGGGCGCCGAGTTGTCGTGCCCGACGGCACCGTTCACGAGCGCGATCTCCAGGCCGACGTTGCCTCGGGCCGAGCAGCCATGCACCAAGCCCCCGCCGTTGTTGATGCCAGCGGCGGCGTTCGAGTAGCTCGTGCAGCCGGTGATCAGTGCTCCGTCCTGACCGGTGATTCCGATGCCCCCGCAGTCACGGACCACGCAGCCGGAAACCAGTCCGCCCAGGCCTGAGCGAATGCCGGTGCTTCCGCAATTGCTCACGCGCAGGCCGTCGAAGAGACAACCCAGGTTCGGCGTGTTCGCGCTGACTCCCAGCCCCTGGAAGTCTCGAATCACTCCGTTGCGCACACTCACATTGGAGGCCGCCGCCGTGAGGTTCACGCCATCCGTCGAGCCCACTTCGAGATTGCCCCGGATGGCGAACCCGTTGAGATCCAGCGTCACGTCACTGGCGGCGATCTGGATCCCGTGCTGTCCGGGCAGCCCCACGATGTCCTCGGCCAGGTAGTACGAACCGGCTGCGGCAATAACGACCGGCACCAGGCCCGGGTCATTGCGGAGGGCCACGCGCGGCTCGATGTCCGTCAGCGTCTTCATCGTGCCGGTCACCGGACCGCCGGGCGGAGTCACATCCCCCGCCAGCGCCGCCCAGCAAACCACTCCCGTCAAGACGACACCTGCGGAAACGATTCTCAGAAGCATTGACGACCTCCTCGGCCAGTGGAACTGTCTGCGGCTCGGCAGCAGGCCATCCTAACCGTGTTGATCCTGGGGAGGCGGCCCCTCGGTGGTTTCGGGGCGGCGATTGCAGAATCTACAGAGTCTGCCCAGAAAGACCCCGCACGCCCAGCGCGCTGCTGCCGCCAAGCGAGTCCCGAGGGAAGTACTCCTTCTCAATCAGTGGACCGCTCGCGCACGGGTTGCTGACCCCGAACTGGGCGACGCTTCGGTTGCGGCACGGCGCTTGCTGTTAGAGCCGTGGCTGCGGATCTCCGGTGCTTGTTCTGGACTCGAGACCCCGCCGAGGAGTCTCCGTCCATGCCCAGCGCCCGTCTCACGCAGACGACCGCCACCAACGCGGAGGATTCGATCCCGCCGAAGCTTCGACTCGCGCCGAGAGTCATCGGCCTAGTCCTCGCGTTGATCCCTTCCTTCGCCTGTGCGGTGGGTCCCACCCGGCCGCCGGCCCTCTCGAGCAGCGCCACCGTGCTGCCCACGCCGCTCGTGGAACAGGATGAACTGCACGAATGCGGCCTGGCGGCAATCGCTTCGCTCTGCGGCTACTACCAGGTTGCCATTCCCGCGCCGGCACGTGCTGAACTTGCGCGACTCGCCGAGGAACGCGCCGGCCTTTCCGGCACGGAGTTGCGCGCCACTCTGGAAGGCCTTGGTTTCGAAGTCTTTATCTTCGCGGGGACCTTCGATCGCACGCCCACCGGCGTGTTGAGTCACCTCGAAGAGGGCCGGCCCCTGCTGGTCATGACCGCCGACGACAGCAGCAACCACTTCAGCTTGCTCATAGGGCACGACCCCGAGTTGGCCAATGTCGTGCTGCTTGATCCGCGGCGCGGCCGCGTGCTGCTGCCCAATGAGACCTTCCAAACTTTGTGGGGCGCCGTGCGGTGCTTCACGCTCCTCGCCGTCCCAGCGACACCGCTGCCAAGCTCCGTCGCACATCCCACCCCTTTCCCGGAAACCTCGTCATGAAGTCAATCATCGTCACCCCTATCGTGCTCGCTCTCTCGTTGGGCTCCGCTGCGGCGGCCCAGGACCTCACGGCCTCTGAGCGCACTGCCTTGCAAGGATTGCCCGTCTCAAACCTAGCCGAGCTTCGCGCTGGTGCAGCGGCCGACGTTCCAGCCGTCCGTGGACTCGAGCGCGTCGAGCTGCTTCGCGCGACCGCCGCCGCAACGGATCTGGCTGAACTGCGCGCTGGCGAGGCAAGCACGCGCGATCTCTCCGTGACGGCTGTCGTCATTGGAGTGATCATCCTCGCCATCATTATCTTCTGAGAGTTCCCTGCCTCTGTCTCGACTGACGGAGTGACTCCCGCTTTCGCGCAGGTTTCGCTCGGCCCGGCCGCGTAACTCGCTGTGCCGGGTTCGAGGCCCGGCACGTCAGTCACTGGCTTCCCACCGATCATCGTGATACGAGACTCGCACATCACGGACACTGGCGGACACGAGCGCCGCCGACCGCGAGGTGAGTCATGCGCATCCGCACCCATGATCGCGTCATCGCTTTCGAGGACAGTGGTGGCAGCGGCATCCCGCTGCTCCTAGTCCACGGCTTTCCGCTCGACCGCAGCATCTGGTCCGCGCAGGTGCGCGAACTGGGCGACGTGGCGCGCGTCATTGCGCCGGATCTGCGCGGCTTCGGCGAGTCTCCTTGGACGCCGGACAGCCACGCGGCAGCAGCGCCTCCAGCCCGGCCTCCAGCCATGGCTCTGGATGATTACGCCCAGGATCTCGCGCTCTTGTTGGACGCCCTGAAGATCCAGTCCGTCGTCCTCGGCGGGGTGTCGATGGGCGGCTACATCGCACTGGCCTTTCAGCGACTCTTTCCTGAACGCCTACGCGGACTCCTCCTGATCGATACACGCAGCGGTCCTGACTCCGCAGCGGCGCGCCAGGCGCGCGACGACGCGGTAGCGCTCGTGCGCTCCCAGGGCGCCCCCGCGGTGGCCGCGCAAATGCTGGACAAGATGCTGACGCCGGCGACGCTACAAAAAGACGTGACTCTGCGCAGGGCGCTCCTGAACCTCATGAGTGCTCAGCCTGTGGAAGGCGTCGTGGCGGCCCTCGTAGCGCTGCGCGACCGGCCGGACGCGGGGCCGTCGCTCGCGAACATTGCGGTGCCGGTCTTGGTCATCAGCGGCGCAGCCGACACGCTCATTCCGCCGAGTGAGTCGGAGGCGCTCACTGCCGCGATACCCGGAGCGCGCCTAGCCCTCATTCCCGCTGCAGGGCACCTGCCCAACTACGAGCAGCCGGCGGCCTTCAATCAGCTCGTGCGCGAGTTCCTGGGAACGCTCGAGTAGGCGTTTGCGCCTTCAGCCTGCCCGCCCCATCCTGGTGTTTGGCATTGGCACGGCGCTTGCTCTCGTCACCGGCGAGTTCCTCGCGCCGCTTCTCATGTTCAGCTCCTCTCTTGGCGGAGCAGCAAGAAGCACTCCGCGAGGACCTCGACGACGCCGACGAGGATCTCCTCGAAGAGGCCTGACCGACACACTGCGTTTCCCCTCTCGGAGTCTCTGCCATGCTGTCCTGGGCTCTTGCCTTTCTCATCATTGCGCTTATCGCCGGCGTGCTGGGGTTCGGAACCCTGGCCGGAACGGCGGCGAGCTTCGCGAAGATCCTGTTCGTCGTCTTCCTCGTCATCTTTGTGGTCTCGCTGATCTTCGGCCGCAAGAAGCCCCTCCTCTGAGAGGCCTATGGTGCCTCGCGACTCCCCAGCGGATTCCTACAACATGTCCAAATCACCAATCCCCGCCCTGGTCCTGCTCGCCGCCGGCGTTGCACTGCTGATCTGGGGCTTCGCCGCCAAGGACTCAGTGTCCTCCGTCACGTCGGAGGTCTTCACCGGCGCACCCAGCGATCAGGCCATGATTCTCATCGTGCTCGGCGTGATCATCGGCGGCATCGGCCTCATTGGACTCGTGCGTCGCCGCGCCTGAGTCGCCGAGGCGCACACGCTGCGCAAGAGCGCCGGCCGGGCCTCAGCTCCCGGCCGCGCGCTCCTTCCACGCCGTGAGGACCGCTGCCTCGCGCTCGGCGGATAGGCCGGCGCGCACTTTGGCGCGCCGTGCCTCTGGGAGCGTGCGCCACCAAGCCAACGTGTCGCGCACGGTGTCTGCCACAGGCCGGAAGCGAAGTCCGGCGGCAACCGCCTTGCTGCAGTCGAGCGTGGTGAAGCCCGCGTCGGGGCCGCGCGGCACCCAGACCGGCAAATCGCCCCAGGGCGCCACTTCGTGCTCGGCAAGAAAGTCGGCCGGCACCCAAACGAGGCTGGCGGGCGCGGTCGCGTCGGCAGCCACACCGGCCACACAGCCCTCGAGCAGTTCTTTCATCGTGAGCGTGCGCTCGGGACCCGTCGCATTGAAGACGCCAAAGTGGCGCTGCTCGATGCTGCGCACGATGAACTCGGCCAGGTCGCGCACATCGATGTACTGCACGGGATCAGCGCCGTCGCCGGGCGCGAGCACCTCGCCCCCGCGCTGCACGCGCAGCGGCCAGTACGAGAAGCGATCGCTGCCGTCGCCCGGGCCCACGATGAGCCCTGGCCGGATGTTCGTGGTCCGGCCCGGCGCCGCCGCCTCGGCAGCCCGCTCGCAGAGCGCCTTGAGCGCGCCGTAGTACTGCATGACCTCCTCGCTGCTCTCGTCCGGCATCGTGGCCAGCTTGCCGTCCTCCTTACTGTGCGGCGCCACGTCCTCGGCGAAGACCGAGATCGTCGAGATGAAGACGTACTGATCGATGGCCGGAGCAAGGAGCGTGGCGCTGTCCTTGACGATGCGCGGCACGTAACCGGAGGTGTCCACGACAGCATTCCAGCGCCGGCCTGCGGCGATCGCCGCGCGCAGCGATTCCAGGTCGCCATCGCGATCGCCGTGCAGAATCTCGATCTCAGGACGGTCCTTGAAGAGCTCAGGCCGCGTGCGGCCGCGATTGAAGAGCGTGATCTGATGACCGTGCGCGGTGGCGGCCTCCACGACCTGCGGGCCCAGAAAGCCGGTGCCGCCGAGGATAAGAATTGTTTGCGGCGTGATGGCGGCGGCCGGAGTGGGTGACGGGCTCGGCGTGGTGCGCAAGCCGGGTCCCGCAGGCTGCTGAGCGGCGACGGTCGTACCGACCAGCACCAGGGCCAGCACCGGACGAAGCACCGCGAGGAGTTGGGGAAGCGTGCGCATCATGGCTGAGGACCTTTCGTGACGGGGAGTCGAGGAGCTGAGGATTCGTGTGCGAGGTGCGACTGCTGGCGCGCGAGGCGCCCGCAGAGCCAATACCAACCGGCCACGACGGGCAGTCCCGCCAGCGCGAGTCCCGCGGTCTTGAGGCCGAGCAGTTCGAGGCCCGCATAAAGCTGCGCGCTGGCCCAGTCACCGCCGCGATAAACGACCGTGTCGATGAAGCCGCGGCTCTTGTACTTGCTCTCGCGATCGACCACGGTGAGCAGCAGTTCGCGCGCGGGCCGGTAGACGGCGTATTGCACCGCCCGACGGATGCCCTCGACAAGCTGCAGCACCAGCACGGTGGGCTGCGCCGCGAGCAGCAGCGCCCCCAGCCCGGTGAGCACTGGCAGCGCGCGCAGCGCGCCGGCCAAGCCCGCCCAGCGGATGAAGGGCGCTGTCACGAAGAGCTGCAGGGCAAACTCCAGCGTGTTCACCGTCAGATCGATGCCGGCAAAGACCGCCGTGCGCTCGACCGTGCCTTGCACCGCGCCCGACACGATGCGCGCCTTGAGCAGATAGAGGAAGGTGGCCGTCGTGGTGAGGCACAGGATCTGCCCCGCGATGCCGAGCAGATAGGGATCGCTCGTCACCCGCCGCATCCCGCCCAGGATGCTGCCCCCCACGCGAACTTCGTCCTCAACAGGGCCTCGGGCGGCGGCCCCCGCCGCGTCGGCTGGCGCTGTCGCTCCGCCGGCCCGCTGCCGGGCATCGCGCCGCAGCAGCCGGCCGACGCACTGCGTGCAGACCTCGAGCAGCACGACAGCGAGCAGAATGAGGCTCGCTTGCCCCAAGTCGCGCGCCAGCAGCCGCGTGAGCAGCGGCCCCGCGATCGCGCCCGCGCTGCAGCCCAGCGCGATGAAGGCGAAGAGCCGCGCCCCCTGCTCGTGATCGAACAGGTCCGTCATGACACTCCAGAAGATCGCCACGACGAACAGGTTGTAGACCGAGAGCCAGATGAAGAAGGCGTAGCCGACTTCCGTGCTCGAGGTGCCGCGCAAGAGCAGCCAATAGAAGACGAGCAGGTTTAGCGCGAAGAAGCGGTAGACCACCGGGACGATGCGGCGGCGACGTCCCCGCGCCACAACCGCGCTGTAGAGCGGATTCGTCAGGAGCATGGCCAGAAAGGTGCCGGTGAAGAGCCAGGGCAGGCGGTCGGTGCCGCCTTCCAGCCCCCAGGCATCGCGCAGCGGCCGCAGCAAGTAGTAGCTGCACAGCAAGAAGAAGCCGTAGCCGGCGGCGAGCAGCAGCAGGCCGAGTTCGCCGGGGCGCACGTCGACAACTCGGCGGAATCCGGTGTGCGGCGCGACCATCGTGCTGCGCAGGGTAAGGCCTCCGGCCGACCCGCCGGCAGCCAACACACTTTCGCCATGCCTGCCCCGACAGGCTCTGGGCCCTGCACGACCCAGTCAACGCAGAGGTCTTTCCCTTTGGATGGCTCGCTGGGTTTCTAGTCGTTAGGCTTCACCTGCCGAGGAACCTGTGCACCCCGCCGCGCTGATCTATCTCCTTTTCATTGGGCTCTACCTGCCCTTTGTCGCCGTGCGCAGCAGCCGGCGCTTGAACCAGATGTTCGACGCCGGCGAGCAACTGCCGCGGCGCAGCTTCTACCTCTCGGCCTTCATTACGCAGTTCCTCACGCTGGGCTTGGCGCTCTTCGTGGCCTTCGAGTTGGGCCTCCCGGTGGTCGGAGAGTTTCGGTGGCACGCCGCGGCCACGTTTGTGACGGCCTTGGGCCTGGCGGCGCTGCTCGCCTCTCTGCCGTGGCGCTGGCGCACGCTGACGCCTGACGCCAAGCGCCAACTTCAACTTCTGCTGCCCGCCTCGCGCGGCGAGCGTCCGCTCCATGCGGCCCTGTGTCTCACGGCGGGGATCGGCGAGGAGATCGTTTATCGCGGCGTGCTCATGCAGTGCCTGTATTGGCTGCTGCTCACTTGGTTCACGGCCGATCCGTCGACGGCCATCGAGACTCCGCCGCTCAGTTCAGGACTTTGGTGGCTCTCGGGCGCGCTCTGCGCGATCTCCTTCGGCGTGGCCCATGCGATGCAGGGCCGGCGCGCCATGATCATCGTGGCCTTCGTTGCGCTCTGGCTGCAGGTCAGCGTGGCCCTGACTGGCTCGCTCTGGTTGGCTATGACCATGCACGCGCTCTACGACCTGCTCTCCACCGACTTTCTGCTGCGCCGGCTGCGTGCCGAGCGACAGCAGGCGCAGCAGGCCGGCTTCGCGGCACGCGCCAGCGGCTAGTCGGCCCCGGCAGCACTCACCCCCGGCAGCACGCGGCCCGAGGCCGCTCTCAGCCCCACGTCTCCAGATAAGTCTGGAGCGCGCGCACGAAGACGAAGATCGTCGCGGCCGCCAGCGCCCAGCGAATCCAGCGCCAGGTTTTGCGCTTCTCGCGCAAGCGCGCCACGAGCAAGAGCCCGCCGCCGAGCGTGAGTCCCACCAACCAAACGCGCAGGAAGCGGTCCTTGGTGTAGCCCGGGTGCCAGCCGGTGGACAAAGCCCAAACGCCGCCGAGCAGCCAAGCGAACATGGCCGCCGAGAGCCACGGCGTGACGCGCTGCTTGAAGAGCCCGGCCACGCCGAGCGCCGGCAAGAGCAAAAGGCTCACGAAGCCAAGGAGCATGGGCAGCAGATCGTCCACGCCTTCATCCCAACGCGGCCAGCCTCCGGCTTCAAGGCCCTGCCGCGCGGCACCACCCTGATTCGCGAGCGCCCGTCGCGACGCAGCGTTGCGAAGGCCCCCGCAGCCCGCGTAGCCTGCGCACTGCCATGCGCAAGCTGCGACTCCTCGGCAATCTAGCGCTCGGCGCGGGCGTGCTGCTCGCCGTCGAAGGCTATTGCAGCCTCAAGGAATCCATCCCGAAGTACCGCAGCTCGCCACTCTTGGGCTACGAACTCGTGCCCGGCTATCGCAGCGACGACGAGAACGTGAATCGGCAGGGTCTGCGCGGCGCAGAGATCGGCGCTAAGGCCGCGGGCGAGCGACGTGTGCTCGCCATGGGCGGCTCGACCACCTGGGGTCACAAGGTCGACGACGACGAGACCTGGCCGGTGTACCTGGAGCAGCAGCTCAACGCGGACGCGCTCTCCGCCGCCCAACAGGCTGCGGGCGCAACGCGGGTCCTGAACGGAGGCGTTTCTGGCTGGGGTCTGGAGCAGATTGTGCTCGCTCTGCGCCACGGCCAGATCGAGCGCCTCCAGCCGGATCTCGTGCTGGTTTTCGAAGGCTGGAACATGCCGCTCTTGGCGCACAGTCCGGCCGTGGCGCAGTTCCAGCCGGCCATCGACGCCTTCCAAGATCGCTCCGGTCCGCTGCGCTCGGCGCTGGTGCGCCGCCTCCACCGCATCCGCCGAGAGTGGCATGAGTCGGAGACGAGCCAAGCGCCCCGGTCGGAACCCGATTCAGCGCCCAGCCGCGAAGCAGAGGCCGCAGCCAAAGAGATTGCCGCCGCGGTGGAGGCCGGCGTGCCGCGGCTGTGGCAGGAGTTGGCCGAGCTCAGCGCGCAGCACAGCCTGCCCATCGTGGGCCTGGCCTATCCCTGCCTCGTGCAGCGGCCGCCGCCGCGCGACGCCGCCGCGCTGGCGGTCTATGAGGCCGCACTGCGCCGCAATCTTGGCTCGGCCGGCACGCTGCCAGAGGTAAGTGCCCGCGCTGAGGAGCACTGGCGTTCAGGCTTGGATCTCGTCACCGCGAGTGTCACGGCCGCGGGCCTGCCGCTGCTGCAAGCAGGCGCGCGCATGGAGTCGCGCCTGCCCGCTGACCCCGCAGCCGCCGATGCGCTGTGGGCCAGCTACTTTCGCGATCACGCGCACTTCACGCCGGCCGGCAATGCCGCGCTGGCCGAAGCTGTCGCGCTCGAGTTGGCCGAGCTTGGTCTCTTGCCGTGATGCGCGGCGGCCTCGGGGCGGGGCGGCTTCAGGGCGCGGCCGACGTCACCGGCACTTCGACGGCCAGGACGCCGCCCCAGTAGCGGCTGATTCCGGGCTCCGAGAGCGCCGCGGCGCGCGAGGGCCGCAGCTCGAGGCGTGCAGAGCGCACTGTGCCCGCCGCGAGATCAGCCAGGAACTGCTGCACCACGTGAGACGTGTCACCCGAGACCGCGAGGCGCAGTTCGACGCGCGGCGAGTCGTGCGCCGAGTCGTGCGCTAGCTCCTCCGGAGAGCGTGCCGCCGTGACGAGCACACCCGTGAGTGCGGGCTCCTCCGTCGTACCGGAGGGAAAGAGCAGGAGCTGCGCGGCCGACGGCAACGGTCCGCCCCGCGATTCGTCAAAGACGAGCGCCACGCGCGCCTGTCGCGCGTCGGCTGGCCCCTCAAAGCCGAGCCATTCCAAGCGAATCGGCGTGAGGCCGCTGCGCATGCGCTCATCTAGATCCGGGTCGGTGACGGCCTCCGGATAGTCGCCCGGCAGCTCCTCGACGAGGTGCACCGTCTGGGTGTCCCCTTCCCAGGTCCATTCCGTGGCTCCGCGCTGGCCCTCGCGATCGCTCCAAGGCGCCTCGCCGTAGCCCACTTCAAAGTGCATGACCGGCTGCACATGGATCGTGCCGTGCGGAACCTTACTCAGGAAGGCCAAACTCACCCACTGCGACTTCTCGCCGGCCTCGATGTCGCCGGCGCGCAGCGTGAGCGGCGGGCCCCAGAGCAGACCTGTGTCCTCGAAGCCCGAGCCGTGCGAAACGAGCAGTTGGCTGCGCATGCTGATCCAGAGGTCGACCGGCAACTCCTCGACACCCGCAAAGCGATAGGAGAGACGGCAGCGGCCCGGATCGGCGCGCGAGATAAACGTGGGCAGCGAGAGCCGCGGGCGCAGCCATTCGGACAAGAGTTCGCGTCGTTCGTTCACATCCAGCTCGCCATGGCCCGTGCCCAGCTCGACGAGATCCGTCACCCAGGGCGCCTCGCTCGGGCCCTGGCTCACCTCGGGCATGAACACAGTTCGCTCGCGGTCGTGGAACAGCAGCAGAGCGGTGCATGGCCCCACGATGAGCAGCAAAACCAGCACGAGGCAGCCGCAGCCCCAGGTCGACCAGCCGCTGCGTTGCTTTGGAGCCGCCGGCGGCGTCAGCGCGGCGGGCGGCAAAGTGGAGGCAGGCGCGGCCGCAACAGCACTCGCCGACACACCGCTGGCTGCGCCGGCCGCCGCCGTGGCCGCGGTGGCAGAACCGTTCGGACTGCGGCCCAGCGAGCGCACTTGCCCATCCCAGCGCCGGAAGAAGAGCTCGAGCAGATCGAGCAGGTGCGGGTAGAGCAAGAGCAGCAGCCCAGACACCATGAAGAGCCCGCCGATCAGGCGCAGCACTGCCGAGTGCGAAGAGTGGTTGGCCAGCGCCAAACCCGGCAGGAAAAAAAGCGCTCCCGAGAAGAAGCGATTGCACAGGAAGGGGTGCCGCTCACGGAAGCTCAGTGTCGGCGGCAGAAGCGGGTGCGACTCCGCAGCCGCATCGACTCCGGGCCGCAGCCGGCTGAGTTTCTTGTGCCAGCTCTTGAAGAGGTGCGCCTCGAAGTCGAGGACGTTGGGATAGAAGAGCACCAGCACGCCGCCCACGATCGTGATGATTCCCACGATGCTGTTGAGCGCATCGCCAGGCGAGGTGTTGGCCAGCCAGAAGCCAAAGAGAATGAGCACGCCCGCCGCGAGGAAGCGATTCCCGAGGAAGGGATGGCGCTCGCGGAAGCTCGGCCCTTCGAGGGGTTCGGGCGCCAGTGCCGCGCGCAGACGCGCGGCGGCGCCCAGCGGACGCTCGGCGCCGGCAGCCGCCGGCCGGACAGCACCTGACGACCAAGCAGCCGACCCCGGCACCGGCGAGAAGTCTCGGCGCGGCGCCGCAATGGCGTGCGGTTGGTCGAGCACGAGGCGCAGATCGGCGGCGAAGTCTGCCGCGGTGGCGTAGCGATCGCGCGGATGCCGCGCGAGGGCCGCGAAGAGCACGCGCTCTAGCGCCTCCGGCAGCGTCGGGTCGGCCTGGCGCGGCGCCACGATGCGCCCCGTCTCCAGCGCCGACATCACCGCGGCGTGCGTGTTGCCCTCGTACGGCAGGCGCAGCGTGAGCAGCTCGTAGAGCGTCACGCCCAGTGAGTAGACATCGGTGCGCGCATCCACCGGCAAATCGGCGCGGAAGGCCTGCTCGGGACTCATGTAGAGCGGCGAACCGAAGACTTCTCCGACCTGCGTGAGTTCGCTGGCGCGCAGATCGAGCGCCAAGCCAAAGTCCGTGAGCCGCGGCGTGCCGTCGTGCTCCAGCAAGATGTTGCCCGGCTTCACGTCGCGATGCAGGATCCCGCGGCCGTGCGCGTAGGCCAGCGCGTCCGCCACCAAGGCCACGGTGCGCAACACCCAGCGCCGCCAGGGATCGCCGGTCTCCGGCAACCCGGCGGCCTCGCCGGCGCGGCGCGCGCGAATCACGTCCGCCAGCGAACGCCCCTCGACGAGTTCCATGGCAAAGAAGGGAGCGCCGGCCGACTCGCCCACGCTGTAGACCGGCACGATGTTCGGATGGCGCAGGCGGCCCGCGGCCTCGGCCTCGCGCCGAAAGCGCGCCAGAAGCTGTGCATCCTGGCGCAGCGCCGGCGGCAGCACCTTGAGCGCCACGGGGCGGTTGAGGCTCACTTGGCGCGCCTCGTAGACCACGCCCATGCCGCCGCGCCCAATCTCGCGCACGATCTCGAACTCGCCCAAGCGCGAAGGCGAGGCCGCCGGGGTTTGCCCGGGCGTCGCCTCGATCACATCGAGCAGACCGAAGAAGCGGCGCAGCGCCTCGGCGTGCAGCGGGTGCTGAGCCAGCAGGGCCTCGCGGTCCACTGGCTCGCCGGCGTGCAGCCGATCGAGGATCTCGTCCTGCAAGTCTTGCAGGGGGCGCTCTCCTCCCGCGCCGGCGCCTGGCTGCGACGCGTCGGATGAGCTGGAATCGGGCTGGTCTGAACTGTGGTCGGGTGCGGTCATCGTGGCCTCCGACCGCAGATGGCGCTTCGAGGCGCAAAGGTCGCGAACTTTCTTTTGCTCACAATCCGGAACCCGGTCCCAGTCCGGGCGGCTGTCCCGGCAGTTGTCCCGGCAGGGGCCCCAGGCGGCGGGCCAACTCATCGAGGCCGCGGCCCACCAGGGCCTTCACGGCCGCCTCGCTGCAGGCCAGGCGCTCGGCCGTCTCAGCGACGCTCAGCCCTTCGAGATAGCGCAGCCGCACAGCCTCGGCCTGCCGTTCACCCAACTCTCTCAGCGCGCCGAGTACGCGGTCGGCGCCCTCGTTGCGCATCGCGCGCCCGCTGGGACTCGTAAGGCTGCCGGCCAGGTCGGCCTCATCTTCAACCTCGTCCACGAGCGAACGCTTGCGCGCCTGCTGCGCGCGGTGTGCCTCGCTGATCTTGAAGCGCGCGATGCCGACCAGCCAGCGATAGAACGAGCCCGGCCCCTGCGCCTCGAACTCCGCGACCTTGCGCGTGGCTTCGAGCAGCGTCTCCTGGAGCAAGTCCTCCGGCGGCACGCGCCGCGCCAGTGTCAGGCTGAGACGCGCCCGGATGAAGGCATGCAGGCGGCCCTGATGCTGAGCAAAGAGATCCTGCAGCGCCCGCCGATCTCCCGCGTGTGCGGCGTGGACCAGGCGAGTCGTCAGGCTCAAGAGCGCCCGGGCCTCAGCCGACCTTGATGAGCTCGACTTGGAAGACGAGCGTGGCGTTGGGGCCGATGGTCGGCGGTGCGCCGCGAGCGCCGTAACCGAGCCCGGCCGGGATCACTAACTTGGCCGTGCCGCCCTCCTTCATGAGCTGCAGGCCTTCGGTCCAGCCGGCGATGACGCGGTTGAGCGGGAAGCTCGCGGTCTGTCCGCGCTTGTAGCTGCTGTCGAAGGGCGTGCCGTTCGTGAGCCAGCCGGCGTAGTGCACGGTGACTGAGTCGGTGGCGCGCGGCGACTTGCCCTTTCCCGCCACGACCGTCTGGTATTGCAGGCCGGAGGCGGTGGTGGTGAGTTCAGCCGAGGCCGGCATAGAGAAGGCGGGGACGGTCGAGGCAGCCATGCGGGTCTTTCCGAGAAGGGGGTAGAGCCAGGCGAACATCCGGCGCAGTCTACGAATTCGAGCCCTCCGGCCCCCCTCTTGACAGTGTATCAATGTCTGATACATTGCTCGCCATGTTGGTCATCCGACTCGACTCGCCCCTCTCGCTGGTGGAACAGCTCGTCGTGGGGCTGCGCACGGCCATCGCCAGCCAGGAACTCCGGCCCGGCGACGCCCTGCCCACCGTGCGCCAGCTCGCCGCCGACCTGGGCATCAACTTGAACACCGTGGCGCGGGCCTATCGCACCCTCGAGTCCTGCGGCCTCGTCACGACGGTGCGCGGACGCGGCACGGTCGTGACCGCCGCGCAGGAGCGCCAAGCCCGCCCCCCCGCCGAACTGGCGCAGCGCCTGCGCGAAGTGCTCGCGGATGCGCGCCTCGCCGGCCTCGATCGCGCGGCCGCACAACGACTCGTCCTCGATGAACTCTCCCAACTCTGGCCGGAGTCCCAGCCATGATCTGGTTTCAGCGCTTGTTCCCAGCCGCCATGTTCCTCATGCCCTGGTTGCACGTGCTCGTGCTGAGTCCGCGCCACGGCCATGCCGAGGACGGCGCCCTCTCCGCAACGGCTGTGCGCGCCCGCCGTCGGCTGCTGCTCATGACGCTCGCGCTCCTCGGGCTGCACATCGCCGCGCTGTCCTGGCTCGAAGCGAACTGGCCGGTGTACGCAGCGCCGCGTGTGGTGTTCACCAGCGTCTCCGCCGTGGTCGGCTCGCTGCTGCTGTGGTTCGCCTTCGCCATGCCGGCCCTGCAGCGGATGATGCCGGCGACGGCTCGCCGCACCGAGCAGGGCTCGGTGGGCGCCGGCTCGGGCGGCGTCGGCTCGGCTCCTGCCGGCGCGTCCGCGGTGCGCGCCGCCTCGCTCGTGCCTCGCCAGCAGCTCAGCCCCATCCCGCCGACAGCGTGGCTGCTGGGCTGGCTCCTTTTCGCGGGGCTGATTGGGTTTAACGTGTGGTGCGTGACCCAGGGCGCCACGCCGCTGCACTTGCTCAGTGCGAGCTTCTGGCTCGTAGCCGGGCCCTGCTCGGCGCGCTTGGCACTGACCGAAGCCGAACCCCGCGATGCCGGCGGCTCGCCGGAACTCGAGCAGGCCTACGCCTCGCTGCGCAGCCTGAAAGTCTGGGGCTTCTTCTGGTTCGGCCTGCTCGGCACGGCCCTTTTCACTGGAATTGCCGCACTGAGTGTCTTCACTCCGCAGCACGTGGCCTGGGCCGGCGCGCTGCTGGGCTCGAGCCTGGGAATCGGCGGCGGGCTCTTCGGCACGCTAGCCACGATGCGTCGGCTGCGCATTCAGGCCCTGCTGAACCGCCTGCAGGCAACGCCGCCGCAGCACTGAGTTGGGGCCCCAGCGGGAAGCCGGCCTGTAGCGCGAGGCCGGCTCTCAGCGCGAGCCGGGCTCGTCGCCTCCGACGTAGCCAAGCTGCCGGAGCTCTTCCATCTCCTCGTCGCTCACGACGGCCTGCGCGCGCTCGACATCCGACAGGCCTTCCAGTTCCACAATGCGGCGGAAGCTCGTGCGCTGATCTTCAAAGAAGGCGACGCGTTCGGGGAGCTTGCCGGCCAAGTCCGTGAGTTCGCCGGGATCTTGCGCCAAGTCGAAGAGCGCGCGCAGATGCCGCACGCTTCCGTCGGGCAGGCGCTCGCCGCGGATCTCGTCGTAGTGGAACTTGAGTCCGTTAGCGTGCACCACGAGGTTCTGCTCGTAGTTCAGGCCGGTGGTGGCGATGTGTTCGGAGAAAATGACTCGGTCTTGGAGGCGTCGCCCCTCAAGCAAGGCCGGCAACAGCGAGAGCCCAGCTTGGCGCACGCGCCCTGGCAACTCCAACTTGGCGGTATCGACGGCCAAGAGCTCCAAGACCGTGGGCATCACATCGAGCAGTGACACTGGCGTGTCGATGACCTGGCCCGCTCCGCGGCCACCGGGCAGGCGCACCACGAGCGGCACGCGCAGGCACTCCTCGAAGAGCTGGTCGTGCTGCCACTTGCCGTGCTCAAAGAACTCCTCGCCGTGGTCGGCCAGCAGAACCACGATCGTGTTGTCGGCCAGGGCCGGTTCGTTGAGGGCCTGCATGAGCTGCGCGAGCTGGTCGTCGGTGTAGCGCACGCCGCCTGAATAGAGTCCGCGCAAATAGGCGGCCTCGTTCCAGCCGAAGCTCTCCTTGTCCTTCCAGAAGAGGTCCTTCATGAGACCGAAGCGCTGCTTGAAGTCCAGCTCGCCAAGCTGGGCGATGCGCTCCTTCATGACGCCGGTGTAGGACTTGGGCGCCCAGGTCTCGATGTACTTGGCCGGCGGCACATAGGGCGCGTGCACCTGATAGGTGTGCCAGAACAGAAAGGAGCGCGGCGCTCCGGGCGCGCTCATTGCGCGCAGCGCAGCCAGCCCCTTGCCCACCTTGACTTCGACTCCTTCGAGATTGCTCTCATAGCTGTCGAAGCCGCGCGGAAAGCCGTGCGGCGGATTGAGATTGCCGCCGTCCGTGATGGCCTGCGTGGCGAAGCCGGCCGCCTTCAGCACCTGCGCGAGGGTGGGGATGTCCTCGCGCAGCGGGTAGATCTCCGGCACGGTCACACCCTGCTCGTTCTTCTTGTGGGCCACGTTTTGCACGCCGTGCACCGACGGATACGTGGAAGTGAAGATCGACATGTGGCTGGGCGCGGTGTGCGGCGACTGACTGCGTGCATGGCGAAAGACGGTGCCCTGCGCCGCGAAACGCGCCAGCTCCGGCGTGAGGCCCTCGACGCCGCCCATGGTGGTGAAATCGGCGCGCAGTGTGTCGAGCGACAGGATCACGAGGTTGGCGCGCGAGTAGTCGGGCCGCGCGGCGGGAGCGGCCGGCTCCGCGACCCCAGCAGATGACGGAGCCGTGCCGGCTGCGGGCGTCGTGCCGGGCTCGCCTCCGCAGCTCAGGGCCGCGAGCGAGCAGGCCAAAAGAGCAAGCCAAGCCGCAGGAGCACTCACGGTTCGGCGTCGTCCACGTCGAACTGCGCCAGGAAATCGACGAGCTGGTCCTGCAGGAAGTCGTAGGTGGCGTCGAAGCGCTGCACGAGCTGCTCCAGGCCCTCGGTCTGCACGGGCTGACCAAAGGTCCCGACAGTCTCGAGGAAGAGGCTGCGATTGTCGCCGCTGAAGGATTCGACGCGCACATTGAAGATGCCGCCGCCGTCGGCGGCCGGCGGGAAGGCAAAGCGCAGGCCGGCCAAGCTGGGCGGCGCGGGGAAGACGCCCAAGAGCGCATCATCGAAGCCGAAGAGCGTGCGCAGCACGAACTCGCGCGCGTCGGTGCTCGTGCTGGGATTCACGACCGAGCGCACGGCGTATTGCTGCGCCAGGAAGACCTTGATCGGCAGCGCCGCGAGCACGGCCTTGCCCAGGTGCCCCACCCGCGTCTCGAACTCCTCGCGCGAAAGGCCCGTCTGCTCCTCACGCAACTGCACGCGGTCGGCGAGCAGATTGGCCAGCGAGACCGGAGCGCCCGGCAGCCCGCCAACGGCATTACTGAACTGCGCTCCGCCCGGCACGAGCCGGAAGTCGCGGTAGCTGCACTCGGCGCTGCCGAAGAGTTCGCCGTGCAGCTTCTGCAGCGAACGCGGATCGTGCTGCATGGGCGGATGGATCAGCTCGGCGACGAAGGCGATGCTGCGCAGACCGTGGGACACGAGGGGCGGGCTCCGAGGAAGCGCTTAGGCTAACCGATCGAGCGTCGCCCGCCGAGTGCGCCCGGCACACCCAGCAGCCGCGCGGCCAGGCCCGGCAACACGACCATGAGGATGAGCAAGAGGCAGAGCACGGCCGTCAGTTCATCGCTGGCGATGTGCACCATCTGGAAGAGCCGGTTGATGAGCGCGTTGTTGCCCGCGGGCACGAGCTGCACCACGTCGAGGTCGCGCAGGCTGAGCAGGTAGCCGAGCGCGAAGGACAGGCCCAGCGCCGGCGCGAGCCGCGGGAGTTCCACACGCAGCAGGCGCACCAGCAGCGGCCGGCCGGACAGGCGGCCGGCCTCGGAGGGGCCCGGGTCTTGCCGCAAGAGCAGCGTGCGCGCCGCGAGCACCCCCAACGGCAAATACCGCCCGGCCGTGGCCAGCACGAGCAGCCACGGCGAGCGGTAGACGCTCTCGGAGAAAGGATTGGCGGGGCTATGCCAGAAGCGAATCACGCCCACGCCGTAGAGCACGCCGGGCGCCGCGAGCGGCAGCAGGGCCAGGCCTAGCACCAGCGCCTCGCGCCAACCGCCCCAGCGCAGCGCGAGACGTGCCGCACCCACGCCCAGCAGTGCCACGAGCAGTCCCGCGCCCGCCGCGCAGAGGGCCGAGAGGGCCGCGCTGTCCCCCACCAGCCGGGCCGTGCCTAGGGGGTTGTCGGCAGCGCTGGCCCACGCGCCCAGGATGAGCGCCGGGCTGAGCATGACGAGCAGCACGACGAGGGCGCAGAGTTCGGCCGCCGCTCGCGAGACCGGGTTGGCAGTCGCGCTGGGCTCGGTCATGAGCCAGCCCCGCTGCACGCCGCGCTGCCGCCGCTCGAGCCAGAGCAAGGCAGCGAGCGCCAGCAGCCCCAGCCCCAGCGCCGGCAGGGAAACCGCAGCGGCCTGGCTCGCGCTGTCGAGACGCGCCCACTTCTGAAAGATCTCGCTGGAGAGCACCGTGAAGGGCTCCGGCGAGTTCCACGAGAGAAAGTCCACCACGCCGAAGTCGGTGATCGCGAAGAGAAAGACGCAGAGCATGCCGGAGAGAATGGAAGGCCAGGCCAGCGGCAGGACCACGCGCCACAGCGCCGCCGAGCGGCCGCGGGCCAGCGCCGCGGCCTCGCCGGCGCGCTGCGCGCCATGGAGTCCGCGCAGCGCAAAGAGCGTGACGAGCGGCCAGAGCGCCGCGGTGAGCAGCAGCACGGCGCCGCCGAAGCCCGAGAGACGCAGCCAGCCGGCCCACGCGAGACCCGCCATCCAGGGCGGCAGGATGAGCGGCAGCGGCAGCAGTGCGCCGAGCAGAGCGAGCAGCGGACCGCGCCGGCGGCTCAACAGCAGCGCCACCGGCACGCCCAGCGCCGCACAACTCAGCGCGGTGAGCACGCCCAGCAGAAGCGTGCGCAGGAGCAGGCGCTGCACGCGCTCCGTGAAGACTTCGTTCCAGGTGGCGCCGCCGCCGTCGAGCAGGCCCGAGAGCGCCGCGAAAACCGGCGCCGCCGCGAGCAGCAGACCGACCAGCACCGCCGCACTGAGCCAAACGCTCGCGAACGGCATACGCACCTGTCGCGTGGAACGGCTGACCATAGCGAAACCCTATAATCCGCCCGCGAGCCGTTCACGGAGCATCCGTTTCCCGGGCGGTGAGCCTAGAACGTGTTCACGTCCCCCTTCGGAGCCACGGCCATGCTCAGCAAGCCGATCAGCGGGCACTGGTCCTTCGTTCTGACCATGCTGTTGGTGCTGGGCGCAAGCCCGGCCCTCGGTGCACAGGGCATGGGTGGAACCGACGCGCCCCCCGCTGGAACGCCTGCCGCCGGCTCGTCCGGCGCTGATTTGCCTGCCATCGAAGCGCCGCCGCCCCTCCCCAAGGTCGACATTCCCAAGCTGGAGCGCGCCATCCCCAAGCTGCGCTCGGAAAGCGCCGACTACCGCGCCAAGGTGGAGCGCGAGATCATCGGCCTGGGACGCGGCGCGCTGCCGGAGCTGGCCAAGTCAGCGGTCACAAAGGACGCCTTTCAGCAAGAAGGGCTGGTGAACTGCCTCGCCGCGCTGGCCGATCTGCGCGACCGCGACTTCGTGCAGAGCTCGCTGACCAGCGCCGTCGTGCCACTGCGGCGCTTCGCCGCGCGCAAAGTGGGCGACTACGGCCGCGCCGTGCCGGAACTCATCGAGCAACTTCTGCCCGTGTTGAACGATGCCGACGAGAGCGCGCGCACGGAGGCGGCGCTGTCGCTCTTGCGCTGCGGACGCGACGAGGGCCTGCGTCAGGCGGCTCTGGTCTTCGACACTGCGTGGAAAGACCGCGTGCTGGCCGCTCTGCCGGGTGTCGCCAACCAGGGCGCGCACGACTCGGCAGCGGCACTGCTCGTCATCGACCCCAAGCGCGAGAAGGAAGACGCGGCCGGCGCGGCCAAGGAACGCCTCGCCGCCGTGCAGCTCCTGGCCACGATCGGCGATCCCGCCAGCCAAAAGCTGCTGGTGCGCGCCCTCGACGACAAACACAACCTCGTGCAGCGCGCGGCCATCAATGCCCTGCGCCGGCTCCTCGAGGGCCAGGGCGAACTCAAGACGATCTCGACCTTCGATCAGATCAAGGAGCTGGAGCGGCTCAAGAAAGTCTGGGCCGAGCGCAAGCCCGGCTGACTCAGGCCGCGGGCGGCTGGATCTCGCTGCGCTTGCTGACGATGCGGTTCACCAGGCCGTAATCCAGCGCTTCCTGGGCCGTGAGCCAGAAGTCGCGGTGGGCATCCTTGAGGATCTGCTTGTCCGCCTTGCCGGTGGCTTCGGACAAGATCGCGTTGTAGAGATCGCGCGTCTTGATGATCTCGTTGGCCGTGATCTCCAGGTCGCTGGCCTGGCCCTGGCTGAACGTGGACGGCTGGTGGATAAGGAAGCGGCAGTTGGGCATGGCGAGGCGGCGGCCGGCCTGACCGCCGACAAAGATGATGACCGCGGCTGAGGCGGCGAGGCCCACGCACACCGTGGTGATCGGCGCCTCGATGAAGCGCATGACGTCGTAGATGCCGAAGCCCGAGTCGGCGTCGCCGCCGGGGCAGTTGATGTACATCGTGATCGGCGCCTTGCTGTCGCGGTGATCCAGGATCAGCAGTTGCGCCATGATCGCGGCCGCCATATCGCGGTCCACGGGCTTGTTGACCATGATCGTGCGCTGCTCGAGCAGGCCCTTGCCGAGGAAGTCCGGCGCGCCGCCCTCCTTCTTCTTGCCGCCGTGCTTGTCGCAGTCCTCGTCGTCATCCTCCTCCTCCTCGTCATCGTCTCCGAGACGGCGGCCGGGAGTTGGGGGCTGGATCTTCATGGCATGGTCCTTGAGAGGCGGGCGTGCGGCTCCTGACCGTAGCGGATCGCCGGGCCGGAAGAAAGCCTTGCGCCCGATCCGGCGGACGGCGACGCAGGGCTGGTGTCGTCTACGTCTTAGCGCGGAGGCGCTGAGTCCTCCACCGGCACCACGATCTCGTCGGCCATGTCCGGCAACTCCAGGTCGAGGTAGCCGATGGAGCCGAATTTCTCAATGAAGCTCTCGTCGAGTTCCCGGGGCACGGCCACCGGCGCCGCCGGCTTGAAGAAAGCATCGTGCGTCTCGATGAGCGGCAGCTTGGCCTTGTCCCGCGCCGGCCCGGGCTCAAGGATAGGCAGGTAGGCGCGGCCCATGTCGCGTCCGCCGGGGATGCCGAGCAGGGCCAGGAGCGTGGGCGCCATGTCCACCACGGAGCCGTGCAGCGGCGGCGCGTCGCCGGCGAGCAAGCGTTCCACGCCGCCCTGGCGCACGATGCCCGGCCCCGCCGCGATGACCACGCCCGGCGGCGCATCGAGGTGATGACCGGTCATACCCAATTCATCGGGCTTGTCCGTGGAGTGCTCGTGCATGCCGTGATCGGAGAGCACGAAGACCGTGGTGTCCGGGCCGGCGGCCTGCACGAGCTGCCCGAGCATTTCATCGACCCACTCGTAGTAGTTGGGCAGCACCTTGGCGAGCAGCCGATCGGCCTCGGCTCCATTGCTGTAGCGGAAGCCCTCTGGCCGGTACTCGCGCCAGTAGCGGTGGCCCGCCACATCGGTGCCGCCGAAGTAGACCAGGTTCAGGTCGGCCGGACGCTCCGCAATCTCACGCCGCGCCAGCGCAAAATAGGTCGCGTCGGCGGAGAGAGACCAGAGCGTCTGCTGCTTGATCTCCTCGTGCCTCTTGTCCAGGACGCCCGCGGGGATCGGTCCGTAGACTTTTTCGCGGGCAAGGCGCGCGATTTCCTCGCGCGTCGAGACGCGCTCGACCTCGGCCATGATTTCGGCCTCGCGCGCCAGCGGATGGACTTGGTGCGGCACGCTCGGCGCCAGGGCCGGCTTCCAGTTGGCATCGCTCAGGGCCGAGGAGCTGCTGCCGCTGACGGCCAAGCCGCGCACCGGCTCCACCGGCCAGGTGATGAACCAGCCGAACATGTTCGTGCTGAGGCCATAGCGGTCTGCAAGATTCCAAATGGCCGGCACCCGGCGATCGGCCGAGGTGAAGACTTGGCCCGGCTCGCCCGGCCGCGTCGGCGGCTTGAGGAAGTTGGTGATGCCGTGATCGCGCGGCAGGCGCCCGGTGGCGATGGTGGTCCAGACGAGCGGGCTCAGCGTGCGGTTGAGCGTCGCGAGCCGCCCGAAGGAGCCGCGCTCGATCAGCGCGCGCAGGTTGGGGCACTTGCCCTCGACCAAGAGCGGCTGGAGCACGCTCCACTCCAGCCCGTCCATTCCCACCACCAGCACGCGCGCCACCGGCTCCGCACGGGGCGGGCCTTCGCCGTCGCAGCTCGCCGACACGGCAGCGAGGCCGGCGACCGCTCCGAGCAAGATCCGTCGAATCGAAATGAGTGCCATGGCCGGGCTTCCTACGGGACAGTGCGTCTTTCGGCGCGGACTTCCTACGGCGCTGTCCGCCCACTGTCGGAGATTGTTGCCCGCATTGCGAGATCGGGAACCTGGGGGCGCCGGCCCCGCTCCCGCTTTGGAGCGGCGGCCCCGGGCCACGTGTGGCTAGAATGGCCGAAACTCCGCGGAGGTGTGCAGGGATGGCCACGATCTGGATGGACGGCGGGCTGGTGCCGGCCGAGGAGGCCAAGGTCTCGGTGCTCGCGCACACGCTGCACTACGGTGTCGGCGTCTTCGAAGGCATCCGTTCCTACAAGCAAGCCGATGGCACGGCCTGCATCTTCCGGCTCGATGACCACATTCGGCGTCTGCAAGACAGCGCGCGGGTCTGCGGCCTGCAGATTCCCTTCAGCGCCGACGTGCTCAGCGCCGCCTGCATTGAGGTGCTGCTGGCCAACGGTCTGCGCGACGGCTACCTGCGCCCCATCGTCTATCAAGATGACGGCAGCCTCGGCGGACTGGGCAGCAACCCGCCCGTGCATGTGGCCATCGCCGCCAGCGCTTGGGGCGCCTATCTCGGCGAGGACGGGCTCAAGAAGGGCATCCGCGTCAACCTGTCGGCCTACCGCCGCTCGGGGCTCGGCAGTTCGCTCCCCAAGGCCAAGATCTGCGGCCAGTACGTGGTCTCCACACTGGCCAAGCGCGAGGCGCGCTCCTTCGGCTTCGACGAGGCCCTGCTCATGGATGACAACGGCTATGTGGCCGAGGGCAGCGGCGAGAATCTCTTCATGGTGCGCGACGGCGTGCTGAAGACTCCGCCCACCAGCGCGCCGATCCTGCCGGGGCTCACGCGCGCCACGGTCCTGCACCTGGCCCGCTGCGCGGCTGAAGAGCTGGGACTGGCCGATATTCGCGAGGAGACCGTCACGCGCGGTGAACTCGTGGTCTCCGACGAGGTCTTCCTCACCGGCACGGCCGCCGAGATCACGCCGGTGCGCGAAGTGGCCGGCGCCACCATCGGCAAGGGCGGGCCGGGCCCCGTGACGCAGGCCCTGCAGAAGCGCTTCTTCGAACTCGTGCGCGGCAATGCGCCGGCGCCGGCCAACTGGCGCACCGCCTTCGGGGCGCTCGTGCGTTGAAGCGCGCCACGCGGCGCCCGCGGCCCGTGCGAGCGAGCCGCCACTTATGAGTCCCGAAGCGCTCATCACGATCGGCGTGCTCGTTGGCGCCTTCGTGCTCTTTGTCACCGAGATCGTCGCGGTCGACGTCGTCGGCATCCTGGTGATCTTGGCGCTCACGCTGAGCGGCGTGCTCAAGCCCGACGAGGCCCTGGCGGGGCTGGGCAACTCGGCGCTCATCACCGTGGCCGGCATGTTCGTGCTCTCGGCAGGACTGATTCGCACGGGCGCGCTGGACGGCATCACGCACTTGCTCTCGCAGGCCATCGGCGGGCGCCGGCGCCAGATCGTGGTGCTGCTCTTTGGCGTCGCGGTCATCTCGGCCTTCATGAACAACACGCCGGTGGCGATCATCTTTCTGCCCGTGGTGCTGGGCATGTGCCAGCGCATGGACATCGCGCCCAGCCGGCTGCTGATTCCGCTCTCCTTCGCCACCATCCTGGGCGGCACCTGCACGCTCATCGGCACCAGCACGAATGTGCTCGTCAGCCAGTCGGCCGTGCAGGCCGGCCTGCCGCCCATCGGCATGTTCGACTTCGCCGCGCCGGGCGTGATCTACGCAGCAACCGGCTTGTTGTTCCTGGCTCTCTTTGGGCCCTACCTGCTGCCGAGCCGGGCTTCGGTTTCCGGTGCGCTTTCCTCCGGCAAGGTGCGCGAGTTTGTCACAGAGATCAGTTTCCCGGATGGCAATCCGCAAGTCGGCAAGACCTACCAAGAGTTACTCAAGGGCCTGCCCGGCATCGCGCCGCTCATGGTCATCCGCGGTGAGGAGACCTATCCGGCTCCGCTCATCGGCAATCCGCGCACGCAGTTCATCCGCGCCGGCGACACGCTCCTGCTCAAAGGCGACCCCAAGGCCATCAACGCACTGGTCCAGCGCCCCGACGTGAACCTGCCGCCAGAACTCGGCGCGGCCATCGCGGCTCAGGGCGCCGGCAAGGCCATCACGCTCGTGGAAGCGGTCATCACGCCGAACTCGCCGCTCATCGGGCGCACGCTCTTGGGCGTGAACTTCTCGGCGCGGCACTCCGAGGCCTCGGTGCTGGCCATCCTGCGCCGCGATGAACATCTGCGCGAGCGCGTCTCGGAAATCCGCCTGCGCCTGGGCGACACCTTGCTCATCGTGGTGGACGAGGCCAGCGTGGGCAGCCTGCGCGGCACCGAAGAATTCGTGCTGCTCGAAACGGCCGGGCGCGAGCTCGTTGATTCGCGCCGGGCCCCGCTGGCGGTGGCCATCATGGCGGCGGTGGTGACGCTCGCGGCGCTGGAGGTCCAGCCCATCGCGATCATGACTCTGGCTGGCTCGCTGGCCATGGTGCTCACCGGCTGCCTGCCGCTGCGCCGCGCCTACAACTCCATCGACCTGAGCGTGCTCGTGCTCATCGCCGGCATGATCGCGCTGGGCTTAGCTTTCCAGAAGACCGGCCTGGTGGACGTCACCAGCCGCTATGTCGTGCAGTGGCTGCAGCCCTATGGTCCGCACGCCGTCATGGCCGGCATTTTCCTGCTCTCCACCGTGCTCACCGCGCTGGTCAGCAACAATGCCGTGGCGGTCTTGCTCACGCCCATGGCTGTGAGTGTGGCGGCCTCGATGGGCCTGCAGCCTTATCCCTTCGTCTACGCGGTGCTCTTCGGCGCCTCCTGCGACTTCTGCACGCCGATCGGCTACCAGACCAACCTCTTCGTCTACGGCCCCGGCGGCTACCGCTTCACCGACTACGTGCGCATCGGCGTGCCGCTCACGCTGGTGCTCTTCGCGGTGTCCATGGTCGTTATTCCCTGGTGGTTCCCCTTCGAGGCCGCGCTGCCATGACGGCGCTGCGCACCGCGCCGCTGCTGGTGAGGCGCGGGCCCTTTGCTCTGCTGGCCTATGCCTTGCGTGGCCGCAGCGGCGAAGAGGGCGCTGTCGCAGCGAACACAGCCGCGACGCTCGCGACTTTGCCTCAGGCGCTGCAGGCTGCCACGGCGCGCGGTGACATCTGTCTGTGGATGCAGGACGAGCGCGAGATCACCGTGCTCTGTCGCCAGGCGCTGCTCGAGCCTGGCGCCGGCGCGCTGCCGCCCCCCACGCACAGCCAGCGCGATTTCGCCCTGCTCACCATTGATCAAGACTTCGCCTGGGATGTGACCGGTGTGCTGGCCGCGCTCACCGGAGCGCTGGCCCGCGCGGGCGTGCCGGCCGGTGCGCTCTCAGCCTTTTCGCGCGACCACTTGCTGGTGCCGGCAGCACGGCTGCCTGAGGCGCTGGCGGCGCTGCGCGAAGTCTGCGGCGAGGTCCGCGACGAGGTCCGCCGGCTTGACTGAGCCGCGGCGCGTCTTTTTCAGCGTCGGCGATGTCTCGGGCGACCAGCACGCGGCCCGGCTGCTGCGACACCTCCAACAACTCGTGCCGGGCCTGCAAGCCGAGGGGCTCGCCGGCCCCGAGCTGGTGGCGGCCGGGTGCACCTCGCACGCCGATCTCGTCTCGCAAGGCATCTTCGGCATCCGTGGCGCGCTGGCCGCGCTGCCGCAGATGTTTGCGCTGCTGCGCCGCGTGGCCGGCCTCTTCGACGCACGGCGGCCCGATCTGGTGGTCATCGTGGATTACCCCGGCCTCAACCTCTACATCGCGCGCCTCGCGGCGCGGCGTGGCATTCCGGTGGTCTATTTCATCGCGCCGCAACTTTGGGCCTGGGCGCCATGGCGCCTGCGCCGTTTCGCGCGCGTCGTGGACGAGGCCCTGGTGATCTTTCCCTTCGAAGAGCGCTTCTTCACGCAGTCGGGACTGCCGGCGCACTACATCGGACACCCGGTGCTCGATGCGCTCGCAGCCGGCGAAAGCGCGCTGGCTGATTCCGCAACCCTCGCCGCGCTGCGCAGCCGTCCGCGAGCCGTGGCACTCCTGCCCGGCAGCCGGCCCAGCGAAGTGCGCGCGAACATGCCGCTGCTGCTGAACGCGGCGCGCGAGGTGCGTGCGCGCTACCCCGACGTGAGCTTCCACAGCGCGCACGTTTCGCCGACCGAAGCCGCGAGCATGGCGGCGCTGGCGAAGGCTGCCGGCCTGGATCTCACGATTCACGGCGACGAAGTCCACGCCGTCATGGCCGGCTGCCGCTGCGCCGTGGTGGCCTCCGGCACGGCCACGCTCGAGACGGCCCTACTCGGCACGCCGCTCGTCGTGATCTACCGCGTCTCGAATGCGCTGCGGCTGCTTGCTCGCGCCCTGGTCATTCCCGAGTGGGTCAGCCAGGTCAACCTCATCGCGGGGCGGGCCGTCTGTCCGGAGCACGTGCAGTCCGACGATGACCCCGCGGCGCTGATCGCCTCGCTCACGCCGCTCCTCGAGGACAGCGAGGCCTGGCGCGCGCAGAAACAGGGCGTCGCCGAGGTGCGCCGGCGCATGGGCGCCCCGGGCGCCATCGAACGCGCCGCGCAGCGCGTGGCCGCGCGCCTGCAAGGCTGACCAGCTCAGTTCGGGCTGCGCTGTGCCGCCCAGCTCAGGCAGTTCACGAAGAGCTTGCGGGTGAGATCCGCAGGGCCGGGCGGGCCGTTAAGTGAGTTCAGCAGGTCAAGCGTGGAGAAGAGCAGCCGGCCCTCCCCGGCTTCCACGATGCCGAGGGCCGTCGCCGGTTCGTATTGATGGTCGCTCCAGCAGCCGATGACGGCCTCTTCGCCGCCGAGACGCAAACCAAAACGCTCGGTGCCGTAGTGCACGAGCTCCTGCCAGGGCCGGCCCAGCGCACCCTCGGCAGGCAGGCCCGCGAGCAAGGCATGCGGGCGCGCGAAGAAGCCGCCGCCCAGCCAGTACTGACCGTGCTCGAGGCGGCCGCGGTAGTCCAGAGCGCCGGCCGCGGCGAGGTGGCGCGCCCAGACATCAGCGCGGTCCAGAAAGAGCACGCGCGTGCCATCGTTGCGCGCGCGACGCAGCAGCTCCGCCGCGAGGCGCGCCATGCCCGCGTCGCGCTGCGGGGTGGTCCAGGCCAGGCGCAGCGTGGCGGCCGCGTCGAGCTGCCGATACTCCAAGCGCAGCGGCAAGTCGCTCTCGGCGCTGAGCGTCACCGGTGCACTGCTCTTCCACGTGGCGGAGTGGCTGCCGCCATGATCGATGAGGAGCTCGTCGCCCAACCAAAGCTGCGCGCCGTCGTCGGCCTGCAAGTGCAGCAGGTACTGACCCGACTCGGGCGGACGCAGCAGACCCGTCCAGCGCACGACATAGTCCGTGCGGCCCAGCAGCGGCCCGCCCGGCGTCAGCGTGGGCTGCGGCTCCTCAGACTCGGGCCCGCCGAAGGACCACTCGAAGCTGAGGCTGGCGTCGACGCGCTCAAGCGTCGGCGGCGTGCCGTCCTCGGGCAGCGCGCGCGCTTTGAAATAGCGGCCGAGCAGGCCCGGCTGGCGCTCGCCGGCAGCATCGAGATGCCAGAGCGCATCCTCCGGCAGATCCGCCCGGGGCTCGGGATCTACGTCGCCTACCAGCACGAATCCGAGAGGCGGCAGGCCATCGTGATAAAGCGGCAGAGCCTCGCGGCCCGCCTGCGCGAAGAAGTCGGCCAGCTCGGAAGTCTTCTCCAGACGCGCGCCATCCACCGGCAGCGCTTGGCTCCGCCAGTCCACGATAAGGAGCTCGTCAGAGCCGCTGAGCTCGGCCGGCGCGCCGACGAGCCGTGCCGTGAGCGCGTAGCGACCGGGCTCGAGCGCGGCCCGCACGGACACGTCGCGCGCCAACAGTTCCCCGAAGACGAGGCCGCCCTGCACCGTCACGTCGCGCCGTTCCGCCCAGAGCGTGGCGCCCGACTCGTCGCGGAGCGCGAGCTGGAGTTCTTGCGACCCGGCGCGCGCGCTCTCGTCGATGAGTCCGATGTCGGCCAGCACAGTGACTTCGGCGCGCGCTGCCGGCGAAACCCAGCCGCCGGCCGGCAGCACCGACTGGCGCAGCTTCACCACGAGCACGGCTGCGGCATTGGCGGCGGCGAGGCGTTCAGCGCGGCCCTTGGGATTGCGCCACAGATCCACAATGCCCGAGTGGTTCTCGAAGGGCTCGCACTCCCAGCCATTGACCACATAGCCGTCGGCCACATCGCCGAGGCGCACGTTCTCGAGCGTGCGGGCCTGGTAATCCAGCGCCACGTCGCCGGCCCCCTGCAGCAGATCCGCGAGCGGAGCAAAACCCGCGCCGGCCCCCGCCGCGCCGCCGCGCGCAGCGAGCCACTGCTCGAAGCCGCGCCGCGCCGCGAGCGTGCTAGTGCCATCCCAGCCGAGTGAGAGGCCCTGCTTGCGCCGCGCCCAGTGCGAGGGCGCGGTGAGATCGAGCCGCGCCGGTGCCGCGATGGCGCCCTCCTCACCCCAGAAGACAATCTCGGCGCGATTCTCGCTGCGGCGCAGGTGCTGGTCAGGGCCCTGCCAGTGCTCATCACGCGACACGCCCGGGCCGGGCGCATTGTGCGAATCCCACCAACCGCTCGTGGCCGCCTCGGCAAAGGGGCGCGCGTGGAGCTTGAGAGGATCGTCGCCGGTCGTCGGGGCCCAGCCGGAGGTGTAGGTGATGGCGCGGCTCGGGTCGAGCGCCTGCGCGGCAAGGAAGTCGGCGCGCTGCTGCTCGTCGGGCGGATCGATGGCCTCGTTGATCAGATTCCAGATCACGACCGAGGGCCGGCTGCGGTCGCGGCGGATCATGCGCAGGAGTTTCTCGCGCGCCAGCGCCCGGCACAGGGCATCGCCGCCGCGGGCGCGATAACCGCCCGGCTCGCAATAGGCCAGCAGACCGAGTTCGTCCTGCGCTTCCAGCAGGCCGGGCGCCGCGATCGCGCGGTGGTGATTGAGCATGTTGAGCCCGAAGGCCTTGGCCGCGGCGACCTGCCGCCGCGCCAGCGCCGGCAGCGGCACGAGGCCGCTGACCGGCCAGTAGCCCCAACTGATCGCGCTGCGCAGCACGATGCGCTCGCCGTTGAGCCGGAAGTGCGCGTCGGCGCCGACGCCCTCCACCGTGAAGGAGCGAAAACCGAAGCGCTGCGAGACTTCGTCCACCGGTGGTCCATAGGCTGCGGCGAGGTCGAAGGCCTCCGCGCCGGACGACGTGAGCGTCAGTGTCTTGCTTGTCGCAAAGAGGCGCACCTGCGCGCGGTGCAGCGTGGGCTGCTCGAGCGTCCAGCGCGCCACACCGGGCAGCTTCAGTCGCGTCTCATGCACCGAGTCACCGGGTGGCGCCGTGCGCGCCAGCGACTGCACGCGCAGCGCACCGTGCTCATGACCGCGCTCATGCCCGCCCGGACACAGCTCGGTCTCCAGCGCCACGGACCAACTCGTGGCGGTCTCGTTGCGCACCGTCGTGAAGATCGTGACCGCGTCGGGATCGGCCTCGTTGCGCACGAAGACGTCCTGCACGAAGAGCGCTCGCGTGGCCACCAGACGCACCGGGCCGCTGAGGCCGCCGAAACCGTGGCTGGCCGGAATCGTGGGCGCGTCCGGCCGATTGCCCCAGCGGTGCGCGGTGTCGTCGGTCCAGTCGAAGTTGCCGCCCGGGTCGGTGACGCGCACTGCGAGCGTGTTCTGGCCGGGGCGCAGTGCGGCCGTCACGTCCACTTCAAAGGGTGTGTTGCCCACCGCGTCATAGCCCACGAGGCGCTCATTGACGAAGACTTCGGCGCGCAAGCGCACCGCCTCGAAGTGCAGCGCGAGGCGCGGCCGCAGGCTGCTGAGGGCCTGGTTGGCAGCGCTGTTCTGGGCGCCGTTAGGCGCGTTGGCCAGCCATTCAGCAGGCACGTCGAAAGAGCGCCGCCACCAACTCACGCCGACGTAATCGCCCAGCGTGTCCGGCTCGGCGAGGAGTGCGCCGCCGCCAACCGGGCCGCCACCGCTTGAGCCGTCGAGGGCCGCGCGCCGCTCAGCGGCCAGTCCATCCCAGAAGTGTTCCTCCACTGTGCTCGGCACCGAGACGGAAAGCGGCACTCCGCCGGCCAGCGCCGTTGTGGCGCCGGGCACGGCCGCGACCGACAGGCGTCCCCAGCCGCCACTCGGCGGGTGCGCCGGCAGCTTGCGCACGTCCACGCCCGGCGGGTGCAGCGCGTCGCCCTCCCACTCGGCCGCTGCATCAAGGAAGAGCGACCAGCCCGCGCCGGAGAGATCGAGCGTGCGCCGCGGGCCTTGCGCCACGGCAGCGCTTGCACTCGCAGCCGGCGTCGCACTCTCACCCGCACCGGTCTCAGCAGCAGAGCTGGAGCGCGGAGGCTTCCCAGAATCGCCGCAGGCGACGAGCAGCGCCAAGCAGAACGCCGTCAGCCAGCGCGCCGGCCGAGCGCTCATTTCTCGCCCAGTTCCCGCAAGAGTTCCCGGGCTCGCTCGACTTGCGACTCCGGCACTGCCACCTTGACGCCGTTCGATCCGCCGCCGAGCCAGTGCACATCGAGCGACCCAAGATTCTCGTCTTGAAGAAAGGCGAGCAGCCCCTCGGCCTCGAGCAGCGAACGGAGCATGCCGGCTCGCGGAAACTTCCCGACGAAGACCACCACGAGCGGCTCGGGCACGCCCTCGACGTCGCGCTCGGACATGGAACCGCTCCTCTCGGGACTAGTTCCTCAAGCTCGTGATCGGCGCCGGCACTTGGCCGCCGCGGCGCGCAAGTATCGCCGAAGACCAGCGATGCACGGGCATGATCGGCGCCGTGCCGAGCAGGCCGCCGTACTCCACTTGCTCGCCTTCCTTCTTGCCCGGCACGGGCACGATGCGCACCGCCGTGGTCTTGTTGTTCACCATGCCGATGGCCATCTCATCGCCGATGAGGCAGGCCAGCGTCTCGGCCGGAATGTCGCCCGGCACGGCCACCATGTCCATGCCCACCGAGCAGACCGCGGTCATGGCTTCGAGTTTGTCGAGCGAGAGCGCGCCGAGCTTTACCGCCTCCACCATGCCGGCATCTTCGCTCACCGGAATGAAGGCGCCCGACAGGCCGCCCACGTGCGCTGCCGCCATCGCGCCGCCTTTCTTGACCGCATCGGTGAGCAGTGCCAGCGCCAGCGTGGTGCCGTGCGTGCCGGTGCGCTCCACGCCCATGAGTTCCAGCACATCGGCCACGCTGTCGCCAAGCGCCGGCGTAGGCGCCAGCGACAGATCCACGATGCCGAAGGGCACGCCCAGCCGCGCCGCGACCTCGCGCCCCACGAGTTCGCCCATGCGCGTGATCTTGAAGGCGGTGCGCTTGATGGTTTCGGCGAGCATGGTCATGTCGGCCGAGGGGCCGAGCAGCGAGACGGCGTGGCGCACCACGCCCGGCCCCGAGACACCGCAGTGCAGCACGATCTCGGCCTCGCCCACGCCCAGGTTCGCGCCCGCGACGAAGGGGTTGTCCTCGACCATGTTGCAGAAGACGACGAGTTTGGCGCAGCCGATGCCGCCCTGGTCGGCGGTCAGCGCGGCCGTCTCCTTGATGATGCGCGCCATGAGCAGCGTGGCGTCCATGTTGATGCCGGCGCGCGTGCTGCCGAGGTTCACGCTCGCGCAGACATGCTTCGTCGCGGCCAGCGCGCGCGGAATGCTGCGCATGAGCCGCTCGTCGGAGCGCGTGCTGCCCTTGTGCACCAGCGCCGTGAAGCCGCCGATGAAGTCGATGCCGCAGTCGTCCGCGGCGCGATCCATGGCCAGCGCGATCGGCGTGTAGTCCTCCTCGGGGCAGGCCGCAGCCACCAGCGAGATGGGCGTCACCGAGATGCGCTTGTTCACGATGGGAATGCCGAACTCGGCCTCCACCCCGCGCGCCGTTTCCACGAGCTTGCCGGCGTGGCGCACGAGCTTGGCGTGGATCTTGTCGGCCACTTGCTGCACCGAGCCGCCGGCGCAGTCGAGCAGATTCACGCCCAGCGTGGTCGTGCGGATGTCCAGGTTCTCCACCTGGAGCATGCGCAGAGTCTGCAGGATCTCGTCGTGAGCGAGGCTCATTGCGCCGGGACTAGCCGAGCCGATGCATGGCGGTGAAGACGCGCTCGTCCACGATCGTGACGACGTAGTCGCTGGGTTCGGCGAGCGCCTTGAGCGCTTCGCGATAGGCCGCGAAGCTCTGCCCGCTGCGCCGGATATCCACGATGAGGATGGCGTTGAAGTAGCCGCCGGTGATGCGTTGGCTCAGGTCTTGGATGTCGCCGCCGAGTTGTCCGATGGCGGTGGAGAGTTCGGCCAAGACGCCCGGGCGGTTCACGCCGACGGCGGTGACGATGATCGTGCCCGGCGCGCCGGGGCTGCCGGCTGCGAGAGCCGCGACGCCCGGCGAGCTCTGTGGCTCGGCCGCGGCGGCTGCGCCCGGAGCGCCCGCCGGCTCCTCCGTGATCGTGATGTTCTTCGCCAAGGCCAACTCGCGCGCGGCCACGCTCACCGTGGTGGCTTCGTCGACGACCAAGCGGCCGCCATCGGCGAGCTTGGCCACGTCTTCGGCCATGAGGAATTTGCGGGCCATCTCAGCTCCCGCCGCAACCGACGCCGGCGCCCTGAGCCGAGAGCCCCGCGGCGCGCGGCATGAGGCCCGGCCCGCTGGCCGGCAGCACGGAGGCTGGCCGCCCGCTTTCGATGCGCACGAGGTAGAGCCCATCGGGCAGAGCCGGCAATGCGACAGCCGCGCCGCCGGGGCCTGCACCCTGGCCTGCACACGAACTCGCGCACTGCCCCACGCAACCAATCTGCTGACAACGAGAGCATTGCGATGCGCCCGGAACACTCGCTGGCATGGTCGGTGAGGCGCAGGCTCGGCCAGACGACCCGCCTTCGACGACGGCCAGCCCCATGCGCGCCGCGCGATCGCGCGCGCTGGGCGTGATGAGCGTGTGCTCGTCGAGCACGATTGGGCCGCTCACGGCCCCGCTGGCCACGTCGCGGTCGGTGATCAGGCGCTTGCTCACAGGCCCAAGACTCCGGCCATGTCGGCGTGCGGCCGCGGAATGACCACGCGCCGCACGAGCAGCCCGGCGGCCTGGGCCTGGTCGGCGCCGGCCTCCACGGCCACTTCCACATCGCCGACCTCACCGGTGAAGGTGACATAGCTCTTGCCGCCGATGCCCTCAGCCAAGCGCAGGCCCACGAGGCGCAGCGAGGCCGTCTTGCTGGCGATGTCCGCCGCGCGAATCGTGCTGGCCACCGAGAAGGTTTCGATCACGCCCACCGCGTCGAGTGTCAGCGCGACCGGCCGGCGGCCCTGCATGAGGGCCAGCAGCGTGGGCTCGAGATTGGGGATGAAGAGGCTGTCGAGCAGCGTGTCGGCAGCCACTTCCTGGCCGCGCCGCAGCGCCGAGCCGACATCTTCGACCGAGCCGGTGAAGAGGATCAGGTACTTGCCAGGGCTCACTGCTTCGGCGCGCAGGATCTCGACGGCCGCTTCCTTGCGCAGCGCATCGGCGGCCTCGAAGCCCGCCGCAATGCTGGCCAGCTCGAGCAGCCCCACGCAGGGCCCGCTGCGGCCGACGAAGCCGTTCTCAGACCGGGATGCGTTCGCCATGCTCTCCCAGTTCGAAAGTGCCGCCCTCGGCCAGACTGATGCTGTCCACGATGCCGACGACCGCGGCCTGCCAGCCGATGTCCTGACTGCCCAGCACGGTGCGCGCCGCGCGGCCGAAGGCCACCAGCACCGTCTCGCCCATGCCCGCACCGAGCACATCGCCCGCCACGATGACGTCCTGCGCCTCGGTGGCGCCCGTGGTGAAGGGCCGCACGAGCAAAAGTCGCAGACCCTCCAGCGAGGGCGCCTTGCGCGTGGACCACACATTGCCGACCACGCGCCCGACGAGCATCAGCCGAGCTCCGGGCCGGTCGTGCCGTCCACGACGGCCACGACGACGGCTTCCACGGCGATGTCGTGCCCGGCGCCCAGCGCCGTGCGCCCGGCACGGCCGTAGGCCACGATGACTTCGTCGCCCACGCCCGCGTCCACTGAGTCGGCGGCCACCACGAGGCCCTGCTTTCGGCCGCCCAGCGCGCGCTCGCGCACCTCATGCGGATCCACGAGCAAGAGCTTGAAGCCCTCCAACGTGGCGTGCCGCCGCGTCGCCCAGACTTCGCCGATGACCTTGCCCTTGAACATGTCGCGCGCGGCGCCGGCGGTCAGCCGCGTCCTTCGTTGGGCTTGCCCTGGATGTCGGCCATGGTCTTCTCGATGGCGTTGACCGCCTCGCGAATATGCGACTCGCTGCCGCCGAGCTGCAGCCGGCCGTAGGCGCCGTAGGGCTGCAAGTGGATGAGCTTGATCGGCGAGGCCTTCTCGGCCTCGTTCGCGGCGATGGTGGCGTAAGCCGCCGGATGGACTTCGAGGATGTAGAGCGTCTCGCCGCCGAGCAGCATCATGCCCTGCCGGTTGCGGTTGATCAGCATCGACTGGTAGTCGTCGATGCCAGTGATGATCTCGCTCGTCATGATCTTGGGCTTGAGCCGATCCAGCTCCTGCGCGCCGAGATACTCCAGGATGTGGCGGCCGGCCTCCAGCACTTCGGCCTGGCTCTCGTCGTGCACTTCGAGCAGGCCGAAGGCGCGCTCGACGACCTGCACCGCCGGCCGCACCGAGGTGCGCTTGAGCGCGATGTCGGTCACGCGGTTGATGGCGATGCCGGGCGCGATCTCCACGTAGAGCGCCGCCTGGCCGCGCACCGGCAGATAACCGCGCGCCGTGCTCGCCACGAAGCTGGCGAACTGCGGCTGCATGCTGTCGAGAAAAGTGAAAGCGCGAAGCTGGACCATGCGATCTCAGAACCTGGGGCGATCTCGGTACCTAAGGCGAAACGGAAGCGAGGGCGGCCGCTTACTCCTCGGTGGGAGTCAACTGCGGCAGGATGCTCTCGACCTCGCTGTGCGGACGCGGGATCACGTGCACCGAGACCAGCTCGCCCACGCGGCGGGCCGCTGCAGCGCCGGCATCGGTGGCGGCCTTCACCGCACCGACTTCGCCGCGCACCATCACAGTGACGTAGCCGCCGCCGATGCGCTCCTTGCCGATGAGCGTCACCTTGGCGGCCTTGACCATCGCATCGGCCGCCTCAATGGCGCCGACCAGGCCCTTGGTCTCAATCATTCCCAGTGCAATCTGGCTCATGCTCTTTCAGTCTCCGTCGGCTTCAAGGCCGGGCTTTTGGGGAAGAGGCGCGCCGTGGCAGATGCTCACGTGCGGTACCTCATGGGTTTGGGGACGGGAATCGGTCCGCCCTCGTAGGGCGGTCGGCTCGTGCCGGGCGCCTCGGCGGGCGCGGCGGGCGGCAACGCGCCGGCTTGCAACGCGCCGGCGGGCAACGCAGCCGGCACTCCGGGACGGCCAGCGCCGCTGGGCTGCTCGTAAAACGGCGAGGCCGGATGCGTGGGATTACCGGAATAGACGGGGTGACTGGGCAAGGGCGCGCTGGGCCGCGCCACCGGACTGCTGGTGCCCACCGCGCCAGTGGACGCGCCGGGACGTTGCCCGCCCGCGTGCCCACCAGCCTGAGTCGCGACGCGGCCGCCGGGCGCCGGCGCGGCCGGCAGCGCCTTGAAGCTGAGTTCGCGCGGCGGGCCCTGCGCGAAATCCGGGAAGCTCTCGACGAAGCCTTCGTAGCAGTAGCCCACGTGCTTGGTGAGCACGAGGTTGTGCGCCGAGATGTTGTCCGAAGTGATGTTGCCGCCGAAGGCGCCGCAGCCCAGCGTCATGCTGGGCACTAGGCCCGTGCCGTAACCCACCGCGCCCTGCGCCGAGGGCGCATTGATGAGGATGCGATGCGTGGGCTTCTCCATGACGAAGCTCCAGATCACGTTCTCGTCGCGGCTGTGAATGGAAAGCGTGTGGCCGCGGCCGCCGAAGTTCAGCACTTCGATGCAGCGCTCGCAGCCCGCCTCCCAGCCGTCCTCGAAGTAGACCGAGAGAATCGGCGAGAGTTTTTCCACCGAGAGCGGATGGTCCCAGCCCACGCCGGTCTCCTCGGTGAGCAGCACCGTGGTCTTCTCCGGCACACTGAAACCAGCCATTTTCGCAATCTGATGCGGGAAGAGGCCCACGATGTCGGCGTTCACGCGGCGGCCGCGCACCACGATGCGGGCCAGCTTCTCGCGCTCCTCCGGCGTGCACCAGTGCGCGCTGTTGCGCGTGAACTCCGCGCGCACAGCCGCCTCGATGGGCTTGTCCACCACCACCGACTGCTCGCTCGCGCAGATCGTGCTGTTGTCGAAGGTCTGGCTGCCGACGATGGCCCGCACGGCGTGGCGGATGTCGGCGGTGCGCTCGATGAAGGCCGGCGCATTGCCGGGCCCGACGCCGTAGGCCGGCTTGCCCATGCTGTAGGCGGCGCGCACCAGGTCGGGGCCGCCGGTGGCCAGGATCAGCGCGGTCTCCCGCGCGCGCATGGCCTCGTGCGTGCCTTCCAGTGTGGGCTGGCTCATGCACAGCACCAGATCGTCGGGCGCGCCGGCCGAGCGCGCGGCCTCGGCCATGAGGCGCGTCGCTTCGCCGATGCACTTGATCCCGCGCGGATGCGGCGAGATGACCACACTGTTGCGCGCCTTCAGCGAGATGAGAATCTTGAACATCGCCGTGCTGGTCGGATTCGTGATCGGCACGATGCCCAGGACCACGCCGTAGGGCTCGGCCACCTGGTAGTAGCGGCGCGCGTCGTCGCGATGGACCACGCCCACCGTCTTGAGGTCCTTCAGGCTCTCCCAGAGCATCTCGGTGCAGAACTTGTTCTTCTGGTACTTGCCGGCCACCGAGCCGAAGCCCGACTCCTCCACCGCCAGACGGGCCAGGCGCTCACTGGCCTGCGAGCCCGCGCGGGCCATCGCCTCGCAAATGCGGTCTACCTTGCCCTGATCGGAACGCCGGAAGGCTTCCCAGGCCTTGCGACTACGCCGCACCAGGTCTCGGGCTTCCTGAATGCTGCGTAGATCGGCGTCGGCCAAGATCATGATGCGCAGATCCTAGCAACTGGCCCCGAGTGGTACAGCGCCGCGCTGCCGACCCAACGATCCGCGGTCGATGAACGTCCGTCAGCCTCCCGATCCGGCACTCGACACCGGCGCCGGGTGCACCCGCCGCTCGCTCCACCGGGCACTTTCTCGAATGGATACGATGCTCGCCATGCTCAAGTCCACCTCCCTGCTCAGCTTGCTCGGCTGCCTTGCCGGCCTAGCCCTCCTCACCTGGGGATGCACCCGCATCATGACCAACTCATCCGCCTCCCCAGCCTCCACGCCCGCGCCGGGTTCTGCCCCGGGCGCCGGAGGAGCACCCGCCGGCCCCAGCGTCACCGTGCGCCTGCTCGATGAGCGCGGCCAGCTCACCGAGCCACTCAGCGTGGCCAAGATCGTCAAGAGCGACGCGGAGTGGCAGGCGCAGCTCAGCGCCGAGCAGTTCCGCATCGCGCGCAATCAAGGCACCGAGCGCGCCTTCTGCGGCCTGCTCAACGACAACAAGGCGGCTGGCCTGTATTCCTGCGTCTGCTGCGGGCTGCCGCTCTTCAGCAGCGAGCACAAGTTCGAGTCGGGCTCGGGCTGGCCGAGCTACTTCCAGCCGGTGGCGGCCGAGAACGTGACCGAGAAGCCCGACCGCAGCCACGGCATGCTGCGCGTGGAGATCACCTGCGCGCGCTGCGATGCGCACTTGGGCCATGTCTTCGACGACGGCCCGCCGCCCACCGGCCAGAGGCACTGCCTCAACTCGGAGTCACTCGTGTTTACGCCCAAGGAGCGGCTCGCCACCGAGCCCGAGCTGGCGCACGCACGCGCCACGGCCATCTTCGCGGCGGGCTGCTTCTGGGGCGTGGAGGAAACCTTCCGCCAGACGCCCGGCGTGCTCGAGACGGCCGTGGGCTACACCGGCGGCAAGGTCGCCGAGCCCACGTACAAGCAAGTCTGCGCCGGCAACACCGGGCACGCCGAAGCCGTGCGCGTGATCTATGACCCGAGCCGCGTGAGCTACAGCCAGCTCTTGGCCATCTTCTTCGCCAACCACGATCCCACGCAGCTCAACCGCCAGGGACCGGACTTCGGCACGCAGTACCGCGGCGGCATCTTCTATCGCGGCGAGGAGCAGCGCCTGCTAGCGCAGGCCGCCAAGGAGGCGCTCTCCGCGAGCGGCCGCTACGCGCGGCCGATCGTCACCGAGATCGTGCCCGAAGCGCCCTTCTGGATGGCCGAGGAGTACCACCAGCAGTACCTCGCCAAGCAGGGCCTCGCCAACTGCCACGTGCCCGAGACGGGGCAGACGCACTGACGCCCGACGCGGCCTGCCAACGGCGCATCGCCAGCCCTTACGGGAAGATGCCGAGCTCCGAGTAGCTGCGCGCCACCTTGGCGATGGCCACGACGTAGGCCGCCGTGCGCAGGTCGCGGATGGTCGGGTCGGCGCGCATGGCTTCCTTCATTTCGGCGAAGGAGTCGATCATGGTGGCCTCGAGACCTGAACGCACCAGGTCGATCTCGCTGGCGCCCACGCCCATCTCCGCGCGCATCTCGTCGGAGACCTTGCGTCCCGAGGTCTGCTCGATGAGATCAAGGTTGCGCTGCTCGCGCCGTGACTCAAGGCGCTGCGCCATGCGCCCGAAGCGCATGTGGCTGATGTTCTTGGTCCACTCGAAGTAAGAGACCGTGACACCGCCGGCATTGGCGTAGATGTCGGGCGAGATGGTCACCTTCTTCTGAATCAGGATGTCATCGGCGCCCGGCGTCGTCGGGCCATTGGCGCCCTCGACGATGAGCTTGGCCTTCACGCGCGAGGCGTTCTGCATGGTGATCTGGTTTTCGAGCGCGGCCGGCACCAGCACGTCGCAATCGATCTCCAGGCTGTCCTGGCTCTTGGGCAACTCACGGCAGCCGTGGCCGAAGCCCTGGATGTAGCCGGTCTTGGCGCGATGCTTCTGCAGCGCTTCGACGTCGATGCCGTCCGGGTTGTAGAGCGTGCCGTTGTACTCGCCAATGGCAACGATCTTGGCCTTGCCCTCGTGCTGCAGGATGCTCGCCGCGTGGTAGCCCACGTTGCCGAAGCCCTGCACTGAAATGCGCTTGCCGGCCACGCCGGGCGAGAGGCCCATGCGCTTGCAGTCGGCCTCGTCGACCAGAGCCTCGCGCGTCGCGTAGTAGACGCCGCGGCCCGTGGCCTCGCGCCGGCCGGAGATGCCGCCCTGGCTGACCGGCTTGCCCGTGACGCAGGCCATGGCATTGAGATCGTCGTGATGAATGGCCGCGTAAGTGTCGGCGATCCAGGCCATCTCGCGCTCACCAGTGCCCATGTCGGGCGCCGGCACGTTGATGCCCGGCCCGATGAAGCCCTTGTGCGTCAGCTCGAAGGCGTAGCGGCGCGTGATGCGCTCCAGCACTTCCACCGGTGTGTGATAGGGATCCACCTTGACCGCGCCCTTGCTGCCGCCGAAGGGCACGTTGACCAGCGCGCACTTGTAGGTCATGAGCGCGGCGAGGGCCATGACCTCCTGCTCGTCCACGTGCAAGCTGTAGCGGATGCCGCCCTTGAGCGGCTTGCGGTGGTGGCTGTGCTCGGCGCGCCAGCCCTGGAACATCTGCAGCTTGCCGTCCACCTTCACCGGGAAGTGAAAGCTGTAGAGGTTGTTGCAGGCCTTGATCTGCGCCAGCAGTCCGGAGTCCAGCTTGAGGTGCTTGGCCGCGCGGTCGAACAGATTCGACACGATGTTGTTGAAGTTCAGGTCTTCTTTCACCGGGTCGGCGACGGCCTGGCTGGTCAACTGGCTGCTCATGGGGGCTCCTGCGCAGTCCGCGGAGGGTCTGCGCGCAGTGGTTTCTTGGGAGGCTTTCGGAAGGGGGCGGATTCTAACCCCGCCGCCGCGCCGCCGCGCCAGGGGCCCGCGCCGCCGCGCCGGGGGACCCGTTGAGCGGAAAGCCGCGAGCGCTACGATTCCCGGCTTGGTCCAGTTCCAGGATTACTACCAAGTGCTGGGCGTGGCGCGCACGGCCACGCCGGACGCCATTCGCAAGGCCTATCGCAAACTGGCCTTGCGCTGGCATCCCGACCGGCACAAGGGCGCCGCCAAGACCGAGGCCGAGACGCGCTTCAAGCAGCTCTCGGAGGCCTACGAGGTGCTCTCCGACGCGGAGAAGCGCAGGAAATACGACCGCTTCGGCGAGCACTGGAAGCACGGCCAGGAGTTCACGCCCCCGCCGGGCACCGGCGGGCAGGCTTGGGGCAGCGGAGCGGCCGGCGGCGGCCCGCGCGGCGCGCGAGGTGCGCCGGGCGCGCGCGGGCCCAGCGCCGAGGACTTCGCGCAAGCCTTCGGAGGCGCTGGCGGCGGAGGCGGTTTCTCTGATTTCTTTGCCAGCATGTTCGGCGAGCAGTTTGCGCGCGATGTGGGCGGCAGCGGCCGGCCCGGCCGCGCCAGCGGACCGCGGCGCGGCGCCGACCTGCGCGCCGAACTCGAGCTGCCGCTGAGCGATGCGCTGGCCGGCGGCCGGCGCTCTCTGGAAGTGCCCGTCAGCGCGCCCTGCGCGCGCTGCGGCGGCAGCGGCTTCCTCGGCGAGCACGTCTGTCCCGACTGCGTGGGCGTGGGCCTGCGCAATCACCGCCGCACCATCGATCTCTCGCTGCCGCAGCCGCTGCGCGACGGCCTCACGCTGCGCCTCGCGGCCCTGGGCGAACCCGGCACGGCCGGCGGACCGCCCGGCGATCTCTTGCTCACGCTGCGCCTGCAAGACGACGAGAACTACTCGCTCCAGGGACAGGATCTGTTGGCGCAGCTCCCCATCGCACCGTGGGAGTCCGTGGCCGGCTGCAGCGTGGATTTGCGCACGCCCGACGGGCTGGTGAGTCTCACCGTGCCGCCCGGCACGCGCGCCGGGCAGCGCCTGCGCCTGCGTGGCCGCGGCCTGCTGCTGCGTGAAGGCGGGCGCGGCGACCTGCACGCCGTCGTGCGCCTGGCCCTGCCCGAGACGCTCACGCCGGCGCAACGCGAGGCGCTGCTGGCCTTGGCGCGCGAGGGCACCGGCCCGGCCGGCGGCAGCGCTGGCGGCGCCGGGCGCGTGAGCGGCGGCGCCCGCGGAGAGCCGTCGTGAGCACGCCCGCCGAACACGAGGCCTTGCTCACGCTGCAGCAGCTTGCCGAGGCCTGCCACGTGGAACTGACCTGGGTGCGCGAGGTCTACGACTACGGGCTGCTCGGCGAAGGCCGCTTGCACAGCGAGGCCCAGAGCCAGACCATCTCAGTCGCCGCGGCGATGTACGGCCGGGTCGCCCTCATCCGGCGCCTGCACCAAGTGCAGGGCGTCAACTTCGCCGGCATCGCCATCATTCTTGAACTGCTGGAGCCCGAGACCCCATGAGTTCCCCCGCCCCCGCCGACCAGAGCCTGCAAGACCGCTACGCGCCGGCCAGCGCCTGCTTCGGCTGCGGGCCGGCGAACGAGTTGGGCTTGCAGATCAAGAGCTTTGTGCAGGGCGAAGAGGTCGTGGCGCACTGGACGCCTGCCGCACACCACGAGGCCTATCCCGGCATGCTCAACGGCGGCATCGTCGGCGCTCTTTTGGACTGCCACAGCAACTGGTGCGCTGCCCACCACCTCATGCGCAAGACCGGCGCGGCCAAGCCGCCCTGCACCGTGACGGCCAGCTTCCACGTGAAGCTGCTGCGCCCCACCAACAGCCACGCGCCAGTGGTGCTGCGCGCGCGCGTAGCTGACTCACGCGAGGATCGCGCCACCATCGAGGCCACGCTGGAGTGCGAGGGCCGCGTCACCGCCACGTGCGTCGGCAGCTTCGTGGCTGTCCGCGAAGGGCACCCGGCCTTTCATCGCTGGTAATCGGCTGGCACTCGACGACGGCGCCGCGCCTCAGTGGCGCCCCACCCAGCCGCGCCGCCGGAACCAAAGGCCCATCGTCACGGCGCTAATCAGCATGGCCAAGAGCGCCAGCGGATAGCCCCAGGTCCAGTCGAGTTCGGGCATGTTCCAGCGCGAAGCACTGCTGTGAAAGTTCATGCCGTAGATGCTGGCGATGAGCATGGGCGGCATGAAGACCGCACTGAGAATGGTGAGCCACTTGATGACTTCGTTCATGCGGTTGTTCACCACCGAGACGTGCAGCTCCATGAGCCCGGAGGCGATTTCGCGCAGCGTCTCTACCAGGTCGAGCAACTCGACGACGTGGTCGTAGAGGTCGCGCAGGTAGATGCGATTCTCGGGGGAGGTAGCCCCTTGCTCTTCGCGCTGGAGCGCGGCCACGACTTCGCGTAGCGGCCAGAGCGCCCGGCGTGCGGCCAGGAGTTCGCGCCGAATGCCGTGGATGCGGGCCAGCAGATGCGGCGCACCGCCGGCCAGGATGTCGTCCTCCAGCGCATCGAGGCGTTCACCGGCCGCCTCCACCAGCGGAAAGTAAGCGTCCACGATCGTGTCGAGCAGCGCATAGGCCAGGTAGTCGTGGCCCGCCGTGCGCAGCCGCCCCTTGCCCCCGCGCAGACGCTTGCGCACCGGGTCGAAGCAGTCGCCCGGGCGCTCCTGGAAGCTGAGCAGGAAGCGCTCGCCGAAGAAGATGCTGAGCTGCTCGGTGCCCAGTTCCCCCGTGGGCGTGGGCTCCGGCATGCGGGCCACGAGGAAGTGGTGCTCGCCGTAGCTTTCGAGCTTGGCGCGCTGGTGCGTGTTCAGCACGTCTTCCAGGGCCAGGCGGTGCAGCTTGAAGACGGCACCGAGTTCCTCGATCACGGCGGCATCGCCCAGACCATCGACGTTGACCCACACGAAGGGCCAGCGCGCCAGCAGCGGCCGCAGCTCTTCCACGCGCTGCACCACTTGCTCGTGCAGTTCCCCGGGCCCAAAGCAGATCGCGCGCAGCACGGGCCGCGGCGCGGCCGGATCCACCATGAGCGTGCCGGGCGAGCTGCCGGCCGGTGTGCGGCGGCGCTTCGCGCGCCGACGGCGCGGCTCATCATGGGGCCTGGCCTGCGCACTGCCCGGTCGATCACTCATGGACTCACTCCTCGAAGAAGACCGGCTCGCTGCGGCGCGCGATGGCGAGCACGCAGGCAATGCCCAGTAGCGTGGAGACCACGGACGAGCCACCGTAGGAGACCAGCGGCAAGGGCAGGCCCGTCACAGGCAGCAGGCCCACGGCGATGCCGAGATTCAGCAGGGCCTGGCCGCCGATGATCGCCGCCACGCCCACGCAGACCAGCCGCCCGAAGGGTTCGCGCGTGCGCCAGGCCACGGCCAGGATCGCGCCCAAGAGTGCCGCATAGAGCAGCACGACCGTCGTCGTGCCCAGCAGGCCCCACTCCTCGCCAATCACGGCGAAGATGAAGTCGGCGTGGCGCACGGGCAGGCGGTTGCCGCGATTTTGGATGCCGTCGCTCAGGCCGGCGCCGAGCAGGCCGCCGCTGCCGATGGCCACCACCGAGTAGAATTGCTGGCGCCCGGTGCCGCGCTTGAGCTGACTCAGCTCGGCCTCCAGCGCGCGCGCTTCCTCGTGCTGGCGTGCTTGGCGCAGTTCAAGCGCGTCCTCCACGAGCGAGGGAATGGGCCGCATGAAGGCCTCCACGCGCTGCTTCTGGTAGTCGTGCAGCACGCCGGGCACGAAGTAGGCCGCCGGCACGAGCAGCAGCGCGCCGGCCGCCACCAGCGCGACATGCCGGCCGCGCGCGCCGCTCACGGTGATCATGGCCAGCAGCACGGGCAACAGCACGAGCGAGCTGCCCAGATCGGGCTGGCGCATGACGAAGAACCAGGGCACGACGGTGGCGACGAAGGGCAGCACGTAGCTGCTCCAAGTGTTGGTCACGCCGCGATGCTGCAAGTGCCGCGCCAGCGCCAGCACGAGCGCGAGCTTCATGAACTCGCTAGGCTGCAATTTGAAGCCGCCGCCCAGGCTGATCCAACTGTCGGTGCCGGCGGTGCCGCCGTCGGCCAGCGCCGGCATGGCGATGAGCAGCAGCAGGCCCGCGCTGTAGAGCAGCCAAGCCAGGCCCGCCAAGGCGCGCACGCCGAGACGCACCAGCAGCAGTCCCCCCAGCGTTCCGGCCAGAATGAACAGCGCCTGGCGCCCGGCCAGCGGTGTGCTGCTCTGCGCCGTCGTGCTCCAGATGAAGGCCTGGCCCACGAGCAAGAGCGCGATCGTCGGCGCGAGCACGGCCCAGTCCAGACCGCGCCAGGGAGAGTTGCTCTTCATGGCGTGCGGCCCTCACTCAGCCAGGCCTGCACGGCCGGGCTCTTGAGCAGGCGCGCCAGCACCGGCACGCAGGCCGTGCCGCCATGCTCTCCGGTGTGCTCGAGGAAAACGGCGAAGGCCAGCGTGGGTGCCTCGCGCGGCAAATAGCCTGCAAACCAAGAGTGGTCCGGCTTGCTGGCCACCTCCGGCGTGCCGGTCTTGCCGGCCACCTGACGCGCCAGGTCGCGCGCGGCGCTGCCACGCAAGAGATCGTGCAGTTCGAAGGCCGTGCCGTTGGGCGAGTCCACCACGGCCTCGAGCCCCTCGCGCACGGCCTCGAGATGCGTGCGCTCGTAGCCGAGCGCGACGGGCGTGCGCGGCGGCAGCGGGCCCGCGCCTTCGACCTCACCGATGAGCGAGGGCGGACAGATCCAGCCCGTGCCCAGCGCGGCGAAGGCCACCGCGACTTGCAGCGGCGTCACGTCGTCGAGCGGGGCCTGCCCGATGGCCAGGCGCATGGCCTCACTGCGCGCCAGCGGCCCCGACTCCAGCGCCACCCACCACTCGCGCAGGCCGGGGCCCGGCGGCAAGCCGCGCGCGAGGAGTTGCTCGTTGCCTTCGAGCAGGTGCGTGGGGCGGCCGTAGCCGAAGCGCTTGGCCACCTCAAGCAGCGGATCGCCGCCGACGCGGTCGGCCACGCGATAGAAGTACAAGTTGCAGGAGCGCGCCAGCGCGTCGCGCAGCGAGATCTCGCCGTGCGTGCCCAGGCAGCCCAGGCTCTGATTGCCCACGGTCAGGCGCCCGCTGCAATTCAGCCGGTCACCCGGCAGAAGGACGCCGGCTTGCAGCGCAGCGAGAGCCGCCAGCGGCTTGAAGGTAGAGCCCGGCGGCGGCAGGTTGCGCGAGATGCCGGCGCCCAGGCTGCGCTCAAAGAGCGGACCGCCAGGCGCGGCCAGGAGTTCGGCGTAGCGCTCGGCGAGCTCGTCGCGGCTCGGGCGCGGCGAGGTCGCCAGCGCCAGAACTTGCCCGGTGCGCGGATCGAGCAGCACGATCGAGCCCGGCCAGCTCGCCGCCAGACCGCCGGCACCAGGCCGGCCTTGGCCATCGAGCGCCTCCTCGCAGGCGCGCTGCAACTCCAGGTCTAGCGTGAGGCGCACATTGCGGCCACGCTGCGCGGGCACGCCTTCCACCTCGTCCTCGGCGGCGCGCAGTTCGCCCGCCGAGGCGATCCAGCCGCGCTTGCCGCGCAGCATTGGCTCGAGCGCAGCCTCCAGCCCGAAGAGCCCGCGCTCATCCTCCGAGTCGTAGCTGATCTCGCGCACGCGGATGCGCAGCAGCTCGTACTCGTAGAGTTCCTCGGCGCTCAAGTCCGCGACGCTGGCGAGCTCCGCCAGCCGCACGCGGTCGGCCTCGGTGGCGGCCAGGTCGGTGGTCTGCGGCCGCCCCATGCGCCCCAGCAGCGTTACGGCCACGTCCGCGCTGGTCTCGGGATAGCTGCGGCGCAGATCGGTCGCCACTTCGAAGCCGGGCAGTTCGCGCGCTCGCACGGCCACGAGCGTGCGTGCATCGGCACTCACTTGCGGCAGGATGCGCACCGGATCGTTCTCGAACTGCGCGCGCAGCTCGCGCTCTCGTGCGAAGGGATCGGCGGGCGCCTCTTCGTGGGCGCAGGCCGCGGTGACGCGTGCATCGGCGCGCCTTTGCGCAGTGTCCATGGCCTCCAGAAGCTCGCCCAGGCTCTGGCCGGTCACGCGCGCCAAGTCGGCCAGGGCCGCCTGCTCCTCGGCGGCGGTCTGCTGCGCAGCGGCCAGCGCCGCGCTCCAGCCCGGCAGCTCGTCGAGACGCGGCGTCAGGCCCGACGTACCAAAGATTTCCCAGGCCTCCAGCAAGTCTTCGCCGAAGAGCCAGGCGAGGTAAGTGCGTGCATCGCGCTCGCGCTGGCCGGGACGGATCGCGTCGATTTCCGCCGCCCGCAGGCTGCCGAGCTCCGCCAGCCAACTCGGTGCCTGCGCCACGGCCTGCGGCACCGACCGCCGCGCACCGTCAAGCAGGCGCAGCAGGCCCGCCACGCGTCCCGCCACCGCGCCGCGGCGCCAGCCGCGCGCCCGGTAGTGAACGTCACGCACTTCCTCGGTCGTGGCCAGCGGCTCGCCGTGCCGGTCGAGAATCCAGCCTCGCTCAAAGGGCAGTGAGCGGAAGGACATCGTGCTGCGCAGCGACTCGCGCTCCCAGAGGTCGGAGTTGAGGAGCTGCAAGTCCAGCAGGCGCACCTGCACCGCGAGCAAGCCCAGCATGAGCGCGAAGAAGATGACCGTGACGCGGCGCTGTCTCATGCGGGGATCCCGCGCAGACGGAGCCAGCGCGCGCGCAGGCCCAGCCACGGCCAGGCCAGCGCGGCGCCGCAGGCCAGGGCGGGGCCGCCGCTCACGGGCGCGCCGGAGAGCCAAGCCAGAAGTGCGCCGCCCGCCCACCAGCACAGGGCCACGAGCAGCGCAGCCAGAGCCCAGCCCGCGGCGCTGCGCCGATCGAAACTGCTGCGCTGGCCGCCGATGAGCAGGACCGCCAGCGCCGCGCAGAGCACCTGGCCACCGGCCGGTTCGGCGAGGACCAGCGCGCGGCCCAGGCCCAGCGACAGCGCGGCTAGCAACAGTGCGTTGCGCTCGGCACCGCGATCCAGGCCCCAGGCCGAAGCGCTGCGGCCGCCCGCCGCGCGGCCCGCACCGCCCAGCGCCGCACCGGCCACCAGCAGCGCGAAGGGATCGGGCACGAGCGCCGCCGGCCAGCCCACGGCCTCGGCCCAAGCCCGCGCCACGGCATGCAACTGAGTCCAAAGCAGGGCCAGTACGAAGAGTTTCATGGCGCGCCCGCCACGAGCACGGGGCGGCGCGGGTCCGGCTCGGGCCGGGTCACCAACAGACGGCTGCTGTCCGGCTCGCGGATCGTGCCGAGGATGAGGCCGCCGAGGGTCAGGTGCCCGGTGGCGACGAGATCGCCGCGCAGCGGCGTCCAGCCCGCCGGCCAGCTCGAGGGCTCGTCGCGGCACGAAACCAGATCGCCCTGCGGACTCATCACGAGCAGCGGACTGGGCGGCAGCGCGCGGTCCAGCACGGCGCTGGTCGGCGCCACGACGACAATGCGGCCGAGGTACAGGCCATCTTGCGCGACGAAGTCACCAACGCGCACGCCCTGGCGCGAGCCGACGTCCACGCGCGCGCGGTGCTGCGAGCCGCTCGTGGCGATGAGGCTCGCGCTCACGCCACGCACCGGCAGCGCGGAGCCGTCCTCCACTTCGAGGCTCACATGATCGACTGTGTGCGGGTCCACGATGGGCAGTACGCGCAGCTCCACCGGCCCGCGCTGCGGCGCACCGCCCGGACGCTCGCGCTCCAGCGCGTGCAGGCGGCCCAGATACAGACCGGCCGGCAGGCGGTCGCCTAGGGCCGAGACATCGCGCGTCCAAACGAGCTGACCGGGCGGCGGGGGCACGCTGCTCGAGGCACCTTCCGCGCGCAGAGCAAAGCCCTGCGTGCGGCCGCCCGGGCTGAGCAGCACCTGCACCGCGCGCGCCTCGGGATCCGGTCGCCACTCCGCGGCCACCGTGCGCGCCGAACGATGTCCCAGCAGCGCGACGACGCCGCGCCGTTCAGCCCCCCCCGACGCAGCCCCGCCCAACGACGAGGCCCGGCCCCACGACGCGGCTGCGTTGATTTCACTGAGAAAGCCCAGCAGCACGCCGCGATGCGCCACCGCGGCGCCGAGGCGCGCGCCGGTCGGCGGCAAGGCCACGACGAGTTCATGCCGGTCCGGGCGGCTGGCCAGCACCGGTACGAGGAGCGCCTGCCGGCCGGGGCTCGCGGCCGCCGGCGAACCCAGCAGATCGCGACCCCAGGCCGCAAAGGCTTCGGCGGCGGGCTTCCCCAGTACAGCGAGATAGTCCGCGCGCGCCGCGCTCTGCCCATCACCGCCGTCAGCCGATGGCAGGAGCTTGGCCAGCGGCAGGTCCAGTGGCACCACGGCAGGAGCGAGCCACTCCTCCAGAGTGCGCACTGGGCCTACGCCGAAGAGCGAAGCTCCGCAGCCAGCGAGGAACAGCACGCCGAACCAGCTTCGCGCCGGTCCTCGTGTCGATCCCACGGACGCCGCCTAGCTGCCGATCAGGCCGCCTCTTCGCCGGACTCCAGCACGCGGCTGTACACGTCGAGCTGGTTGAGGAACTCGCCCGTGCCACGCGCCACGCAGGCCAGCGGATCGGTGGCGACGCGCACCGGGAGCTGCACTTCCTGCTCGATGACTTTGTCGATGCCGCGCAGCAGCGAGCCGCCGCCGGCCATGACGATGCCCTGGTGCACGAGGTCAGCGGCGAGTTCCGGCGGCGTGTGCTCGAGCGTCGCGCGAATGGCCGACACAATCGCCATGACCGGCTCTTGCAACGCGCCACGGATCTCGGTGCTCGTGATGACAGTGCGACGCGGCAGGCCGATCATCATGTCGCGGCCCGCGACCTCCATCTCGAGTTCCTTCTCGAGCGGAGCGGCCGAGCCGAGCGCCATCTTGATGCGCTCCGCGGTTTGATCGCCGATGAGCAGGTTGTAGGTGCGGCGCATGTAGTTGACGATCGCCTCGTCCATCTCATCGCCGGCGATGCGAATGGACTCGCAGTGCACCAAACCGAAGAGCGACATGACGGCCACTTCTGTGGTGCCGCCGCCGATGTCCACGATGAGGCTGGCGAGCGGGTCGGCCACCGGCAGGCCCGCGCCGATGCCGGCCGCCATGGGCTCGGCCACGAGATAGACCTTGCGCGCGCCGGCGCGCTCGGCCGAGTTGATCACGGCGCGGCGCTCCACCGCAGTGATGCCCGACGGAATGGCAATGACCACGCGCGGCCGCACCATGAAGGTGCGGTTGTGCACCTTGCGAATGAAGTAGCGCAGCATCTTCTCGGTGATTTCGAAGTCGGCGATCACGCCGTTCTTCAGCGGGCGGATGGCCTGGATGTTGCCGGGCGTCTTGCCGAGCATTTCCTTCGCGGCGAGGCCGACGGCGTCACCGTCGAGCAGCACCTCGTTGGTGCCTTTGCGCACAGCCACGACCGAGGGCTCGTTCAGCACGATGCCCTCGTTGGGAATGCAAACCAGGGTGTTTGCTGTGCCCAGGTCGATGCCCATGTCGATCGAGAACTTGCCGATCATCCACTCAAATGCCTTCATCGTCGGACCGCCTCCCGCGGTAGGAACGCAGCTTCGGAATGCTTGCCCCACACGGCCGCCATGACCGCGCGCGGGCCGAAGCCTGCTTCCCCAGCGAGTGGAGCAGCCGACCGGGGCTGTTCGAAGCGGATTCCCCCGGCTGCTTTCGATTCATGCTCCGCACTGGTTCAAACGAACCACCCCGTCCCCGGCGCAAATCACCCTCACAACTGCGAGTCCGCCCACCCGTCAACTGTGACAACGTTGTTGTCCTCGGCGACTGGCCGACCGTCGGAAACCTCGCTGCTTCCGCGATTCGCGGCCGCCCGCCCTCCGGCCAGCCGCAGTCACCACGCGAGTTGCCGAAGAGGCCACGCGAGGCCCGGGCCTAAGGCCGCGAGGAATCCGAATCCCATGCGGAATTCGGCCATGGACAACGTCGCTGTCACAGTGGACGGCAGGCCAAACTCGACACACATGGTGGTCGGTCCGGATGACCTGAGGGCGCGCGAAACCGGCGCACGAAACCGGCGCGCGGAACCGGGGCGCGGGATCGAAGTGCGGCCGGCGCTGGGCGGGCCGGGGCGCGCGCCGGTTTAGAAGATGAGGCCGCCGCCGTGGGCGGCCTTGCTGCGCAGCTCGATCAGCACGAAAGCGACGGCCAACGCCACGAATGTCACCAGGACCAAGGCGTTTTCGAGGCCCATCGGCGGCTTGGCCACCTGCTCCTCAGCGGGAGCGGCCTCCTCCACCTCAAGCTCCGTGGAGGCTTCAGCGTCACGTGAGCGCGGCTTGCGAACGGCGATCGGCTTGGCGCGGGCCACGGGGACTCCTCAGTTCGGTCGGGCGGGTATCGGTTGGGCGGGGTTCGGGGCGGGTTCGAGCGAGCCGGGTCGGTCAGTTCAGGTAGGTCGAGGCCTTGTCGAAGCGCTGCATGAGCGTGTTCGGAGCAGCCAACTCGATGCGCGCCGTGGAATGGCCCGGATAGACCTCATCGACGCGCACGCGGCCCAAGAAGGTGCCGGCGCGATGCACATCAAACGTGAAGCCACGCTGCACCTGATGGCTGGCGCCCTTGTCGAGGATCACGAAGCCGTAAGCGAGATCCACTTCGGCGAGGCTGGCCTCGATACGCGGCATGGCCAGCACGGCGGTCGGATCGAAGCCGGACGTGGCCTTGGCCACCTCGAGCAGGCGCGCGTTCGTCGCGGCCTCCTCCTGCACGGCAGCGAGCTGGCCATTCACATCGTCGATCTGCCGACGCAGCGACGCGAGTTCGTCCGCTGCATCGCGCCGCGCCATCTCGGCCTGGCGCTGCGCCTCCTTGGCCGCGACGGCTTCGCCGCGGAGCTGCCCATTTTGATCGTTCAGCTCCTCGGTGCGCTGCAACGCGCTGGCGTAGCTGGACTCCAGCGCGTCCAGCTTGCTGTTGATCTTGGTCACGTCGTCGCGGAGCTGCTGGTTGCTCTCCTCGGCGCGCGCCACGTTGCGCTCGGCGTTCGTCTTGGCGACCTCGAGGTCGTCCTTGTCCTCCTGCAGGCGCAGCTTCTCGGAATTGAGCTGACGCTCGCGCTCCGCGAACTGCGCGGTGGCCTCGGTCAGCTGCGTCTCGGCCGTGGCCAGAGCCTCGGTCTTGGCCTTGAGGTCAGCCTGGGTGGTCTCCGACTTCTGCAGGAGCGCCCCGGCGGCGCCGAGCACGAGCAGAGCAAGGACCAAGTTCACAACGACGAAGATCTTGCCAATGCTGCTCATGCAGTGACTCGCGGTGGCTCCGGGAAACTCCGCTTTCGGGTCGCGGCCTGCAGCAAGCAAACCGTGAAGCGGAACGCGGGAGGGTAGGGAAGGGGGTACAGGGTGTCAAGCAAACGGGCCGCGCGTGGCCGGGCGGCGCCGGAGTTATGGGCCGCGTGGGGTCGGGCGGCGCGGGCTGCGCAGGCCGAGGAGCAGGAGCAAGCCGGCCCAGCCCAGGCAGAGCCAGCCCAGGGCATCGCCGATGAGCACGTAGAGCGTGCGCTGCTCGTAGAGGGGCACCTCGGCCACGAGCGTGCCGGCCACGCCTCGGTCCTGTCCACCCACCTCCAGCCGCGCAGCCCCCTCTGGCCGACGGCCATCGGGGAGCACGAGGCACGAGATGCCGGAGTTGGTCGCCCGGAACAGCGCACGGCGGCTCTCCACGGCCCGCAGGATGGAGTGCAACTCCATGTGATCGAACTCGGTCGATGTCCCAAACCAGGCCTCGTTGGACAGGTTCACCAGGAACTGCGCCCCGTCGCGCACCTGACGGCGGTTGAAGTCCCCATAGGTGTTCTCGAAGCAAATGGTGACGCCGAAGCGCCAGCCGCCCCACTCCATGACCTCGGGCCCGGGCCCCGGCTCAAGATCGGCCACAAAACCGGCCACGCTCAGAATCCAGTCGGCCACCTGCCGCTGCGCCGCGGCCGGCAGCCAGCCGCCAAAGGGCACCGACTCTCCGGCCGGCACGAGGATGTGCTTGTCGTAGTGCCCGAGCCGCTGACCCGCGGCGTCGTAGAGCACCGCGCTGTTCGAGCGTAGCAGCCGCCCGGGCTCAGCGGGGCGCCCGGACTCAGCGACGCGCCCGGTCGTCTCGAGGCGGTGATAGAGCGCGCCGAGCAACAGCGCCGAGGCGCGCTCGCCCGCCTCGCCGGTGCGGCGCAAGGGCGCGAGCGTGCGCTGCTCGAGTTCCGCGAAGTCGCGCGGACCCAACTCGCCGTACCAGCGATCTTCGGGCGCTCCCTCGCCGAGCGGATAGGGCCACATGGTTTCGGGCCAGACGAGCAAGTCCACCGGCGGACCAGCACGCAGCGCCTGCAGACTCAGCGTGATGCCCGTGCGGTAGCGCTCCTCCGCGCTGCTCGGCTGCATCTTGAGCCGCTGCTCAATGCCGGGCTGCACCGCCGCGAGACGCGGCCCGGGCCGGGGCGTCTCGAGCCAGGCCGGCCGCAGCAAACCGTAGAGCGTGGCCGCGAGCAGCAGGCCCGCCGCCCCGGCCGCCGCGCGGCGCTCTCCGCGCTGCAGCGAAAGGGCCAGGGCCGACCCGCTCGCTGCGAGAAAAGACAAAAGCAGCACGCCACCCAGGTCGGCCGCTTGCACGGCCACCGGACTCTCGGCCAGGGCTTGCCCCAAGATCTGCCAGGGATAGCCGGTGAGCGGCCAGTTCAGACGCAGCATTTCGTGCGCGACCCAGAGCACGGGCAAGAGCGGCATCGCGGAGCGCCCCGGCAAGATCCGGCGCGCCAGCACACCGAAGATCCCGACGAAGAGCGACTGCAAGGCCGCGACGAGCACGAGGTTGACGGGGCTGGTCTCGGCGAGCCAGGCGCTGCCAAAGCAGAAGACCACCAGTCCGCACAGCAGAAGCCGGCGAAAAGCGGCTCGCAGGTTGGGCGCCTCCATGGCGAGCAGTGCCAGCGGCCACGGGGCGAGGAGCGCCAGCGGCCAAAGCGAAAGCGGCGGAAAAGCCGCGAGCCAGGCCGCGCAGCCCAGCGCGCCGAGCAGCCACGCTCTGCCCGCGCTCACCACGACGGCGCCCCCATTCATCACGACCCGCCCCTTGGTCACCACGCTGGTGCTCCCGGCAGGCCGAACCAAGCCGCGCGCGTGCCGGCCGGCGCCTCGCCGGCACCCCGCGCCACGAAACCAAAGCCATCCGCTCGCGCGAGACTGGCCAGATCGCCCGAGCCATGCCAGCCGGCGAAAGCCAGACCCTCGTGCGTACGGCGCAAGGGCAGCATGAGATCGCGCTCGGCCACGCGCCGCACCGCTGCGAGCAGCGGCCACTCTTCCTGGCTCCACAGCGCGGGGCGCTGCCCGCCGCGCGCCGCGAGCGCCGCGCAAACCAGCACGCGGCCGGTCATGAGCGCAGCCACCGGATTGCCCGGCAAACAAAAGATGAGCTGCGCCCCGCGCGTGAAGCAGAGCGTGGGTTTGCCGGGCTTCACGGCGATCCGATCGAAGTGCCGCTGGCCGCCGAGCTGCTCGACGACCTCGGCCGCGAGGTCGTACTTGCCGACCGAAGAGCCGCCGGTCATGACGACCACGTCAGCGTCACCGGCCTCTTCGAGCTTGGCGCGCAGGGCGGCGCGTGTGTCGCGCGCAACGCCCAGATCGGCTACCTGCGCGCCGGCCTCGCGCAGCAGCGCCGCCAGCGCGGGGCCATTGCTCTCGCGAATCTGGCCGCGGCGCAGCGGGGCGCCCGGCGGCACCAGCTCATCGCCACTGCTCAGCACCGCGCAGCGCGGCCGGCGCACGACACTCAGCTCGGCCACGCCGGCTGCAATGAGCAAGGAGAGCGAGAGACTCGTGACGCAGTCTCCCGCCGCCGCCACCGCCTGACCGCTGTGCAGGTCTTCGCCGCGCGGCGCGATGTGCTGGCCCGCGCGCACCGGGCGCTCGATCAGCACGCGCTCGCCCTCGCGACGGGTCCACTCCACGGGCACGACCGCATCGGCACCGGGCGGCAGAGGAGCGCCGGTCATGATTTCCAGCGCCGCAGCGGCCGGCAGCACGCTGAGCCCGTCGGCGCCCGCGGCGACTTCGCCCGCCACGCGCAGAGCTACGGGCGCATGGGCTGCCGCGCCCGCAGTCTCGGCAGCGCGCACCGCAAAGCCGTCCATCATCACGCGATCGAAGGGCGGCAGATCGGAGTCGGAGAGCACCGGCTTGGCCAGCACGCGCCCGGCCGCAGCCCGCACCGGCACGCGCTCGGCAGGGAGCGCGTCGGCGGCCAGTTCCAGCACGCAGGCGCGCGCCTGCTGGATGCTCATCATGTCGGCGCACCCTGGCGTGGCATAAGGGTGGCGTACCATACCGGGACGCGCAGATCCTGACCGGGGATCCTTATCCTGCGCGGCTCCACCGCCTCGTTCGGACCGACCCTTCATGCGTCCGTCACGCCGCCACCTTCTCGCCCTGCTGCTGCTCTGCGCGCCGGCCTGCTCCGTGTCGGCGGGCTCCGAAGACCAAGGCGCCGAAGCGAGCTCCGACACCGCCGAGTCCGGCAGCGCTCCGGCCAAGCGCGAGACGGTGCGCCAGACCAAGGTTGTCGTCGAGGGCTTGAGCGTCGGCCCGGTGCGCGACGAGATCGTGGTCTCGGCCAAGGTCGCCTCGCGCACCACCGTCGCGCTGCACTCCAAGCTCGGCAATCTGGCCGCCACGCAGGTCTTGGTGGAAGCAGGTGATCCGGTGAGCAAGGGCCAGCTCCTGGTCACGCTCTTTGATCAGGACTTGCAGCTCATGGCGCAGACCGCGGCGGCCGTGCTCGACGAAACGCGCCGCACCGTGGAGCGCAATCAACTCACGCTCGAAGAGGACCGCCGGCGCGTGACGCGCGCCGAGCGCGAGGCGCAGAAGGCCGCCGCCGATCTGGCGCGCCTGCAGGGCCTGGGCGACCTGGTGAACCGCCAAGAAGTGGAGAACGCGCGCGTGACCGCCGAGAACGCCAGCGATGATCTGGATCTGGCGCGCTTCACCGAGCGCAGCGCGGACATCGCGCTGGAACTGGGCCAGATCGCCGTGCGCAAGGCCCAGATCGAGGAGCAGCGCGTGCGCGACGACCTCGAGCACACGCACATTCGCTCGCCCATCGACGGCATCGTGGCCGAGCGCAGCCTGAACGTCGGCGAGCTCGTGAACAGCGGCCAGCGCTTGCTGCGGCTGGTGGACACGGCCGATCTGGTGCTCAATCTGCGCGTGCCGCAGGACGCGCTCGCGCGGCTGCAGCGCGGCCAGCCGGTGGAAGTGCGTTCGGTCACCGACAGCAGTCAGCGCTTCACGGGCACCGTGCGCTCGGTGAACCCCGTGCTCGACGAGGCCACCGGCACCGTGCACGTGGTGGTCGACCTCGTGCCCGCGCCGGGCTTGGTGCCCGGCCTTTTCGCCGAAGCGCACATCATCACCTCGGCGCGCGAACAGGCCACGCTGGTCAGCAAGCGCGCCGTGCTCTACGAGGATGACCAGCCGGTGCTCTTCACCGTGAATGGCGACGGCACCGCGCGCAAGCTGGCCTTCCGGGCCGGCGCCAGCACCCCCACCGCGCTGGAGGTGCTCTCCGATCTCGACGGCGTCGCCCTGCCGCTGGACCTGCGCGTGATCGTCGTCGGTCAGGAGAACCTGAAAGACGGCGCGCCGGTGCAGGTGGTGGAAGGGGCCTTTTGAGCGAGGCCGAACGGCCCCTCGCGGGCGTCTTCGGCTTCATCACGTCGCGGCCGGTCGCGGTGGCGATGGTCTTCGTGACCATGCTGGCCTTCGGCTGGAAGTCGCTCGGGCAGCTCTCGATGAGCCTGCTGCCCGATATCAGCTACCCCACCGTGACGGTACGCGCCGAGTATCCCGGTGCGGCGCCGGAGGACGTCGAAGAGCGCGTCACCAAGCGCCTGCACGAATCGCTCTCCGTGCTGGCGCGCCTGGAGAGCATCTCCAGCGTTTCGCGCGCTGAGTTCGCCGACGTCACGCTGGAGTTCACCTGGGGTACGCAGCTCACCTATGCGATCCAGGACATCCGCGAGCGACTGGATCGCACGAATCTGCCGCTCGAGGTCGGCACGCCGATCATTCTGCGTTTCGATCCGACCCTCGACCCGATCATGGCCTTCGGGCTCACCGGCGGGCGCGACCTTGTCGCGCTGCGCACGCTGGCCGAGGACCGCCTCTCCACGGCGCTCTCCACCATCGAGGGCGTGGCGGCCGTGCGCGTGCGCGGCGGCCAGGAGGACGAAATCCAGGTGCGCCTACAGGCCGACAAACTGGCCACCTTCGGCCTGGCGTCGGCTGAGATCGCCGCCCGGCTCGCTGCCGAGAACGTGAATCTCGCCAGCGGCACCGTGCTGGAGGGCGACACCGAGTACTTGGTGCGCATTCTCAACGAGTACCGCACGCCTGAAGAAATCAGCCGCACGATCCTGATGCGCCAGGGCGATTCGGTTGTGCGCCTGGCCGACGTGGCCGAGGTGCGGCGCGCCACGAAGGAGCGCGACGTCATCACCCGCATTGGCGGCGAGGAGAGCGTCGAGCTGCAGATCTTCAAGGAGGCCGACGCCAACATCGTCGAGCTGGCCGAGCGCGTGCGCGACGCGGCGCTGGGCACACCCGAGCAGCAGGCCTGGGTGGCGCGTCTGCGCAGCGGCGAGCAGGCCGATCCGGAGGAGGCGCTGGCGGAGTTTCGCGCCAAGGTCGCCGCCGACCCGCTGCGCCTCGCCGCGATGGAGCGGGTGCAGGCCGCGCGCCTGGCCATGGCTCGCGGAGGCGAGGGCGGCGGACCGTCGGGCCGCGCCGAGGCGGAGGCCAGTTCGAGCGGCGCAGCGCCGGCCGACACGCGCAGCGCAGCGGAGATTGCGCTCGACACCGAACTGGCCACCGAGTTCGACCAGCTCCAGGCCGATCTGCGCACGCACGCGGCCTCCACCGCCTTTCTGGCCGCGCAACTGCCCTCCGACGTGACCGTGCATCTCTTGTCGGACCAGTCGCGCTTCATCGAGAGCGCCATCCACGAGGTTTCCGATTCGGCCCTGATGGGCGCCGTGCTCTCGGTCATCGTGCTCTACCTCTTCCTGCGCAACCTCACGGCCACGCTCATCATCGCGGTCTCGATCCCCATCTCGGTCGTGGTGAGTTTCACGCCGCTGCACCTCTCCGGCACGACACTCAACGTCATGTCGCTGGGCGGCCTGGCCCTCGGCATCGGCATGCTGGTGGACAACGCCATCGTCGTGCTCGACTCGATCGCGCGCTTCCGCGAGAACGGACACAGCCGAATCCAGGCCGCCGTGCTCGGCACTCAAGAGGTCGCAGCCGCGGTTGTCGCCTCCACGCTCACCACCGTGGCGGTCTTCGCGCCCATCGTCTTCGTCGAGGGCATCGCCGGGCAGATCTTCCGCGACCAAGCGCTCACCGTCGTCGTCTCGCTGCTGGCCTCGCTGCTGGTCTCGCTCTACCTCGTGCCCATGCTGGCCTCGCGCGGGAGCGACACGGAGGGCCGGGAGTTTTCTCTGGCACAGAGCGGGAAGGGAATGCGGCAGATGCTCTTCCGGCCCTGGCCGGCGCTGGCGATCCTCGCGCCGCCCGCCGGAACGCAGCGGTCCTGGTGGAGCTGGTTCTACAGGCCCTTCGGCTTCCTCATCCTGATCGTCATCGATGCCGTCGGACGCCTGCTCTTCCTGGTGGCGGGAATCCTCTTCGGCTCCGTGCTGCTCATGCTCCAGGTGCTCGGCCTCCTCTTCCGCGGAATCATGTGGCTGCCCACCAAGCTCTTCGGAGCCGGCTACGACTCGCTCTCCCAGCACTACCCACGCTTCATTCATGGCATCGTGCTCTCGGGTCCGGCACGCACGCTGGTGCTGGCCGCCTCGGTCGCCCTCTTTGCCGGCGTGGTCTGGATCGGCGACGAACTCGGCAGCGAACTGCTGCCCGAAGTCCATCAGGGTGAGATCGTGGCGCGCCTCTCCATGCCAGTGGGCACGCCGCTGGAGAGCACGGCCGCTGTCTGCGAGTCGGTCGAAGCCTTGCTCGCAGCGCATCCGCGTGTGGCTTGGTTCAGCGTGACCGCCGGCGTGCCGCGCGACGAGATCAGCGAACCCGACGAGGGCGAACACACCGCGCGCATCGCCATCGGCCTGCTCCCGGCGAAGGACATGGCCGCCGAGGAAGAGGCTGTCATGACCGACGTGCGCGCCTTGCTGGCCGGCCGCCCCGACCTGCGGGACCTGCGCTTCCAGCGCCCCACGCTCTTCACGGTGCGCGCGCCACTGCAAGTGGAAATCAAAGGCGACGATCTGAGCGAAATCGCCGCGGCAGCGCAGCAAGTGGAGGCGGGCCTGCGCGAACTGCCCGGCCTGCGCGACGTGCGCAGCAGCGTGCAGCCCGGCAGCCCGGAAGTCCTGCTCAGCTTCGACCGCGACTTGCTCTCGCGCTACGGCCTCGACACGCGCCAAGTGGCCACGACCGTGGCGAACATGGTGCAGGGCACGGTGCCCACGCAGTTCACCGACGCTGAACACAAGCTCGACGTGCTGGTGCACATGGACAAGGCCCAGTTGACCTCGCTCGAGGAACTCATGAACTTGCCGGCCGATCCCAGCGGCGCGGCCGGCGGGCCCCTGTCGGCGCTGACACGCGTGCAGGTGCGCGAGGGCCCGCGCGAAGTGCGCCGCATCTGGGGCCAGCGTGCGGCGGTCGTCGAGGCCTCGCTGCAGGGCTTTGACATCGGCCACGCCACGGCCGCCATCGAGCAGACCGTGCAAGGCATCGAGCAGGCCGGCACGCTCACCATCGAAATGGGCGGCCAAGGCCGTGAGATGGAGGGCGCTCTCGGGCAAATGGGCCAGGCGCTCTTGCTCGCCGTCTTCCTGGTCTACGTCGTCATGGCCTCCATCTTCGAATCGCTGCTGCAGCCGCTGCTCATTCTCATCACCGTGCCGCTGGCGGCCGTCGGCGCCGTCGGCGCACTCTGGCTGCTCGACATTCCGCTCTCGGTGGTGGTTTTCATCGGCGGCATCATCTTGGCCGGCATCGTGGTCAACAACGCCATCGTGCTCATCGACGCCATCAACCGGCGTCGGCGCCTCGACGGTCTGCCGCTCGACGAGGCCGTGCGCGATGCCTGCGCCACACGCCTGCGCCCCATCTTCATGACCACGCTCACCACCGTGCTGGGCCTTTTGCCGCTCACCGGCTGGCTGCCCATGACCGCCGGCGAGGGCACTGAGCTGCGCGCGCCCATGGCCATCACCGTGGTCGCCGGCCTGACCGTCTCGACGCTGCTGACGCTCATCGTGATCCCCACGCTGTACGCCGTGGTGGAGGACGCGCTCGAACGCGCCCGCGCGCGGCGGGGTGCGCGCGAGGTACAAAGTCGGGCATGAGCCCGCAGGCCGGCCACAAGGCAGTCATCGTCCTCGGCACGCTGTGCCTGGTGCTGGGCGCCTTCACCGTGCGCACGTTACTGCGCGACACGGCGCCGGCGCGCGACGGTGCCGCCCCAGCCGCAGCGCCGCCCGGCTCCGCGACCGCAGCGCAGGACGCCGTGGACCGCGCGGCGGTCGTCGCGCAAATGGTGGCCGCCAGCCAGGGCATCAACGATGTCCATCCCGACGGCGATGTAGGCCGCGTGCTGCAGCCCGGCCTGCAGGGCCGCGACGAGCGCGGGCACCCCATCCACAGCAATCGCTTCGGACTGCGCGAGCGCGACTTCGCCCTGCCCAAGCCGGCCGGCACCGTGCGCGTCGCGCTTTTGGGCGACTCCTTCATCTACGGCTATGGCGTGGCGGCCGAGGAGCGCCTGGGCGTGCCGCTCGAGCGCGCGCTCGTCGAACGCAGCGGCCTTGCGTCGGCGCCCGCCATCGAAGTGCTCCACCTCGGCGTGCTGAGCTGGGACATCCGTGCCGAGGCCGCCTTCCTGCGGCGGCAGCTCGCGCTCTTGCAGCCGGACCTCGTAGTGCACCACATCGTGCCGAACGACCTGGACGACTTGGTCGGCGTGCGCGGCTTCGGCTCGCTGGCGAAGCATTCCTCGCGGCACCCCGAGCGCGGCGATGTGCAGGTGAGCCTCGTGTACGGCCGCTGGACCTTCGATAGCGCCGCGCGCGGCCTGCTGCCTTGGGGCCTCGACGCCGAGAGCCGCGAGCGCCTCGCCGCCTGCGGCGATGAGATCGAGCAGTTGGCTGCGGCCGTCACGGCCACCGGCGCCCGTTATCTCTTGCTCATCAACTGGCAGGCCTATCAGGCCGTGGCCGGCCAGGCCTTCGCGGCGCGGCTGCCGCCAGAGCAAGTCGCTTGGCTTTCCTGGGACTTCTACAAGGATCTGCGCTGGCGCATTTCGACCGCCGACGAGCACTGGAGCCCGGTCGGGCACGAGCAAGTGGCGCAGTTCCTCTACGGACAGATTCGCCAGCGCGATCTCCTGCCACAGCTCAGCTTGCAGGCCTGGCCCGAGGCCGAGGCACAGAGCGCGGCGATCGATGCCGCCGGCCTGGCCGAATCGCAGCGCCTGGACTTCCTGGAGAAGCAGCGCGCGCGCCAGGGCATCGGTCCGCTCATCGATCTCGCGGCCATGACCGCGGATATGGCCGGCCAAGTTTATGGCGGCGTGGACAAGGCCGGCCTCGTGGCGCCCTATGCCTCAGTGCTCTTGCAGCGCGGCGAGGCGCGCAACCTGCGCTTGCAGGGACGCTGCCTGCCGCGGCCCGAACTCGACGGCGCCACCGTACGCGTGCTGGCCGATGACGTGGAAGTGGGCCAGCTCAAGCTCGCCGCCGGCGCCCAGCTCGACCTGCGCGCGCCCCTGCCACCGGCCGTGCTGGCACGGCCCTATTTCGCGGTGCGGCTCATCGCGAGCGATCACGTTCTCGCCGGCGAGGATCTGCGCCAGTGCGTGGTCTTCCAGCTCGAGCGCCTCGCGGCCGAGCCCTGACGCACGGCCGCCGCGCGCTTTCCCGCCCGACATCCGCCGCCGCGTCGCCGCCGTTGACGCTCCGCGGCGCTCTCCCTACGATTGTCCTTCCGGCCGCGGGTCCCACGCGGGGTCTGCGCCGGAGCCCTCCGCAGGGCGTGGGTGACTAGCTCAGTTGGTAGAGCGCCTGGTTCGCAATCAGGAGGTCAGGGGTTCGACTCCCCTGTCATCCACCACTCGGCGCAGAGGCCGCGGGGTCCGGGCCAAGATCGAGCGCCGCGCGCTTGCGCAGCAGAGTCTCTTCGCGCGAAAGGCCTGAGGCCTGCAGCAGTGCCGGCTCCCAGTCACCGTAAAGCGGATTGGGCAGCATGATCCAGCGAGTGCCCCACCAACCGGCGTAGGGCGCCGCCGCCTCGCTGCGCGCGGCTGTCGAGGGCGCGCCAAAGTTCGAACTGAAGTCGCCGCCGTTGTCGCCGATGACGAGCAGCACGCGGTGCGTCGCCGCGATGGCAGCGCGGCGCGGGCCCTTGTCGGCGACATCCGTGCGCAGGCGCAGCAGTCCCACGCCTGGCGCGGCCTGCGGCGCGTCGAGCACCACGTCGGCGCAGGGGAATCCTAGGCGCAGGAGGTTCTCGCGCGTGGGAGCGGCCAGAGCGTCGGCGCGATTGCTCACGTAGAAGAGCTGCACGCCGCGACTCACGGCGAATTCGCAAAACTCTCGCGCTCCGGGCAGAGCGCCGGCTGCCGACTCGCGGCACCAGGCCGTGAAACTCGGACGCGGGGCTGCGACCGGCGGTACGCCGGATGCAACGCCGGACCCGTCGCCAGACTCGGCGAGCACCAGCCGTGCGAAGTAGGCCGAGTTGTCGAGCAGCGTCTCGTCGATGTCCACGATGATCGCGGGCGGCAGACCCGCCACCGGTCCGGTCTGTTCTAAACAGGCGCTCCACTGCGGATCGGCAAGCGCCCGCTCAAGCTGTTGCGCCGCCTGCGCGAAGACCTGCCGGCAGAGTGCGTCGCGCTCGAGCGCGTTCTGCACCCACATCAACGTATCCAGTTTCTCGTAGCCGGCCACAGCAGCGCGCGACGGGGCAACGGATGGCGGCGTGGGCTCCGGCGGCGCAATGGCGGGCGGTCCGGAGCACGCGGTGCACAGCAGTGCACCGACGAGCGCCAGAGCGCTCGCACGAGCTGCCGACGTCCGGGCGCTGGCCAAGCGCCGAAAACTCACACTGGCCATAGGCTCGATGCGCATCGCGAGAGTCTGCCAGATGCTCCGCGCGCGTGACATGTCGCGCTCATAGATTCGCCGAGCGACGCGAAACATCTATGCGAGTCTCCCCGCGCAGGCCGGCGCGGCAAGGGCTTCGGCTACAATCCGCCGCTTCATGGCCCGCCCGCTCCTTCCTACCAGCAGCATTCGCGTGGTCTTCGTGGGCCTGCTGGCGCTGACCGTCTGGCTCGATCGGCTGCCCAACCGCAGCATCGCCTCGGTGGCAGGCGGCACCGAGCGCTTCGGCTTCCAGCTCACTGAAGTGAGTCACGAACTCGGCATCGATTTTGTGCATCAGCCGGCGCGCTTCGACCCGGTCATCGCGAATGTCGAGCCGCACATCGCGGCCATGGGCGCCTCGGTGGCGGTCTGCGACCCCAACGGTGACGGCTGGCCCGACCTCTACGCCACGAGCAGCGCCTTCGGGACAAGCAACGCGCTCTACCTCAATCTCGGCGTGCTGCCCGATGGCCGCCCCGCGGGTTTCTCCGAGGCCGCCGGCCCAGCCGGCCTGGCCGAACTCAATCGCGCCGGCGAGGGCGCCTCGATGGGCTCCACCTGGGCCGACTTCGACAACGACGGTGACGAGGACGTCTACGTCTACAAGTACGGCTATGGCCAGCTCCTGCGCAACGACGGCGAGCTGCGCTTCACCGACGTCACCGCGGCCGCCGGGCTACGCCGCTGGATGAACTGCAACAGCGCGATCTGGTTCGACTACGACCGCGACGGCCAGCTCGATCTCTACGCCGCCGGCTACTTCCAGGACGAAGTGGACCTGTGGAACCTCAAGTCCACGCGCATCATGCACGAGAGCTTTGAGTTCGCGCGCAACGGCGGACACAACTTGCTCTGGCGCAACGTCGGCGCGGGACGCTTCGAGGATGTCACCGCGCGCACGGGCTGCGACAGCACGCGCTGGACATTGGCCGTGGCCGCCGCCGATTTCGACGGCGACGGCTGGCAGGATCTCTACCTGGCCAATGACTACGGTCCGGAGGAACTCTTCCTCAACGAGGCCGGCCGCGGCTTCGTGCTGGCGCGCGTGGGCCTGGGCGAGGACAGCAAGTCCGGCATGTCGGTGGCCGTGGGCGACACACGCAACTCCGGCCGCCTGGATGTCTTCGTCACGAACATCAGCAAGTCGGGCTTCATCTATCAGGGCAACAACCTCCGCCTCAATCTGCTGGACCAGGGCGGCGTTTTTCACAACGACGCCTACGGCGTGGTGGCGGACTGCGGCTGGGCCTGGGGCGCACAGTTCGGCGACCTGAACAATGACGGCTGGCAGGATCTCATCGTGCTCAACGGTTTCATCTCGGCCGATCGCGCGCGCGACTACTGGCACGACATGAGCAAGGTGGGCATGGCGGCCGGCGATGTCTTCCAGGACGCCAAGAACTGGGCGGCTATCGGCACGCGCAGTCTCTCGGGCTACGAGCGCTCGCGCCTGCTGCTGAACCAGGGCCGCGGCCGCTTCTTGGATGTGGCCGAAGCCCAGGGCCTCGACGACGATCTGCTGGACGGGCGCGGCGTGGCCCTGGCCGATCTCTGGCGGCGCGGCGCGCTCGACGTGATCGTGGCCAACCAGAAGGGGCCGCTGCAGGTCTACCGCAACGACGTGGCCACGGAGCGTGCCTGGATCGCCTTCGATCTCGTGGGCAGCGCCTCCAATCGCGGCGCGATCGGTGCGCAGATCACCGTGAGTTGGACCGAGCCGGCGGCCACGGAGGGCGGCGCCCCCGTGAGCCAGCAGCAGTCACGCGTCGTGGAAAGCGGCAGCGGCTTCTGTAGCCAAAACGACCGCCAGCTTCATTTCGGGCTCGGGACCGCGCAGGCCGTGGAGCGCGCCGTCATCCGCTGGCCGTCGGGCCGCGAGCAGACCGTCGCCGCCCCCGCCCTGCGCACACGGCATCGCCTCGAGGAGCCCCGCTGAGATGAGTTCCAGCACAGCACCCGTGCGCCTGAGTCGGCTCAGCCTGAGCAGCATTCCGGCGCCCTGGATCTTCTCCTCGCTCATCACGCTCATCCTGGTGGTGGGCCAGTTGCTGGGCGACATCATCGGCGGCTACGACCGGCTCGTCGTGGCGCTCGGCGCCGCCGTGCTGGCCGAGATCGTGCTCTCGCGCTTCGTGCGCGGCGTGTGGCCCTCGCTGCTCTCGGCCTACATCTCCGGTAACAGCGTGGCCATTCTCACCAAGAGCGCCGGCGACACGCTCTGGCCTTACGCCCTGGGTGCCGTGCTGGCCATCACGAGCAAGTACGCGCTCACCTACAAGCAGCGCCATCTCTGGAATCCCACGAACTTCTCGATCACGGCGCTGCTCTTGCTTGCACCCGGCTCCATGTCGGTGCTGAGCCACCAATGGGGCGAAGCCGACCGCTGGGCCTGGTTCATCCTGCTGCCGGTGGGCGTCGCCGTGGTTTGGCGCGCCAAACTGCTGCATATCAGCCTGACTTACGCGCTGTGCTTCACCGCGCTAGCCGGCCTGCGCACGCTGATCAACCCCGCCGAGTGGCCCTTCTGGGGCGAAGTCGGACCGCTCACCGGCGTGATGTACCTGCTGCTGCTCTTCTTCATGCTCACCGATCCGCGCACCACGGTGAGCACGCGCAACGGACGCATCTTGGTGGTGGTGCTGATCGCACTCCTGGAGTGCGCCATCCGGCTCTTGCCGTTGACGCCGTGGGAGGCTCCGTTGGGAGTCCTCCTCACGGCGCCACCGATCTTTGCGCTCGCCATCATCGGGCCGATCGCCAAGTGGCTCGACCTGCGCCGGCTCGATGCGCGAGCGGCTGCGGCTAGTTCTGCGCCACTCCGTGCCGGCGCTCGTACTCCCGCAGCAGCCGCCCCTTGAGCGTGTCGGCCTTGGCCTCCACCTCGAAGTAAACCGTCTCGCCCTTCGGCCCGCCGCCGATGCGCGCGTAGTTCAGGGGCAGTTCCTTGGTGAGCTGGAAGTTCTTGTAGGCGGCCTCGGTGCCGAAGACATAAAGCCGGCCGTTGTGGTGCTCTTCGAGGTAGTAGTTGGCGGCGGCGTCGGACTTGGCCTTGGCGTCGATCCAGGTGGGCTTGTCGAGCGAGCAGCCGACGGAAGCCACGACCAGGGCCAGCGTCAGAAAGCGTGCGGCGAGAGACATTCGTGAAGACTCCGAGTGGGGAAAGCTGTGCGCGCAACCCTGCGCGGCGCGACCGATGAAAGCGCATCCCGGGCGGCCGGCGGTAGCGAGATCTTCACGAAACCCGCCGGATTCATCGAGGATTGACGGGCTCTTCTCCGGGCCTGAACCGATCTTCACGGAGTCTTTTCAGGCGGCCACCGCGCGGCCACCGCGCGGCCGCTTCAGGCCGGCAAGCCCACGCTGTTTTGCATCGCTCGCAGCGCGCCCCCGAGCAAAGCCTGTGTCCAGAGCAGGGGCGTGTTGTCGTTGGCCACCCAACGCTCGGCGCGGCCCGCGAGCCCCAGAGGATTCTCGGGCGGCAGGCCGCGGCTGTCTTCGAGGAAGTAGGCCTCCGGACAAAGGCCCTCGCCCCACGGACAGTCCGCGCCGGTGATCTGCCCCAAGCTGCGCTCGAAGTGCCGGCGCTGCAGCAGAAACTCCTGCGGATCGCGCGTGGCTATGTAGCGCCAGCCGTGCAGCGCCGAAAGCAGCGGATCGAAGAGACACCACTGCGCCTCCGTGCCGGGCTTGAGGTGGCGGTCTCGCGAGCCGACGTCGTCTTCGAAGCCGCTGGTGCGCGTCTCCTCGTCGAAGAGGCGCTTGTAGTCGGCCATCCAGTAGGAGTCGCCCACGTAGCGGCGAATGCCGCAGGGGCCCTCGAGTTCGCGGCGTGTCTGCTCCAGAATCGCGGCCACCTGCTCGCCGCGCACGACGCGCAGCGGATGGATCAGGAAGAGCAGGGCCGCATCGGCGCGCCGCTCCAGGCCGGGCTGCTTTGATTCCCAAGGCAGAAGCGCGTCGAGCGTGGCGCGGCCCGCCTCGATGAGCGCCGCGAGGTCCGGCGGCCTCTCCCCCGCGGGCGCCCCGGCGCCGACGAGTTCGGGCTTGGCGCGCGACAAGCCGCGCAGTGCCACGAGCCCGGCCAGGACGGTGCCCACGCTGGAGGCGCTGCACTTTCGCGCCTCCTCCCAATGCCCGCTGTCGCGGTCCTCCCAGTAGCGCAGCGCCGCGAAGTAGCGCGGAAAGCGCCAGAGCACGGTGGCCGTGCCGGCGTCGAGCGGCAGCAGACCGGCCAGCGCCGCCCGGCACAGAAACCAAAGGGCGTAACCCAGGGCATCGTTTTGCGCGTGCGGCCACCAGCCCGCGATCTCGCGCAGATGCCGGCCATCGAAGCGAATGTGCGGCCGCTGCATCGGATCGGACAGGTCCGCGCGGCCGGCAAGGCCGTCTTCAAAGCGCGGGCCTTGCAGTGCGAACCAAGCCAAGAGCGCGCGCGCCGTCTGCTGGGCCGCGCCGACATCGCCGCGCTCCCAGGCGCTGTGGGCCACTTGCACCGTGTCGCGCACCCAGGTGGAGGCGTAGCCGCTAACGTCTGGTGAGGTCGGCAGCGCCGTCGGAGCCGCAAGCACCGGACCGGCCTGCACAGGCCGGGCGATGGCGGAGTAGAGCCCATTGCCGAGCCCCGGCAACTCCAGCGCGCCCCACGAGCCAAGCAAGCGCTCGACGGCGAGCAGGTCCTCGGCGGTCCAGCGCTCGCGCATCAGCGCCGCCAGGCGCGCGTTGTGCATCCCTCAGCCGCGCAGCGGGTCGACGATCGCGGCCACGACGGTGGCCTCCAGCTCGGCCGCGCGGCCGCCCAAGTCCTCGCCCTCGGCCAGCACGCGCTGACGCGTGACCTCGTCCTTGAGCTGGTTCAGATTGATGAGCACATTCACCCAGGCGCCGCGGAAGCCGGCACCGAGCGCGTAGGCGCCCACGGCCACATCACTGGCTAGGTTGGGATTCACGTGATCGGCGAGCGTCACCAGAACTTCTAGTCCCTGCACCGCCAGGCGGCAGGTGCGCAGCGGCGTCTGCATGGCTTCGGCCAGCGCCTTTTGGATGGCGTCGCGCCGGGCCAACTTCTCAGCCTCGCTCTCCTTGGGCAGGCCGTAGGCCGCCGTGACCAAGTCGTAAGAGCGCGCATCGGCGTCGACGAGCTGCAGGCACTCCACGCGCAGCGCGTCGAGGCGGCCGATCTCGCTGGCCAGCCGCACGGTGTGCGCTTCAAAGCCCTTGCGCCCCTCGGTGAAGCGAGCGGCCATGGCGCCCAGGGCTGCGCCCAGGGCCGAGAGATAGGCCGCCACAGAGCCACCACCCGGAGTGGCGGTCTTGGCCGCGGTCTGTTCGGCAAAACGCGGCAGCGTATGGTCGATGAGCATCGGGGGCGAGTCTAAGGGTGCGGAGAGCGGGGTTTCAATCGTGCCACTTTGGCTTACAAATGCGCCACGGTGGCAGCCGGCCTACCGAAAACCCGGACGAATCCCGGTTTTCTGGCACACCGCACTTTGGCATCAGGATTGCAAAGCACTTCCGTGCAGTTCAGTTCTCGGAGATGCCCATGCCCGCCGATGCCTTCACTCAACGTGCCCAAGCGGCCCTGCAGGCCGCGGTCGAAGCCGCCACGACGCGCCGCCATCCCGAGGTGACGCCGACGCACCTCGCGCTGGCGCTCATCGCGCCCGAGGACGGCTACGTCGCGGCCGTGCTGCGTCAGGTCAACGCCCAGCGCGCGGAGATCCAGGCCGACCTCGAAGGCCTGCTGAAGTCGCTGCCGCGTGCTACGGGCGCGGCCCCGGCCATGTCCAGCGCGCTCGCGGCGGTGCTGGATGAGGCCGGCCGTCAAGCCAAGCAACGCGGCGATACGCACGTCTCCGTCGAGATCCTCTTGCTGGCGGCGCTCCTGCGCGGCGATGCGCCGCTCGTTGCAGCGCTTGGCCACCGCGGGCTCACGCGCGCCGCCGTCGAGGGCGCGCTGCAGACCGTGCGCGGCGGACAGTCGGTGCAAAGCGAATCGCCGGAGGCCGGTTTCGAGGCGCTCGACAAGTACACGCGCGACCTCACGAAGCTGGCGCGCGACGGCAAGCTGGACGTGGTCATCGGCCGCAACGACGAGATTCGGCGCGTCGTACAAGTGCTCTCGCGCCGCACCAAGAACAACCCCGTGCTCATCGGCGAGCCCGGCGTGGGCAAGACCGCCATCGTCGAGGGTCTGGCCCTGCGCATCGTTTCGGGCGACGTGCCCGAGGGCCTGGCCGACAAGCGCCTGCTCGCGCTGGATCTGGCCGGGCTCTTGGCCGGCGCCAAGTACCGCGGCGAGTTCGAGGAGCGCCTCAAGGCCGTGCTCAAGGAGATCGAGTCGGCGGACGGCAGGGTCATCCTCTTCATCGATGAGCTGCACACACTCGTGGGCGCCGGCGGTGCGGAGGGCGCCGTGGACGCAGCGAACATGCTCAAGCCGGCCTTGGCCCGCGGCGAGTTGCGCTGCGTCGGCGCCACGACGCTGGCCGAGTACAGAAAGCACATCGAGAAGGACGCCGCGCTGGAGCGGCGCTTCCAGCCGGTGCGCGTGGACGAGCCCACGCTCGACGACACGGTGGCCATCTTGCGCGGCCTCAAGGAAACCTATGAGGTCCACCACGGCGTGCGCATCCTCGATGAAGCTCTGGTCTCGGCGGCGCGCCTCAGCAAGCAGTACATCCAGGACCGCTTCCTGCCGGACAAGGCCATCGACCTGCTCGACGAGGCCGCCAGCGGCCTGCGCATCGCCATCGACAGCATGCCGCCCGAACTCGACAACTTCGAACGCCGGATACGCCAGCTCGAGATCGAGAAGCGCGCTCTGGAGTCCGAGGAAGAGCCCGACGCGCAGCGCATCGCCGCCGTGCAGTCCACGCTGGCCGAGATTCAGGAGCACGCCGGCGCCTTGCGCCTGCGCTGGAACCGCGAGAAGGAACTCTTCGACGGACTGCGCGCCACCAAGCAGCGCCTGCAGAGCCTGGAGCACGACTCGGCCACCGCCGAGCGGCAGGGTGATTTCGCGCGCGTCGCCGAGATGCGCTACGGCCAGATTCCGGCCGCACGGCGCGAACTCGAAGAGCGGGCCCGCAAGCTGGAAGAACTCCAGGAAGCCGGCGCGCTGCTGCCGCAGCACGTGGACAGCGAGCAGATCGCGCATGTCGTCTCGCGCTGGACAGGCATTCCCGTCACGCGGCTGCTCGCCGCCGAGCGCGACCGCCTGCTCAACATGGAGCAAGTGCTGCATCGCCGTCTCGTCGGCCAGGACGCTGCCGTCCGCGCCGTGAGCGACGCGGTGCGCCGCTCGCGCACCGGCCTGGCCTCGCCCACGCGCCCCATCGGCGCCTTCCTGTTCATCGGGCCCACCGGCGTGGGCAAGACCGAGCTGGCCCGCAGCGTGGCCGACTTCCTGTTCAACGACGAGCGCGCCATGATCCGCCTCGACATGTCGGAGTACATGGAGAAGCACAGCGTGGCGCGGCTGATCGGCGCCCCGCCTGGCTATGTCGGCCACGAGGAAGGCGGCGCGCTCACCGAAGCCGTGCGCCGGCGCCCGCACTGCGTGCTCTTGCTCGACGAGGTCGAGAAGGCGCACCCGGATGTCTTCCATGCGCTGCTGCAAGTGCTCGACGACGGCCGCCTCACCGACGGCAAGGGCCGCACCGTGGACTTCACGCAGAGCTTGGTGCTGATGACCAGCAACTTGCGCAGCATGGAGGAGGTGCGCCAGGCCTTCCGCCCGGAGTTTCTCAACCGGCTCGACGACGTGATCCCCTTCGAAGCCCTGCGCCCCGAAGCGCTCGGCGACATCGTGCGCATCCAAGTGGCGCGTCTGGTGAGCCAGGCTGCACAGAACGGTCTGAGCCTGGAGCTGAGCCCGGCCGCCGTCGAGTTCCTGGCCAAGGAGGGCTACGACCCGATCTACGGGGCGCGCCCGCTCAAGCGGGCCATCCAGAAGCACGTCGTGGATCTGCTGGCCCGCGAACTCATCTCCGGCCACTTCGGTCCCGGCGACCAGATCCTCGTCGAGCCGGGAGTCGGTGAGCACGACGGCACGCTCGTGGCGCAACGCCTGGGCGCCGAGTCCGCCGCTGCCGGCGCCCGCTAACCGGCGGCCCTTCGTGCGGCGCTGAATCCAGGAGGCGCGGGGCGGGAGCGCGGCGCGGTACCCTGCGCGCCCGCCGATGAGCGTCCGCCTCCCTGCCTTCGTCGATCCGCTGCGGCCGGCCCTGGAGAGCCTCCGGCCGCTGCACTGGTCCAAGAATCTCGTTGTGCTGGCGCCGCTCGTCTTCGCCGGACGGCTCGTCGACCCGCCTTCGCTGCGCCTCTCCGGGCTGATGGTGGCCGCCTTCTGCCTGCTGGCCTCGGCGGGCTATCTGCTGAACGACCTGCACGATCTGCGCGTGGATCGGCTGCACTCCGCGCACCGCCTGCGGCCGCTGGCGCGAGGCGCGCTGAGTCCGCGCGCGGCTGCGCTGCTCGCGGTCGTGCTGCTGGGTGCCGCTCTGCTGCTGGCGGGCTTTGTGCAGCGCCGGGCCGAGCCGCTGGTGAGCACGGGCCTCGCCAGCCTGGGCCCGCTGGACTGGTGCCTGGCCTATGTCGCCCTCGGCGCCGCCTACACGCTCCTGCTCAAGCGCCTCGCTGGCATCGATCTCGTCGCGCTGGCCGCCTTCTTCACCTTGCGCGCCTGCGCGGGCGCGGCCGCGCTGCAGCTCGCGCCCTCGCCGTGGCTCCTGGCCTGCGCGAGTTTACTGGCCCTCTTTTTAGGAGCCGGCAAGCGGCGCCTGGAACTCCTGCGCCTCGGCCCAGAGGCTGCAGCAGCGCGCCCGATGCTCTATCCCTGGTCGCTGCCTCTGCTCGATCGGCTCATCCTCGTGCTGGCCATCGCCACCGTCGCGGTCTTCGCGGTCTACGCGCTGGCCGACGACACGGCCGCGCACATCGGTTCGCGCAACCTCGTCTTTACGGTGCCGCTCGTGGGCTGGCTCGTGTGGCGTCACCGTTCTCGGGTGGCCGCCGCCACGACGCGCACGGCCCGCCGTAAGCCTGGACAGGCCCCGCCCCCGCGCAGCGATGATCCCGTGGAGATCCTGCTCTCGGACCGGCCCTCGGTGGCCGCCTTTCTCATCTGGTGCGCTGCCGTGCTCTACGTGGTCTACCGGCCGTGGTGAAGCCTCCGCGTCCAACCCAAAAGCCGAGCGCCGGGCCGCCGACGTATCAGATTCTTCATCGCGATCCGACGCTCGTGGTGGTGGACAAGGCGGCCGGCGTGCTCACCGTGCCGCCGCCCGGCCGCGCGGTGCGCTGCCTGCTCGACGATCTGAGGCGCGACGGTCTCAAGGTGGCGCCGGTGCATCGCCTCGACCAGCAGACCAGCGGCGCACTCCTGCTGTGTCTCGACCCCGCGCAGCGCGCGGCGCTGGAGGAAGCCTTCCACGAGCACCGCGTGCTCAAGGAGTACCTGGCGCTGGTGCATGGCGTGCCCAATCCGCGCCGGGCCACGATCGACGTGCCCATCCTGGATGCCGGCGCTACAGCCGCGGTGGACCGCCGCGGCCGGCGCGCGCTGAGCCACTACGAGACGCTGCAGGCCTTCACCGGGACAGCCGGCCGCGCAGCCTTGCTGCGCGTGCGCATCGAGACGGGCCGTCACAATCAGATCCGCGTGCACCTCGCGCACATCGGGCACCCACTCGTCGGCGATGACAAGTACGGCCGCCGCGGCCAGGCGCGCGCGGCCGCTCGGTGCCTGCTCCATGCTGAACGGCTGGCCCTGGCGCATCCTGTCACAGGCCAGCCGCTCGACGTACGGGCACCCCGGCCCCAGGACCTGGAAGAGGCTCTGGCGCGCTGGGGTGCGACCGAGCGCTGACCCTGCCCCTTCAGCGCGTCCTCGGCGTTGGCCGAAAGGAGCCCGAGGCTCTCGGCGCCGCGCACCCATTCGCTAAGATCGGGGGTCCGCCAGGGAAGCCCGGCCACGGTCCCTCGTCGAACTCTCGCCCACCCGCATGAAGAAGTCCCAAAAATCCTCGTCGCGCGGCCTGCTCCTCGGCGTAGCGGGCGTGGTCCTGCTGGCGGTCGTGGGCGCCACGGCCTGGCTCCTGGGCAGTTCCGAGGTGGAGGCCGAGGACCGGCCCGTCGAGGTCAGCGTGGCCGAGCCCTTCGATCCTGAAGTCCCTGTCTTCGAGGGCGCCGCGCCGCCCCCCCGTGCAGAGGAGCGCATCCCGGTCGCGGCGGTCAATGTGCGGCCCGCCGAGCCGGGGAAGGTCGTGGCCTCCCTGGGCCAGCCCACCGGCTGCATCGAAGGCCGCGTGGTGGATCTGGCCGGCCAGCCGGTGGCCGGCGCCGTGCTCAATGTCTATCTCGGCAGCGCGCTCATCACGGGCGCCTTCCCCGGTTCGCGCCAGGCCGTGGACGCCCGCGGCGAAAGTGACGCTGCCGGCAACTTCAAGCTCTGCTCGGTTCCGGAAGGTGACCACTACATCGTCGTGGCCGAGCACGACAACTTTGCGCGCAGCGAGGCTCCGCCGGTGCGCGTGCGCAGCACGGTCTCGGCCAGCGGCGTGGTGCTGGTCATGCAACCCGGCACTGTGATCACCGGCACGGTGACAGGCGACAACGGCGGTCCCCTGGCGGGCGCGCGCCTCGAACTTTTCTACCCGTACGACATGGCCTTCCAACTGCCGGAAGAGCAGAAGCCCTGGAAGGTGACCTTCACCGACTCGGCCGGCCGCTACGCTTTCACGCATGTCTCGCTCACGAGCCTGCGCCTGCGCGCCTCGGCCGACGACCACGAGACTCAGACGCACACGCGGAGTCCCGGCTTTGATGTCGTGGCCCGCGACGAGCAAGTGGATTTCCAGCTCGCCTACGGTTCCGCACTCCAGGGGCGTGTGATCGACGCCGACGGCGTGGGCCTGGGCAGCGTGCGCATCGAAGCCAATGCCCAGACCAAGTCGGCTCAAGGACACTCCCTGGCCATCAGTGACGCCTCGGGCTACTTCCTGCTCGACGGCATCGGCGACGCCAAGTACCAGGTGCGCGCCACCAAGCACGGCTTTTCCGACGTCACGCGCCAGAACGTGCACATCAGCGCTGGCTCACTGCAGATCGTGATGGAGGCGCGCGGCGCGGTCGTGGGCAGCGTGATCACGCGCGACGGCAAGCCGGTGGAGAGCTTCTCGCTGCACCTCATGCGCTCACGTCCGGGTTCGCAGCCGCATTCGCTGAACAACTCGCGCGAACTCGTGGCGCCCGACGGGCGCTTCGTCTTCGACAACCTCGACCCGGGCGACTACCTGCTCGAGGCCCGCGCCGACGACCTGGCTGATGCGCGCAGCGAACCCTTCACGATCATCCGCAACGACGTCTCGCCCGAAGTGCAGATCGTGATGAGCCGAGGCGGGTCGATTTCGGGTGTCGTCCTGACCGCGCGCGGCCTGCCGGCCGCCGGTGCCAAGGTTGCGCTCAACGAGAACAACTTCCAGGACAACGGCCTCAGCCAGATCTTCAAGGCCATCTCGCCGAGCGACGAACGCGAGCGTCACGTGCTCACGAACAAAGCCGGCGAGTTCAGCTTCTCGCGCATCACGCCTGGCATTTACCAGATCGCCACATCGCACTCCGAGAGCGCCTCGCAGGTGCTCAATGACATTTCGATTCGTGACGACGACGAGGGCGGCAACCAGCCCCTGCGCGTGACGCTGTCCGCGGGCGCTGTCATCGCCGGCCGGGCGCTGGATGTGCCAGGCGGCCCGCTGCCCTTCTGCAAGGTGCAGATCACCTCATTGCAGAGCAACACCCCCTACATGGATGCCGGCACCACCGACAAGGACGGCTTCTTCAGCTTCAACAATCTCACCTCCGGCAGCTACACGATCACGGTGAACCCCACCACGGTCGGCGGCCAGCCCGTGCATCCCTTCGTGGCGCTGGTGCACGCCAAGAAGTCGGCGCAAGAGGTCTACGTCGGCGAAGGCCAGGTCGTGGACGGACTCCTGCTGCAGCTCACGGACGGCTGAGCCGCGCTGCGAGGCGCTGCAGCACCGGCGCACTGGCGGGCAAAAAAGCGCGCTCGGAGAGTTCCCCGGCGCCGATCCAGCGCGCCTCTTGTCCCTCGCGCGGCTCGAGCGCCGGCAGCGCGGCGGCAGCAGGCGTCGCGAGCGTGCAGAGCACGAAGTGCACGCGCACGCGCCGGTCGAGATAGTCCCAGTCCACGACTTCGAGGACTTCGCCGGCGCGCACACTCAGGCCGAGTTCCTCGCGGCACTCGCGCTCGGCGCAGCGGCCCGGCTCCTCGCCGGCTTCGAGTTTGCCGCCGGGAAACTCCCAGGTACCGGCCCAGCTCTTGCCAGCGGGCCGCGTCTGCACGAGCACGCGCCCGGCGTGCAGCACGACGGCGGCGGCCACCAGGCGCGGCGGCGGAAGCTGCTCGCGGCACGTGCGGTACCAGCCGGCCATGAGCACCGAGCCCGCCATGGCCACGTTGAGGCTGTCCACCGCGGAGGTTTGCGGCACGGCCACCGGCAACAGGCCCGGCAGCTCGGGCAGGCCGCGCGTCTCGTGGCCCAGCACGAGCAGGCAGCGCGGCGGCAGGGCCTCGGCGTAGCCGGCCGCGGCGTGGCGCGGTGACACCGCTCCGGTCGCCACGAGGCCCGAGCGCGCGGCATAGTCCAAGAGCGCCTCGACCGGTTCGGTGCGCAGGGGCAGGCGCAACGCAGTGCCCGCCGAGGCGCGCAGGGCCTTCGGGCCAAAGGGATCCGCCCCGCCCGGCGCCACGAGTGCGCCGCGCGCGCCGAAGGCCGCCGCGGAACGCAAGAGCGTGCCCACATTGCCCGGATCCTGCAGACCGCAGAGCGCCGGCACGAGCACCGCGCCGCCGCTCTCCACCTTGCCATCCCAAGCCGGAGGCAGCGGCAGCGCCGCTACGAGGCCGGGCGCTTGTTCGCGGTCCGAGAGCCGCGCCACGCCCTTCTGACCGAGCAGCACGACGGCGGCTCCGGCGCGTTGCGCATGCTCGAGCAGTTCTGCTTCCTGCTCGGCAACTTCCGGCGCGACGGCCACGAGCTGCGGCACATGCCCGGCCGCGAGCGCCTCGCGCAGTAGGAGCGCGCCCTCGAGCAGGCAAAGGCCGGCCTGGCGCCGCTCGGCCGCGCGATGCAGCGCTGCCAGGCTCTCCACTTGCGCGCGCGTCGCCGCCGGCAGCGTCACGGTGTGCGCCTCACCGTGTGCGCCAGAGATGCCCGATGCGCGGCTCTTGCCCCGGGCGCTGATAGCCGCCCGACATCTCCTGGCTGCTGTGAGCGAGCACGAGCTGACCATCGGCGCCCAGCAAGATCAGGCCGGAATCGCCGCGGTCATCGCCGGGATAGTCGGAGAGCTCGGCCAGCGCGGCGGCAGCCGCCCCGGCCGGCGTAAGGCCGCTGGCCAGGAGCTGCACCGTACGCCGGGCCGTGCCCTGGCGCAGCAATACTTCGCCAACGCCCGTCGTGACGCAGGCGCCGCTGCGGTCGTCGGCCCAGAAGCCGGCCCCCGCGATGGGCGAATCGCCGACGCGCCCGATGCGCTTGAGGCTCATGCCGCCAGTGGAGACCGCCGCCGCCAGCCGCCCTTGGGCATCGAGTGCCACCGCGCCCACGGTGTCGAGGTATGGCCCACGCTTCGCGGCGGCCGCCGGCGCGCGTCCGGACTCGGCCGCGCCCTGCGCCTCCTCGGCCGCCTTGCGCTCGCGCCACAGACGCAGTGCGCGCTCGGTGATGAGTTCAGCCGGGTCGCAGACCGGCAGGCCGAAACTGGCCGCGAGTCGGTCGCTGCCCGGCGGCGCCACGAAGCGACCGTAGTCGCCTTCCTCGGCGAGCCGCGCGGCGACGCGCGCCGCGAAGAGGCAGTTACGCAGGCCGGTCACCGCGCCGTAACGCCGGCGTGCGCCCTCCATGAAGCCGGCATCGAGGCGCACCTGGCCTTCCTCGTCCAGCACCGAGCCGCGCCCGGCATTCATGATCGTGTGCGCCTCCATGTGCGAGACTGCGGCGAGCACGGCCGCCTCGGCGCTCTCGGCGAGCCCCGTGCAGCCGGCGGCCAGCGCGCCCGCCACGCCTTGCAGATACTGCTGGCGGTCCTCCTCGCAGGGCAGCGAACCAGCGCCGCCATGCACGACGATCACCGGGCCGCGGCTCACCACACGTTCATCCAGAGGCACTTGAGGTACTCCGTTTCGGGACATTCCAGCAAGACCGGATGGTCAGGCCCAGCCCCGGTCGTGCGCAAGAGGCGAACTTGGCGCTTCTCCTTGCGCGCGGCGGTGGTGACCAGCTCGCGGAACTCCCAGCCGGGCAAGAGCCCCGAACAGGATGAGGTCATCAAGAGGCCGCCGGGCTTCACCACCGAGAGAGCCAGCCGGTTGAGGTCGTGATACTTGCCGCGGCCGGTCTCGTTCTCGCGCCAGGTCGGAATGAACTTGGGCGGGTCAAGTACGACGGTGTCGAAGCGCCGGCCGGCGCCGCTCACTTGGCGCAGCCAGTCGAAGGCATCGGCATGCACGAGTGTCGCGCGCGTCTGATTCAAGTTCAGGTTCGTGCGCGCCACTTGCAGGGCCTCTTCGTCCAGGTCCACGGCCGTGAGGCCCTCGACCTGGCCATGCACGGCCGCGCTCACCGTGAAGCCGCCGGTGTAGCAGCACAGGTCCAGCATTTCGCCGCGCGCCCAGGCGGCGACTTCGCGCCGGTTCTCGCGCTGGTCGCAGAAGAAGCCGGTCTTGTGGCCCAGGGAGAAGTCCACCTGGAAGCGCGCCCCGTGCTCGCGCAGCTTGAGCGCGGAGGGGCAGCCCTCGCTGCTCTCCTCGAAGGGATCGACGCCCTCCAGGCGCGCCGAACGCGCGCCCATGGAGACGCGGTGGTGCTTGGTGCCCAGGGCTGCGTGCAAGCTGGCCAGCAAGTCCCGTACGTGCGGCAGCCAGCCGGCGCTGTGCAGTTCCAGCACGAGCACCTCGCCGTAGCGGTCGGCGATGAGGCCCGAGAGGCCGTCGCCCTCGGCATGCACCACGCGCCAGGCGTCGGTGGTCTCGTCCAGACGCGGGATGGCTTTGCGCAGCGAAACCGCGCGCCCCAGCGCCTCGGCCAGCCACTCCTTGTCGAAGGCGCGCTCGCCATCGGTTAGCCGCCGGATGGCGATGTCGCTGTGACCATTGAAGAAGGCATCGCCCAGCACCGCGCCGCCCTGCACGCGCACGGTCACGACCGTGCCATTGGGCAGCCGCGGCGGATCCACGACGAGTCCGCGCCGCACGAAGGGGTGCGGGCTGGGGTGCGTGCGCAGTTCGACGATCGGTTTCAGCGGGCCGGCTCCACCGGGCGGCCGCGCTCATCGACGAGCTGCACGGCCGGCAGTTCCAAACCCTCAAGCTGCGGCAGCACAGCTTGGGCGTCGCCAACCAGCACGAGCAGCGCGCGGTCCACGGGCAGCAGGCCGGGCGCCAGCGCGTTGAGCCGGCCTGCATCGATGCTGCGCAGAGCCGCCACATCCTTGGCCGCATCCCCCGGCGCCGCGCCGCGTTCACGCAGCTCGAGCCAAGTACCCACGGTGGAGCCTAGGCTCTCGTAGCCCGCCACGATGCGGCTGAGCACGGTCGTGGCTGCGCCGGCGGCCTCGGCCGCATCGATATCTGGCGGTCCTTCCGTGCCGCGCAGCCGCTCGAACTCTCGCGCGAACTCGGACAGCGCGGCGCCGGTCACAGCCGTGAGCACATGCGCCCCCGCGATGAAGATGCCTTGATCGGGCTGACGCAGGAAGCGGCAGTTGGCGCCGTAGGTGTATTGCTTGTTCTCGCGCAGATTCTGATTGAGGCGGCTGGTGAAGCTGCCGCCCAGGAGCGTGTTGAAGGCGTCGGCGGGCAGACGCAACGCATCCGTGCTGGAGTGGCCGGGCATGATGAAACGCACCACGGTCTGCGGCGCTCCGGGACGATCGATGAGCACCAGCCGCGGGCCGCGCGGATCCGGCGCCGGCAGAGCGGACGGCATGCTCAGAGGCGCGCCCTTCGGCCAGCCCCGATCGAGCAGGACGGTGAGCTTGGCCGACTCTGCTTCGCTGAGATCGCCGGCTAGCACCAGCAACGCGCCCTGCGGCCGCGCCAGCCCGGCATGGAAGGCCCGCACGTGCGCCAGTTCGAGCGTGGCAACGCTCTCCGGCGTGCCGGCCGGCGGCCGGCCGTAAGGATGCTCAGCGCCCCAGTAGATCGCATTGCCGACGAGAGCCGCCACGCGCCCCGGGTCGTCCAGTTCCTGGCGCAGGCCCTCCACTTGCAGGCGCCGGGCGCGTTCGAAGTCCACGGCCTCGAAGCGCGGCCGCGCCACCGCATCGTGGAACAACTCGACGGCCTGCGGCAGGTTGCGCTTCAGCACCGAGAGCGAGACGAGCGTCTGGCGCGCACCCGCCGTCACCGAGAAGCTGGCGCCCAACTGCTCCAGCGCCTGACTGAAGGCCAGCGCATCGCGCGTGCCCGCGCCCTCTTCCATCATCGCGGCGGTCAGAGTGGCCAAGCCCTCCTGCCCAGCCTGCTCGGCGAGCCGGCCGCCGGGCAAGGCCAGCGTGATGCTGACCAGTGGCAGCCCGCTGCGCTCCAGATGCCAGACCTGCAGGCCGGAGGCGTAGCCGTAACTCTGCGGCACCGGCGGCACGAAGTCTGGCGGGGCCGCTCCCGCGCCCACTCCGGCGCCAGCCGCGGCGCCCAGTGGCCGCTGACCGCGGCCGCTGAGCGGCTGCTCGTTGCTCTCGGGCAGCACCGTCATCACGAGACGCCGCTCCGCATCGAGCACACTGCGTGCCCAGGCCTGCACGCCAGGCACCGTGGCCTGCCGATAGCGATCAAGGTCGCGCTCAAATCCGTCCGGCGTGCCGAAGTGCAGCAAGTAGGAGTTGAGCGCATCGGCGCGCGCATGCAGCGATTCAAGCCGCGCCACCGCGCCGCTTTCCAGGCCGGCCACCGCGCGCTGCAGTTCCTCCGGCAGCGGCCCCTCCGCGCGCAGCCGCGCGAGTTCCTCGTCCACGGCCGCCTCGACGGCGCCGAGATCGGCGTCCGGAGCCGCGTAGATCTCCAAGTAAAAGAGGCTGCCCAGCAGGCTCGAAGCCTGATACGCCGCCACATCCACCGCGCTCTGGTCCTGCACGACGAGCCGCTGATAAAGACGGCTGCTGCGTCCCCCGCCGAGCAGGTCGGCCAAGAGGTCCATCTCCGCGTCACCCGGCTTCATGACGGCCGGGCTATGCCACACGAAGCCCAGCCGCGGAAACTGCACCTTGTCCTGCAGCGTCGTGCGCCGCTCGCCGTCGAGGCGCACTGGATCGGCACGCACCACGGGTGGCTCCGGGCCAGGCGGCAGGTCCGCGAAGAGCCGCTCAATCAGCAACTTGGCCTGCGCGGGATCGAAGTCGCCCACGATCGCCAGGCTGGCGTTGTTCGGCACGTAGTAGCGCTGGAAGAAATCCGTCACGTCCTTCACCGTGGCGGCCTGCAGGTCCTCGTGCTTGCCGATCGTGCTGATCTGGTAGGGATGACCGGGCGGATACATCAGCTCGGAGACCAGCAGGTCGGCGACGCCGTAGGGGCTGTTCTCGCCGTTCTCGCGGCGCTCGTTGCGCACGATCTCGCGCTGCGCATCGAGCTTCTCCTGCGTCATGGCCTCGTCCAGCGACTCCAGCCGATCGGCCTCGAGCCACAGCAGCGTCTCGAGCAGGTTCGCCGGACCCCAATCGAAGTAGTTCGTGCGGTCCGAACTCGTCGTCGCGTTGTTCGCGCCGCCGCCGCTCTCCATGATCTCGTCGAACTCGGCATTCGGCACACGCTCGGTGCCCATGAACATGAGGTGCTCGAAGAGATGCGCGAAGCCCGAGCGCCCCGGCGCCTCGTCCTTGCTCCCCACCCGATACCAGAGATTCACCTCCACCCGCGGCAAGGTGCGGTCGGGCGCCAGGATCACGTGCAGCCCGTTGCCCAGCGTGTAGTGCTCGTGCGGCACGGAGATGCGCGCTTCGCCTCCCGACTGCGCGACGACGAGCCCCGGCGCCAAGCAGGTGCACAGGATCAGTCTGGCAAGGAACGTGACCATGGCCGGTCTCCGCAGGCGGGAAAGCCCACCACTTTGCCATCGCCGCGCCGGTGGCCGCTAGGGAGAGATCACGTCGGTGTGCGCTGGACGCTCAGTGCGCCCGCGGCGGGGGCGCGGCGGGGGCGCGCCGACCCCACCCCCACGCCGGCGAAGCCGCCCGCAAGGGGGGGCGGGGGGGTCCCTCTCAGCCCCCGCGCCGCCCCGGCCGCTGGGGCCGTGTGGTGGGCTCGCACCCGGCGCCACCCCCCCCCCCGCCGCGTCGCACCACCGACGCAGTTGTGGGAAGGCAGTTGGCTGTCGCGGAGTGCTCTGCCAAAGACGGCAGAGGAGCTGGGCTGCTGATCGGGCGCAGCGCCGCGGCGACAACCGGAGGTGCGTAGCCGGGCCTCCGCAGCGGATCGCCACCGAGTTCGTACGACCGCAGGAGTAATGCTAGGGCGAGAGCGAGGACAGCCCGGCGAAGCACGCTCCGGGTCGCCGCAGAGCGGAGCCCGTACAGGCTTGTCAGCTCGCGAGCTGACGCTCACAAGCAGCGAGCACTTCGGCGACCTCAAGGCGTCGCATGCAGGCGTGGTGCTCGGGCTCGGGCAGCGGGCACTCCTTGAGCTGGCAGGGACTACAGGCCACGCCCGAGCGCAGCACGAGCGTGCCGTGCAGATTCGTGTTGCTGTGCCGCGGATCGGTGGGCCCGAGCAGCGTGACCACCGGCACATCGAAGGGCGGTGCGAGATGGCGCGGCCCGGCGTCAGTGCAGACCAGCAGGCGCAGCCGCGCGACGAGCGCCTTGAGCAGTGGCACGTCCACCTCCGGCCGGGCGGCATCGATGACCGGACTCTTGCTGGCAGCGGCGATGGCCGCTGTGAGCGAGGCTTCGCCGGGGCCGCCGAAGAGCAAGGCCCGCAGACCGTGGCGCTGATGGAGCGCATCGGCCACGGCCGCCCAGCGTTCGGGATACCAGAGCTTGCTCGGACCGAAGGCCGCGCCGCCGTGCAGGCCGACGAGTCCTGCCTCGGGTGGCAGGCCCTGAGCCGCGAGCCAGGCCGTTGCGCGCGCGGCGTCGGCGGCCGGCACGGCGAGTTCCGTGCGATGTCCGTCGCGCGGAACAGCGAGGGCGTCGAGCAGCCGCCCGTAGAACTCCGGCATGGGTTCGGGCCGACGATGCCGGCCACGCTCGGAGGCGGCGTGGCAGCGCAGCGTGAGCAGCGGCCCGCGGCCGCCGCCGGCGTAACCAACGCGCCGTGGCACGCCTGCGAGAGCGACGGCGAGCGCCGAGGAGAAGGAGTTGGTGCAGAGGATGGCCAGATCGAAGCGGCGGGCGCGCAGTTCGCGCGCCGTCGCCAGCAGGCTGAGTGAACCGGCGCTGCGGCGCGAGGGCAGCGGCAGGAGTTCATCCACGCTGGCCAGCCCGGAGAGCACCTGCGTGCCGGCCAGCGTGCCGGCTGCGGTGATGCGCGCAGCCGGCCAGTGGCGCCGCAGCGCGCGCAGCGCGGGCGTACACATGATCGTGTCGCCCAGCGGGTTGGGCAGCCGCACGAGCAGCCGCTCAGGCGCCGGCAGGCTCACTCGGCGGAGGCGCGCACGCGCGCCAGCGTGCTCGTGGTGGAGTAGCCCGCACGCAGTGACGCAAGCACGACGCGCCCGCCGTGACTCTCCACCCACTGCTGACCGACCACGCCCTTGGCCGCCCAGTCGGCGCCCTTGACGAGCACGTCAGGCGAGAGCGCCTGGATGAGTTCCAGCGGCGTGTCCTCGCCGAAGATCGTCACGAGCGACACGCATTCCAAGCCGGCGAGCAGAGCAGCACGGTCGGCTTCGTTGTTCACCGGGCGATCGGGGCCCTTGCCCTGGCGACGCACTGAGGCGTCGTCATTGACCGCCACGACGAGCAAGTCGCCGTGCGAGCGCGCCTCCTGCAAGTACTGCAAGTGTCCGACGTGCAGGATGTCGAAGCAGCCGTTGGTGAAGACGATGCGGCGGCCCGCGCGGCGCTCACGCGCCACGCGCTCGAGCAGCTCGCGCCGGCGCAGGAGCTTGGCGCCGCCCGAGCCGGACTCGTCGAGCGCCCGCTCGATCTCGTCGGGTGTCACCGCTGCGACGCCGAAGCGCTGCACGACCAGCCCGGCCGCGGCCGTAGCGAGGCGCATGGCCTCTTCCAGATCCGCGCCGGCGGCTAGCGCAAAGGCCAAGGTGGCGATGACCGTGTCCCCCGCGCCGGTCACGTCGTAGACCGAGCGCGCCATGGTGGGAATGGACCACTCGCGGCTGCCATCGGCGAGAGCGCAGTACATGCCGCGCGCGCCCAGCGTGATGACGGCGGCCTGCAGGTCGGCGAGTCGGCACAGGGCCAGCGCCGCCTTGCGGATGCCCTCCTGGCTGTCGAGCGCAATGCCGGTGGCCACTTCCGCTTCGCCGCGGTTGGGCGTGAGCAGATAGGCGCCCTTGTAGCGCGTGTAGTCGCGCCCCTTGGGGTCGACCAGCACGCGCGGGCCCTGCTTTTGGCCGCACAGGCGGCGCAGCACGGCATCGGTGAGCGTGCCCTTGCCGTAGTCGGAGACGACCACGATGTCCACCTGCGGCAGGAGGGTTTCCAGCCGGGCCAACACGGCCTGCTCCACGGCGGGCGCGAGCGCGCCCACGCGCTCCTCGTCGATGCGCAGGAGCTGCTGGCTCTGCGCGACGACGCGGGTCTTGCGAATGGTCGGGCGCGAGCCGTCCGTGATGAGATCGTCAGGCGAAAGGCCGGCTTTGGTGAGCAGCTCACGCGCACGCCCGGCGGCTTCGTCCTCGCCCACCACGGCCACGCAGCGCACCGTGGCGCCGAGAGCCGCGAGGTTGGCGGCCACGTTGCCGCAGCCGCCAAGCAGGTGCTCTTCGCGCGTGGCCGCCAGCACGACGATGGGCGCCTCCGGCGAGACGCGCTCCGTGGTGCCGTGCTGGTAGCGGTCGACGATGAGGTCGCCCACGATGAGCAGCCGAGGCGGACGCTCGGGTCGCAGCCAACGCGCCAGGCCCGGGGTCATCGTGGCCCCTTTCGCCCGGACTTGCGCAGCGGCTGCTTGGCCGAGGCGGCGCCCTGAGCGGCCAGGCGCAGCACTGCCCAGCGCAAGAGCGGCACATTGAGCTCGTGATGCCCGGTGAGTTCGAGGGCCTCGCCGCGCGGGCGGTCCAGCACATTCACCTTGGGCCGGTAGTGCCGCAGCATGTCGAGATTGGCCGTGGCGAAACCGTCGACGGAGTGACCGAGATTGCGCGCCACGTTGAGCGCCTTGACGAAGACCTCCGGCAGCACGACGGCCGAGCCAACATTGAGGTAGACGCCGCCCGAGAGTTGCGCCACGACCGCCGCGAGCTTGCGGAAGTCGGCCAGCGAGGCCTGGCCGATGGCCGCGCCATCTGCATCGGCATGCATGTGCACGGTGTCGGTGCCAATCGCCACGTGCACTGTGGCGGGCAGCTTGAGCCGCGCCGCGGTGGCGAGCAGGCTCGCGCCCGCATTCGGCAGCGACTGATTCAGGATCTGCGCTCCGAGCGTTTCTCCCAGGCCGCGGCCAGCACTCGCCGCTTGCTTGGCCGCGCCATTGATGGCCTGCGCCGTCTCGCCGGCCATGCCCCAACTGCCGTCCTCGAGGCCCGCGCCGACGTCTTCCGAGGAGTGTCCGACGGCCGCGATCTCGTAGTCGTGAATGGCGCCCGAGCCGTTGGTGGCCAGCGCCGTGATGAAGCCGCGCTCCATGAGGTCGACCAGCAGCGGCGAGAGGCCGGTCTTGACCACGTGCCCGCCGAAGCCCAGCAGCACAACGCGCTTCTGAGCGCGGGCTTGAACCAGACGTTCAGCGAGGCGGCGCAGCGTGCGCGCGCCGAGCACATCGGGCAGCGTATCGAGCACGTCCGGCGCGTCAGCCGCCGGCTCGAGGGGCCGCGCAAACATGGACGTGTCCACGCGGTGGCTGGCGCGCGCCACCTGGGTGGTCTTGAGCTTGCTGAAGTCGAGCGGTGGATAGTCCATGCCGTGCCGGGTCTCAGGCCCCGTTTGTACCTCGCGCAGCCTCCAAGGCACGAATGTGCTCGGCGTGCCGCCAGCGATCATGCAGCCAGAGCCATTGCTCGGGGTGCTTTCGCACCTGCGCCGCCAGCGAGTGGGAAAGCCGCTGCGTGACGTCGGTCACGGCCGCCTCTTCGTCCAGGCTTGGGTCGGAGCGCACGGCCGGCTCGAAGAGCACGCGAAAGTGCAGCCGGCCCGGCTCGCGCACAAAATAGACGGGCAGGGCCAGCGCCCCGAAGCGACGCGTCAGGACACCCACCACCTTGTGGTGACTGGAGGGCGCACCGAGGAAGTCGAGGATCAGACCGTGCTGGCCCGCGTTCTGATCGAGCAGCAGACCGACTCCCTCGCCGGCGCGCAGAGCGCGTGCGAGTTTCAGGCCGCCGCCATCCTTGGGCAGGATGCCGCGCGCCGTGCGCAGCCGGCGCTCGGAAAGAACTTCGCCGAGACGCGGGTTGTCGAGGGGCCGCGCCACGACCCACACCGGCAGGCCGAGTTGCGCGAGCGCGGCGGGCAGGAGTTCCCAGCCGCCGAAGTGCGCGCTGCACACGAAGACACCGGAGCCGCTGGCGCGTGCGGCGTCGAGATGTTCGCGCCCCTCCACGGTGAAGTAGCGCTCGAAGGGCTGGCCTCGCGCGAGCCCGCGATCCACGAGTTCCGCCTCCACGGCATTGAGCGCCAGCGTCTCAAAGGCACCCGCCACGATCTGCCGCACACGCAAACTTTCAGGCGGCAGCCCGAGCGAAAGACTCACCCGGCGGCAGGCTTCACGCCGGCGCGTTACGGCGCAGCGCTGGCCCACGCGCGCCAGTGCACGCACGCTGCCCAACACCCAGGCTTCCGGCAAATTTCGGGCCGCCCCGAGGACGGCCGAGGCCAGCACGAACTCGAACCAGTTCCTCAGGGCGCTGCGGGGAGCCACAGGCCTCCGATCAACGCACGAACGCCGGCGAGGGCCGCGCAGAAGCGGGCGCACGGGGCGCAGAAGGCCGTCGCCCGAGACCTTGGTGCAGGCCGCGACCTTCGTTGCGCACGGGTTTCATAGTCGCCGCGGGTCACCTCTGCGCTGAAGTTTTTGCCCCTCCCAGTTGCCAAGCCGGAGAGCAGTGTTATCGTAGCGACCAGTGTTGCGGGCCAGAAGGTTGCCCTCATCAGGCATAAAACTCTTCTCCCCTTCTTCCCCTTTTCCCCAGAGTCTCCTTCTGGTCCGCCCTTTCTCGCTGGCGCGCCCCGCACGGGTCGCTGCGCCGCGCAGCCGGCAAGACGCAGCCGGCGGCGCCACGTAACGCACGCAGACGTGGAGACGACGCCAGCGCGCACGAGAGACCTCAGCCGGACTCGCCGACCTGGCTCTCCCGCTCGACATCCGCCTCGCGGACAAGCGCGGCCCGGCCGCCCGCCGCGAGGTCAGCCGCCGCCGCCACAGCCGCGCGCGGCCGGACGGCCTTGGGCGCCGCTTGGCCGGCCGGAGCCTCGGCCTCAGCATTGGACTCGGCCGTGGCACCTGGCGAACGCACGCCGCGCTCGGCCTCGTACTCGCCCAGCGTGAGGCTCAGCGCGCGGCTCACGCCGTGCTCCTGCATGGTGATGCCGTAGAGCGTGCCCGCGTAGGACATCGTGCGCCGCGCGTGCGTCACCACCACGAACTGGCTGCCGCCGAGGAAGTCCTCCAGCACAGTGCAGAAGCGATCGATGTTCGTTTCGTCGAGGGCGGCATCGACTTCGTCGAGCATGCAGACCGGGCTGGGCTTGGCGCGGAAGAGCGCGAAGAGCAGGCCCACCGCCGTGAGCGTGCGCTCGCCGCCGGACAGCAGCGTGATCGAGCGCGCATCCTTGCCGGGCGGCGCCGCGATGATCTCAATGCCCGCTTCGAGCACGTCCTGGCCCTCGGCCAGCACGATGTCGGCTTTGCCGCCGCGGAAGAGTTTGCGGAAGATCTGCCGGAAGTGCTCGCGGATCTCGACGAAACTGGCCAAAAAGCGCTCGCGCGACTCGCCGTCCACCTTGGCGATGGTCTCCAGCAGCGAGGACTTGGCTGAGAGCAGATCGTCGCGCTGGCTGGCGAGGAAGGAGAAGCGCTCCTCGACCTGCACCAGTTCATCCACCGCCTCGAGGTTCACATTGCCCATGCGCGACATGCGGTCGCGCAGTTCCTCGATCTCGGCCTCGACCGCGGTCCAGTCGGGCGGGGCATCGGACTCCCCGCTCGCGGCTGCAGACTCGGCCTCGGCCGCCAGGTCGATGGACAACTCCTCCTGGACCTTTTCGCGCAGCGCCTGCCGGTGCAGCTCGCACTCGCGCAGCTTGAGCTGCTCTTCCTGATGCCGGCCGGCGGCCTGCTCCAGCGCCGTTTCGCAGCCCACGACATCCTGCTGTGCGCCGCTTGCTGATTGTACGGCCTCGGCCGCCGCAGCCCGCGCCGCCTCGAGCCGCCCGGCCGTGACCTCGCGCTCCTCCACGAGCCGCGTCTCGCTCTCGTCCAGGCTGGCCAGCTCGCCGCGTAGCGCCTCGGCCAGCCGGCGCTGCTCGTCCACTTCGCGCTGAGCCACGCTGAGTTCAGCGCGCCGCTCCTCGATGGCGCGGGCCACCTGCCGCGTCTCGGTGTCCAGCGCCTCGCGCCGTTCAGTCAGCGCCGAGAGCTGCAGGCGTGCCTCGGCGGCGGCAGCGCGGCGGGCCTCCAGAGCCGTCTCCAGCGTTGCGCGCTGCGCCTCGCCGGCCTGCTCGCCGTCGCGATCGGCCGTCACCAGGGCTTCCAGTTCACGCTCGGAGGCTGCGGCCCGGTCGCGCGCACTGGCCTCTCGCGCGAGTTCCTCGGCCAGCCGCGACAGATCCTTCTCGACAAGCGTCTGCTCGCGCTGCAGTTCGAGCTGCCGCGCCGCACTCTGCTGCTGGCGCTCGGCGACGCGCGCACGCTCGCCCTCCAGCCGGCGCAGTTCCTGTTCGGCCGCTTCCGTGGCCGAAGCGTGCCGCTCCAGGCCCGCGCCCTGCTCGCGCCGCGAAAGGCCATCGGCTTCGAGCTGCTGGCGCAGGGCCGCAGCCTCTTCGCCCAGCGTCTCGCACTCGGCGCGCCGCGTGACCAGACCGCCCTCGCCGCCCACACGTCCACCGCGCAGCACTCCGCGCTCGTCGAGCAGATCGCCCTGCGGCGTCACCCACACCGTGACGCCATCCAGCGCGCACTGGCGCAGCGCCTCACGGTCCTTGACCAGGCGCACGTGGCCCAGCAGCGCCGTGAGCACTTCGCGCTCGGCGCGCACTTCGATGCGGTCGAGCAGGCGTTCGCCGCCCACCGCGCCCTCACGCGAGCGCATGCCGTCGCGCGGCAGGAGCAGCACGCGGCCGGCGCCCGAGGCGGAGAGATGCTCCAGCGCGGCGAGCGCCGCGGCGCGCGTGTCGACGAGCACGGCTTCAGCGGTGGCGCCCAAGGCCGCTTCCACCGCCTCCGAGATCTTGCGCGGTGCCCGCAGGCAATCCACGACCAGGCCGGAGATGCCGGGCAGGCCCGAGTCGAGCAGTGTGCGCGCGCCGGGCGAGAGGCCTTCGCGCCGCGCGATCATTTCTTCCAGCGCCTGGCGGCGCGACTCGACGGCGGCCAGCTTCTCGCGCGAGAGCGAGAGGCGTGCATCGACTTCATCAAGCTGCTGCTGCGCGGCGGAGCGCTGCGCACGCCGCTGATCCAGCTCGGCCTGCGCGGCTCCGAGCGTCGTGGCCAAGCTGCTCACATCGGCGGAGAGCTCGCCCTGGCGCAGGCCGTGCTCCTGAAGTTGACTGCCCAGGATCGCCGCGCGCTCGGAAACGCGCCGGTGGCCGGCCTCGACCGCGGCACAGCGCGAAGCCGCCTCGGCGCGCACATTGCTGCATTCGGTGAGCCGGTTCAGGCGCTCCAGCGCCACGCGGCGACGTTCCTCACCGGCTGTGCGCCAGGCCGCCAGGGCCTGTTCCGCCCCCTTTTGCTCGGCGTCGTGCGCTGTGGCCCGGCCCTCGGCCTGGCCGCGCTCGGCCTGCAAGGCCATCAGGCGCGCGCTCAGCTCTTGGACTTCGGTCTGCCGCTGAGCCAAAGACATCTCGAGCCCGCTCACGCGATCGGCCAGCAGTTGCAGCCGCGACTCGCCCTCACCAAGCCGCTCGCGCAGCGAACTGCGGCGGCCGGCGAGCGCATCGGTGGCGCTCGTGGAGCGCCGGAAGGCTTCGGCGGCCTGATCGACTTCGGCGCGCGCCGCCTGAATGCCCTCGTTGAGCACCGCATAGCCGGCCCGCGCCGCCTCGAGCCGCTCGCGCGCGCGCCCCTCGGCCGCGGCGAGCTGCGCCTCACGCTCAGCAGCCTCCGCGGCCTGCCGGCCGAGCTGCTGCCAGCGATGCCGCGAGAAGCCGCTGCGCAGTTCACGCAGCCGATCCCGTGCCGTCAGGAAGCTGCGTGCGCGGCCCGCCTGATTCTTGAGAGAGCGCAACTGCTTCTCGATCTCGTCCAGAATGTCGCTGAGCCGCAACAGGTTTTGCTCGGTGCGCTCCAGCTTGCTCTCACTCTCGCGACGCCGCGTGCGGTAGCGCGAAATGCCGGCCGCCTCCTCGAAAATGCGCCGCCGATCCTCGGGATCGGCCGAGAGCACGGCGTCGATGCGGCCCTGCTCCATGATCGAGTAGGCGCCGGTGCCGAGCCCGGTGTCCATGAACAGATCGCGCACGTCCTTGAGGCGCACCGGCTGGCGGTTGACGAGGTATTCGCTCTCGCCCGAGCGGAATAGGCGCCGCGAGACCACGACTTCCTCGAACTCCAGCGGCAGCGTGTGGTCGTGGTTGTCGAAGACCAGCGAGACTTCGGCGAAGTTGCGCGGAGGCCGCGCGCCGTTGCCCTTGAAGATCACGTCCAGCATCTCGTCGCCGCGCAGGGCCGAGGCGCGTTGCTCACCGAGCGCCCACTTGATGGCGTCGATGACGTTGGACTTGCCGCAGCCATTGGGCCCCACCACGGCCGTCAGGCCGGGCGGGAAGTCGAGCTGCGTGCGGTCAGCGAAGGACTTGAAGCCGTGGATCTCCACCCGGGTCAGGCGCATCGATCGAGGTCCGGAATGAGGGCGGCGGATTGGTAAGCAAGAAGGTACGCGAGGCGGGCCTCGGAACCGCCGGTGCAACGCGGCACCGGCGCAACTTCCTCGAGGCCGAGCAGGCCGGCCAGGCGGGCTGCCTCGGCGCCGGCCTCGGCGGGATCGACCCCCGCCGGCAGCGCTTCGGCCCCGTCGTAACGAAAGGCCGCGCGGTGTCCGGCCAGCGGCAGGCGGTCGCGCGAGTCGGGGAAAGCCGCCAGATCCAGCCGGCCGAGACGCTCGCGGCTGGCCTCACTGGCCAGGCCCAGGTGGACGTCGGACAGCACATCGACGGAGCGCGCGAGGCGCTCGCCCAGTGCGGCGGCAAGGTCGAGCCGGTTGGCCCGGCCGCGCGGCCCGTCGCCCAGGAGCAGGCTCGCGGCCTGAGGCATGCCACAAAGCGCCAGGCGGCGCGAGCGGCGCAGGCGCGCCAGCGGCAGGCCGGTGAAAGAGGTCAGCGCGGCCAGCGGCCCGGGCTCGCGCTGCATGAGCGCCTCTTGGGCAGCCAGGGCCGAGAGCGCCAAGGCCGCGAGTTCCTCGACGGCCGTCAGGAACTCGCGCACGTGGCGCGGCCCGACTTCGAGCGCCACCCGGGCCAGGTTGAGCGCCACCGAGGAGGTCACGACTTCGGCGTCGCCGACACTGGCTTCCGGATCGGCGGCGCGGCGGGCGCTGAACTGCAGCCGCCCGTCCACGGCCTCCCGGCGGATGGCCTCGGCGAGCAGGTCCGGCGACAGGCCGGCGGGCGAGAGCCGCAACAGCGGCCCGCGCAAACCCGGCTGCGGCGCGCCGAGGGCATCAAGGAAGGGCGCTGCGAGGCCGCGCCGATCGGGCGGCAGGCAGACGATGACGCGTGCCGCGCCGGCCGCGACGAGTTCGGGCTCAGCCAGGGCCCAAAGCAGCTCGGCGGCCGCGGCGCTGGAGAGCGTCGGGCCGTCCCAGTGAATGAGAACTTCGCGGCTGGCTAGGTGGGCCAAGCTGCGCAGACGTGGCGCGAGACTGGCCAGGCGCGCGCGGCGCGGCCGCTCGGCCCTGAAGGCTGGCAGGCTCCAGGCCGAGAGGCGCACCGAATCCACGCGCCCGCCCGAACCCAGGTTTTCCAAGGAAAGCCGGCCGGCCTCGTGCGCCTGCCGCACCTCACTCGGGAAGACTTCGCGCAGCGCGTAGCTGCCGAAGAGGCGCGCGCTGGCCGCCGCATCGGCCGCGCTGCCGGCCGCACCAGAGGCCAGGATGTCGCGCAGCTCATGCGGCGATAGCCCCACGAACTGCTGCCGGCCCAGGCGCGCCGGCAAGCCGCGCAGGGCCAGCTCGTTGTCGACCCACTCGCGCAAGAGCGCACTGCTGATGCTGCGCATGCCCGAGGCAAAGAGCGTGCGCTCCACGCTGGCGGCCACGTCGCCGGCGAGTTCAGGCGCGAGGGCCGCCTCGGTGGCCAGCAGCGCCACGACGCGCCCCTTGCTCCAGGACTCCGAGGCGTTCAAGGCAGGCGCGCTCACGGCAGTCGCGCTCGCCGCAGGGCCGCTGGAGTCGGGCGGAATGGCGCGCACGGCGCCGTCGACATCGAGGTGACGGATGCGCAGTTCGCGCCGCGCGCTCTCGCGCTGCGCCTGCACCGCCCGGAAAGCCAGCACTGCCGCGTGGCAGCCCGCCCCTGACAGCACTTCGCAGACCAGTGCGGCAATGTCGGCCGCGGGCACGCGGACCTTGTGCGGACGGCCGGCCGAGTCGGCCTGCAGAAAAGTGACCACCACGCTGGCCAAGTCCCCGGCCAGGGCCTCGTCGTCGCGGCCGGAGGCCTGCAGGGCGCGACGCACCGAGAGGGCAATGCGTCCGGCATCGAAGGGGGCCGCGCGCCCATCGCGCTTCTCGACGTGCAGCGGCCCGGCCTGTTCAGGAGTGCGCTGCATCGTCGCCCTCCGTGCGGCCGGGGCTGCGCCCGGGCGGCCGCGGCGCCGCGGCGTCGCGCGCTCGCTCGGCGGCCTCGGAACCGGCCAGCAGCGGCTTGAGTTCGTCCAGGAACTGGTTGACGTCCTTGAACTCGCGGTAGACCGAAGCGAAGCGCACGTAGGCCACTTGGTCCAGCTCGCGCAGGGCCTCCATGACGAGGTGGCCGATGTACTTGGAGGCCACCTCCTTGTCGAACATCTCGTGGAGCTGGGTCTCGATGCCGGTGACGATGCGGTCCACCGTCTCGGTGCTGATGGGCCGCTTCTGGCAGGCCACGAGCATGCTGCGCAGGATCTTGTCGCGGTCGAAGGGCACCCGGGTGCCGTCCTTCTTCACCACCCGCAGCGGCATCTCGCCGATCTTCTCGTAGGTCGTGAAGCGGCCCTTGCACTCCAGGCACTCCCGGCGCCGGCGGATAGCATCGGCCTCCCCGGAGGTGCGCGAGTCGATGACCCGGTCGTTGTTGGCCTTGCAGTAGGGGCAGCGCACCGGGCCCTTTGGACCTCCCACAGGCGCCGGACGGGCGGCGCGTCGATTCGCGCGGAGTATCCCACAAGCCCTGGGGTTTCCCAAGGTGGGCACCACAAATCCCAGTGGTCGAATCCCGTGCCGCTCGGAAATCGATCGACGCGCCGGTGGCCGGCGAGCGGCCAAGGATTACGGCGTCGTGGCCTTCAGTGCATTGGTCGCCGTGAAGCCGACGGGCCCGGACGGATCCGCGATCCAGGCTTGGAAATAAATCTGCAGGCCGGCAGGCACACCAGGAGGCCAAGTCGCCTCGAGGAGGAGCTTCCCGCTCCCGTTGAGCGCTAGCGGCAGGCGCAGGTCCGGCATCGGCACCAGAACGCCACCCTTGAAGGGAACGTTGGCGGAAGAGAAACCGGCTAGCAGCGTGGCCAGTGAGAGCGGCGCCGCACGCGCGATGGCCAACTGCACGGTCGAGTCCCCCTTCAGTTCGCCCTGCGCGGCAAGTACTGGCGTGCCCAAGTCTCCGGCCAAGCCGCTCTCAAGCTCGTCCCAGGGCTCAGCGTGCAACCGGTCGTACAGGTAAGCGTCTCCCCAGTTGTTGCTGTCGAGCGCGGAGAACATCAGGCTCGTACTGAAAGCCACTCCTCGCCCGTCCGCTGAGACATAGCCCTCGTAGGAGTGGCCCGGCCACGGCGCGCTGGTCTCGCTGCAGACCCACGTCAGGCCGGTGAGCCGGTCACGCAGAAACATGTCCGACTGGCTGTCCGCGTCCGACTCGACGAGGTTGCTCGCGTCGGAGCGGAAGGCCACGAACCGGCCGTCGCGGGAGATGCTAACGCCATGCGGGTGCCCGTTGCTCACTGCGCCGGAGGCGCTGACACTCGCCACCTCCAGCACGCCGGTCTGGAGGTCGCGCACGAAGACATCGCCGGGAATGCCTCCGGCGCCGGGCAGCAAGTTCGTGGCCTGGCTTGTAAAGGCGGCCCACCGGCCATCGCCCGAGATCGTCACGTAGCCCGCAGGACCGTTGCCCTGTTCGCCTTGCGCGCTCGCGTGCAGCAGCGTCGTCTGGCCTGTCTGGCGGTCGTGCAGGTATGAGTCGGCTATGAACGGACCCGGCACGTAGCCCGGAACAAGGTCAGTCGAGCTGCTCGCAAAGACCACAAAACGGCCGTCATCGGAAAGACAGCGCGGATTCGGCAAGGAGCCGCCCTTGTTGCCCTGGATGCCGGAGGAACTGACGCTCACTCGCTCGAGGACCCCGGTCTGCCGGTCGCGGATGAAGACGTCGCTGGACTGGTTCGTGTCGCCTGAGACCAGCGACGCCGACACACTGTTGAAGGCGACAAAACGGCCATCTGCCGAGAGGCTACTGGGAGAAGAGTCGCTCACAGCGCCCTCGTAGGTCGTGAGGCCAGTCTGCCTGTCGTGCACGTAGAGGCCACCCGGCGCAGCGCCCGACACGAGGTTCGTCGCAGACGACCTAAAGACGACGTAACGCGCGTCCGGCGTGATGCCGGTTCCCCATGAATCGCCATTTGCTTGCACGCCAACGCTCGAGACACTCACGCGCTGCGTGGTCTGCGCGATCACGTCGCGCACGAAGACGTCATTGTCACCGTTCGTATCGCCCGGCACGAGATTGGCGCCGATGCTGGTGAAAACGACGAAGCGCCCTGTGGCCGAAGGCATCGGGTCAAAGCATGAGCCGTCGGACGCCGTCTGGCCGAGCCCAACACTCACGAGCAGCGGAGTTTGCGCCGCGACGGAAGGCGCGAGGAACGGCGTAACCATCGCCGCTGCTGAGAGGCCGTGCGACAGAGCTAGGCGCAAGCGCGTCGCATCTCGCAGGATGGAAAGCACCAGGATCATGGCGTCGTCACCTTCAGGGACTGAGTTGCGGTGAAGCCGAAGGGAGTTGGAGTATCCAGCATCCAAGCCGAGAGGAGTAGAACAGCGCCGGACGATGGGCAGCCCGGCGGGGTAGCCGTCTAGCGCACTCGCCGTGAATTCGTCGCCTACGGAGGCCTGGGTGCCAGTTCCCTTGGGCACGATGATCGTGGTGGAACTTGTGTTCCCGGTGTTCTTAACCGGGCAGCGACCTCCAACTCCGCTTTTCGAATTGGGGCGGGCTACTGGTCGAGGCGGGTGACGAAGGCGGGCGCGGCGGGGTCGTGGAGCTGCACCAGGATCACGTCCTTGTCATGCGCCGAGCCTTCGGCATCCAAGGCGATACGCCCGGTGACGCCCTGGAAGTCGCCGGCCGTCCGCAGCGCGAGCAGCACCTGCTGCGGGCTGGCCTGCGGATCAAAGGAGCGGAGCACGAAGTTGGCCGCGTCGTAGCCGAGGGCGGCGAGATCGGAGGGTGCGGCGAGGTGGGCCGCCTGGTAGGCAGCGACGAAGCTCTGCACCCGCGGATCGTCCGCATCGGGCTGGAAGTGGCGCGTGTGATAGGCGCCGGCCACTCGCCCGGCCAGGGCCGTGCGCAGACCCGCGCCTTCCCAGCCGTCGCCGCCGAGCAGCACCAGCTCGGCGAGGCGCGGCGAACGGGACTGGCGCACCATGACTTCGATGTCGCCCGCATAACCGGCCACGAGCGCGCCCTGCACGTCCAGCGCGGCGACTTGATCCAGGACGCTCTGTCGATCCTCGGCGCCGGCACGGTAGTAGACCTCCCCCACGATGCGGCCGCGCTGGCGGTGGAATTCCTGTGTAAAAGCCTGCGCCAGGCCGAGGGAATACGAGGAGCTGAGGTCGATGACCACGGCCAAGCGCTGCAAGTCGGCCGACTGACGCGCCCAGACGGCCAGCGCGCGTCCGGCCTCGGTGTCGGAGTAGCACAGGCGCAGGAGTGTGTCGCCGGCCGCGCCGAGCCCAGGCCCGGTGGCGCCGGGCACCACGCAGGGCACGCCCAGCGCGTGCGAAACGACACCGGCCGCCTGCGCAGCGTCCGTGGTCAGCGGGCCAATGATCACCGTGGCGCCCTGCTTCACCAGATGCTCCAGCGAGGCCGTGACGCCGCGCACCGTGCTGCCGTTGTCCACGGTCACGATGAGGCGCTGCGGATCGGGCTGCTGATCGAGCGCGAGCTGAATGCCCGCGCGCAGTTCCTCGCCCCACTCCTTGAACTGCCCGGTGATGGGCAGGCTCAGGCCGATGGCGCCGGGCTGGCGGCGCGAGCAGCTCGCGCTGAGCGCGGCGAAGAGGAGCAACAGGAGCAGGCCGGCGCCAAGGCTGTGGCGCAGGAACGTGTGCTTCATGGCGGGCCCTTCTGCAGAGGCTTGTCGGCGAGGCGCTGCCGGACGGCGGCCTGGCGCTCCACAATCCAAGCCTCGGGATCCTCGGCGAGGTGCAGCACCAGAGCGCCCAAATCGGGCGGGTCCAGCGCATCGAGCGCGTCGAGCGCGGCGTAGCGCACATCGGGGTCGGAATCGCGCGTCTCGTCGGCCAGCACGCCCACCGCCGCGATGTCGCCGAAGGCGCGCAGCGCCTCGATGAGCGCAATGCGCCCGGCCCCGTCGCTGCGCCGCGCGAGCGCATCGAGCAAGGCGCCCAGCGAGGACGAAGCCCCCACGCGGGCCAGCGCCACGGCGGCGTTCTTGCAGACCAAGGGCTCGCGATCCTCGAGCAGGCGCTCCAGCACCGAGAGCATGCTGCGCCATTGCCGGCCGGTGATGGGGGTCGGCGGCGAAAGCAGCGCCAACTCCAGACTCTGCACAAGACGCAGCTTGATCTCCCGCACGCGGCTCTCGAGCAGACGCCGGTCGAGCAGATCCCAGGCGCCGATGAGCACCTTGGCATCCAAGCGGCCGAGCAGTTCGGAGACGCGCTCGAAATCGCCCTGGCGCACGCGCTCGTCGGCATCCTGCACGACGAGATCCAAGCGCTGGCGGCGCTCCTCGGCGGTCAGCCCGGCGAAGTCGTCGGCCAGTTGTTCGAGTACGCCCACGGCGAGCGTGCCGCCACCGCGCTCGCGCAGCAGTTCGGAGATGTCCTTGACCATCGTCGCGCCGCGCTGCTGAGCACGGAAGGAGCCCGTGGCGAGCAGGGCCGCGAGCACCAGGATGGCCAGCCCCATGCCGACCAGCAGCACGCGCACCTTGTGCCGGCGCGCGAGCCGCAGCCAGCGCCCCACCCGGCTCAGCGGGCGCGCGGCGATGGGTTCGAAATTCAGGAAGTGGCGCAGGTCCTCGGCCAGAGCCTCGGCGCTCTGGTAGCGCCGCTCCGGGAGTTTCTCGATGGCCTTGAGGATGATCGTCTCGAGGTCGCGCGGCAGTTGCGGGTTCTGTTTGGTGGGCAGCGGCGGGTCGAGCATGGCGACATTGCGCAAGATGGCCGCCACGCTTTTGGCAGCGAAGGGCTGATGCAGCGTGACGAGTTCGTAGAGCGTGACGCCCAGGCTGAAAATGTCCGAGCGCGCATCGACCGGCCGGCGCTTGGCCTCGGCCTGCTCGGGGCTCACGTAGGCCGGCGAGCCGACGAAGTCGCCGCTCTGCGTGAGCGAGCCCTTTTCGGCGGCGTTCTTGGCCAGGCCGAAATCGGAGAGCTTGAGCGCGCCCGTCTCGGAGAGGATCAGATTGCTGGGCTTGATGTCGCGGTGGATGACGCCGTGCGCGTGGGCATGGCGCAGCGCATCGGCGGCGTCGGCCGCGAGGGCCGCGGCCATGTGTGCGTAGTTGCGCAGATCAATGACGATGCCATCGGCAAGCTGCGGGTCGTCGGGCGCGGTGCCGATGAGCCGCTTGCCGCGCGCCCAGCGCGAAATGTCTTGGTCGTCGAGCTGCGGCCCGCTGATGCGCAGGAAGCGCCGGCCGTGGCTCTTGGCGGTGCGCAGGCGGTCGATGATCTCGGCCAGATCAAGGCCCGGCACATACTCCATGGCCAGATAGGCCAGGCCGCCGGCCTGGTTGAAGCCGTGGACGGCCACGATGCGCGGATGGCTCAGTCGCGCGACGGCCGTGGCCTCGCGCCGAAAGCGGTCCACGGCTGACTTGCCGCGCAGGATGGCGGCCGGCAGCACTTTCAGCGCCACGCGGCGGCCCAGCGAGATCTGCTCGGCCTCGTAGACCACGCCCATGCCGCCGCGCCCGATCTCACGCACGATGCGGTAGTCGTCGATGACCGAGCCGTTGGCCAGGCCCGTGTCGCGGTCGCCGCCTTCGAGCATGCGCGTCTTGAAGAACTGCTTGAGGTCGGGCGCGAGATTCGGGTAGCGCCGCAGATAGTCCTCGGTGTCGATGCGCGCGCCCGACTCGATGACCCGCGTCAGTTCCCCGAGCAGGCGCGGCAATTCCGGGCTGTCGGGCGCCGTTCCGGGAGCGCCCCCCTCGGACAGATCGCGCGTGTCGTCGGGCTCGACCATGGAATGGTCCCGAGTCTAGCCGCGCAGGGCCGAGTTCCGCCCGCGCTCCTGGGCTTTGACGTGAGCTTTCAGCGCGGCGTCTCTGCGTGCTGCGAGTCGTACTCCGCCCGGGTGAGGGCATAGACATTGGCCGTGATGCCGATGACGGTGACCTGGCCGTCGAGGCGCTCGCCCAGCCGCAAGGCGAGTCGAATCGAGCGTTCATTCTCCGGCGCGATGAGACTGATGACGCGGTCCCAGGCCAGGGTGTCGAAGGCGTAGGCGCAGGCAGCGCGCGCCGCCTCGTAGGCAAAGCCCTGCCCCCAGGCATAGCGCGCCAGCACCCAGCCAATCTCGCGGCCCGGCCAGCCCTCCGGCTGATGCGGCCCGGCATGGCCGAGGAAGCGGCCGGTGGCACGCTCCTCCAGCACGAACTGCCCGAAGCCGCGCAACTGCCAATGTCCAAGATGCATGGCCATCTTGCGCCAGGCTTCAGCGCGCGTGAGCGGCCCCTGCGGCGAGATGTAGCGCATGACTTCGGGGTCTGCGCAGAGCGCGGCGTAGTCGTCGGTGTCGCTCTGCCGAAAGGCGCGCAGAATCAGGCGCTCGGTCTGGAGCGCCGGCTGCTTCATCCCTTGGAGCGGCCGATGAGCTTGTAGAGGATCGCGCCGAGCACGCCGCCGGCCAGAGGCGCCGCCCAGAAGACCCAAAGCTGCGCGGTGGCCCAGTCGCCGACGAAGAGCGCCACGCCGGTGCTGCGCGCAGGATTCACCGAGGTATTGGTGACCGGAATGCTGATGAGGTGGATCAGCGTGAGCCCGAGGCCGATGGCCAGCGGCGCGAAGCCCGCCGGCGCGCGCTTGTCCGTGGCGCCCAAGATGATGAGCAGGAACATCGCGGTCATCACGACCTCGCAGATCACGGCCGCCTGCAGCGAGTAGCCGCCGGGCGAGTGCGCGCCGAAGCCGTTGGAGGCGAAGCCGCCCGCTACATCGAAGGCCGGCTGACCGCTCGCGATGAGGAAGAGCACGGCGGCGCCGCCCACCGCGCCGGCCACCTGCGCCAGCACATAGGAGAGCACTTGGCCGGCCGGAAAGCGGCCGCTGACGCAGAGGCCCAGCGTGACGGCCGGATTCAGGTGACAGCCGGAAATGTGTCCGATGGCATAGGCCATCGTGAGCACCGTGAGGCCGAAGGCCAGCGAGACGCCCAAAAGTCCGATGCCGACTTCAGGGAAGGCCGCTGCGAGCACGGCGCTGCCGCAGCCGCCGAGCACCAGCCAGAACGTGCCGAAGAACTCTGCGCCAATCGCACTCATCGCGCCTCCCCTTTCAAGCTGCGGTGGTGATCAGCCTTCGACCAGAACGTCGAAGCCGCCGTAGACCATGCGCGTGCAATCGAAGGGCATGCCCTTGGGATCCATCATCTTGGCCAGGCGCTTGTCCTGCATGACCTTCGCGTTGACGGCATCGCGATGCTTGCGCGACTTGTAAGTGATCCAAGAGAAGACCACCGTCTCGCCCTTCTTCACCTTGACCTGCTTGGGAAAGGGCACGCCGAACTTGACGTCCATGTCCTCGCCGACGCACTCGTGATAGTCCAGGGCACCGTGGTCCATCCAGACCTTGCTGGCCGACTTGGCCATCTTGAGGTAGCGGGCCATGTTCTTCTTGGGGACGGGCAGGACGAATCCATCGACGTAACGGGCCATGACGTGCTCCTGGGTCTGCGAGGTGTGCTGATCTGCGTGCGCCGCAGCGTGCGATGCGGCGCGGGATTCTACGGCTCGCAGTGGCCGAGCCTCAAGCAGATCCGAACGACCTCAGTTCGTGGACTTCTCGCCGAAGAAGGCGCGGTCGAGTGACAGGCTACCAGGGCCGGCGAAAAGCAGCAGCACGGCGACACTGAGGTAGACGAGTGCGAGTTCATAGGAGCCGCCTCCGGGCCCTTGCGCCACGAAGGGGTCGCCGAGCACGAAGGCGTGCAGCCGCACGGCCATGGCCATCGTGCAGAGCAGGCCCAGCGAGGCGAGCGGCGTGAGCAGACCCAGCGTCCAGGCCAGTCCGCCACCGAATTCCGAAATCGCAGCCAGCGCCTGGAAGACGCCCGGCACTCCGGCATCGGGGCCCATCCAGTCCATGGGGTTCTGGATCTTGCCCCAGCCGTGAAACATGAAGGCCACGCCTGCAACGACGCGCAAGACGAAGAGGCCGAAGGATGCGCCGCCGCTGAGACGGGTCGTTTGGAAGAGAGTCATCGCGTTCCCTTTCCGTATGAGGGCTGGGGCATAATCCCCAGTTGTTGATGACCCGGTTGCTTAAGACCCTACGGTGCTTCGCCATGCTACCGCAACGGGAGTCCGTGATGCACCGCCCCCTGCTGCTCGCCCTCGCGCTGCTCGCCTTGCTGGCACCCCCGGCCGGCGCGACTTGGTCGATCATCGTGATCAACCACAGCACGCGCGAAGTGGCCATCGGTTCGGCCACGTGCCTGACTCAGTACAACCTGAAGAAGTTGGTGCCGGCCATTCGCGTGGAGCGCGGCGCCGTCGCGGCGCAGAGCTTCATCAAGGCCGGCTCGCTGCTGAAGGCCTGGGACGGCTTGATCGCCAGCAACACACCCAACCAGATTCTCGACACGCTCCTCACGGGCGATAACAACACCAGCATTCGCCAGTACGGCATCGTGAGCTTTGCGCCCACCCCGTCCGCGCTCGGCTTCTCGGGCTTCAACTGCGGCTCCTACGCTGCTGATCTCACCGGCAGCGCTGGCGAACTCACCTGGGCGATCCAGGGCAACGTGCTCACGGGCGCACCGGTGCTGCTCGCCGCACAGCAAGCGCTCATCGACACCACGGGCACGCTCGCGGACAAGCTCATGGCCAGCATGAGCGCGGCCTATACCATGGGCGGCGACGGCCGCTGCTCGTGTCTCAGCGGTGAGCCTGACTCCTGCGGCTCTCCGCCGGTGAACGGCTTCACCAAGTCGGCGCACATCGGCTTCATGGTCGTGGCCCGGCCAGGCGACATCGACGGCGAGTGCACCACCAGCAACGGCTGCGCAAACGGAGACTACTGGCTGAGCTTAAACGTCGCCTTCGAAACGCCTGCCAAGCCGGATCCGGTGCTGCAGATGCAGGGCCTGTATGCGAACTTCCTGGCCTCGGCGTCCGGCCACGCCGACGGGCTGGCGTCCTCCTCTGCCTGGGAACACGACGAAGTCGTTGGCGATGGCAACAGCACGGCGCGTCTGCACCTGGCCCTCAGCGACGTGCACGGCCAGCCCCTGTTGCAGGGCGGCGCCGCCATCAGCCTGACCCATGCCGCGGGCAGCGCGGGCCTGGCCAGCCTGCTCGCCGTGGAAGATCACGGCGACGGAAGCTACGAGCTCTTGCTGCAGGCCGGCGCCGGCGAAGGTCTCGACCGCCTCGCCGTGCGCATCGACGACGGCTTTCGTCCGGCCACCATCTTTCCCTATCCCGAGTTGCTGCACCGGCCGAGCCTGGTGTCCGAGCCGACGTCCGTCTCGACGGCGCAGGGCGGCACGGTGAGCTTCGACGTGCTGGCGCCGACCGGCTACGCGGGGCGTCGCTACGGCCTGGCGCTCTCGGCCGCCGGCAGCGTGCCGGGACACTCCTTGAACGGTGTCCTGGTGCCGCTCAATCCTGATCGCCTCTTCGCGCTGTCGCCGGCGCTCGCAGCGCTGGGCCTGCTGGACGGCGTGCCGGGCGTGCTCAGCGCACGCGGCCAAGCCGCGGCCGCGCTCGACTTGCCGGCCGGCCCGCTCACGCACCTGGTGGGACACACGCTCACGGCGGCTTGGTTCACGCTGCGTCCCTTGGACTACGCCTCCAATGCCGTGCACTTCACGCTCGATCCATGAGCAAGGGCGAAGCCTCGGAGTACGTGCTCGGGACGGACGACGTCGAGCTGCGTCGCCTGCACGAGCAGCACGAAGTCTGGGTGGCGGCGCTGCGCGCCCTGCTCGGCGAAGTGCGCTTGGCCCCCGGCGCGGCCGTGCTCGATCTGGGCTGCGGCCCCGGCTACACCTCGTTCGAGCTGGCTCGTGCGGTCGGCCCGCGTGGCCACGTGCTGGCCCGCGACGTGAGCGCACGCTTCATCGCGTGGCTCACGGCCGAGCGCGACCGGCGCGAGCTGCCGCAAGTGGAGCCGAGCTTGGGTCCGGTCGAAGCGCTCAGCCTGACGCCCGCCAGTCTCGATGCCGTCTATGCGCGCTGGGTGCTGTGCTGGCTGGCCGATCCCGGCGCGGTCCTGCAGCGCGTCGCGGCGGCATTGAAGCCGGGCGGCCTCGTGCTGCTGCAGGAGTACCTCGACTGGGGCACCTTCCGGCTCATTCCGCGCGGGCCGGCCACCGACGCCGCCGTGCAAGCCTGTCTCACGAGTTGGGCCGACGGCCCGGGCAAGATCGACATCGCCGAAGAGCTGCCCACGCTCGCCGCGCGCTGCGGCCTGCGCGTGGAAAGCCTGCGCCCCATTGCGCGCCTGGGCGCCGTAGGCTCGGGCGAGTGGCGCTGGCTCGGCGGCTTTCTGGAGAGCTATCTGCCGCGGCTGGTAGAGCGCGGCCTCCTGACTGCCGCCGCGCTGCAGGCCTGGGAGCTGGAGTGGCAAGAGCGCGAGGCCACCGCGGAAGTTGCTGGGCAGTGCTCGGACCCCGGCCGCGTGGCCACGCCGCAGACATTCATCGCCTGCCCGACGATGGCCGACATCGTGCTGCGCCGCGCCTGAGGCTGCGGCCTCGCGCCGTGCACTTCGGGGCGCGGTGCAATCAAGCCGGTTCCGCCTGCGCGTGCAGCCGAAAGGCCTGCCAAGCGATCAGACTCATCACGATCATTTCGCCGCCATCCTCGAGCGCACCGACGACATGCTTGGCTACGGAGCCGCGCTCCAGCGTCATCCCCAGCAGGTCGAGCCCCACGCCGAAGCAGGCCAGCAGCACCAGGAGCCGCAGCAAGCTGCGCGAGGCTTGGCGGAAGGCAGGGCTCCCGCGGCGGTGTACCCAGCCGATCAGGAGCAGCAGCGAGCCACCAACTAGCACGCACACGGCCACTTCACCGAGATCGTCAGGGCGCAGGCCCAGCACCGGCCCGAGCTGCCAGCGCTCGCCGAGCGCGTAGCCCCAGCGCTCGTGGAGTTTCAGCGCATCGTCGCTGAGCAAGTAGGCGAAGAGCAGCGCCCAGGCCAGGTAGCCAAGCTCGCGCGTACGCTGCAGCAGCAGCAACAACAGCGCGACGATCCACAGTTCTTTGAGGTACTGGAACCACTCCGCGTAACCGCGGTCGGTTTCCAGCGAGTACAGCGGGCTGCTCAGCAGCGGCGTGGCGAGGAGCAGCAGGTGCAGCCCGATGAAGAGCGCATCGGCCAGCAAGAGCAGGCGCAGGAAGGTTGCTGCGGCCATCTACGCGACACGGCCCACGCCAGCGGCTAAGCCGCTGACGTGGGCCGCGTGCACGAAGCGATAACTACTTCTTGGCGGGCGCAGCGGCGACGTCGTCGCAGCAGCCCATCTCAACGAAGGGGCAGTGGCCGGCCAGGGCGGCGGGCGCGTGCGGCGCAGAGAAGCCGAAGCCGCCGCCGATCTGGAAGGGACCGATGCCGAGTCCCAGGCCGAGCAGGCCCAGCTCAACGTGCAGCAGACGCCACAGGTCCACGCTCACGATCGTGCCGCTGTTCGGGCCGCCGAACAGATCGGCTGAGAGCAGCTCGTTGGCGGCGGGCCAGCCATACGAGGCGTAGCCCTGCGGGCCGCTGACTTCCCAGTGCATGGGGCACTGATCGCGCGCGACACCGAGGTCCACCATGGTGCAACCACCCAGTACGGCAACACAGACAAGCAACACAGCGATTCGAAGCATCGCTTCAACTCCGGAGGGAAAGAGAACCGTCAAAGGAAGACGCTATGCAAGCACACGGCAAGGTCTGAAGGAACCTTGAGCTGTCTGGGCCCAAAGTTTCTTGGATTTTCCGCTCAAGCTGTGCAGCAGCCGGCGTTTGCTTGACGCCAGCAGACTTGCCGCCGACGCTGTCTCCGCCATGAACCGCCGCGCCTTCCTCAAACTGCCCGCCGCCGCGTTGCCACTCTGGACAGCGGCTGCGGCCGGCTGCGCGGCCCCTGGGACTTCCTCGAACACCCAAGGCCCGCTCGGTTGGGATGAGTTTCTGGTCGAGATGGGGCGAGTCGCGCCGCCCGCAGACGACGAGCGGCAGATTTCGGTCGACGCCTACCTGCACCGGATCGCCGCGCTCGCGGTGCGACTGGCGGCCGTGCCCGAAGTGCCACTCGGGGCCTTCGGCGGACTGCAGCCCGCGGCGCACTTTGGGATTTGCCACCGCGGCTCAGGCTTCTTCATCGTGCAGTGGCGTCTCGAGCCGGGTGCCGTGCTGCCAGCTCACGACCACCCCAGCTACAGCGTTTGCACACTGAGCTTGGAGGGCTCCGCGCGCCTCCGCAACTTCGAGATCGTCGGCCCAAGTCCGGCCGACGCCGCCTCGCCCGGGCAACTCCGGCTTACGCACGACGAAGTGCTGGAACCAGGGCGCGTCAATCTCGTTGCGCCGCGTCGTGACAATCTGCATGCCTTTCAAGCCGGGCCGCACGGCGCCCGCGGCATCGACATCACGACCTCGCACGGACCCGACACCGGCTTCACGCACTACGCCTTCGACGCTCAGCAGCCACTCGACGCCGAGGGCCGGCTATTCGCTGCCCGGCCGGTTGGCAAGGACCCCAAGGCGGCACTGCCGTAGAGCCGGCTCGCTCCGCGGTCGTCTCTTGCTCCGCGCGAAGCTTAGGCCGCGCCGCTAGGGCGTGACACCGAGCAGGCCGTTGCTGGCGGCCCAGCCGAAAGGTCCGGCTGCGTCGTCGATCCAGAACTGCGTGTAGAAGGCGAAGCCGGGCGGCACGCCCAGCGGCCAGGTGGTGAAGAGCGTGACCTCGCCGAGTGGCGAGGTCGTCATGGGATAGAGGGTGCCCGGAGCGGTGAAGGCATCGGGCACCATGACGCCGCCGGCGAAACTCGCATAGAGCGGCATGAACCCCAGGAGCAAGTAACTGCTCGCCGAGGGCGCCGCGTTCACCAGCGAAAGCACGACGCTCGAACCGCCCAACAAACTGCCCGTGCCGCTGAGCAGCGGCACGCCGCCTGCGCCCGGCAGGCCGTTGCGCAGATTCGTCCAGACGCCACTGCTGCCGCTGGTGTTCAAGAGCAAACCGGCTCGGCCGGTGCCTTGAGATGTCGTGACCAGGTCGGCCAATCCATCGAGATCGAAATCCGCGGCCGCAAGAGCACGCGGATGCTGATAGGTGACAAAGTGGAGTTCCGGCCAAAATCCGCCGGCGCCGTTGTTGAGCCTGACCGAAACGTGCGAGGCCTCGCCATTGGCGGTCGCGATATCCAGGTGACCGTCCGCGTTGAGATCGGCGAGAGTCAGCTCGCTCACGGCCGGGCCCATCGGCAACGAGAGCGTGGGCACCAGGAAACCCGTGCCATCACCTAGGAGCACATTGACCTCGGTCTCTGCGGCAACGACGACATCGAGGTGACCGTCGGCGTCGACATCCCCCAAGGCCAGCGCTCGCGACGACGGCAAGAAGGGCGTGGGCGAGGCTGAACCAAATCCTCCGGCACCATCGCCCAGGAAGGTGCGCACGCCGTAGAGCTCGGTTTGGAAACCAACCACCAGATCCGCCCGGCTGTCGCCATTGAGATCACCGAGGGCCAGGCACGTCGGGCTGCTGCCGGCGGGATGAAAAATCGGCAGCCCCGGCACGAAGCCCAAGCCCGTGCTCAAGAGCACGAAACTGACGTCGCCCACCATGACGTTGACCACATCGGCGCGCCCATCCAGATTCAGATCGGCACAGTCGAGATCCACCGACGAAGAACTCGGCCCGAAGAAGGACGGCGGCGAAAACGTGCCGAGTCCCGTGCCGACGAGCAGCGCCACATTGCCGCTCCCCGCCGGCGGCCCGATGCGCGCAACGACTAGGTCGAGCGTGCCGTCGCCGCTGACGTCGGCTAGCACGGGCTGCGCCGGAAATCCGGAACACGCCACGGTAGACCCGCCGGGGAAGGCGCCGGTTCCATCGCCCAGCCGCACGCTGAGCTGGCCAGCAAGTTCGTGGCTGACCACGAAGTCCTGGCGGCCGTCGCTGTCGAGATCTCCGGCCGTGACGCCTTGAGCATGCGCGGCGGCCACCGGAACCGCAATCGGCGCAACGAAGCTGCCGCCGCCCAGGTTGCGCACCACGGAGACTCCGTAGCCGACCTCACAAACCACAGCCAAGTCGGGCAGGCCGTCGGCGTCGGCATCGAAGGCGACGAGACCTTGGGGCTGCCCGGCCGCGAGATAGGTCACCGGAGAGGCGAAACTGCCGCCGCCGGTTCCTAAGAACACATTCAGGGTGTCGTCGCTCGCGTTGGCGACGGCGAGGTCGACCAAGCCATCGAGATCGAAGTCCGCCGCCGCGAGGCCGCGCGGCCCATCGCCGGTCACGAGTTGCACGCTGCTCGCAATGCCGCCCGCGCCATCGTTGAATTGCACCAGGACTCGATCTGTCGGGCCGCTCGCCAGCGCATAGTCCGGCGAGCCGTCGCCGTTCAGGTCGGCGAGCAACAGCCCTTCGCTGGGCGGCAAACCGAAGACGTAAAGGTCGTGCGAGACGAGCGTGCCATCGCCGGCGCCGCCAAAGACCGAGAGCGATTCGCCCGCATCGTTGAGCGTCACGAGGTCGAGCAGGCTGTCGCCGTTGACGTCGGCAGCGCGCAGGCTCACTGGCTGGCTGCCCGTAGCGTAGTGACTGGGCGCCGAGAAGACGCCACTGCCCGTGTTCAGAAAGAGAGAGAGCTGGCTCGACACGGCATTGGTGCAAGCAAGATCAACGTCGCCGTCACCATCCAAGTCGCCGGCGCAGACTCCGCTGAGCACATCCCCGGGCATCGCCGTCAGCGTCGCCACGGCGCCAAAACCGCCGGCTCCGTTGCCGAGCCGCAGCTCCAGGATGCCGGCAGTGCCGGCAGCCGTCACGAGATCAAGTTCGCCATCGCCGTCGAGATCGGCCAGCACGAGATCCCGCCCCTCCGCTGCCGAGGGGTACTGCGTCGGCGGCGTGAAGCTGCCTGGTGCGTTGGCCAGGAGCACGGAACTCACCAGCGGGTAGAGCCCAGGAAAGGGCAAGCCCCCGGTCGTCACGACATCCGGCAGACCATCTCCATTGAGGTGCCCCGCTGTGATGGCGCGTGGGAAAGTGTTGGCTCCTGACGACCAGTGCCGGCCGAGATACAGCGACGGTGTCTGCGCGACGCTCGACGGCACGAGGAGTTCGAGCCCGGACGCAAGCAAGAACGCGGAGCGCAGGGCGTTGCGCATCGAGGCACCTCCTGAGTGGGCGCACTCTAAGTGGTGGGCTCTAGGCGTCAAGCGCCCGGGCCCGGCCTACTGCGGCAAGGGGCCGCGCAGTTCGCCGGCCACGCGCACGCCGTCGAGGCTCAGCTCCACGACGTCGCCGCTGGTGAGTGCACCGAGGTCGACGCCGCTCACGCGCAGGCGCGAGCCGGCGACATCGATCGCTCGGCCGGTCAGGGTGAGGTCTGTCCGCTTGAGCTCGAGCTTCACCAAGACTTGGTCGCCGTCCTGACCATTGATTCCGAAGCTGCGCACGCCCCCTCGGCCCAGCTCCGCACTGCATTCCTCCAGCACTCCGTCAGCGAGCGACGGCGCGATCTTGATGCGGAGGCGCAGTTCCGTCGGCAAGTTGGCCGGCTGTGCCGCCGGCTGAACGATGACGAGGTCGACGGCACTCCAACCGCCGAGCGTCTTCAGCTCCGGACTGCTGATCGTGTTGCCCTGCATGCTGATCTCGATGCCGGACTTCTTGGCGGGAGCGGCGGCCTTGACCGGCTCGGTCGTCGCGGCTGACTCGACCGAGGTTGCTGGTGCTGACGCCGGCGAGGCTGAGTCTGCCGATGTCTCCGGCGTCGGAGCATCGGAGCAGGCTGCCACCGCGAAGGCGAAGTAACACGCGACAGCCAGCCGAATCTGGGCGAGCTTCGGAAGCAGGTTGCACACTTTCATGGAATCACTCCTGAATCGAAGCAGCGGGGCTGTCACGGCACATCCGCGCGGAGCGCGTTGCTGAGCGCCACTCCGCACACCGCCGTCGCATCCTGCATGGCGTACTGGAAATACAAGCTGAGACCCGAGAGCCCGGAGGGCCAGGCTGCCCAGGCCAGCGGAATGCTGCCGGCGCCGTCCGTGAAGATCGGAAGCTCGAAGGCCACGGGCACCGGCACGAGCGTGCCGCACTTGAAGTGCGTCGGCGCGCCGACCAGCCCCACAAAGAGCACGGACAACGCCGCGGGCGCGGCGCCGCCCAGAGTGAGCGTGCCCGGCGAGCCCGTCGTCAGCGGGCCGGTGCCCGCGAGCAGAGGCTCGCCGGCGACACCCGGCAGCGCGAAGCCCAGATTCGTCCAGGTCTTCGCCACGCAGCCGGTGTACTTCGCGAGCGAGCTGTCCAGCGAATCGAGCGAGGCCACCGCGCCACCGCCGGCGTACAGCGCCGGGCCCTCGGGGTCCGTGACGAAGGGCAGCAACTCGGTGACAGTTGGGATGACGTCGAAGCCGCCCTCGGGCGCCGGCAGCTCGGCGCCGTCCAGGCCGGCGCCGAGCGCTGACCACATCGAGCCATCCCAGCGTGCAATGCGGCTGGCCGGCGCGCCTCCGGCGATCGTGAAGCTGCCGCCAACATAGAGCTGCGATCCGTCGCCGTCGTTGAAGGCGGCCAACGCGTTGACCCAGGCGTCGTCACCGCTCACTCCGGCGCCGAGCGCCGACCAGGCCGTGCCATTCCAGCGCGCGATGTGGCTCGCCGGGAGTCCGCCGACGGTGGTGAAGAATCCACCGGCGTAAAGTGCCGCGCCGCCGCCGTCGTTGTAAACGGCCAGCGCCATGCCCTGGGAGTTGAGGCCACTGCCCAGCGCCGACCAGGCGCTGCCGTTCCATTTGGCGATGCGGCTGGCCGGGTTGCCGCCGGCCGTCGTGAAACCGCCGGTGGCGTAGAGCGCATTGCCGCCGCCGTCGTTCCAGACGGCCAGCGCCTGCACGCTGCTCGAGGGGATGCCGGTGCCGACCGCCGACCAGGCGCTCCCGTTCCACTTCGCGATGCGGGTCATCGGCACGCCGCCGGAGTCGGAGAAGTTGCCGCCGGCGTAGAGCGCGGGGCCGAAGCCGTCGTTATAGATGGCCAGGGCATTGACCCCAGCGTTGAGTCCGGCTCCGAGCGCCGACCAGCTCGTGCCGTCCCACTGGGCGATGTTCTCCGCAGGCACTCCGTCGATGTCGTCGAAGTTGCCGGCCACGAAGAGCCGCGGGCCTGTGCCGAAGTCGAAGCTCTGCATGGCGCCGATGCCACCGCTGACGGTCTCGCCGAGCACAGTCCACGCGTCGCCATCCCAACTCGCCACGCAGCGCACTCCGGCGGTTGGCGCGACCTTCACCGCACCCGCGACGTGCAGTTTGCGGCCGCTGCCGTCGTCGTGCAGCGCGAGCGCGGCGACGCCGGAGACCTCGCTCTCACCCAAGGGCTGCCAGTCACCGGCGCGCCAGCCGGCCACATGCAGCGCGGTGACGTCGCCCGCCGAGTAGAACTCGCCACCGGCTACGAGCGTTTCGCCGTCTCCATCGTCGAAGACGTGAAGCTCGTACACGTCGCCGCCGGGGCTCGACGCGAGCTGCTCCCAGGCGGTGCCGTTCCACACGTGCACGAATCCCCAGGGGCGGCCGGGCCCAGGGCTGCCGAACTCGCCACCCGCGTAAAGCTGCGCACCGCCGCCGTCGTCGTGAACCGCGAGCGAGAGCACGCTGTCAAAGATCTCGTTGCCCAGGCCCGACCAGGCCGATCCATTCCAGGAGGCCACGCGCTGCGCGGGCACGCCGCCGGCGAGTGTGAAGTCGCCGCCAGCGTGCAGGGCCGGACCGCCGCCGTCGTTGAAGACGCTGAGCGCCCAGACATGATCGTTCATGCCGCCGCCCACGGTCGACCAGCTCGTGCCGTTCCAGCGCGCGATGTGCGCGGCGGCGGCGCCGCCCATCGTGCTGAACAGCCCGCCGGCGTAGAGCTGCTCGCCCGAGCCGTCGTTGAAGGGCTGCAGGGCCACCACCCACTTCTGCGAGCCCGCGCCCGTGCCGCTGCCGAGTGCGGACCACGCGGTGCCATCCCACTTGGCGATATTGAAGGCAGGCACGCCGCCGGCCGTGCCGAAGTTCCCGCCGACGTAGAGGGCCTCGCCGTTGCCGTCGTCCCAAACGTGCATCGTGCTCACAAAAGGCACGGTGGGTCCAGTGATGCCACTGCCGAGCGAGGTCCAGCTCGTGCCGTCCCACTTTGCAATGCGGCTGATGGCGACACCCGCGGACGAAGTGAAGTCGCCAGCGGCGTAGAGCGCGGGGCCATTGCCGTCGTCGAAGACCGCGAGCGCGTTGACGCGCCCCCCCTCATCACCGGCGGTGCCGAGGCCGCCGCCGAGCGCCGACCAAGCCGTGCCGTCCCAGCGCGCGACGTTGCGTGCCGCCACTCCGCCCGCGCTGCGGAAGTCGCCGCCCACGTAGAGCGCTGGTCCATTGCCATCGTCGAAGCTCGCGAAGGCAGCGACATAGGTGCTGGAGTAACCGCTAACGCCCGGCGACTGGCCGAAGGTCGGAACCCAGCCCGACTCGCAAGAGTCGGCGCTCGGCCCTGTGCTTTGCGCGGCGGCGGGCGCCGCAGCAACCAGGAGCAGCCAGGCGAGGCCGCCGGCCAGGGTGGAGATCCGCAACATGATGGCTCTCCCGAATCGAGCAGGGACGCGGCGCATCCTAGCCGATCTCGTCTCCGAGCAGGTTGAGCACCAGCCGGATCATCAGTTCCTTCTGCGCCGGATCGCTTTCGGCCACGAGCAAGGCGAGCGCGACCACTGCGTTGTCGGCGAGACGTGGCCGCCCGTCGGCGCGCAACAACAGGCCGTTGCGCCGCAAGTAGTCAAGGAAGAGCAGTGTGCCGATGCGCTTGTTGCCATCCGAGAATGGGTGGTCTTTGATGACGAAGTAGAACAAGTGCGCGGCCCGCGCCTGGACGCTCGGGTAGAGCGGCCTGCCGTCGAAGGTCTGCTCGATAGCGCCGAGCAGGCCTTCCAGCCCATGACCGCGCTCGTGGCCGAAGAGATCGGTGGCCTCGCCGCGGCCGGCAAGAGTCTCCCGCAGCTTGCCAAGAGTTGCGCGCGCGGCCGCGATGCCGAGGCGCGCGCTCGGCGCCGTTGGGTGGACGGGCGCCTCGGCCAGCCGCTCCTCGTCGTACTCGAGCAGCAGGCGCCAGGCGCGCGTGTACTGCTGCACGACATCGAGTACCGCCTTCCCCTCGTCGGAGACCAATGCGTTCGCCGTAAGCGTCCGCGCCAGCAGGCTGACGGCCTGCTCCATATCGCCCAGGCCTCGCTCCGCCAAGCGCCGCTCGTGCAGCGTGAATCCGCGCAGCAGATGCTGGCGCAGTGTGCTGGTGGCCCAGATGCGGAACTGGGTGCCCCGCTGCGACCTGACTCGGTACCCCACCGAGATGATCACGTCGAGGCTGTAAAGACTTACAGGCTTGTCGGATGGAGCAATATGCATTTTTTGCATATTGCTCTCTGGTCGCAATTCGCCGTCAGCGAAGACGTTTTTGAGATGACGAGCGACGACCGACTGGTCCCGACCGAAAAGGAGCGCCATCTGCTCCTGCGTCAGCCAGACCGTCTCCCGATCGAGGCGGACATCGACCTGCACCGCTCCGTCGGGTGCCTGATAGACGATCAGCTCGCCGCCCGGCACCTCCGCAGCCCCGCCCACACCGCGCACACCCACCACTGTCCTCCGCACGGCCGCGCCACGCCCCGCCTGTCCGCCTGACGTTGCGGCGCTTCGTGCGTTACGTCGATTCCCGGTCACAGCCCCGCTGGGTTAGCCTGGTCCGTCAGTGGGCCCGAGACCGCCATGCGCTACTGGTGGGTGAACCAAAACCAGACCTACGACCATGAGGTGGCCGGCGGCTTCCTCTGGTCGCCGAAGCGCAACCGGAGCGGCGGGCGCAACCCCTTCTACGAGTTCATGCGCGAAGTCGCACCGGGCGATCTCATCTTCTCGTTCGCGGGCGCCATCATCCGCACCTTCGGCGTGGCGAAGTCCTACGCCTACGAAGCGCCCAAGCCGGCCGAGTTCGGCAGCGTGGGCATGAACTGGGACGCGATCGGCTGGAAAGTCGACGTGACCTTTCGCGAGACCGGCGCCGGCTTCCGGCCCGCAGATCGCATGGAGCGTCTGCGGCCACTCCTCCCCGAGCGCTACTCACCACTCCAGCCGAACGGGCACGGGCTGCAAGGCGTCTATCTCACGACGCTCCCCAAGCCGCTCGCTCTCGCGCTGGCAGATCTGCTAGGTCAGGAGGTCGGCGCGCTCGCTCGGACGGAACAGGCCGCGGACTCGCTGCTGCCCCTGACGCACACGCCGGACGCCGATCTCGTGAACTGGGAGGAACACCTCCGCGAAACCATCGAGGATGACGCCACGATCGGGGACACCGAGCGCACGGCCCTCGTGCTGGCGCGCCGCGGCCAAGGCCGCTTCCGGGAGAACGTGCAGGCGATCGAACGGCGCTGCCGAATCACGCACGTCGACCGGCCGGAGCACCTGCGCGCCAGCCACTGCAAGCCGTGGCGCGACTCCAACAACGAGGAGCGCCTCGATGGCGAAAACGGACTGCTCCTCACTCCGTCGATCGATCACGTCTTCGACCGCGGCTTCATCTCCTTCGCCGACGAGGGCCGGCTGCTCATCTCGCCTGTGGCGCACAAAGAGTCTCTGCGGCGCATGGGCGTGGCTGTCGATCGGCCCGTCGAGGTCGGCGCCTTCACCACTCGCCAGCAGCAGTATCTCGAGTACCACCGCGATGCGGTGTTCTTGAAGGCGCGGGTGCGGATCTGAACCGAAGCCGTCCTGCAGTGGACTGCACGAAGGCTGCGATCGCTCGTGCGGGCTCGGCGGGCACGCGCACTACGGCGCGACGGCCGAAGGCCCGGACCTGCGTGAGCACGCCTCGGAAACGCCCGCCGCGCATTCCGGATAGGAGCGCATCCCCTCACTCCAGGAGCGCTGCCATGAACCGCAAACTCGTCTGCCACATTCTGACCCTCGGCCTGGCCTTCTCCGCAGCGCTGCCGGCGACCGCCCAGACGGTGACCGTCCCGCTCGGCCCCAAGGACGGCTACCTGCGCCTCTCGGCCAACGACTCGGCCGTCGACGCGACGCCCGTGCCGCTTTCCTCGATCGGCGTTTTCGTGGGCCAGACGCTGCGGATGCGCGGCCTCGGTGACATGGACAACGGTCCCTCGTCCGATTCGATCCTTTCGCTCATCGGCGTGTTCAGCGCGAACACGATCCTCCTGCCGCCCTCCAACCAGCACCGCGTGCCGGGCGCCGTCGAGGCAGGGCCGGACTTCGTCACGTCGGCGACGCTTACCGGCGCGCTGCCCACCGACATCCCGCAGGACTTCCGCGTAGCGACCTCGGCGCAGCCCGAGAACCTCATCGAGGTGCCGGCCGGCGCCGCGTACCTCTTCGTCGGCAACCACGAAAGCCAGTGGTTCGATAACTCCGATCCCGACGGCGACCTCGCCGTCCAGCTCACGGTCGTCGGCACGTGGAAGGACGTCGGCTTCGCGCTGCCCGGCACGGCCGGCCCGCCGACTCTGACCGGCACCGGGCTGCTGCTCGGCGGCGACGCCGTGACCTTTTCGCTCGCGAGCGCGCGACCCAACGCGAACACCTGGCTCATCGTCGGCTTCAGCGGACTGCTCGCGCCTTTCAAGGGCGGCACGCTCGTCCCGAATCCCGATTTGTTGCTGGGACCGTTCCCGACCAACGGCGCGGGTCAGGTCGTGCTGCCCGGCACCTGGCCGAGCGGCCTCCCCGAGATGGTGACGCTCTGGTTCCAGATGTGGATTCAGGACCCGGCCGGACCGTGGGGCTACGCGGCCAGCAATGGCGTGACCTGCCTGACGCCCTGACGGGAACGCCATGGCGCGCGGGCCGACGGCGAGGGGCGGCAGAAGCAGTACCTCTAGCACCACCGCGATGCGGTGTTCTTGAGGGCGCAGGTGAAGGACTAGGCCGGCGGCTGGACTTCAGCCCCCGGGAGGCGCCCGGTACGGAAGCTCCCAGCGCGGGTGCGTCAGGTAGTCGTACCAGTTCCAGAAGCGCCATGCGTCGCGCTGGAACGATCGGAACAAGATCAGATCGCCGTGACCGGACCGCTGCTTGTGTTCCACGAAGCGAGCGACGACGTACTCGAATGTCCGCCCCTTGGCCTGCACTTCGACGTCGTCGAACTGGCCGTCGCTGCTCGCGTACGGCAGGCTCGTTATGAGGGCCTCTAGACCGACAAGCATCAGCGGGAGGCGTGCTTGCGGCAGATTTGACAGCACAATAAGGGCGATGACGCCCGCTGCGAGCCGGACCACGCGCCGGCGCCGCTGCTTGCCATCGGGAATCTGAAGACTAGGACTCACCATGTGTGGCGCTTGCGCGAAGCGGGTAGTGAAGTCACTGCGAGCTAATCGACGAATTGGTGTGGTTCAGGTCCGCCCCACACTCGCCCGCCAGTACTCGACCACGCTCTCGAAGTCCACGCGAGTGCGCTTGGGCTTCCACCCGAGTGCCGCCCCTATCGCGCTGACGTCCGCGATGGCGTTGCGCATCTCGCCTTCCACGGCCGGCGCGTGACGCGGCGCTGAGCCCGGCTTCAAGATCGCCACCAGACCCTTCGCGACGTCGTTCACGGACGTGGCGTGGCCGGTACCCACGTTGAAGACACGCCCCGCGGCCGCTGCGGCCGGCGCATCCAGCACCGCCAAGTTCGCGCCGACGATGTCTTCGACATGCACGAAGTCCCGCCGCTGCTCGCCGTCGCCGAAAATCACCGGCGCCTCACCGCGCAGCAGCTTGGTGATAAAGATCGTGATCACGCCCACATAGGGCGTGGGCGTCTGCCCCGGCCCGTAGGTGTTGAAGTAGCGCAGCGCCGTGGCCTCGATGCCGAAGTGCGCGCTCATCATCAGCCAGTACTGCTCGGCGGCCAGCTTGGCGATGCCGTAAGGCGAGATCGGCCGCAAGGGCGCGTCCTCGCGCAGCGGCTGCGGCCCCGGGCTGTCCGCGTACACCGCCATGGAAGAAGCAAAGACGCCGCGCCGCACGCCGCTGTCGGCCATGCACTGCAGCAGATTCAGCGTGCCGAGCAGATTCACGTCGCCGTCATGCACGAAGCCTTCGACGGAGGCGCGGATCGACACAATGGCCGCCTCGTGGAAGACGCAGTCGACGCCGGCCAGCGCCATGGTGACGGCCTCGGGGTCGCGCACATCGCCCTGCACGAACTTGGCCGCCTCCGGCACGTTTTCGCGCTTGCCCACCGAGAGGTCGTCGAGCACGGTGACTTCCAGGCCGCGCGCCAGCAGCGCGCGCACAAGGTGATGCCCAATGAAACCGGCGCCGCCGGTGACGAGGGCTCGCTTGAACGTGGCCGTCATCGGCAATCGATCACGTGGTCGGCGGTGATGATGCGCCGCACCACGTCTGTGTCGCCGCTCACCGTGACGCCCGGGAAAATCAGGCTGTCCTTGATGGTGATGGGCTGCTCCACGGTCACGCCGTCCATGATCACGCTGCGCTCGACCTTGCAGCCGGGCGGCAGCTTGACGCCCTGGCCGATGTGCTTGCCGCCCGCCAGCAGCTTGAGGTTGATGTCGAGCAGGTCGGCCGGATAGCTCAGGTTCAAATCCTCGCGCACCACGCGCGCGGCGCGCACCTTGTGGCCGTCGTCGAGGAAGATCTGGATCGCGTCGGTGATCTCGTACTCATCACGCAGAGCGGTGCGCGGCGTGCGCCGCACGGCGTCGAAGAAGACCGGGTCGAAGAGGTACAGGCCGCAGCCTTTGAGGCGCGTGCGCGGATGCTGCGGCTTCTCGATGACGCGCGTCACGAAGCCGGCCTCGTTCTCGATGACCACGAAGTTGCGCTTGATGGCCTCGACCGACGGCTCTTCCTTCACGGCCAGCACGCCGCGCACGTCGTCCTGGCCATTCCCGCCGGCCTCGCCCAAAAGGGCGGCCATGCCGGCCAGCCCCTCGTGTACGAAGAAGATGTCGCCCAGGAAGAGCATGAAGGGCCGGTCGATCTTGGATTCGAGCTTGCCCACCGCGTGCGCGATGCCGAGCGTGGGCCCTTGGTCCACGTACTCGATGTCCACGCCCAGCTTGGTGCCGTCGCCCAGGCCGCGCACGACTTCGTAGCCCAAGTGCCCGATGACGATGAGGATTTTCTTCACGCCCAGATCGCGCAGGCACTCGACCTGGTGCTGAATGAGCGGCTTGCCGAGGATCGGCAACATGGGCTTGGGGAAGCGCTCGCTGAAGGGCGCGATGCGCGTGCCCTTGCCGGCGGCGAGGATCACTCCGATGAGGGCCGCGCCGGACGGCTTGCTCGCAGTGGTGACGGCCTTGGCGGCCTTGGGCGCAGTCTTCATGGCTCGACGATAATCCGCGCGCTGTAGAGCTTCAATTTCCGCCGCAGGTAGCAGAGGAAGCGGAACATGCTCCAGGCCGTGCGCCAGGGATGCAGCTTGCTGGCGCCGCCGGCGCGCTCGCGGTGGGTCACGGGCGCCTCGCCCAGCCGGAAGCCCTTGGCCTGTAGGCGCACCAGAATCTCGGTGGGCGTCGGATAACCCCTGGCCTCAATGGTCAGGCCACGCAGCACGTCGCCCTTGGCGACTTTCAGCGCGCAGTTCGTGTCGCGCAGCTTCAGGCCAAACATCAGGCGCACGAGGCGGTTCAGGCCGCGGTCGGCCAGCACGCGAAAGAGACTGTCCTTCTTGCCCTGGCGCCAGCCGGTGACGCAGTCGTAGTCGCCGTCCTCCAGCTCGCCGAGCAGGCCCATCGCGTCGTGCAGATCAAACTGCCCGTCGCTGTCGATGGTGATGACGTACTCGCCCACCGTCGCGTCGATGGCCGCCGAAAGAGCGCGCCCGTATCCGCCGTTCTTCTCGAAGCTCACCACGCGCAGCCGCGGGAACTTCGGGCCCATGCGTTCGAGCACGGCCGCCGTGCCGTCAGTGGAGCCGTCGTTGCAGAGCACGATTTCGCTGCTGCGCGGCACCTTGGAGAGGACGCCCTCCCACTCCAGCACGACCTTCTCGATGCTCTCGGCTTCGTTGAAGCAGGGCGCCGCGACGGAAAGACGCACTCCGCTCACTGAAAGGCCCCCACGGCGAGCACGCCCTGCGAGGCGCTCACTGGCCGCCCCGCACCGCCGGGTCCTTCAACAGCACATCGGCGATGAGGCGCGCCTTGAGCTTGGCGCCGGCCGCATTGTTGTGTACGGGATCGGTAAAGAAATCGCCTTCGGGGTAGACCGCCGCCAAATCAATGAAGCCGGCGCCCTGGGCCTCGGCGACGTCACGTAGCACATCGTTTTGCTCGTCGGCGGCCGCCACCATGTGCGGAGTGCTGAACTTGTGTTTCCTGTCCAGCACGAAGCTCATAAACCAGGGCTTCACCCCATGAGCCTGGGCGATGACGGCCATGCACGTGAGGTTGCGGCGGAAAGCCCAGGTGCCGGCCCGGCGCACATTGTCCTCTTGCTTGCCGTTGGGCTTGGGGGGCAGAAACTGAATGAAGGGATTGATGCCCCCCGCGAGATCGTCTTCGCCCGGCATCCAAGTGTTGGCCGTGCCATCCCACGTCTTGCGGTAATGAAAGTAGTCGGCGCTGAAGTTGCTATAGGTGCGCGGGCGGAAGTCGTTGATGTTGTCGAAGATCAGCAGCGCGTCGGGCGAGAGTTCGAGGCAGCGGAACACAAGATTCGTCAGGCTCTCAGCGCTGGTGTAGCTGGGGACGCCGGCATTGATCACCTCGATGTCGCGGCTGGGCAGAGCATCGCGCAGCATCTCTTGAAGTTGCGCCGGGTAGGTGTCGGCATCGCCGACACCGTCGTCATAGGTGGTGGAGCCGCCCAGGCAAATGATGCGGTAGCGCCCGGCGGGCTTGGGCTGCTGCACTTCCGGGCCGCGGAAGCCCAGCGCATTGGTCGTGCGGTCGAGTCCGTCCTTGCTCTTGTCGCGCGACCAGCTCGGCTTGAGGCCGTACATGACGTAGGCCAGCGGGCGGTAGGCGTTCTTGGCGAGAGCCTCGTCGGTCGGCTTCTCGGCGCTGCTGACGGGCAGTTCGCCGCCGGTGGCCACCGCCCACGAAGCAGCCAAGAACTTGCTGGGTGGCATCACGAGACCGGCCGGCCCCAGGCGCCCGACCGCCTCAAGGGTGGCCAGGGCCAGGATGGCCAGGAAGAGGAACAGTCCAAAGCGCGAACCGCGGGGTCTTGGGCTCATGGACGGCAGAGGATACGCGACCGGCCCGCGCGTCGCATCACTGGCTTAGCAGCGGGACTCAGCGCGAGGATCAGGCCGCAGCCTTGACCGGTTCAGCCGCGGGCGTGCCGGGCACCGGCCAATACTTGCGAATGATCCGGTACTCGAAGATGCCCAGCAGGCTCTGCGTGAAGATGTAGAGCGAGAGGCCCGAGGGATAGCTGTACAGGAAGAACAGCATCATCACGGGCATGATCGTGCCCATGATCTTCTGCATTTGAATCTGGCTCTCGTCACCGGTCTTGGGCTGCATGCGCATCTGAATGAGCGTGGCCACGGCCATGAGCACCGGCAGCAGGTTGATGCTCTCCAGGCCCAGCACGGGGAAGGGCATGCGGTCGGGGGCCGAGAGGTCGTCCACCCAGAAGGCGAAGGAGGCGTGCCGCAGCTCGATGGAGCTGCGCAGGATCTGAAAGAGCGAAATCCAGATCGGGAACTGCAAGAACATGAGCAGGCAGCCGCCCAGCGGCGGCGTGGCCTTGTTCTCCTTGAGGAGCCGGATCTGCTCCTCGTTGAACTTGCGCTTGTTGTTCTTGTGCTTGGCCTTCAGCGCCTCCAGCTCAGGCTTGAGCTTGCCCATGGTGACCTGGTACTTGGCCATGGACGACTGCTGCACCCGGTTGATCGGGAACAGCAGCATCTTGACCACGAGCGTCAGCAGGATGACGGCCACGCCCCAGTTGCCGGTGAGCCACTCAAAGAAGCGCAGCACCGCGAGCAGGCCGTGGTTGATCCAGGCCATGCTGCCGTGACTGTGTTCCACGATCGGGTCGAGGAAGGGCCCGATCTCGGGCTGCTCCACCAAGGCGCTGTCCTTGGGTCCGGCGAAAACCTGGAAGCCGTACTGAGTGGGCCGCTCCGCCGTGGGCGTGTTCGAGGCGAGCAGCAGACGCACCGAGGCGTTCGTCAGGAATTCCGGGGCCAGCCGGCGCTCCCACTCGGCGCGATCAGGGCCTTCGGGGGCACGCTTGGCGGCGGCGCTGGCCAGCAGTGCCGAGTTGAGCACCGCCTCCGGCTGCACGAGCTGCACATAGGTGCCGTCGCGCGGTGAGAGCAGCGTCGCAAAATAATTGCTCGCGACACCCGCTCCGCGCAGTTGTTCGGTCTCGGCGACGCGCCGCGGCGTGCCGCTGCGCAGATCGTCGCCATGCCAGGCCACGATCTCCGTCTTCTCCACCTCTCCCGACGTCCGCGCCACCACCGCCAGAGTCGAGGGACCGCTGTAGAGCAGCGAGGCCTCCTGCTCATCGGACAAACCGTGCGGGCCTGCCACCACCAGCATGAGCGTGCCGGCCGTGTCGGCGCCGCTCGGATTCGACACTTGGATGTCCAGGTCGAAGGCGTAAGGCACGCCGCTGTCGGTGATCGTGCGGGTGAAAACCAAGCCGTCCGGCGCCACCCACTGGAACACCAAGCGCGCGCGATCAGTCGCGACCGCTGAGTTGGAAACCACCTGCCAGGCCACTCGGTCGAGCGGATAGCGGCCGCTGAAGTCGCTGAGCAGCAGGCTTCCGGCCGGATCGAGGCGGTGACCGATGAGTCGCAGCGGCGAGTCGTCGCCGGGAGCCGGGTGATAGTCCGTCAGCTCAAGCCACGTGAGCGCGGCCCCGCGCGTGGAAAACTCGGCGCGATAACCGCGGCCCTCGAAAGGCACCGGCAGGCTTTCGCCCAGCGGCACTTCGCCCTCGGCGCCCGCACCGACCCCGGCGCCCGCGCCCGAACCCATGCCCGAACCTACGCCCGAGCCAGGTATGGCTCCGATTCGCGAGCCGTCGAGTCTGCCAGCGTTGTTGTCCGAGTTGCCAGCTTGGCCGGCCAGCTCAGCACTCTGCCCCGCCGCCGTTCCGTCAGCGCCGGGCGCGCCGGCAGCGGCCGGGTCCACCGGCACCGGCTTGGGCGTGAAAGTCGCGCCGTACCACCAGAGAAAAAGCAGGCTCAGCAGCAGAGCCAGCGGCAGACGCTTGTTCATCGTCGAGGGGCAGCTTGCGGGCTGTCGTCAGCCGCCGAGCGCGTCGACCTGGATCGACTCGTCGATCAACATGATCGGGATGCCGCCGCGCACCGGATAGAGCACCTTCTTGTCCTGGCGCAGGAGCGCGGCCTCCATGGTGCGCGTCACGGCCTGGCCGTCGCGCGAGCGCAGCTTGCCAGCCGAGATCGCGGCATTCACGCGCCCCACGAGCGCCTCGTCGGCCAAGGCGACGGGCGTCTTGGTCTCAGGGCACGCGAGGATCGCCAGGAGATCCTTGTCGAGTTGAGGGGCGGGCATGGCGCGGGCTCCGGAAACGATCGGGATCCTGGCATAACGAGCCCAGGGGCTCCATGTCAAACTGGATTGCCGATGCAAGCGGGTCACCTTCTCTTCGCCGGGCTGCTCTTGGCCGGATGCGGCGAGCCGCCGGACCCGGCTGAGAGCCGGCCTGCGCTGCCGGGCGTCGATCCGGAACTGCTGCGAGCCGCGCCGCTCGGCGAGCGGGAGTGGTTCTGGCGCGACGTCCTCGCCACGCCGCTCTCGCCGGACGATCCGGCCCCGGACACCGCGCTGCTGGCGCTGCCCGACCCCATCGAGCGCCTCGACGGCCTGCTGCGCTTGGCGGGCCAACTGAAGGAGCCCGCCGGCGCAGGCGGCGCCGGTTCGAGCGGCGCCGGCGAGACCGCGGGTCCGGTTGCGCCGAATGCGGTGAGCACACTTATGGCTGCGCTGCGCGACCCGGAAGTTGGCGTGGCGATCGTCGCGGCGCAAATCCTGGGCGGACTGCGCGCCGAGGAAGCCATTCCGCGGCTGCTCGACGGCATCGGCCCCTATCCCACCGACTACGACGTGCCGCCCGAGGTGCGCATGGCCGAAGCCAGCGCGCTCGCGCGCATGGGCCACCCCGGGGGCGTGCCGCTGCTGCTCATGGCCCTCGCCGAGAACAGCGACCTCGAAGTGAGCGAGCAGGCGCTCGAGTGGCCGCGCAGCGATCGCGTCGCCTTCCTGCAGGAGCTGGCCCTGCCGGGTGTCGTGGCGCTGGCCGGCACCGACTTTGGCTTTCGGCCCTATCCCTCGCCGGCCCCTCTGCGCGAGGAGGCCGTGCGCCGCGCGCGCGCCTGGTGGGAGCAGCAGCGCGTCGCGCTCTGGCAGGCCGCGCCGCTGCGCGATGCGCGCCACGTCGCGCGCGTGCGCCTGCTCGTCGCCTACCTCGACGCCTATCAGCTCCGCCAAATCGACGACGCGCGTTTCATCTTGTCGAACCAGGGGCCAGGCGCGCTGCCTTACTTGCGCGAAGGGCTGGCCAGCCGCAACGACTACCTGCGCCTGCATGGGCTGGAAATCCTGGAACGCATGACGGCCTACGCCGACAGCAAACTCCGCGTGCAGATCGCCGGCGCCGCGGCGCCGCTGCTGCTCGCGGATCCGGTGAGCGGCGTGGCCGCGCAAGCGGCGAGCGTCATTGGCGCAGCGGGCGTGGCCGATCAACTCATCGTGGCGCTTGAGCAGCGCGCCGAAGCCGATGTCCGCGTGGCCATCGTGGCCGCGCTCGGACGCTCTGGCCGGCCCGAGGCTCTGCCGCCCCTGCGCAGACTCTTGGAGGAGTTGCGCCCCGCAAGCAGCGCGGCTCCGCCATCTCCGCCGGATCCGTCGGCCGGCCCGCCGGATCGGCCGGCTTTCCCACCGGATCTCGCGGCCGCGCTGCACGCTGCGCTGCTGTCACTCGACCCCGCGCACCCCGTCGACGACTTCCTCGCTCTGCTCGACAGCTCCGACACGGCCACGTCCTTCGCCGCGCTGCGCTCGCTCAGGCAGCTCCTCGGCAGCGATGCCGGCTTCGACCCGTTGCTCACCGGCCAGGCCCGCCGTGACGCACTCGCCGCCGTGCGCACGGCCCTCACGCAACGCACCGAAAACTAAGTCGCGGGCCAATCCGGGCGGCCCACCACGCTGCGGCGACCCGTCACGCTGCGGCGACCCGTCACGCTGCGGCGGCCCGTCGCGCGGCGGCGGCCCGTCACTCCGTGGAGACGGCGCTGCCGAGGAGGCCCTGCGCACGCATCGAGATGCAGCGCCGACGCCCCACCACGATGTGGTCCAGCAGCGGAATGCCGAGCAGTTCGCCGGCGCGTGCTAACCGGCCCGTGACCTCGACATCCTGAGCTGAAGGCGTTGGGTCGCCGCTGGGATGGTTGTGCGCAACGATGACCGCGCCCGCACTTTCGCGCACGGCCGGCGCAAACACTTCGCGCGGATGCACGACCGACCAAGTCAGACAGCCTTCGCTCACGCGCTCGGTGCGCAGTGGCCGGTTGCGCGCGTCGAGCAGCACGACGATGAACTGCTCCTTCAGCCGCCCATCAAGCATGCTGCGCAGGTGCGGCTCGAGATCGGCGAGGCCGCGCACGACTTGGCCGGTGGGCAGCTCCACGCGCGCCGCGCGCCGACCGAGTTCTAGCGCGCTGGCCAGACGCAGGCCGGTGAGGCGCGGCAGGCCGGTGACTCCGCGCAGTTCGCTCTCGAGTTCGCGCGGCCCCATGCGTGCCAAGCGCTCCAAGCCGCCGCCGGCGCTGAGCAGGTCGCGCGTGGTGCGGCGGGCCACGTCCAGCGAACGCGACGGGAGCAGGACACCGGCCAGCACATCTTCGAGCGGAAGCGTCTCGGCCGACTCGGCGAGCACGCGGTGGAGAACCGTGTCCATGGCAAGCAGTCGGCGCCTCGCCCGCGACGTTACTCGCGCAGGCCGCGCGGCGATTACGCGTCGCGGTCGGCCAACAGCAGCAGGCCGTCCACCCAGGCGGCCCGGTCGCCGGCATCGTCGTCGCCGCCGTCTCCAGTGATGAGCTCGATGCGGCGCGCATCTCCCAGGTCGTCGATGCGCAGCACGCGCGGCGCCTCGCCCTCACGCAGCGTGCCCGAGAAGGCGCGGCGCTTGCCATCCACAAGCAGCTCGAAACTCACGCTGCCCTGTGCGGGAATCTCGGCGACTTCATCGACGAAGCCCACCGTGACGCGCAGGCTCTGCGCGCCGGGCGGCAATTCCAGGACGAGACGCGAGAGCGCATGCACGCCCAGGCCGCTCGCGCGCGGCACGCCGCCCACGCTCAACGGACGCCCCGTGACCGACAACTCCGCGCGCCACGGAAAAAGCAGGTCTGCCGGCTCGCCGAGTGAAGGTCGCTCCTCCACGAGCACCGGCCGGATGTCGGCGAGCAGCCGCACGCCGTCGCCGCGACGCAACAGACTGGCCACCGCGCTCGCCGGCAGTTCCACCGACGGCGCCCACGGTGTCGCAAACTGCACTCGGCCCTCCGCCCAACTCACCAGCGTGGCCTCAAAACGCGACCCATCGCGCAGCGCCACCGCCACCGGCAGCCCCACCGCCTCGCTCACCGTCGCCCCGTGCGCCGAGGCCCCGTTCGCCGAGGCCCCGTTCGCCGAGGCCCCGCTGGCCGATGTCCCGCTCTTTGGCGCTGCGCCTCCCTTAATCGGTCCGGGAGACGCACCTGATGAAGCGAAGACCACTGCGATGAGTTCTTCGACACCGAAGGTCATTCGGCCGAGCGCACCTTCGAAGACCACGCGCCGATCCTCGAACTGGTCGACAACACCACGCAGGCCATCGAAGCTGCCGTCCTCGCGGCGACGCCAAAGCCGATCATCGGCACCGCCATCCTCAAGCAGCTCCAGCCGATCGAGCGGCAATGAGCAGCGCGGAAAGAGCCGCGCCACAGACTCGAAGCTCAGTTCCACGATGGGTCCGGCAGCCAACTCAAAGCGCAGACCGTAGGCGTCGCCTCCCACAAGGTGCCCCATCAAGCGATCGCCGCTTCCGGCCAGCATCACGACATCCATCAAGGCCGCGCCGGTCAGAGTTGGCGCCCCAACCTGGCTGGAGCCGAGCGCGCTTGGCCCGGTGAACACCACGAAGTCGGCGAGCGGGACGGCTTCCGATCCCTTGCTCGTGGTCAGGCGCAGTTGGCCGTCCCGAAGCGCTTCGATCGTGCCCTGAATCGCCCGACCGTCGCGCAACTCGACGGTTGCAGGCAATTCACCGACGGACGGCTCAGCGACGGACGGCTCAACGGCGAAGCCCGATGCCACACGCCCGGCCCAACTCGTCCACTGTGACAACAACGTTGTCCGAGCGGGCGGGGTTCGCGGAACGGAGGCCGGATTCGGCCCCGCTGCCGGAATGAGCCCCGGCACCGTGGCGGGCGTCGGCGAGGCATCGGAGATGAAAAGCAACGGAAGTGGCAAAGGGAGCCTGCAAACGGGCGAAGACAACAACGCTGTCTCAGTGGACAGGTTGGCGCGAACACGTTGGAGGTGAGGGTGCGGGGCTGCCGGGGCCAGGACGACGGCCATCAGGAGCGCGAGCGGGAAGCGGGAACCCATGGTGCACCTCGGCGCCAATGTGGCAGGACTGTCGGAGAGCCGCCGGGGGCGCGATGCCAAGCTGGCAGAGCGACTCCATCGCCGATGCGACCAGGAACCCACGCTAGCGGCACCCGACGGCGGGTTCAAGGTCGCGGCAGGCCGGGTCGGGGTGGCCGGCGCGGGCCGGATTGGCGCGGCCAGCACAGGCCGGGTTGGCGCGGCCGACGCAGCCTCGGCAGCGTAGGCGGGACGCAGGCCGGCGCGGCCGGGGCGGCTGCCGCAAAACTTTGGCCCGGTCTTTGCGAGTCAGCGCCCACGCGCCGGTCTATGCCGCCAGTGCGCGCCCAACCCAAATCACCCCCAACTTCAGCCCGCTTCACCCCCGCTTCAGGAGAGAGAAACCATGGCCAAGCAGATGGCGTTCGACGTGGAGGCGCGCGACAAGCTCCGCGCCGGCGTGGACAAGATCGCCCGCGCAGTCGGCAGCACGCTCGGCCCCAAGGGCCGCAACGCCATTCTGGACAAGAGCTGGGGCGGCCCCTCCATCACGAAGGACGGCGTCAGCGTCGCCGACGAGATCGAGCTCGAAGACCCCTACGAGAACATGGGCGCACAGCTCATCCGTGAGGCCGCCAGCCGCACCAACAAGGACGCCGGCGACGGCACCACCACCGCCACGGTGCTGGCCAAGGCCTTCTGCGATGAAGGCATGAAGCTCCTCGCGGCCGGCGCGCACGGCGATGGCCTGCTGCGCGGCATGCGCAAGGCCGTCGACGCGGCCGCCGCCGACCTCGGCAACCGTGCCCGCAAAATCAATCTGGGCGACAAGAAGCAGCTCGAGCAAATCGCCACGATCTCCGCCAACGGCGACCAGTCCATCGGCCAGACGCTGGGCGATGCGCTCGCACGCGTCGGAGCCGACGGCGTGATCACCATCGAAGAGGGCAAGAGCCGCGAAACGACCGTCGAGGTCGTCGAGGGCATGCAGTTCGACCGCGGCTTCCTCTCCAGCCACTTCGTCACGAACGTGGACAAGCTCGAGGCCGTGCTCGACCGCCCGCAGATCCTGATCCATCAGGAGAAGATCAGCACGATCAAGTCGCTGATCCCGCTGCTGGAGATGGTCAGCAAGAGCAACCGCCCGCTGCTCATCATCGCCGAGGACATTGAGGGCGAGGCCCTGGCCACGCTCGTGGTCAACAAGCTGCGCGGCATCTTGAACGTCTGCGCCGTGAAGGCCCCGGGCTACGGCGATCGCCGCAAGGCCATGCTGCAAGACCTGGCCATCATGACGGGCGCCACGGTCATCGCGCCGGACCTCGACATGGACTTGGAGAAGATCCAGGCCAAGCACCTCGGCTCCTGCCGCAAGGCTGTGATCGAGGGCGAAGCCACCACCATCGTGCAGGGCGCCGGCAAGGCGTCGGACCTCTCCGCGCGAGTCAAGCTCATCCGCCACGAGATCGAGGCCACCACCAGCGACTACGACAAGGAGAAGCTCCAGGAGCGCCTCGCGCGCCTGGCCGGCGGCATCGCCGAGATCCGCGTCGGCGCCGCCACGGAGACCGAACTCAAGGAGCGCAAGTCGCTCTATGAGGACGCGCGTCACGCGACGAAGGCTGCGCTGGCCGAGGGCATCCTGCCCGGCGGCGGCGTGGGCCTGCTGCGCGCCTGCGCGGCCGTCGAAAAGCTGCTCAAGGATCTCGAGGGCGACGAAGCTCTCGGCGCACAGCTCGTGCTGCGCGGCCTCGAGCGCCCCATGCGCCTCATCGCCAAGAACGCCGGCTACGAGCCGGGCATCGTGGTGCGCAAGGTCGGCGCCGGCAAGGGCAACTTCGGCTTCGACGCCTCCAAGGGTGAGTACGTCGACATGGTCGACGCGGGCATCATCGATCCGCTGAAAGTCGTGCGCTCGGCGCTGCACAACGCCGCGAGCGTGGCCGGCCTGCTGCTCTCCACCGACTGCCTCATCGCCGACAAGCCGGAGCCCAAGGGCGAAGGCGGCGGCCACGACCATGCGCACGGCATGGGCGGCGGCATGGGTGGAATGGGAGGCATGGGCGGTATGGGTGGCATGGGAGGAATGGGCGGGATGGGCGGCGGAATGGGCTTTTGAGCGGCTCGCCCCACGACCACCAATCCGTCCGACTGACTCTCCGACACCGCACTGCACCACACCACTGAACCGACCTGCGTCACTAACGCCTTCACCACATCAACACACTGGGAGCCTGAGACCATGCCAACCATCAAGCCTTTGGAAGATCGCGTCGTCATCGAAGTGCTCGACGCTGAAGAGCGCACCGCCGGCGGCATCGTGCTGCCCGACACCGCGCGCGAGAAGCCGCAGCGTGGCCGCGTGACCGCCGTCGGTCAGGGCCGCCTGCTCAAGAACGGCAAGCGCGTGCCCGTCGCGGTCAAGCTCGGCGACGAAGTGCTCTTCGGCAAGTACGCCGGCACCGACGTCACCGTCAACGACACTGAATACAAGATCCTGCGCGAGAACGAGATCCTCGGCCGCTGCGGCTAAGGAAGAGCGCCCCACGCAGACCTAGCCGGCGCCCCGGGCACCGGCTCTCACCCATCAGCGGCCGCGCGGCCGCCTCACCACCGCAAACCAGTAGAAACCTAAGGAAACCATCATGGCCAAGCAGTTGATGTTCGAGGACCAAGCCAAGCGCAAGATCCTCGCGGGCGTCCAGCAGCTCGCACGCGTCGTCAAGATCACCCTCGGCCCCTCGGGCCGCAACGTGGTGCTGAAGAAGTCCTTCGGCAGCCCGGTGATCACCAAGGACGGCGTCTCGGTTTCCAAGGAAGTCGAGCTGCCCGATCCCTTCGAGAACATGGGCGCCAAGCTCGTGAACGAAGTCGCCAGCAAGACCAATGACGTCTCCGGCGACGGCACGACCACGGCCATCGTGCTGGCCGAGGCGCTCTTCACCGAGGGCCTCAAGTTTGTGGCGGCGGGCGTGAACCCCATGGACCTCAAGCGCGGCATCGATGCCTCGGTTGAAGCCGTGGTGGAGAATCTCAAGTCGCAAAGCCGCGCCATCAAGAACAACGGCGAAATCGCCCAGGTCGGCGCCATCTCGGCCAACAATGACAAGGCCATCGGCGCGCTCTTGGCCGAGGCCATGGAGCAGGTCGGCAAGGACGGCGTCATCACCGTCGAAGAGAGCAAGACCGCCGAGACCTGGCTGGAAAAGGTCGACGGCCTGCAGTTCGACAAGGGCTATCTGTCGCCCTACTTCATCACCGACGCCACCGAAATGAACTGCGTGCTCGAGAACGCGGTCGTGCTGATCCACGAGAAGAAGATCAGCAGCCTGCGCGCGCTGCTCCCGGTGCTGGAGCGCGTGGTGCAGTCCGACCGTCCGCTGCTCATCATCGCCGAGGAAGTCGAGAACGAGGCGCTGGCCACGCTGGTGGTCAACCGCCTGCGCGGCAAGCTCAAGATCTGCGCCGTCAAGGCGCCCGGCTTCGGCGACCGCCGCAAGCAGTACCTCGAAGACATTGCCATCCTCACGGGCGGCAAGGTCGTCTCTGAGGAGACGGGCATGCAGCTCGAGAACGTGGACCTGGCCGTGCTCGGCACCGCCAAGAAGATCGTGATCGACAAGGACAACACGACCATCGTCGAGGGAGGCGGCAAGAAGTCGGCCGTTCAAGACCGCCTGGCCCAGATCCGCACGCAGATCGAGACGGTCACCTCCGACTACGACAAGGAGAAGCTCCAGGAGCGCCTGGCCAAGCTCTCCGGCGGCGTGGCCGTGGTGCATGTGGGCGCCAACACCGAGATCGCACTCAAGGAGAAGAAGGACCGCGTCGAGGACGCCCTGCACGCCACGCGCGCAGCCATCGAAGAGGGCGTGGTGCCCGGCGGCGGCGTGGCTCTGGTGCGTTCGCTCAAGTCGCTCGACGGCCTGCGCCTCAGCGGCGACCAGAAGTTTGGCCGGGATGTGGTGCGCGCGGCGATCACCGCCCCGCTGCGCCAGATCGCCAACAACGCCGGCCTGGACGGCAACGTGGTCCTCGAGGAGACGCTGGAGCAGTCCGGCAACCGCGGCCTCAACGTGCTCACTGGCGAGTGGTGCGACATGGTGGCCACGGGCATCATCGACCCGACCAAGGTCACGCGCACCGCGCTGCAGCACGCTTCGAGCGTCGTCGGCCTCATGCTCACGACCGAGACGGTGGTCACCGAGCTCAAGGACTCCGAGCCGGAGATTGAAGGCGCGCTGAGCTGATGCCGGCGGCGCGGGACTTCTACGAAATCCTGGGCGTCGCGCGGGGAGCCTCTGACGCCGAGCTGAAGAAGGCCTACCGCAAGCTCGCGCTCCAGCATCACCCCGACCGCAACAAGGGCGATGCTGAGGCGGCGGAGCGCTTCAAGGAGGGCAGCGAGGCCTACGAGGTGCTCTCCGACCCGGAGAAGCGCCGCGTCTACGATCAGTACGGGCACGATGGCCTGCGCGGGCGCGGCTTTCCCTCGGGGGGCGCCGATCCGCGCGACATCTTCGAGCAGTTCGCGCGCGCGGCCGGAGGCAGCGGCGGCTTGGGCGATCTCTTCGAGAGTTTCTTCGGCGGCGCGCGCGGCGGCCCGCAGCAGGGCAGCCACCTGCGCGTGGGCGTGCGCATCCCGCTCAAGGACGCCTACCACGGCTGCGAGCGCAAGCTGAACATTTCGCGCCACGAGCATTGCGCCGAGTGCCGCGGCACAGGCGCCGCCAAGGGCACGCAGCCCGAGAAGTGCAAGACCTGCCGCGGGCAGGGCCAGGTGCTGCGCGACGCCGGCCCCTTCCGCATGCAGACCGCCTGCCCGGCCTGCCGCGGCCGCGGCGAGACCATCAAGTCACCCTGCAAACCCTGCCGCGGCAGCGGGCAGGTGCTGCAAGACCGCGAGATCGAAGTGCGCATCCCGCAGGGCGTGCCGGACGGCGCGCAACTCCGCGTGGCCGGCGAGGGCGAGCCCGGCGATGCCGGCGCACCGCGCGGCGACCTCTACTGCGTGATCGAGATCGAAGAGCACCCGCTCTTTCAGCGCGACGGCAACGACTTGCTCTGCGAAATGCCCATCACCTTCGGGCAGGCCGCGCTGGGCGCCGAGATTGATGTGCCCACGCTGGCCGGCGGCGCCACGCTGCAAATTCCGGCCGGCACGCAGGGCGGCAAGACCTTTCGGCTGCGCGGCCAGGGCATGCCCGGCCTTTACGGGCGCGGCCAGGGTGATCTGCTCGTCCGCACGCAGGTGGAGGTGCCGCGCAAACTCAGCGCGCGCCAGCGCGAACTGCTGGAGGAGTATGCGCAGCTCGAGACCGACGCGAGCACTCCAGCGCGCAAGAGCTTTCTCGACAAGGTCAAGGAGTTCCTCAAGCCATGAGCCGCAAACCCACGGCCGCCGAGGACGATGAAGAGGCGAGCGAGCGCGAGCCGGAGGCCGCTCAGGCTCAGGCTCAAGCCGCAGCCCCAGCCGACGCGGCTCCCGGCTCGGCGACCGCCCCCCCCAGCCCGGAGTCGCTCCTGGCGGAAGCCCGGCGCCTCGCCGCCGAGCAGAGCGACCTGCGCCTGCGCGCGCTGGCCGAGCTAGAGAATGTGCGCCGCGCCGCGCGGCAAGACGTCGAGCAGGCCCGCCGCTACGGCGCCTCGCCCGTGCTCGGCGCGCTGCTCGAAGTGCTCGACAACTTGCAGCGCGCGCTGGCGCATCCGCCGGCCGGCCTCGACGCCGAGTTCCTGCAGGGGCTGCGCCAGATGGAGGCGCAATTCCTGGCCGTCCTGGCGGCGCACGGCGTGAGTCCGGTGCCCGCCGAAGTCGGCGGCGCCTTCGACCCGGCCTTGCACCGCGCCATCCTGGAACAAGAGAGCAGCGAGCACGCGCCCGGGCGCATTGTCATGCTGGCCCTGCCGGGCTACCGCCTCCACGACCGCCTGCTGCGCGAAGCGCAGGTCATCGTCGCGCGCAAGCCGGGCTGAGGCTGCCGCCATGCCCACCTACGACTACGTCTGCACGAAGTGCGGGCACGCCTTCGAGGCCTTCCAGTCGATGAGCGAGGCGCTGCTCAAGATCTGTCCGAGCTGCAAGCGCCGCAGCCTCAAGCGGCTCATCGGCACGGGCGCCGGCATCATCTTCAAGGGCAGCGGCTTCTACGAGACCGACTACAAGCGCGCCGGCGAGAAGCAGCCCAGCGAAACCAAGCCGGGCGGCAACAAAGACCCGGACAGCAAGCACTCCGGCAACAAAGAGTCATCCGCGAAGGACAAGCCTGCTGCTTCCAAAGAGTCGCCTTCCTCGAAGGAGTCGACGGGCTCCAAGGAATCGGCGTCCTCGAAAGAGCCGGCGCCCAAGAGCGCCGAGCGCAAGAAGGGCAAACCTAGCTCTTCGTCGTGAGGTCCACGACGAGCTGCTCGCCCGCCTCGAGCTTCACGCTCTTCTCGGCGATGGCATCCGAGTCGAAGCTGCTGCCCAGCACCGCGATGTCGTAATCGCCGGCCTCCAGCCCCTCGAAGCGGTAGCGGCCGTCGGCCGTGACGGTCATCTGGCGGTCACTCAGGCCCTGCAGGCGTACCGGCACCTTGTCCAGCCGTGCGCCGGTGAGTCCGTCGCGCACCTGGCCCTCCACGACCGCGCCGCGCACGACCTCGAGCTTGAGGTCGTCCTTGTGCTCACGATCAAGCACCTCGACGTCACCCACGCGCGCCTCGAGGTAGCCGCCGCCGCGTGCCTCAATGCTGTAGCGCCCCGGCTTGAGGTAGCGCAACTCGAAGCGGCCTTCTGCATCGGTGCGCACCTGTGAGGCGGCACCGCCGCCGAGATCCATCGTCATGCCGCCGCCGCCGCCACGATCGTCGCGCGTCACGATCGCAAAGGACATCTCGAAGGCCTCCTCGGGCTCGGCGCCCTCCTTGGCCTTGGCTGCCACGAGGGTCACGCCCGCCGCGCCCGTGTCCGTGCCCTTCAGCACAACGCGGCCGCTCACCGTGGCGCCATCGAAGATGAGATCGGCACGCTGTGACTGACCGGCGGCCAACTCGAGTTCAACCCGCTCTTCGAGGGCCGCGCCCGGCGCCGTGGTGCTGAGGACGTACTCACCCGCCGTGACGTCCTCGAAAAGGAAGTCGCCGCGCGCGTCGGTGGTCGCTTCGTTGCCGCCGAAGGGCAGCCCACCGCGCGGCCGCATGCGCACCGAGACGCCCTCCACGGGCGCGCCGCCGGCCAGCACGCGCCCGCTGATCTGTCCGCGTGGATTGCGCTTGAGGTCCACGCGCGTGTCGGCGCCCGCCACGACGCGCGCCATGGTCACCGGCTCACCCTGCGACTCCTCTGCGCCGTCCAGCACGATCATCATCGCGCCCCCGCCGAAGGACGAGGCGCCACGCGGCCCGGAGGAAACCTGCACGGCGTACCCGCCGGCGTCCAGGCCCTCGATGCGGTAGTTGCCGAGCGCGTCGGTGCGTGCGCGCCCCTCGCCCTGCGCAGGGCCGCGGTTGCGCAGGAAGCGAGGCAGCCGCACGCCCGCCGGCAGGTCGCCTTGCGGCTGTTCGGCCGGCGCCGCCGCAGAACGTGCCGTGACTTCGACACCGGCGGCGGGCAGGCCGTTGGCCTCGAGGACCAGCCCGGCGATGGCACCGGCCTGCACCAGGACGAGTTCCAGATCGCGGCGCGAGGCGCCGTCGGCCAGAGTCAGCGGCTTGGCTGGGGGCTCGACGAAGCCCGTGGCGGCGACACCCAGTTCCCAGTCGCCGGCCGAGAGGCCGCGCAGCTTGAAGCCGCCATCGACACCGGAGCGCGCCGTGTGCCGCTCAGCATTCACTTCTGCCTCATCGCCGCCGTCACCAGCGCGGACCGCGCGCGAGAAGCGGCGCTCGACACGATCGGCGCCGAAACTAAAGCCCTCTTGCGGCGGCTCCGGGCGGCTGAGCGTGAGGCTGGCCCCGACGACAGGCTGGCCCTGTGCGTCGCGCACAAAGCCCTCCACCACCGACTCACCGAGCAGTGTGAGCGTCTGCTCCAGAACTGCAGCCGAGGGCACGCCGGGCAAACTGTGTGCACTCGTGGCGAAGCCGTCGGCCTGCACGACGAGGTCGGTGCCGAAGCGCCCCGCATTGCGCACGAAGTAGGCACCCGCCGGATCGCCCGATCGGCCAGCAGCCGAGAGTGCCTCTGCACCGACGAGCACCGGCGAGGCTTCGCCGCGCGGCCCGAAAGAGAAGCCGTCTTCCTGGGTGGGCCGCGCCACGAGCAGCGCCGACGGAACGGCCGCGCCCGTGCCCGACGCGATGAGGCGCACGAGGACTCCGCCATAGGGATGCGGCTGCAGCTTGAGATCGCGCGTTCCGGCCGGCACGTTTTCGCGCTCGAGCGGTTCGCAGCCTTCGGCCTGCACATGGACGTTGTAGTTACCGCCGGCCAGCCCGGAGACTTCGAAGCTGCCGTCCAGGCCGGTGAGTTCGCGTTGCCCGAACTCCTGCCAGAGTTGCTGCCGCGGCAAATCCTCAAGGCGATTCAGCATGAGGCGCGCCATGCTCGACACGCTCACTTGGGCGCCTGGCAGCGGGCGGCCGGCCTCATCGAGGACATAGCCGGAGATTGAGACGCCCGGATCCAGTGTCAGGTCGCCCACATCGGCGCCGCGTCCCGCTTCCAGCTTGACCGGCTCGGTGACCGCCACGCGGCGGCCGCTGCTGCGCGCCGACACCGTGGCTTCCCCCGCCGCGAGGCCCGCGACCGAGAAGCGGCCGTCGCTGCCGGTGGTCACGGCCCCGAACTCTCCGGCTAGGCCGCCGAGCAACATCGGCCCACCAGACCGCCGCGAGCCGAAAGCAGAAGCGTCTTGCGCGCGAATCTCCGCGCCGGCCAGCGGCCGCCCGGCTTCGTCAATGACACGTCCCGAAATCCAGGCGCCACGCTCCAAAACGATCTGGCCGGCGTCGTAGTCACCGCCCACCAAGCCGGTGCACGGATGCAGGGCCGTCGCGAAGGCCTCGTTCGTGGCCACGAGCGTCGGCCGCGAATCAGCGAAGGGCAGGTCATCGTCCTCGGCCTCGCCGTCGAGACTTGTCTCGATGCGGAATTGCCCCTGACGGTCGGTCATGGCGAAGGGCAGTTCCGGAACTTTCGCCTGAGCCGTCTCTGTGGAACTGCCGCGACGTCCGGCGCGGCGCAGCACTGCCGAGAAGGGGTCTTCAACGAAGGTGATCTTGGCCCCTTCGATGGGCCGCCCGGCCGGATCCACGGCGCGGCCGACGATCGTCGTGGGCACACGCGCCGCCGCCGTAGCGGTCAGTTGGGCGGCCTGTAGTGCTGCTGCGCCATCCACGTGGCCGGCCAGGGATGCGGGCGGCAGCGACATGGGCTCGGCCTCGGGCCGCGCCGGCACGAGGGAATTGGCGGCGAAGCCGGGCGCCGTCTCTGCTGACGGGGTTGTCAGCCGGGCCTGTTCTCCCGCCGAGTCCGCCGCGTCATCCTCGCCGCTCACCAACATCCAAATCGCGGCTGTCCCCGCGAGCGCGACAACTGCCGACAACACCACTGCCCTTGCGCTGCCGTTCACGTCGTGCTCCCGATGAGTTTCTGTATCATACGAAGGCTTAGCCTGCGCGTTGGCGTGCACCCGGAAAGGGCCCGACGCCGCAGTGCCGCGCGACGCAATGTGAGGACTCTCCCATGGCTCATGGCCTGCGACGCCTTTTGGCCGCCAGCGCCTTGCTGCTGCTCCTGGCTCCGGCCGGATCCACGCAAGCGCTTCACAAAGACACCAAGTACGGCTTCCAGTTCAAGCCGCCCAAGGACTTCAAGTCGGTGGCGCTAAACCCCACCGAGATGCGCGCGGTGGCCAAGTACCAGGCCGAGCAGGCCGATCAGGGCGGACCGCAGGGTTACAGCGCCTACAACGCCATGTTCGAGGTGCGCCTCTACGGCAAGTCCAACCTGGACATCACTATCGACGGCTCCGGACAGATGTCGATGTCGAGCGATCCGATGGAGTCGGCCATGCGCTATCTCGAGCAGGCCTTCGGCTACTACGAGATCGAGCACGACGGCAAGATCACGATCGCCGGCATCAAGGGCCGCGAGTTGCACATCAAGCCCTCCACGGCTGAGTACCTGAAAGCCTACGTGGCCCTCATCGAGCAGGAGGACGGCGTCTTTCTCTTCGAAGGCCTTGCGCTCAGTGACCGTTTCAAGAAAGCCGAAGGCGAGTTCTCCAAAGCGGCGCGTTCCTTCAAGCGCATTCCCAAGGCCGACCTGGCGGCCAAGGAGGACGAGGACTCCCAGCTCGACGACCAGGACAAGTTCCTAAAGAAGCAGATCGACAAGCTGCCGCCCGGCTGGAGCCACCTGCGCACCAAGCGCTACCTGTTCCTCTACAACGCCGAGAAGGCCTTCGTGAAGCAAATGTCCGAGCAGATCGAGGGCATGCGCGACGAGTACGAGAAGTTCTATCCGCCCGACAAGCCCATCAAGGCCGTCTCGATCGTGCGCGTCTGCAACAGCCAAGAAGAGTTTGCGGGCTACAGCGGTATGGGCGGCGGCGTGGCCGGCTACTGGGCGTCGGCTCACCGTGAACTCGTCTTCTATGACCAAGCTCCGCGCAGCGACACGCTCGCGGTGCTGAATCACGAAGCCTTCCACCAGTACATCTATTACTTCTACGGCGAGCTCGCTCCGCACTCCTGGTACAACGAAGGCCAGGGGGATTACTTCGGCGGCGCCAAGCTCACCAAGACCTATCGCGTGACCGGCTACGGCGATCTGCCCGGAGGCGTGGCGCGCGCCGGCTTCATCAAGGACATGGTGCGGGCCGCTCGCCAAGGCAAGTCACTCGACGAGGGCGCGGCGGCGCCGCTCAAGGAGTTGTTCCGCTATCACCGGAACGACTACTACGACCACCGCGGCGGCTCGCTGCCCGTGGCTTACTACCCGCAAGGCTGGGCCATCGTGCACATGCTGCGCGAGGGCAAGAGTCTCGATCCGCTCTGGAAGCGCATCATGCCCGAGTACCTGGACAACCTCGTGGCCGCGCGGCATGAGATTGCCGAGCGCGAAATGAAGAAGGCGCACGCCGAAGCGGAGAAGGCGGAGAAGGGCTCGTCCGCCGAATCGCCGCAGAGTCCGGAAGCCTTCTACGGCCTAGCCAGCAGCGCCTATATGGGCGACGTCCAGGACTTGGCTTACCAAAAGACCTTTTCCCACTGGACCGATGCCGACTGGGACAAGCTCCAGAAGGCCTTTTACGACTATGCCGAAAAGCTCTGAGTCTGCCCGGGCGCGCGCAGGCGCCCCGATGCTCCTGCCGGCCCGCAGCCTGATCGCACTCGCAGCGCTGCTGCTGCTGGCACCCGCAGCCCCCGCCACGCTGCTCTTCGATCGCGTGCTGCTCAAGGACGGCCGCACGATTGAGGGCACGATTCTGCCCTCCAACGACACCGAGTTTGTGCGCCTCGAGATTCGCGGCACGACGGTGCCCATTCGCGCCGACCTGATCGAGAAGACCTTCGTCGAGAACCTCGAGAACTACGTCCCCAAGAACAAGAAGGAGGAGGACTACCTCAAGAAGGGCTGGGTGATCTTCGAAGGCAACTGGATGAGCAAGGACCGGCGGGCCGGCGAGCTGAAAAAGCGCGCCGACGCCGACAAGGCCGCCATCGAGGAGGCCAAGCGCCTACAGGACTGGCGCAACGCGGTCACTGAGGAAACACGCCACTTCGTCTTCAAGTCGAACTGCACCGAGGAAGTGCGGCGCGAGTACATCGAGCGGCTCGAGGCCTTCTACAAGTACTTCACCGATGACTGGGGCATCTCGCTCTCGCCGGGCGAAGTGCGCGGGAAGATGCAGTTCTTCCTGTACCGCAACTACACGGACTTCTTGCGCGTGACGGGAGTCCCCTACGGCGTCGGGGGTTTCTTCAGCTTCCCCACCAAGGAACTGCAGCTCTACCACGATCAGGACGATCCGGAGACAACCCGCGACACCCTCTTCCACGAGGGCAACCACCTGCTCACCTATCTGATTGACACGCAGTTCCGCTATCCGATCTGGCTGAACGAGGGCATGGCGGAGTACTACGGCACCACGCACATCGACGAGAAGGGCAAGTTCCACGTAGGCGGCCTGCAGTTCGGGCGCATCGTTTCACTGCGCACCGACAAGGCTGCCGGCGAATTCATGACCCTGCGCGAAGTGCTCACCACCGAGCAGCCCGAGTTCCGCGCCCGTCACTATGCGGTGGCTTGGTCCTTCGTGCACTTCCTCATGCAGTCACCCGAGTACGCCAAGACCTTCCGCAACTTCTTCGCCAACCTGGGCAACAACCGCGACCTCGACATCGAGATCAAGAGCTACTCCAACGTGAAGGGCTCGCTCAAGGAGGTCACCCTCGACAATCTGCTGCTGGCCTTCGAGAAGCGCATGGGCAAGAGCCTCGAGACGCTGGAAAAGGAATGGCTGGCCTATATCGAGCAAGCCTACGGCGAACTCAGTCCGACGGCCTGGTACCTGGCGGCGCGCATGGCGCTGCGCAATCCCCAGGAAGACGACTCGCACGTGAAGACGGCGGCCGAGTGTTACGAGAAGGCCGTCACGCTGGGCATTGAGGTCGACGACTGCTACCGCGATTACGCCGAGATGCTGCGCGAGGGTGGCATCAAGGAACCCGGCGAAACCGTCGAGCTCTTTCCGCCGGATATCGAACGCGCCTGGGACGTCATCCAGCGGGCCATTCATTTCGATCCGCTCCAAGCAGCCAACTACTTGGAGGCCGCCGAGATCCTGGTCCTGGACAGTTCCGTTCAGGATCTGGACCGGGCCGTGAGCCTGGCGACCATCGCTCTGGCCGTTGCGCCCAATGCCTTCTTCGTCAAGTTCCAGCACGACGGCATCATTTCCAGAGTCGAGGCCGAGCGCGAGAAGCGCCGCACGCGGCTCGAGGCCGAGGCGGCCGTTGTCGTGAACGACCAGCGCAATTGGCACGTGGCGCCCTACTTCGTCCAGGGCCAGACCGCCCCGGAGAACATCAAGGACCTCAGCACCGCCGACTTGCGCGAACTGATTCGTGCCGGCAAGGTCACGGCCCGCGACCACATCTGGCAGTCATGGCGCGACCCCGACCCCGAACGCCCCGGCGAACTCCTGCCCGGCAAGGAAGCTTGGGAACTGGGCTGGGTGGCGCTCAAGGACGTGCCGATCTTCGCGGACGACCTCGCGGCGGCCAAGAAGGGCTGAGCACTGTCCGCGGGCGCCCTGCTCCCGCCGGGCGCCTTGTTCGCCCGGGGAGGCTGCGCTAACGTCGGCCGCATGCTGCCTGCGCAACGCCGCCTTCTGCCCTGCCTCGCACTCTTCGCACTGCTCACCCTGCTGGCCGGCTGCGCCGGGCCGCCGCCCTCGCACTACACGCGTCTGTGGCCCGAGGGCAAGACGGGGCTGCCCATGATCGGGCTCTCCACCGAGGACGGCGTGCTCGTGCTCGCCAGCCAGGAGTTCAAGATCGGCGACCGCTTCGAGATCCAATTCCCGGTCGGCAATTCGCTCGTGCGCGACTGGGGACAGCTCGAACGCAGCAACGAACACTTGGCCGTCGTGCGGCCGCTCACGGCCGTGCTGCGCGAGGGCCGCCTGGCCCGTGCGCTGCCGCAGCCCGGCGAGCAGATCTATCTGGCGCTCCGCAGCAAACGCGATGAGCCCGTTATGGAAGAAGTGGAGTTGTGGCGCAACGGCACGCACGGCGACTGGATTCTGCCGCCCTCCGGCCGCTCCGCGCTGACCCTGGCGCGCGAGGAGCGCGGCGCCGGACTCTACGTGCTGCGCAACGAGAGTTGGGAGATCGTGGGCCTGCTGGCCGGGCTCACCGCCCGCGAAGAGGACGACTCGCCCAGCAGTTTGGCGCTTGGCTTTTTGGGCCTCGGCGAAATTGCACGCATCCTGCCCGGCCGCGTGGACTATTTCGAGTACGACGTGCGCCCGCTGCGGCCCGATTTCGAGTTTGGTGTGCCGCTGCAGCCCGGCGACATCCAGCTCGATGAGCCGACACAAGACGAGGCGACGCCGTCGGTGAGTCCGACGCCAACACCGGCTCCGGCCCCGGCCCCCGCTCCGGCGCCGCGCTGAGCTTGCCCGCGCCGGCGATGCCGCCCGGTTTGCCGCTGCTGCGCTACGTCTCCGCCGCGCTCGCGGCCTGGCTCTTCCTCGGTGGCGCCTTCACCGCGGATCTCCGCGCGGGCCTGGAGCACGCCGGGCTGCAGAGCTTCGGCCGCCCGCCAGAGCTCGTGGTGCTGTGGCTTGCTGCCGCGGCAGGCTTCGCCTCCGCCATCCTGCGCTCGCGCGACCGGCTCGCCGTGGCGCGCTGCTTGGCGCTGGCTCTGCTCGCCACGACGCTCATCGGACAGAAGGCCGTGCCGGCGGACGCCGGCGGACGCCTGCTGGTGCTGGCTCTCTGCCTTGCCGTCGCAGCACCGGCGCTCAGAGCTTCCGGGCTGCGCGCGGGACTGCCCGCCGCGCTGGCGCTCGTCGTGCTGCTCTGCTCACTGCCGGGCCTCTTCGGCACGCGATTCCCGCAGGGCGTCGTGCTCTGGCTCGGCTATGTGCTGCCGCCCGCTGGCCTGGCTTTCCTCCTGCCGACGCTCTTCTCGGGCCCCCGCGCCTGGCAGCCGGTCTGGGTCATCGTGGCCGGCACGGGCCTGGCCTGCCTCGGGGCCCTGGCGAGTTATCCGCTCGTCGCGCACGGACTCAACCTGCCGCTGGAGACCGTGCTGGGCACGCGTCTGCGACCGCTCGGCCTGCATCCCAATCTCGCGGTGCCGCATCTGGCCGTGACCATGCTGTTGGGCGGCACCCTCTTGCTGCGCGGCCGCCGAGGACAGCGCGGCCTCGCGCTGCTCGCGCTGCTGCCCACGCTGGGCGCACTGGCTGCGGTCGCCTCGCGCACTGCGCTGCTGAGCGTGGCACTCGGCGCCTTGCTCCTGCTCTGCGGACTCTCGCGCTGGCGCCTGGCCACCTGGGCCGCGCGACTCCTGCCGCTCGGCGTGGCGCTCGCGCTGCTCTTGCCACTGAGCGGCCTGACCGACCCGACCATCGGGCGCGCCTCACCCAGCATGCTCGACAAGGCCGTGAGCTTTCGTTCCGGCATGTGGTCGCTCGGGCGCGCCACCTTTGAGGCCGCGCCCTGGTATGGGAACGGCCCTGGCACGCTCTTCCTGCAAGGTCAGCAGGCGCGGCCAGGAGCGCTCGATGGCCTGCCGCAGGACGACCACCCGCACAGCGTGGTCCTCGCCGTGGGCGAGGCCTTCGGCTGGCCCGGGCTGCTCGCCCTGGCGCTGCTTTTTCTAGCCAGCCTGCGCCTGCCGCCGCGCGAGGCCTTGCTGGCGCAGGGCTGCCGCGCCGCGCTGCTGGCGCTGTGGGCCGGCAATGCCATCGACCTGGGCGGCGCGCAAGACAGTCTCTATCCGAGCATGGTCTTCGTGCTGCTGGGACTCTGGCAGGCCGGGCGGCAGTCTGAGGAGCCGGCGCACATCGCCGCCGCTGCGCCGAGTCGCGCGCGCGGGACCTTCGTCCTGGCCGGCGTGCTAGCGGCCGTCGGTCTGTGGCTCGCCATCGGCAACGCAGCGCCGTCCCGCGACGCGGCGCAGTTCTGGCGCCCCTTCGATCCGGCGCCGATCGTGCAGACGGCGCAAGCGGCTGCTGCAGAGGGTGACTTCCATCGCGCAGCGGAAGAACTCCAGCGCGCACGCAAGCTCATGCCCGAGGCCGCGCCCCTCACGCTCGAACTGGCGCAAATGGAGGCGCGCCTCGATTTGGGCCGCGAGTCGGTGCGTCGCTTGGCCGAGGAAGCCCTGCGCCAGGATCCGCGCGGGCCGCAGGCCTACCGCGCCTGGCAGCTCCTCGCGGCGCACTACGCCTTTCAGGGGGCACGCGCGCCGGCTCTCGGCGCGCTGGCGGAAGCCTCGCTGCTTTACGGCGGCGCTCTGGCTGATCTGCCGCGCTCGGGACACGGAGCCTTGCTGGCGCTCGAACCGGCTGGCCCAGGCCGCCTCGCCCTGCCACTGAGTGCTGTCCAGCACGAAATGAGCCTGCGGCGCACGGCGCTTGAGGCCGAGGACCCGTCGGCGCCGGTGCGCCTGCGCCTGCGCGAAGTGGAAATCCTGCAGTCGCTGGATGAGCATGACTTGGCCGAGCAGACCATGCACACGCTGCTCGCCGACTCGCCGACCTACCTGATGCTGCGCCTGGCACAGTCCGACCTCGCGCGCGACCGGATCGAGGCGGCTTTGCCGCGCTTCCGAGAGCTAGCCCAGCTTTCGTACTTCTGGCTGGATGTCTGCCTGCTCGATGCGCTCTCGCGCGCGCCGCAGACTCAGCCTGAGGAGTTCGAGCGCGTGACCGCGCAGGCGCTGCTGCACCTGCGCCATGAAGCCGATGTGCTCTTCAGCCTGCCGTCGCTCCAGCAGTTTCTGGGCGCTCAGCAGCGCTGGGCCGAGCGCCAGGGCGATGCCGTGCAGGCCCTGGCCTGGGCCGACGCCTTGGCCTTCTCGCGCCGCTGACGCTGGTAGGATGCGGGCATGCGCGCCGCCCTCATGGCTCTCGCCGAAGCTGTGCTCCTCGGCGCCGCCGGTCTGGGGCTGGGTCTGCTCGCCAACAAGCTCAGCCCGCAGGGGCTGAATCTCGAGCGCGATTACTTCCCGCGCGCCGAGCACGCAGACGCAACCGGAACAGCGCTCGGCACGGGGCCCGCCCCCACGCCCGCGGTGCAGCCGGAGGTCGCCAGCGACGCGCCCGCGCAGGATCCGGTGCTCGCCGCCGCGCTCGCCCGGCTCTCGGCCAAGGGCTTGCAGGCGCTGCTCTTCGACGAGGTCCTGGCCCTGCATCAGGATCCGCTGCGCGAGGCCGGCGCCTATCTCTTCCTCGATGCGCGCACGGCCGAGACCTATGCCGAGGGCCACCTGCCCGGCGCGCTGCTCTTCGACCGCTACCGCATCGACCGCGATCTGCCGGCCGTGCTGGCGGCGTCGGCCGGCACGCTGCGCATCGTCATCTACTGCCACGGCGGCGAGTGCGAGGACAGCGAGTTCGCCGCGCTCATGCTGCGCGATTTCCTCAGCGATCCCAGCGTGCTGGCGATCTACGCCGGCGGCTATGCCGAGTGGACCGCCCGTGGACAAGCCGTCGAGCGATGAGCGCCGGCGCTCTGCGACGGCTCGACGAGAGCGGCTGGCCCCTGCTCCTGGCCCGCCTTGTGCTCGGCGGCAGCTTTGTGTGGCTGGGCGCGCTCAAGGCCGCCGACCCGGCTGCCTTCCTCGTGGCCGTGCGCCAGTTCGGGGTTGTGAGCGACACGCACGCTCTGTCCCTCAATCTCCTCGCGGCCACGCTGCCCTGGGTAGAAATCTGGTGCGGCCTGCTGCTCCTGCTGGGCATCGGGGTGCGCGGCGCCGCCCTCACGCTCCTGCTGATGCTGGTGGTCTTCACACTGGCCATCTTCCAGCGCGCGACGCAGATCCAGGCCGCCGAAGGCCTGCGCTTCTGTGAGGTGGCCTTCGACTGCGGCTGCGGCACCGGCATCGTGCCCGTGTGCAGCAAGCTTGCGCAAAATGTCGGGCTCCTGCTGATGGCCGCTCTGGGCTGCGGCTCGCGCTCGGAGCGCTACTGCCTGCGGGCGCGGCTCATCGGCTCTCAAGCAGCGGCAGCACCTCGGCCGCGAGGCGATTGAAGCCCGGGCGCGCCAGGCCCGCTCCAATGAGTTCCCGCGCGCGTTCCACCTCACCCTGGCGCCAGGACACCAATCCCGCTAGGCAGAGCGGCTCGCCTCCCTCAGGATCCACTTGCTGTGCAGCTTCCGCGCGGGCCAGCGCGGCCGGCAGCAGCCCCGCCGCGAGCAAGAGCGTGGCCTGATCGAGCTCGGCCAGCGGGACACAGCGCCGCGGAATGCCGAGCAGCGCCTCGTCGCAAGGCGTGTTCGGCAATTCCACCGGCTCGCCCGCGCGCCAGCGCGCGAGCAGGTCGTGCTCGAGCAGGAAGGCGGGTGACAGTGCGCTGCGGCGCGCCCAGACCGCTTCGCGCACGCCCAGGTGCACGAGCACCCAGCGCAGATCGCCGCTGAGCTGTAGCGAGAGCGGCCCGGCCAGCGGCAACAGCGCGACATCGTGACCATCACGATCGGCTAGGCGTTGGAAGGCCTCCGGATCGCTGCCGGAGAGCGCCGACATGCACTCGATCAGGTAGGCGGTCGGATAGCCGTGCGTATTGCCATCCAGCGCAGCGGCCTGCTCCGGCCAGCGCCGGCCAGTGAAGGTGCTGCCGTAGCGGAAGGCCGTGAAGACGGAAGCGCGAGGCAAGTGGCGCGCAATGAAAGCGATGCCCGCGTCGGGGTAGGCGATGCGAGAGATTCCCCCGCCCGCTCGCCGATCGAGATCGTCGTGGATGGACGTGCGATCGCTCAGCTCGCCAAAGACAATGAGCCCGGCGAGCATCACAGGCAGTACGGCGGCCGGCGCACGCAGCCCGCGGGGCAGCGGGAAACGCCGCGTGGCGGCCGCGGCAGCGAGCGGCGCGGCCATGAGCGCGAAGGGCGCCATGTTGCGGCGGATCGAGAGCGACATCGCGCCGAAGAGCAGTAGGAGTGCCAAGGCCAAGCAAGCGGCGTGACGCGACGCGGGCGTGGTCTGCCGGCGCAGCACCAGCAGGGCCTCCAGGCTCAGCAGCAGCGCGGCCAAGCCGCCGAGCACGAAGTAGGCCAGCCGGTCGTAGGGCTGACGAGGATCCGCGGCGAAGGGCGGCCGGAACTCGATGATGGCCTCCTGGTAGAAGGCCTCATGCTGCGAGAGATCGTCCAGAATGCGCTTGGGGTGCAGCACGCCATCCCAGCCCGCAGGGTTGAGCAGGCAGGCCAGCGCCATCACGGCCGCGAGCAGCAGCAGGCGCAGGGCCTGGCGCCGCGCCGCGGGCCCCGCCAAGAGCGCCGCGCCGGCGGCCGTCGCCACCATGAGCGGGCCCATGATGAAGTAGCCGTGCGTGTTGACCCACACGACTTGCAGCGCCACAAGCCAGGCGGCGCCGCGGCCGTCCCGATGCTCCACCAGCAGCGCGCGCGCCACGAGCGCTGTGAAGAGCAGGCTGAACAGGTCAGGGCGGAAGGCAAAGCGGCTGCGCGCCGCGACCAGCGCGAGCAAGAGCAAGCCCAGCGACCAGAAGGGCGCCGCACCCAGGCGCCGCGCCGTGTCGTGCAGCAAGAGAAAGAGCCCCAGCAGCACGAGCATGCGCAGGGCGATGCAGGCGTCTGGCCCCAGTCCGTCGAAGAGCCCGTGCGCCAGCACCTGGAAGCCCCACTTGTCCTGCACATCCGGATAGCTGGCATGCAGCCGCGAGAGCACGTTCGTGGACGGCACCTCGCCGTGCGCCACGATCCACTCGCCCGTCCGGGCGTGGAGGTGCATGTCGTAGTTGTGGAGTTGGAAGAAGCCGGCCGCCAGCACGACCAGCACCAAGATGGCCAGCGCCGGACGTCGCAGGGCCTCAGTCATGCCGGCGATGATCGCCCCTCGCGGCCGGTGGTTCGAGCCCCGAGTTGGCCAGGGCTTTCGGCTGATTCAGTTGCCGAAAGTGACTGAGAGGCCGTTGCTCTGCGCGCTCTGCTTGTCCCCCGCCGCACCCGGGTCGTCCATGAGCAGCACCTGGGCGTAAATCGTCAGGCCGCAGTAGAGCGGATCGGCAGGAATGAAGAGGGGCTGCAGCACCTGACCGCCGGCGTTCGCCAGCACCGGGATGAGAATGTTGATGTTCGGATGGAGCGTGCCCTGGTCGAAGGGTGCGTTGATCGTGCTGAAGCCGATGACCAAGTAGCCGAGCAAGCCGGGGAAGCAATTCACGGTCTGCAGCGCGAAGTTGGCGCTGGGCACCACCGGCAGGTTCACGCCGGAGAGCACGGGGACGCCCAACGCGCCGGGCTTGCCGGTGCCGAAGGCCGAGACGCTGGCCGGTGAGCCGCAGACACCGCCGGCGGGGTTCACCGTGACGTCCACTTCCACCGCCGCGGTGGCAGCGCCGAGCGAGTCGGTGACCACGAGCGAGATGCTCAGCACGCTCGACACGGCGACCACCGGCGGATCGAAGGTCACCGACGCGCCGGTGCCGATGATCGAGCCGCCGTCGAGCGGCGTCCACGTGTAGCTGAGCGTCTGGCCGGCATCCACATCGCTGGCCGTCACGCTGAGCAGCGTGGTCTGGCTGTCGTTGATCGTGGACGGCGCGGCCGAGGGGCCCGACACGATGCTGGGCAGATGGTTCTCGGTGAGCATCCGGCAGCGCGTCTGGTAGCTGCCGTAGCGCCGGATCGTGCTGGAGGTGCGCACGCGATAGACCCACGTGCCGGTCTGAGTGACCACGAAGTTGTTGATCAGCGCGTTGAGGCCCGTGCCCGAGTCGGTATCGGAGAGCACGAGCGCCCCGGCCGGATTGAACAGTTCCAGCAGTGCGTCGCACTGCGTGTCCGCATCGGCCGCGCCATTGGGATAGCGCGTCTCGAAGCTGACCACTGAACCAATGACCAAGTTCACCGCGTGGTGATCCTGGTCGCCCGTGCCGGGGGCCGGCGGATTCGCGGCGGAGTAGTAGAGCCAGCGCTCAGCGTTCCAGGCCGCAGCACTCGTGACGAAGGGCACGGCCAGCGCCGTGCCGATCGAGTTGTCGGGCTCGCTGGCGTCGGCCCAGAACTTCATGCGCCGGTCGTTGAACACATCCTGCATTTCGGTGAACTGCGGATCCACGGCGTGCGTCGAGAACCAGCCGTCCCAGGCGTGGTTCATGTTGACACTGCTGGCTGAGTTCACCGGGCCCACCAAGACGTCCCACCAGGCACGGTGCTGGTTCTTGCCGTTGACGACGATGCTGGACACCATCAGGTCGTCGTCCACGCCCGGGCTCTGATCGTCGGAGAACTCGTTGTCGATGATGTCGAAGAGCGTGCAGGCCACGGCGCCCTCGTCGGCCGCGCCGAACGAGTCGGTGTTGTAGGGCGACACGGTCTCGATGCGCATGCGCAACTGCCACGCACCGTTCTGCGAAGCGGCGTTCATGTCCACGTAAAGGGCATCGCGGACCAGGGACTCCATGACGCAGGAGCCAAAGAAGGTGGCGTAGCCCTCACCAAAGGAAAGCAAAGGATCCTGATCGCTGTCGCCGAAGGTGTGACCGCCACCCGGGCTGTCGCTGTCGGAGTAGAGGTCGTGCACCACGTGCCCGACCTCGTGCAGGATGACCGCGTCGTCGTAGCCGTCGTCATCGGCCATGTGCGCGCCGGCGCCGCTGGCAAAGGAGCCGCTGCCGCTGGGCCAGTAGATGCGCATGACGGTGCCCGAGGGCGAGGCCGCCACCAGGGGCCCATTGATGTACTCGGCCGCAGAGACGCCCATGTCGAGCATGTTGAAGGGGTTGGCTTCCGCGCTGCCGGTCAGGATCTTGAGTGCAGTCACGGTGCCGATGTTGAGCGCCGCCGGCGGCACGTGCCCAGCGAAGACCGGGCTGCTGACCGTGTACTCAACGTTGGCCTCGGTCGTGACCCGCAGGCGCTGGAAGGTGCCGTTGAGATCCGTGTCGGCGTCGCAGCGCACGCGCACATTCACCGGACCCGCCGCATTGCAGACGATGGAAAAAGTGCCGTCCTGCGCGGTGGAGCCCGAACCGATCGTGACGCCGGTGGCGTCATTGAGCACGTAGACGTCGGCACGTCGGATGGGCAGCAGCGGATCGACACCCGTCCAGCCGTTGAAGTTCCACTCCTTATCCTCGTACTGGAACGTCCCAGTGACGGTGAAGTTTTGCGCGGCGGCCGGGAGCGCCAGGGCCAGGCAGGCGACGAGGGTGAGCAGTTTCATGCTTACCTCCCTCCCTGGGGCGCAGGCCTGTGCGGAGCGGCCCGCGCCGGCTGGTAGAGCGAGGGCACGACCGCCATCGGGGTGAGCTCACCGCTCTCGGGATCAAGGAAGCTGAGGGTGGGCGTGGGCGTGGGAATCTCACCCCAGCTCAGCGTGGCCACGCTCGTGACCGGCTCGTCACCGATGGGGCCATGCTCATCGTGGCCCTGGAAGACGCCGTGGGCGGAGAGCGTGACGCTGCGGTAAGCCCCGTCGGCGGGCAGCCAGAGGCGGGCGCGCCCCTCGGTGACTTCCCCTCGTCCGGGGGCCGCCGGTCCTTCAAGCGGGCCTTCGAGCAGCACGGCTCCGGAGGGCAAGGCGAACTCGAAGCGGAGCGAGTCCATGGCCAGCTTGGGCTGAATGCGGTATTCGAGCGTCAGCTCTCCGCCGCCCTGCGGCACCTCGCGCAGCTCGAGCGCGATGGGCGCATGCGGCTTACAGCCCAGCGCGAGCCGCGCGGCCGGCGCGTCCTTGGCCCGCGGCGCGTCGGAAGCGACGGGCGGGGCGTTGAGTCCCTGCGTGAGCAGCAGTGCTGCACCGAGCAGGCCGGCACCAAGCGTCGAAAAAACGAGGGGAAAACGCACGGAGAGTGTGCGGTTCATGGCAGATCTCGCGGGGCCGAGGGAGGAGCTGCGGGGAGGATGCACGCCAAGCCGGAAGAGTTCGGGTTCGGGGCCCGGCTCAGCGCAGGGCGGCCAGTATATGCCCCGGCTCGCAGAGCAAGCCTGCGATCCGGCAGCTTTCTTTCTATCCTGGGCCCCCATGCGCGTAGACCTGGACAAGTACCGTGAGGCGGGCCGCATCGCCTCCGAGGCCCGGCGTCGGGCGGCGGCGGCCGTGGCGCCTGGCGTCCGCTACGTGGATGTGCTCGACGGCATCGAGGCCTACATCCGTGCCCAGGGCGCCGAACTGGCCTTCCCCGCACAGGTTTCAGTGAACGATGTCGCCGCGCACGACTGTTGCGGACCGGACGATCCTCGGACGTTTCGGGCGGGCGACGTGGCCAAGATCGACCTCGGTGTGCACGTGGACGGCTGCATCGCCGACACGGCCCAGACCGTGGACCTCGGCGACAATGCCGCGCTCCTCGAGGCCAGCCGCCGCGCCCTCGAGGCGGCCATCGCCTTGGTCCGGCCGGGCGCGCGCACGCGCCAGCTCGGCACCGCCATCCAGCAAACGATGCGCGAGTTGGGCTTCAAGCCGGTGGCCAATCTCACCGGACACGGCATCGCCCCTTACACCATTCACTGCGCGCCCTCCATTCCCAACGTGCCGGAGAGCGCCGATGCGACGCTCAAAGAGGGCATGATGATCTGCATCGAGCCTTTCGCGACCACCGGGCGCGGCACGGTCGTGGAGCAGGGCACGGCGCAGGTCTTTGGCGCGCGCCGCAAACTCAAGGCGCCGCGCCACGTGGACAGCGGCATCGTGGACCAAATCGAAGGTCGCAAGGGGCTGCCCTTTTGCCGGCGTGAACTCGCGCGGGCGCACAGCCCGTCACTAGCCGAGCGCGGCCTGCGCGATCTTTTGCGCGCCGGCGCCATCTTCGAGTATCCGCCGCTCGCCGAGCGCAGCGACGCCCTCGTGGCGCAGTTCGAGCACACGCTCTACATCTCAGCCGACGGCTGCGAAGTCATGACGCGCTGACGTGGCCCGGCCGGCCGCTCAGCGGCGCTGCTGCTTGAGCTGTTTCCTCAAGAACTGCAGGCCAGCTCGCGGCCCCGGTCCCAAGCCGTGGCCGCCGAGCCCGGACTCGATGAGCACGGGGGCACTGCGCGGCTCGCGCAGTCCCGCCAAAAGGAGCGCCAGCGCGCCGCGATCAAGGGCCTCGTCATCGGTGCCGCTCCACACGTAGACCGGCACGCCGCGCAATCCGGGCAAGGGATCGTCGACAAGTCCGATGACTTGCTGGTGCTCGTCCCACAGAGGCGCCGGCGTGCCCGACCAGACGGCCACTCCTGCGAAGACTTCGGGGTTCCGCGCCGCCACTTGAAGCGCGCCCGTGGCCCCGGCCCCGTGACCGGCAAGGTAGATGCGACGCGCATCGATGCGGCCGGAGCGCAGTTCCGCGGTGATGAGTTCCAGCACCTGCGCCTGGCCCGCCGCCGAGGTCCAGGGCACTGACCAGCCGCTCTGTCCGACCGGATCGCCCCCCGCCTCCGCGTTGGCGCTCACGCCGCCGTCCGCCGCCGCCGCGATCGGCACGAGCAAGCGCAGTCCCGCGCGCCGCGCCTCGCCGGTGAAATCACGCAGCAGACGCTCGGCCAACTGTTGCGGCGCACGGCCCTTCCAACTGCCGCCGTGCAGGGCCACGAGCAGGGCCCGCGAGCGCTCCTGCCCGCCCACGAGGGGCGTGGGCGAAGTCGTGGGCCGAGCCGCGGGCAGCGGCCCGGCCGGTGGCGGCGGCAGTGACGGCGGAGCGAAGGCCCAGCACAGGCTCGCGGCCGAGAGGAGGCCGCCGGCCAGAAGCCAGCGCGAGCGAAGGGTCCGGTGTGCCGCAGTCATGGATCGCAGGACGGGTCGGCTCGTGCGGCGTAACGGCTGCGCCTTGTGGGCTCTCCCTCGGCTCGGTTACAACCGCGCTCCCCTTGCGGGGCGCCCCGGCGCCCTGGGCATGCCGGAACACTCGCGTCGGGGTGTGGCGCAGCTTGGCTAGCGCGCTTGACTGGGGGTCAAGAGGTCGCAGGTTCAAATCCTGTCACCCCGACCAATGCGCCCCTTGAGACGGCGTGGCCGCTCGCTAGTCTGGCGCCATGCGATCCGCCCCACGACTTTGTGCAGTGCCCCGTCACGCGCCGGAGCTGCGGCTCCGCCAGAGCGTTTCGGCCCCTCCCTCTCACGCGCTCGGCGCCCGGCTCAGCACCGCGCCTAGGACCGCGCTGATCAGCGCACTCAACGTGGCTCTCGGCCTCGCGCTCAGCCTCGCTGCCGGATGCGCCGCACCGGCCGGCCCCGAGTACGGACGGGCGCTGCCGCCCGGCGCGCCCGCTCTGCTGCCGCTCGGACCCGGCGAACCCTGGCCCGACGTGCTCGCCGACTGGAACCGCCGCGAGACACTCCTGCCCGCTCTGCAACGCTCGATCGACTGGACGAATCGACCCAGCGCCGCGGGCCACTTCCCCATCGAAGGCGTGAGTCACGAGCGTGCACTCCGCAGCTTGCAACGCTTTCACGAGCTGCTCTCTACTTCGACGAGCGGCGAGGCCTTTCGGGCCGCGCTTGAGCGCGAGTACACCGTCTACAAGAGCGCCGGCTGGGACGGCCAGGGCGGTGGCGTGCTCTTCACCGGCTACTGCACGCCCATCCTCGACGGCAGCCGCGAGCGCAGCGAGGTCTATCGCTATCCGCTCTATGGTCTGCCGCCGGATCTCGTCAAGGGCACGGGCGGCACGATCCTAGGCCAGCAGACCAGCGCGGGCCTGCGTCCTTACCCCGAGCGCAGCGAGATCGAGCGCGAACAACTGCTCGCCGGACAGGGCCTGGAACTCGCCTGGCTCAAGGATCCGCTCGACGCTTACATCGCGCACGTGAATGGCTCGGCGGTGATCCGCCTGCCCGATCGCAGCCTCTACCGCCTGGGCTACGCCGGCAAGAATGGCCGCGAGTACAACTCGCTCGGCCAAGCGCTCGTGCGCGACGGGCAACTCAAGGCCGCGAACGTGAACCTCAGCACGATCCGCGACTGGGGCCGCCAGAACCCAGACAAGCTGCCGGACTATCTGGATCAGAACGCCAGCTATGTCTTCTTCACGCCCATCGACGGCAATCCGCGCGGCAGCCTCAATGTGGAGGTCACCGCGGAGCGCTCGCTGGCCACGGACAAGACGCTCTTCCCGCGTGGCGCAGTCGTCTACGTGGACACGCAGCGTGAGTGGCGTTCCGGCGGGAACAGCCAGCCCATGCAGCAGTTCATGCTCGACCAGGACACCGGCGGGGCCATTCGCACGGCGGGCCGGGCTGACATCTACTTTGGAGTCGGCCCCTCCGCCGAGCGCGCGGCCGGCAAGACTCAAGCTGAGGGGCAGCTCTACTACTTCTTCCTGAAGTCGTGAGCCTACCGCTCCTGGCGCTGGCCTTCCTGGCGCTGCTGATCGCCGGCTATCGGATCTGGGGCGGGTTCGTTGCGCGGCGCCTGGGGCTGCACGAAGGCCGGCCGACGCCGGCGCACACGCGCGCCGATGGCGTGGACTATCTCGCCACGCCGCCTTTCTATCTCTTCGGTCAGCACTTCTCGGCCATCGCTGCGGCCGGCCCCATCGCCGGACCGATCATCGCCTGCCAGGCCTTCGGCTGGGCGCCGTGCCTCTTGTGGATTGGCCTGGGCGTCGTGCTCATCGGCGCCGTGCACGACATCTCGGCGCTCGCGGCTTCAGTGCGGCACGAGGGCCGCTCCATCGCGGAGATCGCGCGCGAGCAGATCGGCCCGCGCGCCGGCCTCGCCATGCTGGCCTTCATTTGGATCGCGCTCATCTACGTCATCGTGGCCTTCGCCGACATCACGGCCGGCAGTTTCGTGACCGGCCCCGAGGAACTCGGCGCGCTGGCCGCGAATTCGCACGCGGCGACATTTCATCCCGGCGGTGCGGTGGCCGCGGCGAGCGTGCTCTACCTCGGGCTTTCGCTGCTGCTGGGGCTCGTCCAGCGCTGGTTGCGCCCCCCGCTCTGGCTGGTGAGTGTGATCTTCGTGCCGGCGGCCTTCGCGCTGGCCTGGGTCGGCACACTGTGGAGCGAGCACTTTCTCTTGGACAAGACCGGCTGGGCGCTGCTCATCCTGGGCTACTGCGCGCTGGCCTCACTCACGCCGGTCTGGCTCTTGCTGCAGCCACGCGGCTACTTGGGCGGCTTCGTGCTCTACGGCGCACTGCTGCTGGGCGTGATTGGCATCGCCTTTGGCGGCTTCAGTATCCAGCAGCCGGCCTTCACGGGCTTCGACGTGCGCGAGAGCGCAGGCGCCACCGGCCTGATCTTCCCCTTTCTCTTCGTGACCATCGCCTGCGGAGCCTGCTCGGGCTTTCACGGCCTGGTGTGTTCAGGCACGACGAGCAAGCAGATCGACCGCGAGAGCCATGTGCAGCCGGTGGGCTATGGCGCCATGCTCGCCGAGGGCTGCGTGGCCTTCATCGCGCTGGTCACGATCATGATCGCCACCACCGAGGAAACAGCGCGGCTGCCGGCCGCGGCGATCTACGGACAAGGCCTGGGCCGCTTCCTCACGCTGCTCATCGGCGAGGAGCACCTGCCCTTCGCCATCACTTTCGGAGCCATGGCCTTCTCGACCTTCGTCTTCGACACCCTCGATGTGAGCACGCGGCTCTCGCGCCTGATCCTCCAGGAACTCACCGGCTGGCGGGGCACGGCCGGCGCCGCGGCGGCCACCCTGCTCACGCTGGCCCTGCCGGCCGTGCTGCTGGGCTTCGCGCCGCCGGACATGTGGAAGCGCTTTTGGGTGCTCTTCGGCGCTTCGAACCAGCTCCTGGCCGCCCTGACCCTCCTCGTCGTGGGCGTGTGGCTTGCGAAACAGGGGCGGCGCGCGGGTATCGTAGTGCTGCCCATGATCTTCGTGCTGCTCATCACGCTCTGGGCGCTCGGCGCGCTGCTCGTCTCCAATCTGCACGCGACGCAGGGGCTGGACCTAGCGCTCGTGAACGCGCTCGCCTCCGGAGCGCTCATCGTGTTGGCGCTCGTCATGCTGGCGCTCTCCGTCCCCCGGCTACGCCGGGCCTGAAAACCCAGCGCTGAGCACTCGTCCCCGATGAACGAAACCCTGACCTCCGTCGGTTCGCCGGCCCTGTGGGGCGGCTTCCTCGTCTTCGTGCTGGCCATGCTGGCCCTGGACCTGGGCGTCTTCAATCGCAAGGCGCACACGCCCAGCCTCAAAGAAGCCCTGGGCTTCACGATCTTTTGGATCGCGCTGGCCGTCGCCTTCAACGTGCTGGTCTATTACTGGTTCGGCAAGAAGGTGGCCCTGGAGTTCACCACCGGCTACCTGGTCGAGAAGGCCCTCTCGATCGACAATCTCTTCGTCTTCCTGGTGCTCTTCCGCTCGCTGGCCGTGCCCTCGGATATGCAGCACCGGGTGCTCTTCTGGGGCATCCTCGGCGCGCTCGTCACGCGCGGCATCTTCATCGTGGCCGGCGCGGCCCTGATCCAGAACTTCGGCTGGATCATGTACGTCTTCGGAGCCTTCCTGGTTTTCACCGGCTTCAAGCTGCTGGTCCAGCGCGAAGTCGAGCCGCATCCCGAGCGCAACGTGCTCGTGCGGCTCTTCGTGCGCTTCTTCCCGGTGACCGCCGGCTACCGCGGCCAGCACTTCTTTGTGGTGGAGGCCGGCCGCCGCATGGCCACGCCGCTCTTCGTGGCGCTCGTGGCCGCTGAAGCCACCGACATCGTCTTCGCGGTGGACTCAATCCCGGCCATCTTTGCGATCACCACCGACCCCTTCATCGTCTTCACCTCGAACGTCTTCGCCATCCTCGGCCTGCGCGCGCTCTTCTTCCTTCTGGCCGGGATCATGGATCGCTTCCACTACCTCAAGTACGGGCTCTCGCTCGTGCTCATCTTCATCGGCCTCAAGATGGTGATCATCGATCTCTATCACGTGCCGATTGAGGCCTCGCTCTTCATCATTCTGGGACTGCTGGGAGGTTCGATCGCGGCATCATTGCTGCGACCAGTCCGTCGCGCGTGAGCCCCGAGCCGTCAGCCGCCGGACCCGAGCCGCCGAGCGACGACCCGCCAGTTCCGACGCCGGCTGAGACACCTCCGGCCGGTAGCACGCCTGACAGTCAGCCTGAGAGCCAAAGGCCCGCTGAGCCGCCGCGCCAGGTGCCTGTTGAGCCGCGCCCGCTCGCCCTGCCGGAGCAGCCCTTCAATCCAGACAACCTCCCCGATGAGGCGCCCAGCGGCTGGCAGCGACTGCGCCATGTGCTCATCGGCCGGCCGCGCAGCCTGGCCGATCGACGCCTCTTCCATCGCCTTTCGCTGATTCCCTTCCTGGCTTGGGTGGGCCTTGGCGCGGACGGGCTGTCCTCGTCGGCCTACGGGCCGGAGGAATCCTTCCGCGTGCTCGGCGGCCATGCCTACATGGCTTTCGGGCTCGCGGCGCTCACGGCACTGACCGTGCTCATCATCTCGGCCGCCTACACGCGCATCATCGAGGAGTTCCCGCACGGCGGCGGCGGCTACGTGGTGGCCACCAAGTTGCTCGGCCCCAAGGTGGGCATCGTGTCGGGCTGCGCGCTCTTGGTGGACTACGTCCTCACCATCACCGTGTCGGTGGCGGCGGCGGGCGAGGCGCTGTTCAGCTTCGTGCCGCCGCAGTTTCACGGCTGGATGCTGCCCTTTCAGCTCTTTCTCATCGTCTGGCTGATGCTGCTGAACCTGCGCGGCGTGCGCGAATCGATCCTGGCCCTCACGCCCATCTTCATTGCCTTCCTGCTGACGCACGCGGTGCTCATCGGCGCCGGCATCATCCTGCACCTGCCCGAGTTTCCGGCCACGGTCGCAGGCGCGCGCCAGGACTTTCAGACCGACCTGAGTAGCCTCGGCCTGTGGGGCATGGCGCTCATCTTCCTGCACGCCTACTCCATGGGCGGCGGCACCTACACCGGCATCGAAGCCGTCTCGAACAATCTGAACATGATGCGCGAGCCGGTGGTGCGCTCGGCGCGGCGCACCATGCTCTACATGGCCTTCTCGCTGGCCATCACGGCGGCCGGCCTGCTCGTGTGCTACTTGCTCTGGCGCGTCGAGCCTGTGGAAGGCAAGACCCTCAACGCCGTGCTCATCGAGCAGGTCGCGGGCGAGCTGCACCTGGGGCGCTTCTTCGTCATCGTCACGCTGCTGGCCGAGGGCGCGCTGCTGGTAGTCGCAGCGCAGGCCGGTTTCATGGGCGGGCCGCGCGTGCTGGTCAATATGGCGGTGGATTCCTGGATGCCGCACCGCTTCTCGGCGCTGTCCGAACGCCTCACCGCTCAGAACGGCATCGTGCTCATGTCGCTGGCCTCCGTCGCGGCCCTGCTCTACACGAAGGGCGATGTGACGGCGCTCGTCGTCATGTACAGCATCAACGTCTTCCTCACCTTCACGCTTTCCATGTTCGGCATGTCCCGGGCCAAGCTGCGCGAGCGCGGCTCGCGGCGGAGCTGGCGCCGGCGCTGGCTGCTCTTCACGGTGGGCTTTTTGCTCTGCGGCACGATCCTGCTCGTGACCACGGTGGAGAAGTTTCTGGTCGGCGGCTGGGTCACGCTCTTGGTCACCGGCACGCTGGTGGCCTTCTGCTTCATGATTCGCGCTCACTACCGCACGGTAGAGGCGCAGATGGCGCGCTTGCACGAGGATCTGGCCGCGCTGCCGGCCCCGCCCGGCACGGCCACTGTCGGCGATCCGGATCGCCGCTACCCGGTGGCGGGCCTGCTGGTCAGTTCCTGGGGCGGCTTGGGTGTGCACACGATGCTGAACATCTTCCGCACCTTCCCCGGCCACTTCCGCGGCATCGTCTTCATCTCAGTGGGCGTGGTGGACTCGGGCGGCTTCAAGGGCGAAGAGGAACTCCAAGCGCTGGATGAGGACACGCGGCGCATGCTCGACCGCTACGTGGAATTGGCGCGGCGCCTCGGCATGCCCGCCACGTCGCGCATGGCCGTGGGCACCGATGTCGTGGCCACCGGGGAGCAGCTCTGCCTCGAGGTAGCCCGTGAGTTCCCGCGCACGACCTTCTTCGGCGGCAAGATCATCTTCCAGCGCGAGCGCTGGTATCAGCGCCTGCTGCACAACGAAACGCCCTACGCCCTGCAAAAGCGTCTGCAGTGGGCCGGCCTGACTATGGTCGTGCTGCCCGCGCGCGTGCGCTAGACCTCGGCTGCGCCGACACCCCGGTCCGGCGGGGCACGGTTACACTGCCGCGATGCAAACCCCTCGCTTGGCCCGCTTGCTCCGCACCACCTGGACGCGCGAATCCCCGCGCTTCGCCCTGGCCGCTCTGCTGACGGTGGCGCTGCTCGGTGGCGGCCTGGCGTCCACGCTGAGCGCACAGCTCGATCCCTGGCTGGATCCGGCGCGCATCCTGGTCATCTACAACACGAGCTGGCCGGACGGCGACGCTGACGGCGTGCCGGACAGCACCGAAGTGGCGCAGTACTACGCGCTGCGGCGCGGCGTGCCGGCCGGCAATCTGCTGGGCTTGCCGCTCACTCCCGCCGGCACCAACTACTCCAGCGCGCAATGGCCGCTCTTTCTGAGCGAGCTGCGCGACCCGCTGTTGGCCTGGCTCGCTGCGAACGGCCCGGACAGCGTGGACACACTGCTCTTCTGCTACGGCGTGCCCTACCAAGTGGATGTGCCCAGTCTGGGCGCGCGCTCAGTGGACAACGCACTGTGCGTGCCCTACTCGCTGGGCACCGTGGGCGTGCCCGCCTTTCAGAACTTCAAGTTCAACAACCCGGCACGCGAGCCCTCGCCGCACGTGCCGCCGGACATCGGGCACTTCGATCACGCGCTCTATGACTTCAGTGGCCAGCCGCTCTATCAGCATTGCCGCCTCGACGGCCTGAGCGCCGAGCACAGCAAGGCGCTGGTGGATCGCGCGGCCTACGGTCAGCGCCACATTCGCGCCGACGGCTACAGCGGCTTCGGTTACGTGGACACGCGCTTCGGCCACTACTCCGATGCGCAGCTCTTGGTCGGCTATCCCTTCAGCTACTCCACGTACGAACTGGCCGATCTCTCCATGGCCTACGGCAAGTACTTTGTGCAGCAGTCGCCCTTCCCCTTGCGCTGGGAGCCCTGGGAGACGGAGATCGGCGAGGCCGGCGCGCTCTTCAGCGACGGCTTCACTGCCACCTACGCCGACTCAGCCCTCTTCTATGGCGGCTGGTACAACTTCGCCAAGTACCAGCACGCCTGGGAGTGGAAGACCGGCGCCTTCGCCTGCGACTTGAACAGCAACTCCGCGCAGGGCTTGCGCGCGGCCGGGACGGTGTCCTTTCTGTGCCAGGCTTTTCAGGAGAACCTCACAGCCGGCGCGGGCGTCATCGCCGAGCCCTACCTCAACGGGCACAACCGGCCCGACGTGGTGCTGGCCTACATGCTCGACGGCTTCCCCTGGGCCGAGGCCGCCATGGTGAGCGAGCCGGCCATTAAGTGGATGGGCCTGCACGTGGGCGATCCGCTTCATCGCTTCGCGCCCGCCGCGGCGGTTTTCGACTTCGCTCCGCCCGCGCCCTGGATGTGGCTCGGCGCCGATCACAACTCGCTGGAACTGGAACTGCCGGCGTTGCCGGTTGGCACGCCCGGCGGGCTGCCCGGCGAAGCCGACGCGGAAGTCTTCCGCTGCACGGCCGTGCACGCGGGCGCGACGCCGCTCCTGTTCACGACGCCGGTCTGGCAGCCCGACGACCGGCGCCTGCAGAGCGTGGCCGTGCCGCCCACCGGCCAGCCAGGTCTCACCTGGGCCTCGGTCACGATGTACGACCCCTCGGGCAACGGCTCCGCCACGCCGGTCTCACACTTCCTCGCCGGCCCGCAGCCGCTCGTCTCCGCCGTGGTCGCAGTGGACGACAACGCACTGGGCCCCGCCGATCCGCTCGTGCTGCGCTGCTCCTTCGGCGCGGCCGACGGCGTGCTCTCTGCGGTCACCGGCTTCTCGATGACGCTCGACCTGCCCGAGAAGGGCGTCTTCGGCCTCAATGTGGCGCCGCTGTTCCTGCCGCTGGCCAGCGGTTATCTCTTTGACCGTGACGTGCGCCAGGTGAACTTCAGCGTGGTCTTCCCGCCGGGGGTTTGGCCCACCGGCCCTGCCACGCTCGATGTCTCGCTCACGGCCGGCGGTCAGACCGCCTTGGGCAGCGTCAGCTTCGTCGTCAGCGACTGAGTGTCGTCAGCGACTGAGCGTCACCCGCTCAGCGTGCAGCGCCGGTGCGCGAGGGCGGTCCGCGCTTTTGATAGTCCTGCCACCAGGCCGCCACGGCAACCCTACCGCTGGGCGGCTCGCTGCCGGTGAGCCGTCCCACCGCAAGACGCAGTGCCGCCGACTGCTGCGCGGCACTCGGCCCGCCGCTCACGCCCAGCACGCGCACGTCGAGGCTGACACCTTCTTGCAGAGTGCCGATCTCCGGATCGCCGATGGCCGCGTTCTGGGCCACGTCCACGTCGTAGCCCTGCACGAAGGCGATCTGCCGGCCAACGAAGACATGCGCGCGCGGGCCGGACCAGCCTCCTGAGGCCGGCGCCGAGAGCATGGCCTGCACCAGAGGTTCTACAGCCGCCGGATAGCCCATGTGGCCCAGCGCTTCGGCCGCATGCACGCGAATCGCGGCCGAGTTGCTGGAGAGCGCCGCCACGAGCGGCAGGATCAGCCCTTCCTCTTCGACAGCGCCGAGCGTGGCGCTGGCCTGCAGGCGCACATCTTCCGAGACATCGCGCGCTGCGCGCAGCAGCAGCTCCTTGAGTTCCGCTTCGCCCAGCTCACGCGCGCTGCCGGCCAGCCTGCGCAGCGCCAGCGCGGCCGTCGCGCGCACGCCCGGCGCCTTGTCGCGCAACTGCTCGCGCAAGGTTTCGGCCAACTGCCCACGCAGTGCCTCGTCGCCGCTGAGCTGTGCCAGCACGACTTCGCGCAGCGCGGGCGGGTACGTGCCGGCGCGAGCCAGCGCCGCGAGCACGAGCTGGCGGCGCTCGTCATCGCTCTCGGCCTTTGGCTGCGGCGGCACCAAATGCAAGTCGCCGCGCCGCAGCACAGCGAGCGCTGCCTCCGCATCCGGATCCAGGCGCAGCACGTTATCCAGCTCGCCTAGCCCCTCGACCAGCAAGCCCTCGTCGAGCATCCATTCCCCGAAGCCCGCGCGAGCCGCAACATCGCGTTCCTCTAGGCGACGCTCGCGCAGCCGCATCTCGGCGAGGACTTCCTTCTCCAGCCGCGCCTCCGTGACGAAGCCCGCAGGCAGTGCCACCCACTCGCCCTCGCGGCGCACTTCCCAGTTCGAGCCGAGCTTGCGGGACTCGCCGCGCAGCACGCCGCCGCCCTGCGCGTGCAGCAGGCGCCGCGCGGCCGGCTCTTGCTGCGGCTCTTCGGACTGGGCCGTGGCCCCGGGCAGTACGAGAGCAGCGGCGAGCAGGGCTCGCAGGAGCGAGGGGCGGTGCAGCCGAAGGAACATGGCCAGTCCTCCTGGAATCGGCGCACTCTAGCAGCCGGCGGAGTGGGCGGTCACCGAGATGGAGGGAGGGCGCTGAGTGCGCCCGCGGATGGGCGCTCAGCGCGCCCGCGGCGGGGGCTCGGCGGTGCCGCTCAGACACCTCGCCGACTCGGCCGATGCGGCCGAGAGGTCGGCTCGGAACTCGCGGCACACCGACCCCCGCCGCGTCGCACGCCGCTGCCTTGGTGAAACCCAACCACCCCCACTGTAGCGGCCTGCTCGCTCTCAGCTACGCCACGACAAAAGCGAAGGAGTTTCGTGACACCACACAGGCGTCCTCGCCCGTCACCGTGCGCGCGGCCGTCAGGCCGTAGAGCACGAGGCTCCCAAGAAACAGCGTTGCGATGAGCACGCCATCCCACAGCGTCAGCGGCCGGCTTTGCAGGCGCAGGAACTGCGCAGCGAGAATCCGCGGCGTGAACATCGTCGGTGCTGGCAGGTGCCCAGTCTCCGACGCAATGCGCCGCGCATCGGCATGGCCACGCGTCGCGCCCTGCTCGACGAGGAACGACCGAACGGCCTCGGTGCTTAGGCCGCTGCCGCGCGCCAGGTGTTCGTCACTCCAGTCGCGATAGCGGCCCAGCACGTAGCGGCGCTGCCAGAAGCTGAGATGCCTTCTGGACATCTGACCCATGTCCTCCTCCTTCTTTACGGTCTGCCCCAACACGGCTGCCCACCCGAAGCCGGCTGGCAGTTGACTACGGTCAGGTGGAGCGTGTCAAGGCGTCCTGTCGAAGCATCATGTTAGGCCGCTGCTACGTACAACGATTCTCCGGCTCGAACGGGGTCGGTCGCGTAGATCGAGTGTCGGCGGGAAGTTAGTCTGTCGTAACAGCCCTGACGACTGTCAACGCTTGCGTCGCCGCAGACACGTCGTGGACGCGGACGAAGTCCACGCCGGCGAGGGCAGCGAGGACGGTCGTGGCCGTGGTGGCATGCTCGCGCTCGGCGACGGGTGCGCCAGTGAGCGTGCCGAGGAAGCTCTTGCGAGAGGCGCCTAGCACGGTTCGGAAGCCGAGCGCCACGAGCTGCGGCAGTTCGCGCAGTAGGGCGAGGTTGTCCTCGAGTCGCTTGCCAAAGCCAAGGCCGGGGTCGAGCAGGATTCGCTCGCGGGCGATGCCGGCCGCAGCGGCTCGTGCGACGGCGGCGAGGAGTTCGCGGCGCACGTCGGCGGGCGCGTCGTCGTAGCGCGGGTCCTGCTGCATGGTCTGGGGCGTGCCGCGGCGGTGCATGAGCACCACGGGCAGCTCGGCGCGCGCCACAAGGCTCGGCATGGCCGGGTCGCCGAGGGCCGAGACATCGTTGAGCAGGTCTACGCCGACGGCAAGCGCGCGCTCGAGGACCGCGGCCGAGGTTGTGTCGAGCGAGATCGGGAGCTGCACTGCGGCGCGCAGCGGCGCGAGTACCGGTTCGAGGCGAGCCCACTCTTCATCCGGTGAGATATCGGCGGCGCCGGGGCGCGTGGAGACGGCGCCGACATCCAGAAGGTCCGCACCGGCAGCCTCCATGCGTCGCGCCTCGGCAAGGACGGCCGCGACATCGAGGACAAAGGCGAAAGCCGGCCGCGAAGTCTCTGCGCTGGCTGCGGCGGATCGGTCGCCGGCGAACCGCCCGCCGTCGCTGAAGCTGTCCGGCGTGAGATTGAGCACGCCCATGACGCGCGTGCGGCCGGCTGGCGGCAGGGGGCGAAGCAGGTGTATTACGCCGGGCCGGGGACGGGCAGGCCGGAGCCGGCCAGACCGGCGTCGGGCTCTTCGCTGCCGCGGCCCTGGGGTGCCACGGTGAGCACCGGCGTGAGCGGAGCGGTGGGCGTCTTCGGCGGGCCGGGCACATGCGGCCGCAGATCGTCGGCGCTGGCGCCGCCCACGATGGCGCGCACGTCGTCACCCGAGATCGTCTCGTAGCGCATGAGCGCCTTGGTGACTTCCTCCATCTCGCGGCGATGCGCCTCGAGGATGGTCTTGGCCTGCTCGTGAGCGGCATCGAGGATCACGCGGACTTCGCGGTCGATGGCCTCGCTGGTGGCCTCGGAGTAGTTCTTGCTGCGCAGCATTTCGTCGCCGAGGAAGACCTCGCCGCGCTTCTCGCCCAGGGCCACGGGCCCCAGTGCCTCGCTCATGCCCCAAGAGCAGACCATGGCCCGCGCGATCTCGGTGGCGCGCTCAATGTCGTTGGCCGCGCCGCCGCTGATGTCTTCGCAGAAGAGTTCCTCGGCCACGCGCCCGCCAAAGGCCACTGCCAGCATGCCCAGCAGCTCGCGCTTACGGTGGTGATACTTGTCGCGCTCGGGCAAGTACATCGTCGCGCCCAGCGCCATGCCGCGCGGAATGATCGTCACCTTGTGTACCGGCTCGACCACGCCCACCAGATGAGCGGCCACGATCGCGTGCCCAGCCTCGTGGTAGGCGGTGACCTTGCGATCCTCCTCCACCATGACGCGGCTCTTCTTCTGGCGCCCGAAGCGCACCTTGTCGCGCGCCTCGTCCAGATCGTCCTGCTCGACCTGATCCTTGTCCTTGAGCGTGGCGATGAGCGCGCCCTCGTTGATGAGCGCCTCGAGTTCGGCGCCCGAGAACATGGGCGTGCCGCGGGCCACTTGCGAGAGATCCACCTCCGGCGAGAGCTTCACCTTTTGCGCGTGCACGACGAGGATGGCCTCGCGGCCGCGCACGTCGGGCAGGTCCAGCACGATCTGGCGGTCGAAGCGCCCGGGCCGCAGCAGCGCCGGATCGAGCACGTCGGGCCGGTTGGTGGCCGCGATCATGATCACGCCCGAGTCGGTCTCGAAGCCGTCCATCTCGACCAGGATCGCGTTGAGCGTCTGCTCGCGTTCGTCATGGCCGCCGCCCAGGCCGGCGCCGCGCTTGCGGCCCACGGCGTCGATCTCGTCCAGGAAGATGACGCAGGGCGCCGCCTCGCGGGCCTGCTTGAAGAGGTCGCGCACGCGGCTGGCGCCGACGCCCACGAACATCTCCACGAAGTCGCTGCCGCTGATCGCGAAGAAGGGCACGTTGGCCTCGCCGGCAATGGCCTTGGCCAAGAGCGTCTTGCCCGTGCCCGGCGGGCCCACCAGCAGCACGCCGCGCGGCACGCGCCCGCCCAGGCGCGAGAAGCGCTTGGGATCCTTGAGGAAGGCGATGATCTCTTGGACTTCTTCCTTGGCCTCTTCGACGCCAGCCACCAAGTCGAAGGTGACCTTGGCCTGCTCCGGCGTGACCATCTTCACGCGGCTGCGCCCGAAGGACATGATCCCGCCGCTGCCGCCCGCCGCACGCATTTGGCGCGTGAAGAAGTAGAAGATCAGGCCCAGGAAAAGCAGCCAGGGCACAAAGTTGATGAGCAGCACCGACCAGATGTCGGCGGAAGGCTCGTAGCGCACTCGGCCCGAGGGCCCGAAGGGCGCTGGTTCAATGACCACACCGGCGGCCGCGGACTGCGCGATGAAGGCGCCCACGCGCTCGTCGCTGCGCTCGCCCTCGATGCGCGCCCACTTGGACTCGCCCCCCACGCGGTACTCCACGTAGAGGCCGGTCTGGCCGGCGGGCGGCTGGTTCACGGTGTAGCCGCCCAGCACTTTCCAGCGGCCGGTGGTCACGTTGCGCGTGAGTTCATCGATCGGGAACTGGTAGATGTCGCGCGCCACCAGAGCCTCGAGCGTGGAGAGTTCGTCCTTGGTGTGCTCGGGCACCTTGACGCCCTCCCACTCCTGCACGACGGCCGCGCCGTCCGGGCGCACCTTGGCGTTCAAGCGCGCCTCGCCGACGAAGGTGATCTCCTCGACCTGGCCGAGGTAGGCCAGCCGCCGCAGCGTCTGGAAGCTGCGCTCACCTGTGGGCGCGTCCTGGTCGAACTGCTTGATGATGAGCACGACCATGACCACGATCAGCAGGATCGTGAAGAGGCTGCTGGAACGGTTGGCCGGCTTGTTGGGGGGCGTTTTGGTGGGATTGCTCATGCGTTCAGAAGTCCTTCTCTAGCAGCCGCACGATGTCGCGTGCGAGGTACCTGTACGTCTCCCGCCGCGCGACCTGCAAGTCTTCTCCCAGGGCGGGCAGGAATTGCCCCGAATGGGAGAGCACCTCGCGGCGCAGCACTTTGCCGGTGCGCGCCTCGCGCAGGCTGACTTCCACGGTGATGGAGGTGTTGGTCGACAAGGGGGCTTGGGTCGGGCTCTCCGCCAGCACCGCCTGCTGGACCGCGAGCACCCGGCCTTCCAGGTGCACTTCGGCCTCGGCCTTGCTCGACAAGCGCAGGCCAGGGCTTGAGAGGATCTCGGCCACAACTTGCTCGCTCAGCTCGAACTCGGCGTTGCGGTGGAAGGTTTCGTTCGCGAAGTAGGCCACGAAGACCTGGTCGCGTTCGAGGGGATAGAGGCCGCCTCGGCCCAGGGTCACGCAGCCGGCGAGGCCTACACAGCCGGCGACGCCAACGGCCAACCTGAGCAGCGGCTTAGGCCAAAGCCTGTGCCAAGCCTGACGACCGCTCTTCATCGGTCGTCCTCGGCGCTGGTCTGGTCGGCCTCGCGTTCCCAGAGCGGCTGCGTGGCGCGCACAGTGTCGAGGGAGTGACGCTTCACGTCGCCGCGCAAAGTCTCCGGGTCGATGCCCGCGGCGCGCAGGCGCTCGGCGGCGCGCCGCCCGGCCGCCGTGTTGGGATAGAGCAGTGCAGCATTGGCCAAGCGCAGTTCTGTGCCGAGACGCACGCCGCGCCGCTCGTAGAAGTCGGCCACCACGAGTTCGGCCTCGGCGAGTTGCTCCAGCACCTGAGCCAAATCGGCGCGCGCCTCGCGCACCGCCGCACCGCGCGGGTGCGTCTTGATCGAACGCTCCAGGAGGTCGGAAGCGCGCAGCAGATCGTTGCGGTCGTAGACCGGTCCGTTGGCCATCAGCAGCCGGCAGTGCCCGGCCAGCCAGAGGCAGCGCTCGGCCCATTCGCTCTCGGGGTACTCGTCCACAACGCGCAGATAGCTCAGCGCCGCCTCGCCGTAAGCTTCCTGATCGGGCCCGGCAAAGTAATCGCCGACGAGCTTCAGTGCATCGTCGGCACGTTCCGAGCGGCGGAAGTGCGAGGGAATCGCTTCCAAGGCCTGCACGCCGCGGCCGCGATCGTCGAAGAAGCTGCCAAACTCCTCGCCGAAGAGCATCGAGCGGCCGATGCTGAACAGCCGGTCTTCGATGGCGAGGGCGTGCGGAGACCAGGGCGCGTTCTCCAACACCCAGCGATAGCGCTCAAAGGCCACTTCGAGACGGCCGCGCTGAAACTCAGCCTCGCCCGCAGCGAAGGCCGCCTCGGCACGATCCTCCATCGAGGCCTCGCGAGCCTGCACGATGCGGCCGCCGAGCTGAGCCACGTCTTCGGTGCGGCCTTCGGCCTGCAAGTCCCGCAAACGGCTCAGCGCCGTGGTCGGATCGCCCAGCGGATTGCCGGCGCAGCCCGCGGCTACCGAGAGCAGCAGCGCCAGCGCTAGGCCACGGAGCCCGGTGGCGAGCGAGGCCCAGCGGCCGAGATTCTGAACGTGGCTGTGCTTCATGGCGCCACCGACAGGGGGTGACAGCGCTGGCGACGCTCCAGCACCTGCGCCCAGGTGCACTCGAAGAAGCGGCGAATCTGAGCTTCGAGCCGCGCGGGCAGTTCCTCTCCGGGCGTCGCCCCGTGCTCGCCCCAGGCCAGCAGCCGCTGCGCGGCCGCGCTGGAGAGCGGAATCGAGGAATCGTCGGACTCGCGACACGCCGAACACACGATGCCTCCGCGCGCAGGATCGCAGCGCAGCAACCGATGCCCGGAGGGGCGGCGTTCGCAGGCCACGCACCGGTCGAGAACCGGCTGAAAACCGGCCATTCTAAGCATCTGGGCCTGCCAGCCATAGACGAGGGACGGAACGCAGGCGCGCGGCGGCTGGGCGTCGAGCGCGGCCAGCAAGGCCACGGCCGCATCGAAGAGGGCCGGCTGGCGCTGGCCTTCGGGCGCCAGGGCCGGAATCAGCTCCACGACGCAGAGCCCGCCGGCGAGCAAATCCTCGCGGGAGCGCAGCCCCGGGTGATGGCTGAGGATTTTGCGCTCGCGCAGCGGGGCCAGCGAGCGGCTGCCGCGCCGCGCCACGAAGACCAGTTGGCAGTGATCCAGCAGGTCGACGCCGCCGCCCATGCGGGCGCGCGGGCGATGCACGCCCTTGAGAATGAGCGCGAGGCGGCCGCGCTCGCGCGTGAGAAACTCGGCGACCTGGCTGGTCTCGCCGAAGGGCGTGCGGCGCAGAGCGAGCGCCTCGGTGATGACGGTTCCCATGGGCGCTTGCTAGCCTACCGTCTCCCTGGAAGCCCGCGTGAAGCGAAGCGACGCCATCACCGAGGACATCGACGCCCTCGAGGCGCGGCGGCTGCGCGAGCATGGGCGCCGACACTACTCCGTGCGCGACATCTTCCGGCGCGCGGGCCAGGATGAGCAGCCCTTCAAGCATTTGCTTCGCTTCGTGAAGCCGCACCGGCGCGCGCTCTTCGGGGCGCTCGCCGTCTCCTTCATCGTGGCCGGCTCCAAGCTGGGCCAAGTCTTCGTGCTGAAGCACTTGCTCGGCTCGATCCTCACGCCGCCGTCGGGAAGCTGGGGCCTCGTCAGCGCGGGCCGGCTGATGAGCTCCGCCGGCGAATTGCCGGCCGGCACCGGCTTCTTCGACACGCTGTGGGGCGTATGCCGTGTGCTGCAGGGTTTGATCGTCGTGTCCTGGGAGGGCCTCGATCCTCGCTCGCAGCTCGCCACCGCTGCCTGGGGCATGGTCGCGCTGGTGCTCATCGGCGAAGTGAGCAAGTACATCCAGAAGCTCATCGTGCGCACGGTGGCCATCGACATCGTGAGCGCCGTGCGCCTGGCCCTCTTCGACCGGCTCATGAGCTTCTCGATGCGCTTCTTTCAGGCCAATCACAGCGCTCGGCTCATGTCGCGGCTCACCAGCGACTTGGGCGGCATCGGCCAGCTCCTCGTGGATGTCATGGTGGACATCACCACCGACACCATCGCGCTCATCGGCGCGCTCATCTACCTTTACATCGAAGGCGGCCCGCTCGTGCTGCTGGGCATCGCCGTGGCCGTGCTGAGCTTTGTGCCCGTGCAGCAGCTCTCGCGCCGGCTACGCAAGCGCGAGACCGGCAACCAGTCCGCCCTCGGGCTGCTCTTCATCAACCTTTCCGAAGTGCTCTCGGCGCAGAAGATCGTCAAGGCCTTCACGGCCGAGCCCTACGAGCGCGAGCGCTTCCGCGCCGTGAACGAGGGCTACAACGTCGGCAACCGCAAGAGCGCCGACCTGCGCGCGCGCGTACAGCCCGTGGTCGAGATCATCGGCACCGCCGGCGCAGCAGCCCTCATGTACCTGGGCGGCCTGCAAGTCATCGAGGGTGACTGGGAGGCGGAGAGCTTCTTCACCGTGCTCTTCCTGCTCTATCAGTCCATCGCCACCATGCGGCGCCTGGCCGACACGAACAGCAAGCTCGCCACCGGCCTAGCCTCAGCCGACCGCGTGGCCACGCTGCTGATGGCCGAGCCCGAAATCGTCGATACCCCCGACGCCAAGGAGCTGCGCCCCTTCAGCCAAGTCATCGAATACCAGAACGTGGCCTACGACCACGACCCGGCCAATCCGGTGCTGCGCGACATCAACTTCAAACTCCCCAAGGGCCAGACCTTCGCCGTGGTCGGCCCCACCGGCTCGGGCAAGAGCACCCTGGCCGATCTGCTGCCGCGCTTCTTCGACGTGGACCAGGGCCGCGTGCTCTTCGACGGCGTAGATCTGCGCCAGGCCACGACGAGCTCGCTGCGCCAGCAGATCGCGATCGTGACGCAAGACACCATGCTCTTCGGCGACACGATCGCGGCCAACATCGCCTACGCCCGGCCCGGCACGCCGCAGGAAGCCATCGAGCGCGCCGCGCGCGCGGCTCACGCGCACGACTTCATCACGGCCCTGCCCCAGGGCTATCAGACCCAGGTCGGCGAGCGCGGCGTGCGGCTCTCCGGCGGCGAGCGCCAGCGCATCGCCATCGCGCGGGCCCTGCTCAAGGACGCGCCGATTCTCATCCTCGACGAGGCCACCTCAGCGCTCGACAGCGCCAGCGAGGCCCTCGTGCAGCAGGCCATCACCAACCTCAAGGCCGGGCGCACGACGCTCGTCATTGCGCACCGCCTCTCCACCATCCGCGACGCGGATCAAATCCTGGTGCTGGAGGACGGCCGCATCGTGGAACGCGGCCGCCACGCCGAACTCCTGGCCAAGGGCGGGCTCTACGCGCGCCTCGTGGCACTACAAGGCGGCTGAACTCTGTTCGCGGCCGCCCTGAGCGGTCGCATGCGAGTGGCTGGACCTCAGGCCGGCTTGCGGGCCCGGAAGATCTGCACGTCGCCCTTCACGCCGCGAAACAGGCCGCGCAGCAGGGGCAAGTTGAAGAAGCCGTCGCGCGAGGGCACCGCGATGTAGGGATAGGTGTCGAAGGCCTCGATGCGGAAGCCGACGCCGGAGAGCAGTGCGCGCAGTTCGGTGGCGCTGTAGATCTTGATGTGCAGGGTCGGTGCGTTGTAGGTCTTCTTGATCTCGCGCAGCGCCACGCGCTGCGGCGTGTCCTGCTCCAGCCAGTCGTTGAGCCGGCGGAAGCCCTTCTTGTGCATGAGGAAGGCCTCGTTGTCGGTGTCCACTACGAGCACGCCGCCCGGCCGCAGCACGCGATAGACCTCGGCCACCATCTGCCGGCCCAGGTCCTCGGCCAAGTGCTCGACGATGTCGTTCAGCAGCACGACGTCAAAACGCGCATCGGGGAAGGGCAGGCGCGTGGCATCGCCGCGCAGCAGGCCCATGCGCGGCTGCTGCCCGCGGCACAGTTCCAGCGCCACGGCCGAGAAGTCCAGGCCCGTGACACGCCGCGCGCCGCGCACCAGCGCCTGGCCGCCGAAGTAGCCCACGCCGCAGCCCAGGTCGAGCACCTCTTTGCCGGCCACCTCACCCATGAAGCGCCCCACGTGCTCCACGCGCTGCCGGTAGACCTGCGCCTCGTAGCGCTTGATGTGCCCTTCGAAGTACTTGCGGTCGTAATGACTCTCGTCGAAGGCGAGTTTGTCGTGCTCGAGCAGGGTCATCGGCGATCGGACTCCGCGGCGCCGGAGAGGCGCTGGTATAGGGCCTTCACGGCCTGAGGGTCGGGCAACTGGTCGGGCGGGCCGGAGGGCTCGAGGCCCGCCGCGGCCGCGATGGATTGGACCACGAGCGCGGCCCGGCGCTGATCGAGCGTTGAGGCGGCCGGACCGAGCCAGGTGAGCAGCATGGCCATGTCGCGGCCCAGCGCCGGCACGACGCTGCGATCGCCGAGGCGCAGCAGCATGGCCGCGGCCGTGAGCCGCGTGGCCGGATCGCCGGAGAGCAGGTCTTGGCGGTACTTGCGCTCCAGGCCGTCGAGCACGCCGAAGTCCTCGAACTCCGCATTGGCCGGCTGCACGGCGCGCCAGGTTGGGTCGCCGTAGAGCACGTGATCGGCCCAGAAGAGGCTGCCCTCGCCATGCGCCGCGATGAGCGCCTCGCGCGCCGCAGCCAAGCTCGCGCCGATTGTTGCGCCGCGCGACAACTCGCGATAGAAACTCGCCGCGCAGAGTCGCGCCACTTCGTCGCGCACTTCCCACAGCGTGCCGATGACGTGCCGCACGCCGCCGAGTAAGAGGGCGCTGGCAAAACTCGACACGCCAGAGGCAGGGCTAGCGCCTGGCGCGCCACCGCCCGACGTCCCCCGGCCCGCGGTGGTTTGGCCAGCCAAACGCGCCGTGTCGTCGGAGCTGGCGCAGGCGTTGAGGAAGACGAACCCCGGAAAATCCACGCGGCCGCGGAGCTGATCCAGCAGGCTGGCCGGGAAGCTGCCGTCGCGCAGACGCAAGCGCCCGCCCTGCGCCTCGCCGCCGTCGGCGTGTCCCGCGTAGTGCAGCACGTCGTGACGCGACAGCTCGTCGCGGAAGGTGCGCAGGCTCACATCGCCGCAGAGCACCGTGATGCGCCCGAAGAGCGCCGCATCTTCCAGGAGCTGCGACAGCTCCTCGGCCTCGCGGCGCGCCGCCGGCAGATCGCCGGCCGGGTCAGCCACGATGAGCACCGAGAGCGGCGCCGCCATCGAGCGCTGCAGGGGCCGGCTGCGCTCGTGCTCCTGTTCCACCGAGACCAGCCGCCCGATGCGGTAACGCCGGCCCAGGAACTCATCGCCGTCGTGCAGCAGTTCCCAGGGAATGCCCAGAAGCTGGCGATCCAGGTGCAGCAGCAGATTGCGGCCGGCAGCCTCTTCGAGCCGCTCCTTGAGGAAGGCCGGCAAGAGATCGAGGTAGATGGCTTGGCCCGCGGCTACCAGCCGCGCGAGCAGGTCCTCGCTCCGCCGGCCCGGCTCACTGGCATTGGCCTGCGCCAGGAGCGAGAGGACTTCGCGGGCCCGGTCGGCCACCAGCGCCGAGTTGAAGGGGCAGACGCGCGAAGGCTTCACCGTGCTCTCCAGCACGGAGCCCTCCTTGAAGGGCGTCACGCGGATCGCGTCTGCAGATTGCCAGAGCACCTGCAAGGTGAGTTTGGGTTCCGCGACCGGCATTGATTACGGCAGCAGCGCGTGTCCTGCGTCGGGCAGGGCCTGCGCCCCGCCGAGCGTGACGAGGCTGCGCTGCAGCGGATCAAAAACGTGCACGGCTCCCGACGGATCGCCGAGCAGCACGGCCCGGCCCTGCGGATGCGAGATGAGCCGCTCGGCCGGCGGCAGGCCGCGCAGCAGGAGCGTCTCGCGATCGGCCGCGGGATCGTAGAGCGAGATGCCGCCGCCGCTGCGCATGCGCAGCAGCAGCAGCACGCCCTGCGGCCCAGGCGCGGCATCGAGGCAGGCGCCGGCTGCCGCGTGGAGCCGCAGCGTCTCGCCGCCCTCCACGATCTCGAAGCGCTGGCCCTGCGTCGGCACCACGAGCAACAGGCCGTCGTCGAGCGCCACCAAGCGCTGCGGACTGATGCGCAGCGAGAGCGTGCGCGCGGCTCCGGCATCCAGGTCGTAGATGGTCAGCGCGCCGTTGCGTCCGCCGGCGGCCTGCGTCGCGATGTAGAGCGTGCGCTCCAGCAGCAGCAGGTCCACGATGTCCGTGTCGCCGGCCAGGCCGGCCAGGAGCAGCGCCTGGGGCTGGCCCGACAGCAGATCCACCTCGCGCACGAGCAGATCGTCCTCGGCCACGAAGGCGGTGAGGCCGTCGGCGGTGAGTGCCACGCGCCGGCCGGACACCGGCTGCGCCATGGATTCGAGCACCAGCGGTTCGTGCGCTTCATCCAGGAAATGCAGGGTGGCGCCGGGCGCAAAGGGCTCGCCCGCCGGCCGGCTGAGCACAAAGGCCGCGCCGCCGTGGAGGCTGGCGCCGAGTGTGTCCGGCTCGCCGGCGAGCAGGTGCTCGACGAGCGGCGCCGCATCCCAGCTCTGCGCCGAGCGCACTTCCAGACGACCGTCCTGGCGCAGCACATAGACCTGCAAGCCGTCGGGCGAGAAGGCCAGGCCGGCCAGCCCGCCGCTGCCCGGAATGGAGGGCAGGAGTTGCGCGCCGGACAAGAGGTCCACGCGCAGCAGTTCGTCGGCGCCCGGCACGATGACCGTGGGCGCCTGCACCATGAGGTGTACGCGCGACAGTTCGGCGCTCTGGCCGCCGCGCCGCGCCCCGACGAGAGCCAAGTCGATCTCGCGCCCTGCATCGGCGAGATCGTCGAGCACGAAGAGGAAACTCAGACGGCCGAGTTCATCCGCCACCCAAGCCGTCAGCAGTTCGCCGGGGGGCGAGGCCGGCAGGCGCGGGCTGCGTTGCGGCGAGGGCAAGGTCTGCAAGACCTCCACCACCGAAGGCGGCGCCAGCGTGGGCTGAGCCAGGCGCACAAGAACTGTCTCGCGCGGCTCGAGCCCGTCGAAGACCACCACCAGGCTCCCGCCGGCAAGCGGGAAGCTGTGCTGCGCCGTGAGGGCGCGCGGCGTCGATTGGGCCAGCAAGGGCGTCGCCGCGGCGGCCGTCAACGCCGCTACGAGGATGGAGGCGATTGCGGGCCGCAACATGGCGCCCAGGATACCACTGGCCCTGACCGGTTAGCCGGTCTCAGGGCTTGCCCAGCTCCTTGGGCCGCTGGTCGGCGTTGGCCGTGTCGGTCACCAAACGGGCCACGAGGTCGGCCACGCGCCGGATCTTCACCCGATCGAGCTTGTGCACCTCGTCGGAGGGGCGGTGGTAGTCCTCGTGTACGCCGGAAAAGAAAAAGACCACCGGGATGCCGCGCGAGGCGAAGTGGTAGTGATCGGAGCGATGGTAGTAGTTGTCGACACGGTCGTCACCCGCCTCGGGTGCTGTCCAGGTGACGCGCAGCCCCGACGCGGGCCCCAGCGCGACGGCGCGCTCCACGAGCGTGTTGTAGTCCTCGTGCTCCGGCGACGGCGTGGCGCCGATGGCGTCCGCGTCGTTGCGCCCCACCATGTCCACGTTGATGTTGGCCACGCACTGCGGCAGCGGCACCGTGGGATGCTCGCACCACCACTCGCTGCCCAGCAGGCCCATCTCCTCACCGGAGACAGAGAGGAAGAGCACCGAGCGGCGCGGCGCGGGCCCCGCGGCCAAGACTTCCGCCGCAATCATGAGCGCCGTCGTGCCGGAAGCGTTGTCATCGGCGCCGTTGTTCACATCGCCGTCGCTGGCCACGCCGATGTGGTCGTTGTGCGCCGAGACGATCACGACTTCGTCGCGCAGCAACGGATCGCTGCCGGGCAGCAGGCCGAGGATGTTGTAGCCGTGCGTCGTCTCGGTGAGCACGCCCGAGCTGAGCGTCAGCTTCAAACCGGGCAAGAGCCGGCTCGTGGCGGCAAGCGGCGCGGTGGGCGCGGTGGGCGCAGCACCCGGGGCGGGCGCGGCCAGGAGTTCGGTGCGCGCCGCGCGCTCGGCCGCGAAGTCGATGCCGGAGACTCGCTGCAGGGACTCCACGCCGCTGGCCGAGAGGTTCAGCAGGGGGAAGCCGTCGGTCTGCGAATCCGGGCTCGGAATGCTGAAGTTGGGTTGCTGGCTGGCCGCCTGCGCCGCCGCAAACATCTCCTTGAGGCCGGCATTGCCCGGGTCGCTCACCGTGACCAGGCCGATGGCGCCGCGCTCGCGCGCCGCATTGCGCTTGGCCCGCCACACGGCGGCCTGGCGCAGGTCGTTGCGCAGCGGCGGTCGGCCATCGAGCACGACGACGATCCGGCCCCGCACGTCGAGGCTGCCGTATTCGTCGACACCGTGCGCCTCGCTCACCAAGCCGAAGCCCGCAAAGGCCAGCTCGGCCTCCAGGTTCTGGTCGCGATCGCCATAGCCGCGCAGCACGAAGTCTTGGAAAATCTTCCACGTGGCCGGCGCCTGCCCGGCAGCGCTGAGCGTGGCGCTGGTGCGCTCGGCATCGAGCCGGTTGGAACTCAGCGGAAACTTCTGGAAGTAGCCGTCCTCACCGCCCGGCAGCAGGCCCGCCGTGCGATAGGCCGCGGCCACGTACTGCCCGGTGATCTTGGACTGCACCGTGCCGGTTTCGCGGCCGGCCAAGTCGTCGCTGGCCAGGAACTCCAAGTGCGCGTCGACGCGCCGCGCGATGGCTGCAGTGGATGGCGCGGCGGCCGGTGCCGCCGTGCCGGCGATCGCGGGAGCCTGCGGCGCGAGCGCGACCACCGTGGGCGCGGGCGACTTGCTGCGCACGGTGACGACCGAGGGCGTCGGCGCTGGTGCGGGCGCCAGCGCAACCTGTTGCGGCGCGCTGCCGCAGGCGACGAGTGCGAGCAGCGCACCGGCTCGCGCGGCCAGAGTCCACCGACTCGCTGCTGTTGTCGCGTCCATCGAGTTCCGCACGTTCATGGGCATCACCTGTCCGAGGAATCTGGGGGGCCTTCACTGCGCATGACTTCACCGTTGGCGATGAAGACCAGCGAGCCGCCCGATCCGATGAAGACCGGCCCCTGCCCGGCGTGACCGCCGCGCCGAGCGCCAAACTCCACCGCGCCGAGTTCCGGCTGGTTGAAATCGAAACGATACAGATGCTCCACGAAAGGATCTTCAGCGTCCTCGTCGAAGACCGCCTGCACGTAGGCCATGAAGCGCCCGTCGGCCGACATCGCCACGCCATAGTGGTGCACGAAGCCAAGGTTGAAGCCCCAGCGCGTGCCGCTGGGCACGTGCGTCTGGAAGACTTGCAGCCAGCCATTGGGGTCCCAGTGCGAGGCCACGAGGCGCACGGGATCGAAACGCCAGCCGTAGCTCATAGGCACACGCCTTGAGACGCCCAGGTCGCCCTCGCCGACGAGCTTCATGCGGCCATCGCTGAGCGAGAGCAGCCACAGACCGTCCACGCGGCCGCGCACGAGCAACTCGCCGCCCTGCGGCACGAAGAGAGCGCCGGGCTTGGTGCAGTCCTGCGCCACAGCGCGCCGAGCCGGCCCGCCGTCCGCGCCCAGCGACCAAGCCTCCCAGCCCTGCTCACCGAGAAAGGCCAGTTCGCGGGCGGCGCGGCCGAGCAGAACTTCGCGGCCGGCCGGCACGCGCGCCTCGCCGGCCGCATCCGCCACGGGCACGAGGCGTGCATCGCCGGCCCCCGACTCGCAGAGCAAGAGGCGTCGCTCGCGCAGATCGGGACCAGCGGCGCCCGGCACGAGTTCGTGGACGGGCGCCGAGAGCAGGGCATCGCGCGCGCCGACCACGCCCTCCAGTCGCACGCCCTCGGGCAGGTCCACGGCGCGGCGCACGGCCACGATTTCGCCGCCCGGCACCAGGGCCTGGCTGCTGTGGACCCACATGAGGCCCTGATCGGTGAGCACATAGGCCGAGCCGTCGGCCTGCAAGGCCGGCCGCCCCAGAGCGGGAGTCGGCAGCAGGTGCCCGTCCCCGGTCTGGCGCGCCAGTCCGTCGTAGAGCCGCCAGAGTCCGTCGGCTTCGCGCACGAGGAAGCTGTTGATCCCGGGCTCGGCCACGAGGGCTTCGCCGCGGCCCAGGGTGAAGCGCACGGTCGGCTTGCCGGCCAGCCAAATGATGACGAAGACCAGGAAGGCGCCCGAGAGCACGACCAGGAGGCCGCGCGCGAGGCTGCGAGTCATGGTGCCGGCCGTGGTGCGAGTCACGCGTTCCCAGCGTAGCGTTTGCTAGCCTTCCGACGATGTCCCGGCGCGCCCTGCTGATCCTGCTCGCGGCGCATGTGCTGGCCGGCTGGCTCTTCCTGCGCGACTGCGGCCCAGGCTTCCCGCTGGACGACGCCTGGGGACACCTTGTCTATGCCGAGGCCTTGGCGCTCGGCGAGGGCTTCGCCTACAACCCCGGCCAGCCCGAGGCCGGCGTGAGTTCGCCGCTCTGGACCGCGCTGGCCGCCGGCCCCGCCGCGCTGGTGGCCTACACCAATTTTGTCGAGCGGCCCGACTTCGCCCTGCGCTTGCTGGGCGGCCTGTGCGGTTTCCTTGCCGCCGCCGTGGCCTGCCGGCTCGCACTGCGAGCGGGCCGCTGGCCGATGCTCTTCGTGGGCCTGGTGCTCACCTTCGATCCGCTCATGCTGGCCTCGCGCTTCTCCGGCATGGAGTTGCCGCTCTTTGCGCTGCTCGCTCTGTGGCTCTTGGAGTGCGTGCTCGACGACCGGCCCGTGGCGGCCGGCTGGGCCACGGGTCTGGCCTTGCTCACGCGCCCCGAAGGTCTGCTCCTTGGCGCAGTGGCCCTGCTGGTGCTGGCGCGCCGCGGCGAGCGTCCGCTGCGCTTCCTCTGGCCGGTGGTGCTTTGCGCGCTGCCCTTCGCGGCCTTCAATCAATGGATCGCCGGTCACCCGTGGCCAAACACCTGGCACAACAAGACCGAGCTGGTGCTCAATCTGTCCGCGATCTGGGACACACTCGGCGCGCTCGGCCGCGACACGGGCTGGGTCTGGTCGCTGCCGCTGCTTCTGCTGGTAGGCGCGATTGCGCTCGAGGGCGCCGCGGGTCGTCTCGCACGCCTGGCCCTGCTCTTCGCCGGACTGCTGCTGCTCGGCGTGCTGCTCACGCGCGCCATGCCGGTGGCCGGCTCCGACCCGCCGCGCGTGCCTTTCTATTGGCAGCGCTACGCCGTGCTGGCCTGGCCGCTGCTGCTGCTCGTGGCCGGCACGGGCCTGGCCTCGGTCATGCGCACGGCCTGGGCCGGCTGTCTGTGCCGGCCGCGCGCCTGCTTGGTGCTCGTGGCGCCGGCGGCCGCCGCTTTCTGGCTGGGCGCGGGCCTGCCGGCGCACGCTGTCGACGTGCGGCAGCGCTTCGCCGCCGAGTGCGCCGACGTGGAGGCGCTCAACGTGGCCGCCGGCCTGTGGATCGACGAGCACGTCGCGCCGGGCGCCCTCGTGGCCAGCCACGACGCCGGCGCGATCCGCTACTTCGGCAAGCGGCCGCTGCTCGACCTCTACGGCAATAACGACGCGCGCCTGGCGCGGCTCATCGATGAGCGGCTGCTGCAGGCCGAACTGGGCAATCCGCAGAAACTCGCCGCGGCAGAGGAGGCGCTGCTGCGCTACCTGAGCGAGCGCGCTCCGGTAGCGCTGGCAGTCTTCCCGCACTGGGCCGCCGGGCACAGCCCGGAGTTCAAGGCTCTGTTCGACAAACTCTCCGAGAGCGACCGCGCGGCGCTGGCACACACCGCCGACGACTACGCGCATTGGCTCGGCCTCACTCAGCGCGCGGCCCTCTTCCGCGTGCCTCATCCGGCCGTGGTGCCCAGCCCGCTGCACCAGTCGCTCGAAATCTGGGTGGCGCCATGACGCCCCCGCCGCCGAGCGCGGGCGAAGCGGGCGCCCGGCCCCTCCGCCGCTGGCCCTGGCTCTTGGCCGTGGCGCTCGTTGCGCTGATCACGCGCGTGAGCTTCGAGTGGGCCGTGCATCAGGACGGCGGGCCCGTGGGCACGCTGGCCAGTCACCTGCTCGGCGACGAACGCGCCTATGACAGCTTTGCGCGCGGCGTCGCCGCCGGCGGCCCTGGGCGCGAGCGCGCCTTCTACCAGGAGCCGCTCTACGCTTGGCTGGTCGGGCAGGTCTATCGGCTGGCGCCTCCGCCGCCGATCGATGCGGACACGGCGGCCATCGTGCACGCGCCCGTCCATCGCGCGATCGTGCTGCTGCAGCATGCGCTGGGCGTGCTCACGGCGTTGCTCGTCGCCACGCTCGGCTGGCGCTGTCTGGGGCCGCGCGTCGGCGTGCTGGCCGGATTCTTCGCCGCGATCTCGGGCCCGCTCGTCTTCACCGAGGCCATGCTGCTCAAGGAATCGCTGGGCCTTCTGCTCTGGGTGCTGACTCTGCACCTGTGGCTCGATGTCTTGCAGGATCGGGGCGGCCGGCTGCGCGCGCTGCTGCTGGGGCTCGCGCTGGGCCTGGGGATTCTGCTGCGCGGCAACACGTACTTGCTCGCAACGCTTGTGGGCTGCTCGCTGCTGCTGCGCCTCGGGGGACGCCGCCGTGTGGTGGAAGCGGCCCTCGCCGCGCTCGCGGCCCTGCTGGCCATCTCGCCGGCCACGATTCACAACCTGCGCCGCGGCGACTTCGTGCTCACGACCTACCAGGCCGGCACGAACGCGGCCATCGGCCAGCCCGACGCGCCCGAGATGTGGCGCGGCGTGCAGTACGACCCGCTGCTCGTGGGCCGCGGCGATGCGCTCTTCGAGGAGGAAGACGCCATCGCGCTGGCGGAGGCGCGCAGCGGCCGCCCGCTCAAGAGCCGCGAGATTTCGGCCTTCTGGTGGCGCACGGCCTGGGAGCAGGCGAGTGCGCGGCCGCTCGTCGCGGCGGGGCGCGTGGGTCTCAAGCTGCTCTACACCTTCCACGGCGACGAAGTGCCCGATGTGAAGGACTGGTATTTCTACCGGCAGGCTCTGCCTTGGCTCGCCACGCCCCTCTCGGACCTGAGTTGGCTGGGCCCGCTCGCGCTGCTCGGCTTCCTGTTCTTGCCGTGGCGCGGCGCACCGCTGCTCGTGCTGCGCGGCGGCGTCGTGGCCGTGATGCTCTCGCTGGCGCTCTTCTACGTGATGGGGCGTTATCGGCTCAGCGTCGCGCCCCTGCTCTGGATTCTGGCGGCCGGCGCGATCGACACCGGACTGATCGCACTGTCCGCCGCGTGGCGGCAGCCGGGCGCGCGCCTGCGCGCGCTGGGGCTGCTCCTACTGGCCGCAGCCGTCATCGCGGCCGGCAGAGTGCCGCTGCGCCCCGACTCCACGGGCTTGCAGGTTTCCTGGAGCAACCTCGCGTCGGTGGAAATCGTGCGCATGCGGCTCGCGACGACGCCGGAGGAGGCGAGCGCACGGCGCGAGGCCGCGCTCGCGGCGGCGCAGGAAGCACTGCGCCTGGCGCCGCAATATCCCGATGCGCGCCTGAAGCTCGTGCATGCACTGGAAATGAACACGCCGGTGCTCGCGGCGCGCTCCGAGGAGGCCGCCGACCAAGCCTGGAGGGTGCTCATGATTCTGGAGGGAGAGCGCACGGGCAAAAACGTGCTCGCCAACCTCGACCGCCCCTTGGCCAGTGTGGTCGCCATCGTGACCTTCCTGCGGGGCGTGCCCAGCATCCCGGAGCGCGAGGGGCCCATCGCCAGTGTCCTGGCCAAGGCCAGTCGCCGAGTGGCCCAGGAACTCCGCAACCCCGAAGAGCAGCCGCTGGCCCTCGACCTCTTGGCGCAGTCGCTGCGCTTAGAGCCCGGCGAAACCATCGCGCTGACGCAGAAGGGGCTGGCCTATCGCCGCGGCGGCCTGCTCCGTGAGGCCGAGGCGGCTTATCGCGAGGCCCTCGCGGCCGGCGAGGACAGCGTGGAACTGCACAACAATCTCGGCAATCTCCTGCTGGGGCTGCGTCGTCCGGCCGAGGCCGTTCCGCACTTCCAGCGCGCCTTGGAACTCGAGCCAGGCAACGAAAAGGTCCTCGTAAACCTTGAGCGCGCAAAATCAGCGACTGCGGATCCGCCCTGAGCTTCGCAGCGAGGCTCGCGCTTTCTGATTGACCGCGAGCCCTTCCTGGTGCGAAATGCCTGCCCCCACCATGTCCATCACGATCGCACCGCCCCCCAGCAAGCCGCACCCGACGGGCTCCAAGTTCCCGACCGGCGCGCGCAAACCGCGCCTCACGAAGGCCGAGCGCGCCGCCGCCTCTGCGGAGAAGTGCGGCTCCTGCATTGCGCTCTGCTGCCGCTACTTCGCACTGGAGGTGGACGCGCCGACCGAGCCCAAGGACTTCGAGGACTTGCGCTGGTACCTGCTACACGAGCGCACGCAGGTCTTCCGCGAGGGCCGCTCCTGGTTCGTGCAGATCTTCAGCAAGTGCCGCGCGCTCGGGCCCGATCAGCGCTGCACCATCTACGACAAGCGGCCGGCCATTTGCCGAGACTACGAAAACGACTGGTGCGACAAGGACGAACTCACCGGCGAGCCTGAAGCCGACCTCACTTTCCGTACGGTCGAGGAGCTAGAGGCCTACCGCGACGCGTGGGTCAAGCGCTACCAAGCCACGCAGCGCAAGAAGCGCAAGGCCGCCGCCAAGAAGGCTGTCGCCACGCGTCGGCGTCGCGCACGAGCGGCTAAAGCGTATCGAGGATCTGGCGCTCCAACTCGCGCAGCTCGCTGAGAGCCTCGTCGATGCGCCCGACGAGCGCGCTGCGATCCGTGCTCGCGCTGGGATCGGGATCGAAGCCCTCCAGTGAGAGCAGCGCCTCGCGATACCAGCGCCCCCAGGCCACGATGACTCGCCGCTCCCGCCGGCTGACTTCGGAGATCTGGTGCTCGTCCTCGGAGACACCCGGCGCGCTCAAAAAGCGCCGCGCGTTCTGAGCCTCGGTCGAGAGCCGCACGCGTGCGGCATCCATCACGAGGTCGAGCACCTCGGCGGCCCGATCGACACCGGCGTGGGCGTAGTGGTGCACCAAGCCCAGCGCGCAGACGGCCATGTGCTCCATCTCGGCCGGATCCACCTTGTCCAAGCGGTCCAGGCTGGTGTGGTAGTAAGTGTCGGTGAAGTGCCAGAGCAGCACCGCCGGCACGCCGCGTTCGAGGAAGGACTCGTGGTCGCTGCCGCCCTCGAAGGGATTGCTGCGCACGTTCCAGCCGGTGTTCTCAGCGCGCAGTCGCAGGGCACTCAGCATGTAGTCGTTGAGGAAGCTGCCGGTGAGGTCGCTCTCGCGCAGCTCGTCGCTGCGGCCCCACTCGGAGTGCACGTCGAGCGGCTTTCTGTCCCAGATCGCTCCGGGGTCCGGCATGCGCTCGACCAGCGCCACCGCCCCGGTCGTGGCCTGATTCTGCCCCACCATGTCCACGACGAGCGCCAGATCCACCGGCCCGATCTTGGCCTGCAGCCACTCGCGCGAACTCTCGAACTCAGTGCCGAACACAAAGCTGATCGAGCGCCGCGGCCGGGCCACGCGGCCATCGCGCAGCGCCCGCAGATAGCCGCTGGCCATGGCGGCCATCGTGGCGATGCCCGAGCCGTTGTCATTGGCGCCGGGCTCGTCGAGGTGTCCGACCACGGCCACCGTGCCGGCATTGGCCAGCGTGCCGCCGATGGTGGCGATGAGCGCGCGTCCGCGGGCCTCCGCGAAGCGGGCGCCGATGCTGACGCGCACATAGGCCTGGCCCTCGTCGAGCGCAGCCGATAGCACGGCGCCGCTCGCGTGTGAAACGTTGAGGCCGAAGGCGTGGCGCTCTTCATCGTAGGGCAGCTTGCTGTAGCGAATGCTGTCCTGGTGCACGCCCGGGCGGTTGTAGTCCGGCAAGTAGCTGGAGATGACTCCCAGCGCGCGGCCTTGGCGCACGGCCCGGTCGAAGAGCGTCTCTGCCGGCAGGCTGCCGAAGACGATCGTGCCGGCATAGACCTCGGCCGGCTTGCTGGCATCGAAGCGCATCAGCGGAGCCACGACGCCCTCGGAGCGCGTGGCAAAGGAGTTCACCGCCAGGAAAGTGCGCTGAGCACCGCTCTCGTCCTCGAACTCATGCAGGATGCGCGCCGAGCCCTCGGCGTCGAGCAACTCCAGCCGCGCGTGCAGCGGCGTCCAGGCCTGCTCGACCGGACCGAAGTCGCGGATCTCGGCGGAGTCGCGGGCCACTCCCTCGGAGGAACTCGTGGCGAAGCCCGCCTCGCGCAGCACGAGCAGGATCCGTTCGAGGCTCTTCTGGTAACCGTGATTGCCGCGCACGCGGTAGTAAGGATCGATGGCCGAGAGCAGCTTCATCGCCTCGGCACGATCGAAGAAGGGCGCCACGAGGTCTTGTGCGGCGGCCAAGCTGCCCTGCGACGTGCTGCGCCTCACCAGCGGGGTCGTCGCGGCGACGGGCGTCGGCGGCGGCGCGGGCTTGGCCGGCGGCGACGTGATCCGCGCGGCCTCGAGTGGGCGAGGCGGCGCTGCGCTCGCGGCGCCGTCACTCTCGCTGGAGGCACAGCCAGCCGCGCCGACCATGCTGAGCACCAGCACGGCGAGACGCACAGGAACGGAACCGCGGATCAGACCGCTATGATGCGAAGCCTTCATGCCCTCAGCACCTCTCTGGAGGAATGCCATGGCCGACGCCGAACCCGACGTCGTGCGGCGCCGCGGGCCCCTGGCCAGGCTCCTGCGCGCGCTGCTGATCCTACTGCTGTTGATCGTGCTGGTGACGGCGTTCCTGCCAACCATACTCTCGACCGCGCCCTTCAGAAACAGGCTGGTCGAGGAAGCCAACCGCCAGATCGGCGGCACGATTGAGTTGGGCGAGCTGGATATCTCCTGGTTCGGGGCCCAGCGGCTGACTGCGCTCACGCTCTGGCCGGGGCGCATCGGCGAGGGCGAGCCCCTGCTTGAACTGCCGGAGGCGAGCTTCGAGGCCTCGGTGCTCTCCCTGGCCGCCGGCCGGCTGGCGCTGCGTTGCCAGCTCGACGGCTTCAAGGCGCTATTGGTGGTGCACCCCGATGGCAGCACGAATCTGGAGGAGTTTCTCGGCCTGCCCCCGCGGCCGCGCGGCGCGGACGCCCCGCCCGGCAGCGATCCGGCTCCGCCGCCCCCCGGCGAACCTCGCGGGGGTGCCCGCCGTCCGGGCCTCGCGCTGCCCGACGACCTCCTGGTGGACCTCACGCTGCGCAACGGCTCGGCCATCCTGCGCGACGAGAAAAAGGGCGTCACCACCGGCGTCGAGAAGCTCACGATCTCCGCCAAGAATCCGGGCGTGGGCGCGCCCTTGGTCGTGCGGCTCAGCGCCGACCTCGTCACGGGAGACAGCCGCGCGCCCATCGAGCTGAAGGCGCACGGCTTGGGCCGGCGGGATCGCAGCGTGAGCCTGAGTTTCCAAGGCACGGGCATCCAGCCGGGCAGCCTCAGCGCGCCGCTGCTCGCCGCGGCATTCCCGCTGCTGGCGAGCAGCGCGCAGGGCCAGCCGGTGAGCGTGAGCGCGCCGCTCGATCTGAGCGTGCAACTGCAGAGCCCCTCGCTCGACGAGCTCATGGCAAAGAACTACGAGAGCCTGGCCGGCAGCGCCCGCGTCGCGATCGGACGCGGCCACATCCAAGGCGGACTCTTCGGCGAACTCCAATCTGCGGTGCAGGCGCTGCAGGAGGGCGGCGAGCCGCTCATCGATCTGAGTTTCGGCGGCTTCGATGGCGACGTGCGCATCGAAGCCGGGCGGCTGGCCATCGGCTCGGCCGCGCTCGCGCGCAGCGACGGCACGCGGCGCGTCCTGCCCATTGAGGGCTATGCCTCACTGGACGGCACGCTGCACTACCGCATCCCTTGGGCCGGCCTGGTGGGCGAGAAGTACGCCTCGCACTTCAGCGGGCGCGCGCTCACGATCGAGGGTCCCTGGAACGGGCCGGCCTTCGCGCTGGGCCTGGACGGGCTGGTGACCGACGCCCTGAAGAACGAACTCCAGCAGCGCCTCGACGAGAAGCTGAAGGAGGCCCTGGGTGACACACTCGATCCGGCGCAGGGCGATGCCGTCGAGCAGGCCAAGGCGGCGGCCAAAGAAAAGGCCGCCGAGAAACTCAACGAACTGCTGAAGAAGAAGCTGGGCGGCAAGCAGCCGTGAAGGACGTAATCCTCGCCATCGACTACGGCACCGTGCGGCACGGGCTGGCCGTGAGCGATGCGCTGGGCATGGCCAGCCATCCGCTGCCCGCTCTCAAGCGCCGTTCACAGAACGAGGATCTGGCGGCGCTGCGGCTCATCGTCGAGGAGCGGGAGGTCAAGCGCCTCGTCGTCGGCCTGCCGGTGCACATGGACGGCCGCGAGAGCCCGATGTCGGTGCAGGCGCGCGCCTTCGCGGACTTCCTTGCCAACGCGCTGGGCCTGCCGGTCATGCTCGAGGACGAGCGCCTCTCCACCGAGGAGGCCGAAACGGTCTTGCGCGATGCGGGCCTGCGCCCCAGCGAGCGCAAGAAGCTGCGCGACTCGGTGGCCGCGGCCGTGATCCTCAGCTCGGTCCTGGACCGCGAAGCTTCGGAAAACTAGTTGGCGCCGCGGCGCACGCGCCGCGTGACGGTCACGGCCACGAGCAGCACCCCAAGCGCCATGACGATGAGCGGCGGCGGGGCGTCCTTGAGCAGGAAGACGGCGCTGGCGGTGCTGGTGACCGGCGCCAGTTCGACAGCGGCCGGGGCGGAGGAGAACTCCGCTGCGGAAGCCGGGACCACGATGGCCACCAGGACGACGAAGGCGCAGAGGAGAAAGCGAAGCTCGGTGGAAGACTGCACGGTGGAGAGTCCTGTTGCTGATCCTGTTGAACGACCGCGCGACCTACGGGGCCTCTCGCCGTTTGGCATCAACCCGACCGATGCCTGACTGCCCGACAAGAAGTTCACGCGCGAACCTATCCCCGTTGGGAAAAAGCGTCAAGTGCTGGAGACGGCCAAAAAGTGTGCCGACTGCGCGGCCGTCGTCCGCAGCAGGCACCACGGAATCCTCCGCGGGGGGCCCACCCTTTCGGGAAAGCCAAGGTCAAAACTTGGGAAAAGCGGGACCCTGAGTCGCCAGTAAGCCGGGTTCTGTCCCTTTCGGCCGGCCGGATTGCTCCGTCCGGCCGCGAGGCGACGACCATGTCTCTAGGGCCGCCGTCGCCGGCGGCCTCCAACGCCCTACCCGCAGGTCATGGCGACGCGGGCCGCGTCATCCCTGCCTATTCGGGCTTTCTCCCGGTGAGGTTTGCCAAGCCGGGACGGTTGCCCGCCCGCTGGTGCGCTCTTACCGCACCGTTTCACCCTTACCGCGCCGCCGGGCGAACCCTGCGGCGAGGCGGTCTGTTCTCTGTTGCACTGTCTCTGGCCTTGCGGCCGGCGGGAGTTACCCGCCACCGTGCCCTATGGAGCCCGGACTTTCCTCCCCCCGATCCCCCTTGCGGAGGGTCGGGCGGCGGCCGTCTCGGCGGCTCAGGATCCCAGTTTTCAAAGAACGAGTCGAAGTCCGGCATCATAGCCAGAACGCCCTCCGCGGCGTGCAGCCCATCTCCCAGTGCGCGAGCTCGCCGGCATGGAATTCGTCTACGTCGTCAAGCGCTACGACCTCTTCGAGCGCTCCTTCCCGCACGGCTTCGTGCCGCGCGGCGCGTCCGGCGCCGGCGCCGTGCCGGCCGGCACGCAGGCGAGTGAGGCCGATGCGGTCGCGCGGTGGACGGAGCGCATCCGCGAACGCGGCTTCTTCCTGGAGCGCCGCCACGCCGAGACGGACAGCTCCTTCAAGCAGATCATCCCCTACACGCTCGTGACGCACGGCGATGAGGTGCTGCTGCTGCGCCGACTCGGCAAGGGCGGCGAGTCGCGCCTGCATGGCAAGCTCTCCATCGGCGTCGGCGGGCACATCAACCCGGTGGATCTTGGCGCGCCGACGAGCGCGGCCGGCAAGGCCGCTCTGTCATCTTCGAGCGCTGATGTCCTGGACGCCGGCTGCCGGCGCGAGCTCGAAGAGGAGATCGAGATTCGCTCGCCCTACACGTTGCAGACCGTGGGCGTGATCAACGACGACGCCAGCGATGTGGGCTCGGTGCACTTCGGCTTGGTCAATGTGGCGCGCTGCGAAACGCCGGACGTGGCCATCCGCGAGACCGAGGTGCTGGAGGGCAGCTTCGTCACGCGCAAGGCGCTGGCCGAGCTGGCCCGCTCCGAGCCGGCCCGCTTCGAAACTTGGTCGGCGCTGATCATCGCCAGGCTTGATGAGGCGCTCGGCGGCCGCTGAGCCGTCAGCACAAGGGCCGGCAGCGCAAGGGCTGCCTTGGTTGGGCCGTGGGCTTCAGTAAGCCGGCGCGTTGCTGAACGCGAAGCAGCGGTCCTTGCCGTCCACCTTGATGCCGCGGCCGTTGAAGAGCGTGCGCTGCGTCAGGTCGCTGCCGTAGACGTGCAGCGACATGGCGCGGCGCCCATCGATGTTGCGCACGCGGTGGACCTCGGTGTCCGGCTCGCGGTTGTCGCCGATGATTCCGGTGAGCACGTGCTCGCGCGAGACTTCGCGCAGGTGGATGTTCTTGTCGCCTGGCGCTTCCAGCACCGCGTAGTTGGTCACTTCCAGCCGGCCATCGAGCAGGCCGAAGACGCACCAGGTGTCGTGGTCGTGAATCGGCGTGCAGGCGCCCGGTTCCCAGAGCAGCACCACAACCGTGAAGCCGTAGCGCTCATCTCGCACGACCTGATGGCGGCGGTAACCGCCGGGCAGCCGCTTGTCGGGGTCGGACTCGCGCCACATGGAGTCCAGGTCGTAACCCTCCACGACGGCGCGCGAGATGGCCTGGTGCCCGGCTCGGATGCGCCCGGCGAAATCGAGGGATTCTGCGCAGGAGGCGCGCAGGGCATTGGCCACGGCGTCGGTCAGCGTGATGGTCTTAGGCATGGGCGGCCATTCTAGAGGCCGGCCCGCCCTCCGCGTCAGGCCCCCGGGACTGACAATTGGGCCTAGAATGCTCGGCCGCGGAGCGCGCCGCCCCCGAGGTCCGTCCTGCGGCGCGGCTGCCGCTTCGGCTCAGGGGAGCCGGGGCGTTCTTCCGATCCTGACCGACAGTGTCGCCGGCCATTGGGCCGCCGACACAGGAGTGCTCTGTATGTCCCGGCCTCGCCTGACCCTCGCGATCGTGTTGCTTGCCGCCACCAGCGCCTCCGCCCAGAGCACCTGGACCGGGGCGACGAACACGTCCTGGAACGTGGGCACGAACTGGAGCACCGGACTTGTTCCCACCTCTTCGGACGATGTGATCATCGCCAGCACGGCCAATCAGCCGGCGCTCTACAGCAGCAATCCCGCGTGCCGTGATCTCACGATCGACCCGGGCGCAACGCTCACGCTCGGCAGTCTCTTTGATCTTTCCGTGGCCGGGGACGTGAACCTCGACGGAACGCTCCTCGTCACCTCCACCGGCAGCACGATCAGCGTGGCCGGCGACTGGCTGAATGCCGGCACGTTCACGCACGGCACCTCCACCGTCCTCTTCACCGGCACGGGCACTTTAGGCGGCGGCGCCGCCACCGCCTTTCACAACCTCACCCAGAGCAGCGGCACGCGCACGGTGAGCACGGCTCCGACAGTCGCCGGTGCACTGGTGGTGAACGGCGGCACACTCGATGCCAGCGGCGCGGCCCTGGACTGCAACGGCGCGGTGACCGTCAACGCGGCCGGCACACTCGCTCTCGGCGCCTTGACGCACACAGTGGCCGGCGCGTGGACCAGCAATGCCGTGGGCGCGAGCGTGACGGGCAGCGGGACGATTCAATTCGACGGCACGGGCACGACGCTCACCGCCACGAACTCGCTACCGAATGCCAGCGTGAGCGCCGGCAGCCGCACGCTGGCCAGCACGGCCATCGCCGGCAACCTCATTCAGACCGGCGGCACCATCCTGCTCCAGCAGGGCACCACGGTGACCGTGGGCGGCAACGTGGACTTGCAGGCCGGCAGCTTCCAGGCCAACGCCGCCGGCGGTTCGCCGCAACTTCTCGACATCGAGGGCGACGCCAGCATGGCGGCCACGACCGGCACGATCAGCAGCGACACAACCATCCGCTGCGCGGGCGACTGGAGCGCCACCTCGGCCTTCAATCCGGTGGGCGGCACGATCCGCCTCGACGGCGCGGGCGCGGCCTCGGTCAGCGGCACGCCGATCTTCTTCAACCTCGAGATCAGCGACGGCACCAAGACCGTGACGGTGCCGACGAGCGTGAAGGGCAACCTGAACGTGCTCTCGGGCACGCTCGACGCCGACGCGGCCCTGGACGTGGACTTCGCGGTGACGATCTCCGCGGGCGCCACCTTCGACACGGGCTCGTCCACGCACAAGGTGGGGCTGAGCTGGACCTCCAGCGCGCTCGGCGCGATGACGACCGGCACCGGCACGATCGAGTTCGACGGCGTCGGCACGCTCAACGCGGGAGGCAACCCGCTGCCCAGCGTGCTCATCAGCGCCGGAACCCGTGGCGTGAGCACTTCCAGCGTGCTTGGCACGCTCACCATGACCGGCGGCACGCTCAGCCTCAGCGCGGGCGCCACGCTGACGGTCGGCGGCGACGCCGAGTTCTTGGGCGGCACCTTCAGCTCGAACTTCCCAGGCGGCGCCCCGCAGATCCTCGACATCGAGGGCAGCGTGACGATGAACGCCATCGCCGGCGCGATCGCCGCCGACACGACGATTCGCTGCAGCGGCGACTGGAGCGGAAGCGGCACCTTCGCGCCCACCGGCGGTCTCGTCGAGCTGGATGGCGCCGGCACGACACAGCTCAGCGCGATCGCGCCCGGCTTTAACCCACAGTTCGCGGATCTGATCCTGCGCAACGGCACGCGCAGCGTGAGCAGCAACTTCGCGCTCGACTCAACCAACCTCACCATCGAGGCCGGAGCGGCCTTGGACGTCGGCGACAAGACCTTGGCGCTGCTGGCCACCACGCTCAGCGTGCAGGGCAGCTTGTCCGTGGCGGCCGGCGGCCAACTCGCACTGGCCGGCGGCGTGACCGGCACGGTGAGCGGCGCCGGCGCGCTGCTCTCGGTCATCGGCACCTCCAGCAACGTCGCCCAGCTCGCCGGGCACGCGGGCGGCGGCTACGCACTCAGCATCACGGGCGGCGCCACGCTGGCGGCCCGCCACTTCCTCATTCAGGAGCCGGGCCCGGCCGGCCTAGTCATCACCGACACCGCACTCATTGCGGCCACGCCCAATGATCTGCGCCTGGGCACCTTCCGTCTGCCCTCGTCCACAGCCGGCTCGGCGCTGCTCGACATCGAGCGGCCCGCGCCCGCCGACTTCCGTTACCTCAGCTTTGAAGACAGCCTGAGTGTGGGCAGCTTCAACGTGCGCACGCTGGCCGGCGCGGCGCTGAGCTTCACGAACAGCAGCGGGGCCTTTGCCGGGCCGAGCTTCGAAGACGATCCGGGCGGCACGCCGGGCAACATCGACTGGCTGAGCGAGAGCACTTCGATCGGTGGCTTCACGGCGCGCAGCGGCCCAGAGGAGATCTTGCTCACTTGGTCCAGCATCGACGAGGTGGACCTCGACGACTGGATTCTGGAGATCTCGGACGAAGTGACGCCGGTGAACTACACGCCGCTCGTCGAGCTGCCACCCACGGGCGGCGGCAGCGGTTACCAGCATCTCGATCTCACGGCGACGCCGGGCGTGCAGCGCACCTACCGGCTCTCCGAGCGCCTGACGCACGGCACGATCCAGGTGCTGGGCACGGCGGTGGCCACCGCCTACTCCGCCGACTTGCCCGCCAACGTGCTCACCGTCGGTGCCAGCGGCGTCTACGCCGACATCAGCACCGCGCTCGCGGCGGTCCCCGGCCCCAACCACTTCCTCAGCATCGAGGCCGGCACCTACGCTTCGTTCACGGTCGACAGTTCCGTGCCGAGCGGCCTGCGCATCCTGGCGGATGGCAGCGGCCCCGTGGTGATCGACACGAGCAGCGGTCCCGTGCTCATCGAGGACCGCCTGGCGTCGAGCAGCGTGAGCCTCATGGGGCTGGAGATCGGTGCGATCTCCTCCACGTTCCCCGCGCTCGTGGTGGAAGACTGCGCGGGTGTCGTCGTGCTCGACTCCCTGACGCTGCAAGGCGGCGCCGGTGAGGAAGGCCTGCGCGTGAGCAACAGCCCGCGCACCGCGCTGCAGCGCTGCGACCTGGCCGGCGATCCGGGGCTGAAGCTCGAGGCCGGTTCGGTGGCCGTGATCGGACGCGGCTCGATCGACGATCTGGAACTGGAAGGCGACTCCTTCCTGCGCACCTGCGGCGTGGGCGGCTCGCCCGGCAGCAGCGTGGAGCCGGGCAGCACGCTCATCGACTACACCGGCGTCATGCCGAACCTCGAAGTTCCGGCCTTCGTCTCGCTGCACGAGCCTTTCCTGCTCAACTTCGAAGGCGAGCCCAACCACGGTCTGCTCTTCGTGCTCTCGCTGAGCATGGTGTGGCTCGATGCGCCGGGAAATCCCAAGCTCGAGCTGGCCGGCCTCGCGAACCTCGACGGCGGCCTGCTGCTGGTGCTCGGCAACTTCTCGCCCGCCGGCACCTTCAGTCTGCCGGCCCTGCTGCCGCCCGATCCGATCCTGTTGGGACTGCCCTTCGTGATGCAGCCCATCGACAAGGACCCGGGCACGAGCGTGCATCGCTGGGGCAATGTCGCCACGGTCGTCGGCTTGCCCTGAACGCTCAGAGCGTGACGGTGACCGGCGCGTGATCTGAGGCGCCCTCGCCGCGCCGCTCGGCCACATCCACCTCGAAGCGCGTGCAGCTTGCCAGCGCCGCCTTGCTCATCAGCAGATGGTCGATGCGCAGCCCGTCGCCGCGCTGTAGGCCGCGCGTGCGGAAGTCCCACCAGGTGTAGTGCCCTGGCTCCTCCGTGAACTTGCGCAGGGGATCGTGCAGCCCGGTGCTCAGCAGGGCCGCCAGCGCCTGACGCTCCGGCGTGCTGCACAGGATGCGCTCGCGCCAATCGTCGGGGCGCTGCACGTCGCGGTCATCAAAGGTCACGTTGAAGTCGCCCACGATGACGAGGCGCGAGTGCGCAGCGAGTTCGCGGCGCAGCAACGCCTCCAGCCGCGCCAGCCAGGCCAACTTGTAGTGGTACTTCTCGTGGCCCACGTCGCGACCGTTGACCACATAGGCATTGATCACGCGCACGTCGCCGACCGTGCCCGCGATGACGCGCGCTTCCAGGTCAGGCTCGCCACCCTCCGACCCAGGCAAGAGCGGCAAGCCGCGCAGCACGTCGCGCGCCGGTTCACGCGACAGGATCGCCACGCCGTTGTAGGTCTTCTGACCGAAGCAGGCGATGTGATAACCCAGCGCCTCGAAGGGCTCGCGTGGGAACTGCTCGTCCAGACACTTGGTCTCTTGCAGGCAGAGCACGTCGGGGCACTGCGCGCCGAGCCAGGCCAGGACGCGCGCCTGCCGCGCGCGGATCGAGTTCACATTCCAGGTGGCCAAGCGCATGGCGCGCGAATGTACCAATCACGGGCTTCGCTCTGCGGCGACCCGGGGGGGCTTCGCCGGTCTGTCCTCGCGATCGCCCCCGCACTGCTCCTGCTGTCGTACAAACTCGGTGGCGATGCGCTGTGGAGGCCCGGACCCGCGACGGGCAGTCCGCAGGACTGCCCTCGACAGGTTTGCGTCGGGCTTCGCCCTCCGCAATTCCCTTCGCGGGGCCCTGCATCTCCGGGAGTCGCCGCGGCGCTGCGCCCGAACATTGGCGCGGCACTTCTGCAGTCTTTGGCAGAGTACTCCGCGACCGCCAGCCGTCTTTCACCAATGCAGCGGCCCGCGAGTCGTTGGCCGCAGGTCCTGTGATCCGTCTTGGGGCTGACCCGGCTCGGAGATCGGGCATCGGCCCTCAGCTCCGGGTCGATGGCCCAGACAAAGGTCGAGATCTCGCGAGCAATAGCGATAATCGTGCGGCGGTCTTTCGCGCGCCGCACGCGTTCGATGCTCGCCATGAGCCTCTCGAAGCGTGGTTGATCGAGCCACTCCGAGCGCAGCGCGGTTCAGCGGCTGTTGCCTGGATGGGCTCGGCCATGTTGCACGAGGACCTTGTCAAGCTGATGACGAGCCACCGTCTCCAACTGCTTCCCGGAGGCTCGTGCACGGACGATGATCGCGCAGCGCTTCCGGTTACGAGCACAGCTTCGTGAGCATCGGGGCCGACAGTCTTGATGCGCGGGCCGGCACGGCGCCAGGTACTGCGGGACCCCATCACGCCGACTAAGGCGTCGTTCCCGTTAGCCCGTTGCTCGCCGTAAAGCCTGCCAGCGAGTTGGCGTCGTCGATCCAGGCCTGAAACCACAACTCGGTGCCGGTAGGCACACCGGCCGGCCAGGACGGCCACACCAGATCGAGTTCGCCCTGCGCATTGGTGAGGAAGGGGAAGATCCAGTGGGGCACAGGCACCATGACGCCGCCCTTGAAGGGCAGACCTATTTCGCTGAGGCCTAGCACCAAGACGCAGAGTGAGTTCCCTGGAGTCTTGTCCACATGGAGCGAGCCCTCGGAAAGCGGCTGCAGCGTGCCGCTGGCCATGAGGCGCGGGGAAACTCCTCCACCGTTAGGAAGCGCCTGCCCGACATCCGTCCAGGTTGAGAGATCGATCTTGACCACGAACGCGGCGCCGGATCCCGAGAGTTCCGTGTCGAAGCCGCCGGCTGTGGTCGGGTACTCCGGTTCGAGCGTGTAGCCGGTGAAGTACGCATTACCTTGCGCATCGACCGCCAGCGCGGTCACCGTATCGTTGGCGTTGGGCCCCCCGAAGAGTGTGCCGTAAAGCAGCGTCGTCCCATCCGCTGACAGCTTGCCGAGATACGAATCGGTGGTGTCAGTGCCGCCGAGTGTTGCATCGATGGCGTTCGGCGTCACAGGCGCATTGGGCGATCGACTAAATCCCAGGACGTAACAGGTACCCTCCGGGCCGAGCACGACATCGCCGATGTTGTCCGTATCCCAGCCGCCTAAGTGCGTGCTCCACGCCAGACCGCTCCCATCGGCCGCCAGCTTGGTGACGAAGGGTTCCGTGCCGCCGCCGCTCAGCGGTTGGAAGGCATTGGGCGTCGTCGGAAATCCGTTCGAGAACGACGACGTCCGGCCGACGACGATAGGCCGACCGGCGGCATCCACCGCCATGGCGTTCACGCGATCATCGCCTGCGCCGCCGATCAGGGAGCACCAGTCCAAGGCGCCGTCTGGCGAGAGCTTGATGACAAAGGCGTCGAAGGAGCCTCCGTAAGCCGTCTGGAAAGTGCCGGGCGTGACAGGTGTTCCAAAGAACGCTGATGTGTGGCCCACTGCCAGGATGCCCATGTTGGCGTCGACAGCGATGCCCATCAAGACGTAGCAGCCGACATAGGTGCAGTAGTCGATGGAGCTGGCATCTGGCGACATCCGCACGATGAACCCGGTCGAGAAGCTCAAGGGCACTGAGGTCTGGATGGCGTTCGGCGTGATCGGGAGGTCGAGCGCGCTCGTGTTGCCGGCCAGCACGAGCCGGCCCGCGCTGTCGACGGCGATGTCCCGAAAACTCTGCTCGCTGTTGGTCGATCCGCCGAACAACGAGGAGAAGACGAGAGCCGTGCCGTCTGCGCTCAGTTTGGTCACGAAACCATCGACAGCGCCGACGAGGACCTCAGAGTACGCTCCGTCCGTCGTGGGAAAGTCCGCAGAGTGTGTCTGACCGGCAAGTAAGACCTGTCCAGCGGTATCCAGGACAAGAGCCCGAACCGATTCATTCGATGATGTGCCGCCAAGATACGTCGCGTAGATCAGTACAGATCCGGTTGCGTCCAGCTTAGTTACAAAAATGTCTTGCTCGGTTCCTCGCTCGGACTTTGCCGGTTGGAATGCGCCCGGAGTTGCTGGGAAATCGTTGCTCGACGTGCTACCAGCAACATGAGTGCAGCCAGCAGCATCCACAGCGATGGCATCACCGAGCTCCGCGCCGCTGCCTTCGACGAAGGTGCTATAGACCAGCCCCGGATCGATGACGAGCGGCCGCGAGGGATCGCGGCCTGCGATTTGGAATCCGAATGTCGTGGCCGACTTGAGATTCACCCTGGAGTCCAGGTGCCGGCGCGAACCGTCCGGCCCAATCTCCCAGGCTTGCGGCGGAAGTTGTCGCACGCTGCCCAGCGGCGTGATTAGCAGCAACGATCCGTCGTTTTGGACCTGTATCTCCGTCGCTCCATCCACCGCCACCTGCACGTTGTCGGAGGAAACCCCGGGCGCTACGTGGACGTCGTACTCGATCAGTCCGTTGCGGCCGTGCAGCTCCACGGCGACGCCGGACGCCACCGACTCGTAAGTAACGGACTCCCAGCACGGGGCACCCGTGACCCACTGCGCTTCGTCCGAACCAATGAAGTAGCTAGCGAGCGTTGTCGCAGGCTCAGTTCCGTGCGGCGGAATCGCAGGCCCGGATGGCGCACTCGCCACGAACCGTAGCCTCACGTTGTGGCCGCGGACGGTGGCTTCATCCTCCGACCCCTCGTGCCGGAACATCGTCAGCACCAAGCCTTCGCGCGTCACCGACGCGACTGGCGCGGGCGAGACCGTGCGGAACAGAACGTCATTTCCGAACTGACCGCGATTTTCCGCGAAGACGGGCTTCGGCTGGAGGTATGTCACGCCCGTCGCGACGTCACCGCCACGACTATCGGCAGACTGCGCGTGCAGGGCCGCTGCCAGCGCGGCTATCGCGAGAAGAGTCGCTGCCGTCGACCTCATGTAGCTCCCGAGACGGTGGCCCGAGGCGCCCATGGTAGCGCCAATTGCGTCCTTGCGAAAGGCAGCCGATTGACAGCGGCGGACCCACGCGCCTACCGTGCGCGAAGGTTGGCAGCGCGCTCGAGCGGGTCACGTGGCAGCGGGGACCCTGGCGCGGGCCGTTACCAGAGGAGGAACACTCATGGGATCAAGAGAAGCCGCCGTACTCCTGCTCACCCTGACGCTCGGTTCGCCGCTCGGCGCGCAGATGCAGATCACACATACCTACCCGTTTACGGCGGCGCGGGCCGTTGTGACCAAAGTCGATGGCAGCGACGTCACGATCTATGCGGGCTCGGGCTCGGGCGTTTTCGTGCTCGAAGGAGACACGGAAGAGCCCGTTCTCAAGTCGGGCGTAGCCAATGAGCTGCGAGCGGGCGGACTCGTGAGAGATCTCTACGTCACGGACGATCACGTCTACGTGGCCGTGCATCGTGCGGGCCTCAGTCGTTTTCGGCGGGGTGCCGCACCGTCAGCTCCGGATCCCGAGTGGGTGACCGAGGAGGACATGGATGGTGACATCTCCGACACCTGGGCGGTGAACGTGCCGTGGCAATATGAAGACGTCGACTTGATCTTCGCGGGAACGAACGACGACTACTACGACTTCGACAGCGCCAGCGGCGGCAAGCTGCACCTGATTCATGCCAGCACCAGCACAGAGCCGGATGCCCCGGTTCGCAAGGACACGATTGACCTCGGTGCCCCCATCTACACGTTAGCCTCGAAGACCTACGTTCACAACGGGGATAACTACGTCATGCTGCTCGTTGGCACGGCCTGCCGGCAATCGGGTAGTAGCTACGCCGCACTCCTGCGCTACGACTTCAACGTCGAGGAGGGCTTGCCGGAGTCGTTCCCTTCGCCCACGGCCGTCTGGAACCCCACTGTCTCTGGCTCAACCGTCCCGACTTTTATCCGTGACATCGTCATCGACCCTGTCGATGACGTGGCCTATGTTGCCGCCTACACACGTGGCGTCTTCAAGGTCAACGTCCCCGACGGGCCCACCGGCGGCCTGAGCACGGCTTCCGGCTCCTGGCCGATCACGGCCGGCGCAGACCTCAAGAGTTACTTTCTGTCGCTTGCACTTTACGAAGGGTCGCTGGGCAGCGTCCTTGTCGTCGGCAAGGGCCTTGGTGGGACGGTCGGCGGAAACTACTGGGGAGACTGCTCGTACTTCGCGCCCTGCGACGACTTTCCTTGCCTCGAAGAGGAAGACTGCTTCGAGCGCTTCGGCATGTCGCTCTACGACGTGAGTTTCACGCATCCTGTCGAAGTGGCGACGCTCAACCGGCAGAGCATGAAGACCATGGGCCTGTCGGTGCGCCAAACCGGAAGCACGCTCAGGATCGACGCCGCGGCGCTGCAGTCCGGACTGTTCACCTTCGAGGCCACGCCACAGAGCGGGGGCTTCGATCTCGAAGAGTTGGGCCGCTGGAACATCGACGACGGGCAGAGCACCGGGCAGTACGACGACATCCTTCGCCTCGGCAACAACCTGTTCGTGGGCATGGAGCAGGGCATCGCGGCGTTCGACATCACGGAGACGGGCGGCGTGCCATCCTCGGACCTCTTCACGTCCCTGGTCGATGCCGAAGCCGGTGGCGGAGTCGTCCTGGCCGGCTGCCTGGCCGCGGATGGCTTTCCGACCATGGTCTTCGCCTCCGCCCTGGAGAGTGGTGTCGCGCTTTACGAGGTCTCAGGGGAGGGATCGACGGCTAACGTCATCAACCGCGACCTGTTCTTGCCGACGGCGGAAGGCGGCCTCGTGCGCACGTACTCCGTGGCTGCGCTGTCTCCGACTGAGACGCCCGATGGCTACCCCTGGATGATCGCGGTCAACGCCTTCGACTCGACGACGGAGCCTCCGGGGTGTTCCGTCGTGGCGGCGAACGGCTCGGTCCGCATTTACCGCGTCGTCCTCAATGGCAGCGGCGAACTCGACAGGGATTCGCTCGTGTCCTTGGGAAGTTATGCCCCGAGCAGTTGCACCACCGCGACGGGCACGCTCGTGGGCGCCTACGCGATGGGCGGCGAAGAGACCGTCACGGTCCTGGTCGGCTACTCGCCGCGCGTCAATGGCGGCTCTGGACCGTCGGAAACCGGAGCGGGTCTGCTCTTCCTTCGCTTCACATACAACCCGGTGACGGATCGGGTCTCCGTGACGTCCAGCAACAAGGTCGAAGCGGTCGAAGACGCGGCCGAGGCAAACACCGGCTTTGTCCACTACAAGACGAGCCATGGCCTCGTGACCGCGGGACTGGGCTGCAATGGCGTCGCATCCTTCTCGCTGAGCGAGGTCCTGGTTAGCAAGTTTCCTGCGTCCGGATCCTCGCCCACGTCCTTCCTCGACTGCGCCACGGGCCCCGACGACCGGATCTACTGCACCGCTCTGGATGGCCGTATCTGGGTCTTCGATCCCACGGACATGGAGGTGCCCGTCGCGACGTTCGAGACACGCGACCAGGCAGCGACGATCGTGTCGGCCACGTCCACCGTCTCCGGAAACCCGCAGCCCGGCGCCTTCTACATCGCCGACTTCATCGCCGGCCTGCACCGGGTGCAGTTCCAGACAACGCCCTGAGCTCGACAACGCCCTGAGCGTCTCGACCTGACTCGTTAGGGCAGCTAGCTGAGCCGAAGCCGGTCCGCGGCAATATTGGCAGCTCAACACCCCTGTCGCCGTTGGCATAGCAGCTCTCGTCCGCCAACTGCCTTTCACCAGTGCAGCGGTGTGCGACGCGGCGGGGGTCGGTGTGCCGCGAGTTCCGAGCCGACCTCTCGGCCGCATCGGCCGAGTCGGCGAGGTGTCTGAGCGGCACCGCCGAGCCCCCGCCGCGGGCGCACTAAGCGCTCAGCGTGCCAGGCGGCCAGCGTAGAGCCGCGTGATGTAGCGCAACTCGACGAGGCCGTTCACGGCCTGCTGCTCGAAGCACTCGCGTAGACCAGCGAAGAGCGCCTCGTGTGCTGGGCCTGAGCGCGGCACGTAACTCGCCGAGAGCACGCGGCCGCGCACGCCTTCCCAGGTGAGGCTCTGCGCATGCGGAATCTCCGACTCCGTCACGGGCGCAGGCGCGAAGAACTCTTCCACCGGCCTGGCCCCGCGGCCGCGGCGTTCGACGTCGGCGTAAGCGGGCACGAGTTTCTGGAGCAGGCGCTCGTACTCGGCCAGTACCGGGCAGTTCGCGTCGTCGCGGTCGTTCCAGATCAGCGCCACAAGGCCGGCTGGTCGCCGCAGGATGCGCCGGAACTCGGCGCGCGTGGCCACCGGCTCGAACCAATGAAAGGCCTGGCCGACGAGGACGGTATCCACCGACGCGGACGGCAGGCCGGTGGCCTCGGCACGACCCTCGTGAAGTGAGAAGCCCGCGCGCCGTCCGAGCGCCGACTGCGCGGCTTGCCGCATGGCGGCATTTGGTTCGACGCCGATGACGCGATAGCCCGCGTCCAAGAAGATCTCGGCCAGCTTGCCGGTGCCGCAGCCGATGTCCGCGAGCGTGGCCCCCGGAGCGAGGCCGCGCAGTTCGCCCACCAGGGCGGGCGGGTAACCAGGGCGCCAGCGCGCGTAGTCCTCGACGCGATCATTGAAGCGTTCGACCGAGTCAGGGCGCGAAGCAGAGTCGCGCTGCGGGACTGAGTCGCGAGGAGAGCGTGCGTCAGGCATGCTCTTCAGCATGACAAGCGCCTCGCCTTCGGTCATCTGGCACATCACGCGCGACGGCACGCCCGCGCGGCCGGGCACGGCGCCGGGCAGCGAGCGTTTCGTGCATTGCTCGTTCACTGAGCAACTTGCCGGCACGCTCGCGCTGCACTTCGTCGGCGTGGACCAAGTTGTTCTGTTGCGCCTCGATTCCGCGCGGCTCGGCGCGCGGCTCGTGCTTGAACCCAGCCGCGACGGCGCGCTGTTTCCGCACGTCTACGGCGAGATTGAGGCCGCCGACATCCTGGCGCGCGTCACGGTGCGCCGAGGCCGCAATCAGCTCTTCGATCTGGCCGCGCTCCCCGGCTGAGGGGCCAGGAAGCTCCGCACGTCGAGGCCGGCCGTGACGAGCGCGCGGAAGTGTTCCACGCTGCGCACACGGCTGAGCATGCGCAGCATGAATCGCGGCCGCAGGTAGAAGCTGCGCAGCACGCGCTGCTGCGTGGCCAGCATTTCGGCCGGCGAGAAGTGCGTGAAGCGCCAGGGCGGCAGTCCGGGGTAGTAGCCGTAGCGCTTCCAGTCGGGCCGGCCCGAGGGCAAGAGCTCGAGGTAGCCGCGCTCGCGGCACTGCGTCCAGAGTTCGGTGCCCGGATAGGGACAGGCCACCGTGAAGGTGATGTAGTCGGGCTCGATCTCGCGCGCCAGCCGCTCGGTGAGTGCGACTTCCTCCGGCGTCTCGTCGATGTGGCTGCCGAGCATGAGGTAGGCCGTGCGCAGGATGCCCGCGCGCCGCGCCTCGGCGAAGACCTGCACGACTTGATCGCGGCGCACGAGCTTGCGGTTCAGCTCCAGGATGCGCTCGCTGCCGCTCTCCACGCCAAAGTCGATCTTCACGCAGCCGGCGCGCGCCATGAGCTCGAAGTGCTCGCGGCGCAGGCCGTCGACGCGCGCGTTGCAGCTCCAAGTGAAGCCGCGCCCCGGGCCTGCGGCACTCCCCCGGCCGGCCGGCAGGCGGGCCTCGCGCCGCGCGATGAGCCCGGCGCACAGTTCCTCGAGATAGTGCAGCGTGGGCGGAAAGATGTCGTCCTCGAAGTTGAGGTGGTTCACGCCGAAGTCGGTGCCGAGTCGATCGATTTCTTCCAGCACCGCGGCCACTGAGCGCCGGCGGATGCCGGGCCGCGCACGCTCGCCCCACACCGCGTTGGTGGAGCAGAAGACGCAGTGCGCGTAGCAGCCGCGCGAGAGATGCACTTGTGTGGCGCGCAGGCCACTACGAATCACGCCCGGGCTGGCCACGCCCTTGTGTCCGGCGAGGCGCTCGTAGGCGCCCCAGTCGAGCAGCGTGCGGTCGAGCGGTGCGAGCGTGTCGAGGTCGGCCAAGGGCTCGCGCGCGCCCGTGCCGCCGTGTTCACGCAGGCACAGGCCGGGAATGCCGGTGAGCACCGACTCGCGCTCGGAGGTGTCGCGCGGGCCGGCGCTGGCACGGACGCCGACACTCGCGCCGGCGCCATCGCCGACGCGGGGCGCGCGACGCGCGGAGGCGTCCTCGCAGAAGCCAGCCCGCTCCAGTGCGTCGCAGACTTCGGGCAAGCTGAGGTCGCCCTCGCCGACGCAGATGGCATCGAGTGCGGAGATTTCGGAAAGCAGGTCGCTTGGCAGCGCGGTGGCATGCGGCCCGCCGGCGATGAGGAAGACTTCCGGCAGCGTGAGGCGCGCCAGCCGGGCCAGATCACGGCAGCCCGGCACATGCGGCGTGACCACGCTGAAGCCCACGACGTCCGGACGCTGCTCGTGCAGCACTCGCTCGAAGCTGGCCAGCCCGCCCGGCACGACTTCCAGATCCAGCACGCTGGCCGCATGCCCGCGCGCCCGGCACTCGGCGGCGAGGCCCAGCAAGTTGGTGGGGTGCTGCAAGTTCTGGCGCGCCATGCGGCCCAACACGGACGGCGGACGAACAAGCAAGACGCGCATACTGAGGATCATAGTCCCGCAACGAGGAACGGTTGCAGCGCTCGTCCCGACGGAGCTGACGTGAATGCTAGGCTAATCCGCCTCGACTCGCGGAGCCCCTGCGCTCGGAGCTCCCGCGCTCGAAGTTCCTGCGGAGGTTCGGTATGAAGCGTTCACTCACCCTGCCCGCGGCGGCTGCGCTCGGCGGCTTGCTGCTCACGGTCTCTTGCAGCGGTTCCCGCGACCAAGGGCACCACCCGACTCACCCGGTTGCTTCGACTCAGGCCGTGGCGCAGCTCTCGCCGACTCAGGGCCACCAGGTCAAGGGCCGGGTGAGCTTCACGCCCGAAGACCACGGCGTGCGGGTTTACGTTTCCCTCACGGGGCTGACGCCGGGCGAGCACGGCTTTCACGTGCACGAAAAGGGCGACTGCTCGGCGCCCGACGCCTCGTCGGCCGGCGCGCACTTTGAGCCGGCCACAGCACCGCACGGCGGACGCCTCCACACCCAGCGCCACGTGGGTGATCTCGGCAATCTGACTGCGGACGCGCAAGGCCGCGTCGAGACGAGCTTCGTCGACCACCTCATCGCGCTCTCGGGACCGGCGTCGATCGTCGGTCGCGCGGTCATCGTCCACGCTAAGGCGGACGACTTGCATAGCCAGCCCAGCGGCGACGCGGGCGGGCGCGTCGCCTGCGGAATCATCGAGCTCCTCCGCTGAGCGTGAGTGTGGCTGAAACGCTGTCGGCCCTGCTCCGCGAGCAGGCTCGGCTGCGGCCCGACGCCGAGGCGCTGGTCGTCCCCGCCTTCGCACACGGCGGCCGAGCGCTGCGCCTCACCTGGGCGCAACTCGACGCGCGCGTGGATGATCTCGCTCGCGGGCTGCTCGCCCTGGGCCTGGAGCGCGGCGAGCGCGCTGCGATCTGGGCAGCCAACGTGCCCGACTGGGTGCCGCTGGAATACGCGCTGGCCCGCATCGGCGCCGTGCTCGTCACCGTGAACAGCGGCCTGAGCCGTGACGAAGTGGCCTATGTACTGAAGCAGAGCCAGGCCGTGGCCGTGCTGCACAGCGCGCGCACCGGCAGCAACGAGGCCTCGCGTTCGCTCGACGAACTGCTGGAAGCCGGCGACCCGGCGCTCGCGCGGCTGCGAGTGAGGCTCTGGCTGCCGGCGCTGCCCGACGAAGAGCCGCCGCTCGGCGTGGCGCCCGGCGGCGGGCGCGGCGCGCTGCTCGATCCCGAGAGCCTGGTGGCGCGCGGCCGCGGCATCGAGCCGGCCGCGCTCGCCGCGCGCGAGGCTGAAGTCGCGCCCGGCGATCTGGTGAACATTCAGTACACGTCGGGCACGACGGGACTGCCCAAGGGCGTGATGCTCAGCCATCGCAACGTGCTGGGCAGCGGGCGCGCACTGGGCGCTCTGCTCCGCACCACGCCCGCCGATCGCCTCGCCATGATCGTGCCGCTCTTCCACTGCTTCGGCTGCGTGGTCTGCGTGCTCGGCGCGGCCACGCACGGCGCCACGCTGGTCTGTCTGCCGGGCTTCGAGCCGGGCGCCGCACTGCGCCTCATCGAGGAGGAGCGCTGCACGCTCGTACACGGCGTGCCGACGATGTTCAGCGCGCTGCTGGCGCACGAGGAGCTGCCGCGCCGTTCGCTGCGCACGCTGCGCGCCGGGCTCGTCGCCGGCGCGCCCTGTCCCGAGCCGCTCATGGAAGCCATCGCGGAGCGGCTGCCCTGCCCAGGCATTGCCGTGACCTACGGCTTGACGGAGGCATCACCCGGCGTGGCCGGCACGCCGCCCGATGGCCCGCTCGATGAGCGCCTGCGCACCATCGGCCGGCCGCTGCCCGAAGTCGAGACCCGCATCATGGACCCCGCCTCCTTTCGCGAATTGCCGGACGGCCAGGCCGGTGAACTCTGGGTGCGCGGCGAGAACGTCATGCTCGGCTACCACGACGAGCCGCGCGCCACGGCCGCCGCCATCGTGGATGGCTGGCTGCGCACCGGCGACCTCTGCACGCGGACGCCGGACGGCGTGCTGCGCGTCACGGGCCGCCTCAAGGACATCATTATCCGCGGCGGCGAGAACATCGCGCCGGCCGAGATCGAGAATGCGCTCCGCGGGCACGAAGCCGTGCTCGATGCGGCCGTCGTCGGCATTCCCGACGAGCGCTTCGGCGAGGCCGTCGCCGCGGCGCTTGTGCTGCGGCCCGGCGTGAGCCTCGACGCCGCCGGCTTTCGCGCCTTTCTGCGCGGCAAGCTGGCCAGCTTCAAGATCCCCGAGGCTTGGCTGGCCGTGGAGAAGCTGCCGCTCACCGGCAGCGGCAAGGTGCAGAAGTTCAAGTTGCGCACGCGCTTCGCCCCCATCGAGCGCCACTCGGCGTGAACGCCGACGGCGGCCCGGCAGGTGCCGACAGCGAAGGGGGGGCGGCGCGGCACTGGGCCTGGACGGCGTGGCGCTGGCTCCTCGGCGCGGCGCTCGCCACGGTGGCGCTCGTCTACGCCGCCTGCTGGCTGCGCTACCTGAACTTTCCGTACGGCGTCTTCGGCTGGTCGGCCGACCATATCTTGCTGAACGCTTGGCAGATCGCGCAGGGTCTGCCCGTGTACGTGGATCCGGCCACAGGGCCGGCGACGGCCTATCTCTACACGCCCGGGCTCACGCTGCTGCTCGCGCCGCTCGTGGCGCTCTTCGGGCCGCAGCTTTGGGTAGCGCAGGCGCTCAACGCGGCCGGCGTCGTGATCATCGTTTGGGTCGTCGCCAGCGAGTGCAAACGTCGCGTGGCCGCCGTGCGCACGGCCGCGGCCGCGACCCTGAGCGCGCGTGCACCTGCGGATGCGGCCGCCCGCCGGGCCGGCTGGTTCGGAGCTGGCCTGGTCTTCCTGCTCGGCAGCGCCAGCCTCTCGGCGCTGCTCTGGGTGCATCCCGAGGTCTGGGCCGTGGCCTTTTCGCTGCTGCTGCTGCGCTGCGTAACGGGGCCGAACGCATCGGGCGACCCACACTCAGGGGCTCTCCCCCGCGCGCGCATGGCTCTGGCGGTCGGGCTCGCTGTGGCCGCAGTGCTCACCAAGCAGACGGCCGTGCTTGTCGTGGGCGCGGCGGGCCTCGCGCTGCTCGTGCGGGCTCCGCGCGCGGCCCTCGGCTTTGGCTGCGCGGTGGCCGTGCTGCTCACGGCGCTGCACTTTCTGGGCGAGTGGCTCACCGCGGGACAGCTCAGCAAGTACACGCTGCTGGGCGCGCGCCATCCCTTCGATCTAGGAGCCCTGCCGCAGATCCTGGGCTACTTCGCTGAGTTCTTCGGGCCCTTCTTGCTCGTCGTCTTGCCGCTGACCTTGGCCCGAGTCAGGCGCAGAGGGCTGCAGGCGCTAGCCGACCCTTGGCTCACGGCTCTGCTCCTCCTGCTGCCGGCGCAAGCGGTGGTGCTCATGAAACAGGCGGCGATTCCCAACAATCTGCTGGGCCTCTCGCTCGTGCTGATTCCCCTCTTCGTGGAGGGCATACACGAGTGGGCCGCGCGCAGCAGGCAAGGTCTGCCTTTCGCGCTGCTGGCCGTCGGGGCGGCGCTCTTGCTCAGCTTCACGCTTTGGCGCACGGAGCGCGACGTGCGCCAGCTCGCCACGAATCTCGAGCACCATGCCGCGCGCCTCGACGTGGCGCAGCAACTCGAGCAGCGGCTCGCCGCCGTCACCACCGCCGACGCCGGCCCCGCCTGGGTGGCGCACAGCCCGCTCTTCGCGCTGCGCGCCGGTCAGCCCATCGAAACGCCCGCCCTGCTGCTGCACGAGTTCGCGGCCGTGGAGCCTGCCGCCTCCGAACGCCTGCTGCGTCGCATTGACGCGGGCGATTTCGCCGCGCTCATCCTGCCGCAGGGCTTTTTCGGCATGGTGCCCGAGGCCGTATGGCGGCCTCGAATCTTCGCGCGCTATCGCCCCGAGCAAGTGCTCGGCGGCCCGGACTCTGCAGGGCGCGGCGCCGTGCCGTGGGGCGTACTCACCCCCATCACGGTCATGGTGCGGCGATGACAGCGGCACGAGCCGCTAGCACGGCCCACATCGCGCGGCTTCGGCAGCGCAACGGGAAGTCAGGCATCGATCGTCAACGCTCGGCCCAGGCCGGATCCAGCTCCCCGTCGGCCAGCGGCAGCAGCGCGAGGTAGGAAGCGCGCACCGCACCCTCCATGTGAAGGTAGTCCAGCAGGTCGGCCTCGTCTGAGGGCGTGTGGTAGTCGGTGTGCAGATCGTAGGAGGAGAGCGTCTGCCCCACGATGCCCTTGCGCACGAAGGCGATATTGTCGGAGCGCTCGAAGAAGTGCTGGTCGGGACGCGCGTCCGGCACGATGGGCAGGCCCAGTGCAGCCCAGGCCGGCCCCAGGTTGCTGAGCTCAAAGCCCGTGAGCCAGAGGCGGCCCGCGCCGCCGGCCAACGCGTCGGGGCGGCCGATCATCTCGAAGTTGACGTTGGCGACGGTCTGTTCCAGGGGCACCGTCGGCGCTTCGAGATAGTGCGAAGTGCCGAGCAACCCGTGTTCTTCGCCCGTGGCGAGCAGGAAAACGAGCGTGCGCGCCGGCGGCGTGCCGGCCGCCGCGCGCGCGGCGAAGGCCTCGGCGAGTTCGAGCACGGCCGCGACGCCGGAGGCATCGTCATCGGCGCCATTGCAGATGCGATCTTCGTCGCCAGACTCGCCGGTCGCGTCGGTGGCGTCGGTGGCGTCGGTGGCGTCCGTCGCGCTCGGCACATTCGCCGGCGCCAGGCCGATGTGATCGTAGTGCGCGCTAATCACGATGGCCTGCTCGCCAAGTTCGGGCCGGCCGGCTGTGCCGACGCCGCGGACCACTCCAATGACGTTGTGCGCCGAGCGCAGCCCCTGCCCGCGCAGGGCGACGCGCACGCGCTGAACGTCGCCGGACGAAACTCGCTCGCGCGCCTCACCGAAGAGCACGATGAGCGGCGGCGGCCCGCCGGGCTCGAGCGAGCCCACGGCGTGCTCGCGCGAGACGTCGGGGGGCCGGCGAGCAGTGTCGCTGGCGGCCACCAGGAGCAGGCCCCAGCCGCGGCCATCGGGCGCGCCCGCCTGCGTCAGCCACTCGCGGCGCGTGCGGCCATCGGCCAGCACGAGCAGCGCGGCGTCGGGCCGCGCCACGTGCGGCATCTCGGCGGCCGTGCGCACGACGACGAGTTCGAGCGTGCGCGCCAAGATTCCAGCCCGAGCCACGACGAAGTCAGCGGCCGCAACGGGCGCCTCTTGGCCCGCGCCCGTGAGCAGGCCCAGTTCGAAGTCGCCGGAGGGCTGCCAGCCGGAGATCGGCGTGCGCTGCAAGAAGGCGGCCTCGCCCAAGCCGCCGTCGCCGCCGGGGACGACACCCGCACTCGCCAAGCGTCGTGCGATGCCGCGCGCCGCGACCTCGCCGCCCTCAGAGCCGGTCTCGCGTCCGGCAAGTTCGTCGCTCGCCAGAAAGCGCACGTCGGCTTCCAAGTCGGCGGCGGTGATCGTTTCCAGCGGGGTAGGTGCCGGAGCCGGAGCGACGGCCATCGCCGCCTTGGACTTCGGCTCTGCCGCGCCGCGCTCCGGTGCGCCGCAGCCGAGCACCGTGCCGAGCAGCACCCCCACGACGAGCGCCGCCATGCGCGCCGCGCCGCGTGACGGTCGCGCCGATTCTTCAGCCAGTCGCTTCACGCCCAACCTCCTCGCCGAAGCAGAGCACGTAGCCATCGAGATCCTGCACTTCGAATTCGCGCATGCCGTACTCGCGCGTGATCGGCTCGCGGCGGATCGCAGCGCCGCGCGCACGGATCTCGGCGCAGTAGGCATCGAGCTGCCGGCACTCGATGTAGGCGTCCCACAGATCGGCCACGGCATTGCCGTGCACATCGGCCGGATCGGCCGCGTGGGAGAGATGCACGATGACGCCCTCGCGCTTCACGATGCCGTAGCTCGGCGGATCACCCCACAGGCCCGGCGGCTGGAAGCCGAGTACGTGCTGGTACCACGCGGCCGAGCGAGCCACGTCGGCGACGACGAACTCCGGCGCTGTCGCCACGCGCCCCGCCGGCCAGGCGCCGGTGAGATCGGCGCCGTAGCAGAGCCGAAAGCCGTGCAGGTCCTCCACGCCGAACTCGCGCTGCTGCCAGGGCGTGTCCTGCGGCTCGGAGAGCAGCCGCGCGCCGCGCTCCTTGAGCTGCGCATAGGCGGCATCGGCGTCGGGCACGCGCAGGTAGACGTCGATGGTCGGCACCGAGTTGCGCGCGTTGCAGCGGCCGGTGAGGGCGCGCACCGTTGAACGCGCGGGCCCAACCGTCGTCGACGCCCCAATCGTCGCCGCCGTCCCAACCGTTGCGGCCGCGCCAACCGTCGCAGCCGCGCCAATCGTCGCAGCCGCGCCGCACGAAGCGAGGTGCAATCCATGACCTTGCGCGAGATCCACGATCGCAAACTCCTCGTCCGGCTGCCCGATGACGAAGCAGAGCCGAAAGCCGAAGACGTCGCGGTAGTGCTCCGCCGCAGCGCGTGCGTCGGGCACCACGAGCGTGGGCAGCACCGAGAGCAACTGCGCGGTGGTGCCCGACGACGCGGGACCGGGCGACGCGCGGCCGGCCGCTCCCGCGTCCGTCACGACGCTGCCAACTCGTCGTGCGAAGCGAAGCGGCGGAAACTGCCGGCGTGATGCCGCGCCAGGTCGGCGAAGGCCTCGGGATGCACGCAGGCCGCCATGATCTCGAGCGAATCCACAATGCGCGGACCGGGCCGATTGAAGAAGGCGTTGCCGTCGGCGAGCCATACGCGGCCCTCGCGCACGGCCGGCCAAGGCATCTGGGCCAGCAGGCGCGCCAGCGTCTCGCTTTCACGCAGCGTGCGCTCCAGCGGAAAGCCGCAGGGCTTCACCACCACAACCTCCGGCGCCGGGTCGAGCGCCTGCAGTTGTTCGCGCGTAAGCGTCGGCGCGTGGGCGCCGGGCTGCGTGACGAGCGGGCGGCCGCCCGCTGCCTCGACGAGTTCGGGCATCCAGGTGCCGCCGACCATGACCGGGTCGATCCACTCGATGGTCAGCACGGCCGGGCGCGTGACGCCACGGCGCTTGAGCCAGGAGTCTGCCCGCGCGCGCACATGCGCCACGCGGCGGTCCATGTCGGCGAGCACGGCCTGTGCCTCGGCTTGCCGGCCCAGTGCCTCGCCCAGCCGGCCGATGTCGGTCCAAATGTCGGCGAGGCGCGTGGGATGCAGGTTCACGATGCGCACCTGGGCGTGCGTGAGCTTGCGCGCGGCGGCCTGCACGTCGGCAAACGAGACCGCGCAGACGTCGCAGAGATCCTGCGTGACGATCACGTCGGGGCGCGCGTCCGCGAGCGCGCGCTCGTCGATGTCGTAGACGGCCAGTGCGTCTTTGGCCTTGTGCTCTAGGATGCGGCGGATGTCCTTGTCGATCTCGCCGCTCGTGATCGGTTCGCCGCCGGCGCCGTGCAGCGCGATGCGGCTGCTGGTGAGGACCGGGCGCCCCACAACCGAGGCCGGCCAGTCGCACTCGTGCGAGACGCCCACGAGTTCGGCCTCGGCGCCCAGCGCGCAGACCATCTCCGTGGCGGAGGGCAGCAGGCTGGCGATGCGGAGCGTGGTCAAGGGGTTGGATCTCGTGCCACCGCACCCTGAGTGAGCGGTGGCGGTCTGCGCTGGGGCGCGCCAACGTAGCGCAGGCAGCCGCGGACGTGAAGCGCGGGGCAACATCACCGGGCGAAGGACGGGGGAGGGCCGGGGCCGCCGTCTCGGCTCGGCGCCTTTGACTCCTGAGACTCAGATTCAATAGCCTGTCCGCCTCCCTCTCTCCTCTCGTGAGTTGCTTCGTGTCGCCCACTGCTTCCCCCGTTTCTGCCGCGCACTCGTCCACCACACCCGGCTCGCTGCCTCCGGGCTCGACGCCGCCCGGCTGCTCTCCCTTGGCCGGCCTGCCGGCGCCGATGTGCCTGGGGCTCTTGCTCGGCTTGTTGGCCATCGCCTTCAGCTTCGGGATGGGCGTCTCCTTTGGCCTGGCCGAGAAGTCGCTCAAGCAATCGCTCGAGGACTCGGGCACGGCGGCTCTGGCCACGGCCTACAAGGGCGACGTTGCCGCCAAGGACGCAGTCGTCAAGAAGTCTTGGGAGTACTTCCAGCGCGCGCACCTGCACGGCGGCGGACTCGGCGCGGCGGCCGTCGGCTGCATTCTCGTGCTCGGCGTCTTCTGCCGGCGCAGTGCAGTGACCCGGTTCAGCGCGCTGGCCTTCGGCGCGGGCGCGCTGCTCTATGCGATCTTTTGGCTCTGGGCCGGCGTGCGCGCGCCCGGGCTCGGCAGCACCGGCGCCGCCAAAGAATCCCTGGCCTTCATCGCCTGGCCGGGCAGCCTGCTCTGCGTCGCCGGACTGCTCGGTACGATCGGCGCCGTGCTACGCGAGACACTCGGCGGTTCCTCAGCGCGCTGAGGGTCGCTGTTGCACGTAACCCTTTCTGCGGAGTTGCGTCATGGCTGAACTGAAGACCAAGAAGACGAACGCCAGCGTGGCCGCGTACGTCGCGGCGATGCCGGACGCCGAGCGCCGCGCCGAGTGCAAGGCGCTGCTCGCCCTGTTCGGCAAGGCCACCAAGGCCAAGCCGCGCCTTTGGGGCACGTCGATCGTGGGCTTCGGCGACCTGCGCTATCGCTACGCCAGCGGCCGCGAGGGCGACTGGTTCGCGGCCGGCTTCGCCTCGCGCAAGCAGGGGCTCACGCTCTATCTCATGTGCGACGTCTCGGCCCACAAGGCCACTCTCAAGAAACTCGGGCCGCACAAGACCGGCGTCGGCTGCCTCTACATCAAGCGCCTCGCCGACATCGATCTCAAGGTGCTGCAAGCCATGATCGACGACGCGGCCAAGCGGGCCAAGCTCGCGAGCCAGCGCTAATCGCGCAGTGCGCTGCGGCTGCGCCTCCAGCCGCGCACGTACCGGATCCACGCACCGGATTCACGCACTTGATCAGGGCGTCGTACCGAGCAGCGCGTTGCTGAGCGAGACGTTGTTCGGCGCGCCGGAGTCGGCGATCGAGTACTGCAGGCAGATGCCCGTGCCCGACGGCAGCCCGGAGGGCCAGAGGAAGGGCAGCGTGATCTTCCCGTCCGCGCCCACGAAGAGCGGGATATTCAGGATCGGCGGAAAAGCGGCGAGCATGCCGCCCTTGAAGGGGACCGGCGTCGCGCCGACCGAGACGTGCAATGTGCACAGCGCGTTCGGCTTGCCGTTGACCAGCGCCAGCACGCCGGTCGAGCCGGCCACGAGCGAGCCCGTCCCGGCAAAGTACGGGACCCCGCCGACGCCGGCCAGGCCGAAGCCCAGGTCGGTCCAGCGATCCAGGTCCAGGTCGAAGGCGTAGGCCGCGCCGGCGGACGTGGCGTCGTTGAGAGTTTGGTTGCCGTTCACGCTTGTCGCGCTGCTGTCCTCTTCGTAGGCGCCAACCAGGAGGGCGTCGCCCTCACACGCCATGAAGATGGCGAAGCCGTCGTTCGAGCCCGTGTTCGAAGCCTTCACATAGGCCTGCTGGGCCCACGTGGCGCCGTTCCGTGCGAAAACGTAGGCCGCACCGGAGCCGAGGGCTGCATTGTTGGCTTGGCTGCCGTTCACCCCCGTGGCATTGCTGTCCTCGTTAGCTGATCCGACCACGAGAACGTCGTCCGACACCGCGACGAAGGTGCCGAAGAGATCACCCCCTTCCGTGTTCGACGCCTTCACATACGCCTGTTGGGCCCAGGTGGAGCCCGTGCGCAGGAAGACGTAGGCCGCGCCGGCCTGGGCCGCGGCGTTGTTCGCCTCGTTGCCGCCGACGCCCGTGGCGTTGCTGTCCTCAGAGAGGGCGCCGACCGCAAGCGTGTCGCCCGAGAGCCCGACTCCGAAGCCGAAGTTGTCCGGACCCGTGTTCGAGGCCTTCACGTAGGCCTGCTGGCTCCACGTGCCGCCACTGCGCACAAAGATGTAGGTCGCGCCGGAGTCCGGGGAAGCGTTGCTGCCCTGGTCCCCGTCCAGGCCGGTAGCGGCACTGTCCTCACGCCAGGCCCCAACGGCGAGCGTGTCGCCGGACAGGGCCGCCGCGCAGCCAAAATCGTCGGCGACGCCGGGGTTGGAAGCCTTCACGTAGGCCTGCTGGCTCCATAGGCCGCCGCTGCGCACGAAGACGTACGCCGCGCCGGCGCGCGAGGCGCTGTTGTCGGACTGGTTACCGTCGATGCCCGCGGCCGCGCTGTCCTCCTCGATCGCCGTCACCACGAGGGTGTCGCCCGAGATGGCGACGCGGTAGCCGAAGAGGTCGTTCACACCGGTGTTGCTGGCCTTCAGGTAGGCCTGCTGGCTCCAGCTCGTGCCGTTGCGCACGAAGACGTAGGCCGCGCCAGAGAGGTTCGCGCTGTTGTCCGCCTGGTTCCCACCGACGCCGGTGGCCGCACTGTCCTCGTTGCTCGCGCCGACTACGATCGTGTCGCCGGAGATGGCCACAGCGGTGCCGAAGGAGTCGAAGGCTTCGAAGTTGGAGGCCTTGAGCAGCGCCTGTTGGGACCAGGCCGCACCGTTACGGACGAAGACATAAGCCGCGCCACCCACGCCCGCGTTGGGTGTACCGACCACGGCGGTGTTGCCGGAGACCGCAACCGACATGCCGAACTGCGCGTTCGCTGCGGCGTCCGAGGCCTTCAGGTAGGCCTGCTGGACGGTCTGGGCGCCGGCCGCAGGCGTCCAAGCAAGTGCGATCAGTCCGGCAAGGCAGACGGAGAGTCTCATGAGTGCATCCCGGGGAGAGAGGCAGGGAGGAGCGGCGATCCGACCCAGGAGCGCCGATGCGGCCGGTGATGTTAGGGCACCATCGAGAATCCGGCAATCGGCGCGCTACGAGTGGTCACGCCGATCGCGGCAGGCTGCCCGCCGTGCGGGGCTAGTGCCGCAGCTAGGAATCCAGCAGCCAGTCCAGCCAGACGCGACCGAACTCGTGGGACTTCATCTTGTCCAGCGTGCGCAGGTCGGGCCCGTCCCCGAAACGGGAGCGCAGCAGCTCATCGATGTCCGCGAGCGCGCTGCCACCGCCGCGCTCGCTGTGTCTGAGGCTACGCAGAGCTGTCTCGACATCCTCTCTGAGCAGCCCGCCGGGCAGTGCTCGCAAACCTTCGAGCGCTGCGGTCATGGACTCGACGTCGCTGCGCTGGAGCACCTCCTCGAAGATCGGCCGCGCGGCTTCCGCGCCCAGCGCGGACAGGCCCCGCAGTGCCGCGCCTTCGCCGCGAGCCCACTCCGCGCTTAGCCGTTCGAAGGCCGCGCTGTTCCCGCTTGCGCCGTAGCGGCCCAGCGCCTCCAAGGCAGGCTGGAGCTGCCAGTACGCTTCCTCTTGCCGAGGCTTCGCGTCCGGATCGAAGCTGTCGAGATACACGCGCTGGAGTCGCTCGATCGATGGCTCGATGAGAGCGCCCACCTGTTCCAGGGCCGCGCGCGCAATCTCTCCGGCGGCCGTCGCAGGGAAGAGATCCACGACTTGTTGCAGCATGAGCACGCCGTCTTCGGCCTGGCCATGAGCGAGCCGAAGGACGCCGAGCCAGACATCCTCATGCGCCTCACGGACGAAGACGTCCAAGTCATCACCCCAGAACAGACTTCGATTCGAAGGATCCTCGCGGAGTGCCAAGGCCTCGCGCGCCTCGCCCTTCCGCAGCGTGGCCTCCGAGCGGCGCTGCCGAAGGACGACACTCCTTCCTCCTGCGCAAGTGCCGCACCAACTGCTCACTTGGACGCCGGCGAGTCGCTCACGCGCCTCGTCCACTTCTCCGGCCAGCTCGAGCAGCAGGGCGCGCAGTTGCGCGTCATAGTCGCTCTCCTCATTGAGCCGGAAAGCCGGTTCGCCCCCGTCGGGCAGCGGAGCCGCGGCTTCCGCGAGAAGTTCGCGCGCTTCCGCGGCGACGGCCTCCCAGCCCACCGCCAACGGCGCATCGATTCCGAACCGCCAGCGAAAAAGCGCCAAGCGTTTCGCTGCGTCCTCACCGGCCTCAATGCTTCCCCGGTTGGCTCCGCGCTGCTGACGCTCGCGAACGGCCTGCAGATCTGCAAGCATCGCCTGCAACTCCTCAGCCGCAGTGACCTGGGTTTGCGCACGAAGCCCGACCAGATCCAGCGGCCGCAGCGCGGGCTTGGGCGCAACGCGCTGCAGCAGATCCGCGCGGTTCGCCCGCGCCTGCTCCGCGTAGACCTCGGCCCAGGGCCGCTCCTGCGGCTTGGTCCAGGCAGGCTTCGCCTCGGCCGGAATCCACGGCCAGAGTCCCGCGACGACGCCGATGGCCAAGAGCACACCGAAGCCCATAGCCAGGAGGCGCTGCTTCATCGAGGAGCGTTGGCTGCTCACAAGGCCCGTCACTATCGCATGCGCGGCTGAAGGCAACCGATCAGGGCGAGCGCCGCAGCCAAGCCAACCAAAGGTCGCGCAGATCCTGAAAGAGCATGTCGGCCGCGGCCCCGCCTAAATCGAGCCCGCCTCCGACGGGCGTAACGACATCGTCGGGCAGCCGTCACGTGCAAACGACAGGTTCAGACTGCTCTGAGTGATGCTCCCATGCCTACTGAAGACTTGCCCACAATCGCTGCACTCATCGTGACTGTCCGTGGACAGCGCGTCCTGCTCGCCACGGATCTGGCCCGTGTCTATGGAGTCTCCACGAAGGTCCTCAACCAAGCCGTTAAGCGGAACGCTCGCCGTTTCCCGGAGGATTTTGCCTTCAAGCTCACACGCCTGGAGGCGGAAGCCTTGGAGCGTTCAAGGTCACAAGCTGTGACCTTGAAGCGCGGACGGAACCTCAAGTACGCCCCCGTCGCGTTCACCGAGCATGGTGCCATCATGGCCGCCACAGTTCTGCGTAGCCCCCGTGCCGTGCAGATGAGCCTCTTCGTCGTTCGCGCTTTCGTCAGCCTGCGAATCTGGGTGGCGAGCCATCAAGATGTCGTCGACAAACTTGCCGAGTTGGAAGAGCGCGTCGGTGCGCACGACGCGGATCTACAGACCATCCTCCGAAGCCTCCGCGAACTCATGCACCCTCCAGAGCGCGAGAGGAAGCAAGTGGGCTTCCTCGGCCCGCCCGAGCGCTCGCTCAGCTCCCGCTGAATTTGCGGTGCGCGCCCACGGTTTCGATTGGGGGCAGGCCGGCCTTTTCGCGCAGCTTGGCGTGGTACTCGCGCCAGCTCTCGTAGTTGCCGGGATGGAAGAAGACTGAGCCCGTGGCATCGCCGCTGCCTTCGAGCGCCGAGCCGGCGCCGAGTGAACGCTCCTCACCCTCGAAGGCCAGGATGTGGGTGGCGATGCGGTCCATGAAGAAGCGGTCGTGCGTCACGCAGATGACCACGCCGGGGAACTCCAGCAGCGCCTCTTCGAGTTCGCGCAAGGTGGGCAAGTCGAGGTCATTGGTGGGCTCGTCGAGCAGGATGAGATTGCCGCCGCGCGCCAGCATCTTGGCCATCTGCACGCGATTGCGCTCGCCGCCCGAGAGCGTGCCCATGGGCTTGCTCTGCTCACTGCCGCGGAAGTTGAAGCGCGACACGTAAGCGCGCCCGTTCATCTCGATGTCGCCCACGCGGATCACGTCGGTGCCGCCGGTGATCTCGTCGTAGACCGAGCGGCTGTCCTTGAGCTGCTCACGGCTCTGATCTAGGTAGCAGAGATCCACCGTGGAGCCGAGCTTGATGGCCCCCTCATCGGGCTTCTCCGCGCCGACGATCATCTTCATGAGCGTGGTCTTGCCGGTGCCGTTGGGGCCGACGACGCCGAGGATGGCGCCGGCCGGCAGCTCGAAGGAAAGATCCTGGAAGAGCGTGCGCTCGCCGAAGCGCTTGGTCACGCCCTGAACAGAAAGCACCTGGTCACCAAGCCGCTTGGTGAAGGGGATGTGCAGGTGCAGCTCGTCCTTGACCGCCTTGCGCGCGTCGGCCACCAGCTCGTCGTAGCGGCTGATGCGCGCCTTGCTCTTGGTCGTGCGCCCCTTGGGGTTGGTGCGGATCCAGTCCAGCTCGCGGCTGATGAGCTTGGCGCGCTCGTCGTCTTCCTTCTGGCGCTGCCGGTAGAACTCCTGGCGCTGCTGCAAGTAGCTGCTGTAGTTGCCCTCGTAGGGCCGCATGCTGCCGCGGTCCACCTCGAGCATCCAGCCCACGACATTGTCGAGGAAGTAGCGGTCGTGCGTGACGAGCACGACCGTGCCCTTGTATTCCTGCAGGTGCCGCTCCAGCCACGTGACCGTGTCGGCGTCGAGGTGGTTGGTGGGCTCGTCGAGCAGGAGCAGGTCGGGGTGCTCCATGAGCGCGCGGCACAGCGCCACGCGGCGCTTCTCGCCGCCCGAGAGCTGCACAACCGGGCTGTCGCTGGGCGGCAGGCCTAGGGCCATCATGGCCTGCTCGATGCGGCGGTCCAGCTCCCAGCCGTCGCGCGCCTCGATCTCCTCCTGCAAGCGCCCCATCTTTTCGAGCAGCTTCTCCATCTCCTTTTCGGAGATGTCCTCGCCCATGCGCGCCGAGACTTCCTCGTACTCGCGCACGAGCGCGCGGATCGGCGCCACGGCGCGCTCGACGTTCTCCAGCACGGTGAGCGTCGGGTCGAGCTTGGGCTCCTGCGGCACGTAGGCGATGCGCGTGCCCGGCGCGGCTTGCGCGCTGCCGTCGTACTCCTTGTCCTCGCCGGCCATGATGCGCAGGAGCGTGCTCTTGCCCATGCCGTTGGGGCCGATCACGCCGATGCGCGCGCCCTTGAGAAAGGCCAGCGTCACGTTCTCGAAGAGCAGGCGCGTGCCGAAGCGCTTCCCGAGGTCGTGCACCTGAAAGATGATGTCGGAGGTGGAGACGCCCATCGTTTGCCGCCGCGTTTCTTGAGCCGGGAATGCCCGCTGGAGGAATGCGCCGGACCAAACCGGCGAAGGGGCGATTGTAGCGAGCGCGACCGCAAGCCGTCGATGCGGGCACTCGGTGCGGTACGCTGCCACCCCCATGATGGGATCCGTCGAACGCATTCTGGCCGCTCTCAATGAGGCGCGCGTCCGCTACCTGATCGTCGGAGGCGTCGCCGTGGTGCTCCACGGACGTATCCGCACGACCCTCGACATCAACCTCGTCGTCCAGCTTGAGCGCGAAAACGTGCTTCGCGCTCTGGGCGCCCTGGCCCGCCTCGGGTATCGACCAAGGGCTCCCGTGGCGGCCGAGAGCTTCGCCGACGCCGCCACGCGCCGGACATGGATCGAGGAGAAGCACCTCACGGTCTTCTCGCTGTCGAGCTCCGAGATCCCGCTCTTCGAGGTCGACCTCTTCGTCTCGGAGCCCTTCGACTTCGACGAAGTCTTCGCCCGATCGCTCTCCGTCACCCTCGAACGCGAACAGGTGCGTGTCATTGGGCTGGATGACCTGATTGCGCTCAAGCAGAAAGTCAATCGGCCACGCGACCAGGAGGACGTCATGGCGCTGCTCGCCATCAAAGACGCTCAGACCAAGGCCGGTGGTTCGTCATGAAGGACGATGGCGAAGCGACCGAGCACCCGGAAGTGAACGACGGCTTTGATCACGGCTGGGAGGGACACGCGCGACGCCAAGCGCTGCTCGGTCTGTCTGTCTCGCCCGCCGAGCGACTCCGCCTGATGGAGGAGTTGGTGACGACGATGCGCCGCTGGGTTGGTCGCGCGAAGGGACTGCCCCCCGCCGGTCCGGACAGTGAGAGTCACTGAGCCTCGACTGTGATAAAGAAGCCGCATGGAGCATGGCCCGGAGATCCTGCGTGACCTAGCGCTCGTGCTGTGCGTGGCGGCCGTCACGACAGTGCTCTTCCGCAAGCTGCGCCAGCCGGTCGTGGTGGGTTACCTCATCGCCGGCGTGATCGTCGGCCCGTATCTGCCTATCCCGCTCTTTGCCGGTGAAGGCAGCGTCCACCGCCTCTCCGAACTGGGCGTCGTGCTGGTCATGTTCAGCATCGGCTTGGAGTTCAGCGTCAAGCGCCTCATGGCCGTGATCCCCACGGCGGGGCTCATCGGCATCATCCAAGTCAGCACGATGCTCTGGCTGGGCTACCTCGCCGGCCAAGCTCTGGGCTGGGGCACTTCGCAATCGATCTTTGCCGGCGCGGCGCTGGCCATCGCCAGCACGATGATCGTGGTCAAGCAGTTCGAAGAGCAGGCCGTCCCCGAGAGCTTGCGCGAACTCATCGTGGGCGTGCTGGTCATCGAGGACCTGGCGGCCGTGCTCATGCTGGCCGTCATGGCCGCGATGGCCGGCAGCGGCGGCGCCGAGAACACGAACCTGCTCGCGCTGCTCGGGCAGCTCGCACTCGTGCTCGCGGCGATGGTGGCGGCCGGCTACCTCGTCGTGCCGCGCGCCATCCGCATCGTGACGAGCCTGGGCAGCCGCGAGACCACGCTCGTCGCCTCGGTGGGCATCGCCTTCGCACTCGCGCTGCTCGCGCGCCAGGCCGGCTTCTCGATCGAACTCGGCGCCTTCCTGGCCGGCACGCTCATCGCCGAAGCCGGCGTGGGCCACTCCATCGAGAAGCTCGTGCGCCCTCTGCGCGATCTCTTCGCGGCCGTCTTCTTCGTGGCCGTGGGCATGAGCATCGACCCCTCGGGCTTCGTCACCGACTGGCCCATCGTGCTGCTCTTCCTCGGCATCGTGGTCGTGGGCAAGATCCTCTCGGTCATGCTCGGCGCCATCCTCTCCGGCTTCGATGTGCGCACGGCCGTGCAGGCCGGCATGAGCCTCACGCCGCTGGGCGAGTTCTCCTTCATCTTCGTCTCGCTCGGCGTGGCCAGCGGCGCCGTGGAGGCTTCGCTCGCGCCGATCATTGTGGCGGTGGCCGCGGCGACAGCCTTCCTGGCTCCCGTGCTCGTGCGCGCCTCACCGCGCATCGCCAGTGCCGTGGACCGGCGCCTGCCGCACGCCGTGCAGACCTTCGTGACCTTCTACGGCACCTGGCTCGAGCGTCTGCGCGAGCGCCGCCGCGAACCCCGCTCGCCGGCGCGCCGCCTCGTCTGGATTCTGGTCCTCGACGGCCTGCTGCTCGTGGCGCTCATCGCCTCGACCTCGCTGCTCATCAAGCCCTTGAGCACCTGGGTGCACGACGGCCTGGGCTGGGAAGCCGTGCCCGCCGAGTGGATCGTCCTGGGCGGCGCCGTCGTGCTGGCGCTGCCGCTCGTTTTCGGGCTCAGCGCGGCCTCGCGACGCCTCGGTGAACTCCTCACCGCGCAAGTCGTTCCGCCGGCCGCCGCCGGCCGGGCCGACTTCGGCGCGGCCCCGCGTCGCGCCCTGCTCGGCTCGCTCCGACTCGGCGTGCTGCTCGCGGTGCTGGTGCCGATCGTGGCGCTCACCCAGCCTTTCTTGCCGCTGCTTTCGGGACTGCCAGTCCTGCTCGTGCTCGCCGTCGTGGCCGGTGTGAGTTTTTGGCGCAGCGCGACGAACCTGCGCGACCACGTGAACGCCGGTTCAGAAGTCTTGCTCGGCGCGCTGCGCTCGGCCGGCTCGGCCGGTTCGCCGCGGCCGGAAGCGGCCGAAACGCCCTCCGATCACGCCGTGCCCGCCATCGAGACGCTTTTGCCGGGCCTGGGTTCGGTCGTCGAGCATCGCGTGCAATCCGGCTCGCCCTGCGACGGCTCGACTTTGCGGCAGCTCAATCTGCGCGGGCGCACCGGCGCGACGATCGTGGCCATTCGGCGCGGCGGCGAGCACATCGGCTCACCGGGCGGCGCGACGCGGCTGCTCTCGGGCGACGTCCTCGCTGTCGCCGGCACGCAGCAGGCCATCGAGGATGCCGAGCACGTGCTCGACGACAAGCCGCGGGATGACGCGCCGCGCGACGACGAGCCCTAGGAAGACGAGCCCTCGCCAGCCGCTTCGAGGAAGACGTTCACGACTTGGTGGTTGGGCGCGCCGAGAATCGTGACCTCGCGTTCGTAAGCCCGGCAGCCGGGCAGTTCGACGCGCAGCAGGTGCCGGCCGTTGCGCACGTGCAGCGTGGGCATCTCGGGCCCGGCGTTGCCGATCGAGAGCCCGTCGAGGAAGACCTCGGCCTTGCGCACATCGAGCCCAGCCGGCGCGAAGACGTGGAGTTCGAGCCGGCCGGACTCGCTCTTGGCGTTGGCGCTCGCCGAGGCCGCGCAGCCCGGCGCCAGCGTGGCCGGCAACAGCAACGCGCCGAGCAAGGGCAGCGCACGCAGCAGGTGAGAGAGCAGTCGATGCTGGACAGCTCGGCGCCCGGAATGACCCTGTGTTCCTTGAAGCTTCGTGCGCATGGCGATGGACCTCTCGTGGGGAATGCGCCTTGGACGGTGCACAGCGTTCAGCCTTCCTTGAGCGTGGCGTGGCGGCCACTCACGCCGAGCGCCTGCGACATCGCCTGCTGGCGGTAGCTGAAAATGCCGCGGAGCTGGGCTCGCACGAGCGGCAGCGCAAGTTCGCCCAAGGGGTAGGCCGGCAACGCGAACTCCACGCGGTCGATGACGGCCGTGGCGCCGCCCAGATCCTGGAACTCGTGCGTGTGCACCCAGCTCGCGTAGGGCCCCTGGACCTGCTCGTCCACGAAGCGATGCGGCGGCTCCCAGACCGAGATGCGCGAGCGCCAGCCTGACGGCACGCCCAGCATGCGCAACCGGTAGTCGATGAGCGTGCCCGCGGCGATGTGCACCGGCTTCTCGCTGACGACGCGAAAGCGCATGCGCGGCGGCGTGAGTCGCTCAAGATTCTCGGCCGTCGAGAAGAAGGGAAAGACCTGGTCGATCGGCAGCGGCAGTTCGATGCTGGCGTGCAGCGTGTGAAGGCGGGGCATGCCCTCAGCGTGCCGAAGGCGGCGCGTTGCCGCCAGCGGCCGCTCGCCGAGCCAGCACCCAGGCCTCGGCCTGCGCCGCGGGAAAGCCAATCTCCACGGCGCGCCAGCGGCCCACGCAGCGCGGCCCCGCGCCCACGAAGAAGCCGCGCTTAGGGCCCACGAAGCACAGCGTGTGGTCGGCCTGGATGGCCGCGCCGAGCACTTCGCCCGTCGTCGCATGCAGCCCGCTGGGAATGTCGACTGCAAGCACCAACAGGCGCGCGGCGCGCGCGGCATTCACATGCTCCACCGCCTGGAGCGCTGCGCCCGTCAGTGGCCGGCAGAGCCCGACGCCGAAGAGTCCATCGACGAGCAGTGTCGTGCCATCGAGCGAGGGCGAGCCGAGCGCGTCCGGGGCCGCTTCGGCCCCCGAGCCTTCGCTCAGCGGTTGCCACAGGGTCGTCGGCACTGCCGGCCGGCCGTTGCGCAGGAGCGCCTCGGCCACGCGGGCATCGCCGCCGTTGTGGCCGGGGCCGGCGAGCAGCACGACGCGCGCCAGCGCGTACTCAGCCACTAGGTCGCGCACCGCTTCCGCCAAACGCGCGCCGGCCGCGCCCATGAGTCCGGCCAGCGTGAAGCCGCGCTCCTCGATGAGCCAGCGGTCCATGGCCAGCGCCTCCTCGGCGGTGTAGGCGAGCGGCGTAGCCCGGTCTGTCTCCTCGGCGGGGTCGGTGCGCTCGGCAGCCATGTCGACACTCTGCCAAGCCGCCGCCTTCCGTACACTCCCGCTGTGTCCACCCCTGCCTCGGCCACTCCATCGACGAGCCCTTCCGCGGCGCCTTCATCCGCGACGCCTGCGTCCGCGCCGTATGGCGCCGCGCCGCGGCCCGCCGCCCCGCCGCCGCGCCCGAGCCTGCGCGCGCGCCTCGCCGCCTTTCAGCGCAAGACGGTCTTCAATCCCTACTGGCTGGAAGGCCGGCACCTGCGGCGCGGCATCGCCACGCTCGCACCCCACGCTGAGGGCCTGCTGGTAGACGTGGGCGTCGGCGAGCGCCCCTATGGCGCGCTCTTCACGCCGCGTGTGCGGCGCTACATCGGGCTGGAGTACCCGCCGGCCTGCGACAACCTCAATCCCGGCATCACCAGCCAGCTCGTGGAGCAGTTGCGCGGCGCGGTGGACATCTGGGGCGACGGCCACCACTTGCCGCTGCGCGCGGCCTGCGCCGACACCGTGCTCTCGCTCGAAGTCCTCGAACATGTGCCCGATCCGGACCGCTGCGTGGCCGAGCTCGCGCGCATCCTCAAGCCGGGCGGGCGGCTCTTGCTGAGCGTGCCCTTTCTCGCGCCGCAGCACGCGCTGCCCTACGACTTCTATCGCTACACGCCGCAGGGCCTCGCCGCGCTGCTCGGCCGGCACGGGCTCGCCATCGAGTCGCTTGCGCCGCGCGGCAATGCGGCCAGCACGGCCGGCTCCTTCGTGGCGCAATGGCTTCTGCGCGCCTTCGGCAGCCGCGGCCTCACGCGCGACGGCGCCGTGCTCATGAGCCGCTGGCGCGCGCCGCTCGTCCTGCCCTTCATCGGCCTGGCGCAGAGCCTCTTCCTGCTCTTCGAGCCGCTCTGCTCAGACACCAACGCCTGCCTGGGCTACGTCGTTGTGGCGCGGAAGGCCGCGTGAAGAGCCGGCGGATTTCCCCAGCGGTCGCGCTGGTGGGAGTCCTGCTCGCCGTGGGGCTGGCTGGGCTTGTCCTGCTGTTCATCTCCGACGATGACGAAGGCGGCCCGCAGCACTCTCCGCTAAGCGCGGTCGCGGGCCGATCAGAGGATCCGCAGGCGCCTAGTTTCCGCGCCGCGCCGCCCGAACCGCGCGCCGCCGTGCCCGTGGAAGTGCCCGACGTTCAAGCCACGCCGCTGGCCGGCGAGCCGCAGGCCGCTCAAGACGACGGGCCCCGCCGCCGCGTCACCGGCCGCGTCGTGCGCCTCTCCGATGGCACGCCGCTGGCCGGCATCACCATTGCAGCTCTATTTATGGGATCGAAAGAAGCTGGCGACACGGTCACCTCCTCGGACTCCGACGGGCGCTTTGAATTTCCTGGCGTGGACCCCGATACCCAGTTGCTCACGGTGAGTTCTGAGGAAAACGGCTGGCCAGAGCGTACTCAGAAGTTTCCGCTGCCTCCCGGCGTGGAGCCTGCCCTTGATCTCGAGCTGGTCTTCGACAGCGGCTTCATCGTGCAAGGCGAAGTGCGCGACAGCACCGGCCACCCGGCCGCGAAGGCCGTCGTTGACATCGATGAGAACCACTACGAGTCGACGGACGAGTTCGGACGATTCAGCGCACGGGACGTAGCTCCAGAGCTTGGACTCCCTTCGGTGCGCGTCTCGGCGGTTACGCCCGGTCACGTGAGAACCGGTGTGGACTTGCTGGTTCCAGACGATGTCACACGCATCCAGCGCGTGCAGATCTCGTTGCCAGCCAGCGGCGCCATCGCGGGCCGGATCACCGACCGACACGGCACGCCACTGCCTGGAGTGGTCGTGCTGGTCGAGTGGCGCATGACCAGTGATCACGCCGAGGAAGCGCCGACTGGCCTGCAAGCTGTGAGCAAGGAAGGCGGTGAGTACCTGCTCGACTGCGTGGCGGCCGGACGCTTCATCGTAAGCGCCGGAGAAACGGTGGACTGGAGTCTCGGATATCCCAGTGGAATGCCGCCCAGTTCGTCCACTCGCGAAGCGGACGTGGTCGTGCAGACCGGCAAAACCACCCGGCTCGACTTCGTCCTGTTCGGCCCGAGTTCGATCTCCGGCCGCGTGCGCGATGAATTCGGCGCCCCGATCGCGGGAGCCAAGCTCACCCTGCACCGAGTGCAGCGCTGGCCTGCACCGGACGTGCGCGGCCACACGGTCACACAAGGCGAGGGCGTAGTCATTTCCAGCCGCTCGAACGAAGAGGGCTTCGGCGAAACGGAGCTGGTCGAGACCGAGAGCTACGCCACCACGGATGAGCGCGGAGACTACGAGTTCACGGAACTGCGCGCCGGTGAGAAGCGCCTGAGTGTGGCCCCAAACGACCACGGGTTCGTGCCACACGCGCGCACGCTCCACCTCGCGCCTGAGGAGCGGCTCCAGGCTGTGAACTTCACGCTCGTGCGCGGACTCGTCCTGCGCGGACGCGTCACCGATCCTTCCGGCTTGCCCCTGGCCGGCGTGACCGTGCAGGCAAAGCCGGCGGGATCCGCCAGTTTCGACGACAGCCAGCGCTTGCTCACGGGCGACGACGGCCGCTTCGAACTGCAAGGCCTGCCTCCGGGCCAGCAACAATTGCTCCTGCTCAAGACCGGCTATGCGACCTTCTGGGAGCAAGTGCAACCCGGTACCGCCGAGCAGCACTTCGTGCTGCAGCGCGCGCAGGTGATCGCCGGCCAAGTCACGCACGCCGTCCACGGCCAGCCGATCACGCGCTTCGACATCACGGTGATTCGCTCGAACACGACCATGTCCAATGTCGGCGCCGAGTACGCCGAGGGCCGCTTCGAGATGCCCGTGAACGAAGACGAGCCCTGCACGCTCATCGTGCGCGCGGCCGGCTTCGCGGAAGTGCAGCTCGAGAATGTGCTGCCCTCGCAGACGGCCATCGTGCCGCTGCGCATCCAGCTCTCGCCCCTGCCGTAGCGAGTCCCCCGCGCGTGCAACGGTGTGCGACGCGGCGGGGGTCGGTGTGCCGCGAGTTCCGAGCCGACCTCTCGGCCGCATCGGCCGAGTCGGCGAGGTGTCTGAGCGGCACCGCCGAGCCCCCGCCGCGGGCGCACTCAGC